>MHGF01000001.1 GCA_001805445.1 Omnitrophica WOR_2 bacterium GWF2_43_52
TCCGGAGACCTGGATGAATATAAAATCAAAGAGCTTCTTGAACAGGACGCGCCTATTGACGGCTTTGGGGTAGGGACAAATATGGTTACTGGCGGCGAGCAGGCTATTCTTGAGGGTGTGTTTAGCCGGTCCGCGCTCTCGGATACCGCGGGCTTGGAAGAGGTTGTCTTGAAACAGTTGAAGCCTCAGAGCATCGGAGATTTGTTCAGGATAAGAGAATACGCTTTAGCCCAGATGAGTGATAAGTTGGATGGTTTTATCCGGCCGGAAATTACTTTACCTCTGCCGTTAAGCGATAGGTTAATTGTTCCTTCGGAAAGCAATGCCCTGAAGACCGACCTGTATCAATTGCTGATGCTGCAGGCTTATTTTAAGGAAGGACGAACCCGTGAGCCGGCAGTATTTGATTATTTTTACCGCAGGGCCCCGGAGGGAGGAGATTATGTAATCTCTCTTGGCCTGGATAAGGTCTTGGATTATTTAGAAAACCTAATGCCATCCCAAGGCGATATAGAATATTTGACTTCATTAGGATTATTTGAAGCTGATTTTCTTGATTACTTCAAGGATTTTAGGTTTGCCGGGGATGTCTGGGCAGTGCCCGAAGGCAGTGTGGTATTTCCCAGAGAGCCAATATTGAGAATAGAAGCGGCCCTGCCAATAGCCCAGTATGTGGAAACCTATATTCTGAATATAATGAATTTTCAAAGCCTGATAGCCACCGCGGCCTGCCGGGCCTCTTTTATTCTTAAGGGGGTGCCGTTTATAGAAAATGCCTTGGCTTGGGCCCAGGGGCCGGCGGCTCTGGAGGTTTCCCGTTCGGCGTTTATCGGTGGGGCAGTTGGCACAACCAATATCCGTTCGGCTAGGATTTATGGTATTCCTCTAGAAGCGCCGCATAAAGATATGACAGAGGCTGTGGAGGAAATTTCCGCCACAGAAAATCTTCCGGCTTATTTCAGTATTGGGTCTCAGATTGCCTGTGGAGGGAAGACCTCAGCTTTAGGCGGGGTTTATAAGCTGTCCGGGATAAATGGCCGAGATGTGCTTAAAATCAGCAGTACCAGGGAAAAAACTACTTTGCCCGGAAGAAAAGTAATCTACCGCGTAGTTAATGAATATGGGCAGATAACCCGATTAATTCTGGCTCTGGAAGGAGAATGTATCAAAGGGATGCTGGCTAAAGGTGAGATGGCCATTTCACCTCAAGCGCTTGCTTTCAGCCAGGATAAGCGGATTTATCCTGAAGAAGATATTTCGTTGATTAAGAAACGCGCAAAGGAAGAAATTTCCGGGTTTTATTATTCATCGCTTGCCTTCGCGGATATTGATACTCAGGAGGGTTTTATGTATATCAACGGAGGGCTTTATGTGCCTGCGGCGGAAGAAATAATCGATAATCTCCGTGTTTTGACCGGATATGCCAGGAGAAAAGTCATCCCGATAATCTCTACTTGTGATACCCATGTTGATGGTGATCCGGAGTTTAATATCCATCCGCCTCATTGTGTAAAAGGCACAACAAGTTGGGAAAAAATACCGGAAACTTTGGCTCATGGTTACAGTCAGCAGATTTTTATTGAAAAGAATAGTCTTAATGTCTTTGATAATCCTGATGCCGTTAAGATATTCGGGCCTTATGAAAAGGTGGTGGTGTATGGGATGGCTACTGATTATTGCGTAAGGTTGGCTTGCCTTGGACTGATTGAGTTAGGTAAGGAGGTTTACCTGGTCAGTGATGCCATTAAGTCCGTTGATCAAAATGCAGGTGAGGAGACTTTAAAAGAGCTCACCGGACTGGGTGTGCATTTGGTCACTACCGCCGATGTCTTAAGTAACAGGATTAAGCGGCACAATATCATTCGGAAAATTAAGGTCGAGCTTTCCCCAGGCCTCAGAGGCCTTCAAGAGGAACTTATTTGTAGATTATGTCCTGGCCTTGATCCGGTATCCGGGGCTATAAAAAATGGTGATAACGTCAATGCATCCGCCAGCCCGCTGGGGGAAGAGATTAGAAAAAGATTGCTATCTGTATTTTCATATTTTCGCACATTTAAGAAGCAATCCAAGGGGCGTTTTAGTAATAATGTTTTTTCAAATAAAGTTAATCTCTTGGCGGAAATTGCACTGAAGAATCCGCCTTTACCTTATGTCAACACGTTTGTTTTGCAAAAGGCGCGTTGTACTGTTGAAAGTATATTTCAAGAGATAGTTAAAGAAGTAAAAAATACTCTTAAAGGGCCAGCGGCTTCTCAATACGCAACATTGCAATTAAGCCCCCGCGCGCGTGAGATGTATTCCAAGTTGCTAAGTTTAGGGATTCCCGGCAAGAATGAAGAGTACATCCGTCAAAGTATAAAAGTGAGTATTGAAGACAGTGTGTTTAGCAGGGAAGATGAACGCTGGCAAATTTTATACAATTGTAAGGGGATAAATAGAAGAGGCTTAAAATTCCTTTATAAATTCTTAAAGAAATTCCATAAGGATAGCTTCGCCCTATTCTCAAATAAAGAATTCCCTGCCTTTAAGGTATTTTCCGGCAAGCTGTTTATCTATTTGGGAAACCTGGATAATTTCGGTTATTATCATTCATCCTTTGATTTAATCGGAGTAAAAACGACTGCAGTAAGAACAATAGTGCATGAAGTCATGCATTCTTTGGGGAATATTGAGGAATTCCTTCTCTCTGAAGGGCTTGCTGAATACTATACGAAAAGAATAATGGCTCATTTTGGGAATGCCTATCTTGGTTACGTCAATTTCTATCCTCGCTACGAAGATGATTGGGCTGAAAGCATCAGAAAAAAAGCCGAGAAATTAATACAGTTGATTGGCGAAGAAGAAGCCGCGCGGCTGTATGTAAGCGGTGATTTACGGATACTTGAAAGCCATCTCGGCAAAGGCGCATTTGAAGCGTTTTGGCTCTTAGGCGCAGCTGAATGTATTTATGGGATGGATTTTGCTAATAGCAAGGCGGTGTATTTGGCAGAGGAAATATTGGATAATTATCAATCGCAGGAACGGTTAGAAGATATTATAAAAGGCCTAAAAGTAATTATCGGCATAGAATATACCGGAGAAAGCAGGGATAACAGTCAATTGTTTAGCAGTGAAGAAAATTCCGGCAGCAGCCCGCTGGGGGTGGATATAAATAAATACTACATGTCTTTGAGCAATTCTAAGAATTTGCGGGAGTTGACGATAGGGATATTGCGGAAAGGATTAAGAATAAGCAAATCCGCGTCATTAGTGACGATTGCTTTGGAGTTGCAAGCGGCGGCGGTTTCTAAAATAATGTTGTCTGAGGCATCCCTGCAGGCAGTAATTTTAATCTCAGGCTTGATTACGAGCGCGTTATCTTTGATGATTGTAAGAACTTCTTTGACATCGCGTATGCCTAATTTAAGATGCGGCCTTATGAGGACATCGGCAAGGTTTTTAAACATGTCCGGACAGAAGGCCGGGGTAATCTTTCCTGCCTTTATTGTAGTATATATAACTTTATCGGCTCCGGAGGTTAATAATGCCCTGACAAACACATTCAGGTCAATGACGACGATGTTTTTCATCGTATTCTTTCTTTACTTCTTCGCAAATACGGTCAATATCTCTGCTGGATATCCTGGCTTTCTTTACGCGGCCGCGCATTTTGGCTGTCAGCTTGTCAAGCCTGTCCGCCGATGTTTCTTTCACCAGCCTATGGATAAGGCGGATCTTATTTTCTATAGGCAGCTTTTCCGCCAGGCTTTCTACTTGGGCCGGGCTGATTTCAAAAGTGATATTATTTCGCATTATTCCCACCTCCTTATGAGACAAAATATAGCATATTATTCGTTACCTGGTCAATATAAATTCTCACTTCTTCGGCAGTCCGCCAGCCCGCTGGGGGATGGGGAAAGGCGGCCGCTGGCCCGAATTTGGACGGTTATCTATTTCATTATGGAGTTATTTCTGACCACTCTATGGGTAGGAGAATTCAGTAAGTCCGAAGGCGCTGCTCCTGACGCGGGCAATGGGATCAATTACCAGGAAGCGAATAATATTCCCCGGAATAGAGATATCCCTGAAGGACTAATGGATAAATTTAGAAAAGAAGAAGTCAGGATGTTTATGGGACTGCCGTATTTTTTAGAAGAGCGCAACGCGGCCATTGATGATACGGCAGCCAAGGCTTTAGAGAAATTGATTTCCGCTCCGGATTTTAAAGAGTTGAATGACGTATTGACAGATGAAGAGATTATATCCCTGATCCGCGCGCTTTTTTCTGTGTACGGGTATCCTCAAGATAAGGCAAGAGAGAATGGCGTTGCTCAACGGGAGGAGTGGTATGAAAAGTTTGTAAGCGAGACCTCTCGTTTTACAGCTTTAATATACTGGCAAAGAGCTGTCTATAATATTGAGAAAACTAAAGAGGCCGTCGACCCTAAAGAGTGCGTGATTTTGCTTAATCGGGCAAAGGATAATCTTGGTACGGCGCGTTATTTCTACCAATCCTCAGTTAAAGTAAAAGAAGCAACCCCGTTAATTGCCTGTATCGATTACCAGCTCGCGGAAATTTCTTGGCTAATTTTTGAAGATAGAGACTGGGATATATTCCCTAGCTTTCATAGTGTCGGGGTATTGGTATTCATCCCTGAATTTATTAGCCAGCGTTTCAATATTCCCAAACAAGATATTCCTGTAGTTGTGCAATCAATCTTGGCGAGGATTAAGGGGAGAGAAAAAGAGGGTGTAAAAAAAGTTCTGCGGAAGGAAGAAATCTCAACCCTGCTGAGGTATTTGGGTGAACTGTATGACAAAGAAGACCTCAGCTGGAAAGATAAATTTCATCATGAATATAGACCTTTTCTTGCCGAATTGTGTAAGCAAAGGGGAGAAGAATCATTAGGACAAGGGAAATATAAAGAGGCCTTAGAGTATTTTGAGAGAGCCCCTTCCGGCGAGATTGCGGTGCTGTTAAAACCTACCATTGAAGAACTGGATAGTTTTGTCAATGTGTTTCCGATTAGATTGTATAATGGGATAACTGTTGAAGTAAGTAATGCTTTTCTAAAATATTTTAAAAATGACGATTATCTATATTATCGGGAGTCCTTTCGGGCATATTTGGAAAGCGTATTGTTTGCCGATCAACAGATCAAATGTTTACCCGGGGCCGCGGGGATGATTCCCGCCATTCTGCGCAAGCTGAAGGATAAACTAACGGACGAGGAGTGGAAATTTATTCTGGAGGCTGTCATCGTGTATTACTGGGAAGATGTCCAGAAACAGCTTTTAGATAAGAATGAAAATGGCCTCCTGGAATTATCTTTTGCGCCTTTTGAAGCTAATGTCTGGTTAGACAAAATCTTATATCATATGGAAATGCTGTCAGAAGACTTTTTAAGGCTCTGGATAGGCTATCGCGCTTCCCAGCTTCCTTTATATCAGCAGAAGCATCCTGAATTTAATGTCTTATACGATATTGAGCAGGGTTCCCAGAATTACAGCGATAAAGAATTGAGGGTAATTTTTGCTTCCCTTGAAACCAAGGTCAGGCAAGAGAAGGATCTCTTTGCCGTCAAGATCCTTACCAGGGCGCTTACTAAGTCCAAAGATAATTTACCGGTTTTATTGCCGACAATTCATATCCTTGCCGGGGTCAACCCGGAGGAATTTAAGCACCTACAATACGCCCCCCTGGTGATGGCCCGCATGCGTAAGCAGTTTAGGCTCAGCATGGATGAGGCAATCTCTGAATTTAAGCAAAGGCTGTTTAGTCCTAAAAAGGACACTAAGAGTGAACGGGAAGCGGCACTTATGTTAATTGCACTATATCGCGACGCGGATTACAAAAAAGAAGACCCGGCTTTTCAGGATTTTCTAAATACTTATGAAAAAGTATTGAAGTCCGCCGGCTTATTCGATGAATTAACCGCAGAATTGTTGAAAAAGTTCAAAGTCGAAATTAAGGCCAGCGATAAAGAGCCCACCGGCAGCAGCCCTCTGGGGCAAGGCAGGAAAATAGAAGTGCCTCCATCTTCGCGGATTATTTTATGGATGCACCCATTATATCAGGAAAGAATATTTCGGGATGAGCTAAGAAAATATTCGGCAGATAATATAATGAGAAACAAAATAGAACAACTCATCTATAGATATAGTAAATTTCAAGAAGAAACAGCGAAAAATGTTGAAATTTTTGATGGTATGAAATTGGTTATAGCGGATAATCATACTAAAAAAGCGGTAAATAATTTCTTGAAGGAGAAAAGAGTGAGCTGTAATTTGTTGACCACGAAATATGATACCTTTGAACTGTCAGGATTGATGGGAGGCGACTATATTTGTGGCTGGCAAAAACTTATAGATGTCTTAAAGACTTTGGATTATAAAAGCATTATTCTGGTTGGCGAATATTATGATGGATTGGGAGGGTGTGTTGACGCGGCCAAGGCTATCCTGGATAAGCATTTTATGGTTTCCGTTAAGAAAGACTTAACTTCTCCTTTTGGATTTTGTCAATTTGAAAAAACTATTGCTTCATCGCTTGAGCCGGACAAGTTATCTTCTTTTCCTGTAGTATATCAGGAAAAAGCCATGGCCGTTTCTGTTCCCTCGGGCTATCCGCCTCGGCGACAGGCAGGCAGTCCGCTTAAGAAAAATAAACCCGTTCCCTTTTCTTTGAGCGTGCATTTTCAAGGGTTTGATGATCGTAAGATAATTTCATCGCTGCCGGTGGGGATGATTGAGGTAAAACCCGATAAATTTAACCGTAGTGAACAGTTGATTCTTTGGGATGATAAGAGAAAGTGTTTTATCGAAGATGAAGCTAATATGAAGAAGCTTGTTGATTTTACGCGGCTAAAAAATTTGAAGGCACAGTGGCACTTCCCCGAGGTGATTGCCATGGCTGGCGGAAGAACAAAAGAGTGGTCTATCGGGGATACGGATGAATTTGGCCGGCTGCTGGCATATTTTGAATTCTTAGAGAAAATGAGGCGTAAGTATAACTTAGCAGAGGAATTGATTGTTACCGTGCACCCTCCCAAAGAAATACTTACCTATAAATTCTCAAGCCTTGTAAAAGAGTATAGTCTGCCTGCCGCCATAATACATCATAATCAGATACCACCTAAAATTAAAAGACAAATTGAACGCGATATCCTGAAAAAGGCCAATCAGTTTCTAATATTGTTAGGAAATACAATACAGGAAAAAGGTTGGCGCATAAAAGTTGGGGTAGAGAATATGCGCCCCTCCACGCAAGAACTATGGCGCATAGGCAATAAGATTTCTGATTTTAAGCTTTTATTGAAAGATACCCCTGAATGTATCGGGCTGACCTTGGATACCGGCCATATGTTTTTGACCGGAGAGGACTTGAATCTTGAGAAGTTTCTTCGCTTTGCCCATCGGCATAAAAAGCGTATTTTTAATATACATTTTCATGAGAATCGCGGCAAAGCCGATGACCATATGTTCCCCACGCCCAAAGGACTCAAAGAGCTGTATGGAAAAACCATAACCTTAACCTTATTTCAAGGGATTCCTTTGGATGTAGAGGTGACAAGAAGAGCCTATAAACAGAAAAAATTAGTTTTGTTGTTTAATGCTTTATTCAAAGAATTGGAAAGAAGGCAAAATAAGATTACCCGCTCAGCGTCGCCGATTGAGATTATTTTTGATGGTTTGCCAAAAGATGTAAAAGGTAACAGGCGCCATAATATCGGGGTCTTTGTGAGCATGTTTAACCCTCCTACCATTGCTATGAGCCAACTGATTGAACAGGCTAAAGAGCAGTATCATCTTGAAGGTGTTCTATTGGTTTTGGTTAAAAGTCCCTCTGACACAATGGTTGCGGGAGTGAGTTTAGAGCAGCGCCTTAGAATGGCAAGGCTCGCTTTTGAAGATAAGGGGCCGTATGCCTTAGCGCTGAGCAAAGATTATCTCTACCGCGATATCGCGGATGAAATCTTGCGCAAGTTCCCTAAAGCGGATTTGTATTTTATTATGGGCATTGGGTCGTTTGAAAAGATGTTTACCTGGCACTATAAAGGAAAGGATATAAAGGATTTTCTAGAGAACCGGCAGTGTAATTTTATTGTTTCTGAAACAGAAGGTAAAACTGTAAAAGAATTCCTGCGCGCGCACCCTCGAAATCGCTCTTTAGCGGCGAGCGTCAAGACAATCCGTTTAAAAGAAGCCTACGATAGCATTACCTCAGCGAAGGCAAGAAATTTTATTAAATGGGGCGAGCCTGTTGAACCATTAGTGCATCGTTTGATAGCGCATTACATACAAGAGAAGGGCCTTTATAAGTTCGCCGGAGGAAGAATCGGGCTGGGGGAAAAAGAGACATTTCAGGATTATTTGAAGAAAATGGAAGAGTCTTATAAAGCAAAAGACCGCAAGGCGCTTGTCTTAGATGCCATTGAGGCTTATATTCGCGCGCGCCTGGTTCAAGGGGCGGGAGAAATCTCCGTTTTGTCTATTGGCAGCGCCCAGGCAGTGGAATTAAAGATATTGAAAGAAAGATTAACTCCTGCGGCCATTCACTACTACGCCTTGGATTGTAACCTGGACATTATTGATCAGGCAGAACAGAATGAGCCTGATTTTCACTATTTGGCTATGGATGTTATTGACGGTAATTTGAGCCGTTTTAAAGGAAAGTTCGATGTGATTATTACCGATAATATCTGGCACGAGGTGTTTTCACATTATGGAAGGCCGAATCGCATCGTTTCAGAGCGGGTAAATTTACGCTTAGGCAAGGCCTATGTGGGAAAAGGCTTATTAAAGGCTAAAGGCCTGCTTAAGCCTTTTGGCCGCCTTTATATTTATGATGGATTAGAGGTATCACTTGATGAACGGCATAAGAAGATTGAGTTTCAATTCAAGGATCCTGAAATAAAGGAAAGATTTACGCGGTTTGTCAAAGAATACCTGCCCAAAAAGGTAACATATGAATTTACCGGTGAAAATATGGTGAAGCTTACTATGCAGGATTTTATCCGCTTCCTTACCGAATACGCGTATGTGGGCACTCCCCGTTGGGATATTGAAAGGGAAGAGAGTTGGCAGTATTACAGTATTGAAGAATACGTGCGGGCGCTTTCGCGCTTAGGCTTTAGCGCGCGGGTTAGATATTTTACGCCTCAAGGGCAACTTGAGCGCTGGAGGAATGATGTTCAAATCCTTAGCCCCGGCTTTGACTTTCCCCAGGCAGTCTTATTTATAGAGGCAATATTGGATAAGAAATCAAAGGAATTTTCTATAAGCCAAGAGGATGCCTGCTTTTTACTCCCTAAGATAGAAGCAGATGCCTATAAGGGGGCGAGGGGAACGATGTTAGCGGTAGGAGGCGCTAAAGAATATATCGGGGCATTACAGTTAGCCACTGATGCCGCGATGCGCGTAGGCGCGGGGATGGTGATTGCGGGGGTTACTAATGAGTTGATGACAGATTTTAACGCCAACAAATTGCGCGAGGTTATTGCCTGGCATTATAGCGAGAAGGGATATTTTAATTCGCAATCAGCAGATATGATTCTAATGGATATTAAGAAAAAAAGGATTAAGGCGTTAGCGCTTGGCACAGGGTTAAAAACAGAAGAAAAAGCAGTGAAGGAAATGGTGTATCGGCTTATTCGCGAAGCGGGAATTCCGATTGTATTAGATGCCGGAGGCCTTAACGCCCTACAAGGTAATCCTTCCCTCTTGCGCAAGGCAAAGGCCCCTGTGGTTATCACCCCGCATTTAGGCGAAATGGCAAAACTCACGGGTAAAACTATTGCTTATATACGCAGGCATCGTAAAGACATAGCCAGAGAATTTGCCGCTTCATATAACGTTATTGTGGTTTTAAAAGGCAGTGAAGACGCCCCAACCGTAGTGGCGTATCCGCAAGGTGAGCTTTTTGTGAATACCGCAGGAAACAGGGCTATGGCAACTGCCGGCACTGGAGATGTTTTGACCGGGATTATTGCCGGACTTATCTCCCAGGGGCTCTTGGCCCAAGAGGCAGCGCGCTTAGGAGTGTATATACATTCCCGGGCGGCTGATATAGCCGCTAAAAAGGATGAGATGCTTTCAAATATTATTGCATCAGAGGTCATAGAAAATACCGCTTTAGTCAATAGAGAGTTGAGGCAAATAAGAAAAGAGTTTGTTTTGCGAGATGAGAAGCTATCCATTACCAGAGAAGAGATAGCGAAAGTAGTGGCCGCGCATAACATTAGAGGCTTAAAGAGCGAGGATATTCATATGCCTTTGCCGCATGAAGGGTTTGTGAGCAGGGTCTGTATAGTGGATGTTAAACCTAAGTCCGTGATACGAAAATCAAATTGGAATTTGGAAGGGTCACTATGGGAAAAAGAGCTTTTTGAATATCTTTTACAGGAAGACCCGGCAATAGCAATAGCCAAAATAATTCCTGATAGTGAAGGCAATCCATTGTATCGCGAGCAAAATAGTAAGGACATTTTTGTGATGTATGAATTTATCCGCGGTAAATTTATTCCCGCGCGAAACGTCAACCCCAAGATGATTAGGGGCGCGCAGGAGTTTTTGGCTAAATTTCACGCGCTTACCATGGATGGTAAATTTGTGCCGGATAAAGGAAAGAGAAAGGTTGATTCTATTATTGAGTTTGACGGCAGAGAATCCCGCCTCAGGCAATTGCGGGATATACGGGAGAATTTGCTTAAGCAAAGCCCCGCGCGTTTAAGTGAAGCGGAAAAACTCTTTTTAGCTCATGTTTCATTTTTTATAGAGCAGATACACAGGGCGCGCGAAGAAATGCTTATGGATTCAAGATATGGAAAGCTGCCCCGTGCGGTTATTCACGGCGATTATTCGCCCAGAAATGTTAAGTTTGATAGATACGGAGAAATTTCCGGGGTTATTGACTGGGACACGGCACGGGAAGAGGCGCGAATTTATGATGTTATCCGCAGTATGTTTTTTAGCCTGTACGATAAAAAAGGCAAGTTTACTCTGGAGGGGCTTAAGGATTGGGTGATAGGCTATCAAGAAGAGGCTGAAAAAGTGGGATATCCTTTAAGCGAAGAAGAGATTCGCGCTATCCCTGAGATGCTGCGCCTTAAGTTAATCCGTCAGTTTATCTGGTTATTGCGCTGGCAGACTATGGAACGGCTTAAAAAACATCCTCAGGAATTAAGGTTTTTTGTTGATGTGGCAGCGGCAGCTAGGTTTTTGGACGCGCAGGACTGGGATAAAGCAATAACAGAGATATTGAGCGCTAACCGCTGGACAATTGAGAATTCTTCTAAAGATTGGAGCGAGGCGCGTGAAAAAATACGGCAAGCGGAGTCTTCCAAAGAGCCAAAAGTAGTTTTAGTTAAGGAATACAAGCGGGCTGTAGTTGCCAAAGGGCGCGCCAGGAATATCGGCGCAGTGGCGGTAACGGCCGATCCGTTACATAACGCGCATTATGAGCTTATGCGGCAGGCCAAGGATTTACCTTTAGCCGAAGGGAGAAAATTAGACGGTATTGTTTTTCTCTTGTCTACGCGCCACACGAGTAAAACTAATATTGTCATGAGCCTTGAAGACCGCCTTTTAACGGTGAATGAAGTGATTAAAGAAAGCGCTTTGGCGGAAGGCTTGTTTGTGGCTAATCAAGGCTCTTTTCTGCATATGGGGAGGGCTCTGCGGGAATTCTATAAGAAACATTATGATGAAGCAGTAGAGGTGTATTTTATCCTGGGAAGAGATACCCTGCAGAATACGCTTCAAGCTGATTCGTTAGAAGCAGAAAGATTACTCAATGAAAATCACATTATCGTAATGGATAGAGGCGGCATCAAAAACAGGATTGAAGATACCGATGAATATTGGCGGCATCAGGAACATCATCATAAAATCAATTCTTTTCCGTTTAAGCTTCCTTCCCATCTTATGGAATTGTCCTCAAGTAAAATCCGGGACATGGTTAAAAATGGCGCATCAGTAGGCAACTTAGTGCTCGCGCCGGTAAACACCTTTATCGTGGAAACGGGAGCATACCGGCATAATGATAGCTATAGCAATAGAAAAAGCAGTTTAGAAGCGATGTATAAAAAATTGGTTGTAAGCAGTCCGATGATGAAACCACAACAGAAAGTTGCTGAAGGCCTATCGCGTTTGTTAAGCGATAAAAGCATCAAGCAGAAAATTAAAGATTTATTTGGCCAGGAAGATGTTATTTCCTCTACTGAATCATTTACAATTTGGGGACGGTTTTCTCATGATGAGGTGTCTTTGGATGCGCGACATGGTTTCAGGTTAAAAGAGGATCCCATTCAAATTATTTTTTTATATTGTCACAGCGAAAAACCTGGCTTACTTCTATTCCCCAGAAGAGAAACGCAGCTCTTTAGGCACATTGAGTTTCCAGGAGAACCGAATGCCGCTAAGTCATTAAATACAGATTGTTTCGTTATCGAAGAAGGCAGGAAAATTCTTTTTAAAGAGTATATCAGTAAGTATATCAAAGAACGTTTT
>MHGF01000002.1:0-32317 GCA_001805445.1 Omnitrophica WOR_2 bacterium GWF2_43_52
GTCAGTGCCGCCGGTTGCCAAACCAAAAAGCACTTTGGTTTGGTCATTTACCTTAGTCTCCGCGCCCAGCCTAAACCTGATTCTGCCCCTATCCCTCTCAGTGGTATTTCCGGAGTTGGTATTACTGCCTTTTTTCTTCTCATACTGATAACGCAGGCGGAAATCACCCTTCAATTTCATCTCCCTTACCCAGCCGGGCAAGCTCTGCTTAAGCCCTTCTTCCCTTACTATCTTTTCATCCTCAGCAATCTCGCTTTTTAGCTTGATTGCCTCCTGACGCTCCAGAATCCCCTTTTCTACCAGTTTCTCAATCAGGGCATCCACCTGGGTAGTCGCGGCGAAACATACGGGGCCAACCCCCAGAAACCATACCGCTAAAACTATCATCCCTATTTTATTTACCATTTCATTTCTCCTTGATTAAAACTCCTTTTATCTTTTTTTCGCCTGCCTTATCCAATGGCGCAAAAACGGCGTATCTGGCGCAGCTGCGTTTCCGCGGACTTCAGGCTGTTAGCGGTAAACTCGCTTTCCACGCTCTCTCTTTCTTCTATCGCCGAGAGCACGTCGTGCAGTCGGTTAATCAGCGCACGAAGTGAGCTTGCGAGAAAATCCTTTTCCAAGTTAAATAAAGTTCCTGTCATATGTCTTCACCTCCTCTCTCATATTCGTTTTACAACTAAAGTATAAGATATGGAGGTAAAGTCCGCTTCAAGACAATGTAAAATCCGGGTAAAATAAAAAACCCGCCCAAGCCATACCTCAATGGCTTAAACGGGTGTAGAATTCAGGTAAAAACTATTTTGGGAGAATAAAAGAAAATTCCGAGCCGAGGCCTTCGCTGCTTTCTACCTCTATACTTCCTCCGTGCGATTCAATGATATGTTTGACTATTGATAAGCCTAACCCCGTTCCTCCCATGGCGCGCGAACGGGCCTTATCCACGCGGTAGAAACGCTCAAAGATTCTCGAGATATCCTTAGGAGGAATACCCTCCCCAGAGTCCTTGACTATGACCTTGATTTTGTTATCAGGAAGCTCCTGGGCATAAATCTTTATACTGCCTTTTTGGCGGTTAAACTTAACGGCATTATCAATGAGATTGGTAAAAACCTGTTCTATCTTATCTTTATCCGCGTTAACGATAAGATTTCCGGGGAGTTCATTTCTTGCTTCAACCTCTTTCTTTTCTAGCTGTGCCTCAAAATTCATCAAAATCTTATCCGCCAGTTCCTTAAAATTCACTTCCTGCGCGCGTAAAGAAACTCCGCGTTCCTCCAAAGAAGCTAAATCCAATAAATCATTGATCAGGCTCTCCAGGCGATTAGTATGCTCCTGAATAACCCTTAAGAATTCCCGGTTATTTTCCTTATCATCGATAGCCCCCTCAAGAAGGGTTTCCACAAAACCTTTAATAGAGGTAAGGGGCGTCTTTAATTCATGGGAAACATTGGCCACAAAATCCGAGCGGACCCTCTCAAGCCTGCGCATCTGGGTAATATCGTGAATAACCAAGACACAGCCCGCAACAGCCCTATCTTCAAAGATAGCTGAGGCATTGATTTTAAATACTTTCTGTACCGGTAAGATAAGGTTAAGTTCATTTGATAGCGGCTCGCCGCTTTTTAAAACACGGCTAATAATCTCGAAAATATCGTTATTACGGATAACCTCTAAAAACAGCCTGCCCTCGGCATCCTGTTTTTTGATATTAAATATCTTCTCCGCTGTCGGATTAAGAGACAAAACCCTGCCATCCTTATCTATGGCAATAACCCCTTCAACCATACTGGTTAAGATGGCTTTGCCCTTGACTGCTTCCCTATTAAGAACATTTATTTGGGCGGTTAACGCGGAAATTGAACTGTCAATTACCTGTGCCAGCCTCCCGAGCGCGCCTTTTGAGTAAATGTTAATCCTCTGCTGGAGATTGCCCCTTGCAATTTCCTCTAATACTGCCGTCATTTTTCTTATATGCCGCCCGGGCTGCCAGAAAAACATGATATCTTTTTACTCCTCTTCTTGCTCAAAACGGTAACCGTAGTTTTTTACGGTAACAACGCGTTTTGCTTCTGTTTTTAGCTTCTTGCGCAGGGTCTGTATATGCACATCCACCGTGCGGCTCTGAATCTCAACGGCATTGTCAAAACCCCATATAGTATCCAAAAGATAATCCCGGGATAAAACCCTGCCCTTGGCCTTTATCAAGGCCGATAACAACTCAAATTCTTTAGCCGTAAGTTCGGCAGGCTTATTCCCTATAGCTACTTTAATCTTAGAAAAATCAATTGTTAGGTTTCCTATCTTAAAAATCTCCGGCAGTTTATCTTTTTCCCGCGCCCGGCGAAGCACCGCTTTAACGCGCGCGGTCAGCTCCCGGATACTAAACGGCTTGGTTATATAGTCATCCGCTCCCAATTCAAGCCCCACAATTTTATCCGTTTCCTGGGCCTTAGCGGTGAGCATAATAATTGGAATATGCGCGGTGCCGGGAGACTGTTTCAAAGACTTACATACTTCCAGCCCGTCAATCTCAGGAAGCATCAAATCTAGGATAATAATGTCGGGATGTTCTCTTTCGGCCCGCGTTAAAGCCCTCTGTCCGTTAGAAGCGCTTATTATCCGAAAACCCTCCTTCTTAAAATTATACTCAAGCATCTTAACGATATCGGGTTCGTCTTCTATGATGAGAATTTTTTCCTGCATTTTAGGATAGACGGAATCTGTAGAAACCGGGAGTTTTAAAATAAGATTTTGTCACAACGATTCGATAAGTTTTCATAAACTTTCCATTTTTCTTCACCATAAAGCAGGGATAGCTTGTCATAACTACCCCTACTTTATGGTTTATTTTACCCTAACGTTAAAATAAAGCAATCTGTTGTTTATTCCTTGTAGGCCGAGAGGATTACTTCACTTATCTGGCTGCGCTTTTCTTTGGTGGCAGGCAATGCCACTTGATACCATTTACCGTCTTTGCCGGGCTGGCTGGGCATACTGACAAACAAGCCTTCCTGGCCTTGCATTATCTTAAACCCTTTGACAATAAGGCAGCCGCCTATGGCTAAATCCACAAATGCCTTAAGCTTACTGCCTTCCTTCTCGACCCTAAAGAGCCGAGCCACCTGAAGATCGCTACTTTCTACCATCTCGCCACCTCCTCAATGTGCCCGCCAATCTTTGTGGCGGGCGAATTGACCCCGCACCTTTTTTGTATTCAAGTTTTTTAATTTTTAAAACGTGAATAAATAAAAGGGGCGGGATAAGTTTCAGACATCTCAACTATGGCCTTTCCCTTACCATAATTTTTGTCCTTACTTATATAGACGTAAGAAATGGCTATTTTCGTGCAAATATTTTCAATGAGCGCACAAGTTATGAAGCCGCCGTTTTTGCGGCAGGCGAACATAACTTGTAAGCGCGAATTGACCCCGCGGAGCGAGGCAAAATTATCGCAAGAAAATTTTGCCTCAGTTTGCGAAGCGGGGTAAATCACTGCTTACCGTCAGAGGCGAATTGATCCCGCCAAGCTTTGTGGCAGAGAGGCCGAAGGCTGAATTTTAGCTGTGGGTAAACAAAATATAGCCATCAGAGTGGCGTTGTCTGCGGTAAAAACAGCTCTCCCGCCTTATTATTTCTTAAATAATCTATAAAGGTTACGGCCACCATGCACTATAGTCAAAATAAAAATGGTTTTAGCGTTTATTTTATAGATAATCCTATAGTTTTGGTATATAACTTCACGAATATTTTTATTGCCGTATTCGGGGACGATGCGGCCCATCAAGGGGAAAGATATAATTTTCTCAACGGCGGCAATTATCTTTTCGATGAAAATTGCGGCGTAGTAAGGGGAATCGTGAGCAATATAATCACGTAAGTTTTCTAAATCGGCAACGGCGGGCGACGACCATACTATTATCATTTTGAGAGTAACCGCTTTTTTGCTTCTTCGTGTGAGACGGTTTTCCCTTTACTAACGGCATCAAGCGCCACCTCAATCTTTTTTGTCACATAAAGCTCATATAACAAATCATCCCACGTAGCATTTTTAGATAACCTGTTAATTATTTTCTTTGCCTCTTCTTTTACAGTACTCATTGGTTTACCTCCACCATAATTATAACATAGAAGCTGTTAGTTTCCCACCATTTATAGAAAGATCATAGCGGCTTTTTTAACGTTTATAATGTCTCTGCCGCCTTAGTGCTTCCTCTCAAATACCTTTTCTGGCTTTTCCCTGCCGCTATCTTCCTGATGATGGCTCAAGTTGCGAAAAATCATCACCAGATTCCTGCTTCCCTCAACGCTGAGTGCCCATTTAATCCCTAGAATAAGGCTTAAGGTCAAAAACTGAAAGAAATACCGCTTAATGAAAAAAGAAAGCAAGAAACTCATCATACTCAAAATAAACCACTTTTGTTTGGCTAAGCTTTGGGTCAGGCTCACCTTCTTCTTTGACGCATCAACCGCATCCTTTGCCACTACCAGCAAATCCAGGCAATAGCCGCAATCTGCCAAGTGCTTCTCAATTTTATCCCTTTGGCTTGGCGGTAATGTTTTATCCAAATACTTCCCTAATTCCAGTTCTGAAGGACAAAGCGAAGTTCTTTTAAGGATAGGCTCTCTCCTTCCAAAACTCTTCTTTATGATTTTCTCTAAATCTGGCATATTTTTCTCCCCTACTTTATAAGACGTAAAATTAAGCTATTTTCGTGCAAAAATCTTAGAAACCATCTGCGCACCTCCGCGGTGCGTACCGCAGGGGGGGATGTTCAGCTTTAAATCAAATATCGCTATGCCCATGTTTTCTTAGCACTTCCCTGAAATGCAGCATTGTCCGGCGCAAGATGCTTGAGACAGTATTAATAGGGATTTTCATAAATTTCGCGATTTCCCTATGAGTCTTATTATGCTGAAGGTTGAGCCTCAAGATAAGCCTTTCCCTCGGCTCTAAAGACTCAATAAGCTTTTCTACCGCCAAGCTAAAATCATCCTGAATGAGTTCTTTCAGTGGATCAGCTGCTGAAGCTAAAAGGGGTATAATTTCCTGCGAGGCGCCCTCATCATTAAAGAAAAAAGAATCCTGACGGTTAAACTTTGCATGGGAACGGATAAAGTCAATCGCGGCATTCTGAGAAACAATGGCAAGCCAGCCGCTAATTCTGTCTTCATCCTTGACTAAGGCTAACTTATTATTCTTCCAGATATCAAGGAATATCCCTTGAGTAATATCCTTAATATCTTCTATGGTATGTGAGAAATTGTGGCGGTGTAGCCTGGCACGGACAGCCCTTTCTACAAGCGGCCGAAAGCGTAAAACAAATTCACTCCATGCGGGCTTATCTTTTTGCAGGCACTTAGCGACTAATTCTTTTAAGGTAAGCACAATAGGCTTGCTGGATATCCTTAAGGCAATCCCCGCCGAATTTTTCTAATAGGCAGTTGGCAATTTCAAAGGCTGTCATGCTTTCCGCGACTACGCCCGCGGCCTCAACCGCGCAGGTGTCAGCGCGCTGAATAGAAGCAAGCATAGCCTTTTTAGTTTTAATATCTACCGAGGCTAAAGGCTTATTCAAAGTAGCAATGGGCTTCATATAGCCGCGAATAATGATATCCTGGCCATTTGAAATTCCCCCTTCGATACCACCGGCATTATTAGTCTTTCGGTAGTAACCGTTAGCCTTTGAATAGTAAATGGCATCGTGGACTCGTGAGCCAAACCTATGTGCGCACTCTAACCCCAAGCCAAACTCTATAGCTTTAATTCCAGGGACAGACATAATAGCTCCAGCCAAGCGAGCGTTAAGGCGCCTGTCTGGCTGGACATAACTGCCTAAGCCCACGGGAACCCCGCGAATAGCCACCTCAAAACTTCCGCCTACGCTATCTTTTTTGCGCATAGCTTCATCTATTATCTTCCGCATTTCTTCTTTGATGGTTTTTCCGCCAATAGAAAGCACTTTAGAGCTAACAGTGATGTCAAACTCCGCCAAGAATATTTTGCATACCGCGCCTATGGCAACCCGTGCCGCGGTCTCCCGCGCCGATGCCCTCTCTAATACAGGACGGGCATCACTAAAGCCATATTTTAACAACCCAGCCAAATCCGCGTGCCCCGGGCGGGGATTGGTAATAGCGGCTTGCCTATCGATACTAAAATCCTTATTCTGAATAAGCATTCCTACAGGGCTTCCAATGGTCAGGCCCTTATGCAACCCTGAGATTATCTCAACCGTATCTTTCTCAATCTGCATCCGAGCGCCCCTGCCATAGCCTGCTTGGCGCCGGGCGAGCTCAGCATCAATTCCTTCTTTTTGAACCTTTAGCCCGCTTGGTAAACCTTCCAAAATTGCCATCAAAGCCTTGCCATGCGACTCCCCCGCGATTAAATAACGTAACATCTTTGCCTCCAGTCTTTGCCTCACGGAGGCGGAGCCTCCGCGAGAAAATATGCTATAGCGCAATGGTAAACCAATCCTACTGAAATATTCTTTCTAAGCGCGCCGAAACATCTGCTCAGGATAAGTTATAAAATACTTATTCATAATGCGTCCACATACGGATAATTTTTACCGTGCGCAATTCTTTTATCACTTGATATACCAGCCGGTGCTGAATATTTATTCTACGGGAATAAGCGCCTTCTAAGTCGCCGACCAATTTCTCAAAAGAAGGAGGATTTTGAAAAGGATTCACTTTTAAGATTTCTAAAAGGGCTTCCGCTTTAGGCCGCAGCCCTGAAACAAAAAGTTTTTTTGCGTCTTTTTGCGCCTGCCTTGTATATACTATCTGCCACCTTACCATTTAAGGGCCTTGGCGCATCGTGAAACTGGCTCTTTTAAGCCCTTCTGAATGGATGCGCGCATCCCCGGAATAGAAAGCAAGTACAATGTTTCGTTTATCGCGCGCCAGTCCTCTTCAGATATTAACACCGCGTTGTGGCGTTTTCCAGTAATTTGCACAGGCTCATGCGATGCGGTAATAACATCCAGCAGTTTATATAGTCGGCTTCGCGCTTGTGTGGCGGTTAACGTAGTCATACAATCACCTCCTGCCTAAAGCGTACCATAAAGCGTACGCATTGTCAAGACTGTTTCCATCTTCATTATAACTTAGGTTTCTTATAATTCACATAATCCCTAAGCACCTGTTTATGATCAAAGGCCAGGTTAAGCTTTGACGCGTCTTCAGGTTTAAAAACCTTAAGATTAGCGGCATCTGAATCTGCCTTGGGGACGCCTTTGCCTTTGGCGGTAAAAACCGTAGTTACGGTGTGAAAACGGGGGTCGCGTCCTGGTTTAGAATAGGTATGCAATTGTTTTAAATCATAAATATCCAGGGATGTTTCTTCTTTTGCCTCTCTCACCGCGCAATCTTCTAAACTCTCATTATAATCAAGAAACCCCCCGGGAATAGCCCAACCGTACGGCGGGTTTGAGCGCTCTATCAGCACAATACCGCCTGGCAATTCTATGATTATGTCTACGGTAATAAACGGCCCTGATTGCAATTTATGAATCATATATTCCAAATAGCTCAACGCGTTTTTATTAAATATACCGTAGGCCTTCTTATCATAAAGCACAAAAACTATCTCTTTTAAAGAAGTCTCGGGATAATCAAACCATATATGGCGAAATACCTCCTGGGCCATAATTTTAGCCGCGCCTACCTCTGGGAACCCTCCCACCCCACAGCCAAGCGCGGGAAAAGCAATTGAAGATATTTTTAATTTTTCCGCTTCTTTTAAAGCATTGGCGCACGATGAACGGATTTTCAGCTCATCAGTCCTTGAGTCCATGCCCATTGTTGCCGCGTGAATCACATATTTTGCCTTCAAATCGCCTGCTGATGTAGCGACAGCCTCACCGATTTCTATCGGCCCTTTTTTCACCGCCTCATCCTCAATACATTGTCCGCCCTTTTTCTTGATTGCGCCCGCCACCCCTCCCCCCATCCAAAGTTCGTTATTGGCGGCATTAACTATAGCACCTACACTTTGTTCGGTAATATCTCCTTGTACTATGGTAAGCTCTGCCTTCTTTATCTTCATCATTTCCTTTAACCCGCTAAGTTCAAGTTCTGACACAAAATCCGGCTTATAAAAAGCTGCTTCTATAATTTTTCAAGGGTAAGTTTCTTCTTCGCCTGGTCAATCGTCAACTTGAATCGTCCTAAAAATGACATGCCACAAAGCCCATCTTTAAAGCCGGCATTAGTAATATTCTCTGGCATAATCGCGGCCGGAACATCATTAACCACCATACTTTCCACACGAACACTTTCTAAGAGAAAGAATTTTGCTTGTACTTTCTCTCCGTTGGCTACTTGCAATTCAACATGCTCTTTTATTTCATCCGGATTTATCCCTAGCTTTAAGGCAACCGCGTGCGTTATAGTAAAGAGCGACGCCCCTGTGTCAACGATAAGCTTAGCCGAGACTTTACCATTTAACAAAGCCTCCACCACAATATGCCCTGAATCTTCATTTTCGATTGCGACGTCTTTGGGCTTACGTTCTTCTTCTACCTGACGCCTTGCTTCTGCTTGCTTTCGCTCCATCCAACGCTCTTTGATTACTTCTGACTCTTGGGAATTAGATTTATATATCTTCGTAATTCTATCTTTTCTAAAGGTAACCGTACCGAATCCTACGTTTAATTCTATTTTATCTTTATCTTCCCTCTCTATAATTCCTTCTACCTGACGCCCATTATGAAGATACAGGGTATCCGCGTATCCCCTCTGAAAGGGAAAAACCGCGCCTATCACTAAAACCATTACTGCGACACTTGGCCTCATTGCGCCCCTCTTGTAATTTTCTCCCAGATGAAAATAACACACTTACCCAAAAGCCAAATAGCCGCTAGTGCCAAGAGAACCATCAGGCAAATCCGCAAAAGAAACCCTGCAAGTAAAAGTAGAGGATAGAGTAAAAACACAACTCCCAACAATAAAACGAGCGCAATCAGAAATAATAATCCTGTAAGAAAGGCTTTCATGATTTTTTTACTCTTTCTTTTACAAAAGCCCCTGCAAGCGCCAATGCCTGAGCTTTCGTTGTTATTTCACCTACCGCTTGAGACTCTTCAGCTTCAGCTAAAACTTTCCCAATCAACGGGCCGGGAGAAAGGTTACAATGTTTCATCACATCATTGCCATCGATAAGCCTCGGCAGTTTTATTTCTTTCTCTTTACTGAAAAATTCTTTGGCTAATTCCAAACATACGTCTTCATGATGCTTTCGGTTTGCCCCGCGGGTTAACGGCCCGCGGGTTGAACGTTGGTCTGCTATCGATAATAAAATGATGCTTACAGCCTCACGCTGGGTATCCCGGAAGTATTTGAATACCGCCCGGCGGCTTAAATGCTTAATATCCGCCATATACCCGGGACGCAAATGCCAGAAAATAATTTTTTCCAAGGCATTTCTCTCATCATTTGCTAAACGCAGCCGCCCGGCAATCCCTCGCGCGATATTTCGCCCTGCCCTTTCATGGCCATGAAAACACGTTTTTCTTCCGACACGCCTCTTTGCGATAGGTTTTCCTATATCATGTAAAAATGCCCCTAATTTTAAAAGCGCGCGCTTGGTATGAGTTCCCGCGACTACCTGATTAAGGTAGTCCTGGATATTCCTATGGCGCTTCAGTTGCTCAAAGAGTATTTCGATCTGCTTAAGCGTTTCCAACGAATGGCCGTAAACATCAAGATGATGGTACGGCCCCTGGCTGACCTTACGCATACTTTTAATTTCAGGGATAATTTCATCTAAAACCTTAAGCTTATCCATAGACGCAAAAGTCGTAAAGGCGTTTTCTGAATTCATGATTTTAAACAGCTCTTCAGTGATACGTTCAAAAGCGGACGATGTAACGCTTTTTTTATATTTTGCTATTGCCGCTTTTGTCTTTGGCGCGATGTTAAAATTCAATACCGCGCTCAGGCTAAATGCCCTCAATATCCGTACCGGGTCCTCTGGCAGGCTGAAGTCAGAAATTACGCGAATAGTCTTGGCCTTAATATCCTTTCGCGCGCGATAGTTATCAATCAGTATCTCATCAGCGCTTTTTGCCTGCTTTATTCTTTTTAAATTTACCGCCAATGAATTAACCGTAAAATCACGGTGCAACAAATCCTCATTGATATCTTTGCCGCGAAAATCAGTAAAATCGAAATTACAGGAAAAGCTGTTGTCTCGGTAAATAATCCGCGTTGAGCCATGCTCCTTGTCTAAGATCACAAAGCCGCTCTTTAGTTTTTTCGCGATTTCCCGGCTCAATCGTATTGCCTGCGAGGAAACCGCAAAGTCAAAATCCCCATAGAACAAATTACCGCGCGACAGACGAGAGCGCGTCTTCGTTTTTCTCTTAAGCATTATGTCCCTAAGCCAACCGCCGACAAGATAGATTTCCTGAGGACAGTCCCGGGTAAGCTCAATAATACGCCGCAGAGAGGGGTTGTGTTTGAGTTCGGTGAGGATAAAGTCCATGTATGAAGATAGCGCGCTATGTATTAGACTTGGCCGATTGCTCTACGACTTCTTCTTCCACAAAAACAGGCGCTTTGACGCGCACACACAATGCGATAGAATCCGAAGGGCGGGCGTCAATGATTCTCGACTCGCCGCTTTCTGTTTTTAAAAACAGCTTGGCATGAAAGGTGTTATTCTCCAACTTATCAATGACTATCTTCTCAACCTTTGCCTTTAACGCGTCGATTATGGAATACAGCAAGTCGTGGGTAAGCGGACGGGGAGGATTAACCCCGGAAAGCTTCATTTTTATGCTTGAGGCCTCCAAGAGGCCAATCACAATAGGCAACAGCCTATCGCCGTTCTTTTCTTTTAAAACAATAATCTGATCCTGGCGCTTTTCATCAATAATAATTTTATTCAGTTCCATTTCAATCATTGCCATCTCCTGTACAAAAACAAACGTCGCCTGTAGCGTTAACCACTAAGCGTTACGGTAAACGGTACACGGTTAACGGTACACGCGCGAATCATCATCGTTTCTTTTTTTTAGCTTTCGGCAACTTTTTATAAGCTCCTTTGCCTAAAATCTCCTGAAGCTCCTTCATAAACTGGTTGACATCCTTAAACTGCCGGTAGACTGAGGCAAAGCGCACGTACGCGACATCATCAATTTCCGCGAGTTTTTCCATAATCAGCTCGCCGACGATTGTTGAGGGAATCTCCTTCTCATATTTACGCATCACGATACGCTCAATCGAAGTTACCATATCCTCCATTTTTTGCATACTCACCGGCCGTTTCTCACAGGCCTTAATGATACCGGATAAAATTTTAGTGCGGTCAAAAGGCTCACGTTGCCCGGCCTTTTTGACAACTAACAGAGGTATCTGTTCAATATATTCATAGGTAGTAAACCGCCGTTCGCATTTAAGGCATTCACGCCTTCGCCGTATGGAATTACCTCCTGAGCTTGAACGCGAATCAATAACCTTATCTTCTTTATAACCGCAATAGGGGCATTTCATCCTAAAACCTCCCGAGAAATATATACTATCACAAACTAATCATCAATAACCCTGCCTGCGGCTCGCCTCGCGGCGAAGCTGAGGGCAGGCAGACAAGATACATTAACCAAACGTTTGATAATTGGTAATTGGTGTTTGCTGATTGGTTATTTTCATAGCGTTATTTTATTCCCATTATTTTTGATCTTTATAATTCACCACCGCATTAGACAATACGGATAATGCTACCTTGGCTTTCTTAAACAAATCCCGGCTTTGTGCCGCGGCATGATATTTACTCTCGCAGACAACCCTTTTTATTCCGCAGTTTACAATCATTTTAGCGCAGGTAAAACAAGGCTCCATTTTACAATATAATGTAGAGCCTTCTAAAGGTATGCCAAAGCGCGCTGCCTGGCAAATGGCATTCTGCTCCGCGTGGATTGTCCGTATACAATGCTTGCTCATTGAGCCGTCAGGGGCAACCACATCCCGCATCATATGGCCGGCCTCATCGCAATGAAGCTGGCCCGCGGGCGACCCCACATAGCCGGTAGCAAGGATTCTTTTATCTTTCACAATCACACAGCCTGCCTTGCCTCTGTCACAGGTTGCCCTTTTAGCTACTTCCTGAATAATTCCTAAAAAGTATTCATCCCAGCCCGGACGCATATCCTGGCATTTTTTACTTTTTTGCTTTATCATTTTTGCTTCTCCAATACACTACTGCACTGTGAAATTAATTTTCAATAATTGACAGTGCAGTAAAGGGGTGTGGGGGAAACCGTCCCCCACGCTTGGGGGGTGCTCAGCGAACGCAGTGAGCGCCGAAGGGGGGCTTGCCCCCCTAGCGGAAGTGCGCCCTCAAACCATCTTATATTATCAATAATTAAGTTCACAGCGCACTACAGGCCTATAATACTCACATCTATGGTATTCCCCACACGCCTGCCGGCAGACAGGGAAGTGTGGGGGCGCCTTATTTCTTTAGTTGCGCATACAGCGGAAATTCCTTAGTCAATGCCCGTACCTTTTTCTTTGTTTCCAGGAAAGCCTTTTCTTCTGCCGCCTTTAATACCGTATCTATATATTCAGCAATCAGCTTCATCTGTTTTTCCTTCATTCCCCGCGTGGTTACCGCGGGCGTACCGATACGTATCCCGCTGGTTAATACGGGAGACTTATCATCGAAAGGAATCAAATTTTTATTCACGGTAATGCCTGCCTTGTCTAATTTTTCCTGCGCTTCCTTGCCGGTAAGGCCTTTTTCAGATACATCAAGGAGAAACAAATGGTTATCCGTTCCTCCGGAAATCACACGATAGCCTTTTTCTTTTAATGCCTCACAAAGCACCCTGGCGTTTTGTATAGTCTGCCGCTGGTCTTTTTTAAATTTAGCGCTCATCGCCTCTTTAAAGGCAACCGCCTTAGCCGCGACCACATGCATCAGGGGGCCTCCCTGAATCCCGGGAAAAATTTCTAAATCTAATTTTCTGGAAAATTCCTTTTTACATATAACAAATCCGCCGCGAGGCCCGCGCAACGTTTTGTGGGTCGTCGAGCTGACAAACTCAGCATACGGCACTGGCGAAGGATGCGCGCCCGCCGCGACCAATCCGGCAATATGCGCCATATCCACAAAGAGATATGCGCCGACACTATCGCAAATGCCGCGGAATTTCTTAAAATCAATAATCCTCGGATAGGCCGATGCCCCTGCCAGAATCAAGCGGGGGCGGTATTCCTTGGCTAAGGTGAGAATCTGGTCATAATCCAACTTTTCGGTCTCACGATGCACGCCGTAACTGACCACCTTAAAAAACTTGCCTGAGAAATTATGCGGATGGCCGTGAGTAAGGTGGCCTCCGCAGGCAAGGTCTAAGGCCATAATAGTATCGCCTACATTAAGGCAGCTAAAATAAACCGCCATATTTGCCTGGCTTCCTGAATGCGCCTGGACATTGACATGCTCTGCCTTAAAAAGCTCGGTAGCCCGTTCAATGGCTAAACTCTCTGCCACATCCACATTTTCACAACCGCCGTACCAACGATGATGGGGATAACCCTCGGCATACTTATTCGTGAGAATTGAGCCCATTGCCTCCAGGACTGCTGGTGACGTAAAGTTTTCCGAGGCGATTAGTTCCAGGTTCTCTTCCTGTCTTTTTGCCTCATTATGGATAACATTATATATCTGGGGATCAATTTTCTTAAGATGCTTCATTTTCGCTTACCCTCAATCTCCTTTATCTGTTGTACCCTGCGTAAATGCCTGCCGCCTTCAAATTCAGTGTTGAGCCATACGTTTAAAATGCGTTTGGCAAGAGTTTCCTTCACGAAAACTGAACCTAAGACCAAAAGGTTAGCATCGTTATGCTGGCGAGATAAACGCGCGGCCTTTACGTTATAACATAATGCCGCCCGCGCCCCTTTGACTTTATTAGCGGCAATGGAATTGCCGATACCGCTTTTACAAATGAGGATGCCCTTTGAACACCTTCCTGACGATACTTCCTTGGCGACAGCATAAGCATACGCGGGATAATCGCAGGATTCCTCGCTAAAACATCCCGCGTCTTTTACGGCATATCCTTTTTTCTCTAAATATGCCTTTAATTTTTCCTTTAAAGAAAACCCGCCATGATCGCTTCCTATCGCAATATTTTCCATAAGTTTCTATAGCAATGTTACTATTTTCTCAATTGCTTCCTTTATCGTAAAAAAGGTTTTTTCATAATAGTCCATACCCTGCCCAATGGGATCTGGAATATTCACGTTATCAAGCGAGAGCCTGGCAAATTCTTTTAGCAAATACACCCTCTTTTCAACATTCGGAGCAAGCTCAACGACCCGCGCCTGCTGCATCGCGTCCATAACTAAAATAAGGTCTGAAGACTTGAGCATTATCCTGTTTACCCTCTGAGATCGATACGCCGACAGGTTAACTCCCTCCCGGGAAAGCAAAGCGAGGGTTTCGCTGGTCGGGGCTAAACCATTAAACGCCCCGACACCCGCGGAAAGCACTTCCACATCAACGCGATTCTTTTCTCTCAAAACCTTGCTTAATAACCCCTGGGCCATCACCGAGCGGCAGGAATTTCCCGTACAGATAAAAAGCACTCGCTTTGTCTGTGCCGCTTTTTCAAGAAGCTCTTTTGACAACGCGCCTTCCCGCAGAATAACAAAAGGCGTTTTCGTTAAATCTACGACACTCGACTCAACGCCTAAGAGTGACGGGCCGCTGTCTATTACTAAATCAATTGTGCCGTCAAAATAGCGTAAAACCTCTTGGGCGCTGCGCGCAGGAAGAGCCTGCGATGGGTTTGCTGAAGGTAAAGCCACATCCGCCATCGCCATCTCAAGAATATGTAAAGCTACGTTGTGTTTCGGGACGCGTAACCCGATAGTTGTATTTCTCTGCTCATCGCCTATTGCATGATTAGCTGACTTTAACACCACTGTCAATGGCCCGGGCCAAAACTTATCGGCAAATTTATAGGCGACAACCGGGACATCTAATGCCACAATTTCCAAAGAGTCTTTGGTTGCAACCGCCACCGTAAAAGGCTTATCCTTAGGGCGGCCTTTAAGCTCATAGAGCCTCGCAAGCGCCTGGCGGTTATTATAATCCGCGGCTACGCCATACACGGTTTCCGTTGGAATAGCGACTAATTTTCCCTCCCTGATAAAGCGCGCGGCCTTTTCTATCGCTTCAAAATTAAGGTTATTGGGGTCAACTTTTATAACTTCGGTCCGCATATTCTTAAGAGCTATCGGCTTTCGGCCAAGGGCAATTTTGAAATTATCTTATACATTCAATTTAATCTCTTTTACCTTATCCGCCAAGTCTTTTTTGTATTTGATTAACTTTTTTTCAATATCGCTGTCCGCGGTTCCCAGAATCTCCAGGGCAAAGATTGCCGCGTTTTTCGCTCCGGCCTTGCCAATAGCCATTGCCGCCACAGGCACACCGCCGGGCATCTGCACCGTAGAAAGTAATGAATCTAACCCTTTGAGGCTTGAAGTCTCTATAGGAACGCCGATAATCGGTAACGTAGTATGCGCGGCAATAACTCCCGCCAGTGCCGCAGCGCCCCCCGCGCCGGCGATAATAGCCTTTACTCCATTTTTTCTGGCATCTTTGGCAAACTTTGCTACTTCCTCAGGAGTACGATGCGCTGATAAAACCCTCACCTCGTAGTCAGCCTTAAATTCCTTTAATACATTAACTGCCTCGCTCATGGTCTCTAAATCGGACTGGCTCCCCATTACAATTGCTATTGTGACTTTAGCCATTTCTTTCTCCCTCGCATAATATGTGTAATTAACTATGTTAAATGCGGGGATTAGGTGACCGGGAGATTAGGATTTGGTGATTAGGATATCCGGATGTTGGGAACAAAATATCGTTTTTCCCTAATCCCCCGATTTCCCAATCCCCCAATCCCAATTCCCTGATACCCTGATATCCGCTTTTAACATATTACTACCGCACTATTATAAGGCTATAACGAGGCTACGCCTCGTTATACTTATTCTCAATTCCGCGCTCTCTATGAAAATGCCTATTCAAAATTATCATTCTGCGTTTTCAGCGGTTGCAATTAATCCGCCCGCGCGCCCTTATAAGTATTTTCTAAGTGGCGCTCAAGCGCGCGATGGCCAATATCTTTTCGATAATGCATACCCTCAAATTTTATCTTTCCAACTGCCTTATAGACGTTATCTATTGCCTGGCGAATAGTATCGCCTAAACTTACCACATTCAAAACCCTTCCTCCGTCAGTTATATATTTAACTGGTGACTGGTGACTGGTGACTGGTGACGTTTTTGTTCCCGCGTGAAAAATATACGTATCCGGCGAACCCTCTCTTATGCAATTGTCTATTCCGGAAATCTCAAAACCACTTTTGTATTCACCCGGATACCCTCCTGATGCCACCACGACACATACAGAACTTTTTTCCTTCCATTCTAACCGCAATTCATCAATACTATCCTCAATACTGGCAAAACATAAGTCTACTAAATCTGTTTTAAGGCGCGGAAGGATTGCCTGGGTCTCAGGGTCACCAAAGCGCACATTAAATTCCAAAACCTTAGGTCCTTCCTTAGTAACCATAACTCCGGCATAGAGAATACCTTTATAAAATTTATTTTCTTTGGCGAGGCCGTCTATAAGCGGTGTAATAATTTCTGCCATAATACGTTCATGCATCGCGGCCGTTACCACCGGCGCGGGCGAATACGCGCCCATGCCTCCGGTATTTGGCCCCTTATCCGCGTCAAAAACCCGTTTATGATCCTGGCTTGAAGCTAACCCTACGACATTCATCCCATCAGAAGCCACCAAAACCGATGCCTCCTCGCCTTCCAAGCATTCCTCAATAATAATCTTTTCTCCCGCCTTACCGAAGATTTTACGCACCATCATATCCTCTATGGCACATTGTGCCTGGCGGCGGTTTACGCAAATGACAACACCCTTGCCGGCAGCTAAACCGTCTGCCTTAATAACGATAGGGTACGGCGCGGGAAAAAGGCGCGGCCGGTTAATAAAATCAAGTGCCTTATCAGCTGTTTCAAAAATTTCAAAACCTGCCGTGGGGATGGCAAACCTTTGCATGGCCTCTTTGGCATGGGCCTTACTTGACTCTAAAAGCGCGAGCTCCTTGGTAGGGCCAAAGATGTTCAAACCCTTTTGCATAAATTTGTCAACGATGCCATGGGCAAGCGATAGTTCAGGGCCTACGAGCGTCAAATCTATCTTTTCTTTTAACGCGAACTCACATAAGCCTTTTACATCATCAGGCTTGATACTCACTATGTGGGCGTCCTGCGCGATACCCCCGTTACCCGGAGCGCAATAGATCTTAGGAGAACTCTTGCTTTGCTTGAGTTTCCATACTAACGCGTGCTCCCTGCCTCCTGAGCCGATAACGAGAATCTTCACTTTTCTCTTCCTCCCGACAAAGCCTTAGTTCATGAATCCGCTAACTTCCTTCTTTTTTCGCGTTCTTAAGCGGCAGTATGCCAGCCATTTCGCCGATGACATTCACCAATTCCGTATTCGCGGGGACAACAATCTTGGCATTATGCTCAAAAGACTTCTCCACCATTTCCAGCCGGCGCAGAACCTGGGCATTACCCACAAAGTATTTATCCGCGGCTTCATTTACCAAATGGATTGCCTCAGCCTCACCTTCAGCCTCTAAAATACGCGCCTGTTTTATGCCTTCGGCCTTTTTTATCTCCGCCCTTTTCTGTCCGTCAGCTACAGTTTCCACGGCAGACGCGAAGTCAATAGCGGAAATCTTTTCATTCTCCGCTTTGACTACCTTATTCATAGTTTCCTGAACATCCTTAGGAGGGTCAATTTCTTTTAATTCTGTCCTTACAATTTCAATGCCCCAGCTATTAGTTTCCTCCATCAACACTTTGTGAAGCTCGGAGTTAATCTTTCCTCTTTCGCTGTTGGCGGATTTTAACGTCAGGGTCCCGATAATGTTTCTTAACGTTGTGCGCGCCAAATTGACAATCTGGTACTGATAATTAAACACATTATACTGGCAATTCTTGACGCTTTCCTCATCCGCCTTTACTTTAAAATACACCTGCGCGTCAACCTTGGCATTTAAATTATCGTTGGTGATAATTTCCTGCGGCTCGGCATCCACCATCTGCTCGGTAACATTCACTAAATACATCTTATCAATTACCGGTATAAGCCAATGAAACCCGGCTTGCGCGAAACGGTTGTATTTGCCTAATCGTTCAATAAGCCCTCGCTGCGTTGGCCGCACAATCCTAATACCAGAAAAAAATATCACCACTGCCACAATGACTAATAAAAATACTATGTTCATTGTTTTTACTCCTTTCTCTTATTCACCAAAAAATCACCATAACACCATGCTCCCAAGAGGCTTAAAACCTTTCAATAATCGTACGGCTTCCTCTACCTTGGCCTCTTGCACTGCCAAAGCAACAGGAAGGCTGCTTTCTTTCAAGCTCAACCCCTCAACATTATAGGCAAGATCTGCTTTATCAAGAATAGCGAGCACCGACTCCATATCCTTATCGTTATTAATGATAATGATTTCAACAAAAACATCAGGCCTTGCTTCTTTGCTATTCCCTGATGGAGAATCTTCAATTCTATCTCCATCCTTGGCTTTTTCCTGCGAAGAAACTTTATTTTCTATCCCGCGCCTCAGGGCTTCCCCGCAGGGTATTTCATAAGCGCTTTCCCGATATGCCTCTTTTCCCTCCCGTAACATATCCACGAGAACATTATCAGGGATCCCTTTATATTTTTCCTTTAACTCCTGCTTCTCTTTACTATCCATCTAACATTATACTATCGCGACTCTCTGGCTGCCTTTAACCACTTCTCCAATTATCCAGCTTTTCAGATTTTGTTTGGCTAAATAAGAAATTATATCGGCGCTTGCAGCCTTATCAGCCGCGAGAACCATCCCAATTCCCATATTCAGGGTGCGGTACATATCCTGCTCCGGGACATTCCCCTTTCGCTGAATAATCCTAAAAATCTCCGGAAGGGGCCAACTTTTTTTCTGTATTCTTATCGCCAAACCCTTTGGTATAATGCGTGGAATTTTATCATAAAAGGCCCCCCCGGTGATATGGGCAATCCCTTTAATCGTCCTTCGTCTCTCATCTCTCGTCTCTCGTAAGAGAGTAAGCATTGGTTTTACATAGATTCGGGTAGGTTTCAACAACTCATCGGCGTATTGTAGCAGTTCCTTTCGGCTAAAAACCTTACGCACTAAAGAAAAACCGTTGGAGTGCAGGCCGTTTGATTCAATGCCTATTAAAACATCGCCGGCTTTTATTTTTGAGCCATCAATAGCTTTTGATTTATCAACGGCCCCCACGCAAAATCCAGCCACGTCATACTCGCCAGCCTTATAAAATCCTGGCATTTCCGCGGTTTCTCCCCCAACCAAGGCGCACCCTGCCTGTCGGCACCCTTCGACAATACCTTTTATCACATCCACCAAAACTTTTTTTTCAATCTTGCCGGTCGCGATATAGTCTAAGAAAAACAGGGGTTTTGCTCCTGTACATAAGACATCATTCACATTCATCCCCACCAAATCAATACCGATAGTATCATGCTTACCCGCCAAAAAGGCAATTTTTAATTTTGTTCCAACCCCATCAGTTGAAGAAACCAGATATGGGTCCTTGTATTTTTTAGTATCAAACTTAAATAAACCGCCAAAGCCGCCGATACCCTTGGTAAGGGGCTTTATCGCGTCAACAAAACGATTTGCCGCCTCAATATCTACTCCGGATTTTTTATAGGTCATCTGCTTCATACACGTAATCTCCACGCTCAACGTCTGACACTAAACCTCATTTTAGTGTCAGGCACGAAAGCGCCTTTTAGTGCCAGACGTTGCTCTTACTTTATGCCATCCTGCCCGCAGCAACTCGCCTCAAGAGAGAACTTGCCGTGTTTCTTCTCGGGCTGAAGAACATATCTTCCAGTCCAGCAGGCAGTACAGTAATGATTGACCGGATGCTTCAGGCAACCAAGCATCCCCTCTAAACTCAAATACCCCAAACTATCTACCCCAAGATACTGGCGGATTTTCTCTATTGACTCATAGCGATTGGCAATAAGCTCATTTGACTTATGAAAATCTATCCCATAAAAGCAGGGATAGCGATGCGGCGGGCAGGAAATTCTCAAATGCACTTCTTTAACTCCGGCATGACGTAAATTACGCACGCGGATTCTTGAGGTATTGCCCCGCACGATAGAATCATCAACAATAATAATGCGCTTGCCTCTTAAAACATCTCGTAACAGATTAAACTTTACCTTTATACCGAGTTCCCGTGAATTCTGCGCCGGCTGAATAAAAGTCCTGCCTACGTAATGGTTACGGATTATCCCCATCTCAAGGGGAATCTTCGAACCTTTGGCATAACCCATAGCCGCTGAAAACCCTGAATCAGGAACCGGCACCACAAAATCAGCCTTTACCGGATGCTCTTTGGCTAACTGTTCCCCTAACTTTTGCCTTACGACATGAACGGTTTGCCCAAACACGATGGAATCAGGCCTGGCAAAATACACATGCTCAAAAATGCAGTGGGCATAACGCTTAGCGTGCAATTCTTTGGGCCTTATTGATTTTAAACCTTCCTTATTGATAAAAACAATTTCACCGGGATCTACGTCGCGGACAAATCGCGCTCCTACCAAATCGAAAGCACAGGTCTCGGATGCTAAGCACCATGCCCCGCCTAATTTTCCAAGGCAAAGCGGACGGAATCCCAAAGGATCCCTTACCCCGATAAGAGTATGATTATCCATCATCACTAAAGAATATGCGCCCCTAATTCTTTTTAAAGCATAGAGCAGGCGTTCTTTTACATCGCTCGATCGGGATCGTGCCATAAGATGGATAATCAATTCTGAATCGGTGGTAGTCTGAAATATTGAGCCGGTCTTCTCCAGATACTGGCGAAGCTCCAAAGAATTCACTAAATTCCCATTATGGGCAATACATATAGAACCTTTGGCATATTCTATGAGAAGCGGCTGGGCATTTTTCAATATACTTGAACCTGTGGTTGAATAACGCACATGGCCTACTGCCATATCTCCTTTTAAAGCACTTAATGCCTGCTCATTAAACACATCATTAACTAACCCCATCCCCTTATGGATAGTTAATACGCCTTTATTGTTTACCACAATACCGCAGGCCTCCTGGCCGCGGTGTTGCTGGGCATAGAGGCCTAAATATGACAACCAGCTTGCCTGCTTATGGCCGATAATCCCAAACAAACCACAGTATTCTCTCGGCTCATCCCTCGTCAACCTGCCCCGAGCGTAGTCGAGGGGTCGTCCCTCGTCAACCTGCCCCGAGCGGCTTGTGGTGAGCGAAGTCGAACCAAGTCGAGGGGTCGTCCTTCGTATATAATTACAAATACTTCTTGGCATACTCCACCCCATTACGGAAAATCTGTAGCCCATCCCCTGTTTTTCTTAAGCCTTCGCGCGTCCATCGCGGATGCTGCCAGCCAAAACTATGGCGCTCAGGATGCGGCATAAGCCCAAAAATTCTGCCTGTTATATCGCAAATACCGGCAATATCGTTTTCCGAGCCATTAGGATTAGCGGGATAACCTGCCGTCTCGCCTTTTTCATCACAATAGCGTAACACAATCTGTCCGTTACTCTCTAATTGTTGTAACAACGCTTTATCCTTGCTCATAAACTTACCTTCCCCATGAGCAACCGGCAAATACACAACCTCCGGCAACCCTTTTGTCCATACACATTTCGTCTCTCGTCCCTCATCCCTCATCCCTCGCACGTATACCCATCTATCCTCAAACTTCGCCGAATCGTTAATGGTTAATGTCACTTCCTGCTCTAAGGTATCGTTTCCAGGCAAAAGCCCAGCCTTGGCCAGAATCTGAAAACCGTTACAGATACCGATAATTAATTTTCCGCTCTTTATAAAAGCTTTCAGTTCGTTACCAAGGGCGTATTTTAACTCATTGGCCAAAATTTTTCCCGCGGCAATATCGTCACCATAACTAAACCCCCCCGACAAAACCAGGATATGATATTCAGAAAGCCTCTGAGTCTTGTTTTTAAGCTCATTAATATGCACAAATGCGCACTCCGCCCCTGCCTCACTAAAGGCAAAAGCAGTCTCTTTATCGCAATTGGTCCCCGCGGTACGCAGGACTAAGGCTCTTGGCTTCATGTAAAAAATATTTGTTAAGCACGAATTAACACGAATTAACTCCACGGTTTTTATTCGTGAGAATTCGGCTTTTTATTCGTGAGAATTCGTGTTTACTGTTTTTATGTTTTTCCATAGAACCCATTAATATACTTCACAATCTCTTTAGGTTCATCTATAACCTTAAATATCTCCATCTCAGATGGAGATATGTTGCCTCTTTTTAATACCGTACTCTTGATCCAGGCAAGCATTCCTTTCCAGTATTCACTGCCTGCTAAAACTACAGGAAACTTTCCGATACGCTCGGTCTGGATCAAATTAATCGCCTCAAATAATTCATCAAGGGTGCCGAAACCCCCCGGGGTAATGACAAATGCCTTGGCGTATTTTACAAACATAACTTTACGGATAAAAAAGTAGTGAAAGTTAACTAAGGTATCAACGTAACGGTTAGGCTTCTGCTCGCTGGGAATTTCTATATTCAAGCCGACAGAATGCCCTCCTGCCCGGCGGGCGCCTTTATTAGCCGCTTCCATCATACCGGGCCCGCTTCCGGTGATTATAGCAAAACCTGCCTTTGCCAGATGATAGGCAATATCTTCTGTTAATTTGTAATATTTATCTCCCGGTTTGGTACGCGATGAGCCGAATATGGAAATCGCGTCTCCTACCTCGGATAAAACCTCAAAACCCTCCACAAACTCCGACATAATTCTAAATATCCGCCACGGGTCCTCATGCGTAAAATCTTCTTTAGTAATAGTTTTTTTGGACATCATTTTACCCCCATCGTAACGGCTTCTGCCATGCTTCTTTTAAGTCGTAAATATCGGCTTCAACGCACGGCCTGCCGTCTAATCCGTATGCCTTTAAATTCCTTCCCCCCGACACACAACCAATTAAGCCAAAAGACACCCCTTGCATCGCTTTTTCAAACTCTTTCTGCTTACTCTTCTCTACCTCTACAATAAAACGTGAATTCGACTCTGAGAAAAGAACAAAATCATTTCTTGCGGCATTCTTCGTCTTTCGTCCTTCGTCTTTCGTCCCTCGTCCTTCGTCCCTCGTCTTATAAGGGACTTCCCCCAAAAACACCTCTAACCCTAAACCGCCGGCAAATGCCATCTCAGCAAGCGCTACCGCAATGCCGCCTTCCGAGCAATCATGGGCTGCTCTTACGAAACCTCTGTTCGTAGCTTTAGATAATGCATCCATGAGCGCTTTCGCCCTTTTCACATTTACCTTGGGGACATTATTTCCAATAAAACCCAACGTATCAAAATAGTATGAGCCGCCCAACTCCGGATAGGTATCGCCGACAATGTAAATTAAATCCCCGCTTTTCTTAATATCCATTGAAACAGCCTTAGACACATCATCCATAACGGCAATCGCTGAAATCAACAATGTCCCAGGGATAGATTTTGATTTTCCGTTCACTGAATATTCGTTGTAAAAACTATCTTTCCCTGAAATGAACGGAATGCCAAACCCTTTAGCGGTTTTATAACAAGCGAGAGCCGCGCGCACTAAACTCCCTAAACGATCCGGTTTATCCGGATTCCCCCAGCAGAAATTATCAAGAAGCGCGACTTCTTTGAGCGAGCCGCCTACCGCGATAATCTGCCGCAGCGCCTCATCAATAGAAGATGCCGCCATCTGGTAAGGGTCAATAAGGCCGAATTTAAAATTTATCCCGCAGGAAACAATCACCCCTTTTGAGGAAGCCAAGAGAGGTTTTACAATCGCGGCATCCGATGGCCCGTCGTTACTCACACCCACCAAGGGTTTGAGCACCGAGCCGCCTTGCACCTCGTGGTCGTATTGACGGATAATCCATTCCTTGGAAGCAACATTGTAATGGCTTAAGATTTTCTTAAGGTTATCGGTTAAATCTTGAGGGCAATCAAAATCCGGCTCCTTAAACCGTGGCTGTTTCCAAATCGCCTTTTTAGTTATCTGGGGAAGCCCGTTATGCAGGAATTTCATCTCCACATCCGAAACTTTATTTCCCTGATAAAAAAGCTCTAATCTTTTTGTACCAGTAAATTCCCCAATAACCGTTGCCTCAACATTTTCGCTGGCAAATAACGCGAGCAGCTTTTCTCTCTTTTCCTTTGGCACGGCGAGCACCATTCTCTCCTGCGCCTCGGAAATCCAGATTTCCGCATAACTTAAACCGTGATATTTTAAAGGCGCCTTTTCTAAATCCACGCGCGCGCCCGACTCTTCTCCCATTTCCCCTATCGCGCTGGATAAGCCGCCCGCCCCGCAATCAGTAATCGCGCGATAAAGATTCTTATCCCGCGCTTGCATAAGGGTATCCAGAATCTTCTTTTCGGTAATCGGATTACCTATCTGTACCGCGCCGCTTGAGGCCTGTTCTGACTCATGGGTAAGCTCCCCCGATGAAAAGGTCGCCCCGTGAATACCATCCCTTCCGGTTCTTCCTCCTACGACTACAATCAAATCACCTTTATTTACTTTCTTAAAACACTTATCTTTTGGTATTATCCCCGCGGTGCCACAATACACAAGAGGATTAGCCAGATAGCCCTCATCAAACAATACCGCGCCGTTAACCGTAGGAATCCCCATTTTATTCCCGTAGTCTTTTACCCCTGCTACAACACCCTTAGCAACGCGCTTAGGATGAAGCACCCCTTGAGGAAGCTTCCCTTGAGGATAATCGGGCATCCCAAAACAAAAAACATCGGTATTAAAAATCGGTTTCGCGCCAAGCCCGGTGCCCAGAGGATCGCGAATGACACCGCCGATACCGGTATTCGCTCCGCCAAACGGCTCAAGTGCTGAGGGGTGATTATGAGTCTCTACCTTAAAGCAAATATTATAGTTATCATTAAATTTTATGATTCCCGCATTATCCTTAAACACCGACACGCACCAGTGCTTATTCAATTCTTTCGTAACCTTCATTATGGTTGATTTCAGAAGATTATTTATTATTTTCTTCGAACTGGTGACCTTGTGACCTTGTGACGTGGTGACTTCTCTATACTCAATCTTTCCCCGAAACGTCTTATGCCTACAATGCTCACTCCAGGTCTGGGCAATGGTTTCTAATTCGCAGTCGGTAGGATTCCTGCCTAAGCTCTTAAAATAATTTTTGATCTGGCGCATCTCAGAAAGATTCAAAAATAACTGCCCCTGCTTGCTAATCTCCCGCAGTTTTTTATCTGAGGCGCTCAATAAATCAACAGTAATCAGTTTAAACTTATAATCCGCTTCGTCCTTCGCCCCTCGTCCCTCGTCCTTCGTTCCTCGATTAGCAACATGTTGTATCACTTTATTATAAAGCAACTTCTCCGAAATAATCTTGGCGGTATCTTCTGAAAACTCTCCTTCTAAATAATATTGTTTTGCCGTGCGCACTGAGATAACTCCGTTAATTCCCATATCACTAATAGCCTTAAGAACCGATTCCTCAACAGGATCCATGACTCCCTGATTATAGGCTATTTCAACCACTCGTCTCTCGTCCCTCGTCCCTCGTCCCTCGCTTATTGCATACTCTTGGGTAATCTTATCTATCAGAAGCTCTTCAGCAATCCGCGTAATCTGCGCTTGGTTAACATCACCATTGATATAATACAAAAGCGCGAAATGCACTTGACGGACGCCTTGTATGCCTAAATCCTGAATATCTTTTAAGGCCCCATGGCCAACAGCGTCAAAAATCCCCTCTTTTTCTGATACTTTTATTTTATAGGTAAGCATGAATTTAACCAAGCACACCTACGCGGTGTGTAAATTACACACCGCGTAGGTGTGAAAGAAAATCCACATATTAATTATTCTGAATTCACGAAAATATATTTAAAGTAACCTATATTTCTACCAATCGGTAAGGTAATCATATGGTTTATACAAAGAGGCCCATTTTAGCGTTTCAAATCCTGGAGTCCGTAAATCCTCAATAAATCGTTTACATCCGTTGTCCTTAAGTCAATGCCGCCGGTTTCCCCAAGAGGCAGGAGGTAAATTTTCTTTCCCGCAAGCGCTTCGGCTAACTTTATCTTTACCATGGTCTTGCCTCCGGCACTATTTAAGGCCTCAACCATCTTTTCAATACCCTTAGCCTGATTGATGCCTTCAGTCTCTATTGCCTTAGCAATCATTGTCTGTTGCTCGTAGTAGGCATCTGCCTCTATTTTTGCCTTCCCAAATTCACCGTTAGCGTCAGCAATCATCTTATTAACCTCACCCTGAGCGAACTGGTACTTTTGCAGGTATTCCTCAACCGTTGCCTTCACCTCTGATTTAAAACGCTCCACCATCTGGTCCGCGACCTTTTTATCTTCAATCGCCTTCTGATAGGCTTCTTTAAAACGATAATCCTTGGGAAGGACACTTTCCACAATAACGCCATGGGGATTAAGAATATCGTTGAGGGCTTTCTTGGCTAATTCAGCCTTTTCTGTTCTTCTGTTAGTCACATAAAAATCTTCTGTTTTTAATTCACCGAAAAACTCACGCGTAACATTTCTGGTTATGGGGCGGACCAATTTCTCTTCAAGCTCTTGATTGCTCTGGGCAATATTGATAAGGATATCCGGGGCCTTATCGCGGTCAAGGCGATAGGCGATAATCACATCCAAAGCGATATCGTTACCGTCAATGGTTTTAAAAACCAAATCATCCCTGCCTGCACGCGCGCCGCGAAAAGCATACGCGGTCATTTCCATATTCTGTAATTTTGTATCAAAGATATACCACTCATTAATTATCGGCGGAAAGAAATTGGTAGTCCCCGGATCATAAATCTTCATAGTCCCCATTTTCGCAAACGGCGACCATTTCACCACCCGCACCCCTACCTCTGTTGATTTAGTGTGATGGGGGAAATACGCGATGACAATGAGCGCGATAATACCTGCTACGACCAACTGTTTAAGAGAAGTTACCTTGTTCATCGGTTTACTCCTTTTTCTCGTTAACCCCAAAAAGGGTGAGGGAATTTTCTAAATCTAACGGGTTCATCCCATACTTTCCGCTTGAAGGAAGCATAATCACTTCTAAACCCTTATACACCTCGACCATTTTAAGGCCTATAAGCTTTTCCGAACCCCTCTGCTGATACGCGGCATTGATTAATTCCGTTTTTTTGGCTTCGGCTAAATTTATTAAAAGGTCGGCATCAGCTCTTTTAGTGCGGACATAGAGGTCCTTTTCCGCGTTTTTCGTCACTATATAGGCTTTCCCCTCTTCCAGCTTGATTTTTAGATTTGCCTCACCCTCCTGCCTTACCTTTTTTACCAACGCTTCCTCTGCCGATGCCTTTGCCTTCGACTGATTCGTAAATACAAGTTGGTCTTTTAATTTCTTTTCCTCTATATTTCTTTGAATCTCCTCACCGTATTTAAAATAACGGACCAAGACATCATTTACCATAATCCCTTTAGAATTAAGCTCGTCATTTAATAGTTTTTTTGCCTCATTCGCCTTCTTGACGCGTAACGGGCTGTTATAGAATTCCTCTGTAGTCATTTCACCCAACGCTTCCTTAAGCTTAGGTTCGATCTTCGGGATAATCCCGTTATCCTCATAAAGCCTTCCCGGGCCGACAGTTGTAATTACTTTATAGGGATCAACGATATGGTAGAGCACGCTTACGTCCACATCCACAAAGAAACCATCTGAAGTCTGGATATGGGCAGCCTTTTCCATACGCGCTCCCTTAGCTGCGGTTTCCATAGAATTCGTTAGTTCGAATACCTGAAGTTCTCTGGGGAAACGATGCATGAGCTCAAAACCAAAAGGCACGACAAAATGGAGCCCTGCCTGATATACCTCTTTATGGATTCCTGCCTTTAAACCGATATTTACCTGTTTTATTCCGAATTCGTTCGGGCCAATATACACAAAAAAGGTACGCAGCAGAATAAGCGCGCTAAGAACTACCATTAAAGGGAGAAACCCTTGAGACAAAACTTTTTTGATTGCTATAATAATCGTATTAATCCATTTTTGCGCGGCATTTGCTTCAAACGCATCCCTCGACATTAAGCACCTCCTTCGTATAAAATATGTGTAAAGACTCTTGTTTAACGCGGGTATCAGGAGATTGGGATATTAGAATTTGGAGATTAGGATAGTGGGAAATTAGGAAAGAATAAAAAAATTTGTTCCCGGTCCCCTAATATCCTAATTACCAAACCCTAATCCCCTAATTTCCTAATCTCCGCTTTTAACGTAACGCTATCTCCCTCGTCTAAGTATTTCCTTAGCCGTCAACAATATCTATATTCCCAATCTTCTAAATATAGTATTTATATTACGCAGGTAATAATTAATACTAAAACACGATTCAATCTCTTTTGAACTCAAATAGTTAGCAATATCCCCATTTTCCGTAACCAGGCGCTTGAAATCAAGCCGCTCTTTCCAGCTCTTCATTGCCTGCTGCTGCACAAGGTCATACGCTTGGCTGCGGGGTAAACCTTTATCCATTAATGCCAAAAGAAGCCGCTGTGAGAATATTAAGCCTTTGGTACGGATTACATTTTCAAGCATATTCTCAGGATAGACAACTAATCCGTCTATCACTTCGGTAAATTTAGTAATCATATAATCCAAGGCTATGGTTGAGTCAGGGAAAATTACCCGTTCCGCGGATGAATGGCTGATATCGCGCTCATGCCATAGATTCACATTCTCTAATGCCACAAGGGCATTAGCTCTAAGAATTCTGGCTAAGCCGCAGATACGCTCGCAGATAACAGGATTGCGTTTATGGGGCATCGCGGAGGAACCTTTTTGCCCTTTGCCAAACGGTTCCTCAACCTCTAAAACCTCGGTGCGCTGCAGGTGGCGTATTTCCGTGGCAAACTTCTCTAAGGAAGAGCCTACAAGGGCAAGGACATTGATAAATTCAGCGTAGATATCGCGGGAAATAATCTGGGTTGAAACCTGAGCGGGCCGTAACTTTAGCTTTCTACAGACATAGGCTTCAATTCTAGGATCGATATTAGAATACGTTCCCACCGCTCCGGAAAGTTTACCCACAGAAACAGCCTCTTTTTCCCATTGAAGCCGCCCGAGATTACGCTTTGTCTCATCATACATAAGGGCAAGTTTCAATCCAAACGTTGTCGGCTCAGCATGGATGCCATGGGTCCTGCCAATACACACCATATCCTTATAACACCTTGCCTTCCGCGCCAAAACCGTAAGCAGTTTTTGCGTATCTTCAATTAAAATTTCGCATGCCTCATGAGCCTGTAAAGATAACGTTGTATCCAAAAGGTCGCTTGACGTAAGCCCCATATGCAGGTATTTGGCATACGGGCCTAAACTTTCTCCCACACAATTTACAAATGCCACTACATCATGCTGCGTTTTTTCTTCTAAAGCGTTAATACGTTTAGCGTTAAAGGCAGCCTTTGCGCGGATTTTCTTTGCCGCGTCAGCGGGGATCTTCCCAAAATGGGCATAGGCCTCGCAGGTAAGCACTTCTATCTCTAAGAATTTGGAAAATTTTGACTCATCCTGCCAGATGGCAGACATCTTGGGAAGGCTATAGCGCGCAATCATGAAAAACCTCCTAAAAAACTAAGCAATAACACTGTGACAAAGGATTCCTGTAGGTTAAGGATTTTTATTGTAACAGAATTTGAGCGCAGCGTCAAACAAAAACCCCGCACCTTTTATAATATTCAATGCTAGGCATTAAATACGGTAAAAAGGTGCGGGGCTAATTTAGTCCTTCGACTTGGTTCGACTACACTCACCACAAGTCGCTCAGGATGGTTCGCCGTAACCTATGGTGAGTCGTTCGACTTCGCTCACGATGCTTCAAACGATGCTGAGGCTATGTCGAAACACAAGGCCCGCTCTAAAAAAGGGCGAGCCTGCGTCAAACCATTGCGGGGGCAAGATTTGAACTTGCGACCTTAAGGTTATGAGCCTCACGAGCTACCAGGCTGCTCCACCCCGCGAAGTTATATTACCATAAAAAAATAATTTGTCACGAAATATTTAATTCGAAACTTATTTTTTCTTTTCCTCTGGGACTACCCTATAGATAACCTCTCCCTTCCTTACAATCCCCAATTTTTCTCTTGCAACTTTCTCCAAATAGTCAGGGTCATTCTCCAGCCTCTCTTTTTCCTGGTTTATCGCGAGATTTTCTTTTTCCAGTTTTTTAATAGTAGCCTCGAGCTCCCTGTTCTTCTGTCGCAATTCCTGCATTTTGGCATAGCCGGGGAAAAAAAGCACCAAGAGTATTCCCGCAAAAACCAGAAAAGAGGTCTGTCTAACTATTTTTAACATATAACGGATAATTGACTATGCTAAAAGCGGAAATTAGGGAATTAGGGTAGTGGGGACAAAATTCTTTCTTTTCCTAATCTCCCGATATCCTCATCCCCAAATCCTGATTTCCCAATCTCCCAATGCCCTTTACTTTATCTCCAATCTCTTCCCGCGTACACCGCCTCCTTACCCAATTCCTCCTCAATCCTCAGCAGTTCGTTATACTTACATACTCGGTCAGTCCTTGAAAGCGAACCGGTCTTAATCTGTCCAACCCCGGTAGCAACCGCTAAATGGGCAATCGTGGTATCCTCGGTTTCTCCTGAGCGATGGGAAATAATTGCCTTATACTTATTTTTCTTGGCAATAGTTACCGCCTCGAAGGTTTCCGAAAGAGAACCAATTTGGTTCACCTTGATTAAAATGGCATTACCCAGCCCCTCGGCAATGCCTCGCTTAAATATTTTGGGATTGGTAACAAAAAGATCGTCTCCAACGAGCTGCACTTTACCGCCAAGCCTCCTTGTCAATTCCTTCCATCCCTGCCAGTCATTTTCCGCCAAACCATCCTCTATTGAAAGAATAGGATACTTAGAAAGCCAGTTCTCATAAATGGCAATAAGTTCCTGGGCGTTTTTTTGTGAATTCTCGAATGTATATTTTCCATCCTTACAAAAAGAGCTTGAGGCACAATCCAATGCCAAAGAGATATCCTTACCCGGGGCATATCCTGCTTTTTCAATTGCCTGCAAAATCAAACCCAAAGCCTCCTCATTGGAATTGAGGCTCGGGGCAAAACCTCCTTCATCGCCTACCGACGTAGAAAGCCCCTTTGACTTAAGCAATGACTTCAGGCTATGAAAGGTCTCGGTTGCCATACGCAGCGCTTCGCTAAAAGTAGGCGCGCCGATAGGCATAATCATAAACTCCTGAATGTCTAAATTATTATCCGCGTGCAGGCCGCCGTTTAAGATATTCATTAAAGGAACCGGTAAAACCCCTGCTTCATCCCCTCCCAGATATATATACAAAGGCATCTTCTCAGACTGTGCTGCAGCTTTAGCTGCTGCCATTGAAACCCCAAGAATAGCATTTGCGCCTAATTGGGCCTTGTTTTCAGTAGCGTCAAGTTTTAAGGTAATTTCATCTATTTTGTTAAAATCCGGCTGTTTCCCGATAATAGCCTTGGCAATAATTTTGTTCACATTCTCAACCGCCTTCAATACCCCTTTTCCTAAATAACGGCTCTTATCCCCGTCACGCAGCTCCAAAGCCTCATGCTCACCTGTAGATGCCCCTGAAGGGACCGCGGCTCTTCCTAAAATACCATTATCCAGGATTACATCCACCTCAACTGTAGGATTCCCTCTGGAATCCAGGATTTCCCTTGCTACAACCTTCTTAATTTTTGCCATTACCAACCTCCGTTATTCGTTGTTAAAATAATACGTACCACTTAACAAAGCTAATTAGTTATCACTGAAAAAGCGTCTTTTAAACACGAATTCCCACGAATTACACACTAATCATCACGAATACAACGACGAAGTAATTCGTGTGTATTTGTGTGTAATTTGTGCCTATTCGTGCAAAATAAAGGTTTTTCAGCAGTAACTAATTATACTTTAAAAAATACCTAAGTCAAACGAAAACAGCCTAATGAAGTAATGTAACAGTAGCGGCTTATGTTCGCTCATTTCCTGCCTGTCATCAGACAGGCATTCGCTCCATAAGTCGCGTGAACTTGTCTATCCCACCTCTTAACCTCCATCAATTCTTACCATTATCTCAACGCAGCCGGTGGGATAAATTCGCA
>MHGF01000002.1:32472-76330 GCA_001805445.1 Omnitrophica WOR_2 bacterium GWF2_43_52
AATTCTTACCATTATCTCAACGCAGCCGGTGGGATAAATTCGCACTGCGGCTTATCTTCGCTCATTGCATTCGCTCCATAAGCCGCGTGCTCATTTAAGAAAAGGTTTGACTACGATTGTTAAATGTGTTATCTTTCATAAGATAAACACGTTAAGCGGATTTTTATCACTTATAAACGGAGAAATAATAATGAATTGGAGAAAAGTAAAGTTTTATCTAAACCTGCATTGGATCAAACTTATCCTTTTGATTATTATAGTGGCGACAATCATTACCACTATACTCATAATCTCTAGTGGGCTCAGGGCCTGGAAAGAATCAGAATCCTATCTCAGGCAGACACAATTAGCCTCAATGCCTCTGCAGATGTTCATGTGGATGGTTATGGGGCTCATCCAGGGAGTTATTACCACCTGGCTTTTTTACTGGCTTATCTATAAGAAAGGCGCGAGCAGCTTCAGCCATACCAATAAGAAATCCATTGCCGGAGAGAAAATCGGAATCACCTGGAATGACGTCATCGGCATGGATGAAGCCAAGCAAGAGGCCTTTGAAGTAGTAAATCTCATTAAGGACAGGGCCGCTTTGCATCAAATTGGGGGAAAGATTTTAAAAGGGCTGCTTATGCTCGGGCCGCCAGGATGCGGAAAAACATACCTTGCTAAGGCAATCGCAACGGAGGCCAAACTCCCCTTTATCGCGATGTCCGGTTCTGAATTTGTAGAGATGTTTGTAGGCGTAGGCGCGGGCAGAATCCGCAGCCTTTTTAAGCGAGCCCACCACTTAGCAGAGTTAGAAGGAGGCTGCCTCATTTTTATAGACGAACTCGATGCCTTAGGCGCTGCCCGAGGGCAGGAAAGAGGCGGAGGCGGACAAACTGAACACAACCAGACACTCAATCAGCTTCTGGTTGAAATGGATGGCTTGAAAGAAAAAGACCTCAATATAGTCATTATCGGCGCGACCAATGCCCCCGAAAATTTTCTTGATCCAGCGCTTTTACGCCCCGGAAGGTTTGACCGTAAAATTTATGTGGATAAACCTAATCTAGAGGACCGGCAAAGGCTGTTTGAATATTATTTAAGAAACGTAAAGTATGACGCCTCCATCGTAAAAATAGACCGGCTTGCCCGTATCTGCGTAGGACATAGCCCCGCGGATATCGCCAACATTGTCAGAGAGGCAGCGCTCATCGCGGTACGAAATAAAAAACAGGTAATAACCAATAAGGAAATTGATGACGCCAGGGAAAGAATTGCCTTAGGCATAAAGAGAAGATTCAAGTATGGCGCGGAAGAAAAACTGCAAACCGCCTATCATGAAGCAGGCCATGCCCTCATCACGTACCTTCTTGTTCCCAAAAAAGATGTCTTTAAGGTCACCATAACTCCCCGAGGCCACACAGGGGGAGCTACCTGGGTGCCTGAACGCGAAGAAATCCTTATAGAAAACAAAAACCAGCTTCTTGATGAAATAAAAATATCGCTTGGTTCTTATGCCGCGGAGAAATTAAAATTAGGATTTACCACTGCCGGGGTAGGCATGGACTTTAATAGCGCCTTTTCTACGGCACATAAAATGGTCTGGCGCTTAGGGATGGGAAAGTCAGAATTTATCGGTGATTTTCGCGCGGTAGACAATAAATATATTTCTGAAGAAACAAAAGCCCGCCTTGACAACGATGTTCAAGAGATATTGCAGACCTGCCTTAAAGAAATTGAGGATGTCTTAAGAAAGCATGACGCGCTCTTAGAACGGGTAGCCAGAGCATTAGTTGAAAAGGAAGAATTAAATTATGATGAAATTGAAGCTATCTTTAAAGAATTCGGGAAAAGCCGCACCCAGCACGAAGTCAAGATTGCTCCTCCTGAGACTCTTATTATTAACAACCCTCCTTCTTCCAGTTAGCTGTGATACTATTTCCAGCCCTACCTATACCCTTGCCACTATCACGACCGGCTTAGCCGATATCTGTCAAAAAGAGTACGCCATCCCTATCGTTTCTACCTTAAAGGGCAGGACCTTATGGATATACCTGCCTCTTGAGGAGGAACTCTTTATTGACACAGACACGCCTCAAGAATCGCTCAAAGCTTTTGAACTCCAAACACTTGAAGGCTCTCTTGCTGAAAATACAATCAAATTCGATTATAGTATCGCGGAAATTCCTGAAATCAAGGAATCCCAAAACAAAAAGATTAATCCTCTTATAGCCGAGAAAATGCGAAAGGTCTTTAACGCCATACGCAGGGTGATTCTAAGCCTTCAACACAACACAGAAGAACCGATATTCTTTGCCACAGTAACCAGCGATATTAAAAACGGCATTGAGATAATCGAGATAACCTATATCGATGATCTCAAGAAAGCCCTTTACGGGCTGATTTCAATCACCGAGTACCAGCATCGTTCTCTGCAGGATATACGCTTATCGTTTGAGGCAATAGGGGATAAAGACGGAAAACATCTACGCTATACAGACCTTGCTTTTAAGGATTTTCTTATTGAACAGATGAAACAGCGGATACATTCTAAATTCAGCCGTCCGGAGGTAAAAAAAGGAACTGACATCGATAAAGAAGTCATAAAGTCTATCCAGCATGTTTTAGAGATATATAAATTTAGCGATTTCTCCATGCTGGAGCTTAAAAATATTGCTACTGAAAATAAAATCTCGTTAAGCCGGGCTGCTATCCTAGAAAAAAGCAAAGAATAATTTTCTTATCTGGCCTGACACTACTGGTACAATAAGTAAAAACATACCGTTTTCTCAACCTCTCCTAAGAATAACCTTCGCCTTTCTTATTCTCAGCCTGTTATCTAAAAAGAGCTTGATAGCTTTAGGATACACTGCATGCTCTACGGCATGAATCCGTGCCTCAAGGCTCTCCTTCGTATCAGTTTCCTTGATTTTTACTATTTCCTGCAAAATTATAGGCCCATGGTCCATCATTTCATCTACAAAATGCACGGTTACCCCTGTTACCTTGGCCCCAGAGATAAAGGCATCACCTATCGCGTGAGCCCCTTTAAACGCGGGAAGTAACGACGGATGGATATTGAGTATTTTATTTCTGTACTGCTTTACGAAGTGAGCGCTTACTATACGCATAAATCCTGCCAACACAATCAAATCAATCTTTTCTGATTTCAACTTTTTTATAATCTGTTCTTCAAAGTCTTTTTTGCTCAGAAAATCCCTTCTGTCAACAATAAAAGCTTTTATCTTAGCCTTTACCGCCCTCTTTAGAACATACGCGTCAGGGTTATCACAGACTAACAACTTCAAACGCGCCTTAAACGTGCCTCTTGTACGCGCATCGACAATAGCCTGAAAGTTTGAACCGTTACCAGAAGCAAACACAGCAATATTTTTCATTTTTGTCCTTTGGTGTCAGGCACGAAATTACCATTTGGTGCCTGACACCAAATGGTTAAAAAGTGCCAGACATTAAGTTTGCATTATTAAGATTCCCACGCCTTATCTTCCTTTTTCTTAGCTATTGATTTAGTCGGGCACACTTTAAAACACTCGCCGCGGTTGTCGCAGATGGTGTAGTCAATCACTGCCAGATTGTTAATCACTTTGATGGCTCCTGTCGGGCAGGCCTTTTCACACTTGCGGCAGGCAATACAGCCTACTGAACACACATCCAAAACCTTTTTGCCAAAATCCAAGGATTTACAACGCACAGCGTAGGTTTTACTCACTGAAACTAAGCTGAAAAGTTTTTTAGGGCAGATTGCTACGCAGGCGCCGCAGGCAGTGCACTTATTTTCATTAACAACAGGCAAATCTTCTTCGTTCATCGTAATCGCGCCAAATGGGCAGGCCCTGGCACAATCACCATAACCGACACAGCCGTAGAAACACTCCTTCGGCCCCCCCTCTACGAGATGAGCCAAAATACAATCACGAGCTCCTGTGTATATATATTTATCCTTTACCCTTTGATTGCCGCCGTGACAGTGTAATACCGCAACGAGCTTTACCTTTATCTTTGCCTCAACTCCTAGGATACCGGCAACTTCCGCTCTTTCTTCATCCTGCATTACCGCGCAACGCTCAACCGTGCACGTTCCCTGGATGAGTGCTTCAGCAAATCCCATGCACCCGGGCATTCCGCAGGCTCCGCAATTCGCGCCGGGAAGCTTGGCATATATTTCTTCCAATCGCGGATCGCTTACCACACAAAGTTTCTTTGCCGCGATGGCTAAACCTACGCCAAAAGCTACGCCCAAACCGCTTAGAGTTAAAACTGGAACTATGATATTCATAAGAATATTGTTGTTGTATAGGCAACACAAATTTTCACGAATTCACTACGCACGGTATAGCGTGTAGTTCACACGAATTTCCACGAATAAACTCTCCTTAATAAAATTCGTGTTTATTCGTGTGCAATTCGTGCCTAATTCGTGTTTCAAAACTTTCCCGCACCTCTTTTATCTTTTGGGCCGGCGGGATCCCGCCAAATATTAAAATAGTTTAGCGGGAAAACCCGCTAAAACCCATAAACGCTAAACTCATCAAAGCCGCAACGATAAAGGCCAGCGGCACTCCCTCTAGGCTTTTGGGCACATTAATTAATTCTAAGCGCTCTCTAATACCCGACATTAAAAGCATTGCCAAAAGATACCCTATGCCGGCAAAAAATCCTTGCGCTACGCTCATCAAAAAACTTCCCTTTACCGCATAGCCATTTAAAAAGAACGCTTCAGAATTTAAGACCGCCACCCCAAGCACCGCGCAGTTTACCGTAATTAAAGGAAGATAAATCCCAAATGCCTTATATAAACCGGGAGACGTCTTACGGATGGCCATCTCCACAAACTGCACAAAACTGGCGATGACCAGGATAAACGAAATAGTGCGCATATAGGTAATATCAAAAGGCACCAAGAGATAGCGATAAATAAGCCAGGTAATAATGCTTGCTATCGTCATAACAAAAGTAACCGCCAGTCCCATAGAAATTGCCGGTTTGCTCTCCCTAGAAACACCGATAAAAGGACATAGCCCAAGAAACTTAGACAGGATAAAGTTATTGATGAACACCATAGAAATCATTATGGACATGAGCTTAGCCGCATCCATGGCAACCTGCCCTCCTTATTTCTTTCCCGCTTTTGCGTTTTATCTGCCAATAGTTGACAAGCCCAATCAAGAGCCCCATAGTAAGCAAAGCCCCGGGAGCTAATACCATCATAATCGCCGGCTCAAAGCCTTTCATTATGCTCATACCTAAAAATTTCCCGCTCCCTAAAACCTCTCGGATAGAAGCAATAAGACACAGGGCAAGCGTAAAACCTACGCCCATACCTAAGCCATCACAGAAAGAATGCAGGACATTATTCTTTGAGGCAAATGCCTCCGCGCGCCCCAAGACGATACAGTTAACCACAATTAAAGGCACAAAAATACCTAATGCCCTGTCAAGGCTGGGCATATACGCCTTCATCAACAACTCTACGATAGTCACAAAGGTAGCGATAATAACAATATAACAAGGGATACGAATTTGATCCGGGATTACTTTTCGCACGGCTGAAATAATGATGTTTGAGCCCACAAGCACAAATGTCGCCGCAGCCCCCATGCCAAGAGCGTTATACACTGAGGTAGAAACTGCCAGCGCAGGGCATAATCCTAAGACCAATCCGAAGGTAGGATTTTCAATCGTGATACCTTTAGTAAATTCCTTAAGCAGTCGTTTCATATTTCGCAATAAAACAGTTAACGGGTTAACCGGTGAGCCAGTTTGCCAGTTAAACCCGCTTACCCGTTAACCCGCTCACCTTTGCACCATATCTTCTCGGCTTCACCCAGCGGTCAATTAAAGGCGTTGCCGCGTTCATCATCAAAATAGAATAAGATACCCCTTCTGGATATCCTCCAAATCGACGGATAACAAACGTAAGTACACCACAGCCAATGCCAAAGATAAGCTGGCCCTTTTTAGTCATTGGCGTCGTCACATAATCCGTTGCCATAAAGAACGCGCCCAAAATCAGGCCGCCGGTTAAAATACTAAAGAAGAAATCTCCCTTAAGAAATCCTTGCTGGCTAAAAAGCATACTTAAAACACTCGCGGTAAGAATAAATCCAACTGGCGCATGATACCAAATATAGCCTCGCCATAAAAGATACACCGCTCCAAGCACAAGCGCCAAAACACATACCTCGCCTAAGCAGCCCCCGCGGTTACCCAAAAATAAATCTGTATATGACAACCCCATAGCCTCTACACTTTGTAGTTTCGCCTCTTTTAACACCGCAAGCGGAGTCGCGGAACTCAAGCCGTCAAGGTTAAACGGCCTGACGAAATCCGTCATATGCTTTGGCCATGAAGCCAAAAGGAATGCCCGGGCAGCAAGCGCCGGATTAAAAATATTTGCCCCAAGCCCTCCGAAAGTGTGTTTACAAACAGCAATCGCAAAAATCCCGCCGATAAGGGGAATCCAAAAAGGGACATGCGAAGAAAGGTTGTAGGCAAGCAGTAATCCCGTAAGCGCCGCTGAGCCATCGCTGACAGTTATTTTCTTATGGTTTAATTTTTGAATCAAAGCCTCAGTAACGACACACGTCACAACAGAAACTAAAATAACCTTTACTGCTGAAATTCCAAAAATAAATACTCCGGCAATTCCGGAAGGAACTAAGGAAAAGAATACCGCCCACATAACCTTTGAAGCCGCTTCACCGCTATGAATATGCGGGGCACTCCCCACACGCAGTTTATCGCGCATTTTGCACCTCAAGCAGAAGCTTATCTTTTACCGCTGAGATTTTTTCCCGCACTGAACGCAGTAACGCCGAAGATGATACCGTTGCCCCGGCAATCGCATGAATTTCAGGTACTCCATCCACGGTTTTCCCTTTAAACTGGCCAAGGAAAGGTTTTTCAGTAATTCTGCTGCCTAACCCCGGAGTTTCATTTTGAGATATAATCTTTATATCAGCAATTTCTAAATTCAAGGTTAAGCCAACCACTGCCTCGATAGCCCCGGAATAACCCTTTGCATACGTTTTAATAACAAACCCGTTTAAACGCTTATTGGGGTCATACGCGGCATAATAGAGTATCGCATTATTTTCATAATAAGCTTGAAAGCCCCCGCTTTGCGGCAATACCTCGCTTAAGGCTGCTTCATGCTCCTTCTGTTTTTGCGCCAGTATCTTTGGCTCAGCAATACCATACACTACCGCCAATACGGAACTAGCCAGAAAACAAATAAATCCTAAGATGAAGCCGTATTTAACAGTGTCCTTCATTATTGAGGGATCCTCTGTTTAGCGTACTTTATTTCCTGGACAATATTTCTTCGCTGCGGGCAGACATAACTGCAGGAGCCGCACTCCATACATTCAAGCGCGCCGTAACTCTTGGCCAAGTCCCATTTTTTCTTTTCAACCGCTAATCCTATTAAACAAGGGGCAAGCCCCAGAGGGCAACTTTCCACACAACGGCCACAGCGCAGGCAAAAAGCCTCATCTGGCGGATGAATTTCTTTTTCAGATAAAAAGATAACCCCGCCGGTATTCTTAATCACCGGCGTATGCAGGCTATATTGCGTTAAGCCCATCATCGGCCCGCCAAAAACAATTCGCTCGGGCTCTTTCTGTAACGGGCCGCACTCAGCTATCAAATCATTGATGGTTGTACCTATGCGCACCAGAAGATTTTGAGGATTGCTTAGGCAATCCCCAGTTACCGTTACGACCCGTTCATAAAGAGATTTACCCAGATATACTGCTTCATACAGAGCATACGCGGTTGCCACATTATTGACCACTGCTCCCACATCAAAAGGAAGTTTTCCGGCAGGGACCTCCCTTTTGAGCACCGAAGAAATAATCTGTTTCTCCCCTCCCTGGGGATACCCTGATTTCAAAAGCTGTACCCTGTACCCTGTACCCTGTACCCGTTTTTCAAACGCCTTGATTGCCTCTGGCTTATTATCTTCAATTGCTATAAAAACATTTTTTACGCCTGTACACTTTACCATCAGATCAACCGCCATGAGTATCTGATCTGTTTTCTCAAGCATCAGCCGCTCATCAGAGGTCAAAAACGGCTCACACTCCGCCGCGTTAAGGATAAAACTATCCAATTGTTTCGGAGGGCTCAATTTTATATGGGTAGGAAACGCGGCGCCTCCCATCCCTACAATGCCGCAATCAAAAATTATTTTACGGATATCATGAGGAGTAAGCTGTTCTATCTGACTCGATGATAAACTTTGTTCTTTGATTTTCTCATCTAAACCATCGGAAACAATAACAACTGCCTTTGCGCGGCCTAAAAGCGGATGCGGCATATCATCAATGGCAATAACTTTTCCCGAAACTGAACTATGCACAGGCGAAAAGACTACCTTCTCATCCAAAGTAGCAATAAGCTCTCCGGTTTTGACAGAATCTCCCACTTTTACCAGCGGCTGGCATATCTTTCCGATATGCTGTGATAGCGGTATCGTAACCTTTTCGGGAAGTGCCGCTTTTCGTATCGCTTTATCTCTGGTTAGTTCTTTATGCTCTCGTAACTTTAACATAGACGACTAGTGCTCCGTTAACTTAATTCTTGGGAGTATAGCGAAAGTTAACTCCGCACTTCCGCTATGGGGACAAGCCCCCCTTCGGCGCTCCGCCGACTTATCGTCGGCTACGCTGAGCACCCCCCAATCGTGGGGAAAATTTTTCCCCACACCCCTTTTATTACACCGCCACACTAATAAAAACTAATTTAACGGTGTACTAGTCCCGCCTTCCTTCTGTCTCAGGAGGAAGATGCTGGGGAAAAAGGGTAAATGAGGGGTTTAACTTTATACGCACGAAACCGATAAGGCCGATAAGGGCAAGCAAAATTCCTACTCCGACAAGCAAGCCTTGGCGGCCTATAGACTTATATTCCGCAAGCATTGAGCCTAAAAACATAAACAGCAAAAAGGCAAAGTGCATGACAATCTCCAAAGAACTAAAGACCTTGCCCAGCATTTCCTTGACCGTTACTTCTTGGGTGAGTGTGTTGACCGCGGTCATTATCGGAGCAACCGATAAACCAAAAATAAAAGATAAAACTGCCGCTGTTGAAAAATAGGGCGACCGGGCCAAAACAAAAGCAAATACTGTTAAGTTAATACCACTGAGCAAAAGATAAAAAAATATACTCCGCAAACAATTCGTAGTCTTTCCAAGCCGCCCGTAGAGAAGCGACCCCGCGAAAAGCCCTACACCTAAAAACATTACCAATAATCCCAAATCTAAGGTAAACGATTGCAACGTTTCCTGCACAAAGACTATGAGTACTACATAAACGGCTCCTAATGCCGCCCAAATCAAAAAAAGTATGTTAATGACAGCGCGCATCTGTTTCTGGTTAAGCAAGTGTTTAATCCCATCTTTCATATCGCTAATAATAGATTTTTTTATTACCTCAACAATTTCCTTTCCTACTTTAATAATACCTCGTTTATGTTTACTGCTTAAGCGAATTAAAAAAATAAAAAAGCTGGAAGCGAAAAAACTCACGGAATCTAAATAAAACCCTCCTTTAACTCCCAATAAAGCAACAACAATGCCGCCGATACCAAAACCCACGCTTGCGGCAATCATCCCGGTTGTATTAATCAATGAGTTTGCCAGGAGCAGCTGTTCTTGAGGGACTATTTCTGGCACAATGGCAAGCTTTGCAGGAACAAAAAACCTTCCTATACTAAACATTAAGAATACCACACAATATAAGGGAAACAGCGGCATCTTCTCATTAAGAAGATACAGCGGGATGCTCAAAACTAAAATCCCTCTGAAGAAATCACACAGGTACATCGTTTTACGCCTGTCCCAGCGGTCAACGTATGCTCCGGCAATAGGGCCGATAATAAATACGGGCAGGATAGTAAAGGAAAGGAGAGTGGCAAGCTGCAGGGTCTTTCCCGGTGAACGCTGGGCAATAAAGCCGATGAGCGCCATCTGGTCAAGCCTATCACCAAGCTGAGAGATAATCTGGCCTAACCATAAAAAGAAGAAATTCTTATTTTTTAAAACTTCACGGAATCGTGCCATTGCATAAAGAAGTCACCATGTCACAAGGTCACAGGACACAAGTAAAAAAATACGTGGTGACTTTGTGACATGGTGACCTTGTGACCTATTAAAAGCCGACGGAGGGAATCGAACCCACGGCCCGCGGTTTACGAAACCGCTGCTCTACCAACTGAGCTACGTCGGCGTCACGTTACGATTTTACTTTTGTTTAAAAATCAATGGCTGTTGCAGTATGCAACTATTTCCCAAAAGACACCGGCGAGAACATCAGAAAGATACTTATACCCCAACGATAACCCGCGAAAGCGCCTTCCTGCCTTATTGTTTAAGAGTTTATTCTACAGGATAATCCTGCCATTTTCAATCTACTTTTGCAGAATTCAGCAGGCCCCCACAATGTCTAATATCCAGCTCTGCCCCGCCATTGTTTTGGGCATACGGCCTTCTCAGATCTGAAACATAACTGTCAAGATTCAAGACTTGACCCCTTTACCATAACCTTGACAGGACCTCCGCCCTATATTCAAACATGATAGCGCAATGCCAAAATCTAATGTCACAGCGCAGTAGTGTGAGTAAATAAAGGCAGGCCTCAAATCTTGATTCTCCCTCATCGTATAAAGCTAGAAAATGTTACGGCATATTTAGTGAGTGGTTGCGTATAATTCATGGCGCTGTTGTTTTATCTGCTCATTGGATAGATATTCATCAAAGGTGGTGTCAACACGGTCAATATATCCTTGAGGCGTGATCTCGATAATACGGTTGGCTATAGTCTGGACTAACTGATGATCATGGGAAGAAAACAAAATTGTCCCGCGGAACTTCTCTAGGCCTCGGTTTAATGAGGTGATCGCTTCCAGATCCAAGTGATTAGTCGGTTCATCCAAAATAAGCACGTTTGGCTGTGAAACCATCATTCGGGCTAACATGCACCTTGCCTTTTCCCCTCCTGAAAGAACATTCACCGGTTTAAGAGACTCTTCCCCGGAAAAAAGCATTCGGCCTAAAAAAGCGCGGATAAATTCCTGCTCAGTATTGGCTGAATACTGCCTGAGCCAGTCAACAACAGTCAGTTTTTGGCTGAAAAAAGCGGAATTATCTCTTGGATAATACGCCCGCGTGGTAGAAACTCCCCACTTGAAAGTGCCACTATCCGCAGGGCTCTCATTCATCAAAATCTGAAAAAGTATGGTCTTGGCAAGGTCATTCGGGCCCACAAAAGCGATTTTATCACCTTTATGAATAGTAATATTCAATCGTTCAAACATACCCTGTCCATCAACCGCTTTAAACAGATTATCTATACTCAGGAGGTCATTGCCAGACTCGCGTTCCTGTTCAAAATTGATATAGGGATATTTACGCGAAGAAGGTTCAATATCCTCTATGGTAAGTTTTTCCAGGATCTTTTTGCGGCTGGTGGCCTGGCGCGATTTGGACGCGTTACCGGCAAAACGCATAATAAACTCTTTTAATTCTGTGCGCCGCTCTTCTATCTTTTTATTGGATTCACTGCGCTGGCGCGCCGCAAGCTGGCTCGCCTCTGACCAGAACGTATAATTGCCGGGGTAGACATGTATCTTTCCGGAATCAATATCCGCGATATGAGTACAAACCTTATCCAGGAAATGCCGGTCATGAGAAACAACAATAGCGGTATTCTCAAAATCGCAAAGGAATTCTTCCAGCCACATACTTGATTCAACATCCAGATAATTGGTGGGCTCATCTAACAAAAGGATATCGGGATTAGCGAATAACGCCTGAGCTAACAATATTCTCACTTTTTGACCTGCCTCCAGCTGTTTCATGTGCGCCGTATGCAGCGTTTCCTCAATACCCAGCTCGCTTAAAAGTTTAGCCGCGTCAGATTCCGCGCTCCAACCCTGAAGTTCAGTAAACTCCCCTTCAAGCTCCGCGGCGCGCATTCCATCTTCATCAGTAAAAGGCGTTTTCGCGTATATCGCGTCTTTTGCCAGCATAATTTCGTAGAGCTTTTTATGTCCCATAATCACGGTAGTTAACGCCGTATATTCGTCAAAAGCAAACTGGTCCTGCCTCAGGGTCGAGACCCGTTTACCCGGAGCAATAACAACCTCTCCTGCCGTCGAATCACTCTCGCCGGAGAGAATCCTTAAAAATGTGGATTTACCCGAACCATTAGCACCAATCAGGCCATAACAATTTCCCGGAGAAAAAACAATATTCACTCCAGAGAAAAGTTTACGTTGTCCCAATTGTAATGATACGTTATTAACCGAAATCATATTCTACACATTTAACCTTTCATTCTCTACTATTTCTCATTTTTTAGAGTAGACAAATTAATACTGCTCCCCCTTAACTAACTGCTGCATTTTTGGGACTGGCTCCATAGTTTCCTTAAACACGAAAGAAGCAAAATTTATAGCAGTAAAAAAGAGGCATCTTTTTTGGTAAGCTCAAATCAACCGATTGATAAACCGGGCGGGAAACAGAATTATTCTAGCGCCAGAGCAAATTTAATTGCTTTATCTATCTGCTCCATCTTTTGCGAGCTAAGAGAACAAATTCTTTTGGTGAGAATTGCTTTTCTGATTGTAGTAAGCGTATCTAAATTTGCCACGCATTTCTGAGGTAAACCGTCTTTATCATCTAAAGGTACTTCTACGGGAATATTACGAATAGTTGTAGTTATCTGCGCTATGGTAACGGCATTACGCACCTCATAAGCTTCATCGCGCGAAAGTAAAAGCACTGGCCGACTGCCAATAGGTTCAGGCTGTTCTGCCCACCAGGCTTCACCTCGTTTCATTGTAAATCTTCCTCACCAAATGCCTCAGCCGATGCTTTTTCTATCGCTTGTATCTCCTTAATGGACTCAGGTTTTCTCTTGTAGCCTGCCTGATAACGCTTAATCGATTCTTCTTTCTCTCTGCATCCCAACCAAAAGCGTATGGCTTTGTCTATAATGGTACTGCGGCCAAAGCCTAATTTTTTGCGGATTTGCTCTAATTTATAAAAATCCTCCTTGGGAAGGCTTACTGCAATTTTTAAAGTGTTACGCATGCTACCTCCTTTTCCTACTAAAGTATAACATATTTCATACCCATGTCAAGTGATTTTCTGGATAGTTTCTTAAGGTTGTTACGGCTTTTGAGTTAAAGATAAAACATAGTTTTTAATGAACCTGCGTTTTTAGATATACTGATTCGGACGGATGGTTACGGATGTCGCGGATAAAAGAATCTGCCTGCATCCGCCACAATCCGTTTGCATTCGTATTAGCTAATCAATGCGTAAAAATCTATCAGAACTCATTGGTAAACAAAGCATTACAAAGAATGCATGCAACAAAGCCGGGAAAGCTTTATTTTCTGAGTTCTTTACCGAATTTGTAGCAACTTTTGAGGTAAAGATAAAATATAGTCCTGTTAAAAAAGCATTACTTCGCTATTTTATTTTTCGCGAAAAAAACTTGTTACTGCTATACGCTGCTATCATTCCTATCACTGCGCCGGCAAACACGTCAGAAGGATAATGCACTCCGACGATAACCCGCGATAACGCAACGGAAAAAGCCAAAACTAATAGCCAAGCCCCGAGTTTTTTCTTCTCTAAAAATATCCCAAAGGCAATAGCAAAGGCAACCGCCGCATGTTTGGAAGGAAAGGTTGAGTCCAGACGGTGTTCTATAAGCAGAGCGGCATTTTCACTTTCAAATGGCCGCGGAAAATACCACATCTTCTTAATTATAAAGAGAGCCATAACAGTAATAGCCGTGGCTATAAAAACCTTGAGGAAGGCCTTTTTATCTCGACGCACAAAAAAAATGAGCGCTATACCAAAGAAAAATATCGCATACTTGGCAAGAAATATCCACGCCATATCTGCCAGAATATTTTTTTTAGCTAGGCTATTGAGGAGATTAAAGACAAGTTTATTGACATACATAATCTATGGAAAACCTTACTTTCAAGAATTTAATTTACCCGCAAGACTCTTGTTTTAAGCAATTTATTCTACAGGATAACCTTACCATTTTCAATGAAAAAGAGGTACCATGGATAATGCGTCAGTGAATGGGGGAAATGGGTGGCCCCGCCGCAGGCGGGGACAGGACCCATTTTGTTTAACCCCTGATAACTGACCAGTTACTACCATGGCAGGCCTTTCCTTGATAACCTTCCCGGCCAGCCCACGCAGGGTATCCGATAAAAAAAGTAACTACTTACAATAAAGTGGGACGCGTTTTCTTAAGCCATATCATAAGCGCTGAGATAGCAACCGGCGTTACTCCGGAAATACGCGATGCCTGGCCTAAAGTAAGAGGTTTTCCTTTTATAAGCTTTTCCTTAATTTCACGGGATAAACTGGGGATTACGCTATAATCAAAATCTTCCGGAAGCCTTATTTTTTCCAGATTCTTAAATTTTTCTACCTCTTTAAGCTGACGCTGGATAAAACCTCCGTACTTTACCTCGATTTCTATCTGCTTTGCCGCGCTATCACTAACCTTAAGGTGGCCAAAATTATTCAGGATGCCAACATCTACCTGGGGACGTTTCAATAAATTCTCCAGCGTTATTTTATTCTGTATGGGTGGGGTATTCCCTGCCTGCAGGTAGTTATTAAGCTTGGCAGTTGGCACAATACTTGTTTTTCTTACGTAGGCGATTCCCCTTTCCACTTCTTTTTTCTTATTCTGTAGCTTATTAAACTTACTTTCTTTGATAAGGCCGATCTCATAGCCGATTTTTCCCAAACGCAGGTCCGCATTGTCTTCGCGGATAAGCAGGCGATACTCTACACGCGAGGTAAACATCCGGTATGGTTCATGAGTGCCTTTTGTGGTCAGGTCATCAATCAAAACACCACAGTAACTGGTTGAGCGGTCTAACACAAGAGGAGGCTTATTCTTTACCCGTAAGCTCGCGTTTATTCCGGCAATCAAACCTTGGGCAGCTGCTTCTTCGTAACCGGTAGTACCGTTAATTTGCCCGGCTAAATAGAGATTACGCACGCGCTTGGTTTCTAAGGTAGAATATAGTTCCAAAGGGTCAACCACGTCGTGCTCGATACCATAACCAGGCTTTGTAATTTCAACATTTTCTAAGCCTTCTATGGAATGGAGCATTTTTATTTGGATATCCAGAGGCAGGCTGGTAGATACGCCATTAGGATAATATTCAATGGTATCCAATCCTTCCGGCTCTAAAAACACCTGATGGCGCTCTTTATCGGCAAATTTGACTATTTTGTCTTCGATTGAGGGACAATAACGCACTCCCGTTGCCTTAATTTTCCCGGTATAAAGAGGCGAGCGGTCAAGCCCTAAGCGGATAATCTCGTGGGTTTTTTTATTAGTATACGTAATGTAACAGGGAACTTGCGCAAGCTTTAATTTCTTTGTAGAGAAAGAAAAAGGCCGGGGAGCCTTATCGCCTTCTTGAATCTGAAGTTTCCTGAAATTGATGGTGCGGCAGTCTATGCGGGGGCAGGTTCCGGTCTTAAAACGCAGGATGTGAAAGCCTAAATCTTTTAGAGAATTTGCCAAGCCGACTGATGGCGCTTCCCCAAGCCTTCCGCCAGGAGTATGTTCTAAGCCAACGTGCATTAAACCATTAAGAAATGTGCCGGGAGTAACTACAACGGCTTTAGCAAAGATAACCTCTCCGTTATGCAATTTAACTCCAGAGATACCCCCATTCTTTACTAACAGTTCAATAACCTCACCTTCTTTTATTTTCAACCCCTTTTGCGCTTTAACCACGGCTTGCATATAAGCTTTATAGCGGTGGCGGTCTTCTTGGGCGCGGCTTGATTGCACTGCAGGCCCTTTAGAGCTATTTAAAATCCTAAACTGTATACCGCAGCTATCCGCGGCCTTTGCCATTTCACCGCCAAGGGCGTCAATTTCCTTAACCAACTGCCCCTTACCGATACCTCCAATTGCAGGATTACAGCTCATATGGCCAATAGTATCCAAACGCATCGTAACCAGCAGCGTCTTACAGCCAAGCCGAGCCGCTGCAAGGGCCGCCTCTAATCCAGCATGTCCTGCGCCAATAACAATGATATCTATAGGGATGGTTCTCATTTTAAAGCAGGAAGTGCCTTTTTTTTGCACGAAACCATCAATTCCTAACCCGCATTGGAATAAACCAAACCAACCTTAATTCCAATGCGGGTTTGGAATTAAGGTTAACCGGCTTATTCTATAATCAAATGTTTGATTTGCTCTAATTCTTTCTGATAGTCAATACGATCCTCAACAAATTTCTTATAAGAAGACTGATCCATGTCCAGATAATCATAAAAAGCGCATATCCTATTCTTATCTTCAACCCTGCCAATATATTCCTCATAGGAAGAACTTTTCCAATCCTCAGGATTGTCCGCCAATGAAATACTTACCGGATTTAAATGGATATAACGAGTCAGATGAAGAAACTGTTCATCCGTTTCCACCAAAACACTTCTAAATCTCCCTTCCCATAAAGGGCATTTTCTTTTGTATCTTACATTAAAGTATTTACTGTAACTTTTAAGAATTACATTAACAAATTTAGAGATTCCGCCAGGCTTTAACTGTTTGAGGACTAAATGGATATGAGTTGGCATCAGACAATACGCAAGTATTTCTACTATTTTCACTGAATCGACAGACAAAGCTTGAGATTTAACTTCTTCCAGGTTACTTCTGTTTTCTATAAATAAAGAGAATTTAGAGGGAGGATTTTCTACCGCATAGAAACACACCGCCGCCAACATTCTTTCAAAATCATAGTCGGAATTAAAAATTCTGAATCCAGCAATACTTTTGGTAAAGATATGATATATCTGGGATTCCACTAATGGAGTTTTGCGATAAGGCATTATTTTACCTCCAATTCCAATGCGGGTTTGGAATTAAGGTATATTATACTACTGGCTGGCGTGTTTTACAATGAAAGGTAAAATATCTTGGCCGGTAAGCTCGCCTATGGAGCCAAGCTTGGCCGCTTTTTCGGAAAAGCTTAAGGAACCATCCGGCTTGATAGTGCCTCCTACAACCAATAACGGAACAGGATCTGCCGAGTGGCTTTTAAGCTTACAAGGGGTGGAATGGTCCGCGGTTACCGCGATAATGTAGTCTTGGAGGTTAATTTTTGGGATAAGGCTGCCGAAGAAAAACTTGTCTATTGCTTCAATAGACTCTTTCTTCTTATTGAAATTCCCATCATGCGCCGGTTCATCAGGGCCTTTAATATGGATATAAAGGCCATCAAAATCCTTGATTTTTTTTACCGCGGTCTCAGACCAAAGGGGATAATCTGTTTCAGGCTTTCCCGTAGACAGGGGAAGCTCTACCACATCAATACCGGTTAAAAGCGCGATACCTTTCTCAACCGGCATCTGCACAAACGAACCAAAACGTAAACCTTGCGAATCCTTAAAAGAAGGAAACTTGGGTAAACAATCTCCGGCATCACGAGAAACAATGGCGTTACCCACCATCTTTCCTTCAGAAGCCCTCTTTTTATTGGTGTGCGCTTTCTCTAAAACTTGATGCGCTTTTTGGGTAAATTCATTAAGAAGTTTTGCCGCCTCAATTGCCTTAGGGTCATTTTCATGGCCTTCAACCGGCCTTGATTCCTGAATAGTATTGGGAAACTTTTCTAGAGCAATTCCAAAAACTCCTTCCCTGCCATAGGCAGGGTCGGTATTGGTAATCCATCCGGATAAACGGCCGCGCTGGCCTCGAATAACCAAAACCCCCCGATGGCCTATAGTATTTCTAAACTCAAACGTCCCGCCGCTTAAAATTACCTTGGAATTAATTTCTTTAGCAAGCTCTGTTGCTTCCTCTGTAGTTAAATTTCTTCCTACCCTGCGGTCAAGAATAGTCTTACCGTCTTTATCAACAGTGCCGAAATTAACCCTTAGTGCTAAGTCGCCATCATGTATCTCTAAACCCTCGGCATACGACTCAAGCGGGCCGCGTCCGGTATAATACTTATGGGCATCGTATCCTAAAAGGCAGATAACCGCCACATCAGACTCAGGGGCAATACCCTTAGCCACAGGATAGACTATACCAGTCTTTCCTTTTTGCGCCAGTTTATCCATATTCGGGGTAAACGCCGCCTCAAGCGGAGTTTTATCTCCTAATTCCTTTATAGGCAAATCGCCAAGGCCATCTAGCACAACATACAGTATTTTTCTCATAATGTTTCGGTTACAAACAGTTACTAATGGTTACTATCAGTTACTATCGGTTACTGTCAATTTTCCACTATTCTGTAACTATTAGTAACAGCTTGTAACCGATAGTAACAATTAGTAACTATTGCTCATTTAACACTTACTATACCCGCAGGCCTGGCACTTCACGCAGCCTTCTTCGTGGCGAAGCGCACCCCCACAGTCGGGGCAGACCCCAATAATATCAGAAGTAATATCTTTTTCAAGTAAATATTCCTCGGCTCTGGTCAATTTTGAGTGGATATCAAGGGTCTTATGGCTTGTTGCTACGTTCAAAAGCCTCTTTTCAACCACTCTTGCGATGGCATCCGCGCAGGAAAAAATCCGCACTCCTTTTTCCCAGCTTGGTGAAGGACAACGGATATTACGCAACTGCTCAATAATCGACTTTACTTCAACTCCTGAACGAAGCGCAAGCGATACCAGGCGGCCTATTGCCTCAAGCTGGCTTGCGGCACAACCTCCGGCCTTACCCATCTGGGTAAAGACCTCAAACGGCAATTCGTCTGTATCAGAATTAATGGTTACATAAAGATTACCGCAGCCTGTCGAAACTTTTGTCGTTGTCCCTACCACTACTTCAGGACGAGGACGAGGAGCAATCATATCAGCCAGCGGCTCTTTTCTCTTGCTTTCTTGAGTAATAGATCTTTTTTCTGCTTTTTGCTCTTTGCGTTCGATATTTAACACCTGCTCCTCGCGGCTTCGGTCACGATAAATAGTAACCCCTTTACAGCCTAAACGGTAAGCTAAAAGATAAGCCTGAGAGACATCCTCCATAGTAGCTTCGTGCGGCATATTAATGGTTTTCGAAGTCGCGTTATCGGTATATTTCTGAAAGGCCGCCTGCATCTTAATATGCCACTGCGGCAAAATATCATGCGCGACCACAAAAACCTTTTTTACGTCCTCAGAGATTTCCGGGATATCCTGGATGCATCCTTTTTCCGCGATCTTTGCCATCAACTCGCGAGAATAAAAGCCCTTTTCTTTTGCTATCTCTTCAAAAACAGGATCAACCTCAACCAATTTATCCTGATCCATCACCATGCGATAATAAGAAATAGCAAAAAGCGGCTCTATGCCCGAGGAGCAAGGCCCGGCAATAATACTGATCGTACCGGTAGGCGCTATCGTCGTTAAGGTTGCGTTGCGTAAACGCAGCCCCCCCGGCTTATCATAGATACTGCTGCGGAAAGCGGGGAAAACCCCTTTTGCCTTCGCCAACTCTTCAGATTTATTTTTTGCTTCCTCTAAAATAAACGACATTGTTTTTTCCGCTAAGGCAATCGCCTCGTCAGAATTATAGGGAATGCCCAACCGGCATAAAAGGCTCGCCCATCCCATTACCCCCAAGCCTATTTTACGGTTTAAACGAGTCATCTTCTCAATTTCAGGAAGCGGAAACTTATTGGCGTCAATGACGTTGTCTAAGAATTGCACCGCGCAATGCACCGTATCCTTTAACTTCTGCCAGTCAATTTCGTAATGATCCTCTTTTTTTACATACATCTTCCACAGATTAACCGAGCCCAAATTGCAAGACTCATAAGGTAAAAGCACCTGTTCTCCGCACGGATTGGTAGACTCATAGCTACCCAGCTTTGGCGTGGGATTAAATTGGTTCATCTTATCAATAAAAATAATTCCCGGCTCGCCGTTTTTATGCGCCTGCTTTACAATCAGATTAAATACTTCCTTTGCCTTCAGTTGCTTTACAGGTTTTTTCGTATGTGGGTCAATGAGATCGTATTCGCCGTCCTGCTCCAATTTTTGCATGAAATCGTCGGTAAGAGAAACCGAGATATTAAAGTTAGCAATCTCCTTATCCATGTCTTTACACTGAATAAACTCTAGAATATCGGGGTGGTCAACCCGTAAAATCCCCATATTCGCGCCGCGGCGCGTGCCCCCTTGCTTTACCGCCTGGGTTGCCGCGTCATACACCTTCATAAAAGAAACCGGGCCTGAGGCGATACCGCCGGTTGAAAGCACCTGGCTATTTTTAGCCCGAAGGCGAGAAAATGAAAAACCCGTGCCGCCTCCTGACTTATGAATCATTGCAGTTGCCTTAAGGCTTTCAAAGATAGACTCCATTGAGTCTTCTATGGGAAGCACAAAACAGGCGGAGAGCTGAGAGAGTTCTCTTCCCGCATTCATAAGGGTAGGAGAATTAGGCATAAACTCTAAGCGCGCCATCATCTCAAAAAACTTATGCTCAAGATCCCGTATTTGCGCTTCGTTCTTTCCGTAAGCCTTCTCTACAGAAGCTATCGTGCGCGCTACCCTGCGAAAAAGATCCTCCGGCGACTCAATAACTTTACCGGCCTTATCTTTCTTTAAATACCGCTTTTCTAAAACTTTAAGCGCATTTTCTGAAAGTTTTATTGACATATGCGGCTCTCCTCTTATAAAAAAAGTTTAATAATAGTAACTGACCGTTGTAAACTATAGCATAGGCAAAATTTCTTGTCAAGCAAAAAATACCATATATTGTAGTTCTCTAGGCGGTTAAACACAATAAATAGTAGTTGTTATTCTTTCGACGATAATTGCTTTGTAAGGGCAACAAGAAGCGCGAAAGTTTCTTCGGCACGCTGCACAGACACCCCGCTTAAGCCGCACGCGGGAGTTATTAAGGCAGGCTTTTCTTGTATCCCCATTTTTTCAAGAAGGCTTGCCTGCGCGGGTAAAGGCTCTTCGGAAGCTGTCGGGACAATGCCCCAGGCTAAAATACCGCCTCTGGCTGAAAAATCCTTTAGTTCGTTACGGTAAAGAAGAAGATTATCCAAATAATTATAGGCATCAAAATTCAGTATATCGATACCGGCTCGCAGGACAATTGACCAATCGGTATTCCCGCAACAATGTATTCCTGCCAACGCCCCTTCCTGATGAATTGCCAGCGCTACATCATTAAGCATTCCGACGACTGACTCGGTTTTAATATTAAAAAAACTCGATCCGATAGAAACCAAATACGGCTCGTCAATGAAGATAATTACGCGCCGGTGGCCATCCCTCGTCCCTCGTCCCTCATCCATCATCCCTCGTAATTTCCGCACCTGCCAACGGGCCTTCATCGCTAAGGCCTTCACCAGAACATCGCAAAATTCCTCATTGTAGATGATAGCCTTCTTATGCTCATCGGTAACCGATAACCCAAAACTTATCGGCCCTATGGTATGGCCTTTGACATACCGCGGGTTTACGGCCCTAGGGCCACTCTCCAGAAACGCGTAAAGGCCCGAGGCATACTCTTGGCTTATCGCAAAATAATCAACATCCTCGGCAAGATAATGTTCATAGGCGGCTGCTACCTCCTCATCATAGCCTGCTCTTTGGGTATTAACGTAGATATGCTTTGCTTTTTCATCAATAACAATGCCGGGCAGTCCTTGACTGTACTGCGCGTACATATTTTCTTTGAAATCACGTTTGGGAAGTTGAGGCCAAAAGGGAATATCATTAGCGAGATAGCGAAAAATAAAATCGCAGGCGTCCTGAGGCTCTAGGTGCGGGAGGCTGCCAATTCCTGTGGTAAGAAAGGTAGTGAGAGAAAAACGGGTTTCCAAAATAGAAGCGGGGTTTTACGCGATAAAAATTTTTTAGGCTACTTACAAGAATCCCTTATAATAAGTTCTGTCGGCAGTAGAGTTTTTCTGATTTCTTTTTTGCCCTTAGTCAGGCTATAGAGCTCCTTCAACCCCTCTTCTGCCATTTTAATTAAAGGCTGCCTGACCGTAGTAATGGCAACCGGCCCATACAGGCTTGAAGGATTATCATCAAAACCGATGATTGAAATATCCTGCGGCACTTTTCTGCCCTTTTCCATGATCACCGCCATGGCTTCAAGTGCCATGGAGTCAGAGGCAACAAAGATAGCTGTAGGAGGGTCCTTAAGCCCCAGGAGTTTTTCGGTTGCCTGGCGAGCTTGTCCTCGGGAATAATCAGTTTTCACGATATACTCTTGATTTTCGCTGATACCATGTTCTGCGAGCGCCTTTTCATATCCTTCAAGGCGTAATACCGCCGCCTGGCTGATGGTATCACCGGCAATATGCGCGATTTTGGTATGCCCTAAACTTATAAGGTATTTGACCGCCTCTTTCGCGCCACCCATATTATCAATTGCTATACAGCTTACCTCCAAATCATCAACAAAGCTATTAATCACCACCGTGGGTATCCCCTCTCTCAAAGCCCATTCTAGTTGAGATCGGTTGCCAATGATATCGGCAAATATAATTCCCCCCGCTGATTTACAATTAAAGATATCTCTACCCGCAGTCAGATGCAAGAGCAAATCTAATTTCAGCACGTCACAGAGAGTACCGATTCCCCTGATAAGTTCAAGGGCATAGTAAGAATAAAATAACCCCTCATAGCGGGGAATAATGAGCGCGACAGTATTGTTCTTCCCGCTGGCTAAAGCCTGGGCGTACGGAGAAGGGACAAATTTAAGCTTCCGGATAGCCTCTTCAACTTTTCTGCGATTAGCTTCGCTTACCGATGTAGCTTTATTAATTACCCGTGAAACAGTCGTTATGGAAACACCTGCTAATTCAGCTACTTCTGTAATGTTTGTCTTTTTTGTTTCCATTTCGTTTAGAATTTCGTTAAAGAAATTTTTGGCGGGTGTATCTACGTTTTAAACAGCTCATTCCGCATCCCTGCATTTATGGCAAGACATATGAAAGGACTAACACCGAGAATTCACTTGATAAATGGAGCCCACCAGGGCTAAAGCCCGGGGTTCCTTTTCTTCTTGCCCCTTCGGGGCGGAAGCCCGACCGACTCCATCCGCGGCCTGAAGGCCGCGGTTTTGAAGCGTCGGGATAAATTTCCATATACTAAGGACACAGTGTTTATTTCGCTATGTCTCCTGCCTTAATATCGGCCGTTTTCTCTTTTATATCAGCCGCGCATACATTAGGCCTTACCTGAATAACTTCCAAGGTAGCTATAGGAGTTTCTCCCCTATACACTGTTAACCTTTGTCCTTTATATATTCCTTGATTTTCTCCTGTATTCAAGATTACAAAATTGTTTTCTTCATTAATGCTTACTACCTTAGCGCCAGGCTGCAGAGAAGTAGCAACTCCGGCACTTTCCGATTGCGGCTCTTTCATACCAACAGCCTGTTGTTGGGCAAGAGGTGAACGCACCACAATAGGAGAAAGCTCAACTGCCGAAGCCGAAGCAGGGCTTGAGCCCTTTCTAATGTCCTGTAAATCCTGTTTTACGTCTATGACATCTGAAAGCCTATCCTGGAGCAGTGAATCTATTTTACTTAAACGGCCGTATAATTCCGTACGCTTATCATCGGTGTCCTTTAACCTCTTCTCCAGGCCCACCTTATTGGTCATTACCTCCTTGAGGCGGCTGCGAAGGGCATAATTCTCTTCTTTCAGCAGCGACGCGTGCTTTTCAATCTTTCGCTTATCATCTTTTTCTCTCACCAGCTGGAGGGTAAGGCTATCAACCATTTTTGTGTTATATTCAAGCTGACGCTCAATATCAGTTTTCTCTTTAGTGAGCTTCTCCATTTCCATGTCAAAATTTGCTTTATCCCTGGTAAGCTCATCTATTCTAATCTGGTTATCTTTAAGCGTATTTTTTATATTCGATAATTGAAGATCCAAATCGGCCTTTTGCTTTAAAACACCGGCCCAATATTCATCTGTCCCCGATTCGGCTATCGGCACGGCGGCAACAGCCACAGGCTCTTGCGCCGATTGCTTGCTCATGGCCTCTTGAAGTTTTTCTACCAACTCATTTCGCTCTTGTGAAAGTTTCGTGTAACTCTTCTTTAAATCATCGCGGTCTGCAAGCGTTCGGTTAAGCTCTTTTTCTGCTTCCTCTTTGTCCTTTCTTAAACGGCCAAAGGCTTCTTCTGCCTTTTTCATCTTCTTTTCAAGGTCATCAACCTGCACCTCTAACGCCTTCTTTTTATCGTTTAACGCTCCAAATTCCCGGGTCAATGAGGTAAACTTATCGTAAAAAGAGTACGCGAATCCCGAAGCAACGAGGCACAAAACTACTAACACCACAGCAATGAGTTTTATCTTTTGCTCCATCCACTCCTCCTTTTGCCCTAATAAGGGATGATGTTATTTTCTGACCCTGCGTGTTATCCTGTTAAACCTGGCTAAACACCTGGCGCATGACTAAACTTGCCGCGCCAAGGCTCACCGCGTTTTCTCCCAGAGAAGAATAGAGTAACTTTACCGTAGAAGCCATTTCTTGAAATGCCCATTCATTGACTACCGTTCTCACCGTTTTTAAGAATGCCTCCCCGGCTTCTTCTAAGCCGCCCCCAATCACTACGGTCTCCGGATTAAGCAGGTTTACTAAAAAAGCGATCTTTATCCCCAACTGCTTTGCCGCCTTATCCAAGAGCTCAACAGCCAATCCGTCATTTTCTTTTGCCGCCTGGAATATATGTTTTAAGTTAATGGCATCTATCGTATTGCCCGCGAGTTCCAGAATCCTCTTTCCCTCAAAGGACGCAGTATCCCGGGATTGAGCAATCCTCATACGCGCAGCTTCCTGCATACCGAAATCTATTTCCCAGCGTTTCAAGAAACAGGGATTACCTTGACTACAGGTAAACGGCGTTTCTTCTTTAGTATTATATATAGAAACCTCCCCGGCAGAACCGGTCGCGCCTGTATAGATCTCGCCGTTAATCATAATCCCGCATCCAACACCAGAAAACATATAGATGAGATTTTTAACACTTGGCTCTAAATCCAGCCATTGCTCCCCAAAGCAGGCGGCAGTAGCATCATTTTCTATGATTACGGGTAATCCAAATTCTTTTTCTATGATATTTTTTAAGGGTACGTAAATAGAAGCGTAATCATACCCATTCCCAACTTTCTCTGGCCAGCGGATTGAGCCGTCTTTTTTGTTTACGATACCAGCTATGCCTACACCTATTCCCTTTATTTTAGAGCGGACATCACTTGCCTTACCGAGTGTCTGGCTGATGATCTCAACAATGCAGGCAATTACCTCTTTAATGCCTACCTCTTTTCGCTCCAACGCGCGGCGCGCGATAATCCGGCCTTTGAGGTCAACCACTGCTCCTACAATATTAAGAAGATTGACGCCTACCCCAATAACCACACCGCTGTCAGCGTTAATATCTAAAAGTATAGGGCGCCTTCCGCCCTCAGAGATATCAAACTCTTTTTCAAAGACCAGGTTCTTATTGATAAACTCTTCTACGTAATTAGAAACAGTAACAATATTTAATCCCAGGACACGGGAAATTTCTGGCCGGGTTATAGGGCCAAAACGCCTTACAATATCAAGGATAGCTAAATTGCGTTTTTCCCTCTCTGTAAATTCCTGCCCTCGCACATTGATAATGGCCATTTCGCCTTACCATTACCTTTCTCCGTGGCTTCTTATAACACGACACAATAAACGAGATGAGTTTACACTCTCTTACAACAGAATCTCTACTCACCTTGTTTCTATTATAAGATAAATTCTTCTTAAGTCAAATATTATTTATAAGTTACGCCAACAAAAGTACCGGTAGCCATCGTTCTTTCCACCACATCGCCTACGCTCCAAAAAAGTGATATTTTAGTTACCGCTGAAAAACCTTTATTTTGCACGAATAGGCACAAATTACACACAAATACACACGAATTGCTTCGTCGCTGTATTCGTGATGATTAGTGTGTAATTCGTGGGAATTCGTGTTTAAAAGACGCTTTTTCAGTGATAACTATTTTACTTGGGCAGCGTAAAAAATCAGGCTATGCTTTCGATACCTAATGGCTCATCGCGTGCCCCGCCTGATGAGCGGGGCTCAATCGATTATTTACTTACCAGCTTTTCCTGTTGATCATATACGTCAACCATCTCCAAAGTACTCCCCACAACTCCGGAAGGAGAAACTACCACGAGGTTGACCACCTTTGTGCCTGCGCTCTGGTACTGCGCGGTAAACTCAGCCGTTGTGGGAGCTAGATAATTACCGCCCAAATCACCCGACCAGAGATACGTAAGCTCGGGGGCAAAACATCCCGTTTCCATTTGCAGCTGCATAAGGCTGAAGGTGACTTGCTCGTGCTGAAAGCTCAAGGCTTTATATGGAGCGACAAAAAGTTCAGGGGCAGCCTGATGGAGCGCGAGTTTCTTAAAAACCGAATCTAAAAACATCTTAAGGTTATATTCAATAGGCCCAAGTTCCTGAATTTCCTTCTGCCTTTCGTTAACGCGCTCTAAAAGGTTTTCAAAATCGGCATTCCCTGTAATCAGCTCTAAAAGCTTGGTATAATCCACCTTTGCGGGCTCAAGGTTTTCCTCGTAGTGATAGAGCAGGCCTCTCTGATAGAGGCTTTCTGCCACATAGCCTAAAGACACATTACGGCTGATAATATTCTGCCAATGGGTAAGCGCGTTTTCTTTTTTATCTAAAATATAGGCAGAGAGAATTCCCAGTTTAAATTCTGCCTCGTCAACATACCTGCTTTTGGGAAAGTCGGCTAGTAAAACGGCATACTCTTCCGCAGCTCTTTGATACTCCTTCTGCCTTTGCAAATTATACGCCCTGATATATTGCAGCTCTTGGGTAAAATACTCCTTACCGCAGGCTTCCTTCAAGATGGCGAAAACTTTTTCCGCGTAAACAGGATCACTGCCTTTACTCCAGCCATCGGTAGCAAAACTTTTGATAATAAGCGTTAACTCACCGGCAAGATTATCTTTCGCGAGTGAACCCTTAACAATCTCTATATAGCGGTCATAGATAATTTCCGCTAATTCACTGTTAGACTCTTTCAATGCCCCCTCCGCGGCAGCCTGCAGTTTAAGAGGCGACTGCTCAACATTAAGCAAACAACTGACATAACTGCCATAGACCGATTTAGCAAATCCTTTTTCCCCATGCCGGGCTAAGGTATCGGCAACATCCTTAAGTACCTGGATATCAACCGCTGACTTTGCGTACACGTTCACCATATCCAAAAGCTTCTTAAGGGCATCCTCTGCCTGCTCATCATTGTGCGTTTTATGGCCTATCCAGGATAATACCTGGGCGCGTATCCCTACAGCCGAAACAGGGCAGGATTGCGCTATTTTCTCGGTTTCCGCAAACAGCTCCTGGCGATAGGTACTGCCTAAATCAAAATATTCTTTCCAATTTTGAGTTTCCTCCCAATGCAGAAGCTGATGAAAACGGCATAAAGCAATATAATAACCCACAGGGAGTTCGCAGGCTAAAGGCTTTTTCTTATCAAGCTTCTTTAAGAACGCGACAAAAGAATCATACTGCTGCTGGCCAAAATACATTTCAGACAGCATCTCTAAGCTTTTTACCGCCTTCTTGTCTTTTACATCGGATAAAATCTGTGCTTCAAGTTGTTTTATTTTCTTAAGTTCATCCTGAGCAGGGCTGACAGCTTCCGCCACAGGCGGACCCGCCTTCGGCGGGAAAAACTGAAAGCTGAAAACTGAAAGCACACTACATAACACCCATACTCGCAATCCACGGTTTTTCATTTTGACTTCACCTTCTTTTTATTCTTACCATTAATAATTGGCTTCCTCCAGAAATCCCGTAATGTATAATAAGCCTTGCGGGGAATCCTTGTGTTTACACCGTTATCTAGCTCCTCGGATAAGGCAACAATGCCAAACCATTCCTCATTCATATTCATATTACGCTCTGCCTTAATATCAAAATAGTAGCTGCCGTTTGACCAATGGCTTTCGGTATCATGAATCTTCCAGGTATCCGAAGCCGCTTCATTATGTTTCCACCACTCGTCAGTCCATTCAAACATTGTGCCGCCTAAACAATTTTGCGCGCCTTCCTTATAAGGATAGCTGTTTTTAAAAAGCTCTCTCCACTGCGACTCCAAAAAGAGCGCCTGCATATTCTGGTCTTCCTTTTTAAGATCAGCATCATAGCTGTCAGCGCCAAACTCACTCATTATCACCGGCTTATCAAAGGTTGCCCGCAGCGATTTAAAAAGGTTCCCAAAAGTCTTTCCTCGGTAGACAATAAGCGCTACCACATCAATATCGGGACAAACTTGATTCGCAAAATCAAGCGAAATCAACTCTCCATTACCCAAAGCCACCGGATGGTTCGGGTCTATCTTATGTATCTCCTGAGCTAATTCATTGACAAAACTATAATAAATGCCCGCGCGGATGTCGCAGCGCTTTTTTAAGTCGGCAATGGCATCGATCTCCTGAGAACCCCAGGGATTCACTCTTTCTGAAAACGAATAGTTATTTTCATTCCCCAATATCCACAATAAGATTCCCGGTTCATCCTTATATGTTTTGACCATACGCAGGACATCTTCTTTTATTTTCTGCCTGAAATCATCGTCAGCATAGCGCGGGCAGGGGTATTCCCAAAACCCCAGCCAATGGCCCATAATAGAACGGATTCCATAGAGTTGATACAGGCCGTTGATTACCTTTTTAGCGTCTTCCATATTCTCCGGAGACTGATAAAAACGCACCGTATTAATGCCCATGTCTTTCATCAATTTCCCGTCAATCTTCCAAGGCTGCGCGGGATCACTCCAGAAATTTGCTTCGCTATTTCCCTGGCCAATAGCGACAGGCGAATAACAAACGCCCTTAATAAAATAAGGTTTATTTTTGACTAATAATTGGTAGGCGTTATTTTTGAGCTTGCGGATTCTTACTTCCGGTTGGCGCTCTGCGGCTATTACGTGCGAAGACAACAGACAACAGACGAAAACAATAACGAGAAACGACGGACGAGAGACGACAGACGAGAGACGAAAAAATAAAATCGTCCTTCGTCCTTCACCCCTCGTCCTTCGTTCTTCTTTATTATTCGTACTTAATCTCATCCAAATAGAAGGTACAACCTTCCGGATTTACATCAACGTTTGTGGCCCAGCAAAAACCTCCACTGATATAGGAGAGGTCTTTCCCCTTGAGATCAATGGTATACTGCTGCCAATCCTTGGTCAGGATCACCGGCCCAATGGAGGCGATGTCAGAATCAGAGTATTCACCCATGATTCCGCCAAGCTTGAATTCCTCAATACGCTCTCCCCCGTTTTCTCCTCGCGCCCAAAAGGTGGCTTTCGTGGCTGTACTCAAGTCAAAACCGCCATCAGTGGTGCCCCAGTTATTCGCGGGATTCTGCCAATACATACCAGCCCAACGCGCGCCTTGAGCGCCTTTACCATTGTAAATAATTTTTACGCAGGTATCTCCCATATAAGGATTTTCCTTCCATCCCGTATCCAACTTTATATCACCGTAATCACCCATCCAACCCGAAGGAATATAGTGGTTACCGATGGAACGCCTATCGGCAAAAACGTAAAAAGGTATCTTCTGCGCTTCTTTCTTTGCCGCTTTTATCGTTGGGTCTGCTTCATATTTCATATCGTCAAAATAAAAAGTAGCGCCCTCCGGATTTTGGTCAACCGTTGCTACCCAGGCAAAGCCGCCGCTAATATACGAGAGGTCCTTGTCAACTAAATTCACGCTAAATTGCTGCCAGGTGTCGGTCAATTCAATCGGCCCAAACTCCACTTCAGCGGTGTCCGGATACGTACCCTTAATCCCGCCAACTTTGACCTTCTGCACTATCTCGCCGCCTTTTGCGCCCCGCGCCCAAAAACTCAATTTTGTCATACCGGTCAAGTCAAACCCACCTTTTTTTGTGCCCCAGTTATTCGCGGGATTCTGCCAATAAACACCCGCCCATCCCTGGTTCTGGGCCTTTTTGGCGGTATACGTAAACTGTATGCAGGTCTTTCCGTCATGAGGTGTATCCGTAGACTGATCGTTGATTTTGATATCTCCAAAATCCCCCATCCAACCTGAAGGAATATAATGATTGTCTGAGGTCTGCCTATCGGTATAAATACTAAAAAACTTCCCCTTTCCCTGCTCTTCAGCTGCCCCTGCAGCAGAAACTGCCAATAAACAGGAAAGTACCAATACTAAAAGCTTTTTTCCCATCGCTATTCTCCTTCCTTAGCCAACCTATATTTTTACCGCTATTTTTTAGAGTCTCGCTCTACTCTTTTTCCATACACAGAATACCGCACGCTAAGCGCCTCGTGAGTAAAACTATTTTTTAATTTTATTCTTTTAGGTGCCAATGCTATGGCTTTGGGTGCTGCCTCCTTTCTCTACTCATTCCACATTTTTTGATACAGATAATAGCTCTTACGCAGATGCCTCTTAAAAGGGCTATCCTTACCATCGGACTGGCTAGCCACGCCTAACCACTCTTCATGCATATAGCCGTCAGGAAACGGCCCGGTAAAGAAACCCTTGGTATCGTGTTTTCTCGGTTCATAGGCTTTCCACCATTCATCAACATACTGAAAAACAATACCCCCGATACTGTTACCCACACCTTCATTACCTGCCATATTCAACACGATGTCTTCCCATGCCCCTTGATGGTAATTTGCTTGCGCCTCTTCGGTTTCTTCCTGCGTTAAGCCTTCCGCGTACGCGGGACAGCCAAATTCTGTAGGCAGCACCGGTTTATCCGCTTCTTCTTTGACTGCCTGCCAAAGATTGCCGAAACCATAATCACCCCGGTATACATTAGCTCCGAAGATATCAATGTCAGGGCAGTATTTTCCAAAACGGTCTAAGTAAAGCGTATCGCCGCTTGCTATTGCTACAGGATGATAGGGGTCTAATGATTTTATTAAAAGAGCCGCCTCATTGGCAAACTGAAAAAAACTGTCCGGGTCCTTATCCGCGTTGCAGGCTACCCCATAGACATTTTCATTCCCTAAGAGCCAAAACAATAGATACGGCTCGTCTTTTGATTCTTCCACCATCTTCTTTACCGACTCTAGCATATTCTTTTTATGTTCGGGGTTACGGTAATCAGTCCCCGGATTCCACGGTGCTTTAGAGCCCAGGGCATACTTACCGAAAAAATCTCCCATAATAACCCTGATGCCATAGGTGGAATACAGGTCTCTCAGCAATTCCTTATTGATTGGCTTAGGATGGTGGTAAAGCCGTATGGCATTGACACCCATATCTTTCATTAATTGAAAGTCACCGATTGGCTTTTGCGGGTTCTCTTCAAGATAGCTGTCATACGGGCCGTCAATTTTTCCATTTTTATTAAAGTCTTCCTTCATCCAATTCCCCAAGCTTCCTTCATCTGGAGATTGGCCGATTTTCGTAGGTTGATAGGTAATTGCCTTAACAGTAAAAGGCTTTTCATCAACCAAAAGCTGCCACGAACCATCCTGGTATTGTAGAAGTTTAACCTGCCCCTGGCCAATAAGCCCTTTAAGATCCTTCTTTTTCTTAAGTTTACTGACTACACTCTTTAATCTGCTAAAAATGTTCATTTTCTTAACTGGCGCCTTTTCAAACTTTCCAGGGCTGGTTATAACGATATCATTACTTATGTTATTATCATAGCCGTTAACGATATGTATCCTTGTATCAACAAGCTTTAAGCCTAACTCAGGATGCTTACGCAAGAGAAAACGTATCTTATACATCGCAGCCTGGCCTACATACCATGGGGTATGCCAATAGGTCCAGCCCACTGCCCCCGGATAATGCGCGATGATAGCATAATAGCATTTAAGCGCGTGCTTTATCAAGCCGCTCTTTTCCAGGATTAATCCGGTATAATATAACTTTACACCTCCCGGCTCATTACACGTTGCCCACTTTAAAAACGCCGCTTCTAAATCCGGCGAGTGCACATAATCCCAATGAGAGCCTTCAAGCTTCTTTTCTTTCCTTAATTTCTGAAAATTAGGATCCCAGCGCACTGAAGTAGTATTGGGATAAATTCCCTCTCCCACCGCGCGTGAGAGCCCTTCCTGGTCAGCAATGACATATTTATATTCCTTACTGCTTACGTTGGTAAACTCGCCGTATTTTTCATAATCTACGACATCTTCCTTTCCTGAATCATAAAGGATTACCGCGGTCTTATCCGCTTTAGGCTTCTCCGGACTTTTCAAGTCTTTTGTTTTTCCGGAAAGCTCTTCATTAATTTTATCAATACTTTCCTGGGAAACTTTCGCGACTTTCCAGTATACCCCCCGGGAAGGGTCCCAGGCTACCGCGTAACGGTAGTGGTCAATGACATACTGAAATTTTTCCTTTGCCTCAAGTAACCTTTCCTGGCGCATCAGGGCTTCAGCCTGAATAAAACAGGCCACTGCCACATCGCTGAGCGGGGTTTGGTCTTTTGTAGGATAATCCTTTAAAACAGCATGCTGGCTATCCGCTTCTTTTTGGTATATATCAATACATTTTTGGGTATACTCTAATACCTCATCGAATTTCCGCTCGCCCTGCGCAGCCCAGGCCTTAGTGATCAGCTCGCCCGAAGCAGGTTTTTCTTGGGCAAAGCATGTAATAGAAGATAGTAGATAGAAGATAGAGAATACATGCCATAACGAAAGACGAGAGATGAGGGACGTGGGACGAAAAAATAAAATCGTCCTTCGTCTTAGCGAAGCGTTCGTCCGTCCTCCATCGTTAAACTTGTGATTAAGAATCATCCTACAATCGCTCCTTGAGTTACTCCTTTAACAATATATTTCTGCATCAGCACATAGACGAAAATTATCGGAAGCGCCGCGATAGTTAAACCCGCCATCAAAAGATGGTACTTTGTAATATATTCCCCTTGAAATGTCATGAGGGCTACCTGCAGAGGATAGAGCTTTCTGTTATCTAAAATCAAATACGCTAGCAGATACTCATTCCAGACATTTAAGGCATTAAATACTACTACTACCGCAAGCACCGGCTTTGCCAAAGGCAATGCCACATTCCACCAAATACCAAACTTAGAACAGCCGTCAATTCGCGCCGCGTCTTCCAGTTCGCGCGGCATTTTATCAAAAAAGGTCTTCAGCAGAAATATGCTGGTTGACAACCCCACATTAATCATACAAAGAATATAGCCTATTCGCGTATCCCTAAGCCCCAATTTATTCATAAGCAGGTACAAAGGAACAAAACTACCCGGAATAGGTATCATCATCGCGGCCATAAAGGTATAAAACATAATATTTCTTCCGGGGAAACTAAAACGGGAAAAGGCGTAGGCGGCCAGGGAAGCTACCACAATGATACCGATAACGACGGCAGTGGTATAAAAAATACTGTTGATGAAATACCTGCCAAAACCTCCCTCCTTCCACGCAAGGGCGTAATTTTCCCAATGCATCTGTTGAGGAATCAACGAGGTATCGGAAAAAATGGTGGATTGGGTCTTCAGGCTTGAGCTAATCATCCACACTAAAGGAAATAAACAGCTCACGGCTATGGTAAGAAGAAAGATATGGATAAGCGTATTTAAGGTAATGCTTTTTATCTTATAGTATAAAGGATTCTTCATCTCTCCGTAGGGGCGCGGTCTCCGCGCCTTTCATCATCATTAGGGCGGGGGGAAACCCCGCCCCTACTTTTAGGCTCCTTTAGCCTGGCTTCTTTTAGAAAAACGGTACTGAATAAAAGAAATAGTAACCAATATAACCCCAAAGAGTATCCCTTGGGCGCAGGCATACCCATACCGTGAGCCATCCATAGAGCCGAGGATCCTTAATATGGGAACTTGGGTATGGTATGCGGGCCCGCCGCCGGTCATTGCCATGATTAATACAAACGCCTGCATGGTGCCTAAGATAGTAAGTATTGCCACAAGTATCGCCACAGGAACCATAAGCGGAATAGTAATCTTGGTAAAGGTGTACCATGAGTTCGCTCCGTCAACCTTCGCCGCTTCGTAAAGTTCACGGGGAATAGTCTGCAACCCTGCCAGAAATATAAGGAACCCCCAGCCAAACCCCTTCCATGAATGAACAATCGCCACGCAGTTAAGGGCGGTCTTGGGATCGGTTAACCACGTCCTGGTCAAATCGGATAAGCCTACCTGAGTCAGCCAACTATTCAATAACCCGTAATTACCTTCCAATATCCACTGCCACACAAGCCCAACGACCACCTCTGAAAGAATAGGGGGAATAAAAAATACCAATCGGTACCAATTCTTAAACCGTATCTCTCTATCACATGCCCATGCCAGAAGAAATGCCAAAATATTCTGAAACGTAAGGGCAACCAGCGTCATCCATCCTGCCTGCAGCATCGATTTCCACCATATAGGGTCAGAAAAAATTATTTCTTTAAAATTGGTAAGCCCCATAAATTGTTTGGCGGCAGATACGCCGTCCCACTCATAGAGGCCTAAATAAAAAACTTGCGAAAAAGGATAGATATAAAAGATGGAAAAGATAACAACTGCGGGCAGGACAAAAAGGTAATTTTCTAGGGTTGATTTTAATTTCATTTCGTTATGGCCTGCTCTCTCTCCGGGCAGACGTTATCGCGTCCTTGCGTAATAGCGTCACAATCCTTGACGCTATAGCCTTAACACCTAACGAAAATTACTTATTCTTCTTTTTAGCTAATTCTCTTTCTTTTATTTTTTGCACTTCCTGAGCAACCTGCTCCGGGGTTTTCTCTCCGATAATAATAGATTGGATTCCTTTATCAAATGCCTCTATCACTTGAGAAAACTCCGACACACCCCATACCCGAGGATGGGTAGAATACTCGATTGCTTTTGAAAACTCCGCCAAGGCCGGCGAAATCCTGCCTGCCGCCCCTTTATTTGCCGGCAGGTTCCTTGTTTCTTCTGCCAAAAACATTTGCTGCTCTTTATCGCTAAGCCATTGTAGAAATTTGATGGCCCCTTCTTTATTCTTGGACTTATCGTACACCATGAAGGAAGAGCCTGCCCCACCCCAAACACTTACCGGGAATTTATCTGAAATTCTGGGCAGAAACATTACCCCGTATTTTAAATCCGGATTCATGCCCTGATACACATTCACGCACCAGGAACCGTTAAAGGCAAACACAGCCTTGCCATTGGCAAAAAGCTGCTCGGCAGTTTTGTTTACCATACTCACTAAACCGTTATAAAGAAGCCCCGCGTCCTGCATCTGTTTAAATAAGGTAAATACCCGAATCCAATCAGGATCAGTATACGGCACCTCGCCCCGTATGGTTAATAATACTTTATCCTTTCCCATAAGGTTAAAGGCAAAGTTATTGGCGATACAATCTATCATCCATATTTCCCCCCAGCCGCTTACTAACCCTTGCTTCTTGGCTTCTTTTATCTTTTGGCCTATGGCAAGAAAGTCCTCCCATTTTACAGGGGGGCGCTCAGGGTCTAAGCCTAATTCCTTAAATAAGTCCTTATTATAGAGCATCATTATTGACGTCATATCAATAGGAACCCCATAAATTCCCGGGGCAACCCCGTAAGAATTGCCCTCTATAAATTCGCTGGTTGCCAAGGCCTTAGAGAAGAATCCTTTTTCCCATTCCTGATTATTCGCCTCCATAAAAGGAGCCAAATTACTAATATGCCCCACCTTCACATACGCGGCAAAATCCCGTTTTTCACCTAACACACTAAATATATCGGGAAGATTATTTCCCTGTGCCGCTGCCCTTACCTTTTGGGCATAAGCGTCTGAAGGGGCGTATAACTCGAAATTTACCTTAATTCCTGTCTTTTCCTCATACTTTTTGGATAACTCCTGCAAAGCGCTCTCTCTGTCAGTCATCCAGTGCCAGACAGTAAGGGAAATCTTTTTAGCCTCGGACGGATTGGAGGCTCCTTCATTTTTTTGGCCACAGCCTGAAAGTATAATGCCTGTAAAGAATACTATAAGAATAGCAAACCTTCCAAATTTCATTCTCTTCTACTCCTCTCTATTAATTTTTAGGGGATGTAAACAGTGCCTGCAGAAAGACACGAAAGGATTAAACCCTCTTTCGAAATTCCGCTAAAGAGATTGATAAAGTTTATCACAATTTCTGCCTTGAGTCAAGTTCCTATTTTATATCATTCCACCATTTATTCCATAACGCTTTATCGTTAACATTTCTGACGTAGTAGAATATTTTCTCCCTATCCGGATCCTGAAGCTGGGTAAAAAGCAATCCGCAAATAAAATGCGGGGATCCCCCCTCTTCGGCAGATTTCTGCCAAACAATCTTGCCCTGGCAATTAATCAGGTTGTCTTCATTGGGCATCTCAATAAACATTTCCAATTTATCGTTAAGCCGTAGACTTTCGGAAACAGAAAATTGCGCGCCAGCAAAACTGATATCGCGAAGTAACGCCATTCTTTCCTGCGCTTCTGCCTCCCTAGAGCCTATGACCTTTAATCGCATCGGGCTTTTTACATCCCATCTGACAAATTTTCTGTTTTCCTGCATTCTCATGGTAACCACCTCCTCTCCTTTTAATCTTCTTGATACTGCTCAGGGTGGACTAACGGCCACAGATGCGCAAGGCCAGGATGATAAAACCTCAAACCTGCCTGCCACCATCCAGGGCTCAGCTCCCTTTGCCAAATTACCTGCGCGCTTTCCTTGATAGGTTCACTTACCTTTACAGAAACCAAACTTACATCAAGCGCCCTCCCTTCCAAAATCCTCCGGCGCGCATTGATGCGTATCCCAGAGCCACTGAAATCTAAGCCTGCAAACTCTCCTAAGATTTTCTCATTGTCTTTTAGAGTATACCAGCCGGTAAAGTCATCGTGCATACGTTCAAATATCCGCCTGTCAATTGATGATTCCATCTTTTCCCTCCTTTTTTTTCGCGTAGCACTTTATACCGCATAAGTAATATTTTAACATGTTTTTTAATTTTATCCAGCAAAATCGTAACTTTTTATAAACAAAGAGGTTAGTCGAGCAGGGCGCCATCATTTCAAGGAGGCCCCCGGCACAATGCGCGCATAACATTAAATACCTTAACTTTTTGCTGTTCAAGAACTCCGAAACCGTAATAACCACTCCCTATAGATTTCTCTCTATACCATATGCCCAATCCGCCAATGTTTTGAAATGCGGCATACTTTCCTTGTTGCGATGCTGTCATCCCTGTCCTCACGCAGCAGCCATAAACAATAAGCGGGCTGCCCGCCTCATCGGCCCTCGGCTTCGCCGCGAGGCGAGCAGGCAGGCTGCCATTTTCCCCCGCTTTCAAGCTGTTATCGGGCTTATTCTCTACCGCTCTGTTCGCAGATAATAAAAAAACAACGCTATTATTCTTCAAATTCCATTCAGAAAATACACCTTCTCCTTTTTGATAATCAAGTTTTACACTGCCCCAACGATATGATATCCTGCTGTCGGCCAACAACTTTATCTTCTTATACTCAACATGGTTGGCTCTTTCAAGAGACTCAAATTGAGCAATAAAAAACTTCTCCGTCTGGGTGGTGCTACTTCCGATAATACGCAGGCAATAGCGATGGTTGCTAAGATTAAGCATACATTGGTAGTGAAGAAAACAGAAATAACCAGCCTCTGTGGTACGGCACTCTAATCCTTCAGAAGGAACAGCAGTGACCTCCCCTTGCCCTAAGGAAATAATGAATTGACTATATTCATCTAAAAGCCTCTTTCTGCTTTCTTTTATATTATTCAGCTTTAGTTTTTTCCCTTTTTTTTCTGCTTGTTGCTGCTTCAAGGCTTTTCTTGCCTGCGTCAAGCTCAACTGCATTTTTTTGCTTAAGATAGCGGGCATTATTTGGCTTCGGAAATACCGGCTTACTGATTCTCTTGTAATTTTAAGTTCTCGGGCTATTTCTGACTGATTGTATCCTTCCCGGAATTTAAGATAAGTAAAGAAAAAGCAGAAAAATGGTTGCAAAAAAACATTGGACGCTTTATAGTATCTTTGCATTTCTGGATACTCTTCTTTTAGTTTCTGCCAATTAATCATATTTCTCTGTTTTGCGGGGCAACGAAACGCCTCTATTTTTATATACGCTTCTCTAACTATTTTTATTATATCTGCTTCTTCGTACATAGAATGCTTCTGCCCCAAGAGCGCTTCCACTCCTAAACGGGCACTAGCCCACCATTGCTCAAAAAGAACACGTATGCTGTCGCTTATATCTTGGCATTCGCCGTCACTACGTTTATCCCGATTATAACTCTGAAAATCTGCTATATCTAAAATTGAAAGCTCTTCTTCATCTGCTTTCGGCGCAGCCACAAAGCGCTGCCTTTCAGCCATATTTTTCTTCCTCAAAGTTATTAACGCGCGCTCTAAAGCTCTACGGTAATATGAAAGAAAATCCGCGTCTTTTCTGCCGCTATTAAACTTTTCTACGCATCTTTGTAAAATAGGATAGCCAAGTTGATACGAATCTAGAGATATTCTACAGCTATAGGCAATATTACTGCTAAATTTCAAGTTAAGGTTCCAAAGTAAAAGCATATAGTGCTTATATTTATCAGCGACATTCCTCAGGCTTTGAATGTGTCCTACCAATGCATTATTAAATACAGTTCTCTCGCTTGAATTCTTTAAAAGAATCTCAAGCTTGCCAACTCTTGACGGGTATTTAATTAACCCCTCACACAATCTTTCAAAGCCATAATGAGATATATTTGATGTTCGAGGCCTGCCGCTTGTTATATTCGGTTTTTTATCTTGAAAATCAGCTGGGCACGTATCTCTATTGTTTCGTAATTTTAAAAGAGCTACCACTATTGTAAACAATTCATCATCAACATTGAAATCCTTTCCTGACAAACGCTCTCTATTTATTTCCAAGAATTTAGTTACTATGCTATTGAGCTTAAGGCGCGGGTTAAGAGACAGTATCCGATCCGCGATATCTTTTACTTCCTCCCACCACTTTTGGCACAGAGAAGCGTGTTTTATGATTATCCTATTGGCATTCCGCTTTGACACCCCTTGCGCCACTAATTGATCCCTGAATCCTCCAGCTACATTCCACCATTCTTTAAGATTAGCAAAGCTATTAACAATCTCAAGAAGATCCCCCGGGCTTACCGCGCTCACGATTTTACATGCGTCATTAAATTTCTTGTCCCGTGCCGGAAGCGATGCCCAGCCAATCACCCTAACATTCGCATTCTTCATGGAAACTTCGCCAGCAACCAGTTTATCACGAAGAGGCTTTACCGCTTTCAACCACTCGAGAGGATCGCGATGGTGCGGGACAATCATGCTTATATCACGCCTGCTGAAGCCGGCATCCAGAAAAATTTTTGCCCTTCTAAAAGTAAATAACTTACTGAAAAGGGCTCTCTTTATCTGCCCATTCGAAAAATTATTTCCCTGATATACACGCTCTTCTTCCCTAATTTTAACCGCGAAACCATCGATTATAAATTCCTTCAGGTTAATAACGCGCGATTTTTGGCCTTCTGTTAATATCCCGTCCATGACGAGATAGTTAAGAGTTCCCTCTTGCATTCTTACCAGCGCATTAGCAAGCAATTCCGACTCTTCATGAGAGAAATTTCCTGCCGGTTTTAAGCCTTGTACGGCCCACTCTTTATATCTTATTTCTTCAGGATATAGCCTGCCTCTTCTTTGGCCAAATTTATCAAAATCCTCTACTATCCTGCGCCTGGCTGCTATTTTCCCTTCTAAAACCAAGCCGCCATCCTCATCAAAAGTCAAATCTGATTCCTTAGACAGATAGTACACTCTTTCTTTTATTGATAAACTTGGATGAGCCGCCATATTTTTAATATATTCATAAGAATACCCTTTTGAAAGCACACGCACCGCCCTGGAGTGTTCCGCGCCAGAGGCTTCTAATAACTCTATGTTCCGCTGTACACGTTCTAAAAACCCGAGTAAATTAAACTTACCTGCCTCGCCTGCTTTCATTGCGAAAACATCTTCTTTCTCAATAAGTTTATTTTCTATAAATAATTCCCACCTTTTTAGGATATCGTTGTTATCTTTTATCTTAAACGCCGATACCCCCCGAATTAAAATAACACTATCTGCCTTATCAAGGGGATACTTCCCGGTTTCCGCAATGCCCAAAATATTCCCGCGAAATTTCGTGCGCAATTCCTCCTGATATCTTTGGCTAAGGCCGTCCTGTCGGCTTTGGAATTTTTCCTCCAGGGGGCTGCCTGCCTCCCCGGCCCCCGGCTTCTTTGTAAAGCGAGCAGGCGGATTACGCGGGGCTGCGGCATCCCCCTCCTCTTGAGACAAGGCCGAAAGCGTAAAAGAGTATTTTTTCCATTCAACCCAGAATCTCGCGAAACGCCATATTCCTTTCTTATGATTAAGAAATGGTTTGAGCTCTGTAATCTCCTCAAAGGCGTCTTTTGAGATTACTCCCAACACCTCAAACAAAGTATTTGATATTTTTAGATATTCCAGAATAAGGTTATGCTCACCTTTCTCCATATAATTTAAAATGACAGCTAATACCCCTTTGAGATAACCATTCCCCCTTACCACAGCCGGATTCTTGGTGGATAACACGCCTTCAACGGCGTAGTATCTCACTAAAAGCGCAGAGACCACACTCTCCCAATGCTCTTTGGCCAACTCAAGCGTTAGTTGAGCGCCATGAGTTTCAATAAGGCCAGAGAATTCAATGTATAAATCCCGCAAAATCAACTGGTCTTTAGTGGGTTTTTTAAATGGATGGTAAAGATCCCACTCTATGGAGAGCTGTTGCCGCCGGATTCCAGATAAGACATTTCGAGAACCAGATTCTATTTTCCTTAATGTATTTTCTGTTATCACCACATTGCCTTCAAAAATTATCCAATCTTGCCCCTGCGTGGCCCCGCCGGCTATAAATACCCGTACCAAGTTTTCTGGAATAACATAGGCTTGATATTTTTCATTGAAGAGACCATTGGCTTCAATGGAATGTTCGCTGTCAAGCCATATAGCTAGTAGCCCCTCATTAGCCTTTTGAAGCGCATGAGCATAGACTTGTTTAAAAAATAACCTCGTAAAGGGAGCCTTCATGTTCTTAATTCTTCTTTTACCTGCTTTTCCTCTTAAAAAATAAGTTAACTTGTTATCTTTCCAATTAAGCCCATTGTCGCGCCCATTGACCCAACTGATCCGTTTTGCTTCAAGTTTCTCGCAAATATATGGAAAGAAGGTAAAACTATTGATCACTTCGTCCCAATCTGAAGAAGAAATAGAGCCGTATGGCCCGCCCAGAGTCCCCATTTTTGCCATTGTTGATAAAAAAGACTTCGAATTTAAGCTCATCCCAAAAGATTTTTCTAATCCGGCCTTCTGTTTAGGGGGCAATTGATCAATCGTTTTATGAAAATATTCGTGAGCCAGCCACATCCGCAGTTCATCGCGGCCGGCCTGCGTGCGGAGGCCTTCGTGGCTTATGAAATCTTTATTAATAACAATTGCCCCTGGTTGAGTAATCAGGAAGATATGTTTTATCAGCCCCTCTTTATTCTCCTGAAGCCAGGCAAGGATATCCTGCACCTTTGTATTCTTTTCCTTATACAATTTGAGCAAAAGAACGATACGGCCAATTTCTTCAGATAACTCAATCTCCCGTAACCTCAAGCCTGCTTCCTCATCCAATGAAATCTTCCATGCAAAACTATTCTCTGGGACATAGTAGGCTGCGGTGTAGCCCTGAGCTCCAGTAATCGCTTCATACCATTCGTCCGTTCTATTCTCATCTGATTCGCCCGGCTGAGAATCGAGCAATTCATGTGTAAGCTCAATAGCTCGCAAAAGCCAAAATAAATTCTTTGAGCCAAGAAACAGGCCGCCTGCAATATGCCTTCCCGCAACCGCAGAACTCACATTGACTGTACTACCTGTCATCATTATTTTTACTTCTCCTAAATGACCCGCCAGATTCGAAAATGGAATAATAGGGTCAATAATAAAGACAGCAACCATTTTTTCAAGCTTATCTTCCCCCAGCGGGCTGGCGGCTTCGCCGCGAAGATAGCCAGTCTGAATCGAATAACTGAAACTTCCGGAAAAATAAATATCGGCAACTGCTTGACTTTGACAGAAATATATGTTATTTTTAAAATTAAAGGTGCGATTATGAAGAATCTGCTTAAACATATTTCTATAAATCCCAATATATGCCATGGGAAACCCTGCATACGGGGCCATCGAATAATGGTGTGGCAGATATTGGATCTGCTTTCCTCTGGAATTAAGCCTGAGGAAATTATTAGCGATAACTATTTCCCCCAAATAACGCTCAAAGATGTATACGCCTGCATCGCTTACGCCAACCAATTGGTGCAAAATGAGGAAATTCACTTCTTTGAAGAGTTGAAGTCCGCTCATTGAGATGAGATTCCTTATTGATGAATGCGTATTAGGCAAAACGGTAAAATTACTCAGAAATTCCGGTTTCTCAGTCATAACCATCCAAGAGCTGGGCAAGGCCTCCGCGACTAACGGGACAGTTATAAACATTGCCAATAAGGAAAAATCCGTAATTATCACCACTGACCTTGATTTTGGCAATCTCATCTTGTATCCGTTAGGTTCCCATCCCGGCATAATCGTATTAAGGCCGCGTTTAGACACGCCTGAGGCTATAGACGATGTCCATAGAATACTCCTATCTTTGCTCAAAGAACTCAAATCATCGGAAATAAAAGAATCGCTCATCATTGTGGACCGCAATAAATACCGCATAAAAAAATAATCCTCCAGCGGGCTGCAGGCCTCGCCTTTGCTGCCAAATAATTGACCGCTGTCCCTATTTTTATTTTCATATATTCTACTCGCCACCGGCGAGCCGGCTTCTCGTCCATCGGATATTAAGGCTTCCTTAAATACGCGCCACTTTCTTAAAAAATCAGCAAAATATGCACTTTCAGACCCAGGATTGAATAGGTTTTCCGATAAAGACATAAAATCTTCTTCGAGCTTTTTCATAAAAGCAATAACATTAAGATTTGTTCCAATCTTATAATGTTTTGTGATTTTATACGGAGTATTGTCTGTTGCCTCCGCAAACGACACATACCTTCCAGAAGTCCAAGGTGTCTGTTGACCCGCAGCCCAGTCCTTTTGTGTCGATTCACCAATAAGCTCAAATCCTTCGATTCCTATTTCTTTATCCACATAAATAAATGATGGCCAGAGCTTGGCTTTCCAGCCCCGGGGATATGCCCACCAATTTTTAGCCACCCATTCACTGAGCCGGTCAACTAATACCCTTACCTTCACTGGCGAGCTAGAGACTAAAGAGTTTATGACACTAACAATAACCCCCTTTCCTAAAAATTCCTTCAACGGCTCTCTATCATCAAAAGGAACTGCCTCCTGCTCTAACTGGGTAATGATGTCCTTCGGCGAGATATACGGTTGGGCAAGTAATAGTTTTATTAATCGGCCTGTTACGACATTACAGGAAAAAGAAGTTCCTTCTGCTAAGCTGTTGAGAGCTACTCCCGGCGCTGAGAAATCTACATTTGGGCCATAACTTGTGTATTCCGATGCCTGATAATATCCGCCCCTATCTTCTGCGGCAGCAACGACTAACACATTATCAAATTTATCAAAGTAAAATCTTGCCGCCCCATCATTTCCTGCAGATGTTACAAAAATAACGTTTTCTTTTCCTAAAGAAGAAACCATCTTAGCGGTAACCCCTATTAGATCCAAGTCTTTCACTCCAAAGGAATTATAGGTATAAATAACATCATTCCTGCCCCCCAAAGAAAGATTAACAATGATAACCCTGTCAGGG
>MHGF01000003.1 GCA_001805445.1 Omnitrophica WOR_2 bacterium GWF2_43_52
TAACGCACAAACCTATTATAACCGCTTTCTTGAGGAGCCACCTATTTTTTTGTTATCTCACATACTATCAGACCTTGAAATGTGAAATGGAAAGGGGGTAGGCTTGGAATGTTGAATTTATCTTGGTAATTCTCCAAGCGGTTATGGTAGTATCACTAATGCGTTTACATAATTTAGGGAAGGGGCAGTTAAATTGACAAATTAACAACGTCCCTTTAAGCACCTTTTATTTCAAAAGTTGGAAATTATAACTTGATATACTTTCATATAAATGGTATACTTTCTCTGGAGGTGAATGATATGACTATCACAAAATTAAAGGCGAAGAATCAGGTAACTATTCCAAGCATCATCATGAAGCGGCTCCGCTTAAAGCCGAACGAACTTTTTGCGGTTGATGTTGAGGGCAATTATATCAAGCTTATTCCTGTAAAGGTGGAACCCAAGTATACTGCTGAGGAACTTGGAGCCATTGATAAGATCGTTGCTCAAGAGAAGAACAAGGGCAAGCCGGTAAAAGCTGGTAAAGATTTTTCAGGATATCTTAAGCAGATTTCCGAGTAATGAGAAATATCGTAATCCTACCTTCTTTTGAGCGGTCTCTCAAGAAGCTAACTCCTCAAGAAAAAAAGCAAACTGCAGAGAGTTTAGAGACCTTTAACGGTATGCTGGCTTTTGGGCATTTTCCTACCGGCCTTGGTTTTAAGAAGATTAATCACGACAAATACGAACTAAGAGTTACCATTCGGCTGCGCGTGGTTATGAAAATTGAGGGTGATGCATGTTATTTGGTTTTAGTCGGCAATCACGATGAAGTTAGGAGATATTTGAGAAATTATCGCTAGCGCCACCTGACTTTGGATGCTCATTATGATGGAGCGCTCTGACTCTATTTTTGTCTAGGAATTTCTCCTTGGGCTTTATGTAATAGTATCGCCAAGGGAATAGAATTTATGGAGGGGGCAGTTAAGTTGACAAATTAACAACGTTTCCTTTCTTATGGGACCGAGACCGAAATGGTGGTTATCAAACCAGAATTAGGTACGTGTCCCCGGAATCCCGGAATCCGCACTTGTGATTTGAGGTAAGGAGAAATATAATGAAAAGCAAGGAGAAGACCAAACATGAGTTGGTTAGAGAAATAAGTTCTTTACAGAAGCAGATAATAAAGCTTCTGAAACTAGCCCCTACGCTAAAAGACAAGAAGAAGGAATCCCAGGGAAGCCGGAGAAAGCTTGAGGAGCGTGTGGAATGTCGCACGTCCGCAGAAAGAATGATTAATAGACAGCTACATAATGAGATTGAGCAGCGTAAACAGGCAGAGCGGGCAACTCAGGACGCTCGTATGTATGCCGAGAGTATTGTTGATACTGTGCGTGAACCCTTACTTATTCTGGGGGGAGATTTAATAATAATTTCAGCCAGTCGTTCTTTTTATCAGTCATTTAAGGTAAAGTCTGATGTAACCGAGGGGCAGCATATCTATGAGTTAGGAAATCGCCAATGGGATATTCCGAAACTACGAGAGTTGCTGGAGGATATTCTCCCTAAAACAACAAGCTTCGATAACTTTGAGGTTGAACATAGTTTCCCTGATATCGGCAAACGGATAATGCTTCTTAATGCTCGTAAAATTCATCAAAAAGCCAATCGCACACAGCTTATCTTACTTGCGATTGAAGACATCACTGAGCGTAGAATTTTAGAGGAGAAATTTAAGACTTTGGCCAGCCACGATGTGTAAGAGTTGGGGACGTTGTTAACTTGTAAACTTATTGACACACTCTAATAAATTCGAGTGGTGACTCCTCAAGTTCATAAGCTCTTTTGAAGAAATCCCTGGCTAAATTGACAAATTAACAACGTCTCTTATCTCACTTACCCCTTACATTACAAAGCACCATTTTTTCTGACATGATTTTCTTAGAGAGAATTGGGGAACAGGAGAGCCTATATCGCATAAGATTTAAAAATAATATAAAGCAAGTGAATGTAAGGTTTTTTCTTGCGTATATTTACTTTTTATGCTATACTTCAATTGAAAGATAAAGGGGGTGAATTAAATGAAGGCTATAAAAGAAACTGTAACGTTTAGAATGGAACCTAAGGTGCGAAAGTCTCTCGAGATTATCGCGGAAGAGGAGAGGCGTAGTTTTAGTAGTCAGCTCAATGTGGCCATTGAGGAGTGGTTGCGCATAAAAAACGAAATTCATCCTCACTTTGTTGAAGATATTAAAGGTGCCCTCAAATCAGGGAGGCCTGAGCCGGTCTGGAAAGGATAGTAAATTGAGTCTTAACCAACCGTATCAACAGAAAGCCTATCCTAAGTATAATCGTACCAAGAAAAAATTCCCCCCTTTTTTTAGGAGAAAATTAACTGAGGCAGAAGAGGTAATAGCTTTTAATCCCCTAATCGGTGAGGAAAAGGCAGGCGATATTAAGGGAATCCGTGTCTATAAATTTAAGCTCTTCGACCAGCAGATCTTATTGGCTTACCAAGTAGACGAAGATAAAAAAGAGGTTATCTTTGCTGCTGTAGGCGGACATGAGAACTTCTACCGGGACCTAAAGCGATACTTAAATTAGGACATAACAGCATTCAGTTTTTCCTCTTGCCACCTTCAAAAAATCCGTTTATAATAGCTTTCTTGAGTTCGGTTTTTGCCTGTCAAATATGTGTTCATTACTTGGAAAGGGCATTCAATGAAACTATTCTCTTTCTCACGACGCATTCTTTCGGCTGTTTTAGTCGTACTGCTTACCTTTAGCGGTATTCCGTTTCCCCAGTATTCCTTCAAAAAAGCTTACGCCTCTTCCCGCGCGCCTACGGCTCAAGAACTTCATGATATGATGGGTAAGCTCTCTGATCCTGGCATTTCAGACGTCGATAAAAAGAAAATTACGGCGGTGGTGTTTTACCATGAGGATGTCTATCGCCGCGAGGTATTATTAGGCAATATGCCGGAGGCGGATGCCAATGTCAAGGCCTTCCTTGAATCTAAAACCCAGATGCACCTTGATATTGCCCAGCGGATGAACGTTAAATACAAAAACAAAACCGGCGCCAATCTAAAGGCTCCGATTATCCCTTTTAGCTACAATAATATCCTTTCTGACGACGATATTATCCTTGGCTCAGGTAAAATCGGCGCGGAGATGGAGGGGCTTTATAATGAGTCTTTGGATGATTTTATGAAGGAGCACATCAATCGGCCGATGTCTGCCGGCGACCGCCAGCGGGTGGATGTCAACGGCCTGGCCTGGGATATGACTCAGGACGATGCCTTCCGCAATTTCAAGCACCATGAAAAATACATTAACCCCCAATCCGGCTTTGCCAATCAGAGTAAGCTTCTTGAAGCTAAAGACCCGCTGGTCTATGCTATTGATGATAACGGAAAATTAGTCAAGCTTCCCCCTGATAAAGCCAGGGACGCCATTAAGACCCTGATTGTGGAAAAGCCGCTGGAGATTCCGGGTGTGAATATGGAAAAGGGTACCGGCTCTATGTCTGATTTTTTCCGGATGGCAGATATCCATCAGGTAAAATTTAAGCAGGGTAAGGTTACTCCTGAAGAGGTTGCCCAGTTTATCCGTAACCAGAAATATACCGACCGCATTGAAGGCGATTACAAGGCCGTTGCCGCGGCAGATAATCCCCACCTTAACGCTGAATTTAACGATTTTTTAGAAACGTCTAAGAAAATACGCAAAGAGGTGACGGTTAAGGGTGTGGCAAAAATTCTTCAGGAGCAATATAAAATACCCATTATTGACGAGCATGGAATCATCAATTTTGATAAGCTGACCGAGGCAATGAAAACTCATCAGCTAAAACAGCTCAATGACGCGATGCCTAAGCTGATGGGCGCGGTAATGCAGGATGAGGCATTTAAGATGGTCAAGTGGCTGCGTGAAGGCGGTAACAAAGCGCTGTTACGCAAGCAGTTGGCGCTTACCTACGCGCCTATTTCCGATGAGCGGGTTAAAAAAATCATGCAAAACTTTGAGGTGATGGGGCTTGCCCCTGATGACAAGGCATTCTTTAAAAATATTTTAGAGAAGGACACCAAGCAAATCCGCCGTTATGCCGACCTTTTAGAAATTCCTACTGAAGAATTGACCAAGCACCTGAAGTTAGAAGGCGCGAATATGGCGGTAGTGGATATTATAGAAACCAAAAACGTTAAAGTACGCGCGCTTACCGATGCTTTGGGTAAGCGCCCGGGGGGTTCAAAGTTTAGGCAATTCCTGCGTTCGCGCACTGCCGCGGCGCTTAACCTTGACACCATGCTTGAGGGTTCGCCTTCGGAAAAGGCGTTTTCCTGGGGGGTGATGATTCTTGCCTGCAGTAGGGCATATTCGGCTTCACAAAACGAAACCGAAGGGCTCAAGGCTATGGGTATGGCGCTGTTTGAAACTATTCCCCTTATTTCGGCAACTTTACGTTTCTCGGAGTTGGAATTCCGGGAATCGTTTAAAGAGCTGGCTATGGATATATTCCCGCCGCTGGCCTTAGCACAGTTAGGTTTTTCGGTGCTTGGCTACACAGCCCAGACTGCCAAAGACACCTTAGTAGAAGGCGCCTGGGAGAAAGTGCTGCGTGAGGCAATGCGGGAATTGGGAGATTCGGATTTTGAGAAGACGGAAAGTGGTTATTACCGTTTAAAAAATCGCAAATCGTATCTTGAATATTTAGAGGAAGTTTCTCCCGGAATGGGAAAGGTGGTCAAACTTGCTTCGTTGATTGAGCCTGAGGTGGATGCTCTTATGAGCAGGCATCCTGAAGTAAAAAATAACGATGCCGCGCTTTATACAATTTTATGGCTTGAAGGAGTGAAGGTTGAGGTTGTGGATACTCCCTATAACCCTCAGGCCGCGATGACCAATTGGGCGATGAAAGAGTTCGCGAATACGGTGAATAAATGGCTTACCGGCTTATCCATTGAGCAATTGAAAAGGCGGGTGTATGAAGAAGGCCTGCTTGCCAAGGGGCAAGCCAGTAACGTTGAGCGGGTGGCCTCAAAGATTATACTGGATAATTTTAGTATCCGCGCCACGCTCTATACGCAGGTACTCAATCAATTTATTGATCGCATTGAGAAAAGATACAATGAATTAAAGGGTGAGCTTAAGGATAGTTGCAGTGAGGGCGGGATACTCTCGCGAGGAATGGAAATTGTCAGCGGCCCCGCGGATATCTGCGACCCCAGCGTGATTATCGCCCAGACAATGGCGATAATTAAGCGCGATTACGAAAGCGCCGCTTTGGAAATTCAGGAAAGCCCCTGGGGTATGGAGGAATTGAAAAAGGGCTATGGCGAGCGGGTGGAATATTTAAGGAATTATAAGCCTGCTCCGGACATCACTGAGCTTGATTTACGCAAAGAGATGCAGAGGGTTATTGATGAATTCCGCGAGTTTATTGAGAGGCTAAAGCTGGGAGTGAGCTTTTATAAGGAATACCAGAGCCTGAACCTTAAGGCGTATATCTATGGCGGGACTAAGTCGCTTGAGCCGACGGATACGCTGATGTTGGGGGACCAGTTCCGCCTGGGAATCTCCGCCAAGGCCAGTGCCGGGCGGGCTCATTTAAAATGGACAGTGTATTATTACGCGGTTGTTTCTTCAGTTGACCAAGGCCAGGAGAGCCAGATGCTTAAGCTCTTAGGCAGTGTCGGCCTTAAGCCCAACCAATTTGGTTCAGGAACAGAAGGGTTTTGGCCTATTGAGGAGCCGGAGAAGGCTACCTATTTACTGATAAATAAAGCCGATGTTTTAGCTACTTTTTCTGATGAGGGCTCGTATGAAATATTTCCTGTGTTTGCCTATGGGAACTGGAGTAATGACCCGCTTTCGCAGGTTGGCTACGATGCCTTAATCAATCCGATTGAAAATGTTGAGCTGTTTGAGAAGGATAGGGTTGCCTATGCCGGCGGGGTGGTCAGCTTTTCTACCCAGCGGGCAAGCTTTACACTTTCCGGAGCGCAGTTTGTGTATTTAAATGAGAAACCGAGGCTAAGCCTCGTTTTGAACGTTCCTGATTATGCCAAGGATGAAGCGCTTAAAACTACCTTTGGGATTATCCCTCCTGAAGAAGGCAGTAAGCCTGAGCTTGAGCCGACAACACTAAACTCAATTTCTACGGATTCCCAAAAGCCTTCGCAGGTAAAGATTCTTTTATCGAGTGATTCTAAAGAGGGTTCGTATATTGTTGAGGGAAAGGTTGAGCTGCAGTGTTTGGATAAGGATGCCCAGCCGTTTAGCCAGAGTATAAGGTTTGATTATGCCAAAAAAGAGAATCCCGAGGCTGTTGGGCTTGAAGAAGGCGGGGAACAGGTAGGGTTAGAAGAACTGCTTACCCAGATGCAGGCATTGGAGGCAAGATCAAGCGCTGGCGCAGAGCAGGCAGAAGGCATCCAGAAGGCTTTTAACGAGGAGCTAAAGGATACGCTTAAGACTTTAGAAACCGAGCAGAAAGAGTTGAACGATATAGAGTCAAAAATCAAGAAGCTGTCAAAAATAGCCAATAGTGTTGAGGCGAATATTAACGCGGCAAAGAAAGCATCAGATGACGCCTATCGCGCGGGTGAGTCCGCGGCAGCTGCCAGAGGAGAGATAGAACAGCATGCTTTAAAAGGATGCAGCGCGTCAGAGGCGATAAAAAATACCACTATGGTGAGTGAGCTTAACCGATTGATTGAGGATGTGCGCAGGGAGCAGTCAGAGGTTACTAGCGCAAAGGTAAATTTTGACCGCGAGCTAAACAATGCCCGGATAAATAGCAATACGTCAGAAAAGATTCACCAGGAATATGCGCAGGCAAAATCCGCGCGTGAAGAAATAAAGGCAAAGTTAGCCCAAAGAGAAAACGTAGCCCAGGTTCTTACCTCGGATGTTGAGCGTTTAAATAGCCATATAGGTTCGGCTGAAGAGTCAATTGCTGCGCTTAGCGGGATAAAGGATGAGGCATCAGGGGTTTTAAGCAAGGCTGTGGATTTAGCGCCGGCTAAGCCGCAGGGTGATGAGAAAAAGATATTAAACCAGATTAAGGGGTTATTTGGGAAGATAGAAAAGAATGAGGCGCGGGTTTCTAAATTTGCCGAAGGAATGAAAGGCAAGGTGGCTTTGCCTAAAGAAAAGCTTGAGGTGAATAAACAGAAGATTGTGCAACTCAAAGCTGATTTTGAAACTATTGCCGGCGCGCAAATAAATGACGAAACTATCGCGAGTTTTAAAAGAACAGCTGATGATGCCAGGGCTTCGTTTGACGCGGCGGATATCTTTAGCGAGTCAGTGGATGCGGCGGCAAAGAACTATGCTACTTGCTTAAATGCCGCCGAGGGTATGTATGCCAAAAAGACATCTCCTGAGGCGCAGGTAGCGCAATGGGATTGTTCAATGTATCCGGGGACTGTGGCTAAGTGGGATGCCGCTAAAAAAACGCCTTTTTGCGAATGCACTCCTGGAAATTTGTGGGATGACCAAAAGTATCAGTGCGTATCCGAAGAGGAATATTATATGGCGCGTATAGATTGCTCTGTGTATCCAAATTCTCATCCCCAGTGGGACAGGGCAAGCCGCAAGGCCCTGTGTTATTGCGATGAAGGCTATGAATGGAATAATGCCCGGAACAACTGCCGGGTAGCAAGCCGTATTCAAGTGGCTCAGGCGAATTGCTCCGCCTATCCGGGGACTTCCGCCGGATGGGATAGCGCCAGTGAGTCGGTGCAGTGTTACTGCGCGCCCGGCTATTACTGGGATCAGGCGCAGAATAGGTGCTTACAAACGTATCAGCCGCCACAACAGCAAGGCGGCGGCCAGGATTTAGCGCAGGCGCTTGGCGGTTTGATAGATATTTATAATCGGGGAGCAAGCGGCGGTTCAGGTGGCACTGATACAGGAACTACTACGGGCTGGGGCGGCAGCCAACAACAGCGGCAAACCGACCCTTGCGAAGGTAATTTTTATTTTTACGGATATACTATGGTCTGCGGCTGTAACGGTTACACCTTTAGCGCCCAACAGAATAAATGCGTCCCCGGCGGTGGAAGCAGCAGCAGCGGCACAACCACCACAACTACACAAAGCGGCGGGCAAAACACTCAAAGCGGATTATCCGATGTCACGGTAAACCGTTCTCCGACGCAGATCACAGTTTGGGACCACGGAACAGAAGATTACGATACCGTCAATATTTACCTTAATAACCAGCTGGTGCAGGGTAATGTGGTATTGCGCAATGCCCGTCAATCGCTTACTTTGTATCTTAATCCTGGCAATAATATACTTACCGTAGAGGCCGTGAATGAAGGCGACCCGGCAATTAACCGTCAGAAGAATCTGCCTCGGGGTAATGCCGCGGCAATCGAAGTTAGCGGAGTAACCGGCGGCCGCCAGTCGCAAACCTGGATTCTGTATACAGGCCAAACCGGTACTATGCAGATTTATTACCAGCCTTAAAAGACAACGAGGCTAAGCCTTGTAATAAAGGGGTAACTTAAACGCGGGTATTCTGGCTGTCTAGGGTTTAAGAGTTAAGGAAAATCTTACGTGGAGAGGAAATCAATATTAGTAGTTGATGATGAAGTGGATGTAGTCAGGGTTCTAAAGAAACAGCTGATGGCATCTGGGTATGAGGTATTAGTGGCGTATGACGGGCTGCAGGCTGTGGAGGAAGTTAAAAAGTGCCCGGATTTGATTTTATTGGATATAACAATGAATGGTATGGATGGGATTGAGGTATTACGGAGAGTGAGAGATGCCGTAGAAACTAAGGAAATCCCTGTTATTATGGTTACTGCCAAGGGCGCGTCTTCATCAATCTTAGACGCGCAGAATTTAGGAGCGACGGACTATATTATAAAACCATTTGAGTTTAAAGAATTGCTTCCCTTAATTAAGAAATACATAATTCAAAACGGGGTCAGGTCTTGAAAATTGAAACAAGGCGTAAAAAAGGCTTTCTTTTCCTCATATAAATGGAACAACAATAAAATAAGGTGAAGTTTGTAAATCTTGAAGGTCTTCTTTAAAATGCTATGGGTAATAAAAATTCGACGGGTGTTTTTCTCTTAGATAAGGAGACAGGCAATGGAAATTATTATCTATTGGGCGGTAAAAATATCTTTATGGATAGGGCTGGTATTTTGCGCGTATTCGGTACTTTGCCCGGATATGATGATAAAACTGCTTCTTAAGGCTTTTCAGTTAAAAATGAAGTGGTTTGGGTTTAAAGGGAGCATTGAACCTGGAGATAATGTCAGGCGAATTACCCGGCTCTGGAGTTTGGCGATGGCACTACTATTAGGCGGCGCGCTCTATATTTTTTGCCTGATTTTCACTATGGGGTGTGTATTAAAATAAGAATGTGTAGTGAAGGAAGGTAGATGCTATGGTAAAAAAAATACTTGTCGTTGATGATGAAGAAAATATCAGGAAATTGATTGAAACTAGGCTTAAGGCAAATCAGTATAATGTCATTACTGCCAGTAACGGCGCCGAAGCTTTGGAAAAGGCGGAATCTGAAGCTCCTGACTTGATACTCTTAGATATTATGATGCCTGAGCTTGATGGGCTGGAAGTACTGCGTAAATTAAAAAGTAAGTTTGAAACTTCCTCTATCCCGGTCATTATGCTTACCGGAAAAATGGATACCGGCACTATTTTGAGTGCACAAGATTTGGAAGCTAAAGATTACATAATCAAGCCGTTTGAGCCGCAAGAGTTATTGAACTTGATTAAGAAGTATATCGAATTTTAGCTGGAACTGTTTTGTTACGTTAGCCTTAACACACGTGTAAGTCGAAGAAAGGGATGGGAATGAATCTTTTTTCATCAGCCTTAACCGTCATGGGCTTATGTCTATTTGAAACGATAAGCAGTATCGACAATGCCATTATTAACGCCGAGGTTCTTTCAGGAATGGGCCAAAAGGCGCGGCGCTGGTTTTTATGCTGGGGGATTTTGTTTGCCGTATTTGTTATCCGGGGAATCTTGCCCTGGCTGATTGTCTGGTGCACGACGCCGCAGTTAGGGCCGTGGGGCGCGTTGACCGCTACCTTTTCCGGTGACAGCCGCGCGCTTGCGGCGGTTGAAGAATCAAGCCCAATCTTGCTCATAGGGGGAGGGGTATTTCTGGTCTTCTTGTTTTTCCACTGGCTATTTTTAGAGCAGAAACGCTTTGGGTTAGGGGTTGAGGAATTCTTTTATAAGAACGGTTTCTGGTTTTACGCGGTGGTTTCGGTGCTTTTAAGCGGGATTGTTTGGTTTGCCTTACAAAAACATCCAATGATGGGCTTTAGCGCGGTGGTCGGCTCAAGCGCGTTTTTTATTACCCACGGATTTAAGAGCAGTGCCGAGCGCAAGGAAGAGGAATTAGTGCATTCCTCAGCATCTGACGTGAGCAAGATTTTATATCTAGAGGTAATTGATACTACCTTTTCTATTGACGGCGTTTTAGGGGCTTTCGCCTTTACGCTTTCGGTTCCGCTCATTCTTCTGGGCAACGGCCTGGGGGCGCTCATGGTGCGTCAGCTTACCATGGGCAATATCGAGCGGGTCAAAAAGTATGTATACTTGAAGAACGGCGCCATGTATTCAATTCTATTTTTAGGTACGTTTATGATACTTAAAAGTTTTGGCGTCCATATACCAGAATGGGCATCACCGATAATAACCTTCGGGGTTATAGCCTTTTTCTTTATTAAGTCGCATTGGGCTATGGGTAAAAATATACAGAAAGGATTGTAAAATGAAGCAAAAAATACTTGTGGTAATGTGCTGTATACTTACCGTAATTAGCTTTGGAGCTAAGAAAACAGGGGTTATTAAGATTGGCTGCGTCGGGCCGATTACCGGCGATCAGGCAAGCTTAGGGTTAGATCAGTTTCGTGCCTTGCAAATCGCGGTTGATGAAGCTAATGCCAAAGGAGAAATAATCCCCGGCTATAGGCTTGAAATTGTCTCACTCGATGACCAGCATAATCCCACACAGGCAGTAGCTATGGCCAAGCGCCTGGCTTCTGATCCCGCGGTCGTAGCAGTTGTCGGCCATGTAAATTCTTCCTGCAGCCTCGCGGCAGCGGCTATCTATCAGAACGCGCGGCTTACCCAAATTTCACCTTCTTCATCAAATCCTGAAATTTCCCGTAAAGGCTATGATACTTTTTTTAGGACCTGTGCCACTGATGATATCCAGGCGCCTCAGGCGGCTTATTTTGCCTTTACCCAGTTAAAGGCGCAGAAAGTCTTTATCATTGACGATAAAACTACCTATGGCAAGGGTATCGCGGATGAATTTGAGAAAGAGATTCGTCGTTTAGGGGCGAGTGTCCTTGGCCATGAAGGGATTATGCAGGCCGATAAGGATTTTACGCCGCTCTTAACGAAGATAAAAGCGCTTGAGCCGGATTTGATTTTTTTCGGAGGTATGTATCCCGAGGGAGCTTTACTCGTCAGGCAGTCCAAAGCCTTGGGGCTTAGCGCGACGTGGCTAGGAGGTGACGGTATCTACGTTAGCTCATTTATTGACCTGGCTAAGGAGGATGCCGAAGGGGTATATTGCACCTTTATCGGCGCTGATGTAAGCACTATGGCAAGCGCGAAGAATTATCTGGAAACCTATGCCGGGCGTTTTGGGAAACAGCATATGGGCCCCTACAGCGCCTATGCCTATGACGCTGCTAATATTATTATTGATGCCATCCGTAGAGCGGGAAAATCCGGCCGCCAGGCAATCCTTGCCCATGTCCGCCTCACCAAAAATTTCCCCGGGGTTGTTGGAGTTACTAATTTTGACCAAAAGGGAGATTCTACCATCGAGCTTATCGGTGTCTTCCGGGTGAAGAACCAGGCTTTTGACTATGTTGGCCCTGCCAAGTAATGAGTCCTTTTGAGACTTTCATACAACAGCTGATTAATGGCCTGAGTATCGGCATGATTTATGCCCTTATAGCCTTAGGCTATACCATGGTCTATGGCATTATTCAGCTGATCAATTTCGCGCACGGAGAGATTTTTATATTAGGCGCGTTTTTTGCTTTATTTGTATTCAGTTTTCTAGGTTCTTTTGTTCCTCTTAACAATATCGTTACGATTATCATCATGTTTGCCGCCGCGATGGCAGGATGCGGTTTGCTTGGCGTTATCATTGAACGTGTCGCCTATCGGCCCTTACGCAAAGCGCCAAGGCTTGCCTGTCTTATTACCGCCATCGGCGTATCTTTTATCCTGCAGAATCTGATGATGATTGTCTGGGGCCCCATTGACAAGAGCTTCCCTGTATTCTTTAAACATGTAGTGTTTACCGTAGGGGCTCTGAGGATTACCTTTATGCAAGGATTTATCATCATAACAAGCCTGCTCTTGATGATATCCTTGCATTTTTTTGTGCGGCGCACGATGCTTGGCAAGGCGCTGCGGGCTACATCTGAGGATATGGTAGCCGCGCGGCTTATGGGTATTAATGTAGATAAGGTTATCAGTATTTGTTTTTTGATAGGTTCCGCCTTGGCAGGAGCCGGAGGGGTTATGTACGGGATGTATTATACGACCATTACCTTCCATGACGGTTATCTTGTGGGGATTAAGGCTTTTACCGCGGCAGTCATCGGGGGTATTGGTAATGTCCCAGGCGCGATGCTGGGAGGGGTGGCTTTGGGGATGCTTGAGGGATTAGCTGCAGGATACATTTCTTCAGCATGGAAAAATGTTTTCGCGTTTTTGATTCTGGTGCTTTTACTTTTATGCTGGCCGTCAGGAATCTTAAGGAAATTCCGCAATGAGTAAAAAGAATGCTACGTCAGGTTACAACAGAGGAAGATTATTACGGACGGCGATGACGGTTGGTATGCTCGCCATTCTCTTTGCGTTACCCTACTTTAACCATAATGAATATCAGTTAGATGTCCTGGTTAGCGCGGGCATTTTCGCGATCCTTGTTTTAGGGTTAAACGTGATGACAGGTTATTGCGGCCTGCTTAATTTAGGGTATGCCGCCTTTTTTGCCTCTGGCGCGTATACCTACGCGATACTCAATGTAAAATACGGGTTGTCTTTTTGGGTTTCTTTGCCCGCGTGTATTATTTCCGCGGGAGCCTTAGGTTTAGTGTTTGGCTCATGTGTGCTCAGGCTTAAGGGTGATTATCTTGCCTTGGTGACCCTTGGCTTTGGAGAGATTACCCGTATCGCGCTGAATAATATGGACGGTTTAACCGGCGGGCCTAACGGATTAACCTTGAGCCATCCGGTTATTCGCTTTGCCAATAAGAGCTTTGATTTTGGTATTAAAAGCCTGCCGTATTATTACCTGAGCTTACTGGCGCTCTTGGTGACCATTATTATTATGAGACGCTTGTCGAATTCGCGTTTTGGCAGGGCATGGATTGCGATCAAGGAAGATGAAGTCGCTGCCGCCTGTATGGGAATCAATACGGGAAAACTAAAATTGTTTGCTTTTTGTATAGGCTCTGCCATAGCAGGATTTGCCGGATGGCTTTTTGCCGGCAAGCAGGGCTTTGTTTCCCCAGAGAGCTTTGATTTTACAACGTCAATTATGCTTGTGGCGATGTTGGTTCTTGGCGGCATTGGCAGTATCAGCGGGGCAATTGTAGGAGCGCTGGCCCTTACGATAATCCCCGAACTATTAAGGCCATTACAGGAGTATCGCATGTTTCTTTTTGGCGCGATTATGATTATCATGATGCTCTTTCGGCCACAAGGCCTTTTGGGAGGTGTTCGCATTTTTGAAGAATTCAGGCCTGTTTCCGAACGCGTCCGGCAGGAAGAGGACGAAGTGTTGGCAGAGGATTTAAAACAATGATATTAGAGGTAAATGGCCTTTCAAAACATTTTGGGGGTATTCATGCCCTTACGAATGTCAGTTTGTCTGTCGCCAAGTCGGAGATTGTCGGGCTTATCGGCCCTAACGGCGCGGGGAAGACAACGTTCTTTAATTGTATTACCGGTGTGTACCACCCGGATAGCGGAAAGATTTTATTTGGAGAATACGCGCGAGATATTACCCATCATCCCGCTCATAAAGTGAGTGGGCAAGGGATAGCCCGGACCTTTCAAAGCGCGCGGGTCTTTGCCAGCATGAGCGCGCTGGAAAATGTGATGGTAGGTACTTTTTCCCGGACCAACGCTTCAGTATGGTCGGCGCTAAGGTGTTCCAGCCGCATGATAGAAGAAGAACACGCTGTGCGCAGGCGCTCTGAGGAGTTGCTGCGTTTTGTAAAGCTTGGAAGGCGGGCTTTTGATGTGGCAGCCAGCCTCCCGTTTGGCCTACAGAGGCGCCTTGAGATTGCCCGGGCATTAGCGACCGAGCCACGCCTTTTACTTATGGATGAGCCGGCAGCCGGTATGAATACCGCGGAGAAGGCCGAGTTACTTGAACTGATCCGCAAGATTTGCGAAAACGGCATTAGTGTCCTTATTATTGAGCATGATATGAAATTGGTTATGGGGCTTTGCCAGAGGATTGTAGTGCTTGATTCTGGTGAAAAGATTTGCGAAGGGAAACCTGGTGATGTCCAATGCGACACTAAGGTAATCGAGGCTTATTTGGGAAAAGAAATGCACCGTTAAATTAATTTTTAGGGGTGTCCTTCCATGGCGAGGCGAGCGCATACCTATGGTTCTTCAGAATTCAAGTAACAAAATAGAGCGTGGGTCCTGTCAAGGTTATGTTTTCGCAGCATCGTTCGGCCTGCTCCAGCGGCAAGCCTCACTCGGCGTAAATTTTTGCACGCCTCGCTGTCGCTCGGCAGCAAGCTGCAAAAATTTCCGTACGTGCTGCTCAAACATAACCTTGCCACCCACGCTAGTATAAAATCTATTAGTGTAATTGTGAAGTATTATACTGACGGTAGGGAAGTGCGCCATACCATAAGAACAAAATTAACGGAGCACTAAAAATGCATTTAAAGGTTAACAATCTGCATATCAGCTACGGTAAAATTGAGATGCTTAAAGGGATTACCTTAGAGGTCAGCCAAGGCACAATTACCGCGCTCGTTGGGGCAAATGGGGCGGGAAAATCGACTACCTTAATGGCAATTTCTGGAATTCTGCCTTTTAAAGAAGGCAGTATGGATATTGACGGCAGGCAGATAACCCGTATCAAGACGGATGAAATTGTCGCATGGGGAATAGTTCAGGTTCCTGAAGGAAGACGGGTGTTTCGCAGATTAACAGTGTTAGAAAACCTTCAGATGGGCGCTTTTCTACGCCGGCATGACCGCACGGTAAAAGATGATATAGAGCGAGTCTTTAGTCTTTTGCCCATACTTTCTAAACGAGAAAAACAGGAAGCAGGGACACTTTCTGGCGGCGAACAGCAGATGCTGGCTATCGGCAGGGCGCTCTTGGCAAAGCCTAAGATTCTTTTGCTTGATGAGCCGTCACTTGGCCTAGCGCCCTTAGTGGCGGAGAAAATTTTTGATGTCCTTTTGAAAATTCAGGCAGAAGGTGTGGGGATTTTACTTGTAGAGCAGAATGCGCGATGGGCGCTTGAGGCAGCGGCTTGGGCGTATGTTATTGAAACCGGAAAAATCGTATTAGAAGGAGAGGGTAGAAAGCTTCTAATGAACACCCAGGTTCGCAAAGCTTATTTAGGTGAATAACAAGGGAAGGTATAGCCAATTTTCGCAATGACATTGCGACACAGTCTGAGAGCAATAATATTGACAAGTGAGGGCGGATTCAGTATAGTGTATGAGAAAGTGTGGGATAAGTATATGAGAATGAAAAAGGAGAAGATGCGCTATGTATAGCATGGATGCAACGTTATTTGAAATTATCGCGATTTGGATAGTGCTGTTTATTGCCATCATAGGGCTTGGGTACGCGTTTTTACTGCGTTATCAGGTTATGCGCCATAACAAAGGCTCCAGCAAAATGCAAGAGGTCTGGCAGGCCATTCGCCTGGGTGCTGATGCCTATTTAGCCCGCCAGTTAAAGACCATATTGCCGTTAATCTTCGTGCTTACGGCGGTCCTGTTTTTTTCTGTCTATATCATTCCTCCCAGTGAAGAGGCATTGCAGCGTTTTAGCACGTATTCATCTGAAACTGTGCGTTTAATTGTCGGCTTTGGCCGTGCGGCGGCCTTTGTCATGGGGGCAATATTTTCACTCATTGTCGGACAATTCGGGATGCGTATGGCAGTTGAAGGCAATGTTCGGGTAGCATCCGCTGCCCGTAAGAGTTTTGCTGAGGCATTGAAGATTGCCTACCGCTCCGGCACGGTTACCGGTATGCTTACTGACGGGCTGGGGCTTTTAGGAGGCACGCTCATATTTATCATTTTTGGGATTGCTTCTCCAGATGTGCTTTTAGGTTTTGGTTTTGGCGGGACTCTGCTTGCTTTATTTATGCGCGTAGGTGGCGGTATTTACACCAAGGCCGCGGATGTGGGCGCGGATTTAGTGGGAAAGGTTGAGAAAAATATCCCTGAAGATGATCCCCGCAATGCCGCGGTAATCGCGGATTTGGTAGGGGATAATGTCGGAGACTGCGCGGGAATGGCAGCGGATATCTTTGAGTCTTATGAAGTAACTATAGTTTCAGGGTTGATTCTGGGGCTTGCGCTGGTATCTTTTACCCATGAGCTAAAATGGATTGTCTTTCCGCTTTTGGTGCGAGGAATCGGGGTGCTTTCTTCTATCTTCGGTACCTATCTTGTAAAAGGGGAAGGCAAGAATCAGGATGCCTTTTCCAGTATCAATAAAGGGTTTTATGCCTCCGCCGGCATTTCTATAGTTGCCTTTTTCTTCTTATCTATGTTTTATATGCACGAGTGGAGGGCGTTCCTTTCTGTAGGAGTAGGGATAGCTCTGGCGATAGTCATTGATGAAATTACCAAGTATTTTACCCATACGCACCATGCACCTGTAAAAGAAATTGCCCATTCTTCAAAAACAGGCTCAGCGACTTTAATCCTGCGCGGGCTTTCAATCGGTTTTGAATCTTCGGCGTGGCAGTTTATTGTCATCGCGGTAACCATACTCGCGGCAATCCTGATTTACTGGGGACAGCCGGTAGTGTATGTGCTCTATGGCGTGGCAATGACCGGTATTGGGATGCTTACCTTAACCGGAAACAATGTGGCTATGGATTCCTTTGGCCCTATCGCTGACAATGCCAATGGTATCGGCGAAATGGCACATTTAGAGCCGGAGGCGCGTAAGATTTTGGCTGACCTGGATGCGGTAGGAAATACCACGAAGGCTATTACCAAGGGGATAGCAATAGGCTCAGCGGTAATCGCGGCGGTCTCTCTTTTTGGCTCATTTATCACTGATGTAAGCAAGGTTCAGGCACAGATGGGTATCCCGGAAAATCTCCAGCTCCTTGTTACCGGCATACGGGTTTCTGTCCCTATCGTGTTTATTGGAATGCTTTTAGGAGGGGCGATTCCCTGTTTATTTTCAGCGTTGATCATTAATGCCGTTGCCCGCGCCGCGGCATTAATAGTTGAAGAAGTCCGCAGGCAGTTTCATATTCCCGGAATAATGGAAGGAAAGGTTAAGCCGGATTATAAAAACGCGGTTGATATCTGCACTATAGCCGCGCAAAAGGAATTAATCGGTTTATCCTTGATTGCGGTTATCAGCCCTATTTTGATAGGTATGTTGCTTGATGTTGAGGCATTAGGCGGATTCTTAGCGGGGGTTATTCTTTCCGGACAGCTTTTAGCGGTATTTATGTCAACCGCCGGAGGCGCATGGGATAATGCTAAAAAGACTATTGAAGATGGCCTTCATGGCGGCAAAGGCTCGGAGGCACACAAGGCATCGATAGTAGGCGATACCGTGGGCGACCCGCTTAAAGATACCGCGGGGCCGGCCTTAAATCCGATGATAAAGGTAATTAATTTAGTTTCGCTTCTTGCCGCTCCAATCCTTATTCGGCATCAACGCGGTGAACCCGGAGTAATTATTGCCATAGTGATATGCTCTCTTTTGATATTCGGGGCAATTCTCTATTCAAAGCACGGAGCGCTTAGCTTCAAAAATACCCGCCGCGAGCATGGTTTTTAACTCTTGCTTAGTTCAAGAAAAATGGCCAGAATGGTTTTCTGGCCATTTTTTCTTGGAGATAGTCAAGTATGATTAGCATATTAGTTTTGATAGTTATGGCCATTTTTCTTCTGGCCTATATTTTCTATGGCCGTTTCCTGGGGAAGAGGATACCGCTTAATGATGACTTTATTACTCCTGCCTGCAGTATAAATGACGGCGTTGATTATGTCCCGGCAAAGCCCGCTTTAATTTTAGCCCAGCACTTCTCCGCGATCGCCGCGGCAGGGCCGATAGTCGGGCCTATCATTGCCTGCCTCTGGTTTGGATGGCTGCCCGCGGTTTTATGGGTGGTTGTCGGCGCGGTATTTATCGGAGGAGCGCATGATTTTTTTGCCTTAGCCGCCTCAATGAGGCACGGAGGAACATCAATTGGTGAAGTAATTAAAAGGTATATGCCCGGACGTTCCTATAAGTTCTTTCTTATCTTTGTCTGGCTTGCCTTGGAATATGTGATTATTACCTTTACCGATATTACAGCCCATACCTTTAAAACAAACATAGACGGGGTTGCCTTTGGCCCGGGGGTAGCGGCTTCTTCCGTGTTGTATCTGATAGTCGCGATGATAATGGGGCTCGCGCTGTATCGCGGTAAACTCGCGCTTTGGAAGGCAACTGTTTTATTTTTGCCGTTTCTTTTGGGCATTATTTGGCTGGGTCCACATCTGCCAGGCCAGCTCTTGGCGCCTCTTTCAGCTCTGTCCGTAAAACAATGGGATATACTGTTATTGTTATATTGCCTTATTGCCTCTATAATTCCGGTCTGGCTTTTGCTTCAGCCTCGGGGGTACTTAGGCGGCTGGTTTCTCTATCTGGTTATTTTTATCGGCCTTGCCGGGGCATTGTGCGGGGGGTTTTCTATAGAATATCCGGCATTTAATGTAAGCGGGCTTAAAAGCCTTATGAATGGGAAGAATATATTTCCTGTCTTGTTCGTTACTATTGCCTGCGGCGCCTGTTCAGGGTTTCACGGGATTGTCAGCTCAGGCACGACCGCCAAACAGGTAAAGAAGGAAAGAGACTGCGTGCCGATAACCTATGGCGCGATGCTGCTTGAAGGGCTGGTGGCGGTGCTGGCAATAATTACCGTTATAATTTTACCCAAAAACAGCCCTCTTTTAAAAGCCGACCCCAACCTCATCTATGCCGGCGGGATTGCCAAATCTTTGGCGCTTTTTAATATCCCATATCAGATAGCGTTTACTTTTGCTTTGCTGGCGTTCTCTACTTTTGTCTATGATACCCTTGATGTCTGCACGCGGCTTGCGCGGTATATCTTTCAAGAGTTAACCGGATGGCATTCAAAGAAGGGGAGCCTGTGTGCCGGTGTTGCCAGTGTGCTGGTGCCGTTTATTTTTCTGATGGCATCCAAGGAAAAAGCCTATTTAGCCGCCTGGCCGGCATTCGGCGCCAGTAACCAACTCTTAGCCAGCATTATCCTGCTTGCGGTATCAGTATGGCTTATTCATTTAGGCAAAAGGCCATGGTATACTATCCTGCCTATGATATTTATGTTTGCGGTTACATCGTGGTCACTGGTCATTTTAAGCATCCCGTTTGTGAAATCTCTTGCTGGCCTGACAACAGGATTTTTTCCTTCTGCAGACACCGTGCTTTTAGGTGGATGCGGCGTTTTACTTTTAGCCTTAAGCCTGATGCTTATTGTTGAAACGGTGAGGGTATTATTTTTTTTCAGAACAAAAGCAGCATAAGGGAGGAGAGAAAGAAGTATGGAATTTCCAAATGTTATAGATTTCTTGATTCATTTTGATGATCATTTAATGGTCATTATCCAGCAGTGCGGCGCGTGGACGTATCTTGTCCTTTTCGCGATTATTTTTGCCGAGACAGGTTTTGTTTTAACCCCGTTTTTGCCCGGAGATTCACTGCTCTTTGTCGTAGGCGCTTTTTCGGCGCAGTCTGTGTTCCAGCCGGTAATGATGGGGGGAATTTTACTTGCGGCAGCGATTATCGGGGATAGCGTTAATTACGCGATAGGAAAATATTTTGGCAAGCGCCTGACTCAGGCAGAAAATATCCCTTTTTTCAAGAAAGAATACCTTGACCGCACGCATCACTTCTATAAGAAATATGGAGGGAAAACGATTATACTGGCGCGTTTTTTACCCATCGTGCGCACCTTTGCCCCGTTTGTCGCGGGAATTGTGCGTATGGACTACGCGAAATTTCTCCTCTATAATATAGTGGGAGGCATCGTCTGGGTGCTGCTTTTCTTTTGCGGGGGATTTTATTTTGGAAATATAGCTTTTGTAAAAAAGCATTTTTCAGAAGTGATTATGGTTATTATCGTTGTGTCTGTTCTTCCGGGGATATTTGAATTCTTGAAAATGAGAAAGGCTCATAGAAAACAAACATGACTGAAGCAGCTTTTTGAGGAGTGTAATCTTTCTTTTGAGAAGGCTGATTTCGTTTTATACAAGGGGGCGTTATGTTGACACAAAAGTTATTAGCGATTGCTTTAATGGGAACTGAATGGATTAACTGGTTGCTTCTTTTATTGTCTGTCTGTTCGGTCGCGGTAATTCTGGAAAAGTTTTGGCTTTTGCGCAGGAAGCGCGGGAATCAAAATGCGCTGAGGCGTAAAATCGTCACTATCTTAAAAACAAAAGATAAAAAGGCAATTGAGGAGATATTGCGCAGCGATCCATCGTCCGCCGCGGAAATCGCGCTCAAGGTTATTCGAACGATGAATGAAACCGGCGTTAGTTTTGAGGATAGCCTTTCCATAGCGCTTTCCGAAGAGAAGCTTGCTCTTGACAGCAGAATCGCGATTTTGGGGACGTTAGGAAGCAATGCCCCTTTTATCGGCCTTTTTGGAACGGTACTGGGGATAATTCACGCGTTCAATAGTTTGGCTGGCAATACCAAAGGCGGCCCTTCAGTAGTCATGGCGAGTATTTCAGAGGCGCTTGTGGCTACCGCGTTGGGCTTGTTTATCGCGATTCCGGCAGTCGCCGCGTATAATTATTTTGTGCGCTATATAAAGAAAATCATGGTTACCGCTGAAAACTTTGCCAGGCTGGCAGCCACGACGCATATCCGTATGACAACCATGAGGGATTAAGGCGATGGCGCTCCGGCGATTTTATAAAGATGACGGTGATGAAATATTATCTGAAATCAATATCATCCCTCTGGTTGATATCAGCCTTGTTTTATTGATTATTTTTATGATAACCGCGAATTACATTATGACTTCTTCGCTTTCGGTAGACATCCCTCAGGCAGAACATGGCAAGCCCATGCAGCAGGCCGCTAGCGTGACTATCGTTATCACTAATGAGGGCCCTATGTATCTGGAAAACGAATTAGTGACTTCTGGCGAGCTCAAAGCAAAAATGCGCACTCGGTATACGAAAAATCAGGATATTTCTGTTATTCTTTCCGCTGAACGTAATGTCAGTTTTAAGCATATTGTCAAGACTATTGATATGCTGCATGAAATAGGGGTTACTAAGCTCAACATCGCCGCGGTCCAGGAATAAACGAGGTAAAAGCCCGCCATTACTTTCTATGAAAACGCTTTCAAAGAGCTCTTCCACGGGCCTTGACAATAGCTCAAAATAAAGTAAACTTTATATAGATATAGGAAGGTTAGGAATGAGAAGCTGCAAACCTTTCCCTTATCTCCTTATCGTGATCAATGAACCATAGAAACACTATGAGCAAATCTAAAAGATATATATTCGCTTTAGCCTGGTTGATAGCCTTTACTTATGGCGCTCAAGGCGACCAAGAGGTTCCTCAATCCGCAAGTGAGGTTTCTATAGAACAGGGGAATATCCTCATGGTCAAGAAGCCCGGCCAAACTCAGGCTAAGCCGTTTGTCATTAAAGGTGTTAGTTGGTCTCCGGCTACACGAGCACCGAAAGATGGCCCTAACCCTTTAAGCACTTTAGAAAATGTACAATACGGTTTTTTCTTTGATTGGGATGGCAGATATCCGCAAGGCCATGAGTTGCTACAGTATTGGCTTAAGAACGAGCTTTCTTCGCATCTTAGCGATATTCCATTAATGAAGCAAATGAATGTGAATACCGTGCGCCTGTATCATACGATAGGCAGTAGTGTTGAAGAGTATAATCAGGTTGCCATTGAAATCAAGAAGGTTTTAGATGAATTTTATAAAAACGATATTATGGTAATCGTGACCGTTGCTATTTCAAAGGAGCAATTAGATACTGGTATATATAAAGAGGTGGTTAATGCTTATAAGGATCATCCCGCGGTCTTAATGTGGGCAATCGGCAATGAGTGGAATTTAAACGGGTTTTATGGGGCATGGGATAGCGTCTTTGATGCTTCTGCCAGAGTTAATGAGGTAGCGGAAGAGATTAAGGCTCTGGATACGCATCATCCGGTATGCTCAATTTTAGGTGATTCATTCCTAGATTCAAACAGTAATGACGAATGCGGCGTATTATGGTTGGTTAAAGATATCCTGGCGCATTGTCCAAATGTCGATATCTGGGGACTGAATATCTACAGGGGTGAAAGTTTTGGTAATTTATTTGAACAATGGAGCCAAACCTGGCAGGAAATCGCCATGGAGGAAAAACCATTTTTTGTCAGCGAGTTTGGGATTGATAGCTTTTCCGTTTCAGGGTATAGTTCGTACCAGTCCTGTCCGAAAAAGGCATATAATGTTGTGGGTGTCTCCGATGAAAAAAAACAGGCTAAGGTCGATACTAAACTCTGGAATGAGATTAAAAAACATTTATCGGTCTATTCAAAGAGCCAGCTGTGCCTGGGAGGGCTAATCCATGAATTTAACGATGAATTATGGAAGGTTGGCAGCTATCATGTAGGGCTGGGAGGATTGCCCGACATCGATTATGATTCTCTCACCGATCCGGATCACAGCTATGATGATTATAATGCCCAGGGATTTATTTTGGAAAATAACGGCACTGATAACCTCCTTATATTCAATGAAGAGCACTTTGGATTGGTTAAGGTTGATCCTAACGGTAGTACTGATGAAAGAATAAAAAAACAGGCATATTTCGCGATGAAAAGAGCGTTTAATAACCGGCCAAAGGCAGGCAGTGTGGTCCCTTCAGAGAGCGTGGTTAAAAAAAATACCACGATTGAATTGAGCGCTGCGTATACGGACAAAAACGGCTGGGAGGATATTAAGAAGGCTTCTTTTCTTATTAGCTCATCAATAAGTCCGCGACATTGCGTGTACGCTTACTATAACCAGAATACCAATAAGCTGTACTTGAAAAATAATAGGGGAAATGCCTGGATTGGCGGCTATGCTCCCGGCTCATCAGCTGTTATTGAAAATTCCTATGCTGTTCTTGATTGCTCTAAGGTAAGCGCAACCGGTTCCGATACCACGCTTACGATAGTATGGGCAATTCGCCTTAAAACAGCCTTTACGGGTAAGAAAAATATATACTTGTACGTATCGGATGATTCCTGCGCTGTTGACGGTTGGCAAAAGAGGGGTGCGCTCTCGGTTACTTCAGAAAACCAAAAGCAAAGTCATCACGATAAAGAGCGAAAAGGAAACAGAACACAATAAGGTTATTGAAAAAATACCTTTTTGTGTTTAACTTAATTTTTCAACAACCATACAAGAAAACCTTGACAGTCAGAGAAAACTGTAGTAATAAGTAGTAGTATAAGAATGAGATATAGGCTTAGGGAAGGCTGTGAAAGTCAGCCGCGGTCCCGCCGCTGTAACCCTGTTCCTCTTATAGATAGAAGAGGGGCAATGTCAGCAAGATAGCGCCACTGTCCGGATTAAATGCCGGGTGGGAAGGCTTGCTGAAAGTAAGGGGAAGCCAGAAGACCTGCCTATAGTGCAACCACTGAAACACGCTAGCATCTTTAAGCATATTGACGAACCTTTCAGTGTGATCAGTGGTACTCCTCGCGGATAAGGGCCAAGAACAAAGATAAGGGTGCAACCCGGCGCACAGCAAAAAAGCTGTAGTCGGGTTTTTTCATTTTTCGCTCAGGCGAAAAATGACCCTCCGTAGTTAGAACTCGTATACCTCATCAATGATAATTACACAGGTATGTTACGGTGGACGAAGGCGGGTAAATAGTATGCACTATTATAGAGATTAGAAATGACTAAAATTTTTCTCATTCGTCACGGCTTAACCGAAGGCAATGCCAAAAAACAATATTGCGGCTCTTTAGACCTTTGCCTGAATGTCGAAGGCAGGCTGCAGGCAGAAAAACTATCCCGCAGGTTAAAAGGCGATGCTATTCATAAAATTTATGCCAGTGACAGGAAGCGGGCGCTTGAGTCTGCCCGGATAATCTTTAAAGGCAGAAGAATAACACGGTTCGCGGATTTAAGAGAGATTGATTTCGGAATTTTTGAGGGAAAGAGCCATCAGGAAATTACGCGAAGCCATCCTCTGCTCTATAAGAGATGGCTCAGCAACCCTTATGCTACCGTCGTCCCTGAGAGTGAAAGCCTTAGGGATTTTAAAAAGAGGGTTCTGGTGGCGTTAAAGGAGATTGTTTCTTCTAACCTAGGTAAGACAACGGCAGTAGTCTGCCACGGGGGAACAATAAGCATAATCTTAAGCGGTATCTGCCGCTCAAAGAAGTTCTGGGAGCTGATTCCGGCTTCAGCCAGTTTGAATGTGATTGAATATAAAAGAAACAAGGCAAATATAACGCTTTTTAACGATACCTCGCACCTTGTGCTTTGAGCAAGGCTTAGCCTCGTAAACGAGGCTAAGCCTTGATAGAGGTTCGGTAGAGAAATAGGAAATAATGGGGAAATTTATTTTTATCATAGGCGGCGCGCGTTCAGGAAAAAGCGCTTACGCGCAGGCACGCGCGAAGAAACAGAGTAAAAAGGTAGCCTTTATCGCGACCGCGGAAATTGGCGATGCCGAGATGCGAAGAAGAATTACCAAGCATAGAAACGCAAGGCCTAAGTATTGGGAGACGATTGAAGAGCCGCTCAATGTAATTGGCGCTGTAAGAAAATGCAGGGAAAATTCTGAGGTTATTCTTATTGATTGCCTTACCTTGTTCTTGTCAAATGCAATGATGAAAGGCTTGAAACTATCAGCAATACAAAAAAACGTTACGGATTTGGCACGCTATATATCAGGTTTAACCCAAACTGTGTTTTTGATTTCAAATGAAGTCGGTTTAGGGATAGTCCCGGAAAATAAGATGGGGCGGGAGTTCCGTGATATTGCCGGCATAGCGAATCAAATAATGGCTAAGTATGCGGATGAGGTGGTTTCTATCCAAGCGGGCATACCATCAAAATTAAAATCGTTGTAGGGGCAGGCCTTGTGCTTGCCCGAGTAGTAGGCAAGGAGGTTGATAAATGGAGTTATTGAAGAAGGTCATAGCAAGTATTGAGAAAATCGATTATTCACTCAGCGATAAGACGCAGAAGCGCATGGATAACCTGACGAAGCCGCCTGGAAGCCTGGGTAGGCTTGAGGAGTTAGCTAAACAGATAGTGGAAATTACAAGGATTGAAAAACCAAGGCTCAAAAATAAGGTAATTTTTACTTTCGCCGGCGACCACGGTATCGCGGTAGAAGGGGTGAGCGCGTACCCGCAAGCTGTAACTGCACAGATGGTCTATAATTTTATCAATGGCGGCGCGGGAATTAATGTGCTGGCCCGCCATGTAGGAGCAAGGGTAGTGGTGGCGGATTTGGGAGTTGCCAGTGATTTAAAGCCGCATAAGGAACTGGTGAATAAAAAAGTTGCCTTGGGCACTCGCAACATATTGAAGGGCCCGGCAATGAGCAAAGAGGAAGCAGTAAAAGCTATAGAAAATGGCATTGAGATATTCCTCAATGAGTTGCCAAAGGGTATTGATATCGCGGGGACCGGCGAGATGGGAATTGCTAATACTGCCTCAGCAAGCGCTATCGCCGCAACGATACTCAAGAAGCCTATCGAGGAGCTTACCGGCAGAGGCACGGGTATTGATGACATCGCGTTAAAGAATAAAGTGGCGGCAATCACGAAGGCTTTGGAGATAAATAAGCCAAACCCCAAAGACGCGATTGATGTAGTGTCTAAGGTGGGTGGCTTTGAAATCGCGGGCCTGGTGGGTGTAATTTTGGCCGCGGCCTCTAAAAGAGTGCCGGTAGTAATTGACGGTTTCATATCAAGTGCCGCCGCATTAATAGCCTATACCTTAGAGCCTAAAGTGAAAGAGTATCTTATTGCCGCGCATTGTTCGGTTGAAAAAGGGCATCGGGCGGTTTTAGAGTATATGGGGTTAAAGCCGATTTTAGATTTAAATATGCGCTTAGGCGAGGGGACGGGTGCCGCATTAGCGATGAATATCATTGAGGCATCAGTAAAAATCTTACTAGAGATGGCCACTTTTGAAGCGGCCGGAGTTTCTGAGAGTTTATAATGTTTATAGGGCGCGGGTCATGTTGAGGGCGTGGGTCCTGCCGAGGCTTACTTTTCGCGGTACCGCGAGGTTTTCCCCGCCGAGGAAAACCTTATGCTGCTCAAAGCAAGCCTCGTCACCCACGCTATGCGAATCTATATGATATGAAATATTTCCTAATCGCTTTACAATTCCTGACCCGGATACCGGTTATAATAAAAGAGGAAATAGAGCCGCAAGGCTATAGCCGCTCTATGGCATGGTTTCCTTTGGTGGGGCTTGTCTTGGGTATCTGTTTGGTTGTGGTTTTAAAAATAGCGTTGTTACTTTTTCCCAGGGCAGTCGCGGAAATCTTGGTGATTTGCGCTTATGTGTTTCTAACCGGAGCTCTTCATATAGACGGCTTGGCAGATACCTGGGACGGTTTATGCGGGGGCAAAGGAGAGAAGGAAAAGACTTTAGCAATTATGAAAGACAGTTCAGTGGGGGCGATGGGGTCATTAGCCATATCGTTAGGCCTGCTCTTAAAATTTGTTTTACTGGACTCGATTCCTCTTACACAATTACCGCAGGCATTAATCGCGATGGCAGTCTTAGGAAGATGGGCGCAGGTGTTATTTGTTTATAACGCGGCTTCATCAAAGCCGCAAAGCAGCGCGGGATATTTTAATTCTCTCAGCCCTGCCATACTTATCTTTGCCACAGGGATGATGGTATCGCTATGCGTTTTTATACTTAGACCTTTCACCTTGATTTCTATCTTGGCTCTTCTTTCACTCACTATCTTATTTTTCAGGAATTATTTTAAGCGAAAAATCGGCGGCATCACCGGCGATACAATCGGCGCGGTAAATGAAATTACAGAAATATTTGTTTTGCTTTTTATACTCTTGTGACTTGGTGACCTGGTGACCTGGTGACGTAGTTATGGATGAGCATGGCGGGAATATAGAAAAAGCGCGAAGCCAGTATCGCTTGAGCGCGAATAAGGTGATAGATTTTAGCGCCAATATTAACCCCTTAGGCATCCCCTGCCATATACAAAAAGCTATCCGTAAAGCATTATGCTTCACGGATAGATATCCTGATCCAGAGTACACAGAATTAAAAAAAGGATTATCTTCTTTATATGGGGTAAAACCGCAGAATATCCTTCCTGATAACGGCTCAGCTTCTCTTATTTACCTTATCCCCCGAGCACTGGGATTAAAAAGGCCGCTTATTCCTATTCCTGCTTTTAGTGAATATGAGAAATCAGCATGTTTGGATAGCGGACGGCCTGTATTTCTTAAACCTCTGAAAGATTTTAGCCCTGACATTGATATCATTTTAAAACAGCTCAAAGGAAGGGATTCCCTGTATATTGGGAATCCCAATAATCCTACAGGCCTAATGATTGCCAAAGATGATATGGCAATGATCGTTAAAGAGGCAAAGGCAAAAAAAGTAACAGTAATTATAGATGAGGCTTTTATTGAATTCACGGAAAATCATAAGCACAATACTTTTATGAAAGAGGCGCCGCGATCAAGAAATTTAATCGTTATACGTTCTATGACAAAATATTTTGCTATGGCAGGTTTACGCTTAGGAACGGCAATTGCCCATAAAGAGATCATCGCGCGCTTAATGAAATTTCAACCGCCCTGGCCAGTTAATTCTGTGGCAGTGAGTGCCGCGATTGAGCTTATAAAAGATACAAAATATATTTCTGATTCTTTTGCTTTAATGAGGCACGAGAGAAACTTTCTCTATACTTCTTTGGCTGCTTTTTCCGGTTTAAAGGTTTGGCGGCCAAGCGCGAATTTTATTTTTTGTAAGATAAAGGCTAAGAGCATGACTGCCGGAATCTTAAGGGACAGGCTGGCCAAAAAAGGCATCTTCATTAGGGATTGTTCTAATTTTCGAGGGCTGGATAAGAATTATTTCCGGGTGGCAGTAAGAACTCATCTTGAGAATGAGAAATTAATTGAAGAATTAAAAAGCACGCTGTAGGGACAGGCCTATGTGTCTGTCCGAGAGGGTAGGGGCAGGCCTCGTGTCTGCCCGAAACAAGGAATTTAAAATGGCGAAGGCGATTATGATTCAGGGCACCGGATCAGGGGTGGGTAAAAGCGTTATTGTAGCCGCTCTCTGCAGGATATTCTTGCAAGACGGTTATCGCGTGGCTCCTTTTAAGGCCCAGAACATGGCGCTTAATTCTTTTGTGACGACAGAGCAGGGAGAAATCGGCCGTGCTCAGGCAGTGCAGGCACAGGCCTGCCGCATAGAGCCGAGTGTGGATATGAACCCTGTCCTTCTTAAACCCACAAGCCACGTGGGTTCTCAGGTAATTGTGCTGGGTAAGGCTATCGGGAATATGAGCGCGATGCGCTATGCCCGTTACAAACCTAAACTCCTTAGTGTGGTAAGAAAGTCATTTGATAGGCTTATGTGTGAATATGATCTTGTGATTATAGAAGGAGCCGGCAGTCCCGCTGAGATTAACCTGAAATCTCACGATATTGTCAATATGAAGATGGCTGAATACGCCGATTGCCCGGTTGTTTTGGTTGGCGATATAGATAAAGGCGGGGTGTTTGCCTGGCTTTGGGGGACACTTGACTTATTGCCAAAAGGCGAAAAAAAGAGGATAAAGGCGCTGTTAATAAATAAGTTTCGCGGAGACAGAAGGCTGCTTGATTCAGGGATACAGTATTTAGAGAAAAAAACAGGGAAAAAGGTGTTGGGGGTCATACCCTATTTCACGGATATAAAAATTCCAGAGGAGGATTCTGCTTCCTTAGAGATGAAGACGCGCGATGTCCGCCATACTGCTTTGGCGGACGCGCGACAGATAGAAATAGCCGTAATCAAACTTCCCCATATCTCCAATTTCACTGATTTTGATGCCTTAAGCAATGAGAAGGATGTTAGGTTGTCTTATGTAGACAACAAGGAGCAGTTAAAGGGTACGGATATAATCATTATCCCGGGGACAAAAAATACTATCGCGGATTTGCTCTGGCTAAAGCGTTCTGGCCTAGCCAAACAAATACTATCTGCTATTTGCTATCCCCCGCCGCTGGCGAAGCAGGCGCTATCGGCTACTCTTATTGGTATCTGCGGCGGCTTTCAAATGTTGGGTAAGGAAGTGCTTGACCCCTGGGGCATCGAATCATCAAGAAAGAAGCGCTCTAATGGTTTGGGAGTGTTGAATATGGTGACTGCTTTGGAGAAGGAAAAGACGGTGAGTCAGGTAAAGGCGCACGAAATAACTTCAGGAATAGAGGTGTCAGGGTATGAGATTCATCACGGCAGGACAGAGATTTTGGATACTCTAGCGCCTATGTTTGAAATTGTTGAACGCAAAGGAAGGCGGGCTAAGATTAAGGACGGGGTACTATCATCTAAAGGTAATATTTGGGGAACCTATATTCACGGAATATTTGATAACGATAGCTTCAGGAGGGCGTTTTTGGAAAGAATAGCCGTAAAAAATAATAAATCTTCGTCTTTTCAGAGAGGCGCAACATTTAATCAAGATGAAGAGTTCAATAAGCTGGCTCAGTTAGTGCGAGGGAATATAGATAGAAGATTGCTATATTCAATGATTCGCTAAAATTCTCTTTAATCCTCCCCTTGCCCTCTCCCTATGGGGAGAGGGTGGGGTGAGGGGTACAAACTGTTCTGGTAATGGTCGTTTATTCATTTAGTATTATTTGCGCGTATCTTTTAGATATGGTATTCGGTGACCCGCAGTGGCGGCTGCATCCGGTGAGGATTATTGGCTTTTGTGTGCAGCACATGGAAACCTTCTTGCGTGCAGTGGTAAGGAATGAGAAGGTGGCGGGAGTCCTTTTAGTGGTTTTGATTGTGGCTCCTACCTATGGTATTGTATTTCTTCTGATAAAGATTGCTTTTAAGTGTAGCCTGTATTTAGGAATCGCGGTTAACGCTTTTCTGATTTATACCGCCATAGCAATGAAAGATTTGAAGGTCCATGTGTATAAAATTTATGACGCGCTAAAGTGTCATGACAGTATTCGTGCCAGGAAAGCCCTTTCCCTGGTAGTAGGCAGGGATACGGAAAATCTCGCGGAGAAAGACATTGTGCGCGCCAGCGTAGAAACGGTCGCGGAAAATAGTGTTGATGGAGTGATATCTCCTTTATTTTACGCTTTTATAGGAGGCGCTCCTCTTGCCTTAAGCTATAAGGCAATCAATACCCTGGATTCCATGGCCGGGTATAAAAACCAACGATACAAAAATTTCGGCTGGGCATCAGCACGGCTTGATGACGCGGCTAATTTTATCCCGGCACGGCTTTCGCTTTTATTTCTTACTGTGGCAAGCTGGTTATGCGGGAGTAACGGTTTAGCCGCGTTGCGTATCGGAATACGTGATGGAAGGAAAAATCCCAGCCCTAACAGCGGTATTCCGGAAGCGGCAATGGCAGGGGCGTTAGGAGTACAATTAGGAGGATTGAGTACGTATAATTCAGTTTGTGTCCTTAAGCCCTTTATTGGAGACAATATTTTTCCGCTCCAGATGCGCCATATTAAAAAGAGTATCGCTATTGCCTATGTGGCATCGGGCCTATTTGTAGTTGCCGGAGTGGTATGGTTAATGTATATATCCAATGTCAGGCATTAAGAAGTGAGGTAGCAACATGTTAAAAGCGGATATTGGGATATTAGGAAATCTCGATTCCCTAAGCGCCTAATCCCCGCATTTAGCAGAGGCTGCTTACACATATTATACGAGGGGAGGTGAATAATGGCTAAAAAAGAGTGTAATGGGAGGGAAACTAAGCAAGAGAAGGAAAAGGCTAAGTCAGATGTGTCTTCATACCGTCTGAAATGCGCCAAGACCGCGAATGGCCTTTCTCACTTTGTGATGTATGGAGACGTTCCAAAGGAAAAGACGTTGTTGTAAATAATCTCAGTAGTAATAGAGCCCACCCCCGTAGACCTACGCGGTCTACGGGGGTGGGGCAAAATGAGCCTTTGCTGCTATTTAAACGGGTATGCGGGAAAGTAATTATGAATAGATAAGGACATGATATGAAAATAGATAATAACCATAGAGAAGGATTGGTGTATCAGCGTGTGAGCGATACGCACAGCGCGGTTATTGACCCTGGTAATGTCTTCTGGGCGATACATAAAAATAACGCGGGAAAATATTCCGTCATTCCCCGAGAGGCTTTAAGCCTTTACAACCGGGTAAAAAATAAGCTAGATGCCGAGATGGAGGATTTTCGCTTCAGCGCGCAGCTGACCGCGGTGTACATTGATCCTACTGACCGCTGTAACTCGCACTGTCCTTACTGTTATGTGCCGGCGGATATAAGAAAAAACGGCACCCAGATGACTAAGGAACAGCTTTTTAAGTCTTTGGATAAGATTTTAGAATATTTTTCTGCTACCGGCTCAAAGAAAAAACCGGTTATCATCTTTCATGCCAGCGAGCCGCTTTTGGCTAAAGATATTGTTTTCGCGGCAATAAAAGAATACAGCCATAAATTCAAGTTCGGGCTGCAGACTAATGCCACGTTGCTAACAGAGCACGATGTGGCTTTCCTTAAGGCAGAGCGCGTAGGCGTGGGGATTTCGCTTGATGCTGCCACAGCAGTTATAAACAACCGCACCCGTCCAACCACTAAAGGCAAAGGGAACTTTGAGCAGGCGGTAAAGGCGATTGAATGGTTTGATGGTTATCCGGGGTTAAATGTAATCTCTACCATGACCAAATTCAATATTGCCGGCTTATCCGCGTTAGTCAAATTCCTGCACCGTAAAAAAGTGCCTTGCGTATTATTTAATCCTATGCGGCTTACCCAGAAATACAGCCTCTCGGTAAAACCGGATGAATCACAGATGACTACGAATTTTCTTAAGGCAGTAGATACCGCCATTAGGTTAACGCGGGAATCGGATCATGAGATTATTGTGGCTAATTTTACCAATATTATCTTAAGTATCATTGCCCCCGAGGCAAGGCGGATGATGTGCGATATTTCACCCTGCGGCGGAGGCAGGTGTTTTTTAACCGTTACCGCATCCGGCGAGATGGTCCCTTGTGGTGAGTTTATCGCTCTTAAAGGTTTTTCAGGAGGTAATATATTAAACGGCGCTGGCATAAAAGAGGCGATGGTTTCCAAACCATTTCAGCAAATAAGGTCAAGGTTTGTTGAGAAGATAGATGAATGTAATAGCTGCAGCTACAGAAATATCTGTGGTGCCCCTTGTCCCGCGGAATTAGAGGCGCGGGGAGGAATGTATCAAAAGGCGGTATTTTGCGAATTTTACAAGGCGACAATTGACCATGCCTTTAGGCTTATTGCTGAAGGAAAAGAGAAATACTGCTTGCGTAAAGATTCGTTAGGCGAGCTTAACTATCAGTATCAGCTATGATAAGATTGGCTGGCAAGGTTATGTTCTCGAGCACCGCGAGGTTTTCCCCACCGAGGAAAACCTCGCTTGGCGAATCTGCTCGCTCGTCCCGCCTACGGCGGGACACCTTGGCCGCTCGCATCTTCAACATGCTCCTCCAACACAACCTTGCCAGCCATTTAATAAGATTTTCTTATGAACTATCCACGAGTCATTATTGCCGCAACTCAAAGCGGCTCAGGTAAGACAACGATAGCGCTGGGATTAATGCTGGCACTGCGTAAAAGCGGGCTGAATGTCCAGCCTTTTAAGGCAGGGCCGGATTATATTGATCCTACCTATCATAGTTTAGCAAGCGCTCATGCCTGTCGTAATCTTGACAGCTGGTTATTAAAACCTGATGTTATTCTTGAGTTGTTTGAAAAAGAGGCGCGCAAGGCGGATATTTCCATAATAGAGGGGGTGATGGGGCTCTATGATGGGATAAGGGATAAAGAGCAGGGCTCAACCGCTCATTTGGCCAAGATACTTAAGTGCCCGGTGATTCTTATCCTTAACGCGGCATCTCTCTCACGGAGTGCCGCGGCAATAGCCTTAGGCTATAAAGAATTTGATACGAAGGTAGATATAGCCGGGATTATTCTTAACAATATAGGCAGCCAGAACCACTATCTCTATGTAAAAACAGCTATAGAAAAGAAAACAAAGATACCTGTCCTTGGTTTTTTACCAAAAGATCAAGACATCCGGGTTCCCGAAAGGCATTTAGGCTTGATTCCAACAGAAGAAAAGAAATTCAAAAAGCATTTCCGCGAAAAATTAGCCGCTTTAGTTGAGAAAAATATTGATGTAGGCAGTATACTCAAACTAAGCCGTAGGGCCAACCCGCTGCCTTACTTTAAGAAATCAATTTTCAGCGCGAAATCTATTAAACCGTGCCTTTCTCTAGCAGTTGCAAGAGATAAGGCATTTAACTTTTATTATCAGGATAACCTGGATATCCTAAAAGATTTGGGAGCGAGGCTTATTGAATTCAGCCCCTTAAAGGATAGGGCTTTGCCTAAAAACATAGATGGGATTTATATCGGAGGAGGATTCCCTGAGCTTTTTGCTCTTGAGTTATCAAGGAATCTAAGCCTAAAACAGGAAATTTTTCAACAGGCACATTCAGGCCTGCCAATCTATGCCGAATGCGGGGGCCTCATGTATTTAGTCAAAAAACTTGTTGATTTTAAGGGAAAGGCTTTTTCCATGGTGGGTATTTTTGACAATAGTGTTGTTATGGCAAAGAAATTACAGGCCCTAGGGTATATAGAAATAGAAGCGATAGGAGATACTATTGTAAGCCGTCGTGGCAGTAAAATTAAAGCCCACACCTTTCATTGGTCATACCTTAATAATGTGCCGAAAGATATACATTTTGCCTATAAAGTAACCAAGTCCAAAGTTAAGATGTATACGGACGGTTTGATTAAAGAGAATGTTTTGGCAAGTTACGCGCACCTGCATTTCGCCTCAAACATCAATTTTGCCAAGAATTTTATCAAGAGTTGTTTAAGTTATAAAGAGAATAATTACAGGTCAATGGTCGATGGTCAATAGTCAATAAAAGCAAGAAACGATAGACTGTCGGCTATAGACTATAGGCCTATAATTATTGATTGTTACTATCGGAGAAACAGTGATTAGAAGAATTAACAAAGCTTGTCGTTATTTCCCTTGCCATAAAAATTTAGAAGATTGTACTTTTTGCTATTGTCCGTTTTATCCCTGTGCAGATGAAAAGCTCGGGCAGTATGTCTATTCGCGAAAACTAGAAAAAAACATCTGGTCGTGTAAAGACTGCACCTGGATACATGCAAGAAAAACTGTTGACCGTATTTATAAGCTTATCAGGACTAACAAAGAAGACTTAAGACGGGATACCCCTTTACTTTTAGCACGGCGTAAAGAGTTTTTGCGGGATAAGCCGGGGATAATCATCCTTGGACATGGCAGCAGATTAAAAGAGGCAAATGCCCTTATTCCAAAAATAATTAAGGAGTTAAAGGCAAGGCTGGAGCTGAAGAATGTCTTTCCTGCCTACCTGCAACTTGCCGCGCCTGGCCTATCAAAAGTAATAGGAAATCTCGCTGGTAAAAGGTGCAAGAAAATAATCATAGTCCCCTTTTTCCTTTTTGTAGGTAACCACGTTACCAGGGATATCCCGGAAATTCTGGAAGAAGAAAAGGCGAAATATCCGCGCATTGAGTTTCTATACACTAAAAACTTAGGCGATGACGCAAGAGTAGTTGACATTGTGATTGATAATATTCTGGGCAAGGAGATACTATGAATATCCCGCCTCATTCGGCGGGATCAATTCCGACACACAACTTATGCCGCACTTACAAAAATATGGGCTCCATAAGTTGTGTCGTCATTGAGGAGGCTCTTTATGGCAATCATACACGATCCGCGAAAGATTGAGGCAAGAAGCTTTGAAATTATAGATGGTTTTCTTAGGGGCGCGGGATTTCCTAAACCGCGAAAGGACATCATAAGGAGGGTTATCCATACCACTGTTGACAGAAGCTATGCCAAAGATTTGATATTCTCAAAAAATGCGATAGAGAGCGCTTTGAAAGCGCTCAAAAGCGGCGCGCTGATTATCGTTGACTCAAGCATGGTTCAGGCAGGAATCAATAAGAAGATTACCGCTCAATTCGGAAATAAAGTTATCTGCCGGATTCACGAAAAGGCTATTGTGGCTAAGGCCGCGCGCTTAGGAGTGACTCGCGCGATTTGCGCGATGAGAAGCTCGGTAAAACAGTTGACCGGAGCGATTGTAGCTATTGGCAATGCCCCGACTGCTTTGTTTGAGTTAAGCGATATGATCAAAAATCAAGAAGTTAAGCCCACGCTGGTGGTAGGTATTCCGGTAGGATTTGTGGGAGCGGCGGAATCAAAAAAATTGCTTCGGACGCTTGATGTTGAGTATATTACCAATAAAAGCAGAAAAGGCGGCAGTACGGTAGCCGCTGCAATCATCAATGCTTTGTTAATTCTTGCAAACCAACCATAATTCCAAACCCGCATTGGAATTTATTCCAATGCGGGTTTGGAATTGGTAATCTTAGCGAAAGAGAAAGGAGGGAAAAGAAAGTAAGATAGTAGCAAGTAGTAAGAATAGTAATTATAGGGAATAAGGATGTGGAAAGAGGTGAGAATCCTCTACTATCCGGTAACTGTAAGAGAAACGAAAGCCGAGTTATCCACTGTCTCTGCGCTAGCATGGGGCGGGAAGGACGGCAAGTAGGATAAATCTTAAGTCAGGAAACCTCTTATTCCTAAAACTTCCGAGCAAAGGAGAATCAGATGAAACAATTGAGAAAGGTTTTTTTATTATTTTTAATCGTATCGGCTGTGTTTAACAGCACAAACTTTACATTTGCCCACGAGCATACGGATAACCAAGAATGGGATCCTGTTTCCGCGGGCCCGGTAACTACCTGGACCGCGCCTCTGTGCGGCAAAGGGAAATTAGTAGTCCAGCCATTTCTATTCTATAACCGCGCCCGAGGCGCATTTAACGCCGAAGGCCACTATGATTCTCTGCCCGAAGGAGACAGGAAATACCAATTTCAAGAACAATTGTTTCTGCAATACGGCCTAAGCGATAAACTGGAAATTGACGCCCAGGCAACATACCTGCAGAATTATATACGACAAAGCGGCGTAAAGGCGCATTCTCACGGATTTGGCGATAGTATTCTTTTCTTGCGCTATTGCGCGCTGGAAGAAGATACGTGGCGTCCTCATACAACCTTGGTGTCGCAACTAAAACTACCCACCGGAAAATATCAGAAGGCGGATCTCAATAAGCTGGGAACAGACTTGATGGGCGCGGCCTCCGGCGGCGGCTCGTATGATTTTGGCGTTGGGATAAATCTGACCAAAAAATACAAGCCTTTTGTGTTTCATGCCGATACCCTCTATAGTTTACCTCAAGAACGAAAGATTGACGGTGTGAAAACCGAATACGGAAGGTATCTTAATTACGACTTTGGTATAGAATACTTTTTTACAGGAAACCTTAATCTTATGCTTGAATGTAATGGATTCACGCAAGCAGATAAGAGGCAAGGCGGAGAGATACTCCCAGGATCAGATATCGCCTCTTTTACGGTTGCTCCCGGCATTGGCTGGTCAAATGACTCAATACAAGCGCTTATTGCCTATCAGCGCGGCGTGACAGGGACAAATACCGATGCTAATGATTCTGTGGTTTTTACCTTGGCCTATACATTTTAAGGGAGGAATACTCATGAATAATCCTATACTAAAAAAGCTTGTTCTTTGCCTTCTACTTTCTACTCTCTACTCTCTACTCTTTACTGATGCTGCCTTCGCGATGCATATTTCCGAGGGTATTCTGCCGTTGCCATGGGCAGGGCTGTGGTTTTTGGTAGCACTGCCATTTTTGATAAAGGGTATTTTTGACATAAAAAAGAGAGCAAAGGAAAACTCGAGTTTTAAGCCGCTTCTGGGCCTCATGGCAGCGGTAGTCTTTGTTATTTCCTGTATGCCTGTGCCAGTGCCTACTGCCGGCACCTGTTCGCATCCAGCGGGAACAGGGATTTCCGCGATTTTAGTCGGGCCGGTAATGAGCATATTTGTCACTTCAATAGCCCTTTTTATCCAGGCGCTTTTTTTAGCTCATGGAGGTTTTACCACATGGGGAGCGGATATCGTCTCTATGGGTGTCGGAGGTTCATTGGCCGCTTATTTTGCCTTTAAAATCTTACGCAGGCTAAAGGCTCCTTTGTTTTTTAGCGGCTTTGTGGCAGGGATTTTGGCGGATTGGGTGACCTATATAATTACTTCCTTTGAATTAGCTTCGGCATTACACGGAAGCAAGCCTTTTTTGCCTCTCTTTACGACTATCTTGGTTGCCTTTATTCCCACACAATTGCCGTTAGGCATATTAGAAGGCTTTTTGACCGCGGGGATGATTGTTTTTGTTAGTAAAAGGCGGCCAGATATTTTATCTCAACTGTCAGTTGTCAGCTTTCAGCCTTCAGTCAAAAGGAAAATGAAAGAAAAAATAAAAATTCTTTTGTTTACTTTTCTGGCTGTATCGTCATTACTTTTAGCTGGGAGCCGAAAGCTGTTAGCTGATAGCTGGCCGGGGGTTGATGTGAGCGTGGTAGAGAAGGTAGCCGAAGAGCACGGCAGGAGCGCCTGGACCCCGTTTATCAACACAGACCAAGGCGATTTACTGCTTTTTGTCTTTCTTTTGGCTGGTATTTCCGGCGGTTTTGTGTTAGGGTATTGCTGGAGAAAACTTTTTGTGGAAAAGGATGATTTAAAACATGATAAAAGAGATATTCAGCGATAGCTTTGCCCAGAAAGAAAATTATCTTACGAACATTGATGCCCGGATAAAACTCATTTTTGTTATCGCGACGATGGTTTTGTGTTTATTGAGCGCGAAAAGTTTTTTGCCGTTAGGTATAGCTGTAGCAGCCATTTGTTTTCTGGGCACTATTAAGGTTCCCTTTCGCGTTATGTTGGTGAGGTTCTCTGCTCCTTTGGGTATTGCTCTAACGGTAGTGCTCTTACAGATTTTCCTATTCGGGAAAAGCCCGATAATCAAAGTTCATCTGTTTGGCTATACCTTAGTGGGGTACATGGAAGGCCTGCAGCGAGGCTTGTTGATTTTAAGCAGGGTTACAGCCACAGTGTCACTGGTTATTTTTTTGAGCATGACTACACCGCTGAATAAATTACTCGCCGCAGCCGGCTATTTTAAAGTTCCGGCGACCTGGATTGAAATCACGATGCTTGCCTATCGCTACATCTTCATGCTCTTTGAAGATGTGTCTATTGTGCGGGACGCGCAAAAGATGCGTTTAGGCTATAGTAATGTAGCAAGAAGCCTGCGTTCCATAGGCGAGCTTGCGGGAGCTGCGGTGATTAAGGCGTATGACCAATCTTTGGCAGTACAGGAAGCGATGATGCTTCGCGGTTACAAAGAAAAGGTAATTTATAGCAGCGCGGCTAAATTCACACCTGGCGATAATGTCGCGGCGGTAATTTTTACCGCGTTTTTTTTAACCTTACTGATTATAAATTTTAATATCCGATGAATTTACAAGAAAAAAAACTCATTGAAACAGAAGCTCTCGGTTTTAACTATCCGGATGGCGTGAACGCATTGGATGGGATTAATATACATATCAAAAAAGGCGAATTTGTAGGGATATTAGGCGCTAACGGTTCAGGGAAAACCACGCTTTTACGACTGCTCAACGGTTTGCTTAAACCGACTAAAGGAAAGGTATATTTAGAACAAAAGGACGTCAAGGCTATAAACAGGGATACGTTATTCAGTAAAGTTTGCACCTGTTTCCAGAATCCTGACCATCAGTTGTTTTCACCGACTGTCGGTTTAGATATTGCCTTTGGGCCGGCTAATCTGGGGTTACCAAAGGATGTGGTGCGTAAACGGGTTGAAGACGCGCTTTTGGATGTCGGGATGTCTGAATACTTCAATCGGACAATCAATAGCCTAAGCTACGGCCAGAAAAAGAGGATTTGTCTGGCTGGGGTTTTGGTAATGAGGCCTGAGGTAATCCTTCTGGATGAGCCTACTTCTTCGTTAGACCCTATGGGGGTCAATGCGATTATGCACCTCTTAAAGGATTTGAATAAGCAAAAAGGCGTAACCATGGTAATGTCTACTCATTCAATTGATTTGGTACCGATTTTTATTGATCGGGTGATTGTATTACACAAAGGAAGAATTATCAGCGAAGGCTCACCCCAGGAGGTGTTTTCTGATTCTAAAAAGCTTAATGACGCCCAATTGCGCCTGCCGCGCATCGGTGAGCTCTTTGATATTTTGAAGAAGGAAGACGGCTTGAACATGGACAACCTTCCGCTTACGGTTGGAGAGGCAAGACAGGAGTTGAAGAGTTTGTTGAGTTTATAAGGCTCTCGCTACACCTACGCGGTGTGATTCCACACCGCGTAGGTGTAGAAGTGGTAAAATGCAAGATAAAGAATTAACTATGAAACTTAAAAAAGGTTATACCACGGGTACCTGCGCTCAGGCAGCGGCAAAGGCAGCGGCAATTATGCTTACTACAAGGAAGTTACTAGAAACGGTTGAAGTAGAAATTGCTTGTGGTAATGTGTTGAGCATCTCGTTATACGATCAAGAAATAACTCCTGAGTACGCCAGATGTTCGGTTATCAAAGACTCAGGAGATGACCCTGATGTTACCAATAGAGCGAAGATCATTGCCGAGGTTAGGGCTTCGCAGCAGGCAGGTATTGTTATAAAAGGGGGTAAGGGAGTCGGCAGGGTAACTAAACCCGGCTTACCTGTTCCTGTTGGCGAATACGCGATTAATCCAGTGCCTCGTACAATGATTCTCAAGGAACTATCGCCATACCTATCCAGTCAAGAGGATTCTCAAAAGGGTTTTGAGGTGATAATCAGCGTGCCCAAAGGTGAGGAATTAGCCAAGCAGACGTTTAATCCCCGCTTGGGTATAGAAGGAGGCATTTCTATTCTTGGCACAACCGGTATTGTAGAGCCTAAGTCATTGTCTGCGTATAAGGCATCTTTGTCCTTAGAGCTAGACGTACTAAAGGCTTCCGGAAAGAAGAAAGTTGCTTTAGTTTTAGGGTATGTGGGTGAGAAATTCTGTAAGGAGACTCTGGGATTAGAAGCTGAGCTAATAGTGAAAATCGGCGACCATGTGGGGTTTATGCTTGAAGAATGCGCGCGTAAAGGGATACGAGAGGTGATTTTAGCCGGCCATATCGGAAAATTAGCTAAGGTAGCCAACGGCCAATGGAATACGCATTGCCAACATGGCGATGGGCGACTGGAAACGATTGCTCATTATGCCAGGCTTTGCGGCGCTTCAGATGCGGTTTTGCGGCAAATTAACGAGCAAAAGACAGCCGAGGCGGCGATAGAAATCCTAAAGCAAAATACCCTTTGTGAAACTTTTAATAAGCTTGCCCAAACGGTAGTAGAAAAAATAAATGGCTTAGTCAAGAGTGCGCTGAATGTAAGCTGTTATATTCTTTCTTTAGAGGGTGAAGTCTTGGGGAGCTGTCTTAGAAATGCCTGGCATTAACAGAGCTTTTACAAATGAATAAAGCCTATATAATTGGCGTTGGCCTAGGAACAAAAGAATATTTGCTTCCTATTGCCTTAACGCAAATAAAAGCAGCTGATTGCTTGATTGGGGCAAAAAGGATATTAGCCGAATTCAGAAACCTTCGCAAAGAAGAGTTTCCTATGGAAGGTAATTTAGGGAAAATTATTCCCTTTGTAAAGGCGCAAAAAGATAAAAAGAAAATAGCCATCCTTGTTTCCGGCGATTCAGGCCTATACAGTTTCTTGGATACCGTATCACGGAAATTTAAAAAAGATGAATATGAGGTAATCCCCGGCATAAGCTCAATGCAGCTTGCCTTTGCCAGAATCGGAGAAAGCTGGCAGGACGCCAAGATTTTAAGCCTGCACGGAAGGAGTATTGGTAATCTGGCAACAGAGGTAAAAAGAAACCCCAAAGTCTTTCTGTTTACTGACCCTGATTTCCCGCCGCAAAAAATAGCGGCATACCTAATTGAAAAAGGTATGGATAAGAAAAGGGCAGTTGTATGTGAGCAATTAGGGTATCCAGAAGAAAGAGTTGTTGACACGAGCCTCAAGCAATTGGCCAAGATGAAAGATTTTAAGCTATGCGTAATGATAATAAAATAGGAAAACTCTACGGTGTCGGGATTGGTCCCGGGGATCCCACATTACTTACCTTAAAGGCCAAGGATGCGCTGGAGAAGGCGGACATTATTTTTGCCCCTAAAGGAAGCGATGAAGGGATATCAGTTGCCCGCAGGATAATTGAGCAGGTTATTGAAGGCAAAAAGACTTATATTGAGCTTACCTTTCCGATGACCAAAGACAAAAATCTCCTGAAGAAGTATTGGAAAAAAGCTGGCCAAAGGATTGCTGGAGAGCTGAAAAAAGGCAAACAGTCGGCCTTTGTTACTCTCGGCGACCCCTTTATTTACAGCACCTACATCTATCTTCTGAGAATCATTAAGCAGGATTACCCGAAGATAGAAGTAGAAACTATTCCCGGGATAAGCGCTTTTAATGCCGCAGCCTCCCGGGCCGGTTTCTCTCTTTTAGAGGGCAAAGAGAAGATGGCAGTCCTTCCGGTTAACGAAACCATGGATGGTATAGAAGACGCGCTTAAGGATTTTGATACGGTAGTGCTGATGAAGGTAGGGGCAAAACTGCAAAAGGTCATCCGCCTGCTTAAGCAAAAAGGCCTGGCTAAAAACGCCGTGCTCATCAGCCGCGTAGGCCACCCTAACGAAAAAATCATCCGCAATATCGCCAACATAAAAGACAAAGAACTGGGATACTTATCAGTAATTTTGGTAAAAACAAAAGCAGGCTGACCCCTATTTTGGGAGGGAAATGCGATGTCGCTGTTAGCAGAGGAAATTGTTGAGGAATGGTTGAATCGTAATGGATACTTCACCATTCGAGGCATTAAGCTTGGTAATGATGAAATTGATATCCTTGCCATCAAGCCCATGGGTGGCGGCTTTAAACGCCGCCATATCGAAGTTCAAGTCGCAATAAATCCGAATGCATATATCTCGAAGGTTACTAAATTGATCCAGAAAAAACGCGGCATCGGAGGAAACAGTGCCAAGAACCGCAGTAAAAATGAACTCAGACAGTGTGTGAAAGAATGGATCGACACGAAATTCAGCCAATCTAAGAAGGATCAGCTTAGACAATCCCTCTGTCCTGGTGAATGGTCGAGGGAATTGGTTATCCATAGGGTCAAGCATGGCGAAGAACTACTCCTCTTCAACCGTGCGGGAATTAAAATACATCCCTTGACAAGAATTGTAGCTGAAATGCGATCTGAGGAAACGCCTATAGAGGCCGCTACCGGAAACGATCTCGTAAATTTGATGTGTCTTGAAAAAAAACGCCGTTAAAAGTTTTATAGAAATACGTATGGAACCCACAAAAAATACTCTTAAGGTCTATTTTATCGGCGCGGGACCGGGGGATGTGGAATTGTTAACCCTTAAGGCGGCAAGAATCATCCGAAAGGCGGATATCATTATTTATGCCGGGAGCCTGGTGAATAAGGATATCCTTGGATTCGCCAAGAAGGCGGCAGTCAGCTATGACTCGGCTAAAATGACCCTGGAAGAGGTCATAGGGATTATTGAAAATGAGAAATCTAATAAGAAGATTATCGCCCGCCTGCATACCGGAGACCCTTCTCTATACGGGGCCATCCAGGAACAGATGGATTGGTGCGAGAAAGAAAAAATAGCGTATGAAGTTATTCCGGGAGTTAGCTCTTTTCAAGCAGCTGCCGCGAGTCTCAAGCAAGAATTTACTTTGCCTGGGGTATCCCAGACGGTAATCTTAACTCGCCTCTCTGGAAGAACCAAAGTTCCTAAAAGGGAGGATTTAGAGCAATTAGCCAAGATTCGCGCTACCTTAGTTATTTTCCTAAGTGTCCAGGATATCGCTCGGGTGGTTAAGAAATTGAAATGCGGCTATGTTCAAAATACTCCGGTGATAGTGGTAGAGAGGGTTTCTTGGCCGGATGAACGAAAGATTTCTGGGACATTAGCGGATATAGCTAAAAAGGTAAAGCAGGCGGGAATAAAGCGCCAGGCATTAATTATTATCGGCGATGTTTTACGGAAAAAATACCGGCTTTCTAAGCTTTACGATAAGAACTTTACTCACGGCTTCCGTAAAAAAATAGGCTTAGTGGGACAACGGAGGCTCCGCCTCCGGTAGCCTCAGCCGGACAGCCGGAGGCGGAGCCTCCGCGTTACAGAATGAAAATATTTAATAAAATAGCTGTTATAACTGTTACGAAAGAGGGTAAGGCCATAGCCAGGCGCCTGCAAAGAGGTTTTAGTAAAAGCAAGGTGTGTCGTTTTGACGGTTCAAAGGGCAAGGTTAAGGAGATAACAAAAGAGATATTTGACAGAGAAAAGTTTGAGGGGATTATATATGTAATGGCATTAGGGATTGTAGCGCGCCTGATTGCCCCCCATCTAAAGGATAAATACCGCGACCCGGCAGTGGTGGTGGTGGATGATTTCTCCCGTTACGCGATCAGCCTGCTTTCCGGACACGAAGGCGGGGCCAATAACTTAGCCATGCAAACCGCCAATATCCTTGACGCCGAGCCGGTGATTACTACCGCGACTGAGGCCTTAAAGGACACTATCATTGGTATCGGCTGTAGAAAGGGAATAAAAAAAGAAGATGTAGTGTCAGGAATTAAGATAGGATTAAAGAAAGCAAAAAGCTCATTAAAGAGAGTGCGATGTCTGGTTACTATTGATTTGAAGGCTAAGGAAAAAGGGTTGCGTGAGGCGTCTCAAGCATTAAAGATACCGTTACGGATTATTTCAAGAATGCGAATCAGTCATTATCAAGGGGTGTATACAAAATCTGAGTTTGTATTAAAAAAAATTGGGATCGAAGGAGTATGTGAACCATGCGCGTTATTAGCAGGAAAAAGGGCGCACCTCGTAGTGCCAAAATTGAAAATAAACGGCGTCACCGTAGCCATAGCCAGGGAAAATTAACAGTAGTCGGCATCGGGCCGGGAAGCCTTGACCTGTTGACGTTAAGGGCAAAAATGGCCATAGAAAAAAGCAGTGTCATAGCCGGCTATAAAACCTATATCGCCCTGTTAGGAAAATTATCCAAAGGCAAAGAATTAATTTCTACCGGCATGACCCACGAAATGGAAAGAGCCAGGCAGGCTATAGAGAAAGCTAAGGAAGGTTATCAGGTCTGTCTTATTTCAAGCGGCGATCCCGGGGTCTATGGTATGGCAGGTTTAGTTTTAGAATTGCTTAAAGAAGATGCTACATTAGAAGTTGAAATTATCCCCGGGGTGATGGCTTCTTCAGGAAGCGCGGCTATTTTGGGAGCGCCGCTTATGCACGATTTCGCGGTGATTTCCTTAAGTGACCTTTTGACGGATTTAAAATTGATTGAAGAGCGGGTAAAGGCCGCGGCAAAGGCAGATTTTGTCATAGCCCTGTATAACCCCAAAAGCACCAAAAGAACAGAACCTTTCAAGCGGGCATGGCAGATATTAATGAACTATAAATCGCCCCAGACTCCTGTAGGCATAGTACGTAATTGTGAGCGAGAAAAGCAAGAGGTAAGCATTACAACTCTGAAAGATATGCTTACGTATGAGCCAATAGATATGGTAACTACGATTATCGTAGGCAATTCCCAAACCTACGTAAAAGGCAAATATCTGATAACCCCTCGCGGATATAGCATTAGAAGACAAAATTTACATTCTCCCCTAACTAATTTCAGATAATTACGCTTCTTGTAAAATTTTTAACATTTACCTGGCTCTCATACTATGCTATTATAGATTTTATACGAGTGCTGTAGCATGTAACTTGAGTAACGGTACCGCGTAGAAAAAATCACTCTATCTTGCCTACAATCGACTATCCTATGCCTCAAAGATCATTGCAGGACGCGCGAGAATTTCTCAAAGACACCGTACGCCTGCACATTGATTTTGCCCAGACCGATCAAAATAAGGGCATTGCGCCCCCGCCACTTGAGAAGCCTTTTGATCCTGATAAAAAGCGTATACCATTAGTAAAGCCTCGCGCATGGCAGAGCATCAAACCAGTTACACTTTTAGCAGCACTCAATCATCGAAGAAGCAGGAGAAGATTTAAAACGACAGCCCTGACGCTTGAGGAATTGTCTTTTCTTCTTTGGGCAACGCAGGGGCTCAAGCGTAGATTTGGAAATGAGGCAGCCTTTCGCACCGTTCCCTCAGCCGGCGCCAGACATGCCTTGGAAACGTATCTTTGCTTATTGCGAGTCGAAGGTTTACAACCCGGGCTTTATCGCTATTTACCTCTGGAACATGAATTATTATTGGAGTATACGGACAATGAAATCGCGCTAAAGCTGGTTGCGGCTGTGTTAGGGCAGCAGTTTGTGGCAGCTTCCGCGGCTGTTTTTATCTGGGCCGCGCTACCATACCGTATGGAATGGCGCTATGGCCTTGCCGCGCATAAAGTAATAGCCCTCGATACCGGCCATGTATGTCAAAATCTGTATCTTGCCTGTGAAGCAATTGATGCTGGAACCTGCGCTATAGCCGCCTATAATCAGCAGGCAATTGATACGCTGCTTGGAATCAACGGGCAGGATGAATTTACCATATATTTAGCGCCGGTAGGAAAGGTGTAGCTTTTGAAAAAGTAAAGATGCAACAATGCCAGGCATAAACAAGTGGCATGCAGGTTGTCTATGCCTGGCATTACATAGGGGAAAAAAATGAAAAAGAGACTGGGGATAGTTTTTATTGCCATAGCGCTTATAGCAGCAGGAGTAGTGATAGCCAAGGACACGCTATTAAAATCAGTAATTACTGCTGTCGCGGGAAAAATTACCGGAACCAAAGTTAAGATGGAGGGCTTTTCCTTAGGGATTCTCAAACAGTCAATTCGCATTAAAGGTTTTACGATATATAACCCGAAAGGCTTTTCAGATGGGGTACTTATTAGTTTACCGCTCATCAGCGCTGACTGTAATCTCGCGTCTTTTTTCAGGGGCACAGCGCATCTAAAACTGCTGGAGGTTAGCCTCAAGGAAATCGTTATTGAAAAGAATAAGGAAGGCGCATTGAATGTTGACGCCCTTAAAGTCGCTCAGGCTGACGAAACGAAAGCCGCTCAAGAGAAGAAACCGGTAAAACCAATGCCCATACAATTAGATATCCTCAATTTACAAATGGATAGGCTTGTGTTTAAGGATTATAGCGCGGGCAAAGAGCCTTCAATAAAAGCATACGAAATCAATTTAAAAAAGTCATATAAGGATATTTCAAGCGTTGAGCAGCTAGGCGCGCTTATTCTATCCGAGCCGATGAAGCACGCTGGTATTAAAGGGGCGAAGATTTACGGAGCCGCGCTCTTAACCGGCGTGGGGGTGATTCCTATAACCATAGCATCGCGATTTATGGCTAAAGACAGCGCCGAACAGAATTTTGATGTGGCCGCGGATAAACTTTATGATATAATAATAATTATTGTAAAAAATTCAGGGAAACTAACGAAAGAAAACCGCGCGGAAAAAGTGATTAACGCGCTGGTTAATGGCGCGAAGGTCAGCGTTAAACTAAAGGCGCTTTCTGAAAAAAGTACGCGGGTAAGCGTTTCGGCAAGAAAAATGCTTCTGCCAAAACCAGAGATTGCCGCCGGAATTTTGTATCAAATAGCGGAGAAACTAAAATAAGAAGGAGACCATGGTGAAAAAAATACTTTTTGTAGTTTTCGCGGGGTTTTTATTAGCCAGTGCCAGTGGATGCGTTCTTCTTGTCGCCGGGGCAGCCGGAGGGGCAGGGACTGCCGTATGGCTTTCAGGAAAGCTGTCGCAGGTCTTTGAGGCAAAATATGACCGCTCGGTAGCGGCCACGCTGTCTGTGCTTAAAGAAATGAAGGCGGAAGTAGCGAAAGAGACAAAAAAGAAAAACGTTACGCAAATACGCGGTAGCTATAATGATGGGCGCCAGCTATGGATTGATATTCGTAAAATAACCGAGAAGACCACACGAATTGAAGTGCGCGTAGGTGTTCAGAGTGATAGGGTGGCCGCGACAGAGGTTCTTAAGCGGATCACCGACAAAATTTAAAATTGTAAGAATCCCTTAACGTAAAAAGAAAGCTATTTTTTAAAGATGTGCTATGGCTGATGGGGCCTCCATCAGCCATAGCATTATCTACCCCTTACGTTATGGAGATAGACGGCCGTATGAATTTTAAAAGATACAGTTTAGAAAAGAAGATTTTCCTAACGCTTCTTTTTTTCTGCTGGTCGTTAAACCAGAACTTTGTTGTTTCGCGGCAGGCTTCTGCCGCGGAAGAATCCAGAATTTCAGAAATTCAGGCCAAAAAACAGGCCCTTGATAACGGCCTGACAATAATTGCCAAGCCAATACCGCAGAGCGCCTTAGCTACGGCGCTTCTTATTGTTAAGACAGGCAGTGCTACTGAGGAGGAATTCCTTGGTTCAGGGATTTCTCATTTTGTTGAGCATATGCTTTTTAAAGGCACAGAAAAAAGAAAGGTAGGCCAGATTGCTCAGGAAGTTGAGGCCTTGGGAGGAGCGATTAATGGCTTTACTGCCCAAGATTATACCGGTTATAGCATTACCTTGCCCGTAGAAAAAATAGGCCAGGCGATAGAGATTTTATCCGATATCATAATGCATTCCCGGTTTGACCCTGAGGAATTGGAAAAAGAAAGGGAAGTTATCTTAAGTGAAATACGCATGGACAATGATGATCCTGACAATCGTGTGTATGAATTGTTGTTCGCGCACAGTTATACCCGCCATCCTTATCGCTACCGTATAAGCGGTTACGAGCCTCTTTTACGAGCCCTTACCAGAGACGACCTGCTTACCTATTATAAGCGGATGTACATACCCAATAACATGGTTTTAGTCATTACCGGCGGTATTGAAAATGAAAAAGCTTTGGCCGCAGTCAAGGAGGAATTTAGGAACTTTGAGCAAAAACCATTCTTTTTACGCCGCCTGCCGCAAGAGCCAGAGCAAAATGAAACGCGGCGTAGGGAAGAATTCTATCCTACGCAGCTTTTGCGTATGTATTGCGGATTTAAAAGTGTGGGTATTACAGAGAGCGATCTCTTTGCGTTAGATGTTTTAGCAGCTATCCTTGGGGATGGCGATGATAGCCGGTTATATAAAGAACTGTATACGAAAAAACAGTTGGTATATTCTATCGGCGCTTTCAATCTGACCCCTATGGATAAGGGCTTATTTACGATACATTGTACGCTAGATAAACAAAATAAGGAAGCGACCCTTGCCGCAATCTTTGAGCAGATAGAAAAGATCAGAAAGCGCGGGGTAAGCCTTGCGGAACTTGAAAAGGCCAAGAAGCAGGTTTTAAGCGGCTATATCTTTAGCCGCCAAACGACAACGCAGATAGCCTATGACATTGCACTCAATGAAGTAACAACTCAAGACCCTGATTTCTCCAAAAAGTATGTCGAGCGGATACAGCGATTGCTGCCTCAAGATATACAGGCTGCAGCAAAAAGATACCTCACCCATGAATCTCTTACCGTTACTATGGTAGGCCCTCTCGATACAGGTGAAACAGCTGCGGATAAAAGAATCCTAGAGCCTCTTTCTGAAATACACAAAGTAGTTTTGGATAATGGCCTGACGCTGCTCGTAAAAGAGGACCATCGTCTGCCTCTGGTTGCCATACGCGCTCTTTATAAAGGAGGCCTGCGTTTTGAAACTACGGATAATAACGGAATATCAAACCTTACTGCCCAGATGCTTACCTTGGGGACGAAACGGCGCTCTGCCAAGGCTATTGCCCGCGAAATAGAGGCTATGGGCGCAACCCTCAATGCTATAAGCGGCAGTAACAGTTTCGGCCTTTCCTTAGATGTCCTCACTCAGGATGTAGAGCCGGCTTTTGGAATTATGGCGGATTGCCTTAAAAATCCTATGTTTCCTGAAGATGAATTGGCGAAAGAACACCAGCGTGTCTTGGCGCAGATTAAGGCAAAGGAAGACGATGTTTTCTTTTTAGCCTTTAGGCCCCTTAAACGGATGCTTTTTAAAAATCATCCCTATGGATTTGATATCTTGGGTGAAAAAGAATCTCTGGATAGGATTAAACGCCAGGATATTCTCGCATTCTATCAGAGGCTCTCTGGAGCAAACAATATGGTGTTAGCGATATACGGTGATGTAACCTTAGAAAAAGCCACACAATTGGTAAAAGCAGCCTTCGCGAAGACAGGGGCTAAGGAATTACCACAGCTTAATCTAGAGGAAGCTTTTCCAAAAGAGCCTGTTGAGCAAATTAGCCCTGTTCCCAGAGAGCAGGCGGTTATTGCGTTAGGATTTCCCGGGCTGCGCTTTAGCGATCAGCAACGTTATTCACTTGAAGTCCTCGATGCAATACTTTCTTCAATGAGCGGTAGGCTTTTTCAGAAAATAAGAGAAGATATCGGAGGAGCATATACCTTAGGCGGAGGCTCTGTCCCGGGAATTGAGCGAGGCATGTATTATCTTTACGCGGCGACGACCTACGAGAATATGGAAAAGGTAAAGAAAATCATGCTTCAGGAAATAATCGCCGTGCAGGATAGTGGTGTCAGTGAGGCTGAACTCAGTAAAGCAAAGGCCTATCTCTGCGGTGAGCACAACGAAAGTTTAGAAACCAATGCCGCTCTTGCCATGGCAAGCGGATTGGATGAACTTTATGGTTTAGGATATACCAATTATCAACACTATAAGGAAAAGATTTCATCTGTAACCAGGGAGCAAGTCCTTCAGGCTGCACGCGATTACCTCAACCGGAGCGCTATGGTGATGATGATTCTCGCGCCTCAAGAAAGGCTTTCTGATAAAAAATAAGGCATAACCTGAGGTATAGTGAAAGGATAATGCGATGGCCAAAAGACACAATAAAAGAGAGCCAGGAGCAATTACGATTTTCCTCCTGCCACTAGCTTTACTTATCATGAATATGATAGGATGTATGGGTAATCAGGACAAAGCTTTGCTCCTTAAGGATTGGGAGTATGTTTGTGTGCCTATTGCCCCGACGAGCCTGCTTTCTCTTGATGAGGCACTTAAAGAAAAAGGATACGGTAATGTTATGTCCTCAGACCTTAAAATCGCTTTTACCTATCAGGATGCTCCCTTTGAGGGGGAAACCGCTTCTGGTATCGTTGTCTATTCCAGTGAACATGCTGTGCCTTCAAATACAGTATACATGAAGATGAGGGTTTGGAGTTTCTATGAACTCGCGCTTGACGATGAAAAGGCGGCGGGGATTTATGTTAACCCGAATGTTTCCGGTAAGAACCCTTATACGGTAGCCAAGGCAAAGCTGCGTGAGGCTTTACCAAAATTGCCCCATCAGCCTGCGTTGCCAAAAGATATCTACGCCAAGGGTTAAAAAGGATAGTTTCTTAAGTTTGTTGCAACTTTTGAGTTAAAGATAAAACATAGTTTTTAATGAACCTGTGTTTTTAGATATACTGATTCAGACGGATGGTTACGAATGCCGCGGATAAAAACAATCTGTCTGCATCCGCTGCAATCCGTTTGCATTCGTGTTAGTGAATCAATGCGTAAAAATCTATCGGAACTCATTGGTAAACAAAGCGTTACAAAGAATGCATGCAACAAAGTCGGGAAAGCTTCTTAAAAAGTTGTGCGGAGACTAGAACTTTATGCTAAAATAAGGATCTATACATAAGCGTTTAGTTATCTTGATACTATGTTCACGGAGGTTGCAATGATAAAAAAAGTGGTGTTGGTAGTCTTCTTCATTCTGGTAATTTTCATTTGCGTTATGGCATTACAGAATGACCCTGGGAGTATTATAGCAAAGCTGCCTGCTGAGCCCTTTAAGGAAGGCGCTACCACACTTTACTACCGAGTGTATCTTTTTGGTGTTTTGCCGGTTGGGGACGCGGTAATTGAGGATAGTGGGATAAAAAAGATAGATAAAAAGAACCTGTATTGCTTAAAGGCGCGCGCGAAGTCAAGCTCGTTAGTCTCTAAGATATATCCTTTTGAAGTCAGCCTTGAATCATTTCTCGATCAAGCCACGATGTTACCGGTATCTTTTCTTCAAAAAATTAAAACCAAGCAAAAAGAACTGGCCAAAGAGGTTAGCTATGACCAGAAAAATAATATTATGCAAATACTTGAGGTAAAACGCAGCATACTCCCTGAAACGTATGAGCCGCTCTCCGCTATCTGGAAATTACGCACCATAGACTTTAGCCTCCAAAAAGAGGTAGAGTTAAATATAAATACAAACCAGAAGAATTATACCTTAGCCGTAGCCGCGACACAGGCGCACCTGCGCCTAAAAGGCCTCACCACGCCTATTGTCAGGCTTAAGAGTAAGATATTCCGCAGAGATAAAAATCCGTATCATCAGTCTAAAGTTGATATTATATTCATGGATAATCCCAACAAGACCCCGATATACATAAAGGTTTTTGCCTCCGGCATGCTGATTACGGTTAGGTTAACCGATATTCGCTAAAATCGAATGGTAGTTACTTTTTTAATTAATTTTTTTGTTTTGGGAACCGCCGCTTTATTGACAGCCAGGTATTGCAGGCTTGAGAGTATTTCGTACCGGCTGTTAGCTGGGGCAGTATTTTTTTATGCCCAAATAATCCTGATAGAGATTGCCTGGGGAGTTTTAGGCAGGTTGTCTTTATTCACATTAGTCCCATCTGTCAGTTTTATTTTTCTTGCCTGCCTTTTTTCGTTGAGGAATAGCCTCTCCCATGTATTGAACTTTCCTCGGGAAATCCCTAAGAATAAAATCGTCCTTTTTTGCCTTTCAGTGTTATTAGGCTTTTTACTCGTCAAGCTTAGCATAAATCTGGTAAATCCGCCTTTTGGCTGGGATAGCCTCAACTATCATTTCAGTTTCCCCGTAGAGTGGCTTAAACAGGGTAATTTACTTAATCCTATTACTATTAATGATGACCTAGCCCCAAGCTATTATCCGATAAACGGCTCACTTATCTATCTCTGGCTTATGCTGCCACTTAAAAACGTCTTTTTGGCTGACGTAGGGCAAATCCCATTTTTCGTCATTTCTTTTCTTGCGTTATATGGGATATGCAGAAGGTTTTCTATCTGCAGGCGTTATTCGTTGTACGCGGCAACCCTCTTTAGCATCATTCCTAATTATTTCAAGCAAATAGAGATAGCCTACGTTGATGTTATGGTATGCGCTTGGTTTCTCATCAGCGTATATTTTCTCTTAACCTTTTATCAGTCAAGAAAAATCAAAGATATCATTTTATTTTCAATTGCTCTAGGGTTATTGTTAGGAACAAAAACTCTAGCACTTTTATATAGCCTGTTACTTGTTGTTTTTTTAATTCTTTTTCTTCTTAAACAAAGGAATGTCCTTAAAACTTCCGGGATCGTGTTTTGTCTAGCTACTTCTATAGGGAGTATCTGTATTTTTGGAGGATATGGCTATATCCGTAATTATGTTCAGACAAAAAATCCTGTTTATCCTATGGAGGTGCGTATAGCGGAAAAAGTGGTTTTTCATGGCGTATACGATAAAACTAACTACAGTGTTCGGGTTAGCCAGAAGGATTATTCGTTTGATAAACTGCTTTTTCACGAAGGCTTAGGCGGCGGAGTTTTGCTTTTTCTGATCCCTGGGCTTCTATATTTACCGATAGGCATGGTTAGAAAAAAAATAGAGCTGGATAAGCTATTGCTTTTTCTAACGCCGGTTTTCTTGTATCTGCTCTGGCGTTACTGCGTGCCACTAGCTAATGTTCGTTATCTGTATCCGGCGATGGCGCTCGGGTTTGTGGCGCCGTTTTATTTTCTTCCGGACACGAAAAGAGTACTAAATACTGTCGGCGTTTTTGTGGTAGTATGCATTATAGCCTCGGTATCTGAGTTGGCGAGCCATGGCGAGCTCGTCGCGTCTTTACTTGCGTCGCTTATTTTGTTTTTTACTTTGCGCTCTATGCTCGCTACCCTTGAGCGCGCTAAAGTTTGGCAGTGGGGAATAATTGCAGGGGTACTGTTTGTAGGGCTGTTTTTCTTGAATGCCGATTATAACCGTAAAGAATTTAAGCGCTATCCGGCGATGACCGGGTATTCAGGGTTTTGGCCGGATGCTACCCAGGCCTGGCTGTGGCTTAATGAGAATACCCAAGGAAACACTATCGCCTATGTGGGCAGGCCAGTGCCATTTCCCTTGTATGGGAGAAATCTAAAGAATAATGTATTTTATGTGTCAGTGAATAAAATTGACCCGGTGATGATTCATTACTTTCCTAAGAGCCGTTATCAGTGGAGCGAAGATTTTATGGAGTTGCATAAAAGCTTAGAGGCAAAAGGAAATTATCGGGAGCACGCAGACTACGCTGTGTGGTTTTCTAATTTAAAAAGAAGAAAAGTTGAGTATCTTTTTGTCTATTCCCTGCATCAGACAAAGGAAATAGCTTTTTCGCTAGAGGATGAGTGGGCAAAAGCTCACCCTGAGGTTTTTCAGGTTGCTTTTACCAATCAGACAATACACATTTATAGAGTTATCTGAGTCAATCTAAGGAGATGATATAATGCCAGGCATAAACAAGTAGTATGCGAGTTGTCTATGCCTGGCATTAACTAGGAGAATAATGGATAAGCTGAACCGTTTTGTTGGTTTGATGGATAATCTCGTCTATTGGTTGATAGTTGTGCTTCCTTTTTTTATTGCTATTGCCCCTGCTCCTAAGAATATTATTATTGGGCTTTTGATAGCGGCTTTTTTAATTAGGAAGAGTTTAAAAAGAGAGGGGCTGTTTAAGATAGACGCGCTTAATCTGCCGCTCTTATTTCTGCTTGTGGTTACCTGTTTGTCAGCTACGAATAGCATAAACCTAAGCAGTACCCTTAAAGGCGGAATACTAAAGCTCGTTGAGCATATTCTTATTTTTAACATCGTAGCCCAAGGGGTAAAAGATAAAAAACATCTGCGGAAGATTTTGCTTTCCATGGCTCTAGGAGTGATGTTAGCCTCTACCAACGCAATCTTTCAGGTGGCAACAGGGAAGGATTTTATCCGAGGCTATAGCCCTATACTTAACCTTGATTTACTGCGTGCGACAGCGTCCTTTAAAGACGCGAATATTTTAGGGATTTTTCTGAGCGCGTTCGTGCCCGCGCTTCTAGGTTTAACGCTGTATTATTTTAAGGCGGGAAAGCGAATCATGGCCGCACTGGTAAGTATCCTGGGGCTTATCGGCATTGCATTAACATATTCAAGGCCTACGTTACTCGCTATTTATGGGGTGTTTGTTTTCTTTTCGATCGCGCGAAAAAGCAAGGCCATGATTGCCTGCCTAATCATTTTCACTCTTGCTTCGCCTTTTTTGCTGCCGAAATCTGTGAAAACCTGGGCCAGGGATGTTGAGTATAATCCGCTAAGGTTTATGTGTAATGACGATAGAATTGCCGTTTACCGCAATTCACTGCTGATGATTAAAGCGCATCCTCTCATCGGGGTGGGGGCGAATACCTTTATGAAAAGCTACCGATTTTATAAGGAATATCCTGAATACCGTAATATCATAACCCTTGATGAGATGAAGGCGCATAATAATTTCCTGCATATGGCAGGAGAAATAGGTTTGTTAGGGCTCTCAATTTTCTTCTGGTTTCTCTTTATTTTATTTAAGGAGTCTTGGAAGATATATCGTGGCTTAAAGGACCGCTATCTCAGTGCCGCTTCACTTTCGCTTGTAGCCTGTTTGATCGCCTTTTTGATTAACGGGCTTACCGAAAGCAGCTTGTATTATTCTGTGGTGAGTGTTTTATTCTGGTATATCGCGGGGTTGAGCATATCCCTTAAAAAGATCAGCGATGAAAATCGCTAGGATTCTTGCCGTAAGAAATGATCGGTTTGGCGAGTTTCTCCTTACGCTTCCCGCGTTGTATGCCTTAAAGGAGCATTATCCCGGAGCTGAATTAACTCTGGTTGTCAATGGCTCTGTAGCGGAATTAGCCGCGCGTATACCTTGTGTTGATGAGGTAATCGTTTGGGAAAATAAAAAACACGGCTTCTTAGAGATAGGAAGGTTTGCCGCGCAGACAGCAGGAAAAAAATACGATCTCTGCGTTATCTTTAACCCCAGCAAGGAATTAAATATAGTCAGTTTCCTCGCGGGGATTCCCGCACGGTGCGGCTATAACAGGAAATGGGGATTTTTATTAAACCGTACAACAGAAGACAAAAAACATCTCGGTTCTATGCATGAAACCGAGTATAACCTGGAATTGCTCAAAACAATCGGAATAAGCACAGGTAGCCAACCTTTGAATTTTTTGCTAGATATTAGAGATGATGATTTTAGCGATAAACGATTAGTTCATAGAGGGCTATCGAGCAAAAATTTCATTATCATTCATCCCTGGGCAAGTAATACGCAAAAAGAGTGGCCGCTTGATAAGTTTAAAGCGGTAGCTTTACAAATCATGAACACGCTTCATATACCTTGTGTACTTATCGGAGGCCCTGAAGAAGTAAAGAGGGCGGATCAATTCTGCAATGATATGCCCTTGATCAATTTGACAGGAAAAACCAGTTTAATTGAGTTAGCAGGTTTGTTGAAAAAGGGCAGAGTTCTTCTTACGAATGACTCAGGCCCGATGCATTTGGCGGCAGCCGTGGGGATTCCGATAGTAGCTATTTTCCGTAAGCAGCCTCCTGCCATAAGCGCGAGGCGCTGGGGGCCGGTGGGAACGAGCAATAGCATTATAGAAAATGATGTTCTCGCCGAAATAAGTGTTGAGGAGGTCTTTCATGGGGTTAAAACAATCCTTAGTAGATAAGCAGGCCTACGCGGTAATTCTCGCCGGAGGGGTAGGCAGCCGATTTTGGCCTTTTAGCCGGGAACTTGAGCCAAAGCAATTTATTACTATCGTAGGCAAGGAGAGCCTCCTGCAAAATACTATCAGGCGCTTGTCTGGCCTGATCAGCGCGAAAAAGGTATATATTATTACCAACAAAAGCTACTTTTACGAGCTTAAAAAGCAGATTGAAAAATTCAAGATTCCGGAAAATAATATACTCCTTGAGCCGGAAGGGAAAAATACCGCGCCTGCAATTGGCCTAAGCGCGAGGCTTATTGAAAAACAGAACAAAGATGCTACCCTTATAGTTTTGCCTGCTGACCATTATATCAAAGATATAGCGCGTTTTAAAAGTGCCTTGCGCCAGGCTATTCTATGCGCGCAAGATAATTTCCTGGTAACCCTAGGCATAAGGCCGGGAAAACCATCAACGGGGTATGGGTACATTAAAATAGGTCACCAGTCACCAGTCACCAGTCACCAGTATAGATATTATACGGTAGAAAAATTCCTAGAAAAACCGAGTTTAAAGAATGCGAAGCGATATAGCGCGGATAAACGCTATTTTTGGAATAGCGGAATGTTTGTCTGGAAAGTTTCGGTGTTCATGGAGGAACTCAAACGCTCTTTACCTGATTTATACTCCCAGCTATCCTTGATACAAACCCACGAGGATATCTCGAAGATTTGGCCAGAAATAAAACCTATATCTGTGGATTATGGCATTATGGAACATTCAAAACGGATCGCGCTCATCCCTGCTGATTTTGGTTGGAGTGACCTGGGAAGTTGGGATTCTCTGCAGGAGTTACTCCCAAAAGATAAAAAAGGGAATGTAATACAATCGGACTCAGTTGATTGTGGTAGCCAGGGCCTTTGCGTTTTTACTAAATCCAATAGGCTTATCGCGACCATAGGGCTTAAAGATGTGATTATCGCGGATACCCCTGACGCGCTTCTTGTATGCAATAAACATAAAGCCCAGGAAGTAAAGAACATCGTCGAGTATCTCAAGAAACGTAACCGAAAAGAACACTTAGTGCATCTGACTGATAAGCGCCCGTGGGGATCGTTCACCGTTTTACAAAGCTCTGATGGGTTTAAAATTAAGATAGTAGAGATTGAGCCGAAGAAACGCCTGAGCCTTCAAAGCCACCAAAAACGCGCTGAACACTGGGTAGTAGTATCAGGACGCGCTAAGGTTACCCGAGGTAATACGGTGAGATTTGTTGAGAGTAATGAAAGTATCTACATTCCAATAGGAGTCAAGCACCGCCTGGAAAATCCCGATACAGTGCCGCTTAAAATTGTGGAAGTGCAAACCGGCAGCTACCTGGAAGAAGATGACATCCAGCGCTATGAAGATGATTTCAACCTACGCGGTTGAATGAGGTTTCAATGAATATTTTGATTGTGAATCCTTTCGGCATCGGGGATTGTTTATTTGCTACCCCATTACTGCATAGCCTCAAAGACGCCTTTCCTGATACTAGAATAGGTTTTCTTTGCAATAAACGCACCGCGCCATTGCTTAAGAAGAATCCTTTTATTGACCAGCTATTTATCTATGAAAGAGATGAGTTTAAGCGCCTTCAGTCTGTTTCCTGGATTACGTGGTTGAGGGAATTTAGCAGGTTTATCAAAAGTATACAAAAGGCAAAGTTTGACCTGGCAATCGATTTGTCTTTATCTACACCGTTTGGCTTTTTCTTATTTTTAGCCGGCATAAAGAAAAGGATTGGATATAACTACAAAAACCGGGGGATGTATTTAACCCGATCAATGCAGCTCCGTAGCTACGATAAAAAACATATGGTAGAGTATTATAATGGCATCTTAGATTTGCTCAAAGTAAAGCCTCACTATAGCTCCATGGAACTTTATCTGAATGAAGAAGATGTGGCTTCCGCGCAAAATCTGTTACGGGAGAAAAATCCTGATAACCTATCGCCGATTATCGTAATAGCTCCGGGAGGCGGGGCGAGCTGGGGAAAAGAGGCGTATCTAAAATATTGGCCCGCGGGTAATTTTAAAGTCTTAATCGACAAAATCCTTGAAAAATATAACCCTGCGATTATAATAGTAGGGGATTTAACTGATAGCACTCTTTTAGGTGCAGGTGATAGCAAGGTTATTAACTGCACTGGTAAACTTACATTGGCGCAAACTGCCGCGCTCATACAGAAAGCGGATTTGTTCATTGGTAATGACGGAGGACTTTTACACATGGCGGTAGCCTTAGGCATAAGAACCATTTCTTTCTTTGGCCCGGTTGATCCGCTGGTGTATGGGCCCTATCCACAGGACCCTCATCGCCATAGTATCCTGAGGAAAACTCTGGAATGCAGCCCCTGCTATCGTAGTTTTCGCCTTAGCTCCTGCAAAAATGACAGAGAGTGTTTGGTAAAGATTAACGTGGAGGATGCGATAAACGCTATAGATAACGTATTAAGCCATAAGGAGTAATAAATGATTCCCATTTCAGATTTACGAAAGCAAATTGCCCCGATTCGCGTGAGTATCGACGAAGCTATTAAAAAAGTTGTAGATAACACCAATTTTATCATGGGGGCTGAGGTTAAAGAATTAGAGGCAGAACTAGCATCGTATGCTAACGTCAAATACGCGATAGGCGTGTCTAACGGCACCGATGCGATACGATTAGCTTTAGCCGCCTTGGGTGTTATGGCTGGGGATGGGGTGATTTGCCCCGCGTTTACCTATTATGCCACAGCCGGGGCTGTTGCCAGCATAGGCGCGAGGCCTGTTTTTACCGATATAGAGCCAGATACCTATACCATCTCACTACCAAGCTTAGAAAAGGCTATTAAAAAAGGCAAAAGAATTAAAGCGGTTATTCCTGTTCATCTCTACGGCCAATGCGCGGATATGGATGGAGTGCGGAAAATTGCAAGAAAGTATAATCTAAAGATTTTAGAAGACACAGCTCAAGCCTTTGGCGCTACCTATCGAGGTAAAAAAGCAGGGACAATAGGTGACTGCGGTTCAGTGAGCTTTTTCCCGGGGAAAAACCTGGGCGCTTTTGGAGACGCGGGAGGAGTTTTAACGAATAGCGCAACAATTGCAGGAAAAATACGGCTTTTGAGAAACCAAGGGAATAAAGAAAAGTATTTTCATTCGCTCTTAGGATATAATCACCGCCTTGATACGCTTCAGGCCGCGGTATTAAAAGTAAAGCTGCACTATCTTGATGGATGGAATAAAAAACGGCAGGAGAATGCCGAATATTATAATCAACAGTTAAAGGATATCGCGTCTTTAAAGACACCCTTTGTTCCAGCGTATACCACTCACATTTATCATCAGTACGTGTTGCGTGTCGCTACTTCAAGCCAGAAACTTATCGCGCATTTAAGAAGTAAAGGGATAGACGCGCGGGTATACTATCCTGTGCCGTTACATTTGCAGAAATGTTTTAAAGATTTAGGGTACAAAAGGGGGGATTTTCCGGAATCAGAGAAGGCGGCAAAACAAACTTTGGCAATTCCCGTATATCCCGATTTAACTAAAGAGGAACTTGAGTATATTGTGGCTTCAATAAAGGAGCATGTAAAGTGATAGATGTATCCGTCGTAATCATAACAAAGAACGAAGAGCGAAACATAAAGGAGTGTTTAGAGTCAGTAATTGGCTGGGCACAGGAGATACTTATCGTTGATGATGAGAGCACAGATAAAACGCTTGCTATCGCAAGCCAGTATAAGGCAAAGATAATAGCCCGAAAGATGGATGTCGAGGGAAGGCATAGAAATTTCGCGTACGCCCAAGCTAAGAATCTATGGGTTTTAAGCCTTGATGCTGACGAACGGGTTACCAAGGAATTACAGAGCGAAATAGAAGAAGCCCTGGACGCAAAAACAAAATATAACGGCTTTACCATGCCCCGGCGTAACTATATCGGTGATTACTGGGTGCGCTACGGAGGATGGTATCCAAGCCCGCAGTTAAAGCTATTTCGTAAGGATAAATTCAAATATGAGGAAGTCGGAGTGCATCCCCGGGCGTTTATGGATGAACCGTGCGGGCATTTAAAGTCCGATCTTATCCATTATTCGTATAAGAGTATAGAAGATTTTCTTAGCAAACTTAATAACCAAACCTCACGAGAAGCTCAGAAATGGTATGGTCAAAATAAGCCAATGCGCTTAGGGAGATTTATCTGGCGTACCTACGACCGGTTTTTCCGCTCCTATATCGGGAAAAAAGCATATAAGGATGGTTTTATGGGTTTTATCGTAGCCTACTTCGCAGGCTTATATCAGTTTTTAAGTTATTTAAAATACAGGGAATTGGTGAGAAAACTAACTCTAAATTCCCTCTCCCCAGAGGTGAGAGGGACAGGGTGAGGGGGAGAGTGGCAAAACCTGCAATCTTTTTAGATCGCGATGGAGTGATTAACCGCTACCCCGGTGACGGAAAATACGTTACCTGTTGGAAAGAGTTCCGATTCCTGCCACATGTTAAAAAGGCTATAGCTTTATTAAACATCAGGAAACAGCCACTCTTTGTGATTTCAAATCAGGCAGGTGTCGCCAAAGGTATATTTTCCCAGGAATCTCTTACTGCCATTACCACAAATATGTTAAAGGCGCTTGAGAAAAACGGCGCTTTTTTAGAGGCGGTTTACTATTGTACCCATAGGGACGAAGACCATTGCTCCTGCCGTAAGCCTAAGGCCGGCCTTATTAAAACCGCGGTACAATCGTATAAGGGTAGTATTGACATCAAAGAATCTTTTTTTGTAGGTGATACCCTTCGCGATGTGCATACCGCAAAGGCCGCGGGCTGCAAATCAATTCTGGTATTTTCCGGCAATGAGAAATTAGCCAACCGTAAAAACTGGGATATTCAGCCGGATTTTGTCTTTCGTAATCTTTACGAAGCAGCCAAATTTATCGTAAAATATAGACAGGCATTATGAGCAAAGTTTTCATCGTCTATGCCTCCGCAGGCGCGGGACATCAAAAAGCCGCTGAAGCGCTTTTTGACTACCTTAAAAGAGAATCCCCAAGCCTTGAAATCAGGCTTCTTGACATTTTAGATTATTCCCATCCTTTAGTTAAGCGTTTATATTCTGACGGATATATATTCCTTATTAGTAAGTTACCATGGGTGTGGTATTTTTTTTATCGTCTCTCTTCTTATCTCGGGAATCATCCGGTAATTTCTTTAGGTAATTACAGAAATAGCAAGGCATTCTGCGGCCTGCTAAGGAAAGAGAACCCGGATGTCGTCATCTCAACTCACTTTCTCACCAGCAGTATTATTAGCGTCTTTAAAAGGCGCGCGCTATCCCCTAAGCCGCGTTTAGTTGCCATCATAACCGATTATACCCTGCATCCGTTCTGGATAGGTGAAGGAGTTGACCTTTATATTACGTCCTGCGCGTATGTAAAGGAACAGCTGGAAAAACGCGGAATCGAGAGCGAGAGAATAAAAGCCTACGGTATTCCGGCAAAGGATACCTTCTACGTGCCGGCACAACGGAATGAAATTGCCCAAAAGCACAAAATAGCGCCAAAAGAATTCACCGTATTAGTGATTACCGGCGCAATCGGTATCGGCCCTATTGAGCACATAGTAAAGGCTCTGGCAGGAAAAGCCCAAGTATTGGTCGTATGCGGAAGGAATAAGCGCCTGTTTGAGCGCGTCAGTTTAATGCGGCTTCCTTTGGTTAAAGTATTTCCCTTAATCAACTATGTAGATGAGTTGATGTCGGTTTCCGATGTAGTGCTTACTAAGGCAGGGGGCTTAACGATAACTGAAAGCCTCGCAAAGAGCCTGCCGATGGTTTTTTTCTCAAGTATCCCTGGATTAGAAACTGCTAATGAGAGGACCCTCAAGCGCTGCGGCGCTGGCTTTAGAGCTTGCGGGGTTCCGGAGATTGTAAGTACCGTACTTTCTTTAAAAAACGACCCGGGTTTATATACAACGGCTAAGGAAAATATTGAACGCTTTAGAAGTCAATCAACGCTTAAGGCTATTGCCGATGAACTCAGGCGTTTTACGCGATAATGAGCCAAACTTATTTTGTTGATAAGAATAATCGTTTGGTTATAAGACGAAAGAGCGCGAAGCTTTTACCGCAAGGTTATTTTTCAGTTGATAACGAAAACCGCCTTGTGTATTGGCTTAATGAGCCGGTTTCCTGGCGCACCACCTACCAATTCCCCGATAAACTAATCTTTAGCGGCGCATGGAAAATCAACTCAAAATATGACCTTGAACTTGAGCTTGAGCAAAAGGAACTAGCCTTTCAAAAAAAGCGGCTAACCCTAAAGGGTAAGCTATTATCTTGCGAAAAAGACCAGATTGTCTTTGAAATACAGACTGTAAACAATAACGGCTTAGACAGCTTTTACTTGCTCAAATTATCCGGTAGATGGCAGGCGGATGAATATAACCGCCTAACCTTTTTAATAACTAAAAAGGATTCTCCTGACACCCTTACGTTTCAGGGCTCCTGGCAGCTCAATGAGAATCAGCAGATTACCTATACCTACCAAAAAACGAACCTAAAAACTAAGTCTAAGGTTTCACACACCCTGACCTTTAGCGGCTATTGGCAAATAACTTCCGCAAAGCGCCTTACCTACATACTTTCAACCGGCGCGCATTCAAGGTTTGATTTTAAGGTTCAGCTTGAGTCTCCCAATATTCGTCCCAAAGAAGGGAGTATTAAGTATCGTCTTGGCGTAGGCATAAGGGAGCCAAGAAGGGAAAAAGCAAAGATTATTACCCTTTACGGAGCCTGGAAATTCAGCCGTAATGCCGGCGTCATTTTTGAAATGAACCACCGCGAAGGCAGAATATACCGCCTTGAATTCGGGGCGGAAGTAAATTTTAACAGAAACAATCAAGTAACTTTTAAACTTACCGGACTGAATAGGGAACCGTTAGGTTTGAACCTTACTTTTACCCATAAGCTCTTACAAGAGCTAAACGGAGAACTCTTCATTCGCCTAAAAAGATACAGGGATGAATCCGGCGTTGATCTAGGAGTCAAGATTCCATGGTAAGTTTTGACGGTTACTAAACAAGCGGGAATTCATCCCTTCCTGTATCAGTCTACTGTATTCCATCCCTCGACAGTACAAAATTAAAAAAACTAAAAAAATACTGTATTTGTATCATAACTATGTTATAATAATACACATTATTAGCTATGAAATCACGCAAAATCAAGGTTTTTACCAGATCTGATATAAAAAAGATAAAAGAAAAATACGAGAAGGATTTACTCCTGCTTCCTCATGTAGTCGGCGTAGGTATAGGGTATAAGATAACACAGGAAAGAGAGAAAAACACCCTTTGTCTAAAAGTATATGTGAGTAAAAAAACCCCTTCCAAAGAACTATCCAAGAATAAAACAATCCCGACGCAGCTTGATGGTATTCTTACAGATGTTGAGGAAATCGGTATGGTAAAAGCCTATGCGTAAACAATCTATGGCAGATATCTATACGAATTTACAGGATAAGGAAACATGGCTCTTAGAAAAAGCCAATGTGGTCGGTTGTGGTATAGGCGAAAAGATTAAAGCGGGGCTTCCTCTGGGCCGGATTTGTCTTAAAGTTTATGTTGAGATAAAACTTCCTCTTAATAAACTCGCTAAGCATGATATTATCCCCCAAGCAGTATCTCTTATTGAGACTGATGTTGAGGAAATCGGTAAAATCAAGGCTTTAGGCTTTACCGGCCGCTACCGCCCGGCATTAGGAGGCTCATCAATTGGCCATTATCAAATCACCGCGGGCACTTTAGGTTGTCTGGTAAAGGATAAGGCCACTCATGAAATCCTTATTCTCAGCAATAATCACGTCTTAGCCAATTCCAATGAGGCTAAAAAAGGCGATAGCATCCTGCAACCCGGGCCCTATGATGGGGGAAAAAAGGCGAAAGATACCATTGGTACCTTAGAAAGGTGGGTTGAGATTAAGTTTGGTAAAGAGGCCAATCTCATAGATGCCGCCTTAGCAAGGCCCAAGAGCCAAAAATTAGTGAAGCCTGAGATAATGGAAATAGGAGCACCTTTGGGGACTATAAAGCCTAAATTGGGCATGCTTATTCAAAAGTCAGGAAGGACAACCGGTTACACCGCGGGGAAGATTAAAGACATTAGCGCTACGATAAAAATAAATTACGACCAAAAAGTAGCCTTATTCAAAAACCAAATTCTCACCACGAATATGTCACAGGGAGGAGATTCCGGTTCTCTGGTTTTGGATATGAAAAAACGCGCCATTGGCCTGCTGTTTGCAGGCTCAGATGTAGTAACTATTATGAATCCGGTTTTAGAGGTAATAAGGCTACTTAACGTCGTGCCATATTCTATAGTTTCAGAAAAGGTTGAGGAATAATTCTAATACCAGAAAATGGTACATCGCACGTTGAATATCAAATTGTCCTAAGTTTAAAACTTCCTTATTAAACGAGTGTAGTATTACTTAGAAGGTGCAATAGTATGTGCGGTATTTCAGGACTCTACTCCTTAAACGGGCGTTCGATAAGATTCGATGTTTTGCGTAAGATGAGCCAATTGTTACTACATCGCGGCCCTGACGGAGAAGGATACTTTTTGTCGGATACCCGTCTTAAGAAATTTGACGTTCATTATAATTCCGCGGATAGTTTCAATGTCAATGGGCTAAAGCCTGATCTCGGATTGGCTCATAGGCGCCTCAGCATTATCGATTTAAGCGTTATCGCCCGCCAACCTATGTCTAATGATGATGGAAGCCTGTGGATTGTATTCAACGGTGAGATTTATAATTATATTGAATTGAGGCGCGAATTGTCTACGTTGGGCTGTAATTTTAAAAGTGCTTCTGACACTGAAATAATTTTGCGTTCATATGAATTATTTGGCATGGGTTGCGTTAAGCGGTTTAACGGTATGTGGGCCTTTGCTATATGGGATGCGCGTAAAAACATACTTTTTTGCTCTAGAGATAGGTTTGGCGTAAAACCATTTTATTATTTTTATAATGATGGCCTATTCGCATTTGCTTCTGAAATAAAATCCCTCCTGCTGATTCAGCGGGCATATCCTAACGAGCGAGGAATTTATAATTACCTAGTTAAATCTTTCGGTTTTCTGGATGTCACAGAAGATACTCTTTTTGCGGATATTTATCAATTGCAACCTGCCCATAATCTGGTTATCGGCGCAGATGGGATAAAAATAGAAAAGTACTGGGATATCTATAGTGCTATTGATAAACCTTTACTTAGCCAGGGGCAGGCCATAGATGCATTCGGCTCCCTTTTTATCGATGCCATAAAAATAAGGCTGCGTAGTGATGTTAAAGTGGCAGGAGCCTTAAGCGGCGGGATTGATTCTTCGTCCATAACCTGCGTGATTAAAAAACGCCTCAAAGTAAATAACTATGAAACATATTCCGCGTGTTTTGATAACCCGCACTATGATGAACGTGAATATATCGCTGAGGTAACGCGAGATACCGGATATAAATCAAATTATGTTTTCCCTGACGAAGCATCCTTCTTTGATATTTTAAAGCGTCAAATATGGCTTCAGGATGAACCATTTAACGCGATGTGGGTGCATAGCCAGTGGTTTGTTTACCAGAAAGCAGCCGCTAATGGGGTAAAAGTTTTTATTAATGGTCATGGCAGCGATGAATCCTTGGGGGGATATTATCCACACTTTGATGCCTTATGGGCTGATTTATTGCGGCGAGGCAGAATATTACTCTTGCTACATGAAATTTCTTTATTCTCTAAGCATAATCCCAGCCGATCCGTCAATTTGACGAACATCTTGTATTACATAGCGAATTATTATACCCCTGGCTTTATTAAAAGTTTCTTCTCAAAAACGCCAAATTTCCTTAATTCTGATTTCGCGCAGAGAAATAGCAAAAAAAAATATCTTTATGAAAATCATTTTAATGATTTCTTAAACCGCTATCTTTATGAGTCATTGTTTATTTCTCCGATCAGAGGTATGTTGCATTTTGATGACCGTAACAGTATGGCGTTTTCTATAGAATCACGCACGCCTTTTCTTGACTATCGCCTTATAGAACTGGCATTTAGCCTGCCTGGGACGTATAAGATTAAAAATGGTTATAATAAATATCTTCTAAGAGAAACAATGAAGGGGATCATCCCGGAGCGAATACAGGCGCGTTTTACTAAAAAAGGGTTTTCTTCTGGCGCGCCACAATGGTTACGGCAGAACAAAAAGTATTTGTATGATTTATTTAAACCGCAAACATGCCTTGCTGGCAAGTATCTAAAAAGTCCGGAAGTTATTAAAGAAATTGACCGCTATTGTGACGGAGAAACAAATATACATGAGCAATTAGGGTCTTGGGTAACATTGGAATTATGGCTAAGAAAGTTTATTGACGGTAACGGCGGAATAAAAACTGAGGATATATTCCTCAATTGACAAAGGAGATGATACATGAAGTATCTGGTAGTTGGCTCTGGATCGATCGGAAAAAGGCGCATTGGCATTTTAAATGATTTGGGCATAACATCTATTGACATATGCGATAAATCTGAAACACGGATGGATGATGTTTGTCAGAAATACAGGGTCGAAGGCAGATATACGGATTATGCTGTGGCTTTGGCAAAAAAACCCGATGTTGTCATTATCTGCACGCCGCCGGTATTTCATATCTCTATTGCTAAGGCCGCTGTAGAAGCAGGGGCAGGCTTAATGATAGAAAAACCGCTGGCTCATAACTTAGATGGCGTAGATAGCCTGATTAAACTTATTCAGAAAAAGAAAGCGATTGCTGGCGTTGCTTATACTCTGCGTTTTCATAAAGGCGTTAACCTATTGCGGAATATAGTTGAGCAGAAAATTATAGGAAAGGTTTATTCTGTGCGCGCGGAGTGCGGCCAATACCTCCCAGATTGGCATCCGTGGGAAGATTATCGAAATTGGTATATGTCAAAAAAAAACGAAGGAGGAGGAGCGATTTTAGATATTAGCCATGAAATTGATTATGTAAGGTGGCTTCTTGGAGATGCTAAGGAAGTAGGGTGCTTTTACGGAACTATTAGCGATTTACAGATGGATGCAGATGATGTGGCTGAAATACTATTGAGGTTTAAAAGCGGGGCCATTAGTTCTATACATCTTGACCTTTTGCAGAGAGATTACAGAAGAAATTGCGAAATTATTGGTGAAAAAGGGACTGTTTTATGGGACTATACGACAAAACAAATAAAGGTTTTTACAAAGGAAAAAGGTTGCTGGGAGACCATAGAATATAAAGAGGAACGCTCAGATATGTTCGTCGAAGAAACCAAACATTTTATTAAGTGTTTTGAAAAGAAAGCGCAGATTATGGTTTCTGTTGAAGACGCCGCTAAAACATTAGCTATTGCAGTTTCGGCGAAAGAGTCGAGCGATTCGAAAAAAATTGTGATACTTCCCTGACTTCTTCTATTGATGAGGTATCAGAGACGTTGGAAAAACAGATCTTAGCGTTTGTGCCCGCCCGGGGGGGGTCAAAAAGGCTTCCCGGGAAAAATATCAAACTTTTAGGTGGCATTCCGTTATTAGCCTATTCCTTAATCGCGGCGCTGAATTCGCGCATCATTACTAAAATTGTGCTTTCGAGCGATGATGATACAATGCTTGCTATTGGTGGTCACTATGGCCGGATTGAAGGTATCCGCCGTCCCGATAGCCTATCAGATGATAAAGCGACGACGCTTTCTGCCATAGCGCATTGCCTAGAGTATTTAGAAGTCCATCAGGCATATCGGCCGGATATCGTAGTCTTATTGCAACCAACCTGCCCTTTCAGAGAAAATGGCTATATTGACGCTGCGATTAATTGTTTTTTAGAGTCAGATGCTCATTCTTTGATTGGTGTATGCGAAGAAAAATATAAACTCGGTGAAATACGCGGTAAGTATTTTTATCCTCAGTATAAAGAAGGCACGCGTAAGCAAGATATGCCGGCTGTATACCGGGAAAATGGGTCAATTTACATCAGTAGGAGCCATATAATAAAAGAAGGCACGTTATTCGGGAAAAAGATACTCCCCTACCTTGGCAATAAATTTAATGCGGTAAATATTGATACACAGCTTGATTTTGATAGTGCGGAAATGATTTTAGAAAAATACGCTGACCAATTTAAAGGAGGCGCGATACAATGAAAAGGATAAAAATTGATAATCACTGGATAGGTGAAAGATGCCCTGTGTTTATTATCGCTGAGGCAGGAATTAACCATAATGGTGACTATCGAAAAGCCCTTGAACTTGTTGACGCGGCGGCTGAATGCGGAGCAGACGCAGTCAAGTTTCAGACTCACCTTCCAGAACACGAAATGCTGCGTGAGGGATTTAGCGCAGGCTATATTGGGCAATCGTTTTTTGATTTATTGAAAAAGTGCCAGTTAAGCGAAATTGACCATCTGCGCCTCATGCAGAGAGCAAAGAAAAAAAAGATAATGTTTCTTTCTACGCCTTTTAGCCGAGAGGCGGTAGATTTTTTGGATAGGATAGGCATTGCAGCATTTAAAACCGGATCCGGTGAATTGACAAATATACCGCTTCTAGAACATATCGCTAAAAAGAATAAACCTATGATAATTTCTACAGGAATGAGCAGTATGACGGAAATAGGGAATACCGTAAAAGCGATAACAAAGTTGAATAAAGAAATTATCCTGATGCAATGTACATCTACTTATCCGGCTGAATATAAGAATATCAATTTAGCAGTAATAAAAATACTAAAAAAGCGTTTTGGTTTTCCTGTGGGGCTCTCAGATCATTCTTATGGTATGTATACCGCGCTAGGCGCAGTGGCTTTGGGCGCGGCAATGATAGAGAAGCATTTCACTCTCAATAGGTCATGGCCTGGCCCTGACCAAAAGGCATCAATTACACCTCGGGAACTGCAGGAATTAGTACGCGGCACAAAGGCTTTGCAGCAGGCATTGGGGAACAAAAAGAATATCCTCAGGGAGGAGATCCCCGTTCGCAAAATGGCGAATGAAAGCGTTGTTTCTTTGCGCGACATAAATGCCGGCGAAAGGCTGACGCTTAGCAATGTTTGGGTCAAACGCCCCGGGACAGGAATCCCTGCCGCCAGCTTAAAAAATGTTATCGGCAGAAGCGCACGGAAACAAATTCGCATTAATTCGCTGATAAAATGGAGTGATTTACAATGAAAAAAAAGAGGATTTGTATTGTAACTGCGAATCGCGCAGAATATAGCCGTGTAAAAACAGTACTTGAGGCAATTAGCAAAAATCAAAAATTAGAATATATACTCATAGTTATCGGTTCTCATTTGTTGCGCAAATACGGAAATACCTATCGAGAAATAGAGCGCGATGGTTTTACTATTCACGAACGCATTTATAATACAATAGAAGGGGAAAATCCTGTTACCATGGCTAAATCAGCGGGTTTTGCCATAATAGAATTAGCAACTCTTTTAGACAGCTATAAGCCTGATTTTGTAGTAGTTCTTACCGATAGATATGAAACCTTAAGCGCTGCTGTTACGGCTGCCTTTTTAAATATTCCTGTAGCTCATATTCAGGGTGGAGAAGTTACAGGGACAATAGATGAAAGCATAAGGCACGCGGTAACTAAGTTCGCGCATGTTCATTTCGCCGCTAGCGAAGCAAGTAGGCAGAGAATTATCAAGTTGGGAGAAACTCCTGAATTCGTGTTTAATGTAGGCTGCCCTGCTACAGATTTGCTGCTGCGTGCAAAAATACTACGGCAAAAAGAGGTCCTTACTAATGAGGAGATCAAAAATCCGCATATAAAAGCAAATGACCCGTTCATTGTAGTATTACAGCATCCGGTTACTACAGAATTCGGCGAGGGGTATTCCCAAATAGAAGAAACATTGTATGCGATAAAAGATTTCGGAATGCAGACGATAATGCTTTGGCCTAATGTTGATGCCGGAAGCGAGCATATTGTAACTGCCATAAGAAGATTTTTAGAAGAATATCGATTGAGGAATATTTTTATGTACCGTCATATTACTAATAGCCTTTTTATACAGTTATTGTATCACTGTAAATGTTTAATTGGGAACTCCAGCTCTGGTATCAGGGAAAGCTGTTATTTCGGCACTCCGGTAGTTAATATCGGCACCCGTCAACATGGCCGTGAACGCGGCAAGAATGTAGTAGATGTTGGGTATGGGCGTCACTTGATACTTAAGGCAATTAAAAAACAAGTTAGCCATGGGCGTTACCCCCGAGAGAATGTTTTTGGCAAAGGGGATGCCGGTAGGAAAATTGCCGATATTTTATCAACAATAAACGGGATTAAAGTACAGAAGATTATAACGTATTAGAAAAATGATTAATCAGTTAAGACTATTCATAGTTCAGATGCGCTACACGATAAAGCCTTTTTTTTACTTACCCATTACATTTTTAAGGCGCGTTGTTTTTGGCAGAGACGCGCATCTCAAACAGTACTTTTGGGACAAATGGGGTTTTTTAGACAAACATATGAATGATATTTTAAGCGGAGCGGAGAGTATCCTCTGGATAGATGTTGCTTCCGGTGGAGAAATTTTACAATTAGTGAGCTTCCTTCGCTTGTTAAAGAAGCATCATAAAGGTTTAAAGATAGTCCTTTCAACGGCAAGCGATGATGCATATGCGTATGCGGAAAAATTAGACACAATAGATTTTGTTTTTAATACTCCGTGGGATTTTGCCTTTGTTGCCAGGCGCGCCTTAAGGCAGGTCAACCCAAACCTTTTTATCAGTGTTGAATTTACCCGGATCCCAAAACACTTTTTAACTGCTCAGAGCCTTAGAGTTAAAACCTTGCTTCTGAGCGGATTGATGAGCTGCCGTATGCAGGAACATCCGACCTTAGAGCGTACGTACGCGCTTAATGCGTATCATTTTTTTGATTTTATAGCTGCCAAAGAGAATCGTGATTATGAAGGATTCGCGGCGTTAGGTATAGAGCGTAGCAAGATAGTGCGCTTAGGCAACATGAAGTTTGATACAGGTTTTTTAGATATCAAAGAAAGCCAGATATCCACCTTAAGAGATGTTTTTGCCCTTAACCCTGGGCAAAAAATATTTCTTGCAGCAAGTGTATTCTCGCCGGAAGAGGAAATAGCTATTGATGCCTTTAGGAAAGCTAAAGCTGTAATCCCGAATCTGCGCCTGATTATTGTCCCGCGTTTTACTAAATATATACCAGGAATTGTCGATTATTTAAAACACCATGATTTTTCATATATATTGCGTACAGAGCTTCCAAAGCGAGATAACGCGGAGGGGCTTAACGATACGGTCGTCATCGTTGATACATTCGGTGAATTAGTGAAATTGTATCATTTAGCTGATTATATTTTTTTAAGCGGCAGTATCTATCCAGTAAATAAAATAGGTGGCGGCAAGAATATCGTAGAGCCTTTAGCAAGTAAAAAACCCATATTCTTTGGCCCGCACATGCGTTATTGGCAGGAAATCACGCAGCCCCTGATGTCAATTTACCAAGCATTGGAGGTTCGTAACGCGGATGATTTAGCCACTGGTATAATAGACTTAAGCAGGAGGCCGGATATACAAAATGCGTTAAGGGATAAGGCCATTGAGTTATTGCATCAATATACTGATGTGATAAGCGATAATGTGCGTTTTGTAGAGACGATACTCTACAATGGGAAGGTAGCTGCATGAGTGCCCCGGTAATTCTTAACGACGGCTCTATGCATCTTTCCTTTGGGAGAAATTGCGTAAATAAATTTATCCGCTATAGCGCACCTTTATTTGTAAAAGCCATGCTGGCGCGCAAGAAATATATTGCCCCGATTTTCTCACGCGACCTATACGCGCGCATTGAATTAACTAATGCCTGTAACTATCGATGTTCATTTTGCCCCCACGGCAGTATGAAGCGCAAACTTGGCATTATGGATAATGTTTTGTACAGAAAAATTATCGACGATTGCCTCGCCAGCGGTATCCGTAAAATAAATTTGACAAGTTACGGTGAGTCGTTGTTAGACCCGGATGTGCTGGAAAAAATAAGATATGCAAAAGAGACGGGGGCTGACTACGTTTATCTTACTACCAATGGCTCGCTTCTTGATCAAGAAAAGTCTAAAGCAGTTATCGCGCTTGGAGTTGATGAAGTGCGCGTTAGTATCGACGCGATATCAGCGGATGAATATTCAGAGGTGCGCTCTGAATACAATTACGATACCGTTTTAAAGAATATTTCGTTTTTGCTCCAAGCCAAAAAAGCAGACAAATCCAAAACGCCGATTGTAACAGTATGTTTTATTCAACGCCGGGACAATGAAAAAGATGCAAAAGAATTTATAAAAAACTGGGAAGAGAAAGCCGACGTGATACATTTGCAGGCTTTCCATAATTGGGCGGCACGTATTGAAGATAAGGAACCGGGCTCCTTTGTCCCCTGTAAACGCCTATGGTATACCTTAAATATTTTTTGGGACGGCCGTGTAGGGTTATGTTGCGCGGATACAGAAGGCCAATATATTCTGGGAGATTTTCGTTATAATTCTTTAACGGAAATCTGGAATGGTGAGAAATTTCAGGAGGCACGAAAGCGTAATTTACATAATGATAAGGATTTTATTTGCAGCCGCTGTAGTCTTCCAATGCGAGATAGCATGCTTTGGATAAAAAAGATGCTCACGGCAAAAAACTAACAAATACCTATGGAAATTAAATTTATTGGCGCACGAATTAAAGAGATATGCCATAAGATTAAGAAACGTGGGGTGAGCTGGGGCATTAAACGCATGCTGGCGAATATGGGGCGTTGGTTAAAAGAATCGACACAAAGTGTTTTCTCATTTATTGCAGATGCCCGTCGTAATGGCTTTCGCTGTGCCTATGCTAATCGCAGTGTTGAGCGGCGCTTCCACTCTTTAATCAAAGAATCTTATTATTACAGTACGTTGCGGATTCCTGCCCCCTATCCTGTCCATGCCCATATTGAAGTAACTTCCTTATGTAATTTGACTTGTTCGATGTGCCCGCGCGCAAACCTGCAGAGGGAGCAGGGGGCAATGAGTTTTGATGTATTCCGTAAAATTATAGATAAATTGGCATTAGCGCGCCTGCCCAATACTTTATTTTTGCATTTCACCGGAGAACCCCTGCTAAATGATGATTTACCGATGATGATTCGTTATGCCAAGGATAAAGGTGTGCCATGGATAAAATTTAATACCAATGCCGTTTTTTTGGATGAGAAAAAAAGCATGCAAATTATCGACTCCGGCCTTGATTGCCTGGTTTGCGCCTTAGAAATGAATAAAGAGCAGGAGGCACTACTGCGTCCTGGCGCGGATTATGCGGCAGTCGCATCAAACATTGAAAAATTCATGAAACTAAAAAAGAAATCAAAAGCCACAAAACCTCTTGTAAAGCTACAGATGCTGGTAACAAAAGAAAATCAAGGATTTAAAACTCAAGCGTATAATCGCTGGAAAAATACCGTTGACCGGGTTGAATTCCACCCATTACACACCGTTGGCGGTTTAGTTGATGACTTAGGCGCAACTAATCTTAAACGTTCCCACTGCGAGCAGGTCTGGGTTTCGCTTATTTTTCTTTGGAATGGAGATGTGGTGCCGTGTTGTTTTAACCATGATGCTTCCTTGCGACTCGGTAATATACTTACAGATTCGTTTGAGGCGATTTGGCACAATGACTTTATCAACAAATTAAGGGAGCAGGATCGCGTAGGCGTGTATTCGAATCCTGTTTGTCGTCGATGCATGGTTCAAGGTGCGAGCTATTAAAAAATGATGAGCAATGCTCGAAAAACCCAAAGTGAACGCTTCCTCATTTTTCGGGTGCAGAAGCATATAGATTTGGTCATTACAGCTATTACAGTTTTAACGGACTTTTAATCATAGCAAAAAACCATTTTTTTGCACCAGCATGGTCTTTTGAGGTAGTGTGCTCTAAGCGTATGATTTCTACACATGAGTAGTGTTAAAAAGAAATTGTTTACAGGAAGTATATACAAATTCATCTCTAATATAATAGTAGTCGCATTAGGGTTGCTCACTTCTATCGCAGTCAATCGCATGTACGGAAAGGAAAAATATGGCCTGCTTGTTATAGCCTTTACCATAACCAGCTTTTTCTCCGGATTCACCAACTTAGGAGCAAAAGCTACGCTAAATAAAATCATTCCTAAGCTGAAAACGAGCAAGGATAGAACACAGGATGTCACTGCTATCATTATTACCGGATCAATTTTAGTTTTTTGTGGAGCTTCTATTGTTGGGCTTTTGCTTTATCTTTCGAGGAACATTATCATAGGTTTTTATAACTTGCCTCATTTTTTGCCAGTACTTATAGCAAGTGTATTCTATTTATTTTTCTTCTCTATTTTAGACTTCATCTTCTCGGTGTATCAAGCATTTCAAGATTGGGTTAAAGAGAGCTTGCTTAGCGTACTTTATCCCTTATTCTATTTAGTGCTGATAGGGATATCTTTTTGTCTATTCCGTAAAGGCATAGAAACAGTTTTGTATTCCAATATTATATCTGCGTTTTTTATTTCTGGAGTAGGTATTTTTTACTTAAAAGAACATCTCAATTTAAGAAAAATCAATAAATATGACTATGCTTCATTTAAGAGCACATCTCATGAATTTATAAAATTCGGAATTCCACTCCTTATCCCCCAGGCAAGCGCTTTGTTGGTAATGTGGGCGGACAAATTGATTCTTGGAAAATATGCAAGTATCGCCGAGCTTTCGTTATATTATATAGCGTATAGCTTCATAACTGGCTTGCTGATATTTATAAAAACAATATTCACTATCGCCATGCCTTATTTTGCCGAATTTCATACTATGGATTCACTCAAGAATAAGTTCGATATTTTTTTCAAACTGAATATCTATTTATCCATGTTTATTTCTTTGTCTATGTTTGTTTTAATCGATCGTATTGTTACCCTGATGTATGGAGGCGGATATGAAAAGGTGGGTTTACTTTTTAAATTTATGATCCCTCTTATTTTTATGAAGTCTTTGCTCTTGGCTCCTGCTGTTTTTATGCAAAATGTATATTCTATGGTCAAGGTAATTAACATTGGAGGCATTCTATTAGGCGCCACAGATATTCTGATGTGTATTTTTTTAGTGCCGCGTTATGGAGCTATCGGAGCAGTAGTGTCGGTTTTAGGAGCTCATTTTTTATATACTTGCTGGCTGTTCTTGCTAATCCCTGCTATTAGAAAATTGATTCCGTTTAGAAGTATTATTAATGCTCTACTGATATCTATAGTATTGATATCAGTTTATTATTTGATGTTCGCGTTTAAACTAAACAGCATTCTTTTGTTACTTACAGTCCTTACCTCATTATTCTTTATTTTTTTGTTTGTATGCCGTGAAGATCGTTTCATTCTGCAGATTGCAGGGAAGGCATTTAGGGCCTAAAGATTCGTTTCACCAGAATCACTGCTTTTTTAAAAAACTAAATTAAGGAAATACAAATAATGCGGCGTGTTATTTTAATTCATCCCTATTATAACTATTACGAAAGCTATCCGTTGGGTTTAGCTTATTTGAGTGCGGTGTTAAAGCAACAGCGAAAATGTGATGTCCAGGTTATTGATTGCTCGGCTCCTTTCAATCGCCTTACAGATAATGATGTTTATTCGATGATAAAAAATTTTAAGCCCGACATTATAGGGATATACATTAATGTTTATCAGGCTCTCAATGCTTATAAGCTTGCGGCGTTGGCAAAAAATTTCGGCGTACCTATTATTGCTGGCGGCCCACACGTTTGCGCTGTCCCAGAGGAAGTATTAGGAAAAGGCTTTGATATTGCGGTAAAGGGGGAGGCAGAGGAAACCATTATAGATATACTTGATTGGCTCGATGGTTTAAAAAGGTTAGACTCGATCCCTGGGATTTTTTTTAAGGATGGGGGCAAGATACTGGCGACACGCGAGCGAAAAGGCCCTTCAGATTTGAGTTTGCTTCCCCTGCCAGACCATGATCAATTTCCCTTATCGCACTATTACAGCAGCGCCCAACAGGTAAAGAAAGAGTTTTATTTCAAAATATCTTCAAGCCGGGGGTGCCCTTTTAGCTGTATTTTTTGCGCCCTTGTGGGAGGGCATACTTTTAGGGCAAAGAAATCATCGTTAGTAGTTGAAGAAATAAGGCACTACGTAGATAAATATGGAATCAAGTATTTAACCTTTATTGATCCGGCTTTTACGGTCAGCCGGCAGAGGGTTCATGAATTATGCGATCTGCTTATTGCTGAACCAAAGATTAAAATAAAGTGGTGCATTGATACGCGCGTAGATATGGTTGATAGAAACCTTTTACAAAAGATGGCGGCTGCCGGATGCACAGGCATAATTTATGGGGTAGAGAGTGGAAGCGATGAGACTCTAAAAAAAATCCACAAAGGATTTACTCTAAATCAAGTAAATCATGCCCTTGAGTGGACGCAAAGCTTAGGTATTTCCGTGTCTATTAATTCTATTGTTGGTTTCCCATGGGAAAAAAAATCCCATATTGAGGATACAAAGAGAATACTACGGTCTTACGCGAAGAAATTGAACCTGGTGCCGACGTATAACGTGCCGATTCCTTATTCGGGCACTTTGCTATATGACGAGTATCATAAACAGTACGGATTTACAAATTGGTGGCTTGACTCTTCGTATAGTTATAATATTAAACCCATAAATGGCAGGACTCCTTATTTTTTCCGTGCCACCCCCTATCTTGACCATTTTATGCTAAAAAAGAATTTTTTTAACTACAGTCCGCTATTCTCTCAGTATATTTACCGTACTTTAATCGGAAACTGTCTCTATATCAAAAGAGAAAGTGAAGGATGGTTGAGGACTTATTTTCTCTTTTTGATCGGTAATCTTTCCCTTTGCTTATGTAATATCAACCCAAAACTGGAATACATCTGTGTATCGTGGCTTGAATCAGAATCCCTGCGTTCTTTTCGCAGGTTTATCAATTGTTTAAGCCTGTTTATTAAAAATTTGTTCCACAGTGCCGGTTCCCGGAATAAAAAGTAGGCGTTACATACAATGCCCCCTGTCCAATGAATGTAGCCTGGCAAAAGCACTTCAGGGCGCAAGGTATATAATCGAGAGGATACATTAAATGCAATTTCAGGATATAGTCTCCGAGAAGTATCTTTCTACCGGTTTTAAGGAATTAAATACTGGTGATTATGACAGATGGATAGAATCATATGACCTTAATTACCAAGATCTTATCGGATCATCTGATACTCAAAATATACTAGACATTGGATGTGGCATGGGGCACTTCCTATACTATTTAAAAAAAAGAGGTTATAAGAATTTTCTTGGGGTTGATATTGGCAGAGAACAAATAGAGCATTGCCGGGTTAAAGTAACTAATAACGTGAAGCGTGTGGAAAATATTTTTGGATTTCTCAATGAAAGAAAGAATAGTTATGATCTTATAGTGTTGAATGACGTGTTGGAGCATTTTAACCGTGACGATACGATCAATCTCCTGCAGCAGATCGTATGTTCTCTGAAAAAAGGAGGCAGGCTTTTGATTAAAACTCCGAATATGGGAAGTTTGTTTGCCTGCGCATCGCTCTCCATTGATTTTACTCATCAAATAGGCTTTTCAGAGATTAGCCTGCCTCAGGTGCTTAGGGCGGTCGGATTCTCAAGTATCGGTGTCAGGCCAGAAAAAATATACATTTCATCGAAAATTAAAAGCATGCTGTTTACTATTCTACGAATGTTTTACTTTATGTTCCTGAAATTCCTTGTCTTTATTGACCGTCCAGGAGACAACTATCCAACAATTTTCTCTAAGAACATTATTGCCTGGGCAGACAAATGAAGCAGAGCCAGAAAACTATTTCTATTGTATATGTCATTGAATCATTAGAACGTGGCGGGGCCGAAGGGCTGCTGGCGAGTATTGTAAAAAAAATAGATAAGGCACGATTTTCTCCGGTAGTAGTCTCATTGTCAGGCAAGGTTTCTTTAAAGAGAGAAATAGAATCTGCCGGAATCCCAGTTTTCGTGTTGCATATGAAGGAATACACTCATTGGCTTTATGCCGTCATTAGTTTATGGCGGATTATCCGCCGTAAAAATGCCGATATTGTCCATACTCATCTTTTCTTTGCGAATATTTACGGAAGGATTGCAGCCAAAATATCCGGGGTTAAGCAAATTATAACAACATTGCATAATCCTGACTATAGCTTTGATAGCAAAGACACCTTTTTTTCAAAGGTGCGTAAGGCTTTAGATAAATTCACCGGGATATACTGTAATACCAGTTTTTTTGCGGTATCAAATTTTGTAAAAAAAGATTATGAGAAAAATTTGTCGTTTCGCGCTATTGAAGTGCTTTACAATTGTGCCGAAACGATTCCTCCCTGCACTTCCCAAGATCCTATTTATTCCTCCAAAAGGGAGGAGCTGGGGTTTAAGAAAGAAGACCGGATTATCGTCAATGTCGGAAGGCTCTACGCGCAAAAGGGCCAGATTTACCTATTAAAGGCGGTTGCATTACTTAAAGAAGCTAGTTTCCCTTGTAAGGTGATACTCATAGGACAAGGCGGGCTTGAAGGGAAACTACGTGAGGCAGCAGTCAAGCTGAATCTTGAGAATGACATTATTTTCTTAAGGAACAGAATTGATGTGCCAGAAATATTACGTGTTGCAGATGTTTTTGTTTTCCCTTCTTTGTATGAAGGTTTTGGCATTGCTTTGGTTGAGGCAATGCTCATCGGTTTGCCGGTAATTGCTTCTGATATAGAGAGTATCAGGGAAATAGTCCGCGATAGGCAAGACGGGATATTAGTTGAACCAATGAATTCGGATGCATTGGCATTGGCTATTAAAAATATTGTTTCCGATAAGCCATTGAGCCTTTTATTAGGAGAGAGCGCTAAGCTAAGAGCGCACCATCTTTTTAATACAGAACGATATATCCGAAATCTTGAAAATCGCTATCTGGCATTGCGTCAGCAAGGAGGGCCATACTGATATGCCTGTTGAGAATTGTATCGTATGTAATAACCAAATCAAAAAAAGTACTTTATGGGGGGGGTATTTTTTTAAGGGCCAGCAATTTTCGCTTGTTAAGTGTAGCGGTTGTGGGTTCATGTTTTTAAACCCTTTTCCTGATATAACGTTAATAGATGACCTATACGCCCAAGACGATTATTTTGATGCTTATCATGCAACAACCGAAGGCATAAAGAGTTACATCGATGGAATGCGTAGCTATAATTCTATAGATACAAATATAATAAATATCATCCACCGTTATAAGGAGCATGGCAGGCTTCTTGATATTGGGTGCGCCGGAGGGCGTTTTCTCCTTAATGCAAGAAACGCAGGCTTTGAGGTATATGGTATCGAACCAAATAAGAAAATGGCAGATTTTGCTGTTACAAAGCTTGGGCTTAAAGTATCCTGTGGAAAGTTGAGCGAACTAAATACTCAAAGCGGTTCTTTTGACATTATCCACCTATCTGACGTTCTAGAGCATTTGCCTGAAATAAGAAATACTATGGAAATAATCAAGGGACTTCTTGCCAAGAATGGTATAGTGGTTATCCAACAACCCATGCTTTATAACAATTCCTTCTTTAACGCGTTACTACAAATAAATATGTTGCTTAAGAGCGATAGGTACGCTCCTAATCCGCCTGCACATTTATGGGAATTTAATCATGCCACCCTACCCAGGTTTTTGAACAAGTCTGGTTTTGAGATTGTACAAATGGAAGTACGCGAGACCAGAGCAAAGCCGCTCTCTGCTTACGGTCAGAGTGTTTCAATAAAGAATAGAATCTCGCTACAGGTAAAGAATATCTCGTGTTTTTTGTCCAATCTTTCTTTTTTGAAGTGGCTCAAGCTTGGCGATAGGGCAATCGTAATTTGTAAAAAGCGGGAAACCGTATGAAACTTTCTATAGTGATTCCGGTTTATAATGAGGTTAGAACTATACTTCCCTTAATAGAGCGAGTAAAACGGACAAACTTCGACAAGGAAATTATTATTGTAGATGATTTCTCAGAAGACGGAACGCGTCAATTACTTTGCGCTATAGGCGATAAAAATATAAAAGTATTTATGCATAGCCGTAATATGGGCAAGGGAGCAGCTCTTATAACAGGATTCAAACATGCGACTGGGGATATAATAATAATTCAAGATGCAGATTTAGAATACGACCCAGGCGACTATGGGAAATTGATTAAGCCTATTGTGACTGGGGATTGCCTTGTCGTTTATGGCTCGAGATTCTTGACGTATAATTATTCTTCCTTAAAACAACATCTTTTTTATATAACACATTTTTTAGGGAATAAGTTTCTTAATTTTTTAACCTGTGTTTTATTCCGGACAAAAATCACAGATATGGAAACCTGTTATAAGGCGATATCCAGAGATGTCCTAAGGAGGTTACATTTATCGGCAAGGCGCTTTGATATTGAGCCAGAGATTACTGCACAACTATTAAATATGAAAATAAAGATTACGGAAGTTCCAATTTCATATACCCCGAGAGATTATAAGCAAGGCAAAAAAATCTCGTGGCGTGATGGATTGGCAGCGATGTTCATTTTATTGAAATATAGAGTAAGAGGCAGGCGATGAGCACGGTTTTTCGGTTAACTATTCCTCATGAAGGTGTTGTAAAAATTGACGTAAAGAAACGCGGATTTCTTTCACGATATGGTTTGTCTAAATTATTTTTAATATGGGCGTAGTCTTTGATACACTATCATATATAGCAAAGCTCGATCGGATGAACCAGTGGGTCTATAGAAAAGTGAGCCCCTATATAGGGAATAGAATTCTGGAGGCCGGTTGCGGCAACGGCAATATTACGTCATTGTTGCTGAATAAAGAGTTAGTTGTAGCGTTAGATAACGATGAAGCAATGATAGAAGAGACCAAAAGAAGGTATCGAGGGAAATCAAACATCATCGTTAAAAAGTTAGATTTATCTCATGTGCCGCTTTCTGAGCTGAAAAGTTTTGGTTTCGATACAATTTTGTGCATCAATGCCCTAGAGCATATCCTAGATGATTTTCGGGTATTAAATAATTTTAATGCTGTTTTACGAGATGATGGATATTTTGTTCTCATCGTTCCCGCTTTTAAGGAATTATTTTGTTCATTGGACAGGGCAGCTGGCCATTACAGACGATATACAAAGCGTGAACTAACGGCTAAGATACTTGCTTCCGGATTTGACGATCTTACACTATGTTACGCCAATTTTTTCGGAATCTTCGGTTGGATCGTAAACGGGATAGTCTTTAGAAAAAAACGGCTCTCAACGAGAATGCTTGCATTGTTTGATTACTTTGTCCCTTTTTTTGAGTGGTTTGAAAAAAAATCAGGGCCTCCAGTAGGGCTCTCTCTTATTGCTGTTTGCAGAAAGCATAATAAAAAATGAAAGTTTTATTCTTCCATCGTAATGCAGAGTGGCTTGGTATTGAATATTTGTCAAGCGCGCTTAAAAAAGCGGGGCACGCAACTGAACTTATTTTCGATCCTGGTGCCGGTGACGTTGAATACCAGTTTAAGTTTTTGGACCGTTTTTTTAATGTAACCGAAAACATGCTGAAAAAGGCCGAAGCTTATAAGCCTGATCTTATTGCCTTCTCTTGCCTAACCAATCTTTACCCTTGGGTTTCGACTATGGTTGGTCTTCTTAAAGATCGTATGGACGTGCCGATAATTGTCGGAGGATTGCATCCTACAATCCTTCCTGATTTTGTAATCGCTAATCCGCACATTGATATGATCTGCGTAGGTGAAGGTGAAGAGGCATTGGTAGAATTGGCAGATAGTATTGGGAACGGAAAGATAAATTATGAGATAAGGAATATTTGGTTTAAAAAAGATGGCCGTATAGTTAAGAATGCGTCCCGTCCTTTAATCCAGGATATGGATGCCTTACCTTTTCCGGATAAGGATCTTTTCAGAAAGTACGGATGTTTTTCAAGCAGGATTTATGTAATGACCGGAAGAGGATGCCCTTTTCATTGCACATATTGTTTTAACTCGTTTTACCGCGAAAAATTCTCTGGGAATGGATACTCTTATGTAAGGAGAAGAAGTGTGGAAAACGTAATGCGTGAGTTAGAGCATTTTAAGGCTAAATATCGTTTGAGCGAAGTATTTTTCTATGATGACATCTTTAGCATAAACGACGCCTGGATAAAGGTTTTTTGCGCTGAGTACAAAAAAAGGATCAAACTTCCTTTTAAAGTCCTCGTTCATCCTCAAACTGTAAAAGAAGAGACCATGACAGCTCTTGCCGATGCCGGATGCATTTATGTTGATATAGGCCTTGAATCGGGAAATGAGGATTTAAGAAGAGCGCTGCTTAAAAGAAATATGAGTAATGATGATATCGTGAGGACCGGAAAAATCCTCAAAAAGGTAGGCATCAAATTCTGTACTTTGAATATCTTGGGCTTCCCCGGAGAAACGAAGGCGCAGATGTGGGACACTTACAAATTAAATGAAGCCTTACATCCTGATGGTGCCATTGTGTCTATTTTCTATCCCTTTCCTAAGACCGAACTCGCTGAATTCAGCTTAAAAAATGGATTTCTAAACGATTCTGATTACCAGAAAATATGTCAAGGAAAAGGGGGCTATAAATCGGGCTCTCTTTTGAATAATGTAGAAATCGCAGAAGCCTTGAAATTACAAATTCTCATCCCGGTGATGGTCAAGATGCCTCGCTTTTTACGGCCGCTACTCACGAAAATACCGGTAAATTCTTTTACTAGGATTTTTTCAATATTTTTCCTTTCCATACCGCGAAACGCTTATATCCGGATAAAGGAGTCAATAATTATGTTTATAAAATCGCACCTAGCCTATATAATGACAAAAAAATGAAAGTCCTCCTTGTTAAACCATACAATCTAAGCGATCATATACAACCGCCGTTAGGCTTAGGGTATTTGGCCACAGCTATTCGTGATAAGTGTAATGTCGCATTGCTGGATTGCATTAAAGAGCGAATCACTAAACCGGAAGCATTATTAACTATCATCAAAAAATATAAGCCAGATGTTCTCGGAATGCAGTGCTATACTTTTCATGTCAATTTTGTAAAAGAAACTTTTCGCCTCGTTAAAGGCTTCAATAAAGATATTATATGCGTCTCAGGAGGGCCTCATCTGTCCGCGGTCCCCCATGAGGCAATGCAACAGTTTTATCCCTTTATCGATTTTGGCTTTCAAGGAGAATCTGAGATAGGGTTGCCATTGCTGATAAATGAGCTGATCAAAGGCAAGGTTACTCCTGGGAATATCCCGGGGTTGTTATGGATGGAAGATGGAATAGTTAGGGCAAATAGCCCAGCATTGGCGGATAATCTTGACACGCTTGGTTTTCCTGCATGGGATTTACTGAGACCGGATACGTATCCTGAATCTCAACATGGAGCGTTTTACCGTAAATTTCCTATTGCGCCGATCATAGTCACGCGTGGCTGTCCCTACCATTGCACATTCTGCGCGGCTAACAAAATAGCAGGAAGAAAGCTAAGGAAACACAGCATTGCTTATGTCCTTGAACAGATGCAACTTCTTTATCATACATACGGTATCCGGGAATTTCATATTATTGACGATAATTTTACTTTTGATGTCACATATGCCAAGAGTTTGCTCAACGGCATGATGAAGCTTAATCTTGATATTAGCTGGGCAACTCCTAACGGCATACGCTTAGACCGCATTGATGATGAGTTGCTGGGATTGATGAAGCAAAGCGGGCTTTATCTTATTTCTTTAGGTATAGAATCAGGTTCCGACCGCATACTCAAAATTATGCGCAAAGGGACAACCGTTGCAGGGATAAGAAAAAGCGTTAAGATGATCAATAAGTCAGGGATTGATGTAGCCGGCTTCTTTATTTTAGGGTTTCCCGGAGAAACAAAGGATGATATCGAAAAGACTATTAGTTTGGCCTGCGAATTGGACTTAGTTCGCGCTAACTTCTTTACCTATCTTCCTTTTCCTGCCACAGACAGTTTTAATGAATTAAAAGCAAACGGTGGGTTGGATAACGTAGATTGGGATAATTTTTATTTTATGAGTGCCCCTTATGTCCCCGCGACAATGACCAGAAAGGAATTAAAGCGATTTCAACGCAAGGCTTTTTTCAGGTTTTTCTTCCGCCCTAAAATATTTATTAAAAATATCCTGCAGATAAAATCTTTTCAGCACTTAAAATACTTGTTTCTGAGGCTATACCATTGGATTATAAAAAGCTAGGCAGATTTTTTTATTCTGAAAAAGTTCTCCTTATTGCAATATGTGTTGCCGCTCTGATAGTGCGCTTAGGGTTTATGTTTTACCATGATTTCCCTTTGTTTGCAGATGAACTTGAATATGACCGTTTAGCAGTATCACTTTTGGATGGTAACGGATACGTAAGCAAGGCAGGTAATGCTACGGCAGGAAGGCCCCCTGGGTATCCACTGCTTGTAAGTACTGTTTACCTTGTTTTTGGACATGAAACTGCAGTAGTTAAGCTGTTGCAGGCAGCAATAGACAGCCTGACATGTCTTTTAATTTACTTTTTGGGGCGCTCTATTTTTAGTAAAAAAGTAGGATTATTGTCTGCAATAATTTCAATATTGCATGTAAGCTTTATCGCCCAGTCTTCAAAGCTGTTGACGGAAGGGGTATCGACCTTTTTATTATTGTGCGCGGTACTATTGTTTCGTAAAGCTTCTCTATCACGGAAAGCACTTTTGTACTGCTTAAGCGGTTTTTTTCTTGGAATTACGTGCATGGTTCGCTCAAATTTTCTTATCCTTAGTGCAATTTTCTTACTTTTTATGCTTTACGAGTTTTCAAGATTTCCGTTTCTCCGCGATAAACTCATCAAAGGTATGGGATGCTATACAATTGCTTTTTTGTTCGTTATTTTCCCTTGGAGTATAAGAAATTTTAAGCAATTCCATGCGTTTGTACCTATTTCAACTTTTCAAGGGTATGCTCTTTACGCATCATATAAGCCGGTAGACGGTAAGATGTATGGATTTGTTCCCTATGATAATGTCATGAAGGAAGCCAACAGCATTGCCTCGGAAACCCAACAGAGTAAATTCCTATCGAAAAAGGCATTTTTGTTACTTAAAGCTGATCCTCTGCTCTTTTTCAGGCTAATCCCGCTAAAAATTTGCTATTTTTTCAGTCCTTTGGACTGGGAATTAGTTTACTCTAAGGTAATATATAACTATTCCTATGTATTTTATTTCCCCTTTTTTTTAACCGGCTTATTTACTTTTAGACATCGGTTACTTGAATTAAACGCATTATATCTTCCGGTCATTGGAGTACTTATGTTTACGATTGTGTTATTTGGGATACCTAGATTTAGAATACCTATAGAGCCTTACATGATTATACTTTCAGCAGCGAGCATTATCCATGTCTATGACACAACGATTCGCAAGCGTAAGATGCTTTTGTGTTTGTGTGCATATTTTACAGCTAATTATGTTTTATTCATAAACTCGGAAGCAACAAAAATTGCTCTAAGATTTCTCTCACGGAAAGCTGGTCTTTGGTAAAAATGTTTAATAAAATCGTGATTTTCTTTCTTGGGGCATGTATCGGGCTTTTAGGTTTCTTCTCGCCCGGGGCATTATTTTTACTCATAGCTGTAGGGTTTACCTGCTTGGCTTTACGACATTATACCCACGGCAGGCAGAGAGTTTTTCTAATCTCTGTTTTTCTTATTGCATTTTGTATCAGGTTAATAGTGAGCCTTACATTAGATCTTTCCGCACTGGCCATATTTCCAAGCGCTGCGATGCGCGAAGTCAAGAACCCCATTCCTGCAGATGATGATTATCAAAACCTTATAAAAGAAAATACGAGAACTTTTTTTAAAATTGGAGATAGCGATTATTCCTCAGCAAGAGGTTACATGTATGCCGCTGCTGCTCGAGGGATGGATAATAAGGTCATCCGTCATTATCTTGATCCTACCTCTTCATATGGCGTAAACGGGTATTTATATGTAATCGGTATGTTTTATTTTCTTTTTGGCTATAGCCCAATTACGGTAAAATTCCTCAACTGCTATTTCGGTGCTGTAGCGGTTATCTTCATATATTTATTGGGGAGAAATTACAATGAAATTGCTGCGAGAATCGCTTGTTTTTTTATGATATTTTTCCCTTCGTTAATCTTGTGGTCAACAACTGATTTAAAAGACACTTCTACGATGCTGGCTTCTGTCTTGCTCGTTTATTCAATAACATTGATAATGCGAAAAATTACTTTATCTTCTCTATTGTTGATGATATTCGCTCTTTTGATGCAATTTTTCCTTACAAAAAGAGATCTCTGGTTTTTGTCCCTTATTTCTTTATTCCTCGTTTTTTTTACAGGCATCTTTTTCAACTTGTCACAAAGGCAGAAAACGCGCTTATGTGTTTCTGTTATCCTGATTGCACTGCCGCTGGTATCCTTAACGCATATTTTTGATAATGCTGTAATAACAAGAATGCATAAGCTTTTTATCCACCATATTGGCAATGTGCATACGCAAGGTATTTCATATCGGGTTTTAGATGAAAGCTATTATCACGATCCTGATTCTATCTACGAAATGCCAACTCAAAAATTGATTACTTCTTCTATCATGGCTGTCATCCATTTCCTACTAGAGCCATTCCCGTCGAGATTCCTGCATAAAAACTTTATAGTGGTTTGGCCACAGATGATATTCTGGTATTCATTGATACCTTCAATTTTTCTAGGTATAATACTATTGTTGAGGAATTGTATGCAAAAATCACTCCCTGTTTTCATCTACACCTTTTTGACAACATGTTCAATCGCGATAGGAAGTGGTAATGTAGGAACAGTGTTCCGGCATAGAGATTACGTTACTCAATTTTATTTATTATTTGCCGCGATCGGTATATCGAACTGTTTCAAGGCTAAAGAAGGGAAACGAGAAAATGAAGTCGTATTTTAGGCATTTAAGAGTACTTCAGGTAGTGGCTATCCTTAACCTTACGCTATTTTTGTCTGTGTTGCTCCTAATAGCTTTATTTTATGGGTTTTGGTACCAAAGCTTACCGGAAAATTCACCAATAAGGTCAAGGTTACAACTCGGCGCCATCATTTCAAAATTTGAACCCGGCTGGCTTTTTAGCGATTTGAGAAGTTTAAATATTCCTATCTATGATTTAGAAATTAAACAAGTAAAGCTGCAAAAGATGTTAGAGGAATTACCGCCCTCTGATGCTCTTATGACCGATGAGTATAGGAAATTTGAATCTGCAAAGTTTAGTTTCGCAGGACAATCTTATAAGGTCAAAACCAGGATCCGCGGCCTAACCCCTAATCATTGGCAGGATGAAAAAAAGTCGTGGCGGATTAAGTTTAACTCAGACGCTTTATTTAATCACACTAAGAGCTTGAATTTGATCATTCCTCAAGATAGAGGCTTTTTTGCGGAATATTTAAGTAATAGTATAGCGCGCAAGCTAAACCTGCTTACTCCGCGGGACACTTTCGTCTTCCTGCGCCTCAATGGTGTGTTGCAAGGAGTCTACTATTCAATCGAAACGCCTAGCAAAGTATTTTTAGAATACAATCGAAAAGTAGATGATGCTAATTTTTACCGCGAAGATAACTGGGATTGGTTCAAATATGGTTTCGATCCGATATTTACAGATATCGGGCATTGGAAGAAAGATAACAGTGAAACCTATTCTGGATTTGAAAATTACGCTGATATTGATTACTTATTGACTCTGTTAAATTCTTCAACCGATGAGACCTTTAATAAGGAGATACCTGCTTTAATAGATATGGATGTTTTTTTACGTTGGCAGGCGCACTCTATGATAATGGGTAGCTATCATCAGTCAGAACATGGCAATAATAATCTATTTTTTAACCCTATCACAGGGAAGTTTGAATTCATGCCCTACGATCTTAATATCTTCCCTCTTGAAGGGCAATTCATCGATAAGCCGTATAATCCGCTGGTGACAAGAATTTTAGAAAACAGGCGCTTTTTACATGAACGCAATACTATTTTATGGGACTATGTGAATAATCCCACTGATTTAGAAAATGATTTAAAGTTCTATGATGATGCCTATCAGAAGTACAAGAAAGCCTTTTATGCAGATAGAAAGAAAGGATTTACAAATTCGAGTTTCGATAACACTGTTTCTCGGTTACGCCGAATTTTTATTCAAAATCACAAAAAAATTATTGCTAATCTTGAATTTTGTGAAATTTTTGCCACTGTACATATACACCCAAAGAGCAATAAAATACTTGGTAGCCTAGATTTGGCACTACATGGCTTTAGTTCAGCAAAGCTCAGCGAGATCATTATACCTTTTTCTGCTGATTCTACGATAACCCAAGGGACCAAGGTTAACATCTATTATGACAGTAACGCATCAGAATATTTTGATGCTGAGGATACCTTTCTCACAAGCCTCACTGCTGACGCACAAAAAAAGTGTTTTAAGGGAGATAGTTTTTCATTGATGCTGTATTCGGCACGGGATGCCCAGTTGCAGCCAGTGAAGGCTCACTATAAGTTTTTCATTACCGGTAATGCTAACGAAGCAATGCAACAGTCACTTGGAGCTATCAACATAGTTGCTTCGAATGCAGTTACAAAAAAACAACTCACACCGATTGTGCGTTGTGTAGATGGACGCCTTTTTTCATCATTTCCTCAGGTTACTGCTTCCCTTGATGCCTTTTTGTTAGAATATCCCCAATTTAAGCAAGACGCCAATAGCTCCTTTACTGTGGTACTCGATGCTGGCGAATATATCATCGACCGGACAATAATTGTTCCTTCAGGTTTGACTTTAATCATTAATCCGGGAGTAGTTCTTAAATTCCAAAAGAGTATATCATTTTTATCATACGCTAAGGTTGTGGCCATTGGAAACAAGGAGCATCCGATACGATTCACCGCGCTTGATAAAATTGAGCCTTGGGGGAATTTTGCTGTCATTGGCGAAAGTTCAGCCTCATCAGAGTTTTCATATTGTATTATTGAATATTCAGGGGAAAGTTATGTAAACGGCATTAAATTTTCTGGCGGCATATCCGTACACGACTCAGATGTGATAGTGCGTAATTGTATACTTCGCTATAGTTTTGGTGATGACGCGATTAATATTAAGTCCGCTCATTGCATCTTAGAGAATTCCGTGTTCTATAAAAACTCATCCGATGCGATAGATTTCGATTTTGCCACCGGGGCGATCGAAAACAATTATATTTTGGATAATACCGGAGACGGTATTGACCTCTGCGGCACTGATATTGTGATTGCAGGAAATCGAATAGAAAGTAGCGGGGATAAAGGCATAAGTGTTGGAGAAAGGTCGAAACCAGTTATAGTAAATAATCTGATTCGCTCCTGCAACATAGGTATTGCATCTAAAGACAAATCTGATGCACGTATTGTCAATTCTACTCTTGTTGATAATAAAACAGGAATTTCCCTCTATATGAAAAAACAGGTTTTTGGCCCGGCAGCCGTCGAGATACGTAACACAGTGCTATGGAATAATGAAAAAGAAATTATAGCTGACGCAGGTTCTGTTATAGCAATAAGCGAAAGCACTCTTTCTCTAGGAGCAGAAGGAACATATATCTCTAATTTTACCCCATTGTTTGTAGATATAAAAAATGGGAATTATCTGCTAACTGACAGCAGAAAAGATTCAACAGGAAAGATTCCTAAAAGCAATATAACATATCTTAAAGATATGCCACAATTCAAGGATCTAAAAGACGCGAACATCGGAATCCTCACCAACCCCGAAGTAATGTCGTTTGATGATTTCAGCGTGCCCTAAGGTTTCTAAAGTATGAGCATAGAACGGTTCCATATACATAGGTTCGAGTTTAAGTATCCATTATCCGACAGGCAGTATTCGGCATTTAAAAATGAGCTTTTGCAGTATGTGGATTATGACGAACATTGCCTTGTTAATTCTGATAAAGCTTATATGGTGCACTCCTTATATCATGATAGTCCAGCTAACACTTATTTCTGGGAGAAAGCCGACGGATTGCGAAACAGGAAGAAATTTCGCTTTAGAGTTTATGATCTGAGCCCTGATAATGAACCGGATATCTACTTAGAAATTAAAAGAAAAACAGATTTTACTATCATTAAGGATAGGGCAAAACTTGATTTTGAAACGTATGTATCCGCAGAGAACGGCTCGCCTCTGAAAATGCTTGAGGCCAAGAATATTCCGTCTGATCAAAGGAAAATCATTGAGGAATTTGTATGCGATTCACTTCGTTTGCATTTAAGGCCTAAGGTGCTAATATCTTATAAGCGCGAAGCATTTACTGCAAAATACCATAAAAATATCCGGATTACTTTTGACAGCCAAATAAAAAGTTATAAAACAGGCAACATCTTTTCGCCATTTAAACAACCGCACTCGGTTTACACTGAAGGAGTTATTTTAGAACTTAAGTTTAAAGGATCGTTACCGGAATGGTTTCACTTTTTGGTCCAGAAATATAATTTAGTCAAAGATACCTATTCCAAATATTTTATGTCTATGGTCGAATCGTATAGTCTATCTGTTTAATGAGAGAGGAGTAAATATATGGGCAACATACTTACAATGGGAGGAGACTACGTTATTGGAGATAATCTGGTTTCAATCGCTATGAATATATCTCTGTCATTTGTTCTTGGCCTACTTATTGCTACTGTTTATAAAAAAACGCACAAGGGCGTATCGTACTCACAGTCTTTTACTCAGACACTCCTGATTTTAACGGTTATTTCTACGAGCGCCATGATGGTTATTGGAAGCAGCTTAGCCAAGGCCTTTGGGATGGCTGGAGCGCTTTCCATAATTCGCTTTCGTACAGTAGTCAAGGATCCTAAAGATATCGGTTTTGTTTTCTTGGCTTTGGTGATTGGAATGGCGTGTGGTACACAAGGGTATTTGATCGCTATTACTACTGCTGCATTACTAACGATTATTATTATATCATTGACTAAAGTAAACTTTGGTTCTATTAAAAAGCATAATTTTGTCTTGCGTTATTACCAACAAATGAATCTTATCTCAAATGAAGAGGTTCACGATTTATTACGCACGTATTTAAAATCCTGTGTTTTATTGAGCATGTTATCACATGAGTCAGGGAAAACATTTGAATTTTCATACAATGTTGATTTTATAAGTAAAAACGAACAAAATGATTTACTGAAAGAGTTGAGCGCGCGCAAGGGCATCAGTAATGTTTATCTTTTAAATGCGTCAAACGATATAGAGTATTGATCGTAAAAAAACAATGAAAATTTCGTTAATTTATCCATTATTATCCAGAGCCAGAAGCTTACTTGACGAGAATAAACAATATTGGCCGCCTCTGGGTTTGGCCTATATCGCTGCGGTACTCGAAAAAAAAGGCCATAGTGTGCAGATTTTAGATAGAGACCTTATTTTACGCAGGAGCAGTTTCGACTTTGACAAGACTGATACGATAACCTTAGGGTTGATTAAGGATTTTGGCGCGCAGATTGTCGGTTTTAGCGCGACCACGCCCAATATCTCGGATATAAACTTTTTTTCGTCAAAAATCAAGAGCATGCTTCCGGGAATGCTCATGGTAATTGGCGGGCCGCATTGTTCCGGTGAACCTGTTGAAACATTAGAAATATGCAAGAATATAGATGTCCTTGTCAGAGGTGAAGGAGAGATCACTATGCAAGAAATAGCCAGCGGAGCCCTTATTGACGGTATTGCTGGATTGACATACAGGAGTACGCGCCAAGGAATCGTTTCTAACATTGACAGGCCGTTGATCGAGGCACTCGATGAGTTACCTTTTCCTGCAAGGCATTTGCTTGATATGGATTATTATACAAGGCCAAGCAGATTTACTAGCAGAAACCATTCTTTCAGAACGACGCATATTTTTACTGCTCGAGGATGTCCTTATAACTGTCATTACTGCGCAGGGCCTTTAATGGGGAGGATGACAGTAAGGTATCATTCTGCGCATAGGTTAATCGACGAGATCAAAGAGCTTATCAGTAAATATTCAGTAGAGGCTATTTATTTCGCTGATGATATGTTCTTAAGTAACAAAAAACGCGCCATGGAAATAATCGACTTATTTATTACAAACAGATTGCACAAGAAAATTTCTTGGATCGCACAAATAAACCCAAACGTGGCGGATAAAGAGCTCTTATCAGCCATGAAAGAGGCCGGATGCATCCACGTCGAATACGGTTTTGAATCTGGTTCCCAACGAGTTCTAGGGCTTATGAATAAAAGGACAAATGTTTTACGCAATAAGGAAGTCGTTAAACTAACGCGAAAGGTAGGCCTTCATTTCCAAGGAAATTTTATCGTTGGATATCCTGGAGAAACAGAAGACGACTTTGCCGAAACTGTCTCCTTTATAAGAGAAACACGCCCTAATATGGTCTCGATGAATTTATTTATGCCATTGCCGGGAACAGATATATACAGAAAACTCAAGCAGAGCGGATGTCTTAATACAAATTGGGATGATTTTGGCAATCCAGACGCGCCTTACATAAATTACGCCGATATGCCGAAATCTCGTTTCGAGGAGCTTTATTTTCGCGCCAAATTAAAAGTGGTCCTACCAATAAATCTGTTTAATTTTATTAAAAGTAACCTATTGCACCCGCTTAGGCTTATCTATGTGTTAATAACCCAATTTAAAGGTGTGTTAAAACGCGCTTTTAAAGCGGCGGCAGAACTCAAGAGAATAGGCAAGAAACATAATCCGCAACCGATAGTCCTGCTGGTAGCGTACCACTCTATCACTTATCCGATTATGGAATCCCAGGGGATTTCGTACATTAAAAAATTATCGCACTACGGAATTCAATATTTTATTCTGACGTACGAAACTCGGGATACTCTTGCTCGATATAAAATAGCAGATACTGACCTCAAGCTGCAAACGAACTGGCATCATCTGTATTATCATAAAAACCCCAGATTGCTTGCTACGCTCTTTGATGTTATCTGTGGGATGTGGTATGTTTTCTTTATTGTACGCAAAAGCAGGATTAATATAGTGCATGCCAGAGGTCTAGTGCCAGCGGTTATTGCCTTTTTACCTGCAAAGATAATGGGAGTTAAATTCTTTTTTGATACGAGGGGGCTGCTTGCAGACAAATATGTAGGTGGGGGATTGCTAAAAAATAAAAGTTTAACGTATAGAGTGATGCGTTTCGCCGAAAATTTTTTAATACAACAATCTGATTCCTTTACTGTCGAAACTATTAGGCATGCGCAAGTAATCCGTAATAGCAACGTTAGTCTTTCTTCAAAGATGGAAGTGATTCCTTCTTGCGTAGATTTGGATAAATTTAAATGCGATACTTCAAAACCAGACAGCGGAAAATTTAAGTTAGCCTATATAGGGAAATGCGGAAGCTGGTATATGCTTGATGAGATGTTTGACTTTTTCCGTGTTCTCTTAAAAATCTCTTCACAGGCTGTATTTATGCTTGCTACTGATCGAGATCCGAATGAAATCTTTCGCGCTGCGATGCGAAAAGGTATTCCTGAAGACAGCATAGTGGTAAAAAACCTTTCGCATGCCGAGGTAGCCGGTTTTCTCTCGCGCGCGAGCGCGGGGATATTTTTTATCAACCCGTACAAACGTTATAATTCTTCTCCTACAAAATATGGAGAATATCTTGCCTGTGGCCTTCCGGTGGTAATCAACAGCGGTATTGGAGATACTGAAGAGATAACTACAAAAATGAATATTGGCGTTATAATAAATACTTTTTCAGAAGCATCATATGAATCTGCGGCTAGAAAGCTTCTTGATTTGTGTAAAGACGCCACAAGCGTTCAGACACGCTGTAAGCAGGCTGCCGAAGAACTTCTTTCACTGAAAAAAGGCGCTGAAAAATATCGCGATATTTTTCAGCACTTGCTAAAGATTTGAAAATCCTTTTTTGGGTGCCTTACCCATCAGAAGGCGCAAGCAACAGGTACAGGGTAGAACAATACTTGCCTTTCTTAAAAAAAGAGGCGATTAAATTTTCACTCCATCCCTTTTGGACAAAATCCGCATATAAAGTTTTATATAGGAATGGATATTACTTCAGAAAGTTTTTCTTCTTTTTTGCGGGTATTCTTTTCAGAACGATTGATGTTTTCAGTATATTCCGTTATGATGTGGTTTTTATTCATCGAGAGGCGTGCCCTGTCGGATCAGCTTTTTTCGAATCGGCAGCGTTTTTTTTAGGGAGAGAGGTCATTTTTGATTTTGATGATGCAATATTTTTACCTTCAAGCAGCCGTTGCAACAATTTTGTCGAAAAGTTTAAAAACCCGGGGAAAGTCGCCACTATCATTAAGAAAAGTAAATACGTAATATGTGGAAATTCATTTTTAGCTGATTTTTCATTGCGATACAATCCGTCGGTTGTTATTATTCCTACGCCAATAGATACGACAAAATATTCTCCTATGATAGCCACTGACAACAGGCCAACGATCATTGGTTGGATGGGCAGCGCAACGACTCTTGATTTTCTCGATCCGATGAAGAATGTGTTTACAGTTTTATCCAGCCTTTTTAATGATGTTGAGTTTAAAATAATCGGGGGGGCATTTTTGATTCCCGGACTTTCAAGAGTAAGGAGCAAATCGTGGTCATTCGCTGACGAAATAGATGACCTTAGAAGTATGGATATCGGAATTATGCCTATGCCTGATAACGATTGGACCAGAGGAAAGTGTGGATTCAAGGCAATTCTCTATATGAGCATGGGAATTCCCTGCGTTTGTTCTCCGGTAGGCATGAACAAAGAGATAATCATAAATGGTAGCAATGGATTCCTCGCAACTACTCAGGAAGATTGGGTAGAAAAACTCTCGCTTCTTATAAAAGACTCTGCACTTCGCAGAAAACTTGGTAATGCAGGAAGAAAGACGGTTGAGGAAAGATATTCATTAAAAGCTAATGCTCAAAAATATTTGGAGGTTTTAAAAAACTGCAAAAAGGTTAATTGCAAACGTTACGGCAGGCATAGCTAATTTACAGTAAATTAAAAATTAACCTTTTCCTGCCTTTTAGGGAAAAGACAAGCGGGTATCAATGCCAATGTGCGGAATCTGTGGAATCATAGACTATCGGAGTTCCAGAATAGAAAAAGGTTTGCTTTCGCGAGCCTCTTCACAGATGTATCATCGCGGCCCTGATGATGAGGGTTTTTACATAGATAATCCTCCTTCAGGGCCAAGTGTAGGCTTAGGGCACAGGAGATTAAAAATCATAGATCTCTCAGAAGCTGGACATCAGCCGATGACTAATGAAGATGGAACAATTTGGATCGTTTTTAATGGAGAGATTTATAATTTCAATGAACTCAAGACAGAATTGGAAAAGAAAAGGCACGTGTTTCGTTCGCGCACCGATACCGAATGCATTATCCACCTGTACGAAGAATTCGGAGAAGAATGTGTGCATTATTTACGCGGGATGTTCGCTTTTGCCATTTGGGATAAGAAAAATGAAGTGCTGATCCTGGCTCGAGATAGAGTAGGCAAGAAACCGTTACTCTATTATCATAGAAACGGTAGTTTTTGTTTTGCCTCTGAATTTTGTGCTCTGTTAAAATGCAGACAGATTGATAATGAAATAAATATGGAAGCGATTGACGAGTATTTGTCATTCGGTTATATTCCGGCTCCGGGGACAATTTACAAACATGTCTTTAAGCTTCCTCCAGCGCATATACTCGTTCTTAAGAATGATGAGGTAAAAATAAAACAATATTGGAGTTTAAATTACTTAGATAAGATAAGGATAAGCGAGCAGGAAGCATCGCTAGAAGTGCTGCGATTATTGAAAGAATCCATTGGCCTTAGGCTCTGTAGCGACGTTCCCTTAGGGGCGTTTTTGAGCGGCGGTGTAGACTCTAGTACCATCGTTGCGCTTATGACGCAGTTATCCGCTAATAAGGTTAAAACTTTTTCTATCGGTTTTGAGGATAACGATTATAATGAGTTGCAATTTGCAAGAAACATTTCAGAGAAGTTCGGTACTGACCACCATGAGTTCATCGTGAAGCCAGACGCTCTAAAAATACTTCCTCTATTGGTTGAGCGGTATGGAGAGCCTTATGCCGATTCTTCATGCATCCCTACTTATTACGTGGCACAGCAGACCAAGCAACACGTCACGGTCGCGCTTAACGGTGACGGAGGTGATGAATTGTTCGCGGGGTACGACAGATATCAGGCAATGCTTTTGACCGCGAGGATGCCTATCCCTGTAAGGAAGCTCTTAAGCCTTCTCTCTGTGGTCTTGCCAGATTCTACAAACCCTAAGCATAAACTCAGAAGATTAAAGAGATTTCTGAACGCAGCGGCTTTGCCGTTACAGGATAGGTACCTCAAGTGGATAGGTATATTTGATAGCACTCTTAAAAAGAAAATCTACGCTAACGATTTATTGAAGCAAATCGCTGACTCGCGTGCCTTGGATTTTATTAAAACGTTTATGCCAATGGTTAAAAAAAATTTTACTATTGATGCTTTGCTTGCGGCGGATACGCTAACGTATTTGCCTTATGACCTCTTGGTTAAAGTCGATATAACCAGTATGGCTAATTCATTGGAAGCTCGATCACCTTTCTTGGACCAAAAACTCATGGAATTTGCAGCTAGGCTGCCAGTAGAATATAAAATGAGGAATTTTGTTAAGAAGTATATCCTGAAGAAAGCGGTCACAGGCATTCTCCCAAAAGAAAATATTGTAAGAAAGAAGATGGGCTTTGGAATGCCGGTAGGGAATTGGTTCAGAGGCAACATGAAAGAATTTCTGATAGAAACCATCTTATCAAAAAGATCTTGCAACCGGAATTATTTTAATATGAGCGTTATTTCAGGGATGTTGCAGGATCATGTTAAAAATAAAGCAGATTATTCCCTACAGCTTTGGTCTCTCCTGATGTTAGAAATGTGGCATCAAAGATTTATTGATTGACATACTTAATAGCTATCGCTGATTTTCTGCGGTTGCCTTTATTCCTGAAGAGGATATCTGCGGTTTCGAAATGTAACTACCCAATTCTATCGCCAGATAATTAAAGAATATAAACGCTTTCTCAATGCAGACAATTGATTTTCCCACCTTTAAGATTGAAATCCTTTTGTTATTTGATTTGAATTACCGTCTCATTGTGTTATAATTAGAAGATAAAAGCGCGCCTCATGCTTTCCGTTGACGATACGGGATTATCCTTATCCCCAAGAGATGTCAAAGTTTTCCAAGTGTCATAAAAAGAGCATAAAAGGCTTATAAAAACATGCGCAGTAAGAAAATTATATTTTTATGTTTTTTAACTCTAAGTATTGCGGTTTTACCCTTGCTTTGCCTTAGCACTTCAACCCAGCAGTGCATTAATTATAATTGCCGGACAATAATTGTTCCGCTTTACCTCAAAGTATTAAATTTTCTTGATCGGCATTGTAACTACATCCGATTAACTAATGAAATTATAGGGAGAGAATCTCTGCCTCAGCAAAAAGTATTGGCCTTATTATCTTGGACATACAGGAATATCCATAAACTTCCAGATGGAGCAGAGGTAGTCGATGACCATGTTTGGAATATTATTATCCGTAGATTCGGGACTAACGATCAATCCGCTGATGTTTTCTCTACTTTGTGCAACTATGCAGGATTGAGTTCCTTTTACCAGCTTATCTCAGCAATCGATGATAGGGAAAAAATTCCCTTATCCTTTGTCAAAATTGATAAAGAATGGCACGTGTTTGACACCTATCATGGAGTATATTTCCTAAATTCAAAGAATGGACTTGCCTCAATACATGATATAAAAAAAGGAGACTGCAAAATTGCTGTTTTTGTGGATGAGGGGATCTCTTTGTTTGATTACCGTCACTATTTTCCGAATTTGCCCGATATACCTGTTGTCGGATTACACAGAGCAAACATACAATCGCCGATAAGACGATTAAAATTCGCACTTGAGAAATTTGCCAGATGAAAAGCATATTCCCAGCCCATAAAAAGATCCGCTTTGGAATTATCGGGTGTGGGAGAATCTCAAAAATCCATACCGCTGTTTTAAACCAGTTACCAGGAGCTGAGATTTGTGCGGTTTGCGATATCGTTGAAGAACGGGCAAAAGCTTACGCTGAGGAATTAAAATGTTTCTGCTATACTGATTATCATGACCTGCTTAAATCTAAGGAAATTGATGTAGTAAACATTTGCACGCCAACACATATGCATGTTACCATGGCCGTAGATGCAGCCTTAGCCGGCAAACATGTAGTTACGGAAAAACCAATGGCTACTACGTTGGCTGATGCAGACAAAATGATTGAAACCTGTAAAAGAAACGGTGTAAAATTGTTTGTGGTTAAGCAGAACCGTTATAATCCTCCCATAGTAAAACTTAAGGAGGCAATTAGTGAAGGCAGATTCGGGAAGATTTTTTTTGGAAAAACGAGCGTGTATTGGCAGCGAGACCAAAAATATTACAATGAACATGAGTGGTTTCGAACAAGGGATATGGGCGGGGGCGTGCTCATCAATCAAGCCAGCCACAACATTGATATGCTTTGCTGGTTATTAGGGCCGGTTGAAAGCGTATATGCAAAAATCCAGACCTTTACTCACTCAATAGAAACAGAGGATTTTGGATTGGGGATCATTAAATTCAAAAATGGCGCATTGGGAGTCATTGAAGCCACTACCTGTGTTTATCCAAAGAACATAGAAGGCTCTATAACAATATTCGGTGAAAATGGTTCAGTAAAGGTTGGAGGCATCCAGATGAACCATATGCAGCTATGGGAATTCAAGGATTTTCGCAACGAAGATGAGATTTATAGCCGTTGTGCTACTTTACCTCCTAATGTCTATGGTTACGGACACATAAAATTTTTTGAAGACGTATTGCGCGTGATCAAAGGAAGCGGGATAGCGTACGTCGATGGCAATGAAGGAAAGCCTAGCCTAGAGCTGATACTGGCAATGTATAAATCTGCAGAAACGGGTAAAGAAATAGTTATGTCTGAGTTTTTACGCTTATAGCGTAAGGAATGAAAGGATCTTCATAATGTACGTACTCGGTATTAGCGGAGGGTTCAGGGCTGGCAATATGGATGGCGCTGCGTGCCTTATACATAATAACACAATAATCGCTGCCGCAGAAGAAGAGCGTTTCATCAGGGTCAAACATGCCGCAGGCCTCATTCCTCTGCAAGCCATTCACTATTGTCTCCGCGAAGCCTGTATAGATATAAAGAATATCGACGCTTTAGTTTTTGCAGGAGCTACATATACAGATATTAAGGATAAGCTTGAGAGATATTTCACTTTTAAGTTTGGCTATTGTCCGAAAATTTATTTGATAGAACATCACCTGGCTCATGCTGCCAGCGCTTTTTTTGTGTCAGGATTTGATGAGGCGAATATTTTAACCATGGATCTTTCTGGTGACGGTATTGCGACTCTTATGTCCTATGGTTGTCAGGGCAAAATAACTAAGATCAAGCAATTCACACGCCCAAACTCGTTAGGTGCATTTTACAACATTATTACTCAATACCTTGGTTTTAACCGTAACAATGATGAATATAAGGTTATGGGATTGGCATCATACGGAAAGCCAGTTTTTGATTTGACCTGGCTTTTAAAAAAAACCAGCGATGGATACTTATTTAACCAAGAGGCTATGGTGGAAGTGAAACAAGGAGACTCATTTCCTTCCATGCAAGAACCAGTTTACAGCAGAAAATTTTTAAAGAAATTTACTAAACCACGTCTTCCCGGTTCACCCATAACCTCTTATCATATGAATTTTGCCGCAAGCGGACAAAGGCTTCTTGAGAATGTTATATGCAATTTAGTCCGTGAGATCCATCACAAGAGTGGTTCCCGTAATATCTGTATTGCTGGCGGAGTAGGATTGAATTGCGTGGCTAATGCCAAAGTAAGAAAATTGCCTTTTATTGATAATGTTTTCATTAGTCCTGCTGCAAGCGATGCGGGACTAGCCATGGGATGCGCTTTACAGTATGCAACCGAAAAAGGGTTTACTTTTGACAAACTTACTCATGCCTATTGGGGGCCAGGATACTCAAACAAAGAAATAGAAAATACGCTTAACCATATTAAATGTAACTACAGTAGATGCGCGGATATTCCTAAGGCAATCGCAAAAAAATTAATTGAGGGAAGAATTATTGGATGGTTTCAAGGAAGAATGGAATATGGCCCCAGGGCGCTGGGAGCGCGGTCAATCTTAGGAGACCCCAGAAGAAAAAACATGAAAGATAGAATTAACCATGTAGTAAAGTTTAGAGAGTCATTTCGTCCCTTTGCGCCCTCAGTACTTGCCGAAAAAGCAGCTGATTATTTTGAAAACGCTGCCGAAGCTCCTTTTATGACTTTAAACTTTGATGTTATTAAAAAATGTCAAAAGCAAATACCCGCGGTAGTGCATGTTGACGGAACATCGCGGGTGCAAACGGTCGCCGAAAAAGATAACCCAACATACTATCATTTGATCAAAGAGTTTTATAATCTAACCGGAATACCGATAGTGCTAAACACGAGCTTTAATGTACGGGAAGAGCCTATTGTTTGCACACCTTTTCAAGCAGTGGCTACGTTTTATGAATCAGGGCTTGATTGTCTAGCTATAGGAGACTTTATTTTGGAGAAAGGAAGCCGCCCGCATGGGTAAAGCCTGCCCTATTTTACTTTCCCGCGTTCATATTGATAAAGAAATCCAAAAAGCTACCCTTAGGGCATTGAATAGCGGACACTATATCCTCGGTAAGGAAAGCCAAGCATTTGAAGAAGAATTTGCCGATTATATTGGCACAAAATACGCTATACTTACTGGATCCGGAACAGCAGCCCTATGGCTTACGCTCATTTCTTTAGAAGTAAAAGCCCATGATGAAATTATTGTCCCATCACTAACCGCTTTCCCCACAATTGAGCCTATACTAACGATTGGAGCCAATCCAGTCTTTGTCGACATTACTGACACCTATACTATAGATCCTTCAAAAATAGAGGAAAAGATATCGCCTAAAACCAAAGGGATCATTCCTGTTCATTTATACGGCCATCCGGCTAACATGAATGAGATAAAAAACATTGCTCGCCGGCATAACTTATTTATTCTCGAGGATTGTTGTCAGGCTCACGGAGCGCGCTTCGAGAATAAACGGGTCGGTTCAATAGGAATTGCAGGATGTTTTTCCTTTTATCCTTCCAAGAATCTCACCGTGTGCGGTGATGGAGGGATAGTTACTACTAATAATAAATCTTTGAGCAAAACCTTAAGAATGCTGCGCGACCATGGCCGCTCATCTAAGTATACCCATAGCATTCTTGGTTTTAATGAACGGTTTAACGAAATACAAGCCGCTATTGGGCGTGTGAACTTAAAGAAATTGGATTCATACAACGAACACCGCAGACAAGTAGCGCTATGGTATCGAAAATTTCTTTCAGGATTACCACTCGAACTTCCGCAAGAAAAATCATGGGCATATCATGTCTATCATATGTTTGTTATCAGATTTAAAGAACGTGATAAGCTAAAACTATTTATAGAGTCAAAAAACATCGGTACAGGGATACATTATCCTATTCCTTGTCATTTACAGCCGGCAATCTCCGCTAAAAGCAGGCCTATTAATCTAGCCCTTACTGAGGAATATTGCAAAGAAATATTGTCATTGCCTATATATCCTATGCTTACGAAAAAACAGACAACGCATATCTGCAACGCAATTAACTTTTTTCTACATCGACAGTCAGAAGAAAAGAAAGCAGCAAAAGATCATGATCTGCCCTAAACACCAAATGAATATACTTTGGTAGCAAAACATAAAAAAGGCACGAGGAATTGAAGAAATGCATTTTCATGCCCACAATGGATAACTTTTCGATTACTAAAAGCAATCCGCGAGCTATCTTCTTCTCTATATATACGCCTATTCATTCAGCTCCAATGAAAATTATTCGGGGAAACCTTTCTGAACAGATAAAATAAAACGCTATACAACACCCTCTTGAAAGCCTGTACTTATATTAAGAAGATATGTAATGATGTCGCTTCCGTATACAATAAAATGAAAGGCAAAGAATTCAGATCAAGGTGAGCTATGACGATACAATCTAAAGAAGAATTGTTTGCCTGCCCTGAATGCAAGTCCCGTTTGCATTTTGGCGATAACAAGATCAACTGCTTAAAATGTAACATATTTTTTACTTACAAAGATGGCATCTACCATTTTTTGCCGTTTACCTTAGATGATTATGACCAGGAACAACGCGCAGTATTTGATAAAATTTCTTCCGGGTATGATATGTATTTGAATGCACAACCCTTTTATACCCTTATCCGCGATAATTACGTTTATCCGTTTTGGTTTAAGGACGATTTTCACAATAAGACAGCACTTGATATCGGCTGTGGTACTGGTTGGGCCAGCGCAAAAGCCCTCTCTATGGTTAAGCTTCTGGTGAATCTTGATATTTCTCTGGGAAATCTGACGTATGCGCAACAGAGGCTTAAGGCCCATCATTCTCTCTTTGTCCAATCGGATATGAAGCAGCTTCCTTTTTCTGATAATTCATTCGACATCGTTACCTGTTTTTGGGCGTTGCATCATATTAAAGACATTCGCATTGTGGTTGAAGAAATAAAAAGGATTTTACGCAAGGATGGGGTCTTTCTTGGAATTGAGCCTAACCCGAAATACTCCTGGGTTGAATACTGGTCTGACACTATGCGCTTCCCTAACAGATTGAGAGACAAGGTATTACAACTCCATAGAAGAACACAGATCCACAGCCAAAAACATCTTATAAAAGAAGAATCTTACATGCAAGGTATTCACATGAAATATGACCACCACGCCGGCATGATGAACGTTAAGGAATATAAAAGTATCTTTGAGAAAAAAGGATTTAAATTCGTTTTTCAACCAGTAGGGCTCGAAATGCTTCCACCAAGGATGATCATGAGCAAAAATAAAAAGTTAGTAAAAATCCTCCTGGATATTTCTGATAAGCGCCTGAGGCTTGCGTATTACCGCGAGAAAGCCTATTTTAATATAATCCGGGCTCAAAAAGAACGCTAACATTATAATGCAAAAGAAAGCAAAACATATTGACCATAAAACAGCCCGTATTTATGGAGATATCTTTCAAGACTTAAGCGACACATCATTTACCCTTAAAGCAAATTCTTATCTTGCGCGTACGACTTTAAGAAACTCCTGGTTTCAAGGGAAGTGTTGCCTTGATGCCGGTTGCGGAGCAGGCATAGCGGCAGTTGCGCTTGCACGGATAAAAGAAACCCGTGTTTACGCCGTTGATTTCTCCGAACACTGCCTTGCGATAGCGCATAAACGCCTAAAGAATTTTAAGCGCTGTTCGCTTTTGAAAGCTTCAGTTTTAGAGCTTCCATTTAAAGATAACTCCTTTAATTTTATCAATTGTAATGGGGTAGTGCATCATCTGGCTGATTCTCTAAATGTTTTAACAGAATTTTACCGTGTCCTTTCGCCTTACGGATGGCTTTTTTTAGGAGTATATGGGGCAGGAGGGCTGGCCAACGAATACCAGATCAATATTGGTAGAGTTCTATCTAAAGCAATTCCCTATACGATTATGAAAAAAATACTCCCCCAAAAACAGCGCGCGCAAACACTCGATCATTGGTATGCGCCAATACGACATACTTATAGAGAAACCGAGGTAATAGAGGCGCTGAAAACTTTCAGATTTCAAAATATTAAGCGTCTTTCTTCCGATTTCTATCGAAAGCCAGGGGACTGCCTAGAAAAGTTAAAACTCGGGCCAGATGGAATGTATATGCATTTTTTGGCCCAAAAAGTTATTTCTTCATGAAAATTGTCCTCGTTGAAGTTGTCCCCAGTAAAGATACCCTAACGATGAATTTGGTGCCGCCATTGGGCTTGGGATATATAGCCTCTAGCCTAGAATCAAAAGGATTTAAAGTAGCGCTTATTGATGGAGTAAGCTATGATTTTTCACTCGATAAAGCCTGTCAACTTATAATAAATGAAAAACCTGATATTGTAGGATTTTCTTCTACCACGCAAGCCCGCCAAAGGGCTGTAGAGCTAATTAAAAAGGTTAAACATGCTACGGGAGCCTTAACAGTTGGTGGAGGGGTTCATTTTCACGCAACTAGCTTCGCAGCGCTTTCAGCTATCCCAGAACTTGATATTGTAGTAAAAGGCGAAGGGGAGATCACCCTGCCTGATCTTGCCCGTACTTTTTTCAGCAAAGGCGATCTTAGCGCTGTTTCTGGCATCGTCTACAGAGAAAATGAGAAAATTATAGAAACAAAGGAACGGCCCTTTATTCTTGATTTAGACACACTTCCAATGCCTGCGTATCATCTGTATAATCTTTCTAAATACTCGTGCACTCTGGAAGGAACTAAAATTCCCGCGATTGGAGTAATCAGTTCACGTGGATGCCCTAACAACTGCATTTTTTGTGCTAACCGTGTATTGCGTAAACAAACCTTCAGATTCCGCTCTCCCAAGAAATTTGTAGATGAGATTGCTTTTCTGAAAAATACCTATGGCTATCGAGCATTTGATTTCTGGGATGACACTCTGACCATGTCCAAAAGGCACATTACCGAAATTTGCCAAGAATTGTTACAGCGGAAACTTGAAATCCAGTGGTTTGCGCGTGCCCGGGTTAACACTATCGATAAAGACGTTCTTACGCTTATGAAAAGATCAGGATGTTTTGAAATCGCCTACGGGATAGAATCTGGCAGCGAAAAAATACTTAAGACAATAAATAAGGGAGCCAGCCTACAGCAGGCTCGGCAAGCGGTTCGCTTGACTGCAGAAGCAGGTTTACGCATAAGCAATTTCTTTATTGTCTCGCTTCCGGGTGAAACGCTCAATGATATTGATGAAACCCTGAAATTGATGGAGGAGTTCAGCAGGATAGATAATACTCGTAATTACTATTGCTTTGCTATGATTTACCCCGGGACCGATCTTGAAATCTCGGCAAAACATGAAAAACTTCTGCCGGATGATTTTAATTGGTATTCGCCATTTTACTGTCAGCGCAATAAAATAGTAGGCAATGATCCAAAAATCCCTTGTTATGAAAATCCCGCATTGCCCCTTGAACAAATTAAATCGTATATCATCAAATCGCACTCATTCACAAATAAAATGAAAAAAACCTCAAAAAGAATACTGAAGATAAGAAATTTTATCGAACTAAGAAATTTCGCTGGATTAGTTTTTAAATATTTCTCCCAAAAATAATTAATGCTGGTTAGGCTGGATAATCTTTATGCCACATAGCTATCATAAAAGAGCTTTCTCTGGTATGGCTTACAACTACCTAGGCAAACTGGTTTCCGCTGTGTTGTCCTTTTTTACCTTCACTTATATAGTCAAAGCTGTTTCGGTAGAAGAGTATGGTTTTTACAGCAGTATCATCAATATTATTTTTTTCATTACTTTAATCTTAGACTTCGGCATCCCTGAAATTGTTTTAAGGTATTTTCCTGAGTATATGGAGAAAAAAGACCCCTATATTATGAAAGAGATATTATCTAGGTGCCTCAAACTCATATTCAGGGGAAGCGCGATTTTGGTCATTGCCGCGCTTATCTTGCTTTTTTCTTTTCATAATAACGCTGCGGTCAATTCCTTCCTGCGTTTTACTCCTTTTTTGGTTATTCTCGGTTCTCTAAAAGTGCTTTCTTTGGTTTTCTCTAATATCCTCAACGCCTTTCTCTACCAAGGCTACAGGAATATGTTCGAGGTTTTAACTGCCTTGCTCAAACTAATCTTGACCTCTATTTCAATAAACATGGGGTTGGGTGTCTGTGGAATAGTAATTAGCTGCGGGATAGCGGATTTTTTCTTAATAGTTTCGAGCTTTCTAAGATTATATAAGCCATTATACGGACAAGCACGGGCGAATTCCCCTGCTCAAAAGGTTTCGCTTCAGCGCTTTGAGAAATTCGGTAGAAACGAATATTTCTATAAGTTATTCTGGTTTTTTACGGATAATCGTATCGATATCTATATAGTTACCTTTTTTTTAGGCATTACTTCAGCGGGATGCTTTGCCTTTGCGATAAACACAACGAATATGCTTATGGAGTGGACTCCGGGCACTATCTTTCGCAACGTGATTTCACCACTATTCGTTAGGCAGTACGCAAAAAACAAAGGTCTTGAGGAACTGCAATACCTTTTTCAGCTATACAACAAATTTCTGCTTTTTCTCACTTTTCCTATCTATTTGTTCATCGGCATTCTCAGTAAAGAAATCATAACATATGTGTTCGACCAAAAATATCTTACTGCTATAAGGCCATTTCAACTTTTTTTATTTTTTACCTTTTTTATTAATTTCATCATTCCGATTCGAAGCATTTTATCTGTTTTAGAAAGGCCTGACATAAGCAACCTTAGTAATGTTTTTGCTGTTTTAAAATTTATATTGATTCTATTTTTTATCAATTATTACAATATTAACGCAGTGGCCATCGCTTATGGCATAACACTCTTTGCGATCATCGCTTTTAATCTATCTATGATGCGTACATTTTTTACGCCCCGCTATCCCCGAGAAGCAATCTTAAAGATTGCGGTTAACGGGTTAGTGATAGGAGTGGCTTTATCTTTGGTTAAAAGCCACATTACCAATACAAGTGGTCTTATAACTATGGGTTTGATGGGGTTTATGGCCTATGCGGGACTATCATATTATAATAAACCTTTTAGCGATTACGACAGAGAATTGTTAAATAGCGGTCTAAAGATGCGGCTTTGGAAATTTTGATCTTTTTTCACTCCTATCAGTACAGCAGAGTATATATCTTAATAAGAGTTTGCGCCTAAGGGCGGCAGGATGGAAAGACAATGAATAAATTAGAAGGCCTCGATATAGTCTGTTTATCTACATCAGCCTGGGATTATCCTTTCGGAAGCAAGCAGAATATCATGAATAGGCTTTCAAAAGAAAATAGGATACTATATATCGAATCTCAACTCTCAATTTTACATGTTTTTAAATACCCTCTTTTATTCTTCAGCAGGGCAAAAGATTTTCTAAAAGGCTTGTGGCATCCGTATGCTGCGAACAAAAATATCATTGTATTTTCACCCCCGCCTATTTTTCTTCCTTTCGATACCTATTCTTTACACATCAATGCTTTTAATCAAAAAATACTGCTTCTGTTATTAAAGTGCGTTTTTAAAAGAATCGGCTTCCGCCCAGTCATCCTTTGGGCTTTTCATCCACGCAGCGCTCAATTATGCGGAAGATTAAATGAAAGGCTTTCGATTTATCATGGCATTGACGAGTACTCTGTAGAGAAAACCAGCAAATCAAGAAAAAATGTCTTAGAGATACTGGAAAGCGAGATACTCGCAAAAGTTGACATTGTCTTCCTTTGCAGCAAAGAGTTATGCAAATTAAAAAGTAAATTGCGTCCTGACGCGATATTTCTGCCTCCCGGAGGAGATTTTGCGCGTTTTGCTCATAACGCGCATAAATATGCCATACCAGCGGATATCAAAGAAATACGCCCTCCCAGGATTGGTTTCGCGGGCAGCCTTGACAGACGAATTGATGCAGGGCTTATCTCTGCCGTCGCTCAGAGAAATCCACATTGGTCAATAATCTTGATCGGAAATAACCGCTTGAGCACCGAAGAAAATAAGCTGCTTAGCAAATCGAGCAATATTTATTTCTTAGGTTTTAAAAATAGGAATGATATCCCTGCCTACATTCATGCGTTAGATATTTGCATATTACCTTATTTTATTGATGAATTCACCAAGTTTATATTCCCTTTAAAATTATTTGAGTGCCTTGCATCAGGTAAACCTATAGTTTCTACAGCGCTTGCGGATTTAGAGGCTTATAGCAATTACATACACGTTTGCCGGACATATAATGCTTTTATTCAGGCAATACAAGCCTCTCTAACTAACGTACAGGATGGGCAGGCAGAACGGACAATGTTGGCGGAGGAAAACTCTTGGGATATCAGGGTCAAAGAAGCCGCGGGAATAATCATACAGAAGCTGAGTAAAAGTAATGTTTAAGCGAAAAATAAGAAAAGCAGCCTTACAATGCGGAAATTACATTTTCCCGCTTTTCCCATCAATCCTCATACATCGGCTTCCTCGTACTCTCGTCATTGAACCGACCAATGTCTGTATGTTACACTGTAGGGCCTGCGCCACTGTAAATAATCCTGTTCGAGAAAAAGGGTACATGCCTCTAAGTCTTTTTAGAAAGATCTTGCGCCAGATTGATTGGGATTTAAAGACCATAAATTTTTCCTATGCCGGAGAACCACTTTTGAATAGAGACATTTTTAAAATGATAAAACTTGCGAATGAAAAACGGTTGCGTTCTAATATTGAGACAAATGGCATGCTTCTGGAAGAACGGGCTGACGAGATCCTAGATTCCGGGCTCTGCAAACTCAACATAGCTTTTGACGGCATCTCGCAGGATAGCGTTTCAAAATATAGAAAAGGCATCGATTTTACCAGAGTGATTTCAGGAATAAACCATCTCGTCCAAAAAAAGAAAAAACTCGCTTTGAGGTTTCCGGAAATACACCTGCAGTTCATAGTCATGAAACATAATGAACTTGAGATTCCCGAAGCTATGCGCATCGCACAAAGAATCGGAGTTGAATCAATAGATTTTAAGTCTTTTATATTAACCGGTGGCATATGGCTTAACCGTCAGGGGATCAACGCTTTCGCAGAGGAATATTTACCAAAAAATGAGAAATTTAGCAGATACTCCTTACAAGGCAGATCATGGGTTTTGAAAAAACATCTGCAAGGAGTATGCCCGTATGCTTTTTCAGCGATGGTAATTATGTGGGATGGTAACGTGACAGCATGCACCATGGATGTTAACGGAGACTACATTGTCGGCAACCTCAACCGTGAGCGCCTGAGGGATATTTGGCTGAGCAATAATTATACGGAATTACGAAAAAACATTTTAACAAAGAAGGCCCCGCAATGCAAAGAGTGCGCGTATCTCGTTGACCATTTTATCGACATGAGGACAGGAAAATAAAATCATATGTGCGGAATATTCGGAGTAATCAATAAAAACGCTGTGGCAATAGATAAAGATTTAGTGAGTAAGGCCTTATCTACGCTTTCCCACAGGGGGCCGGACGATGAAGGGGTTTATTTTAATAGTATTAACTCAGTAGCTCTAGGCCATAGAAGGTTGTCGATTATTGATGTTTCACCTGCAGGCCGTCAGCCTCTCAGCAATGAAGACGAAAGCATATGGTTGGTTTTAAACGGGGAAATATATAATTATGAGTCGTTAACAATGGATCTAAAAAAGAGAGGGCATACTTTTAAGAGTAATTCGGATACGGAAGTAATTATTCATCTTTATGAAGAGCGTGGCATTAGCTGTGTCAGCAGTTTAAGAGGCATGTTTTCTTTTGCTTTATGGGACAGTAAGAAAAATCAGTTATTTTTGGTAAAAGATAGGGTGGGGAAAAAACCTCTGTTTTATTTTGACAATAGCAAGGCTCTCGTTTTTTCATCTGAGTTAAAATCTATTTTACTTTACAATAAAAACACCGCATCTTTGAATTACAATGGCCTGCTTCAATATCTTAACTACTTTTATATTGCCGCGCCTCAGACAGCTTTTAATGAAATAAAAAAACTTATTCCTGGCCATATCTTATCCATAAAAAACGGAGAGTTAAAAATAGAAAGGTATTGGACCCCTGACTATAACAATAAAATAAACATTGATTTTACTGAAGCAAAGAAACGAGTCAGAGAATTAGTGATAGAGGCAGTAAAGCTCCGGATGATAAGTGATGTTCCTGTGGGAGCTTTTATTAGCGGGGGTTTAGATTCATCGATTGTCACAGGGATAATGAGTTCAATAAGCAGCAAGCCCATAAAAACTTTTTCTGTGGGATTCAAAAATAAAGAATTAAATGAACTACCTTATTCAAGAATTATCGCCAATCATTACCGATGCGATCATCACGAACTCGTTTTAAACGCTGATTGTATCGAGGCCTTACCACGATTGATTGAGAACTTTGGGGAACCTCATGCGGATTCCTCGGCTTTAGCAACCTACTGTTTGTCGAGCCTTGCCAAAAAATATATTTCGGTCACTTTAATTGGTGAGGGAAGTGATGAACTTTTCGCCGGTTACAAGAGATACGCATTCTATAGGGTTCTGCGCCGGATACAATTCCTGCCTGATTGGTTCAAGACTATATTTCATTTAAACCTTAAGCCGCGTTATAAAAAGTGGATTGGAGTTTTCCCTGAGCCTGTAAAAAGCAATCTATTCCAGGCTACTTTCTTAGAAAGATGTCTCGGAGAAGATGTTGATGCAGAACTATTTAAGATTATGGATTATGCCGACAGGTTTAAAGGCGTTGATTCCGCCCTTTATACCGATCTAAATTATTTTCTCCCCTACGATTTGCTCATCAAAGTAGACGTTGCCACGATGTCCCACGGTGTAGAAGCAAGGGCGCCTTATCTTGATCAACAGATAATAGAATTTACCGGCTCCTTACCTGAAAACTGGAAATTACACGGACGTACATTTAAGTATATATTAAAAGAAGCCTTTAAAGATTTACTCCCGCAAAAAATAATGGAAAGAGAAAAAACTGGTTTTATAGTTCCGGTAAACCACTGGTTTAGAAACGAATTGAAGGATTACTTGAGAGATATTTTATTATCAGACAAAGCCAAGAGCAGAGGCTATTTTAACCCTAAAAAGGTTGAAGAATTGATTGGCGAACACATAAAAAGTAAGCATAATTACGGACATCAGCTGTGGACATTATTGATTTTCGAATTATGGCACAGGATCTTTGTAGACCGAGGCTGATATGAAGGTATTGCTTATTCAACCGCCGTTTACTATATATCATTCGGAAAGCAAAAAATGCCATCCACCTTTAGGATTAGCTTATCTTGCCGGAGTTTTACGATTTAATTATGATGTGCGGATATTAGATGCGCTAGCGGAAGGCTACGATTTTCAGGAAAAAATAAGCCCAGGAATCATTCGCTATGGTATGGCCTTTACCGAAATTAGGAAACGTATTGCGGATTTTTCTCCCGATATTGTTGGAGTATCATGTTTGTTTTCTGCGCAAGTCGAAAACTCCCTTTTAGCCTGCAGGGCGGCCAAGGAAGTTTCTAAAAGCATCCTTACTGTGTCTGGAGGAGCCCATCCTTCAACGGTTCCGCAGGAAATGCTTGCTGATTCTAATTTGGACTTTATAGTTTTACAAGAAGGAGAAACCAGCTTCCCTGCATTACTACAGGCTTTAGAGGCAAAAAGTGACTTCTCCAGGATAGATGGTATTGCTTTTAAAAAAAACGGGAAAATTATCGTAAATCCAAAAGCCGCGATGGAGGAAAATTTGGATACCATACCGTTCCCTTATTGGCAGGCATTGCCTATAAAAAAATACTTTCACATCAATAATCCTCATGGGGTCGCGCTTTCAAATGTTCCGTTTCTACCTGTTATAACTTCTCGAGGCTGTCCTTTTTCTTGTATTTTTTGTTCTGTGAACAACCTCTGGGGCAGAGGATACCGGAAACGTTCAGCGGAGAATGTCTTAGATGAATTACAATACCTCATTGATTCTTTCGGTGTTAGAGAAATACTTTTTGAAGACGATAACCTTACCTTAGATAAGCAACGGGCAATAAATATTTTCGCAGGAATGGTGGAGCGGAAATTTAATCTTCGCTGGAGCGTCCCTAACGGGATTGCGGTTCAGACATTGGACGAACCTATGCTTGAGCTTATGAAAAAAAGCGGTTGTCACAGTATTAGTATCGCAGTTGAATCAGGAGACGAATACATCCTGCACAAGGTTATCGGTAAGCCTCTTGAGTTATCTCAAGTTAAACCAATTGTGGAAAAAGCCAGAAAAATAGGCCTGGAAACTACTATCTTCTTTGTCGTAGGATTTCCTTCGGAAACCAGGGAACAGATAAAACATACCTTCACTTTCTCCGAAAAATTGGGAGCGGATAACGTCAATTTTTTTTATGCTACTCCTTTACCAGGCACGGCCTTATTCGAAGTATGCCGAAAGAAAGGTTACTTGCAAGGCAAGATTGACTATTCACGGCTTAAATCTGATTACCCTGTTTTTTCTACTGATACTTTTACAGTTACGGAACTTGCGTCTGCGGTGCGAAAACAAAAATCAAAACTATACTTTCTTTATGCATTAGCTCATCCTGTGAAATCCGTAAGAAAAATATGGCGCACGATAATAATAGACCCGAGAAATTTTATCCGTTTCTGCCTTAGATTTTTCAAGGGAATTTCAAAAACATGATCAAACAGCAAACTATCATCTGTATTTCTAGCATTGACTGGGAGTTTATTTGGCAAGGCCATCAAGAAATCATGGCCGTCTTTGCCAAAAACGGTAACCGGATTCTTTTCATAGAAAACACCGGTGTGCGGGCGCCATCCTTTAAGGATATTGGCCGGTTGAATAAAAGAATAAAGATTTGGTTCTCAAGCATTCGGGGTTTCAGGGAAGTGCAGAAAAATATTGTAGTCTATTCTCCGATTATTCTGCCGTTTCCCCATTCTTTTTTTGCGCGGTTAATCAATAAACGGCTGCTCTTACGCCCTCTCGAGAAATGGATGAAGGCGGCAAGATTTGACCAGCCAATCATTTGGACCTTCTTGCCTACGGGAATTGCTCTTGATATAATCAACACAATAAACCACAAATTGCTCGTGTATTACTGTATTGCCGACTTCGCTAAACTTACTGATAAGCCATATAAACTAGCCTTAACTGAAAAGGAAGTTATCCGCCAAAGTGATGTAATTTTCACTCAAGGCAGCGTATTGAAAAATAAATGCCTGCAGTATAACAATAACGTGCATATTTTTCCTTTCGGAGTCAATGTGGAAGCGTTTTTATGCGCAAACCCGGACAAAGAGAAAAAACCTGACGATATAAGAACTATTCCTCACCCAATAATCGGCTACGTTGGCGGAATCCATCGGCACATCGATTTTTCGCTTCTTAAGAATATCGCGCAAAACCGTCCTGAATGGTCTCTTGTGCTTATCGGTCCAGCCCAATCCGATCTCTCAGAGATAAAACATATCAATAATATATTCTTCCTAGGAAAAAAAGAATTCTCGATACTACCATCTTATATTGCTGAGTTTGATGTCGGAATAATCCCGTATAAGATCAATGCCTATACCCAAACAGTTTATCCAACAAAAATGAATGAATACTTGGCTATGGGTAAACCGGTGGTTTCAACTAATCTTCCTGAAGTTATCGCCTTTAATAAAGAAAATCACGAAATCTTGCGCGTAGCTTCCACAAACGAAGATTTTATCAAAGCTATCGATACCTATCTCGGTTACGACACTCCCTCCAGCATAGTCGATAGAATAGCCTGTGCCAAAAAGAACTGCTGGACAGAACGCATCGAATTGATGAGCCGTCACATAGAGGCATTCTTAGACTTAAAAACTCCAGGGCAAAACGAATGGCAAATTTCACTGCTTCGGATCTATAAGCAATGGCGCAGGAAAATGGTTATGGTTGTTTCATCCGTTTTAATTATCTACGCAGGGATATTCTATACCCCGTTTATCTGGTGGATTTCTGAACCACTGATAATTTCTCAAAATCCACAAAAAGCTGATTGTATTCTGGTTTTAGCCGGAGGAGTAGGCGAATCTGGACAACCTGAGCAAGGATATGAAGAAAGAGTGTCTTACGCTGTGAAGCTTTACCGGCAAGGTTATTCAGAAAATTTATTGTTTTCTTCCGGATACACCTATGCTTTCAAAGAACCCTTCATAATGAAAGCCTTGGCCATGTCTGAAGGAGTTCCGGAGAATCGAATTTATCTTGAAACTAAAGCTAAAAATGTATATGAAAACATTATTTTTTCGGGAAATATACTCAGAATGAATAAGTGGAGAACCATTCTACTGGTAAGTTCTCCCTACAATATGCTTCGGGCCTCGCTGGTAGCAAAAAAACAAATACCTGCAATTACAATAGTGTATACCCCAATATCCGATTCCCTTTTTTACAGGCATGGAGAAAATGCTGCTGGCAACCCTGTATTGAAACAAATTACTATGCGTCAAATAAAAGGGCTCTTGCATGAATATTTAGGCATAGCCTATTACTTTCTAAAAAAATATATTTAGCAATGAAAAAGCTCTTATTGTTATACGTGATTTCACTGCCTCTGGCTGGTGTAATGACGTTTTTTAACATACGTGATAAGATCCAGCTTAACGACCTTATATTTCTTATTTTAACCATAGTGTTTGCTCTTTCTGTTTTATTCGGCAAAAGGAAGCTTCATACTGTTTCATTAGGATATTTTCTTATCCTAATAGTAGTAACTTTTATGGCTTCTAATTTAAAAGCTGGATTCACACCTGACATTGCCGTTGAGTATTCTGGAATTATATATTTGATAGTAGTCTATTGCTTGGTATTTCAATTCATTGATTCCGAAATTATTTTTTGGCGCATCATTAATGTTTGGGCATGGGTAAGCAGTATAATCGCTGTGGTTTCGCTTTTATCATATATTGGATACTATGCTGGCTTAAAAACTGGATTGGTCAGTGATTTTGGGCTTTTAGGAAAAGCCAACCCTGCATTTGTAATTCGCTTAACCGGAACATTTAAACATCCGGGAATGTTTGCAGCCTATTTGCATGTCTCGATAGTTTTAATCTCTATTTTATTTTTCAGAACAAAAACATATAGCGAAAAGGCCCTCTCTGCAGCAGCCTTATGTTTATGTTTTGTGGCCGCAGGGTTGACTAAAACCAGGGTTATTGCCGGTATTATGTTCACCATTTTTCTCATAACGTTAAGATTACAAGGTTCAAGAGGAAACTCTTTAATCAAATTTTTTTCAGGGGCTACCGCTTTCTCAACCATGCTTTTTATGCTTATAATTACCGTTTGGTGGATCTTTCCTATTACTATTAGTCGCGATCCTCTAACCAAAAAGCGTTCTATAAAAGTTAATCTGGTCCATCAATCTTATTTCATTCAGCATAAAGCGGCATTGCGTATGACCATGGACTATCCAGTATTAGGGGTAGGAATGGGGCTCTATAACATCCGATCTGCAGAGTATGTATCGTGGCAAGAGGCAAAAGATCCCTACCGTATCATGTTTCCTCAGGCTACCGAAAAAACGGACAATTTTTATCGCAAAGGTTTCGATCCCCATTCTACGTACTTAGGCTGGGCCGCGGAAACCGGATTGGCAGGATTATTTTCTATCATGGTTTTCTTTACTGCGGTAATTTGTGTGCTGAATAAAGGCAGAGCCTTTAGCTCTGCCGCGGGGAATGTTTTTCATATTTTTCTTGCCGGAATATTTGGGTTTTTATTTAATGCCCTCTATCTGGATATCCTGACTATGCGCCATTTTTGGCTGATGCTTGTTTTCGGGGTATCTTACTATAATCTCATTGTGAATAAGGAGAAAGCGGTTTAATGTGCGGGATCGCTGGAATATTTAATCGAAACGGATCAAAGGTTGCCTCTCAAGGAATCAGGAAGATGCTTTCTGTGCTTTCTCACCGCGGGCCTGATGATGAAGGGACGTACTTCAGTAACGGTATCGGCTTAGGCCATAGACGCTTAAGCATCATTGACCTTGACAGTGGCCATCAACCTTTAGGGAATGAAACCGGCTCAGTACAAATTGTTTTTAACGGTGAAATATACAATTACCAAGAGTTGACTGCTGCATTAAAGGACAGAGGCCATGTATTTTCTACTAAAAGCGATACAGAAACAATTGTTCATTTATATGAAGAATATGGGATAGAGTCTTTCTCAAGGTTAAAAGGAATTTTTGCCTTTGCCCTGTGGGATGAAAATGCGGAAAGGCTTATATTAGTCAGGGACCAGGTAGGGGTTAAACCGCTATTTTATTTTATAGGTAAAGAAAGAGTGATTTTTGCTTCCGAGGTTAAATCTATACTGCAAAACACGCAAATCAGCAGGGAAATCGACGGGCGATCTTTTGACGATTATTTTGCCCTTGGGTATATTACCGGAGGAAAAACCATAATTAAAGGTATCCATTCACTTCTGCCTGCGAATTTTTTGATAATAGATAAATCAAGGGAAATTTTAAAAGAGTATTGGGATATCCCATTCACAACAGATAGACCTTTTAAGGAAAAATATTACCAGGAGCAGTTACTAGGCTTGTTATCCCGAATTATACCCAAACAGATGATCAGTGATGTCGCCGTAGGGGCTTTTTTAAGCGGAGGAATAGATTCCAGCGCCGTAGTAAGCTTTATGGGCAATAATCGTAAAGAAATAATTAAAACCTTCAGCATCGGTTTTAAGGAAAAGACTTATGATGAGTCGGTATATGCCAGGATGGTAAGCACTACATTCCGCACCCAGCACAAACAAAAGACGATCAACGCTAACATCAGGAATATTATCGAAAAAATTATTTGGTTCAATGACGAGCCTTTTGCTGATACCTCAACTATCCCCATGTATTGCCTTTCTCAGTTAGCTTCTGAAGAGGTTAAGGTAGTATTATCTGGTGACGGAGGAGACGAAAATTTTTTAGGCTACCATACCTCTATCGCTGACAAACTACACCAAAATTATTCTCGGTTTCCAGTCTGGTTGCGAAAAGGATTAAAGACAATCGGCGAAGGAGTATCTTCAGGCTTTGTGAAGGTAGGTGTCGGTGAAAAAATTAAGCGCTTCTTAAGAGGCGGGGTTTACCCTCAACCTTACGCTCATTATCTATGGCGCATTTATTTTGACGATCAAGAACGAAAAAAACTTTTTTCTCCTGATTTCCTTAGAAATAATCAAGGATATTCCCCCTTTGACCAGTTTATTGACCTGTTTGACAAACACAAGGAGGCCACTCTTACCCAGCGCTTAAGCTATATTGATTATAAGACCTGGCTCGTCGATGACATCCTGAGAAAAGTGGACCGTGCGAGCATGGCACATTCCCTTGAGGCCAGAGTGCCACTTCTTGATCAGGAATTAATTGCTTTTTCAGCTCGTCTGCCTGATAATCTAAAAATGAAGGGAATACAAGGGAAGTATATTTTGAAACGGGCTCTTGCTTCTAGGCTTCCGCCTAAAATCATCAACAGGCCAAAGCAAGGATTCAATGCTCCAATAGCTTATTGGATCAATAATGAATTGCAGGATTATGTCGATGATTACCTTTCTCGGGAAAGTATTACAAAAAGCGGTTATTTTAATTTCAATTACGTAAATACCTTACTACAAGACCACCGTAAGGCTAAAAAGGACAACGGTATTAAAATCTGGAGTATACTAGTATTTATGCTTTGGAGAGATGCGTATCTTACATAACATGGATGTCGAACGGCTACAACAACAACAATATGACAAGCTTATAGACAAATATGACGCTACCTACGGCGACGACTATAGTCAACAGTATAGATGTAAATACATTTACAAGCCTATGTTTGATTCTATCAGCCTGAAAGGAATGAATGTTTTAGAAGCTATGTCCGGCAGTGGACAAGTAACGGATTATTTACTTTCGCATGGAGCGATAGTTACCGGCCTGGATATCTCTAAAAAATCGATACAACTTTTCAAGGAGCGTTGGCCGGGAAGCACTGCGGTATGTTGCTCTCTTTTGAACTCAGGATTGCCCAGTGAGTCATTCGATTGCGTAGTCGTGATGGGCGGATTGCACCATGTACAGCCACATAGTATGCAAGCTATCGATGAGGCATACCGTTTACTTAAGCCCGGAGGGTATTTTTGTTTTGCCGAACCTTTTGCCGGATCATTCCTGGATACTATCCGTAAAATATGGTATCGTCACGATCCGCTTTTTGCTAAAAATGAGCAAGCTATAGATATTGAATTCCTGAAAAACGAATATGCCGACCGCTTTGAAATTAAAAAAGAAAAATTTATCGGCAACGTGGCATATATTTTTGTGATGAACGCGATGATCCTACGAATACCTGCCTTCTTGAGACGCTGGTATGCTCCCTTTTTATTACGCATGGAGTATTTTCTAGAACGCATACTAGGTAAACGCTTTTCTTGTTTTTGTCTCAATCAATGGAGAAAGAAATACGTCATAAAATGAAAAAGAAAGTTCTTTTGTGTGTTCTGCCTTATTATGACGAAATATTCTCCAATGCCTTGGTCAAGGTAGCGGTTTCACGGAAGACCATGATGCTGGGAATTGCAAGTGTGGCAGGAGAGCTGCGCAAAAATGGTTTTGTCTGCCGCATCATCGATTTGAACCTTACTGTCGACCCGGAATCAGCTCTGAAAAATACATTGCAAGAATTCCTGCCGGATTACGCAGGTATGACCATTACAACTCCCCTCGTTTCATTAGGTAAAAAATACTCAAAATTGATTAAGGATACCATGCCTTCCTGTATAACAGTAGCCGGTGGCCCTCATGCTTCTGTCTTGCCGGAAGAATTACTCAAACAAAGCCATTTTGACATTGCGGTAAAAGGGGAGGGAGAGCTAACCATGAGGGAATTGGTTAGCGGGGCTCCCCTCGAAAAAATAACTGGAATATCTTTTAAAGCTGGTAACACGATAGCCTCAAATCCTCCAAGGCCTCTAATCACCGATCTTGATACCTTAGCCGATCCTGCGTATGAACTTTACGATATCAAAAAATATGTACACCCTAAAATGGTAGCTCGAAGGAATCCAGTAGCTGCGTTAGAAACAAGCCGGGGTTGTTTTGGCAAGTGTTCGTATTGCAATAAAAGTATTTTTGACACTAAGTACCGCATGAAAAGCCCGCAACGGGTAGTGCAGGATTTTATTCATGTAATTTCTCTTGGCTTTCGAGAAATCCATATAGTAGATGATGTTTTTAGCGGCGATATGGCCAGGGCTAAAAATATTTGTAAATTATTACTCAGCCGTAAACTCGATATCACATGGTATCCACGCGGAGGGTTACGGGTAGACCGGGTCGACAAGGAACTTATTTATTTAATGCGTCAAGCAGGATGTTACCGCATTCCGTTCGGAATCGAGTCTGGATCCCAGAAAATACTCGATACAATCGGTAAAGGTATCACACTTGCGCAGGTTAGAAAGGCTGTTGATTTAGCTAAGGCTCAAGGTATGGAGGTAGAAGGTTACTTTATGCTGGGGTTACCTAACGATACCCTAGAAACATTAAAAGAAACTCTGGATTTTGCTTTATCGCTTAATATTGATTACGCAAAGTTTGCCATTACGGTTCCTTTGCCTGGTACGCTGCTTTTCAAAGAATGGGATGCAGCAGGAATAATCAAAACCAAAGACTGGAATAAATACAATTTCGCCTCTTCACCAAGGGATCTGTATGAGCATCCCGGCTTAAACTGGAAAGATATAGATTACTATTATAGGCACGCTCATAGAAGCTTCTATCTGCGCCCTTCATTTGTCATGCGGCGATTTAGAAACTCTTTTAAAAACGGTGCGCTCATAGAAGATATCAAATCAATGTTGCAAGTGAAATGGTTTTAATATCATGCGGAGGATTCCATGAAAGAAGTAAGTATAGTCATCCCTGCATACAATGAAGAAGAAGGGATAGAAGCGGTCATCAACGATATCTATTCTGAGTTTGAAGGGACGAGAATCGTTTTTGAAGTTATTGTCATCGATGACGGCTCCACTGACCAAACGGTTAAAAAAGCCGAGAATAAGGCAAGAGTAATTAGCCATCCGTATAATCTTGGGTATGGCGCCTCCTTAAAAAAAGGGATTGCCGCTGCAAAATATGAGGCGATCGCAATTATTGATGCTGACGGAACTTACGCGGCCGCTGATCTGATCAAACTTTTCAATAGGATAGAGGACGGTTATGATATGGTCGTAGGCGCGCGAAAAGAAGTATATCATCCTTTTCTTATACTAACCCATCCTGCGAGGTTCATATTCCGCTTTTTATGCGAGTTTGCTTTAGGCCGAAGAATCCCCGATATAAACTCCGGTCTTAGAGTATTTAAAAAAAGCGTTGCCGAAAAATTTAGGACTACCATAGGTCAGGGATACTCCTTTACCACCTCTTTGACGTTAATATTATTTATTGAAGGGTATTTCGTCGATTATCTACCGGTTTCTTATAAAAAGCGCAAAGGAACCTCTAAGGTTAGATTCATCAGAGATTCGTTAAGGGCGGGCCAGATAATAATAGAAACTATTTTGCGCTATAATCCGATTAAACCATTTATTTTGATCAGCACTTTTACTTTTTTAGTTTCATTTTTGTTTTTGAGTATTTACGCTTTCAGCACTGATAGCGTTATGGGGCAGGCTGGATTTATGGGGTTCTATACAGGGATTATTTTAATGGCTATCGGATTTATGTCAATTGCTCTTAAAAAGTAACCTTGTCATACAGTATGCTTTTTACTAGCACACAATTCTGGTTCTTCTTTGTAATAGTATACCTGACGTACCTTATTTTACCCTACAAGTTGCAAAATCGCCTCCTCTTAATAGCCAGTTGCGTGTTTTACGGGGCATGGGATTGGCGTTTTCTCATCCTCATGGGGATATCAACGCTGACCGATTTTATCTGTAGCTTGCAGATGCAAACAAGCGATAATTCAAGATACCGTAAATATTTCCTATGGCTGAGTATTTCTATACATCTGTTGATTCTATGTTTCTTTAAATATTTTAATTTTTTCGCTTCTGGGATACACTCTCTGTTCAATGTCTTGGGAATACCTACTTCGCATACTGCTATCCATATCATTCTACCAGTTGGAATCTCTTTCTATACCTTCAAAGGGATAAGTTATACTATAGATTGTTACCGTAAAGAAATCTCGCCCACGAGAAATCTATGGGATTACGCTCTTTTTGTTTCCTATTTTCCCCAACTTGTCGCAGGGCCAATCGAAAGAGCGGCTCATTTGCTGCCTCAGATAGAAAATCCCCGCACTATAACGCGTCAAAAAATATCAGAAGGCATCTATCTCATTGTGAGCGGACTTTTTCAAAAAATATTTATTGCTGATAACCTCGCGTTGATAGTAAACACTGTATTTCAATCGCCTTCTCCCTATATTGGAGCAAGGGTACTACTTGCCGTTTACGCCTTTGCTCTCCAAATATATTGCGACTTTGCTGGATATTCAAATATCGCGCGCGGATTAGGTAAAATCATGGGATTTGATATTATGCTCAATTTTAATCTTCCATATTTTTCGTCTAACCCTTCAGAATTCTGGAAAAAATGGCATATAACACTTTCTAGTTGGCTGCGTGATTACCTTTACATTCCCTTGGGAGGAAACAGAAGAGGAGTGCTTCTGAGTTACCGAAACATTCTCATCACAATGCTCCTGGGAGGACTTTGGCACGGGGCTGGTTGGACATTTCTCCTTTGGGGAGCATATCATGGGATACTCATCGTCTTGTATAAAATAATATCCCCGGTAATTATGGAGTTTCCGCATATAAAAAACACATTCTTGCTAAAATGCTGGAAAGGAATAAAAATAGTATTTTTCTTTCATCTGGTATGTATGGGTTGGCTTATTTTCAGAGCGCGTTCTTTCGGCCAAATAATAGACATGCTCTCCTCGCTTGGCGGAAATTTGCAAATCATAAAGTTTACTCAGGGATCTGCTTTCTCACTCGCCTTTTTCTTAAGCCTATTGGTCATAATGATACAGTTTCTCCAATTTAAGTATAACGATCCTCTGTTACTCTTGAATCTACGAGTAAGGTCAAAAATACTACTCCTAACTATGATCATTTATTGCAGCGCCTATGCGGTTATCTTTGGTGGAATCTATCAAATTTCACATGACCAAAAGTTTATTTATTTTCAGTTTTAGGCAGATCATATCATGAAAAAAGTTAACGACCTGAGAACCCATAGCGTAAAAGATATTGTTACATTTACAATTATTCTTTTAGCGATAAACCTGTTCTCCTTGATTGGTGCCGAGGTTTATCTCCGTTATCGTTTTTTTGGCATTTCTGGGTTTGATCTCCATAAAGTTTTTCCCCAATCAAAACTACAAGAAATCTCCTATAGTGATGACGGGCTTGCGAGATTTAAACCAAATCAGACTGGATTTCTCTATGGCAAACCATTTAAAACTAATAGCTTCGGATTGTGGGATGAAAAGGATTATGCGTTGAGAAAAGATATGGGGACATTACGCATAGCTTGCTTTGGAGAATCCTTTACCATGGGAGCTGGAGTCAGCCAAAACGATAATTATCCAAAAATCCTTGAGCGTGAATTGAATACCTATCTACAACACCATTCTGAAAACCAGATACAACAAGTAGAAGTCATGAATTGCGCTATGCCCGGTGACGATTTAGATGGTTACCTGCTTAAACGGATACGGCTTATTAATCATTTTTTCGCTCCGGACATTATTATTATCGGAATGACTTCAAATTTTTTCCCATCAAAACAGACAAACCCCTTACACTTTCTCTTTGACCAAAGCCAGAAGAAGCCTACACACAACCCTCTACGACAGATTCAAGCCAATCTTCTGATACATGCCGCCTTCAATAATTACGAAAATTATGTCATGCAGTATATAGCCCGATGGAAACCTACAAAATTTATTTCATTCTTGAGTAAAGACGCGCGTTTTAGCAGCAAAAAAACCGATACCTATAGCTTTTTAATACATGAAGCTGTAGAAAATAAAACTCCTAAAGTGATTATAGCCTTAATCAGAAAGTTGTTCTATATAGATGACGTAACCTATCATAGAGATTTGCAGGAAAATTTATCTCTTTCCTGCGCCAAATATAACTTTTCATTCGCAAATACTTACGAGCCTTCTTATTGGATAAGAAAAAATACCGGAGACCTCATAATTTATCCAGGTAACGAACACCCTAATAGAGTTGCCCATAAAATCTACGCGGACATCATTTTTTTTAATATACTTGACTCGATCCGAGCAAAATGAACGGCTCTTTTTACAAGGCTGAAGAATTGATTGCCTAACTTCTTATTACCGTGAATGTATCGATAGGGTGCTTACCTTGTCTCGTGGTGTTTCATTAGGAAAAACTGGACAAAATAATCATGAAAGAGTATAATGAGATTCCAATAGTATAAGAATTGCGGAAAAACGTGTATTGTTATCCAACTTATAATGCTTTATTAAAAAACGCTATTAAAGCATAAACCATAGTTGCGGCAATTTTTTTAGGCTAAAGACTAAGAATACCAGAGGCAAGGCACTTATCGCTACAGAAAGTTTTTTGGACTTTCATCAATCGCACCTTGAAGAATTAAATGAGTATTTGAGGATTTTATAGCATTCAATAATGCCGCGTATACAAAAAACATTGTCTTTTTAGAGTAGGGAATTATTGACTCTTAACACAGAGGAGCAACAATGAAAGCACTGATAACTGGCGGAGCTGGGTTTATAGGATCACATTTAGCAGATGAGCTTTTAGCAAAAAGCCATACTGTTGCTATACTGGATGACCTTTCTACAGGGAGAATGAGCAATATTTCTCATTTAAAAACAAATCCTAATTTTGAATTGATTGTAGGAACCGTTCTTAACGAATATTTAGTAGATAAGTTGGTTGAGCGATGTGATGTTGTTTTTCATTTAGCGGCCGCGGTGGGAGTAGAGCTTATAGTAAAGAAACCCCTAGAGTCATTGACAACGAATATTAAGGGTAGTGAAACTATTTTAGAGATGGCTTACCGGTATAACAAGAAAATACTGATTACTTCTACCTCCGAAATTTACGGCAAGAATGTCAATGGGCCTCTAAAAGAGGGCGATGACAGGATCCTAGGCTCTCCCTTAAAGGTGAGGTGGAGTTATTCTACTGCCAAAGCTGTAGATGAAATGTTGGCGTATGTATATTGGAAGGAGAAAAATGTCCCTACTATCATAGTGCGGTTATTTAACACGGTTGGGCCGCGGCAGACAGGGTATTATGGAATGGTGGTGCCTAGGTTTGTGGAACAGGCGCTCAATAATAAGCCGATAACTGTTTATGGGACAGGAAAACAATCACGATGCTTCATTCATGTCAAAGATGTAGTAAGTGCTTTGATTAAATTGACTGAAGAACCTCACTCTGTGGGAGAAGTGTTTAATATCGGCAGCCAGCATGAAATAACTATCGAACAATTGGCAAAGGAAATCACTAAAATAACGAAAAGTAAATCTCAAATAGAGCATATTCCTTATGAAAAGGCCTATGAGGAAGGTTTTGAAGATATGCAGCGCAGGATTCCGGATACAACAAAGCTCAATAAACTTATTGGATTCAAACCCACCTATACCCTTGCCCAGATTATCCAGGATATCGTAAAATACCAGAAAGACACAAATAAACCTCATCGTTAATGCCCCGGTTGAAAATAGTAAGGATTGTCACGCGCCTAAATATTGGAGGGCCGGCGATACATACGGTTTTGCTCACTGCAGGGCTGGATAAGAGCAACTTCGAGTCTTTGCTTGTATGCGGAGCGATAAGTTCAACAGAAGGGGATATGGCTTATTATGCCAGCCAAAAAGAGGTAAGGCCTTTATATATTCCGCAATTGAAGAGGGAATTAAACCCTTTAAATGACCTCATTGCTTTCATAAAGATTCTATGGGTAATTAAAAAAGAAAATCCCGATATACTTCATACCCACACAGCAAAAGCTGGATCCTTAGGCAGGCTTGCGGGGATAGCGTATAATTTTTTTTGCTTGAGGCAAAGAAAAATAAAACTTATCCATACTTTTCACGGCCATATATTTGATGGTTACTTTAATAAATTTTTCACCACTCTATTTATCCTTGCTGAAAAAGGCTTGGCCTATTTTACCAATAAAATAATCACTGTAAGTGAAGAAATTAAGAGAGAGCTTATTTCTTTAGGAATAGCAAAAGCAGATAAGATCTTAGTTATTCCCCTGGGCTTTGAATTAGAGAAGTTTTTAGAAATAGTGCCCAGAGACCAGAAAGAAATCGTAAACATAGGTATTGTAGGGAGGCTCGTGCCGGTTAAAAATCATTGGCTGTTTCTGAAAGCCGCGCAGATGCTAAGGCTTAGCCTCGCAAACGAGGCTAAGCCTTATAAGGTAAAATTTAAAATTGTTGGTGACGGGGAATTGAAGCAAAAACTTGAAGAATCCTCCCTGAAGTTAAATATAGCAGATTGTGTTGAATTCGTAGGCTGGCAGAAAGATTTGGTTAAGGTGTATTCAGAATTGGACATAGTCTGCCTTACTTCTTTAAATGAAGGAACACCGGTATCTTTAATTGAGGCTATGGCTTCGGCAAAGGCGGTCATTGCTACTGATGTGGGAGGAGTAAGAGATTTGTTGGGGCAAGACAGAGGAATTGCTGTTGAGTCAAACAATGCTGAAGCATTTTCTGCGGCACTCTTTTCGTTACTCTCAAATGTTACTGCAAGAGAAAGATTAGGAAAGAAAGCAAGAGAATTTGTCAGAGAGAAATTTACGAAACAAAGATTGCTCAGAGGCATAGAAGAGCTGTACTTGAACATTTAGATTTATGTGTTATAATGCATTCCATGCACTATCTACAGTTATTTATTGTACCTTTTATTTTAAGCCTTGTTTTTACTCCTTTAGTCCGTATACTTGCGCTCAAAAAAGGTTTTGTCTCTTATCCTCGCGTTGACCGCTGGCATAAGCACCCTACGGCATTGCTTGGCGGTATCAGCATATATTTAGCCTCAACTATCCCTGCCTTTTTTATTAAAATCCCTGATAAACGGATACTCGGCCTTATTATTGGGGCTACATTCTTGTTTGGTGTCGGCCTGGCTGATGATAAATTTCATTTTAAGCCTTATACCAAATTATTTTGCCAAATTATTGCCGGTTGCATTGCCATAGGCCATGGCATTACTTTAGGCATGCCCCAGGAAAGTTTTATCGCTATTCCCCTAACGTTGCTCTGGATAGTAGGGGTAACAAATTCTTTTAATCTTTTGGATAATATTGACGGCTTGGCCTCAGGAATTGCCGGGATATCGGCATTCATGCTATTTCTATCATCGCTCTTTTTTTCTCATAATCCTTCCGGAGTATACGGGCTGATTGTCTGTGGGGCAGTGCTTGGATTCCTACCTTATAATTTTAACCCGGCAAAGATTTTTATGGGAGATTCAGGAAGCATGTTTTTGGGATTCACTTTGGCGGTGATTTCTGTCTTAGAAACATCCTTGCATATTTCCGGGCTTTTTACTACATTATTCGTGCCTGTGTTAATTATGTCGGTACCTATCTTTGATACACTTTTTGTCACAATTTTACGCAAAATTCAGGGCCGAAAGATTTTTGAAGGAGGAAAAGACCATACTTCTCATCATATGGTTACCTTAGGGCTTTCCCAGAGAAAAACCGTCTTACTATTATATGCCATAAGCCTAACCTTTGGATTGATCGCGATTCTGCATTCTAAAATGAACACGCTTATTGTTTTTACAATCGCTATCTTGGGAGTGGGGCTTTTATTATATTTTGGAATATTTTTATCTGATTCAGTCGCCTTAATAAGCAAACAGAAAGGGCACAAAAAACACTATGATAGTAACGGCAGAAACACAATCTTAACCGCGGTGTTATTGCATAAACGCAGGGTTGCTGAAATTCTTATGGACTCAGCCTTTATTTGTATTGCCTATTCCTTAAGTTATTTCCTGCGTTTTGAAGGGACAATGTTGTTACCTAACTTGCAGTTAATGAAAGACTCACTGGTGTGGGTTATTGTGATAAAGATGTCTGTATTTTTTGTTTTTGGGCTTTACCGGGGCATATGGCGGTATATAAGTATTTCTGATTTACTTACTATATTTAAAGTAGTAGGCATAGCGTCTATCGGTTCAATCATTTTCCTGACCTTTATTTTTCGTTTTAAGGATTATTCCCGGGCAGTCTTTATAATGGATTGGATAATTCTTTTATTCCTCATTTCAGCAAGCAGGATTTCCTTTCGGGTCTTGGGGGAATTCTTTAGCCAGGTTGGCAAAAAAGGGAAAAATGTCTTAATCTTTGGAGCGGGGGATACCGGAGAGATGGTGGCTCGTGAGATAAAAAGGAATAAAGCCCTTAATTATAATCCTGTAGGGTTTGTCGATGATGATCCTAAGAAAAACGGCATTACGATACAGGGAGTACGCGTGTTAGGAACCAGAAGTAAAATTAAAAACTTAATCAAGGAAAACGATATAAAAGAGATTATAATAACTATCCAATCCATAGACATTGAGGATTTATCCGAGATAGCAAAGATTTGCAGCGACTATAGTATTTCCTACAGGCAGGTAAGAGGTATTTTAGACAAGGATGAAATAAGTGAATTCAATAAAAATTAAGATAGCTCTCGTTTGCGATACCATTGCTTTTATTTCTCTATGCGCCATAGCTTTTTTTCTGCCGATTTCTAAGGCTATCATTGAATCCTTTAGCATAGTAGCAATCGTCGCGTACATAACCAGAAAACTTCTCTCGCGCGAAAATGTTCCCGAAACCGCGCTTAATTATGGAATTTTAGCCTACGCGGTTGTTTGCGTAGTTTCTATATTTTTTAGCAGCAACTCCATACTGAGCGCGAGGACATTTTTTCTAAAAACGCTGCAGGGTATTCTCCTTTTTTTTACCATAGCAGAAACCTTGCCAAGCGGTAAACGCGTTAAGATTCTTTTATCTATTTTGTTTACCTCATCTTTTGTTCTCGGCATTGATGGAATATACCAGTATTTTACCCGTGTAGATTTTATCCGGCATCGCCCAAGAATTTTTGAAGATCGTATTTACGCATCCTTTGTGACACCCAATTCCTTCGGCTGTTATATAGCGATGGTGTTGCCATTCACCCTTACTCACTTTTTTATGAAAATACGCCTTAAGATTTCCAAGATAGTGTATCTGACTCTCTTTTTATTATTATTTACCTGTCTTCTTTTAACCATGTCCCGAGGAGCATGGTTTGCCTTTTTGCCTTCGGTGATATTTATTGCCATTTGGATACGTCCGCTCAGCGTGTTTCTTCTTGCTATCGCCATACTTGTAATAGCACTGCAGCCTTTCTATCCGCCATATTTAAGGGAACGGTTGAGAAGTTTCTTTATCTTCACTGATACCAGCAGTATAGACAGAAAAATCATCTGGCAGGCAGGATGGAAGATGTTTTTATCTAAGCCCTGGCTCGGGGTAGGATTAGGGGCTTTTATGTTTAACTTCAAAAAATTTGTTGTTGAAAATTATCCTTCTGGGATAGTGTATGCCCATAATTGCTACCTGCAAATGGCCTCAGAAATTGGGATTATTGGGCTTTTGACTTTTCTGTCTATTTTATTTTCATTCTTTTATCACGGCATCAAAATACTCAATACCCACGATAAAAATTATTTTTGGTACATTCTCTTGGCTTCTCAAGCGGCAATCGTAGGATATTGCGTGCAGATGGGTGTGGACACAATACTTTATTCATTGGATTTGGGTATGCTTTTCTGGCTTATCATGGGAATTGGTGTCGCTGCTATGAAATGCCTGGAAGCTAAAGATAAAAAAGCAGTCCCCTGTTAACATAACCCCTTATTTTTTAAAACTCCATACGGAAAGTATCTTTAATATGCCTTACGCGCAAATAGCATTTAATTTACCGCTGTATACAACTTTTGACTATGAAATTCCCAAAGAACTGGCCTCAGAGCAGCTTGAAGGCAAGCGGGTACTTGTTGGATTCGGGAGCCATCATCGCATCGGTATCATTGTAGGCCTCACAGCAAAGCCTTTTGTTGCCAATGTCAAGCCGATACAAAAAATGCTTGATGGCCACCCAATCCTCAGCAAAAAACTTTTAGATTTAACACGTCGTGTTTCAGACTACTACTGCAACCCTTGGGGAGAAGCCATAGCTACAGCATTACCTATTAAGATACGTAACGGCGAGCCAGTTGTCATCCATGAACCAACGAAAAAAGACAATGGCACAGAGAGTCAAGCACAAACAGTGTATGTGCAGGCACCTACCCTTACCCAACGCCTTGTTTATTACTCACAGGTGATAGAGAAAACCGTCAGAGAAGGAAAATCGGTAATATTTTTATCTCCGGAGATACGTGAGGGAGACTCTATTTATAACCTGCTCAAAGGCCGCTATGGGGATAGCGTTACGGTTATGCACCGTAAGCAAAAGGCAAAAGAAGAATTAACGGCCTGGCTGCAAGCACGAGAGGGACGAATAAGCATCCTCATCGGAACCCGGCCCGCGGTATTCGCGCCTTTCGTAAATCTGGGGCTTATCATCGTTGATGACGAAGATGGCTACGGATACAAAGAAGAGCAAATGCCTTACTATCATGCCCGCGATGTCGCGCTTATGCGCTCAACCTTGGAAAAATTCAGCCTTATTCTCGGCGGGAAGCTGCCTTCGTTAGAATCATTGTACGCTATAAGAAAAAAGAAATACGGCTTCATCGATCTCAATGATAACGCGCGCGTTCCTAAGATTACCATTGCTGATATCAGCCATCGCCGGATCTCACGAAACAAGGCAGGGCTTATTATTTCAAGCGTGGTAGAAGACAAGCTGCAGAAAGCCCTCCAGGCGCAAAAAAAAATCATTCTTTTTGTCAATCGTAAAGGGTTTGCCAGTATAGCGCTCTGCCAGAAATGCGGTTTTGTGCTTAGTTGTGAGGCCTGCAGCTCCAGGCTCATATTTCATTTTGACGAAAAGAAACTTATCTGCCACTCCTGCGGTAAAAAGAAAGAACCGTACGCGCTTTGCCCGCACTGTAACTCTCATTATATAAGTTACATGGGTTTTGGCACAGAAAAAGTGCTCAGCCACTTTAGCCTTATGTTTCCGCAGGCTCGTATCAGGAGCCTGGATAAAAACCACCCAGACTCCTTAGAAAATCCAGATATCCTTATTGCCACCGAGATGCTTTTTCACCAAGAGCAAAACACACACGCGGATATCGTTGTTGCCCTTGATCTTGACAGCGCCTTACAGATAGTTAATTTTAGAAGCAATGAGAAATTATATGGGCTCCTGTACCGGCTCAGGGCCATAGCCAAGGATGAGCTTATCTTGCAAACAAGAATGGCTGAATACTACCAACGCAAGGAACTCCTTACCCTTGACCTAGAAAAACTTTTCACAGCGGAATTAAAGGAAAGAAAACTCCTTAACCTTCCGCCTTATACGCATCTGGCCATCATCACGGTAAGGGGTAAAGACGCCGAGCGCGCCAAAACCATCGCGCAAAGGATATTTGACATCATGCGGCAACCGGGGAAAAAAATGGAGTTGTTTGAGCCGCGAGAGGCGACGCCGTTTAAGCTGCGCGGCAATTTTCGTTTTACCATACTTATTAAAATGAAAAATCCCCTGGCTGTAAGCGGCTTCCTGAAAACACGATTAAAAAAAATAAAATCTTCGGGGGCTTTTGTAAGTGTTGATGTCGACCCCCAATAACCACCAGAGATAAGACAACAAACCATGAACATAGTTTTTTTTGGCAGCTCTCAATTCGCGGTACAAAGCCTTGAAGCCTTAGTAAAAGCCGGCCATACCATTAGCCTTGTGGTAACCCGGCCTGACAAGCCCAAAGGAAGGCGCTTATTCATACACCCTACTGAGGTAGCCTTAAAGGCCAAGGCCTTAGGCTTGGCTATTTTTCAGCCCGACAATCCGAATACTCCTGAGGCACTTGAATGGCTCAAAAAAACGCCCGCGGATTTATACGTCGTGGCTTCATATGGCCATATCCTTAACCAGGATATCTTAAACCTGCCCAGGCTCATGGCTCTTAATATCCACGCCTCATTACTGCCAAAATACAGAGGAGCCGCTCCTATTCATTGGGCGATCATTAAGGGAGAAAAAGAAACAGGAATCAGCATTATCAAAATGATTCCCCGCATGGATGCCGGAGATATTCTGCTAGAAAAGAAAATCAACATTGAAAATACTGATACCGCGCAAAGCTTAAGCGAAAAATTAGAGGCCTTAGCAAGCGAGGCTATTCTAGAAGCAGTGAAGCTTTTAGAAGATAAACAACTCACGTTCATCAAGCAGGATGAAACTCAGGTAACGTATGCTCCTAAATTGCAGAAAGAACACTGCCTTATCAATTGGAATAACGACGCCACTACTATCGCGCATCAAATACGGGGGCTTTCCCCGTCGCCGGCAGCCTATACCTACCGCAAAGGAAAGATGATAAAGATTTTCGCGGCCAAAGCACTTGACTATCTGGAAACCAAACCTGCCATTGTCTTAGCCGTAAGCAAGAAAATAATCCTCATAGGCTGCAAAGAGGGCGCGGTTGAGCTCTTTGAGCTACAAATGGAAAATGGAAAACGAATGTCGGTAGAGGCATTTTCCTGCGGCTATAAAATCCATCCCGGTGAACAATGGGGATAACCGGTCAGTTATCAGGAACCAAAGAAAACGGGTCCTGTCCCCGCCTGCGGCGGGGCCACCCATTTTCCCCATTCACTAACGCATTATCAATGGGGTTAAAATTTCCTTGCAGAAAATCACCGCTATGTTATAATTGAAAAACTATGCCTGAATTAAGAAAAGACCCCATTATCGGTAGATGGGTCATTATAGCAACTGAACGTTCAAAAAGGCCTGACGAGCTAAGCTCCAAAGCAAATGGCTCGCCTGACGGGGAGTGCCCCTTTTGTGAAACGAAGGAGGCCAAGACCCCGGGTGAAATATTTGCCATCCGTAAAAATAACCAGCCTAATACCCCGGGATGGCAGGTACGAGCCATTCCGAGTGTCGCCCCTTTTTTACGTATTGAAGGCGATTCCGACCGCCGCGGCCATGGCCTTTATGATGTCATGAACAGTATCGGCGCGCATGAAGTTATCGTAGAGACACCCCAGCATATAGATAATATCGCTGATCTGGCGACAGAGCAGATTGCAAGCGTCTTTTACGCTTACCGGGAACGGATGATGGATTTAGAAAAAGACCAGAGGTTTAAATATGTCCTTGTCTTCAAAAATCACGGCTGGAGCGCTGGCGGCGGGAAGGAAAAGCATTCGCGCTCACAGCTCATCGCCACACCGATAACCCCGATGCGGGTAAAAGAAGAACTTATCGGCTCGCGCCAATACTACGACTATCATGAACGCTGTATCTTTTGCGATATTATACGCCAGGAAACACAACAGAAAGAACGCGTAGTCTGTGATATGGATGGTTTTGTAGCGGTAGCGCCTTTCGCGTCACGTTTTCCTTTTGAAGTCTGGATTTTACCCAAAAAACATTCCAGTGATTTTACCAAATGCGACGATCAACACCGCGTAGATTTGGCAAGAATTCTTAAGCAGGTATTGCTTAAACTGAAGAAAGCCTTAGACGATCCGCCGTATAACTATATTATCCATACCGCGCCTTTTCGCAGGGAAAAACGCGGTTACTGGAAAACCGTTAATCAGGATTATCATTGGCATATTGAAATTATGCCGCGCATTACACGGGTTGCGGGGTTTGAATGGGGAAGCGGTTTTTACATTTGCCCTATCCCCCCGGAAGACGCGGCACGATTTTTAAGGGAAACTGAAATATAATGTCAGAACTAAGACGAGATCCTATCATTGAACGCTGGGTAATCGTGGATACGGACAACCCCACCAAACCGGAAGACTTTGAAAAAGAAGAAATAGTCTATCGTACAGGAGATTGCCCTTTTTGCTACGGCAACGAAGCAACCACCCCTCATGAGGTAGAGGTCATCCGCGACCCCGCCACGCACCCTAACAAGCCCGGATGGCAGGTAAGGGTAGTACCCAACAAGTTCCCTGCCCTGCAAATCGAAGGCGAAATAGAACGCCGAGGTGTCGGCTTATATGATATGTCAAACGGCATCGGCGCTCATGAGATTATCATCCAAACCCCCTACCATCATAAGGAAATTCCTGACCTGGAAGACTACGAGGTGGAAAACGTCATCGCTATGTATTGCCGGAGGATGAACGATTTACATAAAGATACCCGTTTTAAATATATCCTTCTCTTTAAAAATTACGGCCCTTCCGCGGGGGCATCGCTTGAGCATCCGCATACCCAGCTTATCGCCCTGCCGATGATACCCAAAAACGTCCAGGAAGAATTAGACGGCGCTTATAAGTATTTTGAGTACCGCGAACGCTGTATTTTTTGTGATATCATCCGCCAGGAGCTGCAGGAAAAGGAGAGAATCATCTTTGAAAGTAAATACTTTATCGCCTTTTGCCCTTTTATCTCAAAATTCCCCTTTGAGGTCTGGATTATCCCCAAAAAGCATCAAGAGGCTTACTGCATGATGAACCAGGAACAGATCCAGGAATTGGCGAAAATGCTTAAAAATACTTTACAAAGAATAAAAGATGTGCTATATAATCCAGCTTACAACTTTATCGTGCATACCTCGCCGATAAATGTGGAGCATCGGGAAGGCTATCACTGGCACATAGAGATAATGCCTAAACTGACCCGGGTCGCCGGCTTTGAATGGGGGACAGGTTTTTACGTTGTGCCGACGCCTCCGGAAGTAGCGGCGAAGTACCTGAAGCAATCGTAAATAAGAAGGAAATGATAATTGTTGCGTGTACCGTTAACCGTGTACCGCTCACCGTAACGGTAAACTGTCAGCGGTAAACGGTAAACGAAACAGTAGCTTTAAACATGGAGGAATGAAATGGCAGTAAAAGTTGGTATTAATGGTTTCGGAAGAATAGGGAGGTTAGTATATCGGGCGGGGCTTCATAATAAAGATATAGAGTTTGTGGCAGTCAATGATTTACCGGTAGGCACAAAGACCTTAGCCCATCTTTTAAAATATGATTCAACCTTTGGAATACTTCATGATGACGTAAAGGCAACTGATACTTCCTTAATTGTTAACGGCAAAGAATTGAAGATAGTCAGCTACAAATCACCGGCAGAAATTCCCTGGAAAAATTTAGGGGTGGATATCGTGGTTGAGTCAACCGGCGTCTTCACCGAAAGGGACAAAGCCCTGGGCCATATCAGCGCGGGCGCCAAGAAGGTAATCATCTCAGCACCTGCCAAAGATGAAGATGTCACCATCGTTCTCGGGGTAAATGACCAGATGTATGACCCTAAAAAACACCACATCATTTCAAACGCATCCTGCACGACCAACTGCCTTGCTCCCATGGCCAAGGTACTGCTGGATAATTTCGGTATCAAGCGCGGGTTTATGACCACGATTCATTCCTACACCAATGACCAGAAAATATTAGACCTGCCGCATAAGGATTTACGCCGGGCACGGGCCGCCGCTGTCTCAATGATCCCGACTTCAACCGGCGCGGCCAAGGCCATTGGTTCGGTCCTACCGCAATTAAAGGGAAAGATGGACGGTTATGCCATGCGCGTTCCCACGCCTGATGTCTCGGTAACCGACCTAACCTGTGAAACGGAAAAAGCAACGACGATTGAAGAAGTGAATACCGCGTTTAAAAAAGCAGCCGAAGGCCCAATGAAGCATATCTTGGAATATTGCGATATTCCCCTGGTTTCCCGGGACTTTGTCGGTAATCCGAAATCCTGCATTTTTGACGCGGAACTAACCAAGGTAATCACCGGAACCTTCGTAAAAATCCTGGGATGGTACGATAATGAATGGGGCTACAGCTCGAGAGTTGTTGACCTCATTGATTTTATCGCTAAAAAAGGCCTGTAAAAATGCGTTATCAAGGCTAAGCCTCGTTAACGAGGCTTAGCCTTGAACATACTTCAAATGAATAAACTGACAGTAAAAGATGTGCCGCTGTGCGGGAAAAAAGTCTTAGTCCGCTGTGATTTTAACGTGCCGCAAGACACTAGCTTAGCCATCACCGATGATACCCGTATTCGCGCATCGTTACCGACAATCAATTATATTTTAGAAAAGCAGCCTGCCCAAATTATACTCATGAGCCATTTAGGCAGGCCTGACGGCCAGCCGGTCGCAAAATACAGCCTTAAACCTGTTCAAGAAAGGCTCGAGCAACTACTCAAGCAAAAAGTAAAAATGCTCAGCGATTGTATCGGCCAGGGGATTAAGGATGAAATCGCGGCGTCAAACGAAAAGATTGTTTTATTAGAGAATCTGCGCTTTCACGCTGAAGAAGAAAAAAATGACGCGGCATTTTCAAAGGCATTAGCGAGTGTAGCCGATATTTATGTCAACGACGCCTTCGGTACCGCGCATAGAGCGCACGCCTCGACAGAGGGAGTGGCTCACTACCTGACCTCGGTATCAGGGCTCCTGCTGGAGAAAGAAATCACCTATCTTGGCGCGGCCTTGGAAAAGCCGAAGAAACCCTTTATTGTTATTTTAGGAGGGTCTAAGGTTTCCGATAAAATCGGAGTGATTGAAAACCTCCTGCCCAAAGCCGACGCGATTATTATTGGAGGCGGCATGGCCTATACCTTTTTAAAGGCACAAGGCAAAAAAATAGGAAACTCAAAATTAGAAAAAGAGAAATTAGAGATCGCCAAAGAAATTTTAGTAAAAGCGCAAAAACAAAATGTCACTCTATCCTTACCCATAGATAATGTCATCACTGACAAGATAGAACCAGGTTCAACCGTACAAATAACAGGTGAAGATATCCCTGATGGCTTCATTGGGGTTGATATAGGCCCCAAAACAATCCAGGCATATTGCGACAGCCTTAAAAAAGCCCAAACGGTAGTCTGGAACGGCCCGTTAGGGATTTTTGAAATTGACGCCTTCGCCAACGGAACAAAAGAAATCGCGAAGTGCCTCGCGGGGCTTAAGGCAACAACCATTATCGGCGGTGGAGATACCGCGGCGGCAGTGGCAAAATTTGGTTTAGAAAATAAAATGACCCATATTTCAACCGGAGGAGGGGCATCGCTAGAATTTCTTGAAGGCAAGACCCTTCCCGGGATAGCAGCGTTAACTGATAAAAAATAAAAGCAGAAAAATGCGCAGGCCCATAATTGCCGGAAATTGGAAGATGTATAAAACCCTTAAGGAGGGCCAAGATTTAGTCACTATCCTAAAGAGAGACCTCTATGATATAGAAGCGGTAGACATTGTGGTATGCCCGCCATTTACTTTACTTACCTATATCGCGGATATGCTTGAAGCAAGCACTATCGGATTGTCTGCCCAGGATCTCTTTTGGGAAGATGAGGGGGCATATACGGGTGAAATCTCAGGAAAAATGCTCAAAGATGCCGGCTGCAGCTATTGCCTGATAGGCCACTCCGAGCGCCGCCAATTCTTCGGAGAAACTGACGAAACGGTAAGCAAAAAGGTTTTCGCGGCGTTAAAAAACGGTTTAACTCCGATAGTCTGTATCGGAGAAAACCTGTTGGATAGAGAGAAAAGCCTTACGTTTGAACGTATCAAGAGTCAACTTGATAAAGGCTTGCAAGGATTAACAAAACTCGACGCGGAAAAAATAATTCTTGCCTATGAACCGGTATGGGCAATAGGAACTGGAAAAGTAGCCACTCCCGAACAGGCGCAAGAAGTACACCACTACATTAGAAGCTGGTTAACACAGCACTATGGCGATGATACCGCAAGCAGCATACGCATTCAATACGGCGGCTCAGTCAAGCCGGAAAATATAGCCGGACTTATGGCTCAAGGCGACATTGATGGAGCACTCGTAGGTGGAGCCAGCCTCAAGGCAGATGTTTTCTCTTGCCTCGTACGCAACACTTTGAAAGGATAACTCATGTTATATAGTATTTTTATTTACCTTCACGTCATTGTATGTATAGGGTTGATCGCCATTGTCTTAGTTCAGGCTGGCAGAGGCGGGGGCTTATCCGAGACCTTTTCAGGGGCCGAGTCAATTTTCGGTACCAAGACCAATGCCATGCTTACTAAAGCAACAGCACTATTTGCCATTATTTTCTTCATTACCTGCTTATCCCTAGCCCTCATCTCTAAGCAGCGTTCACAATCGCTTATTGAGGGAAAGAAAATCCCTGTAAAACCTCAAACAAACACTTCCCAGACACACGATACTGCGCAAGAAACTAAAAACCCAGAAAACCCTCCATCAAACCAAACTCAGACACAATCACCTCCAGCAAATACAACCCAAAAAGTACCCGAGCAAAAAGAACAAAAATAAAGTTTTAAGCCATGCCGCGCAAACTAGTACACCGTAAAGTTAGACTTTGTGAGTATGACGGTGTACTCAAGGGGGTGCGGGGCAAAAGCCTTGCGCTACTCACCGCTCTCCTGGGGCCGATGTGTATCATAACCTCTTGTTGCTTTGCTCAGGATTATGGCGACGCGCTTGTCGCGGGCTCTATCAGTGATGCCCGGACATTAATCCCTATTTTGGCTTCGGATTCAGCATCCGCGGATGTCTGCGGCCTGCTCTATAACGGCTTGGTCAAATATGACAAGGATATCAACCTCATCGGTGATTTAGCGGAATCCTGGGAAATCAAAAATGAAGGGCTGACGATTATTTTTCACCTGCGTAAAGGCATTCGCTGGCATGACGGCAGTCCTTTTACAGCGGCAGATGTCGCGTTTACCTATCAGAAATTAATCGATCCCTTGGTGCGCACCCCCTACTCTGGGGACTTTTTAAAAGTCAAATCTTTGGAAATTATCGATGATTACACCGTAGGTGTCAGCTATAGCGAACCATTTGCTCCCGGGCTCGCCAGCTGGGGAATGCCGATTATGCCCCTGCACCTTTTAGAGAAAGAAGATCTTCAGGCGACTTCCTACGCGCGTCAACCTATCGGTACAGGCCCTTATAAACTCAAAGCCTGGAAATCACAGGAAAGGGTGGAATTGGTAAGCAATAAAAACTATTTTGAGAAATCCCCCTATCTTAGCCGTTACATCTTCAAAGTGATCCCCGATGAGGCAACCTTATTTTTAGAATTACAGGCGCAGACTATTGATTTTAGCGGCCTCAGTTCCCTGCAATACAAAAAACAGACGGACACCAAATTTTTTAAGGACAATTACCAGAAATTCCGATTAGAATCATTTGGCTACACCTATCTTGGCTACAATCTGTCGCATCCTTTCTTTAAAGATAAGCGAATCCGCCAGGCCCTCAATTACGCGGTAAACAAAAATGAAATTATTCAAGGGGTATTACTAGGCTTAGGCCGAATGTGCACAGGCCCTTTTGTCCCTGAATCCTGGGCCTACAATAAGGAGATAACCCCCGCGCCATACTCTCCCGAGAAGGCAAAAGAAATTTTATCAGCATGCGGCTGGAGAGACCACAACGGCGATGGTATTTTAGATAAGGAAGGGGCTGCCTTTGAATTTACCATTATTACTAACCAGGGAAACCTTGAGCGCCAGCGCGCCGCGGAAATTATACAGTCCCACCTTAAGAATATCGGAATAAAAGTAAAAATAAAGATAGTCGAGTGGTCGGCATTCCTTTCGGAGTATATTGACAAGCGGCATTTTGACGCGGCCCTTCTTGGCTGGTCGCTGGGAAGGGAGCCTGACTGCTACGATATTTGGCATTCCTCAAAAACAAAAGAAGGTGAGTTCAATTTTATCAGCTATAAAAATAGCGAGGTTGACCGATTGCTCGATGAAGGGCGCAAAACCTTTGACCAAAATAAAAGAAAGGAAATTTACCAGGAAATCCACAGCATACTTTATGATGAACAACCTTACATGTTTCTTTATATACCGGACAGCCTGCCGATTATCTCAAAGCGTTTCCAGGGGATAAAGCCCGCTCCTGTCGGGATAAGCTACAATCTCATAGACTGGTGGGTGCCCAAGGAAAAACAGCGCTACAGGTCTGTGATAGAGCAATAAACCTAGTACAGCGTGACATTAGTTATTAACAATGTTTTATCGTGTCAGGATATAAAGCGCGCGTGCCCTGACAAGGTTATGTTTTCGCATGGACGTTCGGCATGTTCAAACACAATCTTGCCACCCCCGCTGGCAAGGTGAAGCCTTGTAGATAGTAAAAATTTATGTTACAGCGCACTAGTACACTGTAACAAAAGTTTTTAACTCTTCCCCTCCCTTGATGGGAGGGGTTAGGGGAGGGAAATGCCCGACTAATATCACCCCCACCTATCCTCCCCCATTAAGGGGGAGGAAATTCAATAACTTATGTTACATTGTACTAGAATTAAATATCTATTGACAATACTGACAAAATAAGTTATACTCATACACCAACAAAAAATACTATAACTTCTTGAAGAATAACAAGATAGCGAGGAACAATGGCAGAATGGATCGGAATCGGTAAACGAGCAAGGCGCTGTTACGGGTTTGACGAAGTCGCGCTCGTGCCCAGCATGCAGACCTGCAATCCTAATGAGGTAGATGCTGCGTTTAGTGTCGGCACCATGAAATTCAAGGTTCCCATACTTGCGGCGGCAATGGACGGCGTCGTCGATGTTGGATTTGCGGTTGCGATGAGTAAATTAGGAGGGCTGGCGGTCCTCAATCTCGACGGAATACAAACACGCTACGATAATCCTGATGAAGTCTTGGAAAAAATCGCTAAGGCTTCTAACGAAAAGGCTACAGAACTGGTACAAAGCGTATACACCAAGCCGATAAAAGAAAGCCTTATTACCAAGCGTATCCATGAGATTAAAAGTAAAAAAGGCATTGCCTGCGTCAGCTGTATTCCTGCCAATGCCTACAGGTTCGGAAAGATTGCCCAGGATGCAGGATGCGATATCTTTGTTGTCCAGTCAACAGTCACCACCATCCGCCATATTTCAAGCGAATACAAGGCCTTAGACCTGCATAAATTCTGCAAGTCCATGAAAATCCCCATAATTATAGGAAACTGTGTTACCTACGCGGTCACTATAGAATTGCTCGCAACCGGTGCCAGCGGCTTATTGATCGGTATAGGCCCCGGAGCTGCCTGCACCACACGGGGCGTCTTAGGTATCGGAGTACCCCAGGTTACCGCGACCGTAGACGCGGCTGCCGCGCGTGACTACTACTTTAAGCGCACGGGGAATTATATACCCATTATTACTGACGGAGGCATGCGTATCGGCGGTGAAATCTGCAAGGCCTTCGCTGCCGGGGCAGATGCCGTCATGGTTGGTTCATCCTTTGCCCGAAGCATTGAAGCCCCTGGAAGGGGATACCACTGGGGCATGGCTACCTCGCATGTGAATTTGCCCCGCGGCACACGAGTGAAAGTAGGAGTCAGCGGAAGCCTTAAGGAAATACTCTACGGGCCGGCAAAGGTAGATGACGGCTCGCAGAATCTTATGGGAGCATTGACAACCTGCATGGGCTCACTGGGAGCCACAAACATCAAAGAGATGCATGATGTTGAAATGATTATTGCCCCTAGCATCCAAACAGAGGGAAAAATATTTCAGGTTGTCCAAGGGGTAGGTATGGGTAAATAAAAAACTATGGCAAAATTTCCTTTACTTCCGAAGAAGCACCGAACAAAAAAATTCATTCCCCTCAAACAGTCGCGCCAGCAAACAAAAAAAGAGACTATCTTAATCCTTGATTTCGGCTCGCAATATACCCAGCTCATTGCCAGGCGAGTACGGGAAAATCGTGTCTACAGCCAGATTGTCCCTTTCAACATTTCTTCCGCCAGCATAAAAGAGCTTGCGCCTAAAGGTTTGATTCTTAGCGGAGGCCCCGCGTCGGTGTACGCGAAACAGAGCCCGCTGCCTGATAAAGATATTTTAAAGTTAGGCATCCCGATTCTAGGAATTTGCTATGGCATGCAGGCAATAGCCCAACTTGCCGGCGGAAAGGTGAAATTTACCTCGGAACGCGAATTCGGCAAGGCAGAATTATTTATTGATGACAACACCGATTTATTTTACCGCCTTCCCGGAAATATCACCAGCTGGATGAGCCACGCCGACCACATTGTCAAAGCTCCCCGCGGTTTTCAGACTATTTCCCACACCCTTACTACGGCGCACGCGGCAATTTCTGATAAGAAAAAAAAGATCTACGGCGTGCAGTTCCACCCCGAAGTAGCGCATACGCCGCGCGGAAACGACATTATCGCCAATTTTCTCTTTAGAATCAGCGGCTGTTCCGGCCGCTGGAACATCAAATCCTTTATAACCGAAGCAATCAATACCATAAAACAGTCCGCTGGCAAAAGTAAAGTAGTCTGTGGCTTAAGCGGAGGCGTCGATTCATCAGTAGCCGCGCTCCTCATCCATAAGGCAATAGGCAATAATTTACGCTGCATTTTTATCGATAACGGCCTTTTACGTAAAGATGAAGCTCTCCAGGTAAAAAAAGTGTTTAAAGACACTTTCCATTTGAATTTAACCCATATCGAAGCGGAAGGCAGGTTCCTCAAACGCCTTGCTCATGTCAGCGACCCCGAAGAAAAACGTAAAATTATCGGCGATGAGTTCGTCAAGATATTTGAGGAACAAGCGCATAAAATTAAAGGCGTAGAATTCCTGGCGCAAGGAACACTCTACCCTGATGTTATTGAGTCAATTCCCGCGTTCGGAGGGCCATCGGCAAAAATAAAAACCCACCATAACGTGGGCGGGCTTCCCCTGAATATGAAGCTCAAGCTTATAGAACCGCTTCGCGAACTTTTCAAAGACGAGGTAAGAAAAATAGGCAAAGAATTAGGGATTCCAGAAGCAGTACTCTACCGGCAGCCGTTTCCGGGGCCAGGACTGGCTATTAGAATCATAGGAGAGGTGACCCAAGAACGCCTGGATATATTACGCGAGGTAGACAAACGGGTTATTGAGGAAATCAAAAAAACCGAATTTTACGAGCAAGTATGGCAGTCGTTCGCGGTACTTTTACCCGTTAAATCTGTCGGTGTGATGGGAGATACGAGAACGTATGAAAATGTCGTCGCTATCCGCTGTGTAACCTCAGTTGACGGAATGACAGCGGACTGGGCGAAACTTCCGCACTCGCTTTTAGAAGCACTCTCAAACCGTATTATCAACGAAGTAAAAGGAGTAAACCGCGTCGTTTACGATATCTCTTCCAAACCACCCGCAACGATAGAGTGGGAATAAAGTAAGTAAAACAGAAGGGTCAATAGCTGATGGTCAATTGTACTTTTTTTCGATAGACTATCGACCATAGACTATTGACCTTTTATAATTTTTCATAGAAATGCCGCACTCCGATTTTGTCCACCTGCATCTCCACAGCCAATACAGCCTCCTTGACGGCGCCTGCTTACTTAAGAAACTCCTACAATTAGCCAGCCACCATAAAATGCCTGCTTTGGCACTTACCGACCACGGCAATATGTTCGGGGCTATTGAGTTCTACCTTGAGGCCCAGCGCTCAGGAGTAAAACCAATCATTGGATGCGAAACCTATATCGCTCCCAAAAGCCGCTTTGATAAGTCATCGACGGGAATAAAAGAATCTAACCATCATTTCATCCTTCTGTGTAAAGACGAAGAAGGCTATCATAACCTCATGAAGCTCGTTTCCATAGGGTATCTGGAAGGATTTTATTACCGTCCCCGTATAGATAAGGAAATCCTGGCAGAACACGCTAAAGGCCTCATCGGTTTAACGGCCTGCCTCAAAGGCGAAATCCCTACGCTTTTAAGAAACAATCAGTATACCAGCGCCTTACGATGCGCCGATGATTTTCTGCAGATCTTTGGCAAAGGTAATTTCTATATAGAAGTGCAGCACAACGGCTTGGAAGAACAAACACTCTGCAATCAAAGCCTCATGAAACTTGCCAGAGAGTTATCATTGCCGCTGGTTGCTACTAATGATGTGCATTATTTGACCAGGCAAGCCGCTAAGGCGCACGAAGCCTTGTTATGTATACAAACCCAGGCCACGCTTTCTGATCCTGGACACATGCGCTTTCATTCCGAGGAATTCTATTTCAAAAACGCGGATGAAATGAAAGCGCTCTTTAAAGAGCTCCCAGAAGCAATTACCAACACTATAGCCATTACCGAAAAATGTAATCTTGAATTGAATTTTAAACAGCTGCACTTACCCCTGTACGAAGCTCCTGTGGGAAAGACAAAGGACGAATTCTTACGCGGCTTATGCGAAAAAGGGCTTACAAAACGTTTCCCTGAAGAAACCAACGATATACGGGAGCGCCTTGAATATGAGCTAGAAACCATCAAAAAAATAGGGTTTACCAGTTATTTTCTCATTGTCTGGGATTTTATCCACTACGCCAAGAGTAAAGGCATTCCTGTCGGGCCGGGAAGAGGTTCCGCGGCAGGAAGCCTGGTAAGCTATCTTTTAGAAATCACCGATATTAACCCCCTCAAATATGGCCTGCTTTTCGAGCGTTTCTTAAACCCTGAGCGAATAGGAATGCCTGATATCGACATAGACTTTTGTTATGAACGAAGGCAGGAGGTCATTGATTATGTTACTAAAAAATACGGCCAAAAGAACGTTGCCCAGATTATTACCTTTGGAACAATGCTGGCACGGGCGGTTATCCGCGACGTAGGAAGAGTTATGGGAATGAGTTATGCCGATGTTGATAAAATTGCCAAGCTAATACCGGTAGAATTAAACATTACCTTAGATGACGCGCTGCATCAAGAGCCTGAATTAGAACATTTATATAAAAGCGACGCCTCCGTAACACAGCTTATAGACACCGCGAAATCCCTTGAGGGGCTCACCCGCCATGCCTCAACCCATGCCGCGGGAGTCGTCATTTCTGATAAACCCTTAGACTATTATGTACCGCTGTTTAAAGCAGGGGATGAACAAACTATCACCACGGGATATGCGATGGAATCGCTTGAAAAGATAGGCCTTCTTAAAATGGATTTTCTTGGCCTACGCACCTTAACCGTAATCCAAAGGGCCCTGGAAATCATCAAAGAAAGAAGGCAGTACTCGCTCAATATCGAGACAATCGCCCTTAGCGATAAAAAAACCTTTGACCTTTTAAGCTCAGCGCAAACCTTAGGGGTGTTTCAGCTTGAATCTAACGGCATGCGTGATCTGCTCAAAAAAGTAAACCCGTCCCAGTTTGAAGATTTAATCGCTATCCTGGCACTCTACCGGCCAGGGCCAATGGGCTCAGGGATGCTTGATGATTTTATTCAGCGCCGGAACGGGAAAACCGCTATCCGCTATGAATCAAAAAAGCTTGAGCCAATACTCGCTCCAACCTACGGGATTATGGTCTACCAAGAGCAGGTAATGCAAATTGCCTCGGTATTAGCAGGCTTCTCGCTTGCCCAGGCAGACATCCTGCGCAAGGCTATGGCAAAAAAGATTCCCGAAGTCCTTGAAACACAGCGGCAGCATTTTGTAGAAGGAGCAAAGAAAAATGGGCTGCGTGAGCAATCCGCGAACAAGATTTTTGACCAGATAGAGTATTTCTCAGGTTATGGGTTCAACAAATCGCATTCGGCGGCCTACGCGCTTATTTCCTACCGCACCGCCTACCTTAAGGCTAATTATCCTGTTGAATTCATGGCAGCCCTGCTTACCTCAGAAAAAGACAACACCGATAAAATCGTGGAATATGTGGGGGAATGCCAGCGCATAGGAATTGAAATTTTACCATCTGATGTTAATGAATCCCGGGATATTTTTACCGTGATTGATGATAAGAACATTCGTTTTGGGCTTATCGCGGTAAAAAACGTCGGCCAGGGAGCAATTGAGTCGATCCTTAAGATCAGAGATGAAAAAGGGAAATTTAAATCATTATCTGATTTTTGCGAAAATCTCGACCTGCGCCTTGTCAACCGTAAAGTCATGGAATCACTGATTAAAGCCGGGGCAATGGATTCCTTCGGCTTATTCAGGGCACAGCTGATGATGGATTTAGAGCACACCCTTGAAACATCATCCAAGTCTCAGAAAGAAAAAGCAACGGGGCAATTATCATTTTTTGACGCAGGCCAAACAAACGGTTTTAAGAAACAACTGACGCAGACCCCTCAAGTAAGAGAGTGGTCTGAGCCCCAGCTCTTGGCTTTTGAAAAAGAGATGCTCGGCTTTTATGTCACCGGGCATCCCCTGTCACGTTTTGCCAATCAGCTTAAGCGCTTTTCCTGCTGTTCTATAGCTCATCTGGGAACCACTAAAGATAACGACCTCATTAAAATCGCGGGGCTTATCATAAAAATCAAATATACCGTTACCCGTAAATCAGGTGAGAAAATGGCTATTTTGAAGCTTGAGGACCTTGGCGGCGCCGTTGAAATCCTGGTTTTTCCTGAGTCTTATAAACAAAACAGCCGTTTTATACAGCCAAACAGCATAGTCTTAATTACCGGCCGTTTAAATCTGAAAGAGGAAGCCCCGAAAATCATAGCGAGTACCATTATTCCTCTCGAAGAAGCGTATAAACAAATCCTGAAAATAGACATAAACATTGCCGGTTTAAGGGAAAATCTTTTACTGAGCCTAAAAACCATGCTCACCCAATACTCAGGGAAGACCCCGGTCTACCTCCATATGGATACTGCCAATCGCGCGCGCTACCATATTCTTGTTTCCGAGGAACTGCACGTCCAGCCCAATCAAGGATTGATCCAGGAAATGGAATCACTTTTAGGTGAAGAAAGATTTTCCTTGACCCTCTAACCTTTTTATGCTACGTTAGTTACGTAAAAATAATAACGGGTCAATAGCGAGTAGCCTATAGTCAATTGTCGATAGCCAATATCCGCTATACTATTAAGAATCAGGTTGACGGAGGACTATAGGCTCGTAAGCATAGATTACTTACAGGAGGGAGTTATGACTAAAAAAGATATCGCTTTAAAGGTTACTGATGCGACAGGGATTAAGCAGATTATTGTCAAAAAAGTCCTGCAGGGAATTTTTGACTGTATTATTGAAAGCTTAATCCGAGATGAAAAGATTGAACTGCGTAATTTCGGCGTCTTTAAACTAAAAACCCGCCGCCCCCGTATCGGAAGAAATCCCCGAACAGGCCAAACAGTACCTGTACCCGCGCGTAAAGTAGTTATTTTCAAACCCGGCCTAGAGATGAAACAACGCATTAAATAAATTTCCTCTCACACGCTTCATTTTGGCAGCATGTGCCAACACTCCAGCGCATACAATGAAGGAAAATATCGAAACGTTTAAAGCACCTACGGGAACAAAGGATATCTTACCTGCTGAGGCGGCAGTCTGGCTGTCTGTTGAGGAAAAATGCAGGGATATCTTTGACCTCTATGGATATAAACCCATACGAACCCCAATTTTAGAGCATAGCGGCCTTTTTAACCGCTCCTTGGGTGAAGAAACCGAAATAGTCAAAAAACAGATGTTTCTCATCCCTCGCCAAACAGAAATCTTCTGCTTGCGTCCTGAGGCTACAGCAGCGGTAGTCAGGGCATATTTAGAGAATAACCTGGATAAAACCGATGGTTTTATGAAACTCTACTACATGGGGCCCATGTTTCGCGCGGAACGCCCACAAAAGGGGCGGCTTCGCCAGTTTCATCATATCGGTATTGAGGCCATAGGCTCATCAAACCCATACGTAGATTCAGAAATTATCGCTCTTGCTCGCGGAATTCTGGAAGAACTGAAAATTAGCGGCTATCAGATAAAAATAAACAGCTTGGGCTGCCCCGAGGATAAGCAAACGCTCAATAGGCTCTTACGCGAAAAACTCAAAGATAAGCTAGAAAAGCTTTGTGAAGACTGTAATGACCGCTTTAACCGAAATGTCTTTAGGATTTTAGACTGTAAGAACGATGGCTGTAAACAAGTTGTCAGCGAACTTGATTTACAGTATAATGAGTATTTATGCCAACCGTGCTTACAACACTTTACCATAGTAAAAAATAACCTTGACGCGCTCAAGGTTGACTATCATTCCAGCACTAGCTTAGTAAGAGGCCTTGATTATTATACCAAGACAGTTTTTGAAATCTCTCATCCTGGGCTGGGGGCCCAAGACGCTTTAGGAGCAGGAGGCAGATACGATACGCTGATTACTAACTTAGGAGGCCCTCATCTGGGGGCAATGGGTTTCGCGTTCGGCCTGGAGCGGCTTCTCTTAGCCGCGCCTCAAGAATCAGGCGTTTTTGCCGAAAACCTGAGTGTCTTTGTTATTACCTTAGGCGAACAAGCCCAAAAGAAAGGGTTTCTCCTGCTTCAGGAATTACGCCAAGCGCGTATTTCCTGCGATATGGATTATGAAGATAAATCCTTAAAGGCCCAGATGCGAAAGGCTCATGATTCAAAGGCGCGTTTTGCCGCCATACTCGGAGAAAATGAGCTGGCAAAACAGGTAATTGCCTTAAAAGATATGCGCGCAGGCAGTCAACACGAAATAGCGTTTACCACTATTGTTAACGAAATCAAAGAAAGGTTATAACTATGCTACGCACACACACCTGCGGTGAATTGACCATAAGCGACGCGGGAAAAGAAATCATCCTCTGCGGATGGGTTGAAGCACGCCGTGACCACGGAAAATTGATTTTTATTGATATTAGAGACCGGCAGGGAATTACCCAGGTGGTCTTTATTCCCAAAGAAGCACCCCTTGCCTATGAAGTCGCGGCCAATTTAAGAAGCGAATTTGTGATTGTGCTTAAGGGTACCGTTAATCCCCGCCCGAAAGGGACCATTAACCCTAAAATACCAAGCGGTGAAATAGAAATTCTGGCACGCGAAATCGAAATACTGAATCCTTCAAATACCCTGCCGTTTGAAATCAATGGCAGCATAGACGTAGGAGAAGAAATACGCCTGAAATACCGTTATCTTGACTTACGCCGGCCGAAAATGCTTAACACTATCGTTTTAAGGCACAAGCTCTATCAAAGCATACGGCGTTTTCTCGATAGCCAGGGCTTTCTTGAAGTAGAAACTCCGATTCTTACTAAATCAACTCCTGAAGGAGCCCGGGATTTTCTCGTGCCATCGCGCTTAAGCCCTCATGAGTTTTACGCCCTTCCGCAGTCACCCCAATTATTCAAGCAAATCCTCATGGTATCAGGAATTGAAAAGTATTTCCAAATAGCCAAATGTTTCCGTGACGAAGACTTACGGGCTGACCGCCAGCCGGAATTCACCCAGTTAGATATGGAGATGTCTTTTGTCAACGAAGAAGATATTTTCAAGCTCACTGAGAGTCTTTTCTCTACGATCTTAAAAGAGCTCAAAGGCATCGAGTTAACGATTCCTTTTAAACGCATGGCCTACAAAGAGGCAATGGAACGCTATAACAACGATAAACCTAACCTGCGTACAGAGCAGGAGGAATTCGCCTTTGTCTGGATTATAGATTTTCCCCTCTTTAAATACAATAACGAGGAAAAGCGCTGGGAATCGGAACATCATCCTTTTACCGCGCCTCATCAAGAGGATAGCGCCGCTCTGGAAACACCAGAACTGACCAAAATACGTTCTCGCTCATACGATTTAGTGCTTAATGGCAATGAAATTGCTTCGGGGTCAATAAGAATTCATGATCAAAACCTACAGGGCAAAATTTTTAAGATTCTTGGCCTCTCGGAAGAAGAAACAAAGGCAAAATTCGGGTTTCTCCTTGAGGCATTTACTTTCGGGGCGCCTCCCCACGGAGGCATTGCCTTCGGGCTAGATAGGCTCCTGGCAATTCTTACCGGATGCAGTTCCATCCGCGAGGTTATTGCCTTTCCGAAAACCCAGAAGGGCCTTTGCCCTATGACCCAGGCCCCTAGCCAAGTGACAGAGAAACAACTCAATGAAGTAAACTTAACGCATAAAAAGACAGCAATAAAATCACCGTAATATACTACCGGAGAAATACCATTTATAACCGTACTATATGTCTGACACAAGCCAGCCATAACTTAAAAAAGGTAATAGTTCAGCGTTTGGAAGTATTCGTGTCACTGCGAGGAGCGACAGCGACGAAGCAGTCTTTTTATAAGATTGCTTCTCCGCCTTCGGCGGATCGCAATGATACCGACGGGCACTTCTAAAGGCTGAACTGTTACATAAAAAGGGAGGAAGCATGAGCAGTGTTACTATGCATCGATTAGTGTCCAACGTTTGTTTAGGATTATCCGCGGCACTTTTACTCAGTGGGTGTGTTGTACGAACCTACTCAGTCGCTAAAGACAGGGTAGATCAAGAACTCACCGGCAACCAAGGATATCTTTCCGGGAGTGCCCCTCAAGATACGCAACAGGCGAAAAAATTCACCCAACGCACGACTAAAGTCGTTGAAATCGAGCTGCGAAGCCCGATTAAATTCGAAAGGTTAAAAAAATCACCTGAATCAATGGACGAACCAACGTCAGGGGCTCAAAGAAACAAGGATCTTGGCTCAATACAGGTAGAAACCTCGGCGCCTATCCCAGAGGAAGAAATAACGTCAACTCCTGAATTTGAAACCTACATAGTTCAAAAGGACGATACGTTACAAAAAATTTCAGAAAAAATATACGGAACCACAAAAAAATGGAAGGAGATATTTGAGGCTAACCAGGATACCTTAAAATCTCCTGACAAAATCCGCCCGGGAAAAGAGCTAAGGATACCCAAAAATTAACGGCCTTGACAATAAACCTGCGCGGCTTACCTTCATGCGCCGATAAGGGACAACCTATCGATATATGGAAAAAACGCTCATATTAAAAAATTCCTCTGAGGCACACGGCCTCTTAGGGACACGGGACGAACATATTCCTCTGCTTGAAAATTCTTTCAGGATAAAAATACTCTTGCGGGGAGAAACCCTAAGAGTTACCGGCGGCGCGAAAAACCTCAAAGCGGCGTTTCTGTTAATAGAGCATCTGCTATCTGACATTCGCTCGGGAAGGCTCATCGCGAAGGAAGAACTCCACAATCTGATTTATTCCTTTAAAAATAAAAAAACTACGATAGATGATAAAGATGAAACTAAAAAAATACCCCCCAAAGAACAGGTAGATATAGGATTTTCTTTTAAGGGAAAAAGTATAGGGCCGCGAGGCCCCGCTCAACGCAACTACCTTCAGGCAATCAAGGACTATGACATAGTCTTCGCGATAGGGCCTGCCGGCACAGGCAAGACATACCTAGCAATGGCAATGGCTGTTGAAGCCTTACGCAAAGGCTATGTGCGCAGAATCATCCTTACCCGTCCCGCGATTGAAGCCGGCGAATCATTAGGATATCTTCCCGGAACACTGTATGAAAAAATACTGCCGTATCTCCGGCCGCTCTATGACGCCCTCTACGATATGATGGAGGCAGAACAAATAGAAAAATACATTGAAATGGGGACTATTGAGGTTGCCCCTCTGGCATATATGCGGGGAAGGACACTCAATGATGCCTTTGTTATACTCGATGAAGCGCAAAACTGCACGGTAGAGCAATTAAAGATGTTTCTTACCCGGCTAGGATTTGATTCAAAGACCGTGATCACCGGAGATCTTACCCAAAGCGACCTGCCCGGCGGTAAGCCTGTAGGATTATTCCTAGCACTTGATATATTAAAAGCCATTAAAGGGATACAATGTATCAGCTTTAGCGGTAAGGATGTCGTCAGGCATGAACTTGTCCAGAGGATAATCGCAGCCTATGAAAAATTATCAACAGCACGCTAAGAATGCCCTGACGCAGCAACTCTTTCCAAAAACCGCACGTAACGTTATTTCTGCGATTTCGCCGCACCTCTCTAAGCTTTACTTTCTAGCCTTTGCTTTGCTAATCATTCTTTTAGTGCCGCTCATCGCCTTACCATTGGCAAGCGCCTTTCTTATTATCAGTGTGGTGTTATATGTGGCATCTTCAAAAGACATGCTCCCCGCAATCAAAAAGCAAGGATATTTACTGCTGGTCCTGCTTTTTATTGTTTTCGTCATTATCAGCAAAAAATTAATTGATTACTATATCAGCACGGCATATATCCCCGTTACCGCGCTCATACTCCTCGTCGCCATATTATATAATGACCTAAGGCTGTCTTTTGTATTCTGCGTGCTGGCATCCTGCTTCGCGGGGATTATCGCCAATAATTCTTTAGACACATGCCTCATATTTCTGATTACCGGAATCACTACCGCGCTCTTAGTCAGAAAGATACGTTCCAGAATCCGCATACTCACTGCCGGGCTTTGCGCGGGATTAGTGCAGGCTTTGCTTTTTGGGCTCATGTACCATCAAACGCTTCCGGGAATCATTGTGCCTAACTTTTTTAGCGGTATTATCTGTGCCATAGCAGTCACGGGCATATTACCTCTGATTGAAAACTGGTTTGGAATACTGACGAATATCAGCCTTTTAGAGCTCTCAGACTTTAACCATCCGCTTCTTAGGAAAATGGTCCTTGAAACGCCGGGGACACACCTGCACAGCCTGATTGTCGGTAACCTCGCGGAGGCAGCCGCAGAAAGCATCGGCGCGAATTCTTTGCTTGCGCGTATCGGTGCCTATTACCACGATATCGGAAAACTGAGTAACCCGGAATACTTCGTAGAGAACCAAAAGGCCTCAAGCAAACATTCTCATCTAAGCCCTTCTATGAGCAAAATGGTCATTATGAACCACATTAAGGAAGGGATTGAGCTAGCCAAGAAATACAGATTAAAGCCGGCAATTATTGATTTTATCAGCCAACACCACGGCACAAGCTTAGTGTATTATTTCTACCGCAAAGCGATTGAGGCAGGTGAAGGGCTGGAAGAAATTCAAGAGGAGGGATTCCGCTATCCGGGGCCGCGGCCAACCTCAAAAGAAACGGCAATCGTACTCCTGGCAGATTCCGCGGAGGCTGCCTGCAGGGTGCTTGCCGAGCCACAACCGGCAAAAATCGAAGAAATGGTCCACAAGGTAATCAATAATAAATTTATTGACGGCCAGCTTAATGACTGCGAGCTAACCTTAAAGGATCTTGAGAGAATCGCGAAAGTATTTATCCATATTTTAAGCGGATTTTATCATGGCAGGATTGAATACCCTGAACTATCAAAAAAAGAAAATCATCATAAGAAACACGGCTAACCAGCGCTTACCGCTAAGCCGCGACACGATAGAAAACATCGCCGCTAAGCTTAAAATCAGCCTGCGCGGGGCTAGAAGTTTAACCTTAGGGATAAGCTTTTTAAGCGATAAACAGATACGGCAGCTTAATAAAAAATACCTTATGCGCAACAGGCCAACAGATGTCTTGTCATTTGACTATACCGGCCAGGAAGCCGCGGATATCGCAATCTCCTTAGACACGGCAAAAAGGAATGCCAAAATTTACAGGACATCATATAAGGACGAACTCATCCTATACCTTATCCATGGATTCCTGCATCTGGCCGGCTATGACGATACCTCCCCATGGGCAAAAAGACGCATGTTCTCAAAACAAGAAACACTTTTTTATGAAATGACACGAACTCAGTAACAGTTCAGCTCTTGGAAGTGTCCGTCGGTGTCATTGCGGGCCGCCGAAGGCGGAGAAGCAATCTTATAAAGAGAATGCTTCCGAGGGATGAACTGTTACCGAACTCACTAATCGCTACCCATCATGGCTATTCTTAAAACAGAGGCACTTATCTTAAAAACTTTCGATTTCAGGGAAACAAGCATGATTGCCCATTTCTTTTCTAAGGACTACGGCAGGATTGACGGGATACTCAAAGGTATCCGTAAAGATCCCAAAAAATTCGCCTCGCGCCTTGAGCCTTTCTCAACGAATGAAATCGTCTTTTATCAAGCGCGTTCATCCGGGCTCCACCTGATTTCCCAATGCGACCTCATAGAAAATTTTAACCATATCCGCGCGGAATTAAAATCCATAGCTTTTTCCTCTTATCTTATTGACCTTCTCGGCCACCTTATGCCGCACGAAGAGAAGAATGAGCAGGTATACACCTTGGCAAATGCCGCCTTAAGGCACATGAATTCCGGAGCTGACACAGAAAAGGTAGTCCGCGTATTTATCATCAAATTTTTAAAAATAATCGGCTTCCGCCCGCGCCTTGACAGCTGCAGTATCTGCGATAAGAATATAGCAGCTATGGCGTTTTTTAATATCAAGCGAGGAGGCCTGGTATGCCCGCTCTGTGCCAGAGTTGACAATCACTCTGCCGGTGTCTTTAAAGGAACTATCGCCTCAATTCTCCATATGGAACAAAGCGGCTGGCAGGATGCCTTACGTTTGGGGCTGACAGGAAAAATCAAGGAAGAGCTCAATTACATACTCCACAATTTTATCGAATTTCACCTGCAGATTAAACCTAAATCGAGAGAGTTTATGGAGTTACTGTCCTAAAGAGGTGTACTATGAAAATCGCGTTCATTGGCCCAGGGGCAATAGGCTGCCTTTTGGCAGGTTTTTTATCTAAAAGCAAAGAAGAAATCTGGCTTCTGGATAAACATCAGGCGCGGGCAAAGAAAATCAGGGAGCAAGGAATAAAAATCGAAGGGATTTCAGGCGCCTGGCAGGCAAAGGTTAACATCACTTCCGAAGCAAAGGAAATCGGCCCCTGCAACCTCATCATTATCACGGTAAAATCCTACGACACCAAAGACGCCCTGCTTACTATAAAACCTTTATTGAGTGATACTACCTTAATTCTCACCCTGCAAAACGGCTTAGGAAACGTAGAAATTATTTCCGAGGTAGTCGGCCAGGAAAGGGTGTTAGGAGGCATTACTAATCAAGGGGCAACAGCATTAGGCCCCGGATGGGTAAAGCACGCCGGCAAAGGAGAAACTATTATCGGGCGCTTAGATGGAAGAATCCCCGTAGAGCTGCGCGCCCTCAGGGAGCTTTGCAACAAAGCCGGTATTGAAACCAGGATTTCAAAAGATATAAAATCATTTTTATGGTCTAAATTAATTATCAATGTCGGTATCAATGCCCTTAGCGCTATTACCCATCTAAAAAATGGCAGGCTCATTGAGTTTGAGCCAACACGCAAGATTCTTGAAGACGCCGTAAACGAAGCAATCAGGGTAGTAAAGAGAAAACGAATAAAACTCATCTATGACGACCCTCTCTCAAAAGTAGTAGCGGTTTGCGTTGCCACCAGCAATAACATCTCCAGCATGCTGCAGGACGTCTTAAAGCAAAAACGCACCGAAATAGATTTCATTAACGGTGTGATCATCAGGCAGGCGCAGGGCTTAGGATTAGCGGTACCGGTGAATACTATCTTGACCAACCTGGTCAAAACAATAGAGTCAAGTTACGCGCTACAGATACGAACTAACGGCTAATTTTTGAAACCATGAAACCCCACTACCATTTCATAGCGACACTAGCCATAAGCGGCATTCTCTATGGTTACTACCGTTGCCTATCCTGCGGCGTAATATCATTTATTGCCGGATTCCTTATCGATATAGACCATGTGATTGACTATTATCTGCACCAAGGAATTAACCTAAACCTTAGGCGTTTTTTGCGTTTTTGCTACGAACACCAATTTGAATATTTAAGCGTTATCTTTCACTCATTTGAATTACTCATCTTGCTCTGGGGAGCGATTGCCGTTTTGAAGCTGGGGCCATTTTGGATTTCTCTTGCAATCGGCATGAGCCAACATATGCTTTTTGACCTGGTTCTTAATGCTAAAGAATTAAAAACACATTATTTCTATTTCTTTTCAATACGGGCATTAAAAGGATTTCGCGTAAAGGAATTTCTGGCTAGAGCTAAGCTAAAATAACTATGATTACAAGCCTTATCGCGGGAATCTTCCGTGAGATTGCTAAAATTCTGGAGCTCAAAGGAGAAAATGTCTTCAGAATCCGCGCCTATGAACGGGCAGCGCAGAATATTGAGTCTCTAAGTGAAGATATCCAAGATATCATTAATGAAAACAGGCTCACCGAAATACCAGGGATAGGCAAGGATTTAGCGGAGAAAATCGTGGAAATCGCCACAACAGGAAAACTATCATTTTTAGAAGATATGCGGCGTTCCCTACCACCAGGAATGGTAGGCTTATTGGCCATACCCTCTGTCGGCCCTAAACACGCGAAATTGTTTTATGAAAAGCTCGGCATAAAAAATAGTGCTGAACTGGAAAAGGCCTGCCGGGAGAAAAAACTTTTGGAATTAAGCGGAATTAAAGAGAAAACCATCGAAAACATATTACAAGGCATCGCATTGGTTAAAAAAGGCAGGGAGCGCATGGATCTTGGCACGGCACTTACCGTCGCCAACGAATTTATCGCTGCTTTAAAAAATGCCACAAGAATTACTCAGCTTGCGGTCTGCGGGTCTTTACGCAGGATGAAAGAGACAATCCGCGATATTGATATCCTGGTAAGCTCCCCAAACCCTCAAAAGATAATGGAGGCGCTCGCGAAATTACCTCAGATAAAAGATAGTACCGCTCAAGGCGAAACGAAAGCGTCGGTAATTACGCAAGAAGGAACTCAGGTGGATATAAGGGTTGTCAAAGAAAAAAGCTACGGCGCGGCACTTGTTTATTTCACGGGTTCAAAGAATTTCAATATCAAGATACGCCAGCGTGCCATGAAATATGGCCTTAAGGTAAATGAATATGGGGTATTTAGAATCAAAAACGGAAAAGAGAAATACATAAGCGGCAAAACAGAAGAGGCGGTCTTTAAAAGCTTGGGGCTCTCATATATCGAGCCCGAACTGCGTGAGGATGCGGGAGAAATCGAATTAGCAGCCACACATAGGCTTCCTCAGTTACTTACCCTCGCTGATATCAAAGGAGACTTTCATGCCCACTCACGCTATTCTGACGGCCACAACAGCATTGCCGAAATGGCGCAGTGTGCTAAAGGCTTAGGCTACGAATACATTACTATCAGCGACCACTCGCAAGGGCTTACAATAGCCAAAGGGCTAACGCTTGCGGACCTAAAAAAGAAAAAAATGGAAATAGAAAACCTGAATAAAACACTCAAGGTTTGCAAGGTGCTTTTTGGCTCAGAAGTTGATATAGATTCACAGGGAAGGCTAGATTATCCTGATACTGTTTTAGCGGATTTTGATATCGTGGTCGCGGCAATTCACACAGGGTTTAAACAATCAAAAAAACAGATTACCAAACGGCTGCTTGCTGCCTGCAAAAATGAGTATGTTGATATTATCGCCCATCCCACAGGAAGGCTTTGGGGCACACGTGATGCTTATGAAGCGGACTTTGACGATATTTTTAGGGCAGCCTCAGATTACGGCACAGCGCTGGAAATTAATGCCTATCCGTTACGCCTTGACTTAAATGACACCTATTGCCGGCAGGCCAAAAAAGCAGGCGCCAGATTAGCCATCTCTACCGATGCCCATGCGGTATCTCAGTTACAGGCGATGCATTTAGGCGTGGCAACGGCGCGGCGCGGCTGGTTAACAAAAAACGATGTTTTAAACAGCCTCTCTTATGGTGAACTAATAAAAACCCTAAAGCATTAATACTATCAAAACTAGTACACCGTTAAATTAGTTTTTATTAGTGTGACGGTGTACTAAAAGGGGTATACGGAGCACTAACACAATGTTTCGCATTATTAAAAAAGAAACTATGGCTCAAGGAATTACCGCGCTTACCATTACTGCCCCGGAAATAGCTGCCAAAGCAAAAGCAGGGCACTTTGTCGTTGTGGTAGCAAAAGAAAATTCAGAGCGCATCCCTTTAACCATAGCCAATACCGATAAAACAGCTGGCGACATTACCCTAATCTTTCAGGAAGTTGGTTTTTCAACCAAAGAATTAGGCTTGCTGAATGTTGGGGAGCACCTAGAACATCTCTTAGGCCCCTTAGGAACCGCGACCCATATTGAAAATTACGGAACGGTAATTTGTATCGGCGGCGGCGTGGGCATTGCCGAGGTTTGGCCAGTGGCAAAGGCTATGAAAGAAGCAGGGAACAGGGTTATCGGCATACTCGGGGCGCGTTCACGAGATTACATAATTTTGGAAGATCAATTATCTCTGATATGCGGCGAATTATTTATTACTACCGATGACGCCTCTTACGGCAGAAAGGGGCTGGTTACCGATAGCCTCAGAGGCCTTTTACAAGCAGTAGAAAAATCAACGCATACCCAGTATCCTGAGCTCGTCTATGCCGTAGGCCCTGTGGTTATGATGAAGGCAGTCTCTGAGCTGACGAAAGAATATCATATAAAAACCATGGTAAGCCTCAATCCCATAATGCTTGATGGTACAGGGATGTGCGGTTCCTGCAGAGTAAGCGTGGCAGGCAAAGTGATGTTCGCTTGTGTTGACGGCCCTGAGTTTGACGGCCACCTGGTAGATTTCCTTGAGCTTCAGAAACGCCTCAACTCGTTCAAAGAAAAAGAGGCTTGCTTAAATATTGCCTGTCCTAGAAAAACCTAAGATGCGATAAGTTATTCTCAACCCCCGAGGTGTGGTACACACCTCGGGGGTTGAGATAGGTTGGAGTTGGATTTTACTATGCCTATGCGCCAGCAAAACCCACAGGAACGGATCAGAAACTTTTTTGAAGTAGCTCTTGGCTATTCCAAGGAAGACGCCCAAAAAGAAGCAGAGCGCTGCCTGCTCTGCAAAGAGCCCCTCTGCGTCCAAGGCTGCCCCGTTGAAATTGATATTCCGGCATTTATAAAGCTTTTACGTGAAGATAAGCCTCAAGAAGCACTCTCAAAAATCAAGGAAAAAAATAACCTCCCCGCGGTCTGCGGCAGAGTCTGCCCACAGGAGGACCAATGCGAGGGAAGGTGCATTTTAAATAAGAAAAAAGTACCCATCAATATCGGCGCCCTGGAACGCTACGCGGCGGATTATGGAAAAGTCCACAGTCAAAAAGGGCTATCGGCTAGTGACCATAGACTATCGATAAAAATCGCTGTCGTCGGCTCAGGGCCTGCGGGCTTGACAGCAGCCGCGGATCTTGCTAAAATGCGATATTCTGTTACGCTCTTTGAATCACTTCATGTTCCCGGCGGAGTCCTTAGCTATGGAATCCCGGAATTCCGCCTGCCCAAAGAAATTGTCCATGAGGAAATCGCCGCTATTAAGAATTTAGGCGTAGAATTAAAAACCGATATTTTAATCGGAAAAACCTTTAGCCTTGTTGATCTTTTTGAGGCAGGATACAAAGCAATTTTTTTAGGGCTTGGGGCGGGGCTTCCTCAATTCATGGGAATCCCCGGTGAAAACTTAGACAGGGTTTATTCCGCCAATGAATTCCTCACCAGGGTAAACTTGATGCGGGCGTATAAGTTTCCCGAATTTAAAACACCTGTATCCATAGGCAAAAAAATAGCGGTCATTGGTGGAGGGAACGTTGCCTTTGACAGTGCGCGCTGTGGCGCGCGTTTAGGAAGCCAGGTCAGCATTATCTATCGCCGCGGCGAAGCCGAAATGCCCGCGAGGCATGAGGAAATACAAAATGCGAAAGAAGAAGGAATAACCTTTCAATTGCTTACCCAGCCCGTAAAAATCATCGGGCTTGATACAGGCTTTGTAAGCGGTGTGGAATGCGTCAAAATGCAGCTTGGAGATCCTGACAGCTCAGGAAGGAGAAGGCCTGTCGCTATAGCAGGGTCCAATTTTGTTTTAGACGCGGATACGGTGATTATCGCGATCGGACAAACTCCCAATCCGCTTTTAGCAAAAGTTACTCCGGAATTAAAAACAACGCCGCGGGGAACCGTTATCATAGATAAAAACTATATGACATCAATACACGGGGTATTCGCCGGCGGGGATATTACTACCGGCGCCGACACCGTCATCGCCGCAATGGGCGCGGGGAAAAGGGCTGCCCGCGCGATAGACCACTATATAAAGAAAGTAGAGAGTAGAATGGCTGAGATAAAAAAAACGACGATACAGGATATACTTTCATTAAAGAACAAACGTAAAATCACCATGCTTACTGCCTATGATTATCCTCTTGCCTTATTGGTGGACAGGGCAGGCATAGATATGATACTCGTGGGAGATTCCCTTGCCAATGTAGTCCTGGGATTAGACTCAACCACCAAAGTGGGAATGAACGAAATGCTGCATCATGCCAAGGCGGTAAGCCGCGCGGTAACACACAGTTTAGTTATTGGCGATATGCCGTATGAATCATATCAGCTCAACCCCGGCAAAACAGTAGAAAATGCCAAGCGCTTTATTGAAGAAGCGCGCTGTGACTGCGTAAAATTGGAATGGTTTGATCAATGCCTTGAGGTAACAGAGAAAACCATTTCTTCAGGCGTTTCAGTCATGGGGCACATTGGCTTAACTCCGCAAACAGCGGATAAACTCGGAGGTTTTAAAGTCCAGGGAAAAGACGCCCAAGCAGCCCAAAAACTTATTGACCAAGCGCGGGCATTAGAAAACGCGGGATGCTTTGCCATTGTCTTAGAATGTGTCCCTGACAAAATAGCCGAAATCATTACCCAAAAACTCACCATCCCTACGATAGGTATCGGAGCAGGCATGAGCTGTGACGGCCAGGTCCTTGTTACCCATGATATGCTCGGCCTCTTTGAAAGATTCACCCCTAAATTCGTTAAAAAATACCTTGATCTTGGCCCCTTGATACTCAAAGCCATTGAAGAATATAAGAACGACGTCCTGCAGAAAAGGTTTCCGGGCCAGGAACATAGTTTCAGCATAAAAAACGAAGAACTTATAAAACTAAAAACATGATAGCAACACCTTCTCGATTCCGCGCAATTCCTAAAAAGGAGGAATGATGTTTACCTCAAGCGTAAGTGACAGGCGCAAGGATTATCGGATATACAACCCGGTGCCGGTAGCCTGTGAAATCGTTAACACTCAAGGCACTCCGATAAGAAAGCTAACTGTCATGGCAAAAGACATTAGTTCCAGCGGCATCTATTTTGAGTTTGGGGTAGCGTTAGCCTTGAATACGGAAATGAAAGTGGAATTCTCCCTGCCCAGAACAAACCATAACATAATTGCGACAGTAAAAATTAAACGGATAGAATCAACCGAATTAGAAAATACTTTCGGCATTGGAGCCGCGTTTACCGAAATTCAGGATAACGACAGACATGAGATTGTCAAATTTATCGAATTCCTTAATATCGAAAAACTCCTTGAAATCACCGTACGAAAAGGGGCTTCAGACCTGCATCTCTTGGCCGAACAGCAGCCGGCGTTGCGCATCCATGGAGAAATTGAACCTATAGACTTGCCTAAACTCTCTTCTGACGAAATAAGCAAAATACTTTTTAGCACCCTTTCCAGGCAGCAGATAAAACAATTTGAGCATGAGAAAGAATTAGACTACGGCTTGCAGTTTGACTCGGAAAATCGTTTCAGGGTAAATCTTCACCAGCAGCGCGGCTTCACCGAAGCAACCCTCAGGCTTATCAACACCAGGATTCCGTCATTTGAAGAACTCCAGCTGCCGGATGCGGTGAAAGACTTGGCAAGGCTTAAGGACGGCCTCATTCTTGTTGCCGGCCCCACAGGTTCAGGAAAAACTACTACGATAGCGGCAATGGTTGATTTAATCAATAAAGAGAAAAAAGGCGTAGTCATAACCTTGGAAAGGCCGATTGAGTTCGTACATCTCAATATAAAAAGCATCATCAAGCAACGCGAGGTAGGCATAGATACTAACTCATTTTCTACCGCCCTTAAAAGCAGCCTCAGGCAAGACCCTAACGTTATCGTCATCGGAGAAATCGAGGATATTGAAACGGTAAAAACCGCGATCATTGCCGCGGAAACCGGCCACCTTGTCATCGCCTCTTTTCACGCTACTGACTCAATGCAGGCCATTGACCGCCTAGCAGGGTTTTTCCCAACAGAAAACAGAAAACAAATACTCTCTCAATTATCACATTGCCTCCATGGGATATTAACCCAGGTACTCCTGCCCCGCAAGGATAAATTAGGCAGGGTTTTAGCCTGCGAAATTGTTTTCGCTAATGACGCGGTAAAAAGGATTATCCGCAGAGATGAACTAATCCAACTGGCTACCGCTATCCAAACAGGCGCGAACTTTAAAATGAAATCCTTAAACGATGCCGTGAAAAAATACTTAGATGAAGGCGTCATTGACGAAGAAGCTGCGCGAGCATATTTGGATGAGGCAAATAAATCTTACCGGTAAGAGAATTCACCTTACCCTGAGGATTTTTACAAAAAAATATAATGAACAATGAAAGTAGCGGCCAATCAAGAAGTAATGGAAAAAATAGTATCTCTTTGTAAACGAAGAGGCTTCATATTTCAAGGCTCTGAAATTTACGGAGGGCTTGCCAACACCTGGGATTACGGGCCCTTAGGCGCGGAATTAAAACGTAATATAAAAGAGGCCTGGTGGCGCGCGAATGTGCGCGAGCGCTCGGACATGGTAGGGCTCGACGCGGCAATCCTCATGCATCCAAAAGTCTGGGAGGCATCGGGGCATTTAAAAAGTTTTGCCGATCCCTTTGTGAAATGCCCTGCCTGCGGAAATTTCTTTAGGTCTGACAGGATTTGGGATGAAATCTTAAATAGCCCTTGGTGCAGTTCTCTAAAAGAAGGAATGAAAGGTGAAAAAGGCGCTTCTTGTTATCTCCATTGGGCAAAAAACGAGGGTAAGAAATTAGCTCAGAATTTAAGCCTGGTAAAAGAGCCAGAGATAACCCTTTCCTTTCTTGGCGATAGAGTTGAAAAGTTTGGAGAGACAGGGATTGATTTTAAAACTTTTTTAGCCAGAATCTCTTGTACGCCTGATGGAATAGCCAAAACACCGTGTCCAAATTGCGGAAATCCCTTACCGGAAGAATCTATGGCCGCGAATCTTATGCTTGAGACTTACTTTGGCCCTGTAAAGGAAACCGCGCAAAAGGTCTATCTCCGCCCTGAGACCGCACAGGGGATATTTGTGAATTTCGCCAATATCGTGGATGTTTCACGAAAAAAACTCCCCTTTGGCATTGCCCAAATCGGAAAATCGTTTCGCAATGAAATAACCCCCGGGAATATCACCTTTAGGACCCGGGAATTTGAACAAATGGAAATAGAGTATTTTGTAAGGCCTGAGGAAGCGGAAAAAGCCTATGAATATTGGGTGCAGGAACGCTACAATTGGTATCTTGGCTTGGGAATGCAAAAAGAGAACATACGCCTGAGGCCTCATGATAAAAAGGAATTAGCTCATTACGCCAAAGCCTGTTCTGATATAGAATATCAGTTCCCTTTTGGCTGGTCGGAATTAGAAGGGATTGCCAATAGAAGTGACTTTGATTTAGCGCAGCATTCCAAACACTCGGGTAAAGAACTTGCCTATTTTGATTCGCTGACCAAAGAAAAAATAGTGCCTTACATTATCGAGCCTTCAGGAGGTGTTGACAGGGCAGCCCTGGCCTTTTTGGTTGACGCCTACAGCGAAGAAAAAGTTAAGGACGAAACCAGGGTAGTTTTAAAACTTGACAAGAAACTCGCGCCCTTTGCCATTGCTGTTTTGCCTCTTTTAAAGAACAGGCCGGAAATCGTTGCCCTGGCAAAAAAGCTTTATCAGGATGTACGCTGCCGTTGGGCGAGTGTCTATGACGATACCGCGGCAATCGGAAAACTTTATCGTCGGCAGGATGAAGTAGGAACGCTTTTTTGCTTGACAGTTGATGTACAATCATTAGAAGATAAACAAGTAACGGTACGTGACAGAGACACCATGAAGCAGGACCGGATTAGCATGGATAGGCTAAAGGAATATTTCGCGGATAGGTTAAACAATAGGGGGTAGGAATCACCTGAATAAATAATAACGGGCAGACACAAAGGTCTGCCCCTACGATGGCAGAATTACCAATGGTTTAAAACATAAATGATAAATTATTAATGTAGGGGCGAACCCCTGTGTTCGCCCGGAAGGAGGGTTTTAAAGAGAATGGCAAAGAAAAAAGTAACCACCAAAGCTAAGAATACAACTAAAACCGTAAAAGCCCAGAAGTGGGTTTATTGCTTTGGCGGCGGAAAAGCAGACGGCAATGAAAGCATGAAGAACCTCTTAGGAGGGAAAGGAGCAAACCTTGCCGAAATGGCAGGCCACAGGGATTTACGATTACCGGTTCCTCCCGGATTTACCCTTACCACGGAAGTCTGTGTTCATTATTACGCCCATAGGCGCTCCTATCCAGAAGGGCTCAAGTATCAGGTTGAAACCGCGTTAAAGAAGGTAGAAGATTTAATGGAGAGAAAATTCGGCGATCCCGTCAACCCTCTCTTGGTTTCAGTTCGTTCCGGAGCAAGAAAATCAATGCCGGGGATGATGGAAACGGTCTTAAATATCGGCTTAAACGAAAAAACTATTCCCGGGCTTATTACCCAAAGCGGCGGCAACAGCCGTTTTGTCTACGATGCCTATCGCAGGCTGATTATGATGTATTCGGATGTGGTTATGGAAAAGGCCGCGGGCATTGAACCTGAGCACGATGAAGCAGGCATCAGAAAACAGCTTGAGAAAATAATGTCCGAGATAAAAAAACAGAAAGGAATTTCTAACGATACTGATTTAGATGTCAACGATTTAAAGAAACTCTGCGGCTTATTTAAGATAAAAATCAAAGAAGTGCTAAAAAAAGACTTTCCTGATGACCCCTATGAACAGCTCTGGGGCGGCATTGGCGCTGTATTCTCTTCCTGGAACGGAAAAAGGGCAATCAGCTACCGCAGGATTGAAAATATTCCTGACGAATGGGGCACCGCAGTCACTGTGCAGACGATGGTCTTCGGCAATATGGGTAATGATTCGGCAACCGGTGTTGCCTTTACCCGAAACCCGGGCAACGGTGAAAACCACTTTTTCGGAGAGTACCTCATTAACGCCCAGGGTGAGGACGTGGTGGCGGGAATCCGAACACCCGCGCCTATTAGCGAATATTCCAAGAGTGAACATAATAAAGACCTGGTGAGCCTCGAAAAAGCTATGCCAAGGCTTTACCAGGAGCTTTTTGCTATACAAAACCGCCTGGAAAAACACTACCGCGACATGCAGGATATCGAGTTTACCATTGAAAAGGGAAAGCTCTTTATGCTCCAATGCCGCATAGGCAAGCGTAATGGCCCGGCTGCCGTAAGAATGGCAACCGATATGGTAAAGGAAAAGCTTATTACCAAAGAAACGGCTGTATTACGAGTCAGCCCTTCGCAGCTTGACGAACTATTGCATCCGATTATTGATCCCAAGGCTCAGATGGAGCATAAGCCGATTGCTAAAGGCCTGCCCGCGGGCCCGGGAGGCGCGGTCGGAATGGCGGTATTTTCATCTGCTGACGCTGTCAAATGGGCAAAAGACGGTAAGAAAGTAATTCTCGTAAGAGAAGAAACTAATCCTGAAGACGTCGAAGGCATGCGCGCGGCCCAAGCTATCCTTACCGCGCGAGGAGGAATGACTTCCCATGCGGCGCTGGTTGCCAGAGGCTGGGGCAAGTGCTGTGTTGTCGGCTGCGGCGCGCTTCATATTGATACCCAGGCCAAAACCCTCCATGTCAACGGCCTGATTGTCAAGGAAGGCGAGTGGATTACCTTAAACGGCACCAAAGGCAGCGTCTATCTAGGACAGTTAAAGATGATGGATGCGTCAGAGGAAAACAAGCTCCTTTTTGATTTCCTGAAGATGTGCGATTCCTTCCGCCGGCTTAAGGTCCGTACCAATGCCGATACTCCGGATGATGCCAAAAAAGCGCGCGCCTTTGGCGCGGAAGGAATCGGATTGTTTAGAACCGAGCATATGTTCTATGGCAGGGGTTCTGAAGAACCACTGTTTAAATTGCGTAAAATGATTATCTCTAAAACCGAGGCTGAAAGAAGAAAGGCCTTAGACGAATTATTCGTCCACGTAAAAGCAGATATAAAAGGTACATTAGAGGCGATGAAAGGGCTTCCGGTAACGATACGCCTTCTTGATCCGCCTTTACACGAATTCATCCCTCGCGAAGAAAAACAGCAGGCAGAACTTGCCCAAAGCTTAGCCATTACCATCGAAGAATTCCATAAACGCTCAGATGCCCTCCACGAAAATAACCCCATGATGGGCCATCGCGGAGTGAGGCTTGGCATTACCTATCCTGAGGTAACGGAAATGCAGGTACGGGCAATCTTAGAGGCCGCGGCAGAGCTTTTAAAAGAGGGTGTCAGGGTAGAGCCAGAAATCATGATTCCCGTAGTCTGTTCGGTTAAAGAATTAACTAACCAGGCCGCGATAGTCAAGAAGGTATATGATGAAGTGTTAAAGAAATATGGCATTAAGAAACTATCCTATATGTTTGGAACAATGATCGAAATCCCCAGGGCATGCCTTATTGCCGATAAGCTCGCGGAGACGGCAGAATTCTTCTCATTTGGTACTAACGACCTAACCCAAATGGGATTTGGATTTTCCCGGGATGACATTGGCGGTTTCCTCCCCGATTATCTGGATAAAGGCATCCTCAAGGATGATCCTTTCCAAACCATTGATCAGGAAGGCATTGGGCAATTAATCGAAATTGGTATCCAGCGAGGCAGAAAAACCAAAAAAGATTTAAAAATAGGTATCTGCGGCGAGCACGGAGGAGAAGCAAAATCCGTGGAATTCTGCCATAAAGCGGGAATGAACTATGTCTCGTGTTCACCGTTTAGAGTGCCTATCGCCCGTTTAGCAGCCGCGCAGGTGGTGTTAAAGGAGAAAAAAACAAAATAGAGTTACCATATCACCAGTCACAAAGTCACCATGTCACCAGATATAAAAATAAATTATTTTACTGGCGTCGGGTGTCTTTGTGGCGTGGTGACCCTAAAAAACTATGGAATCCATAAAAACGTACCTTAAAGATATCCGCCACATACCTCTTTTAAAGCCTGAAGAAGAAATAGACTTGGCACAAAAGATAAAAAAAGGCAGCAAAGAGGCAAGAAAAAAAATGATTCGCTCAAACCTGCGCATGGTCGTCAATATTGCCAAACGCTATACGTATTTCGGCATGCCCCTTATGGATTTGATTGAAGAAGGCAATATCGGGCTGATGAAAGCAGTGGATAAATTTAATCCTAATCGGGGTTTTCGCTTTTCCACCTACGCGGCATGGTGGATACGCCAGGCTATTGGCAGGGCTATTTCTGAACAAAGCCGGATTATCCGCCTTCCGGTCTATATCGGCGAAATGACCGCGAAATGGAAGAAATCAAGAGAATCCTTGACCCAAAAATTGGGCCGTGCCCCGACACCGACGGAATTATCCAAGGCGTTAAATGTGTCAGGAAAACGCCTGCAACAAATCAGTTCCTGGTCAACAAATACTTCATCCCTGGATGCCCCTATCGGCGAAGAAGGAGAAGAACAAATCAAGGATTTAATTGAGGATACCAACACCGCGTCCCCTGAAGATACTATGGCGAAGACATTAACCCGGGAACGGGTCATGGCGCTCCTTGATCATATCAGCATACGCGAGCGAAAAGTCTTAGACCTGCGTTTTGGCCTCCATGACGAAAAATCACATACCCTAGCAGAGGTATCAAAAAAAATGAAGGTCTCCCGCGAAAGAATCAGGCAAATTGAAGTAGTCGCGTTAAAAAAACTGCGTAAATTGGCCGCTACCCAGGAAAAAAACGAGCAGGAATAAACTACATAAAATATACGATGAAAATACTTGACGCTCAAGGAAGGCTCTTTGGAAAAATAAACGTTATTGATTTTCTGGCACTGATGTTTCTGGTATCCCTTACGCCAATGTTTTATTTTGGTTATAAAATAGTTAACAAAAAACCCCAGGCCCCGCAAGCGCAAGAATTCCCAGTTGTCCCCAAAGCCATCATTGAAACCGAATTTGATTTCACTTTTACTAAATTAGATTCACACACCGCGAAGCTTATAGCCATCGGCGATAAGGAAATAGATAAAAGCGGCCAGATAATCGGAGAAATCATCTCTGTTGGCAGGCTAAAACCATTAACCTATGAAATTGACCTCGGCAGCGGCTTAAAATCAACGAAGGAAAACCCCGAGCTCAAACAAATTCCGGTAACTCTGAAAATTAAGGCTGAAGTCAAAGACAACAGCCTGTATTACAAAGACAAGCCATTAAAGGCTGCTACTCTTATAGATTTTCACTCTAACAAATATACCGCGCAGGCTATTTTCATGCCGGTGGGTATTTCTACGATTGAAAAAACTATTCCTAGTCTCACCTCAGATGCGATAAAAGCCATGATTGAGCAAAAAACAACTGTTCTGAATCAAGAAATTAACCTTTTGAGGAATAAGATCGATCTCTTAGAAACATTTTTAAAACAAGAAAAAACTACAGAAAAAAGAGAACCAAAGGTAAAGAAATGATCCTCAAGCGTATCGCAGGCAGCAGCGCGCTACTCTCATACCTTAGAAAGATTCAACATACGTACCTGCGGCTTGAAGATACCTGCGGGAAATTCTACCAAAACAGCCGCGTACATAAAGTATGCGCGCGTTTATGGCAGGGAACAAGAAAAAATCTTAAACATAGTTTCCTGGGAAAAATAACCGAACCAGGTAACTGCATCAGCCCCTCTGCATTTGAAGAGAGCAGAAGCGTCAAATGGATAGTTGGTAAATATAGATTCTGGACGCGGAAAATACAAAGCTATTTTTCCTCAAGCGCGCTCAAAGGCGCGATAGAAAACCTTAAACAAGATTTTTATGCTGCTCCTGTCATGACAGGAAGCATCGTTATTTTGATAGCTCTACTTACCAATATCTTCCTATCAATCCTATTCCATAGAGATATTAATTTCTGGGGATGGCTCATAAGAATAGTCTTTTTAGTGGTAAGCTTTGGCGGTTTATTTTGTAAAGCGGACTGGAAAAAAATCGAAAAAGGCAGTTTTATACTGCAGCGCATCAACAAAAAAACAGAGCAGGAGAGATAAACTATGGTAACAAAAGCAAAAGCCTACGCGCTTATTGTCCCGCGCTTTGAAGATGTATTACATTCATTTTACGCCTCGGAAATTATCAAAGGAGTAAGCCTGGCAGCCAGCCATCTAAAGGCTGATGTGCTTATCCATATTACCGAACGCGCCCGCCATGAAGACTGGCTGAACTGGCCGGTGTTAAACTCATCGTATCTAGACGGTGTTTTATTCGCGGATATAGACAGCGATACAGCCACACTCAAGAAATTTATCGCCAAAGGTATCCCCTATCTAGTATTAAACAATGCCTTTGATGAGCCTATTAACAGTATCTCTATTGACAACGAAAAAGCCGCGGTTGAGGCAATGCAGTATCTGGTGAAATTAGGCCATAAGAAAATCGCGACCATTGCCGGGGACCTGCATACACAATCAGGGAAAGCAAGGCTTAAAGGATATAAAGAAGCATTAGCAAAGCATAAGCTACCGCTTAAAGATGAATATATCGGTGTAGGAGGCTTTTTGCGCACCCCGGCACGCGCTGCCGCGGAAAAGCTTCTCCACCTTCATCAGCGTCCGACGGCGATATTTGCCGCCTCTGACGTCATGGCATTAGAGTTAATTGATTTGGCAAGAAAAGAGGGACTATCTATCCCCCACGATATCTCTATCATCGGTTTTGACGATAATCCAATAGCACTCTATTCATCAATAGGGCTTACCACGGTACGCCAACCAATCGTGGAAATGGGACAGCTCGGCCTTGAAACCTTAGACCAGATTGCCCAAAGAAAAGTTAAACTGCCCGTAAAAAGCACACTGCCGGCGAAATTGGTTTTACGTGAATCTTGTACTAAGCCTAAGAAGGAGAAATAATTGATGGGTCGATAGTCGATGGTCAATGGTCAATAGTGAAATGAAAACTATAGGCTATCGGCCATAGACTATTGACCCGTACTATAAGGAGATTCAACCAGAATCCTGCGAGGCGAAGCCTCGTAAAGCTATAGACTATAGACTATAGACCATCGACTATTGACCCGCTATAAGGAGCTTTTCCCTATGACAACAAAGATTGGCCTTGCCAAATCTATCCGCAGCATTCCTGATTTTCCCAAACCCGGTATTTTATTCAGGGATATTACTACATTGATAAAGGATAAGAAGGCGTTTCATGCTTCAGTTGAGCTTATCGCTAAGAAATTCGCTAAAGAAAAGATTGATTATGTGGTAGGAGTAGAAGCAAGAGGCTTTATTTTCGGGGGAGCGCTGGCAACCCGCTTAAAGTGCGGTTTTATTCCAGTGCGTAAAAAGGGTAAACTCCCTTGGAAGACAAAGGGCATTACCTATAACCTGGAATACGGCACCGATACGCTCGAAATCCACGAAGATGCCCTCAAGCCAAAAGATAAGGTTTTGATTATTGATGACCTCCTTGCAACCGGCGGCACGGTAAGGGCAGTTGTGGATTTGGTAGAAACGCAAGGTGCAAAAATTATCGGGATTGCCTTTGTCATTGAGCTCGTAGACTTAAAAGGAAGAGAAAAACTTAAAAAATACCCCATTATCTCTCTTGTGCAGTTTGAGGGGGAATAAGAAACGAGGGACGATTTAGGCTTCTTTTGTCTGTCGTCAATCGTTTGCCTGCCCCGAGCAGCTTGTAGTGAACGAAGTCGAACCAAGCCGAGGGATCGTCCATCATAATCAGAATTTTAATCGTAGAAATCGCCCCTGTAGCTCATAAGGATAGAGCAGTGGTTTCCTAAACCGCGTGGGCAAGTTCGATTCTTGCCAGGGGCATTTTCACGATAGACGAAAGAAGAGGGACGAAGGACACATTTTTCGTCCCGCGTCCATCCTCCCTCGTCCATCGTAACCTGTTACTACACTATGTATGACCTCCACATCCACTCCTTACTAAGCGATGGGGCATTGTTAGCCTCGGAAATCGCCCGGCGCTATGAAGAAAAAGGCTATACGATAATCGCTATTACCGACCACTGCGACTACAGTAATATAAAAGCTGTAACTCAAGCTATCGTAGAATTCTGCGGCCAGTGGCCAAAGAAATCAGCGCTTACCGTCCTGCCCGGAGTAGAACTTACTCACCTGCCGCTTGAACAATTCCAGCCATTAGCAAGCTTTGCCCGTAAACAAGGAATAAAAATAATAGTTGGGCACGGAGAATCTCCGGTTGAACCGGTCATTAAAGGAACAAACAAAGCCGCGCTGATGGCAGATATCAATATCCTGGCACATCCCGGAGCGATTACCAAGGAAGACGCCTTAGTAGCCAAAGAAAAAGGGATTTTCCTTGAATTAACCGCCCGGCGTGGCCACTCCCAAGGCAATACCCACGTAGCAGAAATAGCGCGAGCAACAGGCGCGAAGCTAGTAATCAATAACGACGCCCATACGCCTGAAAACATAATTAGTGCCGCCGAATTAAGGAATGTGGGTGTACAGGCCGGTTTAAGCGAATCAGAAATCAATAGGCTTTACACGGCAGAAAAAGAGTTTTTGGAAAACATATTGTAACTTCACTCTTTAAAATTCCCACTCCCTGACGGGGAGAGGGTTAGGGTGAGGGGAAAAGGAGCCCTCTATGCGCAAAAACCACACTATCTTTTCTCATCTTTTCGTCCTTCGTCTTTCATCCTTCGTCCTTCTTTCTCTGATAACCGGCTGCACTACAACCTACTCCAGGAAATCAGACCCTACGCAAATGCCGGCACTGGAGCCGGCGGCGTTATTAAAATTCCAGGATATTCCTATACCCTCAGGCTTTGCCTTCAGCCCTGATGAGTCCTACGCCTTTCAGAGCACCAATTTCCGTGCCGGGATTATTACCTATAAAGGAAGGGCAACAGGAGATCAGGTAGTGGCTTTCTTTAAAGAACAGATGCCAATGTATAATTGGCATCTGCTCAATATTGTTGAGCACAGCCTGCGTATGCTCAGCTTTGAGAAAGAACAGGAAACCTGCGTAATCACGGTTGATGAAAAAGGAAATAAATCCAAAATAACCCTTTCCATTGCCCCAAAATCACAAGGACTAAACCGCAAGATAGACAAGCCCTTTAAGTAAGTGATTCCTCCTAAATAGGGCTCCAGCCTCTACAGCATGGCTTAGCAGAAAGTAATAAGGCTCAGCCTTGGAAAGTTATTTTTACATTCTTAAGGCTGAGCCTTGACATGAAGGACTACTTCCTTAATAAGGCTCCAACCTCTGTAGCATGGCTTAGTAGAGAGTAATAAAGGCTCAGCCTTGGAAAGTTATTTTTACATTCTTAAGGCTGAGCCTTGACAGTATGGCCTTGATAGAATTACCTCCTTAATAAAGCTCCAGCCTCTGTAGCATGGCTTAGTAGAGAGTAATAAAGGCGCAGCCTTGGAAGGTTATTTTTACATTCTTAAGGCTGGGCCTTGACAGTATGCCCTTGATAGATTAGTTACGAAGGACGCCGGTATTAAATTACAACTTGCAATTTTACAAAATTACAAATTTGTAAAATTTTCACTTGACAAATGTTCCGGCCTATGATAAAAAGATAACAACTATAGTATTAGGGATAGCTACAATCTGAAGCTGAGAGGAGGATGATACTAAAAGCGCTTGATAACTATCTGAAGTCTAATGTTATAGAGGAAAAGGCAGTTTAGAAATTCCCCGCTAAGGCAAAAAATAAGCCTTACGTGCAAATACACAAAAACAAGAACACATGAGTCCTAATACAATAAACCTAACTAAAGGAGGTAAACAAATGGCTAGACGTTTAAGCGCATTGTTATGCTTAGTCGCCGCAATTAGCTTTGTGGTAACCCCGGCATTTGCCGCGGTACAGAATGTGAAAGTAAGTGGTGATATCGGTGTAAGCGCAGTTTCACGTAATAACTTAGATCTGGATAAGACAAGATCCCTTCATGTGGTAGATGATACAGATTCCAGGAATGACAAACAGGATGATTTTCTATCTATTACCAGGGTAAAGGTAGATGCAGACCTTACTGATAATGTTTCAACAAGCGTAAGATTAATTAATGAGAGAAATTGGAACAGAAATGCTGTAAGCGCTGCTGCTGCTGATATAGGAGCCAATAGGAATATTGGTTTAAATACTACAGACGAAGCAGAGAATGATAATGATATTGATATAGATTTAGCATCTGTTACCTTAAGAGAATTTTTATACTCACCTCTCACACTGACTGTAGGACGTCAGGAGTTACGTTTTGGTAATGGCTGGATTATAGGAGATCCTGATACCAATGGATTAGCCTTAGAATCAGATTTATCAGAGGGCGATTTGAGTATGCGCAAAGCATTTGATGCCATCCGCGCCAAATTAGATTATAATCCCTTAGTTCTGGATTTAATCTATGCTAAAGTTGTAGAAAATAATACCTCATTAAATGATGATACCACTTTGTATGGTATCAATGCGGCATACGAATTAAACCCTGAAACTACTATAGAGGGTTTTTATTTTGCTAAGAAAAGGTCAATCACAGACTCAGCAGCAGGAACCAGCACCGGCGCAACAAATGTGGACAATGGCTTACCCACTAACTTTGATGCCATAACTGCCGTTGGAGCTACTGGAGTTAAACAAAAAGATGACGTGGTCAACACAGTAGGTGTCCGCGCTGTAAATAAAAGCGTAAAGAATCTTACCTTGGATGGACAGGTTGCCTATCAGTTTGGAACCTACAATCCAAAGCTCGACCCCAATGCAAGATTCATCAGCGCGACAAATAAAGCCCTTACAACTCAGAGAAGCGCATGGGGCGCGGAAGTTGTAGCAGTTTACGATTTAAAAGATGTAATTGCTACATGGGAACCAAGCCTCACCGGAGCCTATGTATTTTTATCCGGCGCTAATAGAGATAGAACAGGTGAACAAACCTACAAAGGATGGGATTCCATGTTTGAAGACCAGACTTTTGGCCATCTCATTAATGCCGTATTAGGTTTTTCCAATACGCATTTACTCGGAGTTTCCCTGAAAGCCAAACCAGCAACTGACGTAACCGCGAAATTAGATTACGTTACCGGCTGGTTTGTCAAGAAATTCGTGGAAGGAAGACAAGCAAACCTTTCAGGAGTAAGCGGCGCACAACAGTTCACAATGAGCAATAAGGCGAACTACGCTCATGAACTTGATGCAACTGTTCTGTATGACTATACAGAAGATGTCCAATTCTCTCTGTTAGGTGGAATATTGTTTGGAACAGATGCAATAAATGGTAATGAAAGCGTTTATCCCTACAGACAGCAAGCCAACGCTGTAGAGTTAATTGGTTCTATGAAGGTAGTATTCTAATAGCTTCAAATCTACCATAAAAAACCCTCAGGGGAGCAATCCCTTGAGGGTTTTTTAGTATCCTCCTTTCCGGAGGCTCCGCCTCCGGTTATTGGAGACGATCGGAGGCGGAGCCTCCGGAAAAGAAATGAGAAAAACAACCTTCGCAACAGACTGTTATTATCATATATATAACCGCGGAGTTGAAAAAAGAGTAATATTCCAAGGAAATAAGGATTATAAGCGTTTCCTTTTAGGATTAGAAGAATTTAACACCTCGCTCCCGACAGAAATTAGAAGTATCCAACTCCCCAAAACGGAGGCGGAGCCTCCGGAAAAATTAGTTGAAATTGTATGTTTTTGCTTAATGCCTAATCACTATCACTTAATAATAAAACAAACTGTCAGTAACGGTATTACTCAGTTTATGCATAAATTGGGCACGGGCTACGCAATGTATTTTAATAAAAAGTGGAAAAGAAGCGGAATATTATTTGAGGGCAATTTCAAAGCTAAGCTTATAGAAACTGACGAATATCTTCTGCATTTATCAAGATATATCCATCTTAACCCTGTAGATATGATAAATTCCCACTGGAAAGAAGATGGAATCAAAGATACTAATAGAGTTAAAAAATTTCTTTTAGGCTACTACTGGTCAAGTTATCCGATATACATTAAAAAACTTACTTCTCACCTTATTTCCACTGAACAAATAGAGAAAATAATTACAAACGTACCTAATTACGAACACTTTACCTTAAGTTACACCTCGAAGGATATAGCTACCTTAATGCCTTTAACATTAGAAACTCCTGTTCCCGTCCACCCGGAGGCGGAGCCTCCGGAGGATGACCTATGATCTATCTTGCTTTTGTCTGGCATATGCACCAGCCGTATTACCGTGACCTTATCACGGGGCAATTGCACCTGCCTTGGGTGCGCCTGCACGGTATCAAGGATTACCTAGATATGGTCAAAATCCTTGAGCATTACCCGAAAATCCGCCAAACCTTTAACCTCGTGCCTTCACTAATCGAACAAATCCAAGCCTATTGTGACGGCGCGCAGGATACCTATCAGATACTGAGCTACAAAAAAGCTTCCGACTTAACTCACGATGAAAAACATTTTATCAAAGACCACTTTTTCTCAGCGCACCCGGATAATATTATCGCCGTAAGCCCACGGTATCATCACTTATACCTCCAGAAAGCATCTCATAAAGACTTTAGCCAGCAGGATTACCTCGATCTCCAGACCTGGTTTAACTTAGCCTGGTTTGACCCCTACTGCAAGAAAAACAACCCGGAATTAAGAAAAATAATCGCAAAGGCAAGGCATTTTAGCGAAGAAGACAAGCTCATCGTCTTACACGAACAGATAGAAACGTTAAAAGAAATTATCCCTACCTATAAAGAATTTCAGGAAAAGGGGCAGATTGAGGTTACGACAACTCCGTATTATCATCCCATAACTCCGCTTTTGTATAATACAAATATTGCCAAAGAAGCTAACCGCTCAACAAGCCTGCCTGGAGTAAACTTCAGCTACCCTGAAGACGCGCGCGCTCAGATACAGCAGGCTGTCGCACTCTATACCAAGGCTTTTGGAAGGCCGCCGGAGGGGATGTGGCCGTCTGAGGAGGCAGTGAGCGAGCACATCATCCCATTCTTTATAGAATCGGGAATCAAATGGATCGTAGCGGATGAAGAAATACTTTTTAGATCGCTTAAGAAAAAGCGCTCTGCCGAGCTTCTCTATAAAGCGCATACTTTAAAGCGTAAAGACGGAAACCTGGCTGGCTTATTCCGTGACCGCAATCTTTCCGATTTAATCGGTTTCATGTATCATAAAATGACAGAGCATGCCGCGGTTGCTGACTTTATCGGACATCTCCATACTATCGCGAAAGCCTTTAAGGAAAAGGACTGCTTAATAACTATTGCCATGGACGGGGAAAATGCCTGGGAATACTACCGCAATGACGGATGGGATTTCCTCTCACATCTCTATAAATGCTTAAGCGAGGATAAACTTATTCAAACCGTAACAGTGAGCGAGTACCTGACAAAGTTTCCTCCAGATTCAAATATAGCGCGTATCAGCGCGGGCTCATGGATTTACGGTAATTTCAATAAGTGGATGGGCCAGGAGCAAAAGAATAAAGCCTGGGAATACCTGGCTTTAGCCCGCAAGGAATTGGAGCCCTCAGCTTTTGACTCTCAGCTTTCCGCGGAAAATTTGGAAATGGCATGGAAACAAATCTACATCTGCGAAGGCAGCGACTGGTTTTGGTGGTACGGCGACAATAACGATGATTTCGACCGCCTCTATCGAAAACACCTCTCAAATTTTTATACCTTCCTAGGAAAAAAAATTCCAGAATATTTGACAAAACCTATATAGTGTGTATAATATAAAAATATACACAATATTTTGCGTCTGAACACAAGAAAAACATTGACAAAAGAAAGTTTTCTGCTATAAAATGGAAAAGAAGGAAGTATACGATTATTTAGCAAAAATATATTTGGATAAGCAGCCTGCCGCGAAGATAGTAAGGAAGGCGCCTGAACCAAGTAAAAAATATATAACGTTCATTCTCATAGCGCTCGGTATCGCGATCGTCAGCGCGGGAGCCTTTCTAAAATACCAGATACGCTTTTTTAAGCCTAAGGCATTTGGCCTTTATGTGGCAACCGGCAGCGAGCTCATCAAACTCAAGTACAACTTTAACAACTCAAGCACTAAAAAAGAAGGCTATAGTGTTACCTTATCGGACATCAACGCGCAGGATTACCAACACCTACAATTTCAGGCACGTTCGCTTACCGACGACCCGGGAATAAAGATACGAGTAGAGGTTGAGAATAATCTAAAAGAGAATGCCTTTAGCTACATTGATGGAGTAAGCGGCGCGTGGAAGGAATTCACCCTGAAGTTAAGCGATTTTAAGGGATTAACGCGCTGGGATAACGTAAACAAAATATCGTTTATCATTGAGGAATGGAACGTTGTGGGAAAGGAAAATAGTGTTTTCATAGACGAGATAAGGCTAATCAAAAAAAAGTAGGAGGGAAAACTATATGAGAATAATCTCAATAGCCAATCAAAAAGGAGGCTGCGGGAAAACTACCACAGCCGTAAACTTAGGCGCGGCATTAGCCAGTAACAACCGTAAAGTGCTTTTGATTGACTTTGACCCTCAAGCCCATGCAACCGTCGGGCTCAACGTCCAGGCAAAGATAAGCATCTACAATTGCCTTTCTAAACTCTCCCCGGAAAAAGCAACGTTACAGGATATCATCGTCAATATTGATAATAACTTTGATTTAGCCCCCTCAAACATTATCCTCACCACTCTGGAGCAGGAACTGGCCAATGAAATAGGCAGGGAAAACCACCTCCAGGATACGCTTTCCGCCTTTAAAAACGACTACGACTATATTCTTATAGATTGCCCGCCCAATTTAGGCATCCTAACGGTAAATGCCATATGCGCGTCGAATGAAGTTATCATCCCTGTTGAGCCAAGCCGCTTCTCAGTAGAGGGCCTAAGCCGGCTAATAGATATCATTGACCTTATCCAGAACCGCCTTAACCATACCGTAAGCCACAATGTCCTGGTAACCATGTTTGATTCCCGATTGAAATACGCCTTTAGAATATTAGCAGAGCTCAGAAGCAAATTCAGGGAATGTATGTTTTCTACCATAATCCACGTCAATGTCAAACTCAAAGAATCACAGAGTTCAGGTTCTTCGGTCATGGGTTTTGACAAATATAGCAGAGGCGCTAAAGATTACTTCAGCTTAGCAAAAGAGATGCTGAGCATGGGAAAACAAGTGGAAAAGGGGACAGAGTTTGTGGTTTCCAAAAAAATGCGAGAGCTCGTTAGTGCCCATCTGCCGAAATTAAATAAAGTCACACTAAAACTTGACTTTCCTGGTGCCAAAGAGGTTTATATCGCCGGAGATTTCAACAACTGGTCAAAAGACCCGAGTTCCGCGATGATTGGCACTAATGGCAGCTGGAACAAACGCCTTAGCCTTAAACCCGGCCAATACCACTACCGTTTCGTTGTTGACGGGAATTGGATAACTGATCCCGGGAATCCCTTGCAAGAGAAAAACCCTTACGGGGAATATGACTCTCTTTTAAAAATAGGTGCCTAAGCTCTTCGCGCAATGAGCTTTCCTAACCATGCACACCTTTGAGGCCATTAAGAACAGGCGTTCAATAAGAGAATTCACCCGTCAAGAAATAACCAAAGAAAACTTAGAGAAACTCATTGAAGCCGCGCGCCTGGCGCCTACTGCTCGTAATGAACAGCCATGGGAATTTGTCGTTATTACCAATCAGGCAGTAAAACAAAAGATATCCCAGATAACTGACCCTAATGGCCTCTTTATCAGCAGCGCCGCGGCAGCTATCGTGGTTTTCTGCCTTAACAGCAAATATTATCTTGAGGATGGCTCTGCCGCGACCGAAAACATCCTTATCCAAGCCTCTGACTTAGGAATAGGCTCCTGCTGGGTAGCTGGTGATAAAAAACCTTACTGTGACAAGGTAAAACAGCTGCTTAAGGTTACTGATAAATACAAGCTCATCAGCATCATTGCCTTAGGATACCCCCAGCAAAGCCCTGGCCCTATTGAAAAACGCGCGATAAAAGACGTAGTGCATTGGGAAGCATTTTTAACAAAAACGTTGTATCAGAAAGAGTTTAAGGGAAACAATGGCAAATCTAAAAAAAGCAAGCCTAAAGAAAAAAATAGTAAAAAAACCGGTGAAAGCTGTCAGAAAACCAAAAACGCCAGCCCCAAAACTATTAAAAAACAAAAAAGCAGCAAAGGCTTCTTCACCCAAGGCTAAAAAAGAAACCAGTATTATTATCGGGAAGATTGTCCATTATTTTCCCCATGTCAAAGCAGGCGTCGTCAAGCTTAAACATCCCATAACCGTAGGCGATACAGTCAGAATCAAAGGGCACACTACTGATTTCACCTATGCCATAAGTTCCATACAAATAGACCGCGCCCCACTACAAAAAGCAAAAAAAGGCCAAGAAATAGGCCTCTTAGTCACATCCAGAGTAAGAAGAGGCGACAAAATCTACAAACTCTAACCCCTCACCAATTCAACCTCGTAGGTTGAATTTCGGGGAAGGAAAGGGATATAAGTATGCAATGGGAAGATATCGCAAAAAAGGCAATAAACTTAAATATTACGCATCCTGAACGATACTCTAAGACAGACCTCATTAAAACAATCCAAAAGAAAGAAGGTAATTATGATTGCTATAACTCTAATAATTACCAATGCCCCCAATTAGCCTGCTGTTGGCGAACTGATTGCCTCAAGCAATAAAGAATTCCTCTAAACACCCTAAAATCAACTAATTCCCCTTAAATCACCCCACATCCTAAAACAACCTCGTAGGTTGATTTTTTTACCGTCGATGTTTTTCCGCAACCTCCGCGGTTGATTTTAGGGGGAGGGGTGTTTATGTTTTGCAACGTAGAGCTAACTTGTTGTTTTTTAGTAGGTTAGAGTAATATGAATATTTAGCACGCTAGACTATAAAATTTAGGATGTTTATATTCATCAACAAGTCCCTTTCAGGGAGGCTGTATAGGAGCTTTCATCGTAAAAAAATATATTATTTAATCTGTTTATTATCAACTAGTTACGGATTGAAATGTACTATTTTGTAATATTTTTTACTTTTGGCACAGAAAATGCTGTATACTATGTATACGGTAACAAACGGACATACCCAGACATACTATGACATATAGGGACATTACTGAAGGTTACCATACAATTTTTGATATTAACAAGGAGGTTTACGTTGGCAGGAAACGGTAGGATGACAATTACAGACGTAGCTGAGCGGTTAGGCGTTACCCAAAAGACAATTGTCCGCTGGGAAAAAGCAGGTAAGGTAGGCCTGGCAAAGCGTGACTGGCGCGGCTGGCGAGTCTATGATAAAAATGATTTCAAAAAACTAAAAACTTTTAAGGAAATGATCGTGTATTACGGGGAGGACAAAAATGATACAAAAACTTAAGTATATAGGTATACTGCTGGTTTTCGCGGCTACTTCGGCCCAGGCGTTTGCCGCAGCTGAGCCTTCTGAGGAGCTCAAGATTATTGAAACGCCGAATACAATAGAAATCCACACTTCGCAAATAGCAGCTCCTCTCGATAAGAGCCAGGACACTACCGCTTCAGAAGCTACCACCAAAACCATCGTGTCAGAGAGCTATAAATTTGACCCCCTCAAGTATACCCTCGGCCCTGATGATGTCATTGAGATCGCGGTCCTGCGCCATCCGGAGTTTAGCGGCGTCTACCCCATAGACCAGGAGGGAAAGATTCAATATAAATTTGTCGGAGATATAGTGGTAACCGGCTTAACAAAGTCACAATTAGAACAAAGAATAACGGATATTATTTCCAGCTTTGTTATCACTCCTGAGGTAAACGTCACTATTAACGAATACCGGAGTAAAGTTATTTACATCCTGGGGGAAGTCGGAACCCCGGGGAAATACTACATACGTTCTGAGGCGATTCCCGTGCGCGAGGCGGTATTCCAGGCAGGGCTTCCTACTGGATCAGCGGCTATGCGCAAATGCCAGATTATTACACCCTCAAAAGACGGAAATGTCAAGATACGAAAGGTTGACATCTATTCATTGCTCTACGGCGGTAATTTAAAGAAAAACATCGAAATGAAACCCGGAGATGTGCTCTATGTCCCATCTACCGTAATGGCAAAACTCATTAGAGTCATTAACCCCGTTGCCTCTACCGTGGGCGTCGCTTCAAGCGGCCCAAGCAGCGCATCAGGCGGCAAGGCCGCGCTTGAAACTTTAGCCAAATAATACGAGGAGACTAAATAATGGAAGACCAGGAATTCAGCAAATACCGTAACCCCATAGAATACCTTAAAGTATTTTTTCGCCGCAAATGGCTTTTTATCGCGCCCGCCTTTATCGGCACAACCATAGGAGCGGCAGCGTGTTTCCTGCTTCCGCCCACATGGGAATCTTCAACGATAATCCTTGTTGAGGAAGAAAAAATAATTAATCCGCTCTTTCAAAACCTGGCGGTATCAACCAGCGCCGCGCAGAGAATGCAAAGTATCAGAGAAAGCATCCTCAGCTGGAACAGCTTGGTTGAGCTGGCTAAAAAGTTAGACTTGGCAAAAAACGCGCAGTCGCAAGCAGAATATGAGCGGCTGATTATGAACCTCAAGAAAGACATCTCCGTCCAGATGCGCCAGCACAATATTATCAGGCTTGCCTACGAAGGGAAAACTCCCAAGGAAACCCAGTTAGTGGCAAAGACGCTTACCGATATCCTGGTCGAAAAAAACATGCGGGCGCAAACCAAGGAAACTGATGTGGCAATAGCCTTTATCACAGAACAGCTTGCCATCTACAAAAGAAAGATAAAAGAATCGGAAATCGCTAACCTGCAGGACCAATTAAAAAACCTCCTGGAAGATTCTACCGAACAGCATCCTATAGTCAAAGAAATAAGGCAGAAAATAGATACGGAACTAAAAGAGTTAGACTCCGGGGAATATAAAATTACCGGAACAGAGCAAGCCATTTCCAGCCCCGCGAGAGAAGCCTTAAAAAAGGAGCTGGATAAACTCGTCCAAGACAAGACATCCCAGTCACTCTCAGGCGGCGTGCGGCCGACAGCCGCGGAAAGCGAGAACGACGCTAATAAATCCATCTATAAGCTCCTCTTAATGGACAGGGTAGATACATCATTAGCGAGGGATATCAACGTTAACGTCAGTATCTACAATATGCTTCTTGAGAAATTAGAGACCGCGAAAATCACCCAGCGCCTGGAAACCTCTAAAGAAGGAACGCGCTATACTATCCTTGACCCGCCCCGTCTTCCTTTAAAACCGATAAAGCCTAAAAAGGTATTGGTCGTCCTGCTGGGGTTTTTCTTCGGTGCCGCCTCCGGTACAGGGCTTGTCTTTGGCAAGGAATTTATGGACCAATCGTTCCTGGACATCGAAGATACACGGCATACACTGTCATTACCAGTATTAGGCGCGATTTCGCGCATCACGACGCAAGAAGCAATTGATAAAGAGAAAAACAGGAGGAAAGTCGCTATTGCCGCAAGCATAGTTTTAGCTTCGGCCTCAGTAATCGGCGCTGCCCTGTTTTCACTCTTAAAAAAATAAGACTATGTACGAAAATTTCTTCGGATTTAGCGAAAAACCGTTCAACACCACCCCTGACTCAAGATTCTTTTTCCCAAGCACCAAGCATTTGGAGGCGCTTAACAGCTTAGTCTATGCCATTGACCAGAGGAAAGGCTTTGTCGTCATTACCGGTGAAATCGGGGCAGGCAAGACCACCGTCTGCAGAACACTCTTAAATAAGCTTAACGGCAGCACCAAAGTAGCCCTCATCACCAATACCCACATCAGCGCGAAAGAACTCCTTTCGGAGATTCTTGACGAATTCGAGATTGAACATAAGGGAGGAACCAAACAAAGGCTCCTCTCGCATCTGAACAAATTCCTGATTCAGGAGTTAGCCACAGACACCAATGTCGTTTTGATTATTGATGAAGCGCAAAACCTTACCCCTACGGTTTTAGAGGAGGTACGGATGCTTTCTAACCTTGAGACCGAAAAAGAAAAGCTCATCCAGATTATCCTTCTCGGACAGCCCCAGCTCAAAGCAAAGCTGGAACATTCAAGATTGGAACAATTCAAACAAAGGATTGCCGTTTACTATCACTTAGCTACCCTCAACCATGAAGAAACGAAAGAATACATCCATCACAGGCTAAAAATCGCCAGCGTCAACGCGCATGTCAAAATTTTTAGCCCTGAGGCAATAGACTTAATTTACGCCTATTCAAAAGGCGTGCCCCGAATTATCAATTTAACCTGCGACAGCGCGCTTTTAAGCGGCTATATTATGGATACGAAGTGCATTGAAGAAACAACAATCAAGGAAGTAATCAAAGAGAGGCAATTAGAAAGCTCCGTTACCGATCTTGCGTGTACTGAAAATCAAGACGCCTCTTATTGTGTTAAGCATTAATCAAAAAGGAGCACTATGGGTAAATTAACCGATGCCTTAAAAAAAGCAGCTGAAGAACGCATTTCAAGAATAGAAAAGCTTGATAGCCAAGACGAAGTCAAATACCAGTTCATTGCCAAAAAAACGGTAGAGTCAAAGATTGACCCCCGCATTGTCTCATTCTACGACTCCCACGCTCCGGTATCCGAACAATACCGCAGCCTACGCACCAATCTTCAAGCCTTAAATACCTCAAAACCGGCGAAAGTCATCGCGATCACCAGTTCTATTAACGGCGAAGGGAAAACCATCTCCGCGATCAACCTGGCTATCACAATGGCAAAGGACCTTAATCAAAAAAGTATCCTCCTTATTGACGCTGACCTGCGCCGTTCGCGTATCACCAAATACCTTGGCATAACCCCTGAATTAGGGCTTTCAGATATCATCACCAATGGCTCAAACATTGACGACGCGCTCCTGAATATAGGCATCGAGAATCTCACGGTGCTTTCCGCGGGAAAGCACCCCACTAATCCCGCGGAACTTTTAGGCTCACAGAAATTCAAGAACCTCATGAACCAGGTAAAGGCCAAATACGACTACATCATCCTTGACACCCCGCCGATTATCCCGGTAACCGATGCCGGATTAATAGGCGCGCAAGCTGACGGCGTGATAATGGTTGTCCAGGCATCCCGCACGCAACGGGGAGTTGTCAAACACAGTGAAGGGCTCCTAAAACAAGCCCAAGCCAAAATTCTCGGCTACATACTCACGAATGTCCAGTACCATATACCAGGGTATATTTATAGATACTTATAAAAGTCTATGGACTATAGTCTATAGCCGATAGTAGAGAAAAGAATATGTTTAAGTTTGAAAATTTAAAAATCTGGAAAGAATCAGTTGCGTTTGCGGGTGAAATTTACACCTTATCTAAAAAATTCCCCAGGGAAGAGCTGTTTGGGCTAACGAGTCAATTAACAAGGGCAGCTGTATCTATCAGCTTAAACATCGCCGAAGGCGAAGGCAGAAACTCTGACGCCGAATTATCGCGATTTACGCAAATAGCAATAGGTTCTTTAAATGAGGTCGTAACAGTTTTATTCATAAGTTTAGAGCAAAAATATATTGCTCAAAAAGATTTTGATTTATCCTACAAGAGATGCGAACAAATCTCTAAAATGTTACACGCTTTTAGAAATTATTTAAAACATTAACTATAGACTATCGACCATAGACTATCGACCAAAAAAAGGAGGCAATTCCATGAAGTTCTTAGTAACCGGCGGGGCGGGGTTTATCGGTTCACATATAACTGAGAGGCTGCTCAAAGAAGGCCATTTTGTAAGAATACTGGATAACTTCTGTTCAGGAAAAGATGAAAACCTCGCCTTTACCAAAGGGCTCGGTAAAGACAAATTCGAGCTCATCAGAGGAGATATCAGGGATAAGGCAGCCTGCGAGAAGGCCTGCGACGGCATTGATTACGTGCTTCATCAAGCAGCCCTGCGCAGCGTGCCAAAATCCATGAAAGAGCCGGAAAGCTACAACGACGTCAACATTAACGGCACCTTGTTCCTGCTTCAGGCAGCCTCCGGGCACAAGGTAAAGCGCCTTGTGATGGCTTCCTCAAGCTCTGTCTACGGCGATACCGATACATTCCCGGAACAGGAAAGCGCCTACCCATTATTGATTTCTCCTTATGCCTTAAGCAAATTAGCCGGAGAATATTATTGCAGGATTTTTTCAGAATTCTTTAACGTAGAAACTGTCTGCCTGCGTTATTTTAACGTCTTCGGCCCGCGCCAGGCGCTTGATGATGAATACGCCGTAGTTATCCCTAAATTCATCCACAGCATCCTCCATGACGAACAGCCGCCGATTTTCGGCACAGGCAAACAATCACGGGACTTTACCTATATCGATAATGTGGTCAACGCCAACATCTTATCCGCATTAACACCGGGAATCAAACACGAAGTCTTTAATGTGGCTAACGGAAAAGACAATACCGTCCTGGAATTAGTGAGTTCACTCAACAAAATTATCGGCAAAAACATAGCCCCGAAGCTGCTACCGGTGCGGGCGGGAGATGTCTTTCGCACTCTTGCTGATATCAGTAAAATCAAGAAACTGCTGAAATTTGAAATATTAGTCAATTTTGAGGAAGGATTAAAGCGGACAGTTGAATATTTCAAGGCGCAAAAGTAACCCTGTCCGTACTATACGCGTATGAGTAAATTCTTAGACCAAATAAAACAGGTAGAAGCAGAACGGGAAAGAAAGAGGCTAAAAAATAAACCTCCTCAACCGGCCCCTGTTACTCGTGCGCCGCAAGAAAACAACGCCGCGCTTACACCTGATAGCCAAACACTCACACAAGAATCTCCTACAGTTATAGCAAAAAACGCGGCATCTACGAACAACGATACCGCGCGTCCTGAAAAAGAACAAAGCAATATCACCCCCGCGCTCACGAAGGCCCCGGCTCGACAGGCTGTAGGGTTTATGGTAGGACTTATCGGTTTATCCCTCTGTCTGGCTGCTCTTGCGGCTGTTTTCTACCAAGAGCACGCTAAACTCATTACCACAGCCAAAGCCTATTCCATAGCCATAGAAAACCTTGAAAAAGACATGAGCCGCGTTAAGACTACCCTTCTTGAGGATGAGGATAAAACAAGCGGCATAGAGCTAAAAGTACAGACACTCAACTCAGAAATAGATAAGCTCTCTCAAGTGGCTAACGGCATGGCTACCCAGATAAGCGCGTTAGAAAGCGCGAAAGACAATCAACAGACAACTATAGAAGCGCTTCTTAAAGAAAAAGACGGTTTCATGAACAAAATCGCGGCTCTTCAAGCAGGACTGGAGAGCTTAAAAGAAACAAATAACAAGAAGGGTCAGTAGTAACTTATAGCAAAATGCTATAAGGCTAATCGGGAGGGAGGGCAAAGAGAAAAGAGGTAACAAAATGCTAAAATTTGTAATCTTAGTGTCGCTCTTATTATTGACCGCGGGCTGCGGCAGCGGCGGGAGTGGTTCAGGATTAGGCGCCTTGTTGAGCTTTATCTCATCAAGCCTCTCCGGAGGCTCGGGCAGTAGTAGTAGCAGTTCCTCATCAGGCGGCTCTTCAGGTTTTTTTTCTGACACAACAATTCACACCGTGCAGAACCCTGAACCCAGCAGCATGGCACTCTTAGCCACCGGCCTTGCCGGCTTTGCAATCGCGCAATTAAGAAAAAGAAAAAAAAGCTAGAATTTCAATTCTCTGCAAAACAAACCACCGCCTCCTGTAATGGAGGCGGTGTGCTTACGAGGCTAAGCCTCGTAAGCAAGAACTTTCATGACGACACTCAAAAAACAGACGATTTCAGGGGTAAAGTGGGTATTTCTTGCCAGTATCGCCCAGAAGCTGCTCTCACTTGGGGCAACGGTAATCCTGGCGCGCATCCTAAGCCCTGCGGACTTCGGCTTATTTGCCCTTGCCTTTGTGATGATTGACGGCTTCGGTATCTTTAAAAGCTTAGGCTTTGACTCTGCTTTGGTAAGAAGAAAGGATGATATTGACAAAGCGGCGAATACCGCCTTTTTTCTGATACCGACAATGGGCCTGAGCCTCTTCATCATTCTTTTTTTTGTGGCACCTCTTGGCGCGAAATTCTTAGGCAACCCTTCGGTTACCAATGTCATCAGGGCGTTAGCGCTTATCTTTGTTATCGGCTGTTTCGGCAAAGTGCCCCAGACTATGCTCTATAGGAATATGAGCTTTAACTACAAAGCAATTGCCGAGGTCTCCGCCCAGCTTGTTTATGTACTAACCGCGGTTATCCTGGCACTCAATAAACTCGGAGTCTGGAGCTTAGTCATTGCCTATGTCCTAAAGAACATAGTCCAGACAAGCATAGAATGGTATTTCTCCGGCTGGAAGCCGAAGCTTGAATTTGATAAAACAATAGCCTGGGACATGTTTCACTTTGGCAAGTTTGTGTTACTGAGCTCCATAATCGGCTTTCTTTACGGCAATATGGATAATATCGTCATTGCCAAATACTTAGGCATTACTATGCTTGGCTATTACGCTATTTCAATGAATATCTCTAATATCTTAAGCGATTACTTCTTTGCGAAAGTAGGGATGGTAATGTATCCGGCATACTCCAAGCTTCAGGATGATAGCGAAGACATAAAAAAAGTTATGCTCAAGGCCTTGCGCTACATAAGCACTGTTATACTGCCCTTTAGCTTCGGGCTCTTTGTTTTCGCCCCCGACATCCTGCGTGTGGTCTACGGGCAGAAATGGCTTCCGGCAACGAATGTCCTGCGGATACTGGCGTTTGTAGGAATATTTCGCTCATTAGGCAGTGCCATTTGGCCGGTCTTTATGGCGCGGGGGAAATCAAAGGTTGATTTTCAGATAGGCTTAACGCAGGTAGTTATATTCTTTGTTTTGCTTATCCTGCTGGCGGGAAAATTCAAGCTTATAGGCGCGGGCATCGCGGCACTGCTTGCCGCGCTTATCGCGTTCGTCATCGGTTTACATAGAATGAAAAAAATCGCCAATATCCGGCCTCTGGATATATTTGAAGCCCTCAAGCCGGCTTTGGGGTGCTCTTTGCTTATGTTAGTAGGAGCATTCCTGATAAAATCGCTGATGGCATCTCAGCATGTCGCGTATGGCTTTCTCATATCCGCATCCAGCGCCGCGCTGATTTACGCCGGCGCGACCTATGTTACCAACAGAAGCGTCTTAAAGGATATGAAAGAAGCATTTATATGAGTAACTTGAATTATTTAGGAGAAAGGATATTGCGGATTTTGCGCGTATTACTTAGTAGCAGGCTCTACTTTAGTCAACCGCTATATATTCAGCGAGAGATTGAGGATGATTGCGCTTGTTTTAAAATGCTATTTAACGATTATCTGTAAACATCACGGCGGTGGCCTGCGCGAATTATAAGGATTATATTTCGCGCAGGATACACTTCGTAGATAATACGATAATCGCCTTCGCGCAAGGAATAGCAGCCTTTTTTACTGCCTGAGAGAGGTTTGCCTTCAAAAGGATTTGATATGAGAGAATCTATGGCGTGCGATAAACGGGAAAACAAAGAATCATTATTCCTGCAAAGTTTCTTAAACTCACTGGCCGCTTTTGTGTCAAATTCAACAGTGAATTTTCTTGAGTCCATCTTTAAGAGATTTCCAGCTTATGATTATGCCCTTTTTAAATCGTTGCCTTGCCTCGGCAATTTCCCGGTCAAGCTTTGGGGTAGGGGTAAAGCCAGCTTCCTTGAGCAGGAGTTCGTACTCTTTGGCAGGAATCATCACCATTGGTTGAGTAATGGTAATAGCGTTATGTATGGAATGGTATTGCATATTTATCACCTCTAAATGAAAGTATATACGATAAGCACAATAAAGTCAAGGATAACAACTATTTCCCTCACGGGAATTCCCAAATCCCCTCTCCCTAACGGGGAGAGGGCAGCCTGCCTGCGGCAGGCAGGGGGTGAGGGGGAAGAAAGCTTTTCAAGGATAAAAATATAATGCATCTTAAAAAAGTAGAGTTGATAAATTCTCCATTCTCTCCTGATTATACCCGTTTAGTAGGAGAGGTAAGCTACGATAACCGCGCTTACAATTCAGAGACGTATTGGTTTGACATACCAAAAGGCTATGCGCACAGTAGCAGTACAACAGGAAATCCTTGGCTGACATGTCTATTACCGCTGGCGCTCACACTGGGTGAGCCTTTGAGAATTGACCTGCCTGTAGACAAGGTTCTTTTTAAAAACATTACAAAACTGATACAAATATGGAAGTCTTGGTATCCACAGTTGCAGGCAGAGCCTCTTGAGGTAAATCTAAGCGATACTCAAACTAATTCAGTTGCTAAAACTGCCGCGTTCTTTTCCGGAGGGGTTGACGCCTTTTTTACTTTATTAAAAAATAATCCCTCTACTAATCCAGAGGCTCAAACTACTATTGACCATCTTTTAATAGTATGGGGCTTTGACATACCGCTTTCTAATCCTGCGGCTTTCCTCAGAATGAAAGACAGGCTAAATTCAGCAGCGCTTAAGCTGAATAAGAAGCTTATTGATATCCACACCAATATCAAGACAACCCAGTGGAACCGCGCGGATTGGGGGAAACTTTCACACGGCTCGGCGCTGGCAAGCGTCGCGCTCGTGCTTGAAAAAGCCTACAGCAAAGTGTTAATCGCTTCAACCGGAGGATATTATGATTTGTCACCATGGGGCTCCCACGTGGTAACCGACCCCTTATTGTCAACAAGCGCTTTGCAGATTATCCATGACGGAGCCGAATTTAACAGAATCCAAAAGACTCAATTTATTTCCAATTTTGAGATAGCTCAAGAAGCGCTCCATGTTTGTTATAAGCATGGCTCGGACGAAAACTGCAGTGCCTGCACGAAATGTTACCGGACAATGATTATGCTGGATCTATGTAATTCCTTAAAAGCCTTCAAAACCTTCAATCTTAAAAAATACAAAACAAACAAAATCGGCAGGATTTTATTATCCCAGCCATCTGACCATTTCTATATGGAACAGATAAAAACCTTAGCAAGAGAAAAGAAACGCCACGATATTTTAAAAGGGCTTAAGAAAAGTGCAGACTACTCAAAGAGAAGAAACAGGCTTCTAAAATTAGTATCCTGGCAGAACAAGCAGAGGTTTATTTGGAGATTATCAGAACCGTTTAAGAAAATAATCCTTCTTGGCGCAATACACACACAATGAATACGAGAAACGAAGGAAGGAGCACCATTTTTTCAAACAGTAGCGTATTAAGATAAATGATAGAGACGCGTATATAAAAGGTAACCTGGGCATGGAAAATACAGAATGCAGAATTTGTCATAATACTGCGGGGAACCAATCGCATGAAGTGAAAGAGATGCTATTTGGTTTCAGGGATAAATTTGACTACTTTCAGTGCGCAAGCTGCGGCTGTTTACAGATATCAAAAATACCTCCCAACATGTCAAAATATTATCGAAGCGACTACTATAGCTATACCTTTAAGATAAATGAATTAAAGAAGAGCAAAAACACAGTATTGCAATTCTTAAAAGGGGCCAGAAATGATTATGCGATATTCAATAGGGGCCTGTTAGGCAAGTTCCTTTATGCTCTATCTCCTGTGGATTGGGTTAAAGAGCGCCTATCAAAACACTTTCCGGGGATGCCAACGGAAATCCTCTTTACAAAAAAATCGGGCATATTAGACGTAGGATGCGGTAATGGCAAATTGCTCTATTTTTTTAAAGAACTTGGATTTGAAGACGTGCTTGGAATAGACCCTTATGGAAAAGACATACTTTATCCGAATGGATTAAAGGTCAAAAAAACATTTCTTCACAATATTGACAGGCACTTTGATTTGATTATGTTTCACCATTCTTTCGAACATATCGTAGACCCAGTAAAAACCCTACAGCATGTTTCACGGCTGTTGGCAAAAAATGGCAAATGTGTTATTCGTATCCCCACAGTAGATTCTCACGCATGGCGCCACTATAAACATAATTGGGTATCGTTAGATGCTCCACGCCACTTTCATGTTTTTTCAAAAAAAAGCATACATTTACTAGCGCATATGGCTGGGCTTGAGCTTATAAAAATTGTTTACGATTCAGACGAATTCCAGTTTTTTGGATCTGAGCAATACAAGAGAGATATTCCCTTAACGGCTGAGCAATCTTATGTTGTTAACAAAGATAAGAGCATTTTTTCAGAGAAAGAAATCCTGATGTTTAGAAAAGAGGCTCTGCGTTTAAATGCTGAGAATCAAGGTGACTGCGCCGCATTTTACTTGCAAAAACAAGATTAGCCTGATTATAAGACAACACAATTAACCGATTATAAACATTGCAAAGAAATTGTTAAGCCAGGAAAAGTGAAAGATTTAACCCTCGTCGCATCATTAAATCTGTTAGGGATTGCTCAAAAATGAATACCGAACACAAAGTGTATATAGCGATGCCGACATATAATGGAGAAAACTTTCTTGCCCAGGCTATCACAAGCGTTTTAGAGCAAACATTTACAGATTGGGAACTTCATATCGTAGACGACTGCTCAAAAGACAAGACTGAAGAAATTGCACTCTCTTTTAAGCATAAAGAAATATTTTTTCATAAAAATAGCAAAAATTTAGGATTGGTGAGGAATTTCAATAAGAGCCTTGCCTACTGCCGAAGTGAATATATTTCTTTCTTCCATCAAGACGATATAATGAAACCGGAAAATTTAGAGAAGAAAATTGCAGTACTGAAAAAAAATCCCAACGTAGGATTCGTGCACTCCAATATTGAATTAATTGATGAAGGAAGTAATCCGTTAGGTATACCCTGGTTTAAGAACAAAAGTTATGACACCATAGAAAAGGGCAGGGAAGTATTCAATAGCTTATGGCAACAGGGAAACCGTATTATTCTCCCCTCAGTTTTAATTCGAAGCTTGTGTATAAAAGAATGGGGGGGGTTTGATGAACGACTGCCATACACCTGTGATTATGAGCTCTTCATGAGGATGGCTTACCACTACGACGTTGCTTATCTTCACGAACGACTGATAGAAAGGAGATTGCATAGAAATCAAGAAACAAAAAAATATTGTGCTTCTTTAAAAGGTTATCAGCATGATAGGTTAGCACGAACTATAGCTATCGAAAAAAGTAAAATAGAACTACCCCACAATGAACTTCGCAAGTTTGAAAAACGTTTCATCGTGTATTATACGCGGTACAGCTACTACGATAACAATATGGCTGAGTGTAAGAAGTTTCTTTTATTCTCAATAAAGAATCATCCTTCGCTTTACTTAAATATAAGCTTTTTAATCTTATTCTTCAAAATTATTTCGGGCCGCAAAGGGAAATATTTAGCAGGGAAAGTAAAAAATTTATTATACAAAAGGTGAATTTCAACTGGACATTTTAATTTAATTATCATGTGTAAAAACAACAGGCAAACGTTATTAAACGCGCTTGGGTTAAGCTGCTATCAGTTATTCTCTCAAAAAAAAGAGGAAAGGATAAAGGAAAGACTATTTAAACTATCTATCCATCTGCTGGCTTTATGGCTGCATTGTAAGAGATTTCTTTCTAAAGATAAAAAAACTTGCCATAAAATCGGGCTACTTACTCCCGAATTCTTCCATAGCGATTGCGGCGGATTTGGAGGGTATGGAGCAAACCTAAGGAAAATAACTGATTATGTCAATGGTAATGGAGGCACAATTTCCGCGGATATCCTTCTTACGCGCGCGCATGGGAGCATACCTCATTCTATTAAGAAATATCATAACGCGTTTGTCTTATTTCGGCCAAACCATCATAAAAGTTACCTGATAAATTTCTTGCGCTATTCCAGAATGGCACGAGGCAGAGGGCTTAATCTTCTTATAAGTATAGACTGGTACAAAGATTATGAATATTCTGCCTATGCTTTGCCTATGACCCCTCTTTTGATATGGATACGGGATCCCCGAAGCCTTAAAGAATGGCAGGCTATCGCTACTGTCCCGCAAGAAATGCAGGCCAGCGGGCACCATACAATACAAAATATAGAAAATATCGTTAATCGTAAACGGGATTCAATCAACAGGATTGTAAAATTCAGCCGGCAAACAGGCAGAAAGATAGTATTTGCCACTCAAGCAAAATATTTGATAGCACGGGCCAGAGAAGCCTATGGATTAGATGTAGGAAACCCTATTTTGCTTCCTAAACCCTTAAACATGCCGAATACTGAAGAAATTACGTATTCTAAAAAACCTTCTCTAGGGTTTTTGGGAAGACTGGAACCTATCAAAAGGCCATGGATATTCTTTGAACTTGCCAAGAGGTTTCCTCATGTTGATTTTTTGGTCGCGGGTAAAAGCCATTTCCCGGAGATTATGGACCCTATAATTAAACGCTATTCCCATCTTCCAAATCTAAAGTTCCTGGGGATGCTCGCGGAAGAGCAAAAAGATGAATTCTTAAGGAATATATGGGGGCTCCTCCTGCCCAGCATACATGAGGCTATGCCTAATGTATTTGAAGAAGCATTTTCTTATTGCAAACCGGTAGTAAGCTGTCAGAACCCTGATAACGTTGTCGCTGAATTCGGGTTTTACACCGGAGAAATTCTGGGGCAAGGACTGGACAATAACTCCTTGGATGCTTTTTCAAAAGCTGTAGAAGAACTTTTAACTAATCACGCGTTAAGAAAGGAAAAAGGAATAAGAGCAAGAAAACATGTAGCGGCTGTTAATTCCTTTTCTTATTTTGAGAATACCATAAGTAAGTTCTTGGCTGACTGTAACTAACTGATATCAACCGCGCTTAACTATTATGAAAATTTGCCTGCTTTCTGAAGGATATCACCAGTATAGAGGAGGGATAGAAAGCTTCACCCATATGCTGGCGCATAGTTTGATTGCCCAAGGCCATCAGGTACACATTATTACAACTACTGGAGAGGAAAAATTTTATTTGGAAGACGCCTCATTACAAGAGAAAGGCTTATATATCCATAAAGTAACGCTTAAACAACAGCCTTTCTTTGGCTTCTGGAAAATCAACAAGATACTGCCTCTTTACGAAATATATTTTTCATATTGTATAACAAAAAAACTTAATGAAATCATTCGTGGCCATAAGATAGATATTTTTGAATCTTCAATCATTAATCTTTGGTATTTCAAGAAAAGAATCCCTTTTGTCATACGCCTGCATGGATACGCAGGCTTTGAAGAAAGATATTCGCATGATGGCAGCCTGCGTAATTTTTTGAGAGTTACCATAAAATGGTGGATAGAGAAGAAACTTTTAGAGAATGCCGACGCCCTTATTTCTGTCTCGCGCGATCATGTTAAAGCAGCCTCTAAACTTTGGAAATTAAAGCATGCTTCGGATATGCATATAATCCATAACGGCATTGATGCTACGCTGTTCTCGCCAGTTCGAGATAGTGGGAGCCGTAATAACGATATACTTTTTGTTGGGAGAATACATAAAGGCAAAGGTGTGGGCGTTTTAGTTGATGTTATACCAGAGGTGTTAAAGGATTTCCCTGAAACACAATTTATTTTTGTCGGAAAAGATAGTACTGATGAATACGGGAATTCATACACGGCACAATTAACATATAAAACACAGAATAAGAGAATCTCCTTTTTGGGCGCGCTTTCTCAGGAAGAGGTTATCGGTTTTTACAGAAAAACTTCTGTCTGCGTATTCCCATCGTTATTTCGTGAACCGTTTCCCATGGTAATGTTAGAGGCTATGGCATGTGGTTGTGCCGTTATTGCTTCAGATAAGGGAGGGTTTACTGAAGTAATACAGGATGGGGCCAACGGGTTATTGGTCCCTCAGGGAGATGCGGGACTTTTGGCCCTGGCTATTAAGAAGCTGCTTGGTAACTCAAAGCTTACGGATGATTTATCGCGTAATGCCATTAAAGAAATTAGAAGTAATTTTACTATTAACCATACCACTGAAAAGACTTTAGCAGTTTACCAAACTGTATTAGATAAGCCTTAGACTAAACATATTTTGTTACACCTACGCGGTGCAGCAGATGGAAAATGATTTTTTCACCGCGTAGGTGTAAACAGCACGGCTCAAGTTTACCGCGTTCACAGACTGGGAAAAACCAAACAATGGTAAAGACTCCTTACGATATAGAGGTTGCCTGGCAGATAAACGACTTCTGCGATTTTGACTGCGCCTATTGCTGGCTTCATGAAAGGGATTGGACAAAATCAAAAAGATTCGCGGGGATACAAGACACACAGAAAGTAATCAACAGTTTTAATAACGCAGGGCTGGTCTGGCTGGTGCATATGTCTGGCGGAGAGCCGTTTTTCTCTCCTCATTTTATTGAGCTATGCCAGGGGCTGACTCAAACACATTATATCAGCATCAATACCAACTTAAGCCACAAGGATGTAGCGCGTTTTGCCAAGACAATTAATCCGGAAAAAGTGGAGTTTATCCATGCAAGCCTTCACATTACTGAAAGAAAAAAGCAGGGAAAGGTAAAGGATTTTATACAAAAATATCACACCCTTAAAACGCGAGGGTTTAACATTTTTGTTTCCTATTTAATGCATCCGTCTATTTTGGGTAGATTTGAGAAAGACTACGCGTATTTTAAATCTGAAGGAATAATCCTCAGGCCAAAAATATTTTGGGGTGATTATTATGGAATTTTCGGTATATTGAACACCCCGATAGTGCGAGAAGTAAACCGTTTTAATCATATACGAAGCCGCTTAAGGAAACAGTATCCCAACAGTTATACCGACACTCAAAAAAACCTAATTAAGGCTTATATTGAAAAAAGCCGCGTTGATGAGGGCGCGATAGGGCAAAAGCATGACGCAGGGCAAAGAACCGTAGATTTAAGCTTAGATAAAAATTGGGCTGACGGCTTACTTTCCTTTAGAGGCAGGCCCTGCCTTGCGGGAGTAAAATTCGTCAAGATGGATCAATACGGAAAAGTGTATCGCTGTAATGATGAAACAAAACACTATTTGGGAAATTTGTTTAATGGGGGAATAAAACTTCTCCCTGAGCCTATAGAATGTAGCGCTGAGATATGCAGCTGCCCCTATGTTGGCTCACGATATGCTTCTAATCAAATACTATGCCAAAAGTAAGCGTTGTAATACCTACCTATAATAGGGCTGATTACCTGCAAGAAGCCATAGACAGCGTTTTGGCTCAGGCCTACACTGATTATGAAATCATAGTCCTTGATGACGGTTCAACTGACAATACCAAAGAAGCTCTAGCTCATTACAAGGACAAAATAAAGTATTTCTATCAGGAAAATAGAGGGCCTACAGCAGCAAAAAATTCAGGGATGCAAAAGGCCCGTGGAGAATATATCGCCTTTTTAGATGATGATGACCTTTGGCTGCCTGAAAAACTCGCGAAACAAGTAGAGGCGCTGGACAACAACCAGAAATTAGCCTTTGTCTGCTCAGGAAGCTACGTTATAGACAGCTCTGGACAACGTATAGATGAATGGAAAAAGGTTACCCAAAATCAGGAAACATTCAGTAACCTCTATGAGGCTAATTTTGTCTTTACCTTGACTGTCATGATAAGGCGCAAATGCTTAGCGGCTACCGGATTGTTTGATGAAAACCTGTCTATAGTTCAAGATTATGACTTATGGCTGCGCCTGGCTAAAAGGTATCCGTTTGCTTATATCGCTCTGCCACTGGCACAATACCGCAAACACGACAGCAATGTCACGAGAAATATTCCACAACGTTTAAAAGAGCACCTGCGAATAGTCAATAAAAAGGAAATCGCGGGAGATCTTAGTTTTATCAAAAGAAGGATACGCACGGCAAAGGTATATATTCTGTTTGCGGCCACCTACTATGCGGCAAAAAACTTTAAAAAAGCAGGGATATGTTACCTTAACGCCGTATTAACCTTTCCGTTCATAGGAAATTATTATTGGCCCAAGGAAGCTCTCTCTATGAGGTTTTCCTCTATCTATAGGATTTTAAAAATTTACTACATGGTTGCTGTGTGCTTTTTAAAGAATATTAACGCTCCCTGTAGTAGGCTGTTACCTTAATTTTTTTCATCTGTAATTTGTAGCGGTTGCCGCCTGCCGGCAGGCAGGTAAGGCAACGATATTACAAGGTCAGCTTACGCTGACCCCTACGGTAACTACATTATGACATAAATTTATGTAACAATGTAGTAGTACACTGTAACAAAAGTTTTTAACTCTTCCCCTCCCTTGATGGGAGGGGTTAGGGGAGGGAGATGCCCGACTAATATCACCCCCACCTATCCTCCCCATCAAGGGGGAGGAAATTCAATAACTTATGTTACACTGTAGTAGAGACAAATAGGAAAGAACAATAGACTATGCCCAAAAGGATATTACTTGACCACGGAGCGAATTATAATATAGGCGATATTGCCCAGCTTGAGAATGTGGCGTTACGACTACTCCACAATTATCCGGATACCGAGTTATATATCACAGACCGGCCTAACCTAAAAACATCACTTTGGGATAATGCCGCTATTCACAGACAAAAGTATTTCAGGGTCAACATTCCCGGCGCTCATGCCTTCTCTAACCTGCCTTTTGCCTGGCGGTATGATGAATCCTGGCGAAGGATGGTGTCAAACGTTGCCTTATTGTATTCAGAGCGAGCTAACATGCAAAGATTATTCCCTGTCACCTATTGTGACAATGATAGTAAAAACAGCCTTGATTTAAAAGAATATTGCAAAGGCTTTGATGGCTTGGTTATCTCAGGAGGCGGTTTTTTTAATGACACATTGCATTATACTTTGATAGAAAAATGCTCTTTAATTAACGCGTTTATTAGCAAAGGTATACCGGTAATGCTTACGGGACAACAAATAGGGCCTTTTAAATCTACTTTAACCAAGAAACTGCTTAAAAAAACCCTAAAGAAGGTTTCTTTTATAGGCCTGAGGGACCCAGGGTATTCACTTACATTCTGCGAAGATGCGGGCATTAATAGAAATACTTTTGGGCTCATGGGCGATGATTCCTTGGGGGCGCCTTGCGCTCCAGAGACCACTATAGAAACGCTCCTAAAAAATAATCAGCTTGAGGCAGGGAATTTCTTAGCCGTAAACGTGCGCCTGAGCAATTACAACCGTGAGGTATACGCGCATATAAAGAATATTGCTTCTTTATTTGAAAAACTGGCAGAAAGGCTTCAAATGCCTTTGGTATTTATTCCGATTGCTTTTAATACCCAGGACAGCGGGATAGCCGCGGCAAAGGTATTGGTAAAGCATATGCCTGGCAACACTGTTAAAATCTTGCAATGCCCCAATCAAACCCCCGCTATAACCAAAGGAATCCTCAAGAAGGCATACGCGGCTGTTGGGGTTTCCTATCATTTTTGCGTCTTTGCTTTAAGTCAAGGCACTCCGGCTGTATGTATGCATGATGGGGCGTATTACGGGCAAAAAGCAAAGAATATTTCCTTATTCTGGCAGGACCACCGGCTTTCTCTTGACTTAAGCAAAACCTCCGTTGATGGAGCAGGTGAACAAATAATGAAGGTATCAAACGACGCGGCACTCAGAGAAAAAATCAAGGGCATCTCTGAAAAAGCATTATTGGAATGGCAGAATATTTTTGATAATAGATTAAAAGAATTAATGCGGCAGTAGACAAAAGAAACGCCATAGTAAACTATTTAAACGAAATGAAAAATACGATTGCGGTTATAGCTCCGGAGGTTTTTCCCATTCCACCAGTAAAGGGCGGAGCAGTGGAGGGCGAGATATACGAAACCGCTAAGGAAATGCGCGGCTTCAAAATCAACATATTCTCAACCCACTCCGAGGGACTGCCGCAAAGCAATCGCGAAGGAGAAATACAGTATTTCTGGTACAGGCGCTCTTGGTTAGATAACCTCGCCCTGCTGACGTATAAACTCCCTTTTAAAAACAGCCGTTCTTTCGGGTATTGGCTATTTTATTCCTTCTGGTGCGCGCGGCTTTGCCGAAGGATACAGGCAAACATCATCCATATCCATAACCGCTGGCAGTTTGTGGCTGTAGTAAAGCGGTTTAATCCGGACGCGAAGATTTTTCTTCATATTCATCAGGTAAGCGCTTTGAACTTCTCTAAGGCACAGGCAGAGTATCTCAAGAAAAATATATACGGGTTTATCTCCTGCAGTGATTTTCTGGCTCAAAAAATAAGAGAAAAATGCTTCATCGCTAAAGAAAAAATATTCGTAGTCAAAAATGGCGCTGACCTTACAAGCTTTCAGCCAGCCTCTGAAACTGAAAAACGCGCGATAAAAGGCAGGCTTGGATTAGCTGGCGGTAAAGTTATCCTTTATGCCGGCCGCTTAGCAGAAAACAAGGGAGCGCATATTTTACTACAGGCTTTTAATAAGCTTACCTATTCAGATGTTACCCTCATTTTAGCCGGAGGCATTACCTATAGCGATTCCACGCAAAATGAATACCTGAAATCCTTAAAAACCCTGGCTGAGGGCAAAAAAGAAAAAATAAAGTTCTTAGGCCATGTCCCCCATGAGAAAATCCCTGAACTTTACAAGGCAGCGGATATATTCGCGATACCTTCTCAGGTTGAAGAAGCCTTGGGAATATCCCTCATTGAAGCGATGGCAACAGGGCTTACGGTAATTGGAAGTAAGCGAGGAGGCATCCCTGAATTGATAGAGGATAAAGAAAACGGCGTATTAGTCAATGATTATTCAAATCCTGATGCCTGGCGCCAGAGACTAGATGCGCTTTTAGAAAACGACGCCTTAAGTGTAAGTTTAGGCAAGAAAGCAAGGCAAAAGACAGAGGTAAGTCTTAGCTGGAAACATAGTGCCGATAGCTTAAAACATTTGTACAACCAAGCCTTAGCCAATACGAAAACAAAGGTTCTGTTCATTGAAACCGGAAGCGGCTTTGGCGGCTCTGCCAAATACCTTTATGAGCTAACCAGCCGTATTAATAAAGAGAATTTTGAGCCTTATGTTATTTATTCCGGATATGGCCCAAACATCAAAAAGGTGATAGAGCTTGGTATACCGGCGCGAAGAATCAACCTGTTTTTAGAGGATAAACATAACATCCTGTTAAATTATCTTTATTTATTCTACTGGCTTATTTTTAGGGTACTCCCGAACATCTTTAGGATTGCGGCTATAATCAAGAAGACTGCCCTTGATATCGTATACCTTAACAATGAATTGCTCAGTCATTTGCCCTCAATTATCGCGGCAAAGCTATGCGGAAAGAAAGTAATCTGCCATAACCACGGGTTAAGGCAATTAACATTTATAGAAAGAAAACTTATCACCTATGTAGACTTATTTGTCTGTGTTTCAAACGCGACGCTTGAGGCTATTAAAGAAGATGTTAGCAATAAACCGGCGAAAGTGGTGTATAATGGCTTGGATACGCAGGACTTTGACTTAGGGAAAATTGCCTTAGACAGCAAAATAGAAGCTCTCAAAAAAACCAAGAAATTAGTCGGGATTTACGGGAGGATCGTGGAATGGAAGGGGCATAGTGTGTTTGTTGAAGCGGCGGCAGGAGTGCTCCAGGACTTTCCGGATACCCTTTTTCTGGTTATCGGGGATGACCTTACGCCGCGGAAAAATTTTCTTAAAGAAGTAAAGAGGCGCGTAAAGGAATTGGGCATCGAGAATAGTTTCGTCTTTACCGGTTGGCAGGAAGATACGAAACCTATGGTTTTAGGGCTAGACATAGTGGTGCATCCTTCAATAAAGCCTGAGCCGTTTGGGCTGGCGGTCATAGAAGCAATGGCATTAGAGCGCCCCGTCGTTGCTTCACGTTTAGGCGCGCTTCCTGAAATAATTGATGATACGGTTGACGGCATATTGTTTGAGCCGAATAACCCGCAAGATTTGGCACAAAAGATAAAGCTTCTCCTTGCTGACGATAGCCAGCGACAAAAAATAGGCAAAGCCGCTAGGATTAAAGTAGCGAACAACTTTAGCATAGACAAGAATATACGTTCAATCGAGTCCCTTTTATAACCATTCAACCTCGTAGGTTGAATTTTCAACCTACGAGGTTGACGCGGTGAGGTTAAAAAAATATGGATGAAACTAGAAAAAATAATCAAATACCACAGACAAAGGCAGCGGTAAAGAAAACTAATTACAAAAGCTACTTTCCATTCTTTATCTTTATCTCCGCGATGGCATTTATCATTGCTAAGGACGTCCCCATCCCCACAGTAATTATGCTCCCTGTAGGGGTAGTGGGATTACTGGCGCTTGGACTCGGAAGTTTTTTTAATCCTGAGCTTTCCTTATTGATATTAGTCGCGTATGTGCCTTTCTCCAAGATACTCATAGGGAGGTTTGATGCCCAGATAACAGGCTTAAACCTGACCAATGTCCTTATTTTCATTGTTACCTTAGGCTGGCTTGCTAACTGCTATAATACCAGGAAGAAGATATTTACCAAGAGTTCGCTGAATCTTGTAGTCCTCTTATTCTGCTTGTGGGGTTTTTTCTCGCTGATGATGGCGCGGTTTCTCTACGGCGAATTCTACGACCTGGAAAGTTTTTTTATCCTTTTTAAACGCTGGGTTACCCCAATTTTCTTATATTTTATCGGGCTGAATATGGTAAAAAACAGAGAAACTTTTAAAAAAGTTATGTTTGTGGCAATGTTCTCCACCTTTATTATCGCGCTTATGGCAATCAGGGATTATATGAACGTAGGAGGAGGCAGCTTAGAGGAATCCCGCGTGGGAGGAGTCTTTGAACAGCCGAATATGCTGGGGGCATTTTTTGTCTATAACATGTTTTTCTTTTTATCGTTTTTCCTGTACTATTATCGCTCGCTGAAATACTGGCTTTTACTCATACCATTTTTGGCGTGCCTGAGGGGAATAATGGTTACCTTCTCGCGCGGGGCGTATCTCGCGTTTGGCGCGGGGGGCATTATGACTACCTTTTTTAGAAGTAAAGTCCTCTTTATTATCGCTATGTTTTTGTTTATGGCCTCACTGATTAATCCTATTTATCTGCCGCAAGGGATGCGCGAGCGTTTGGCTTCTACGTTCGGGGGGGAAAAAGTCATGTCTACTAATGTGGAAGACATCACTGACAAAAGCGCGGGCAACAGGATTATCATCTGGAAAGGCGCTATTGAAATGATTAAGGCCAAGCCTATGTTTGGTTTTGGCTATGGAACGTTTCCTTACATCATCGGTTATTTCATCCCGGCAATGAAGGATGTGGACGCGCATAATACTTATTTAATTATTGCCGCGGAGATGGGTATTCCGGCACTGCTTATATTCTTGCTGATTTTATTTATGCTGATAAAAAATGCCGTGTGGCTCCTCAAGCGGACAAAGGAAAGGTATTTCAAGGCCTTCGCGGTTGGCATATTAGGCAATATTTTCGGCCTCTTGCTTGCCAATATGTTCGGCTCAAGGCTCAATTCAGAGGAAGTAAGCTCATACTTCTGGATTTACGCCGGCCTCATTATGGCGGCGGTTAACATGAAAAAGAAGGGAGAGATTAATTAACCTATGTTCCCAAACCTGAAATACGACTTTAGAAGAATATACCAAAAGACTTCCTATACAGGAAAATTGAGGAAGGTGTTTGCCTGCTTGGGCGCGCAGGGGTTTCAGGCGGTAATGGGGTATCGGATATGCCGCTGGCTATTTCTTAAGCGCATCCCTATAATTCATCTTATTATCCAAAGATTTATTGAAATTACCACCGGCATCTCTCTACCCCCGGAGGCGAAAATAGGCAAAGGGCTTTTGATAATGCATTTTGGAGGGATTATCATAAATTCTGACGTTAGTATGGGAGATTTCTGTACCATTGGCCATGGCGTAACTATCGGGAACAAAAGGCCGGGAGGCACATCTCCGAAAATTGGAAACAACGTGTATCTGTGCGCGGGGGCAAAGGTATTAGGTGAAATTGCGATCGGCGATAACAGTATTGTGGGAGCTAATGCCGTAGTATTAGAGAGTTTTTCTGAGAATTCGGTAGTGGGAGGTGTCCCCGCGAAACTTATAAAAAAAATTGAAAACCCTCAAGAATATAAGGGTTTTATCTATGAAGATTAAAGTGTGCATAGTGATTGATAATCTTTATGCCGGCGGCACCCAGCGCCAGCTTTTAGAATTCCTCAAATCGTGCGACAGGCAGAGATTTAATATCACGGTCATCAGCCTTGACGGCCAAAGGAATCCTATGGAGGCTGATATTGTTTCCTTAGGGTATAGTGTGCTGCGGGTAAGCCATAAGGGATTTTTCAATCTCACAACTATTTTTTCCTTATGCCGCATTTTCAAAAGCGAAAAGCCTGATATTGTACATACCTATCTCTATACTTCAGATTTCTACGGGCGCTTAGCCGCCATATTTAGCAACATCACGGCCATCATATGCTCAGTGCGCAATATTCAGATCTGGAAAAAATGGTATCATCTTTTAGCTGACAAGATATTATCCAGTTTTACTGACACAATAACCGTTAACGCGGAGAATATAAAGCCGTATTTGATTAAAAGGGCGGGAATTAATCCGGACAAGATACGTACCATCTATAATGGCAAGGATTTAAGCAGGTTTGCGCACTTACGCGACGCAGATGAAATGAAGAGAGAATTAAGAATACCGCAAAATTCCTGTGTGGTGGGAATGGTGGGGCGCTTTAGCGAGCAAAAGGATTATCCTACGTTTCTCAAAGCGGCAAAAAAAGTATCCCAGAGCCTTCCCGACACCTATTTCGCCGCAATCGGAGACGGCCAGACAAAACAGGAAATGCGGGATTTGGCTCTGCGTTTAGGGCTCAGCGGCCATACTATTTTCACCGGTTTAAGAAACGATGTCCCGGATCTAATCAATACTCTGGATATTGGGGTCTTAGTAAGCCATTATGAAGGTTGCCCCAATGTCATCCTGGAATATATGGCAGGGTCAAAGCCCACGATTGCCGCGGATGTAGGAGGATGCGCCGAAGTGATAGAAGATGGTAAAACCGGTTTTATCGTAGCACCCCGGGATACCGAAGCCTTAGCAGAGAAGATTATCACATTGTTAAAGGACACTTCAATGCGCGCGCGTATGGGGGAAGCGGGAAGAAAAAGAGTAGAAGAATGTTTTTCCCTAAAAAAAATGGTGCAAAGCACAGAAAACCTCTATACAGAGCTTTATCAGCAAAAGTATAGCCACTAGGAGAGGCGGAGCCTCCATAGGGAGGCTCCGCCTCAAAACGTAGAAAACATGAAAACATTCGCTAAGAAAATCGCACGGAAGCTGGGGCTGCGTTTTGACGACCTTGTCTGGCCTTATTATTGGGCCGCGTATAACTTTTTAGGTGGGAAGGCGTTTAATCCCCTAAAAATAACCATAGAGCTTACCTATGGGTGCAACCTTCGCTGTAAAATGTGCCCTTTGGAAAATGCCAAGGCTGATGAACACACGCCAGCGCCAAATTCTCAAAAGGAATTATCAATTGATGAACTGCAAGGCTTTGTTAATGACTTAAAAAAGCTTAAGGTAAAATCTATCCTGCTTACCGGCGGTGAGCCTTTTATAAAAAAAGATATTGAAAAGCTCATCGCGAAGATTAAAGAAAATAACTTTTACTGCTGTATCCTCAGCAACGGCTATTTTATTACCGAGTATCACGCCAAGAAATTAGTGGATGCCAAGGTTGACCTGATCAGTTTTTCTATGGACGGGCCCCAAGCGCTGCACAATAAAATCCGGGGCGTTGACGATTCTTTTGAGAAAATATGCCAAAGCATAAAACTCATTCAAGCCGAGAAAAAACGCGCCCATTCAGCGCTTCCCAGAATCATCCTTAATTGCACCATTTCCGCGCTTAACCAGGAGCACATAAGTGAAATTGTTGATATTGCTCATGAATTGGGGGTTGAATTAGTAGATTATATGTACCTGTTTTATACCAACCCGGAAAAAATCACCGCTACAAAGAGTGTTATGGCGGTAGGCAGCCTAAAGCCGGAAAGCCAAATCCTGCCTGAGAGCATAAAAAAGATAGATGCCCAAAAGCTTATTCAGGAGGTCAACCGGGCTAGGAATAAGGCAAAGGAATATAACATCTCTATCGGCTTTAATCCTCCGCTTAAGGACAGTGAAATCGAGAAAAGGTTTTTTGATGATTCATTTTCTTTTAGCTCAAAATGCTTTTATCCCTGGTTTGAAACCAGGCTTGACCCTTACGGCAATGTCTATCCCTGCTCTTTAGACGTTCCAATGGGTAATATCAGAAAAATGCCTTTTAGCCAAATCTGGAACGGCGCTCAGTATATTGATTTTCGCAATAAGCTAAAACAGCATAAATTATTGCCGATGTGCGCCAAATGCTGCAAGCTGGTGTATCGCTATTGGTCAAAGCTTCCCACCTGACTTACCGAGGCTAAGCCTCGTTTACGAGGCTTAGCCTCGGTATGACAAAAAGATGAAAAAAATCGCTTTTATTTTTTCCCAGTTCCCCTGCTACGATGAAACCTTTATCTTGCGGGAGATGAATGCCTTGAAGGAAGAAGGGCTTGATTTTATGATATTTTCCCTAAAAACCCCTAAGGATGCAATCATTCATTCTGAGGCAAGGGAATTGGCGCAGGATACTTTGTATATACCTTTTCTATCGCTTAAAGTATTTCTGGCGCAACTTTCCACTTTGTTGATACATCCTCTTAAATACATAGGCGCGTTTTTTCATATTGTGAAGATATATATCAAAAGCAGCGATTTCCTATTAAAGTCTCTTGCCCTGTTTCCAGAATCCGTGTACGCGGCGAAACTATTTAAGAAAATGGAAATAAGCCATATCCACGCCCAATGGGCAACGCATCCGGCAACAAGCGCCATCATTATCTCTCGGCTCACCGGCATACCATTTAGCTTTACCGGCCATGCCCATGATATTTATGTAAGCACGGCAGGGCTGAAAGAGAAGATACGGGACGCGCGGTTTGTGGTGACGTGTACTGAAGATAATAAGAAATACTTGGAAAAATTAATAAATAGTCACCAGGTCACCACGTCACAAGGTCACAAGGTAGAACAAAGTCACAAGGTCACAAGTCACAAGTCACAAGTTAAAATTATAGTTAACTACCATGGGGTTGATTTAAAGCGTTTTAGCGCCCTACATCCCACATCTGAGGTCACGCATCCTACATCCATCGTCCATCGTCCATTTCACATCCTCTCTGTCGGAAGTCTCCTGGAATGCAAAGGTTTTGACACCTTGATTGAGGCCTGCGGGCTTTTGAAGGAGAGAGGCATTGACTTTGAATGTACGATTGCCGGAGGAGGGAGGCTTCTTAGTAGCCTACAGTCCATGGCCCAGAGTAGACAGTTAAAAGATAATGTAAAATTTACAGGATATATTACCCAAGATAAGCTCATCCCATTATATCAGGAAGCGGATGTGTTTGTTTTGGCTATGGTGCCGGATATTCATTGGGGGATTCCCAATGTCCTGCTTGAGGCTGCCAGCTGCGCTGTGCCAATTGTCTGCACGATGCTGCCATCTATCCCGGAACTGATTGAAGACGGCAAAACAGGCTTCATTACTCCACCCAAAGACCCAAAGGCAATAGCGGATATACTGGAAAAACTGTATCGCGATGAAGCAATCAGAAAACAAGCAGGGGAAGCGGCACAAGCTGTAATTGAAGATAAGTTTGACACAGTAAAAAATGCCCAAAGGCTGAAAGAATTATTTTCCACCAATTCACCAAAACAACCTACGAGGTTGAAAATTCAACCTCGTAGGTTGTTTATGCGGTCATTACTCAGCACAATTTTTTACTTGTTTACTTTTTTTCGTAAGAGAGAAGGGATACTTGTGCTTAATTACCACCGGGTAAACGATACTCTGGCTGTCAACGAGTTAGTGGTAAGCACAAAAACCTTTGAAGAGCAGATGCGCTATCTTAAAGAGCATAACTATAGAGTGATTGGGTTACAACAAATGCTCAACGGGCTAAGCGTTGCCCCGCTTAAGCGCGAACCGGTTCACCCGCGAACTGTCCTGATAACCTTTGATGATGGTTTTCAGGATAATTACCTTAATGCTTTCCCGATACTCAAGAAGTTTGGCTTCCCCGCGGTACTATTCTTAACTACAGGGATGATTGATACAGACAAAAAGTTTAAGAAGTACACACATATGCCAAGCCCGGATATGCTCACTTGGAGCCAGGTAAGAGAAATGCACAATTACGGAATTGAATTTGGCGCGCATACCGTAACTCATAAACTGCTTACTCACATAAGCGTTGACGAAGCAACAAAAGAAATACGAGAGTCGGGAAAATTAGTGTGCGAATTCGCGAGTTCAAAGACATGCGCGTTTTGCTATCCCGCGGGAGACTACAACAAAAAAATCAAAGAGATAGTCAGTGAATCTGGCTATACCTGCGCCTTCACGGTAAAACCGGGGATAAACCAAAGTACTGACGATTTATTCGCGCTTAAGCGCACCGCGATAAATGGTAATGACAGCCTCTTTGATTTCAGGAAAAAACTCGCTGGTGCCTATGACGCACTCCACACCTTTATCCAGGCGCGAAAAAGTCCTCACTCGTTCCGCGTCCATCGTCCATCGTCCATCGTCAATCGTCAATCGTCTCCCCTGAATGTCCTTTATATCATCTGGTCTTTGGGCTTAGGAGGAGCAGAACAGGTAGTAATTAACCTCGCGCGAGGCTTAGACAAAAGTAAGTTTAAGCCGATGGTTTGCTGCTTAAACGACAAAGGCGTATTTGCCGATGAATTGGAAAAAGAGGGAATAAAGGTTATCGCTTTAAATAAAGGCGGGAAATACGATATTACGGTTATTGGTAAATTAATCAGTGTTATGCGAGCAAACAAAATATCAATAGTCAATACGCATCTTTGGGGGGCAAACCTCTGGGGAAGGATTGCGGCAAAAATTGCTCATATTCCTGTGGTAATTGCTACAGAGCACAACACCGATATATGGAAAAGTAACTTCTATTTTGTACTTGATAAAGCGCTCAGCTATTGTTGCGATAAAATCATCGCGGTTTCAGGAAGCGTCAAGGAATTCTACCAGAGTAAAGGAATTAACCCGGGAAAGATAGAAGTAATTTATAATGGAATAAAAGCACATGGGTCACCACGTCACCACGTCACCACGTCACATACGAGAGAAAATTTTGGAATTAAGAATGATGAAACGGTTTTAGCCATCATCGGCAGGCTGGTTCCCCAAAAGGGGCATAAATATCTTTTTGAGGCGTTGGGGTTGTTAAACGGTTATTGCAAAACGAAATTATTGGTCATAGGAGACGGCCCTTTAAAAGAAGAACTACGCTCAATCGCAAGCAGCCTGCAGCTAAAGGATAAAATCATATTTACCGGCTTGAGAAGGGATGTGCTGGACTTACTAAAGATTGTTGATATTGTGGTTATGCCTTCATTGCGGGAAGGCCTGCCGATTATCGCCCTTGAGGCAATGGCATCTAAACTTCCGGTAATCGCCACCAAGGTAGGCGGAAATCCAGAAGTCATTACAGACAACCAAACCGGAATATTAGTCCCCGCGGAGAATACCATAGCCTTGCTGAGGGCAATAGAAAAATTAACTAAAGACAAGGCCTTACGCGAGCAATTGGGAGAAAACGGCTACACTCGGCTCAAGAAGCATTTTTCAATAGAAAAGATGGTTTCAGCCACGGAAGAATTGTATCTAAAGATATATAGACACAAAACGAGGCTTAGCCTCGTAATAGAATGAACAAAAAAATAATACTTATTGCTTTAGGCGGTTTTATCGCGGGAATACTCTTTTGCGGAGGAAGTTATATTGCATTTAAAAAATCAAAGCCATTTATTAAAAAGGTGGCGAAAAAGCTGGAGGAGCGAAGGATTGCCGCTATCCCAAAGGCAAAAGAACCGCTTACACTTTTTGACTTTGAAACTCCTGCTGATACGGGGAAATGGTCTGTAAGCCGCGCGGCGATAGATCTTTCCCTGGAACACCCGGCAAGCGGCGCGTCATGCGCGAAAATCACCTTTTTGCCTTCAGGGGCGGCATCATCAATACGCTTAGATACCTATTTTGAGAAAAATAAAGCCTTGCAAGACTGGTCTCGCTATGAAGTCATTACTTTTGATATCTTTAACCCGTCTTCCACGACAGAAAGAATAATCCTGCAAATTAAAGATACCAATGATGATAAAATCAAAAGAGACTTATACCTTGAACCTAACACCAATAACCACATAGAAGTTGATATCTCGGAATTATGGGGAGCATTAAAACCATCCCACCTAAACCAATTCAACCTTTTTCTCTGGGACAATAAGGCTACAAAAGTATTCTATCTTGATAACCTAAGGCTCCTGCCTTCGGCGATGCTTGAGAAGAAAAACATCAATATCGCTTCTGAAGAATATTTGCCTAAGCCGCAGGAGAAAATTTACGCGATAGAAGACTATTTCGCGTTTAATGACCTGAAATGGAAAAAAACCGACCCCCAGACTAACACCGCCTATGTCGCGATACCGCTTATGCTCAGTAAAAATTATCTGCCTAGCGTTCCAGTAAACCTACCTATATGCGGCGGGATTCCTTTAGGAAAGGGGCAACTCTATACTATTGAAAATTTAGAATTGGTTGATAGCCAAGGTGTTCAGATACCCGCGCAAACCAAGATAATGGCTACGTGGCCTGATAAAAGCATCAAATGGCTGTTATTAAATAGCATCATCCCTGTCTCAAGCCAAGAGAAAAATAACTATTACCTGCGATATGCTAAGGATATCCAAAGGCAAACGTATCAGGCTAAGCTCACTGTAGAGGAGAATCAAAATGAGGTAACGGTTAATACCGGAAAACTTAGATTCACCATCAGTAAGCGAGGTTTTTGCCTGCTAAACAAGGTATGGCTTGATAAAAACAGCGACAGCACCTATGACGAAGCGGAAAGCCTCTCTTCACAAGGTGACATGGTAATCGTGCACAAGGGCAAAGAATACAAGAGCTCTTTGGATAAAAATTATTCCCTTACTATTGAGGAATCAGGGCCGATAAGAGTCTGCTTAAAGGCGCAGGGATGGTTTGTGGCGGAAAACGGCAAAAAATTCTGCCAATTCAGTACCCGTATCTATGCGTTTGAAGGCTCAAGCTATATCAAAGTCCAACACACTTTTGTCTATACCGGCTACCCTGAAAATAAAGTGCATTATCTTTATAAAGGTAAACGCCTTCCCGAGAATGAAACCATTGACGCGATTTATATCAAAACCCCGCTTAATGTAGGTGAAAATAAGCAATTCACTTTTGCCGCTGATAATAAAATTATGCAGGCGGGTTTAACAGAAAATACGGAATTCCTGCAAAGTAAATTTAATAGTTACACAATAACTAAGGGCGCCAATAGCCTGGGCTCAGGCGCTAAATTAGACGGCTGGATTGATGTAAGCACGCAAAGCGAAGGGGTAACCCTCGGAATAAAAAACTTCTGGCAGCAATACCCCAAAGGCTGGCTTTTAGATAAAGAGAAGAAAAATATCATTACCTATATCTGGCCGGCTCAGGCGGGAAAACTTGATTTTAAGACTACCCCTGAGGCTCTTGGGCCTGATTCGGTAGCCCGCGGCAGCGCCTTCGGAGTAGCTAAAACACATGAGCTGTTTTTTTATTTTCATACAGGGGATTACGCGGCGTCAAACGCGAAAGATATAGCCTATAGCTTAACCTCGGATATGCTAGTAACAGCAGCGCCGCAATGGGTAGCGGATACTAAGGTTTTAGGCAGGATATATCCGGCAGACAGCAGATTCTCTCAGGCAGAAGAATTTTTAAGCCGTCTATTTGACTGGGGCGCGCGTCAAATTGAAAACTTCGGCTGGTACGGGATGGTTGATTTCGGCGATACCTTAAGCTGGCATAGAGACTCGGATGAAGATAATTCCTACGATACCGCGGACTGGCATCCGGTGGGGCGGTGGGGGTGGTTTAATTGCGAGGCAGTGGGCACGCATACAGGGGCATTAATGCAATTCCTACGCAGCGCTGACTATAAATATTTAAAATTCGGGGCAAATCAGGCGCGGCATAGTATGGATATAGATACCTGCCATTATAATACCGTTAGTAATGACAAACGCTTAAAAGGCGTAATCCCCGATGACTATAGCCGGGTCGGCTCTATGCATAGGCATAATGGCAACCATTGGGGTGACCGTAATGAAGAAGCCTCTCATACTAATCTGACAGGATTGCTTTTGTATTACTATATCACCGGCGATGAAAGGGCACATGATGTGCTTGATGAAATGGGAAGCTTCTTCTTAAATGAAAGGCTCACCTATTTTCGCCATCCTGATATGGCGCCGCAGCGTTCTATTGCCAATGTGCTTTGGGGCGAAGTGCTCTTATACGAACTGACCGCTGATGAAAGATATAAAAAAGCGGCGGATACATGGGCGGGATTATTGTACCTTGGCCAAAAACATGATGGGGCATGGGCTGAAGATTATAACCCGGTTAAAAAGAGATGGGACGGAAGGCCTCATGGGGGCTATATCCGGGAATATACCATACCTGCCTTAATTGCCTATCATCAGCTTACCGGCAACAAGGCTATTGCCGGCTCAATTCTTAAAGCGACAGAGTATGTAATCAAGACAGAGGAATATGGGGCATATTTTGACGGCTCCGCCTATTGCTATTGGTTAACAGGGGATAGGAGATATTTAGCTAACCTCCAGCAAAGATTAGATTATAGCATTAACCATCAACGAAAAAGCAGCGACCCCCTGCAGGATGGCATGATTTACCAAAAGGCATATTACGCGCGGGTGATGGAATATCTGTATAAAATGCCCTTCGCCCTTGAGCCGCTTACTCATGAAAAATAAAGACGCGATAATAATTGACAAGAAACCTCTCGTGCTGATGTACCATTCGGTAGGAGCGCCTGGCCCTTGCGAGGTGGGAGCGGAGCTGTATTGCGTCAACACCGAAAATTTCAGGAAGCAGATGGAGTATATCTCAAAAGTCACCAGGTCACTCCCGACGCTTCGGTCGGGACAGGCAGGTCACCAAGTTACCAGCTCGCAAAATACAAAGGATGAGGAACGAGAGAAGAAAGACGATAGAGAAGGGATGATGGAAGATGGACAAGAAAAAAGAAACCACAGACCATTGACTATAGACCATCGACCAATTGTAATAACTTTTGACGACGGATTGCTCGATAATTACACGAATGCCTATCCTATACTCAAGGAATTAGGACTAAAAGCGTATTTCTTTATTTTAGCCTCGAAAATCGGGACTGAAGGTTTTATGAACTGGGAACAGATAAAAGAATTAAAGAGTGCGGGAATGTATATAGGCTCGCATGGAATGACTCACCGAATATTGACTGAGCTTAACGACGCGGACATGGAGTATGAATTACGTAAGTCTAAGCAACTCTTAGAAAAAAACCTGGCTTGCAGTAGTGACTATCTCTCTATCCCGCGAGGATTCTACAATCAAAAGGTTATTGCCAAGGCAAAAGAAGCCGGCTACAAAGCGATTTTTACTTCTAATCCCAAAGATAACGATGGTTTTACCTTCGGCCGTATCGCGGTAAAAGGAAATTGGGACACAAACTACTTTATACGCGTCACTAAGAAAGGGCTGTCTTTAAAAGACAAAACTAAGGAGCTATTAAAGAACACTTCCAAAAAAATATTAGGCGCTAAAACCTACGACACCCTAAGAACCACCCTCCTCAAACCAAATTCAACCTCGTAGGTTGAAACAATTTGTCGTCGGGAATAAAATTCAACCTCGTAGGTTGTTTTGGGAAATAGGAGGAAAACAAAATTTATGAGAAAAGACTTGCTTAGGACTGCTGAAATTTATCATGTTGTAAATAAAAGTATCGCGGGGTATACTATATTTAACAACAATGAGGAGTTTTTCAGGATGCTGAGCGTCATCCGTTATTACCAAAGAAAGAACCCCGGCATCAGTTTTTGCAGATTCTTTGACCCTTCCGAAGACGGAAAAGATAACTTCTGCGATTTTACTGTTTTAGAAGATAAGGAAAAACTTGTCGAGATAATTTCATATTGCCTTATGCCAACCCACTTTCATTTAATTTTAAAACAGCTTATTGATAACGGAATCTCAACCTTTATAAGCAATGTTGCAAATAGCTACGCGCGGTATTTCAACCTCAAACATAAACGAAAGGGCCCGCTTTGGGAAGGAAGATTTAAGAGCATTCTGGTAAAATCCGATGAGCAGCTACTCCACTTAACACGATACATTCATTTAAATCCAGTAACAGCCTTGATAACAAACGAGCCTCACGACTGGCAAATGTCTTCTTATAATGAATATGCCTATACCATGGCTGAAAATAAAAGAATCTGTAATTACAGCGATATTTTGAGCATCGATCCTGATTCTTACGGTAAATTCGTTAAAGACAGGATTGCTTATCAAAAAGAATTGGCTAAAATTAAGGCTTTAATGCTTGAGTAACACCACGCATTCAACCTCGTAGGTTGAAATAACAACCTACGAGGTTGAATCAGGTTAAAATTATGGTAATGGTTTTTTGGGGCTCAATAGCGGTTATTTTGTATACGTACCTTGGATATCCTCTTATTGTTTACCTTATATCGCTTTTTTATAGACAACCGGTAAAAAGGTCGTATCCTTATCCTACGGTCACTATTGTTATGGCGGTGTATAATGAAGAAAAGAATATTGAAAGAAAAATGCAGTCGCTCCTGGAACTGGATTACCCGTCTTCAAGGGTGGAAATTTTGATTGGCTCTGACGGCTCAACCGATAACACGCATCAGATACTTTCGCGCTACACCAATGAAAGGATAAAGCTTTACTGTCAAGCCAACCGACAAGGAAAACCCTGCACCTTAAATATGCTCGCGAAACAGGCGCAGGGGGAATTACTCGTTTTTACCGATGCCCGTCAAAGATTAGATAAAAGTTCTATTGATGAGCTAGTCAAAAATTTCGCTGACCCCAAAGTCGGTTCGGTAAGTGCTGAACTCTATTTTGAGGCTGATAGAAATAAAACCGCGCAAGGCATGGGAATATATTGGAACTACGAAAAACTCATTCGTAAATATGAGTCTCGCACAGGCTCAATGATGGGGGCAACCGGCGCGCTCTATGCCATACGCAGGGATTTATTCCCTGAATTGCCCCAAGACCTGATTTTAGATGATGTCTATATCCCGATGAAAATAGTAGAACGAGGCTACCGTACAATTTTTGACAAGAAAGCAAAATTATACGACCGCTACTCGGTTAATCCAAGAGAGGAATTTTCACGCAAGTGCCGGACATTGGCGGGCAATTACCAGCTGATTACCTATTTACCCTGGCTGCTTAATCCTTTTAAAAATAAAATAAGCTGGCAGTTTATCTCACACAAGTTTTTGCGGCTCATGGTTCCTTTTCTAATGATTATACTATTTACGAGCACTCTTTTCCTTGCCCAGGCCCAATTTTATAAAACGGCTTTATTTATCCAAAGTATTTTTTACGGCTTGGCGCTTATAGGCGGCGTGGTAAAGATTAAAAACAGTTTGATTGATATACCCCATATGTTTTGCGTCATGAACTTCGCGGCATTGATTGGTTGTTACCGTTTTTTGAGCCATAAACAGGCTATCCTCTGGGAAAAAACAGCATAACCGCCTTTTTCAACCTACGAGGTTGAAAATAGGTTAAAACAGGAGAAACATCATGAAAAAGATAGACATAGCTAAAATTAGCGTTGTATCCTTAGTAACGTTGGCTGCCTATATACCCACTTTTATGTGGATGATAGACAGATGGAATGAACGTGATTCCTACTATAACCACGGTATGTTAGTCCCCTTCATCAGCGCGTTCATTGTCTGGTTAAATAGAAAGAAGCTCGCCACATTAGAAATTAAGCCTTCAGCGCTCGGATGGCTTCTTTTTGGTACGGGGATTATCATCCATACCATAAGCGCGCTCGTCAGGGTATACTTTAGCTCAGGATTTTCACTTTTATTAACGCTCTCAGGACTAGTGCTGTTATTCCTAGGCAAGAAATTTCTGAAAGAACTTTTATTTCCCATCACATTCCTTATTTCCATGATACCTCTGCCGCTGGTAGCCATTGCTAATATTAGTTTCCGCTTAAAAATATTCGCCGCGCAACTATCTACCGCCATCCTTAACGGCATGGGAATTCCCGCCATGCGTGACGGCAGTGTGATAAAAACCATGCACTCTTATTTAATGGTAGAGGACCCATGCTCCGGGATACGCTCATTGATTGCCCTCATTTCACTGGGAGCACTCATGGCATACTTTAGCAATACCACGAAAATAAAGAAGGCAATACTCTTTTTATCATCTATCCCCATAGCGGTTGGCTCTAACATCATCAGGATAGTTGCCTTGGCATTGGCCAGCGAGATGTATGGCACAAAGCTTGCCACCGGTACATTTCATGACGTCATGGGGATCCTTGTCTTTGTCTTTGCCTTTTTAGGGCTATCATTAGTAGGAAAAACGCTTGAATAACAGCCAAACCAAAATCAACCGCGGAGGTTGCGGAAATTTGTCGTCGGGAAAAAAAATCAACCGCGGAGGTTGATTTAGGGAGGGGAGATGAATAATAAGACTTTTTTTGTGGTGTTGGGGGTTTTGATTGTGGTGGCGGGGTTGGCGCTTATGGCGTACCTGCCGGCAAGGACGGATATTGCTTTAAGCACAAAAGTTAGCGATTTTCCTAAAGAAATAGGGGAATGGAAGGGAACTGATTTGCCTATAGAAGAGAATGTATATGAAATCCTGGAAACCAGGAACCTTTTCATCAGAGATTATAAAAACGCGAAAGGGGAATCTGTCTATCTTTACATTGTGTATTCGGAAGATAACCGAAAAGTCAGCCATCCTCCGGAAGTCTGCTTCTTGGGAAGCGGGGCTACGGTCGTAGACAAATCATCACTTGAACTCACACCCACTATTACAGCAAGCAAACTACTGATAGAAGACGCGAAGACCCGTAGTATAGTGGCCTATTGGTTTAAGGCAGGAAACTTAAATACAAACCAATATATTAAGCAGCAGCTTAAAACCGTCTTTGACAGAATAGCGGGGAAAAGAACATCATCAGCGCTTATTAGACTGTCTACAGATATAAAAAATGACCTGCACAATGATGCCATCAGTCTCTTAAAATCGTTTGCCAGCCAAATTGAACCGCTCATAACCAACTACGTACCATAATCTTAGCCTCCAGGCGTAACTCCTGTTATTTTTCGCCACAACAGATGTTGCATTCCTACTATTAATGTTTAAATAAGTATAAATTCATAACTCTTTTATTTTAATGGTGTAAGAGATAAATCAGGAAAACGTTTTCATAAGATGTTGCTTTTCGTGAACAAAAGAAGGAAAATATCAAAAAAATCAAAGAAACAAAATACGTGTCATATAGAAAATCTTCGTAACCTGTTGTATAGCATTATACTAATATTTAAAAAAAGTTGTTGAAAAGGCACTTCTTGGCATAGAAATTGCTACATACAATATATAAGGTATAAAACCTCACATGCGAAAACTTTTTTAAAGCCTACATCAGCGCGAGGAAAAAAAAGAAAAAAACAACTCTATGATAAGTAAAAAACTAAATATATCATTAGTATTACTCATTGCCGGCCTATGGCTTAGCTTATTTAGCGGCATAAATAACCTTAGCTTTGCGGTAAATTCATTAGGGGATAACAAGAATATTTACAAAACCATAAAAACTAATTACCCTGTAAGCTCACCATCAAGCGCTCCTGTCCAGCAAAAATCACACGCCCCAGAACCAAGCAGCCTGTTTCTTATCTTAAGCGGAACCGTAGGAATGATTGTCCGCTTCGCCAGAAGAAGCTTTGAAAAATTTAAAAGGATTATGGATCTCTTTCTTTCTATAGCAGGGCTTACCCTGACCTCTCCTTTAGTAACACTCGCGGCAGTAATGATTAAGCTCACCTCAAAGGGCCCGGTTGTCTACAAGCAAAACCGTGTTGGCAAAAATGGCGAGATTTTCAAAATCTATAAACTCAGGACCATGTTTCTTGACGCGGAAAAAAACACCGGAGCAGTCTGGGCACAGGAAAATGACCCGCGCATCACCCCTGTCGGGAGGATTTTAAGAAAAACCCATATAGATGAAATCCCCCAGCTCCTTAATGTCATTACCGGCGAGATGAGCATTGTCGGGCCGCGGCCTGAGCGGCCTGAAATTGTGAAAGACCTAAAAGCCCTCATCCATGATTATGAAAATCGCCTAAGTGTAAAACCGGGCATTACAGGGCTTGCTCAAGTCAAACATAAATACGATGAGACCATAGAAGACGTAAAGAAAAAGATAAAGTACGACCTCCTCTATATAAGGAAAATGTGCTGGCTGGTAGAAATGCGCATTATAGCCCAGACTTTTATTGTCGCGCTCACAGGGAAGGGAGCACGGTAGATGATGATAACCAAACTAACGGCAAAGATACTAGCAGTTTGCGCCTTCGCCTCCGTTGTATCGGCGCACCAGGCAGGCGCGGCAATGATTGTATTTCAAAATGGCTTAAACGGATATACCGGAACCCAGGATGCCTATATATCGTCTGCCGCGAGCCAACGGGAAAAGAATTACGGAACAGCCGACAGATTAATTCTTAGAGCCGGCTCAGTGCCAAAGAATATTCTGGTTTCTTTTGATATCAATTCTCTCCCTGATGATTTATGCATTGATTCAGCAACCTTATCTCTGTATAAATTACGGACAACCCCTGACCCCATAGGCTCAGTGTATAAAATACTCAGCGGGCCATGGTCTGAAGGGAATGGAGGAAACGCGACAGCAGGCGATGTGGACTGGAATCACAGGATTCACGGCGGCACAGCATGGAATACCCCTGGTTTAGGCGCCAACACCGATTACGAATTGCCCGCGTCAGATTCTGAAAACTTAACCGTCAACGGATGGTATAGCTGGGATATATCTTCAATTTTTCAGGATTGGTACAATGGAATAGACCCTAATTATGGCCTAGTGTTAAAAGCCACTGGCAATAACGATACATTAGAGTTCGCGTCTTCTGAATACGGCTACTGCTATAAACGCCCCAAATTAATTATCAACTATCACCAGGGTTGCGGAATAGTTCCAGAACCGGCATCATTAAGTTTATTAGGATTTAGTTTATTAGGATTGGCAAAAATTAGAAGATTTAGAAAAGTTAATTAAAACTGGAGGCATATATGAAAAAGTATCTCAATATAATAATCGGCGTAGTCTTAATTGCCACACTTGCCCTTATTCCTACGCTAAAGGCTGAAGCTGTGATAGTTGACAGCGGAAGCATCAGCCTTATTGACTCTACCGATATTATGCCCTTTCCAGACCCTGCCCCTACCGGCTCAGGGCTTGGGACATTAGACCTTATAATGCTTTCTTTTTCAGCAGGAGGCGCAGGCAATAACCCTTCAGGGCCGTTAAACTTTGATAACGCCAATACTGGCCTGCCCACCGGTTCAACTACAACAGCTAATGAATCCTATATAACTTCCGTTGGAGAACTCAGGGATTTCTACGACCTCAATTTTGGCGTTGGCGCGGTTAATGAAATGGTTCTCTTCCTAAATATCAACGAAACAGGAGGAACTCAAGATATACTTCTAAGTAAACTTGATATTGTTATTGACTACACTAGCCCAACTACCGGGGGAAGAGATAATCCAGCGGCTAATGATATAACTTCAGCGACACAGAACAGCACCAACGACGTATTTGACGGCGGCACCCGCATCGCGAAATTAGGTGCGGGAACGCCTTTCTCCGTGCTACAGATAAATACCGGTATAGGCGCTATTGACCAGTATATCCTAACAGGCATAGACCCTTTTGACCCCGCGTATTCAGATTCTACAAGGATTCTATTTCACTGGGAAAGCTCTGTACATGATGCGGGGGGCGAAGTGGTTTTCTTGAGCGGGACCTTTCGTAAAGAAGACCTTCCTGGTGACGGCGGTGGCGGCGGCAATGGCGTTATTCCCGAACCAACCACCATGTCGCTTTTAGGCTTAGGGCTTTTAGGGTTGGCAAAGTTAAGAAAGAAAAGATAGTAAACACCCAAGCTTGACGTTACAAATTTCCTAAAAATAACAGGAAAACGCGGCTTGCTATATATAACGTAATAATACCAACATTTAAAAGTAACTGCCCTTGCAGACTCAATCAAAAGGAGAAGCAAAATGAAAAGACTCGCAGTGATAACAGCAATACTTTCTATTGCGCTAACGGTAAGCAATGCCTCTGCCAGCACATTGACAGGATTTGGCGATCCTATTGATGCTGCCGCGCTTGCCGGCGGAACAGTTATCGATTTTGATAGTGGCCCAACAGGATCTTATTCTTCGCTTACGCTTCTTGGTGTAACCTTCAATGATTTGGATTACACATTCAGAATCAGTTCTGCTTACATCGGTTCTTACAATACGGAAGGCACATATTCTCTTCAGAACGGTGATTACGATAGCACGATGACCCATCGCCTTCGTTTTGACTTTGCGTCTGCGGTTGATGCCTTTGGTTTTAATTGGGGAGCGTCTGACGATACCTGGCTGCTTAGTGCTTTTGATTCAAGCAATAATTTACTTGATAGCCTTTCTATCGCACCAACTCAGAGCAGTAACTCCGGTGATTATTTTGGCATTGCATCTTCTAACATTTCATATGCCACCATTGTTAATCAGTCAGGAGATAATGGTGACTTTATTTTTCTTGATGATTTCACTTATAAGGGTCAAGGCGGCGGCGGTAACGGCGTCATCCCTGAACCGACTACCATGTCGCTCTTAGGCTTAGGGCTTTTGGGGTTAGCAAAGTTAAGAAGGAAAGGGTAGGAAGCACCCAAGCTTGACGTTACAAATTTCCTAGAAATAACGGGAAACGCGGCTTGTTACATATATAACGTAATACTACCAACATTAAAGAGCGATTATCCTTGCAGATTTAAATTGGTTGCGGGGAGATTCAATCAAAAAGAGAGGAGAACCATAGATGGTAAGAAAAGTAACACTTATAACCTTAGCGGCATTCGGACTGCTCATCGGCAGACTGCCTAATGCCCACGCCGCTACCTTCGCGACCGGAGATATTTTTGCTTCGGTAGCCAGCGGTAATGTAAACTGGTATCGGGCTGATGGATCATTTGTCCAAACCCTTAATATCGGAGCAGGCGGCTTTACTACAGGTATGGCCTTTGATGCTGCCGGGAATCTTTATGTCACAGGGTTCTCTGTCGGCACAGTTGACAAATTTGATACCAGCGGAAACCCATTAGGGAATTTTGCCGCGGGGCTTCCTACACCGGAATCTATTGTGTTTGATAATTCCGGAAACGCGTATGTGGGAAATGTGGGTGGCAGTATTAGAAAATTTGATTCTGCCGGGAATCCTTTAGCTACCATTCTTGCCGGTACCAGGGTCGATTTTATGGATCTTATGGCAGACCAAACCACCATGCTTTATACGCAGGAAGGCGGCCTAATTAAATCGGTCAATGTAGCCACGAACACCGGGCTGGCTGACTTTGCCTCAGGTTATGGCGGAAGCCAGGCATTCGCCCTGCGTGTCTTAGCTGATGGCGGGGTTCTCTTAGCCGACAGGGTAAATGTAAAAAGGTTTAACTCAGCAGGCACCCTTATCCAAAGCTATGATATCGGGGGAGAAGACAGCTGGTTTGCCCTTAACCTCAATCCGGATGGAAACTCTTTCTGGAGCGGAAATTATAGTACCGCGAATCTCTATGAATTTGACCTTGCATCCGGAGTCAATACCCAGATTCTCAATACCGGGACAGGTGGGAACACTTTGTACGGAGTGGGTATTTTCGGCGAGCAAACCCAGGGATGCCAAGATTGCGGTGGAACAGATAATAATGTTATTCCCGAACCTACCACCATGTCGCTTTTAGGCTTAGGGCTTTTAGGGTTAGCAAAGTTAAGAAAAAAAGCCGCATAGTCATCGTCTTGTGACATGGTGACTTTGTGACTTGTGACTCTATAAGTTTTTTAAATCTACAGTAGAGGAGGTGAAAAACATAATGAAGAAAGTATTAATCGCGTTGTTTGTATTAGCATTAGCTGTTAGCGGTGCCACAAAAGCTCAAGCTATAAATATTCCCGCGGGTCCAATTACCTTTCACTGGACAAATTGGGAAACTAGAGTCGACGAAGTAGATGATACCTTAGACGGTATCTTCAGACTTGACCAGATTCTCCAAGGTGTTAACGTTATCTGGAGTGCTGGTGGCGGCGAAGAGCTTACTGGAACCTTTCAAAACCTGACAGTAGATACTTTTGATGGAGAGAGTGTTGGTGATATCATAGGATTTTCAGGTGGTGACTTACAAGTATATTTAGACACCACCCCTGACTTTGATCCTACGTCTCCGGGAAGCGGGGTAACTGATGGTGACCTTTGGTTAGACATGGACTTTGTAACCGGAGGAGATTTCTTTAACCCTACGAATACTCTCACTTCAATCGTAACCGGCGCAGGAGTTGATCCCGACGCAGTTCTTTCTATCAAAGGAACAGGTTCAGGGTTACTTGAGGTAGTTGGCGGTAGCGCGGCAGGTATCTTTGACACCAACACCTATGCCCGTCTTGATGGAAGCGGCTTGTTCGCTGATATGAGTTTGTCCGCAAACTTTTTTATCAGATATACAGGTACAGATCCATTTGATGTGACTGGGAATAGGAAAGATGGCTGGGATGTCTGGAGCAGTGACCCTATCGGGGCCAATGCAGTTCCTGAACCAACCTCAATGCTGCTTTTTGGCATGGGAATGGCTGGTTTAGTAGCAAAGAAGTTAGCAAAGAAAAGAGCCTAATTTACAGCATTAACGTAAATTAGCGCCTCTTTTTGAAAGAAAGAGCTCTTGATTAAAAAAAGAGGCGCTGAAACTTAGCAATAAGTGACAGCGCCTTTTTTTTTATTCTAGTGGCTATTCTTTATATAAGATCCCAAGGCAAGCTCCGAGGAGGATATAGCTTACTAAATCATTTATTATCCAGTAGAAGATTAAGCCTGAAGCCATCGTCGTACTCATGGCTAAGAGTAAGCGTGAAGGTAAAAAGCCAAGAAGCCAAATAAAGAATCCATAGGTAAGCCCTTTTGCCATTCCTTTTCCCGGAAGAGCCTTAGACAAAAAGCCATAGCCTAACGTTGTAAGTAGAGCGATAAAAATTTTGAGTATTCCCATTGCCAGCAGCCATGGTGTACGCGCCTTAAGCATAGCCGTGTTACAGATAGCTACAGGCTCCAGGAAATATACCCATTTAAACAGCCATTGGCAGGTCAACATGCCCCAAAGGTTACTCACCATACCCGTAACCAAGCCTACCACAACAATCTTTTTCCACTTCATTTTTGCATCCCCTTTCAATAAAAGTATCATAGCATTACAACACGATTTTGCAATACCTAAATCCTTAGCGCGTATTTTTCACTCCGAAATAAATATCCATAACCTTCTCTTTTATGCTATAATAAGTTAAAAGTTGCCACAGGAAAACTAGAAAAATGCAGAGAATCGCGGAACATATACATCCTGAGGAATTCTCGGGAATAAATTACCGGGTCGCCCGCACAAGAGAAGAGATAGAGCAGGCCTACGCGCTCGTCTATAAAGAATATCTGAAGAAGGGCTATACTAAGAAAAATAATAGCGGATTACGATTTTCCATCTATAACGCCCTGCCCCTGACAACCACTTTTATCGCTGCTACCAACACTAACCATATCGCCGCCACGGCAACGGTTATCTCCGATTCACCAATAGGCTTGCCTATGGATGAGCTCTATCAGAAGGAATTGTCAACATTCAGAGGCCAAGGCAAAAAACTATGCGAAATTTCAATGCTTGCCACTGACAATACCCTCCTGCGCCATGAGCCGCTAGCATCGCCTCTTAAGAAACTATTACCCTTATTCATCCTTTTTAAAACACTTCTTGACTATACTCAAGACATCCTGAAATCGGATATTATGTACATCACTATACATCCTAAGTATAAAACCGCCTTTAATTTGCTGGCATTTAAAGACTTGAGCGGAGTAAAAAGCTATCAAGAAGTCAATGGCGCCCCCGCGATAGGCCAATATGTAGATTTTCCCACCATGGCCCAGGAGTTACGTAAACCAGGGAAAGAAAAACTCTATGCCATATTTATCATTAATAAAACAGACCATTCAAAATTCGAGAATAAGCTTGCTTTTAGCCTTGAGGACTTACGATATTTTTTCTCGGAAAAAAGCGACATCTTTAAAACCGCGCCCCAGGCGCATAAGGAATATATTGAGCGCTGTTATTCTACAGGAGAGCATTCATTATCTTCTTTACGCGAATTAACGTAAGAGTTCAGCTTTTAGAAGCATTCTCTTTATAAGATTGCTTCTCCGCCTTCGGCGGATCGCAATGACACCGATACGAATTAACCGGTAGTCCTTAAAATCTAATTCCAGGACGTGCTAAAAAACCTTCTCGCAGTATACGCAAGGCACATTAAAGGTTTATCTTGTTCAAGCCGGGTTATCAATTTTTCATTCGCGAAACATAAAGCAAAACCCTTCCTTATTCAGCCTGATGAAAACCGCAGCCTAACTTTCCAAGAGCTAGAAACACTGACTGAAAAAGCCGTTTTACTCTTAGCAGAAAAAGGTATCGGGGAAGCAGAGGTAGCGGCGTTTAGCGCTTCTAACTGTATAGACTACTTTATAATCAGAGCGGCCTGCCATATACGCGGAGTTATCTTCTTCGGGTTACCACCGACCCTTACCCAAGAGCAAACTATCCATTTCCTGACTGTCTCAAAGGCAAAAATTTTCTTTTATCAGAACCGCGATGACGCGGCAATTGAGGAAATAAAGGCAAAGGCTCAAGTAAAATACCTCGTGGAACTTAACACTGGCTTTCATAGCACAACCACAGACGAGGCTAAGCCTCGTAAAACGAGGCTAAGCCTCGTAACCGACGGCAATCAATGCGCTACGTTTAATCTCAGTTCCGCCACAACAAGCAAAACCCCAAAGATAATCCGGCTCTCGGATACTAACTGGATAGAAAGCCTCTATGGCTATATACGTAATGCCACACTAAAAACCGCTCAACGCAATGTTTTTTTCTGCAGTGTGCCTCTTTTGACCGCTGGCTCTACCACATTCCTGCCTTGCCTTCTATCAGGCTTTAGCTGCCTGGTAGTAAAAGAAACTATTGCCATAGAGCATGTGGTTAGCTATAGTATACAGTATAACGTTACCCGGCTCTATATTACGCCCAGCAGGCTCTTAGAATTATTAGAGTGGTGTAAAATACATAACCAGCATTTTAGCGCGTTAGAGAGTATCGTTACCGGAACCGAGAGGATTCCCACGCTGCGGCTCAAAGAGGCAATCGACTACTTCGGGCCAATTATCAGCGTTGGCTACGGAATGGCGGAGGCGCTTCCTCCGATTTCGTTACTCTCACCTGGCGTCTATCATAAATTAGGTAGTGTGGGGAAAATCGCCAAAGGGGTAAAGATTAAAATTACCGACGAGGGAAGAATCGCCATTAAAAGCAAGACGGTAAGCATGGGGTACTTGGATAATCCGACTGAAACCTCCCAGCATTTTAAAGACGGCTGGTTTTACAGCGATGATTACGGGTATATAGATAAAGATAAATATCTTTATATCTTCGGCAGGAAAGAGGAGATTTTAACTGAGAGCCCGCGCCGTATTTTTGCCAAGGAAGCAGAAGACAAGCTCTACACCCTTGCCTTTATTAACCGATGCGCTGTCTTAAGTAGAAACGCTCAGATGTATATTTTCGCATCCCTACGCGAAGCCATAGGAAACGATCAAGCAAAAAATGCGATCCAGAAAATTTTCGATGAAAACTTCAAAAACATCCTTGCCCTTAAAAAAATCATCATCAAAGAAGCCTTACCCATCAACGCCTTTGGAAAACTTGATAGGAGAAGGTTAGAAGAGGAAATAACTATAGCCTGTGCAACTGAAACATTGTTTACATTTTAGACCGGGTACATCGTTTACACTTTTTTAGTTACGAATAATCTTGTTCTTTCTCAAATCTACGGAACCGAGAACGTAAAAGCTATACTGAAGCTGCCAGAGGCCATCGGCAGTTTCTTTAAGACCGACAGGCTGTTTTGCGAGTAATCCTGTAACATAAAACATCCGGCCCTTGAATTTAATCTCTCCGCTGTGTTTGACGTGGCGAACCGTGTACTCGTAACCATATTCCGGAGAATGCGGATGTTCCACATAAGGCCGATTTGACTTTTTATAGAATTCATTCGGCGTTTGATCATTAAGCGATTCATGCGGACGCTCGTTGTTGTAATCTAGACGAAAAATATCAAAACGCTCTTGTTGTTCCTTGAAATTCCTGGCAATCTGATCTAGGGCATCGCTTTTTAGCGTTCGGTGCATACACTCATGCCGTCCGTTCTCTTGGGGGCAGCCTTTTTCAATCCGTTCTGGGATGATCCCTAATTGAATAAACCAGATAGATAAACGACTAAGTCCTCCAACGCCTTTACCGACGAATGGTGTACCATTATCGCTGCGAATGGCGTCAGGCAACCCGTATTTCCGAAACGTTTCAATTAAGACTTCTTTCGTCGGAGCGTAACGTGGGCCTTCTAGCGCTTTACAACCTAAGAGAAATCGGCTTAAGTTATCGCTGATCGTCAACGGGTAACACACATGACCGTTTTTCATATAAAATTGGCCCTTATAATCAATGCTCCAGACATCGTTGGGAGCTTTACATTCACAAAAAGGCTGCGTATAGGGCGGTACACGTAAACGTTTCTTTCGTTTTTCAACGAGGCCTTCTTTCTTGAGCCAATACGCTATGGTGCTGACTGCGGGTAGCTCAAGATTCGAATATTGACGCTTTAACTGAGCTCGTATCTTTCGGGGCCCGCGTTTACGATTCTTAAGCTTTTCTTGAATTACAAGATTGATAACTTTTTCCGGCGTCTTATGAGGGCAAGTTTTTGGCGCACGGCTTTGTTCTTTGAGCCCTTCGATTCCACGCTGTTCGTACCGCTCAATCAATTTATAAACTGTTGGGCGGCTGATTCCGTATTTTTGAGAAAGATCGGTTAAGCTAAGATTTTTTGATTGCCAATCGGCAATAAGCTGAATCTTTTGATCCATAGCACTTATTATTTTCCACGGCATGGCATGTTACCTCCTTGCCGTATAGTATAATATGTAAACTATGTACCCAGTCTATTTTGTAAACTATGTTACCAGTTTGTACCGCCCCCACATTCCCTCTCCCCGAAGGGGAGAGGGCGAGGGTGAGGGAACATAATGAAACGAAATAGCATAGCAATAGCCAAAAAGCTCAGGAAGAATCAGACAGATGCTGAAGGTAAACTTTGGGCCATATTACGTAATCGTCAGCTATCCGGAGTAAAATTTAGAAGGCAATTTCCTATTGGCAGCTATATTTTAGATTTTTACTCTCCAGAGTATAAACTTGGTATTGAAGCTGATGGTGGACAGCATTATGTAGATAAAGGCAAAGGACAGGACGAACAGAGAACTAGAGAATTGAGTGTCTATGGGATAAAGATAGTAAGATTTAATGATTTAGATGTATTGAATAATATTGAGGGAGTTTATGAAATTATTCAGGAAAGTATAGAAAGCAAGAGGAAACAATTCCCCTCACCTTAATCCTCTCCCCAAAGGGGAGAGGATCATGATGAAAGGGAAAAATTTTATGGCGCAGATAACCCTTTGGAATTCTATAGCAAAAAGAAGGCGCTCCTTGAGCGACACCTTTTACGATAATGGCCTGGCTACCTTAAAGGGATACCTGGAAGATAGAAACCATACGGTAGAGGTTATTGACTGGGCACGGGACGATTTCTTTACTATGCTTACCGTGCCTTTTTTAGCGCGCTGGATCAGAAATATTTACTCATCAATGGCTCGTTCAAAAAGCAAGCTCGCCGGGCGCTGTTTAGGCTTTATCTCCGTTTACCTGCAAGAAATACACGCCATTATCCAGGAAGTCAGATTTAAAAAACAGGCACGGCACTTGGCCTATGAATTAAAGAATGACAACGCGCGTATTTTCGGGGTAAAACTCTGGTATGGAGAAGCCTTTAAGAACGCCAAAGAGCTTATTACTTTAATAAATAAAATCGCCCCTGAAATTATCACTATCGCCGGGGGTTATCATGTTACTCTTTACGAAGAACACCTCTTAGAAAACAGCACTTTTGATTTAGGGGTAGTCTGTGAAGGAGAATTCGCCTTAGAGAAGATATTAGCTATCATTGACCAAAATAAAGAAAACTGGAATAAACATAATGTTTTAAGCACGATCATCGACGCGGCTGAAAAAGGAGAGATAGAAAATCTTATTTATCGTAAAAACGGAAAAATACACAAGACCAAACGCCGGCATATTGCCGGCCACAGCTTAAAAAGTATCCCGCGATATACGATGAATGAAAATAAGGTGCGTATCCATGTAATGGTTGAATCTTTAGGCTGTGATTGGGGCAAGTGCCATTTTTGCGTGCATCCGCATTTTTACAGCAGTTATTCCTTGAGGAGCCCTGATGAAGTAGTCAATGAAATAGAAGAGATGCTTAAAATCGGTATCGGCGTTTTTCGTTTTGCCGGCTCTGACACACCTCCGCATTTTGGGGCGCGGATTGCCCAAAAGATCAAAGAGAGGCGCTTAAAGGTTGTTTTTGGCATAGGTTCACGGGCGATAAAAGGAGCGCAAAAACAATATGAACATCTGGTAACTTCTTATACCACGCTTATTGAGAATGGTTTGCGCGCGGTATTTATGGGAGGAGAAACAGGGAATGATATCATTAACGAAGAAGTCATGAACAAAGGCGTCTTTTTTGATGATATTGTTACCACTATAAAAGCGCTCAGGGAAGCGGAAAAGAGAGCAGGGGCAAAGGTATTTTTAAGTTTAGCCTTCATTTATCCGGCTCCCCTTTTAGGAAAAGTAACCCTTGCGCAGGTAAAAGAAGATAATCTACGGCTTTTAAAGGAAACAATGCCGGATAGCGTCATGATTACACCCCCGGGGCCGTTCTTACATACCAAGTGGTATGACGAAAAAGATAAATTCGGCTTCAAGGTTGACGAACACATCATCAGACAGGCAATGGAATACGAGTATGTCCTATATAAGCCACCTCATCTATGGCCAAATTTAGGAATATCTCTTGAAGGAAAACCTTTCAAAAAACTGCTGGCTGAATGCAATGAATTCAGAAACATTGTAGAGAAGGAATTGCATATCCCCACCGATCTTTCCGACGAACATTTTTTGATGTTTTACGCCGCGGGGATCAGGGAAAAAGCGGAAGTATCGAAGGCCAAAGAAGAAACTATGCTGGATATTGTTTCCTGTGATTACAGCCTGACGAAAAATATTTCCATGAAGGTAAATGAATTTAGCCTCAATGTAAGCCGAGAAAACATTACCATTTTACCCCTCACCCCACCCTCTCCCCAGCGGGGAGAGGAAAAGAGAGAGGACTCACCCCAGCCTCTCCCTAGGGGGAGAGGGAAAGGGTTAGGGGGGATAATTTAGAAACACTATGAGCATTGTCAAATTAGAAAAAATCTGTAAGAATTACACCTTAGGAAAAACAACCTTGAACGCGCTCAAGAATATAGACTTAAACGTGGAACAAGGTGAATTCATTGCCCTTGCCGGGCCATCAGGCAGCGGGAAGACTACCGCCTTAAATATTATCGGCTGTATTGATAAACCAAGTTCAGGAAAGGTGTTTATCGATGAGTGTGAAATATCCTATCTCTCAAGCGACGGACTCGCGGATATTCGCGCCGGGAAAATAGGGTTTATCTTTCAAAATTTTAATCTCTTGCCAGTATTAAATGCCCTGGAAAATGTGGAATACCCGCTTTTACATAAAAAGATGGCTTTTCATAAAAAGAGAAAACTGGCGCAAGAGGCGCTGGAGAGCGTCGGCTTGGGGAAGTACGCCCGACACCGCCCGATGGAATTAAGCGGCGGACAGCAGCAAAGGGTCGCGATAGCGCGGGCGCTTAGCACTAGCCCGCTTATGATTTTAGCGGATGAGCCGACCGCGAACCTCGACCATGTAACAGGAACGGAAATCCTGACGCTTATGAAAAAAATGAACCTTGAGCGTAAAACCACCTTTATTTTCTCAACCCATGACCAAAAGGTCATGGAAATAGCCGATAAAGTGGTAAGGCTTTGGGACGGAGAAATCAGCTCATGATTACCTTAACGATTGCTCTCAGGAATATTTTCCGCCATAAGACCAGGTCCCTTATTACCTTATCTACCATTATTTTCGGCTGTACGGCGATTATCTTTGCCGGCGGTTTTTTTGAGGATGTTTTCTATAAAATGAGGGAGAGTTATATCCACTCTCATACCGGCCATTTCCAAATTTTTAGAAAAGGCTATTGGGAAAAGGGAAACAGCCAGCCTTATAATTATTTGATAGATAATCCTGACGAAATCATCTCTCATCTTCAAGCTATACCGGGGATAAAGTTTATTACCAGCCGCCTGCAATTCTCAGGGCTTATCTCAACAGGGGAAAATACCGTTTCCTGTATCGGTATGGGTATTGACCCCGGCTATGAAAATCAGGATATTCCCGCGGGAGCTAATCTGCGGAAGATGTCAGACGCCATGACACTCGAAGGGCCGGTCATTATCCAAGGGAAGGCCTTAACCAAAAATAATCCTTATACCGTGATGCTGGGCAAGGGTTTGGCCTCAAGCCTCGGGATAACCGCGGGAGACCCGCTTATTATCTTAACCCACACTACCGGCGGCTCAATCAATGCCCTTGATGTAACCGCGCAAGGAATCTTTATGACCTCATCAAAAGAATACGACGACCATTTCTTGCGCCTTTCGCTAGTAACCGCGAAGAAATTGCTCCATACGGATTCGGTGCAATCATTAGTTATCATGCTTGATAAAACCGAAGATACCGCTGGAGTTAAAAAAGCCTTAGCGCGCGTATTCCAAGATAAAAAACTAGACTTAGAATTAAAATCATGGGATGAAATAAGCGATTTTTACCGCCATACGGTAAACCTTTTTAACCGCCTCTTTCTTATTTTAAAGCTTGTCATCGCGATCATCGTTATCTTGAGTATCTTTAATACCATGAATATGGCGGTCTTAGAGAGGACAGATGAAATCGGCACAATCATGGCGTTAGGGACTAAAAAACGAGGGGTTTTAAGCCTCTTTATGCATGAAGGGTTAGGATTAGGAATTATCGGCGGTTCGTTCGGGGTCGCCATAGGTACCGCGCTCACTCACTGTATAGCCCGTATCGGAATCACCATGCCGCCTCCGCCGGGAGCAAGCATGCCGTGGGTCTCGGAACCAAGAATCGTTTTGACCACGGTTGTCTTTGCTTTTATGACCTCCATACTTACCGCGCTGGTTTCTTCGCTGTATCCGGCATATAGCGCTTCACGTTTAGAAATTGCCGATTGCCTGCGGCACAAATAAAAGAAGGAGCGAAAATCAACCTCCGCGGTTGATTTTTTTCTCCGACGACAAATTTCCGCAACCTCCGCGGTTGAATTGGGTTTGAGGATATGCTGCGTACATTCATAACAATTACGATTGCCTGGTTTTTATTACCTGGTTTTCCTGCCTTTGCGCAATTAACCTCAGCTGAAATTGTGGAAAGAATTGATGAGGCGCGAAACCCCCAGATAGATTATACGGTAACGGTAGAGATTACCACCTATTCCAATAACCAACTCTCAAAATCAGCCACTTACGAAGTGCTCGTTAAAGGGAAAGAGAAGACTGTGGTAAAAACAATTTTACCCGCGGTAGAAAAGGGGAGAGTCTTACTCATGCTCAATGAAAACCTCTGGGCGTTTCTTCCGGAGGTTTCTAAACCGCTGCGTATCTCATTACAGGAAAGGCTTATCGGAGAAGTGGCTAACGGCGATGTTGCCCGCGTTAATTTCGCGGGGGATTATACTCCGATAGTATTACGGACAGAAACCTTAAACGATAAAGACTGTTACGTCTTAGAGCTTACGGCTAAAGATGACTCTGTAACCTATGGGAAGGTAATCGTATGGGCGGAAAAAGAAACCTTATGGCCGCGTAAGGCAGAATTTTATGCTCTCTCAGGCCGTATGCTAAAAACCTGCGCGTACCAGGAGTATCAGCTGCTCGGCGACAGGATACGGCCCACCCAATTGGTAATGGAGGGGCCTCTTGCCAAAGGCAAGAAATCAATTATACGCTATAGCGATATCCATATTGAAGAACTGCCGGAGAAATATTTTACCAAAGAGTATATGAAAAAGTTCATGGAGTAACTCTAACAGGCAGCAGGATAAAAAATAACCAATCAGCAAATTCCAAACACCAAATAAGCTCCAATACCCAATAACCAAACCTATCGATTTGTATACACGGAGGAAAAATGAAGAAGGCCATAATGATCGCGCTCGCTGTAGGCATTTACGCCTGTATCTGCGGCATAAGCTCTGCCACCTTTGAAAAGATACAACTAAAACAGCAGGGAAGCATCAAGCAGGAAACCGCCTACCGCATAGGGCAGCCACGCGTTTTTAGCAAGATAAAAAACCAGATAGTTCTCATCGAAAGCGCGAAGTTAACCGATAAACTGAATTTTAAGATAACCGGGCGCTTTTATTATGACCTGGTGTATAATCTGGCCCATAATTTTCCTAATAACGTTGACTCCGACCAAAGACAAGAGGTTGAGTTACGCGACACCTACTTTGATTATTCAGACGGCCCGTTTGACATCCGCCTGGGCAAACAACAAATTGTCTGGGGGGAAGCTGTGGGGCTTTTTTTTGCGGATGTGGTAAACGCCAAGGATTTACGCGAATTTATCCTGCCTGAGTTTGACCTAATCCGTATCCCCCAGTGGGGTATTGACGCGGAATACACAAAAAAGAATTTTCACGCCGAATTCCTCTGGCTGCCCATCCTTGAATTTAACAAAATAGGGGTAAGAGGAGCGGAATTTGAGTTTCCGTATCCGGTGCCGGAGGGCACCGTATTTACTGCCACAGACCCCGCGCAGCCGAAAAACAGCTTCAAAAACAGCGAAACAGGCATGCGCCTGTCCTATCTTTTAAACGGCTGGGATATCAGCGCCTTTTACCTCTATACCTGGGAAAAATTCCCTATTTACTACCGCAGTATCGCCTCGGGTGCCTACAACTTTAGCCCATCCTACAAAAGGCTTCATACCACAGGCTTGACCTTTGCCAGGGAACTCAACGATATTATTTACAAAGGGGAATTTGTCATGACTCCTCAGGGGTATTTTCCGCTCTTTGACGATACCGATCAAGACGGAATCACCCGCAAGGATTACCTTGATTACCTTCTGGGAATAGACTTTACAGTCCTGTCAAAGATCGATAACAATATCCAGTTTATGCAGAGAATAATTTTTGACTATGATAAGCATCTGGTAAACGAAAATCCGGTGCGTAATTCAATTTCCTATAGAATCAGCAGGGGATTCCTTGATGATACGCTGAACGCTGAATTCTTAATCATCGCCAGCCTTATGGAAAAAGATTTCCTTTATAGGCCAAAGATTACCTATACGTTTGGGAACAACTGGAAATTCAGGATAGGAATGGATATCTTTAAGGGTGAGCCTTCAGGGGTATTCGGAAAATTCAAGAAGAAAAGCAGGGTATACAGCGAAGTTACTTTCAGCTTTTAACCCGTAAAAACGTTGTCTACAGCCGAAAGCAGTTCCTCCTCAGAGCAAGATTTCTGAAGGTAGAGCCTCGTAGTAGAGATTGCTGAAAAATCACTTTGGATTCCTTCCCGATGAGCACCTAAGTAATCGCCGGGTATATTGGTAAGAAAGATGATCGGGATACTGCTACAATCCGGCAGGGCTTTAAGCTGCTTTGCCACCTCATCGCCTAACATCTTAGGCATTAACACATCCAGAATAATCAGGTCAGGCTTGTATGATTTTGCTTTAGACAAGCCATCCTCACCGTCATAGGCGGTCATAACCTCAAAGCCATGATTCTCCAGGGTGAACTTCATTATCACCACGATATCTGGCTCATCATCCACAATTAAGATTCTTTTGGCCATGGCTATTTCTTAGTAAAGCCTGAAAAATCAAAGGAAGGGTAGCACTTTCTAAGATACTCCATCTCAAGAGAAGTAGCCTTTCTGAAAACATCTGTTTTCTCATGAAAAAAATACCCCAGGTCTGACACGCCAAACGAAGCCTTACCGGCCAAGCTCACCGCTGGAGTCGATTTTTCAAAAAACATCTTATAGAGGCCCTCTTTATTTTTCTCTTTACATTCAGACTCCAGAGTAGCGAATTCAACGCACTTGGCAATGGCGGGGGCGCCATTGGCATTATCATAGGTTTTGAGCCCTCCCAAATCCTTGAATAAAAGAAAATCATAGGTCAGGCTGTGCTTAGGATTTATGGTAATGCACATATAATCTAAGCCAAGGCGCCTGTAGGCATAATCAAAGATAAGCTTAAAGAGATTAAAAATAAAAAACATCTTTTTAGAGTTAAGAAGCATCGAGACGCCATTCTTAAAAAGCTCTGTGTCGCTGGCAAGCATCGAAATCTCGCAGATTTTCTTACCGTTTGAGCGCAGGACTGATAATTCCTCATGGTAGATCTCATCCATGGGAAGCCCCAAAGGCGAATCTGGAATCAGGGTCGCGGTCGCGAATATTTCATTTTCAAGAATGGTGACAAAACTGGCAGTCTCCGGCAGGGCATTATATATGGAAAGCTTTAACCGCGAATCGGATTCCCTGCAATAGCCGCGTTTTAAATACTCCCTGTACACAAGGGCATAGGCTTTCTCCAATTCATTTCTGGAGCGGGCAACCCGGTATTCTATCTGCTCAAGAAAGCGCTGCAGGCTTGCCTGTTCTGCCGCTGTGGCTGTTTTTACTGTATCCATACGAAACCTTTATTGTAAATATTTAAGGAGAATCTTTTCGCTTATATATTCAATATAGCGCCTGCGGTCGGTGTCATTCATTTTATGAAACTTTACCCCAATTGTATACCCGTGTTTTTTCTTCGCGCACCAGCATACCTCTGACTCAACAACAATAGGCTTCATGGATTCCTCAAGAAAGAGTATCTTAAGATAAAGCCTGGTGCCAAGAGCTACCTTGATGTCGCTGCCAAACCTGACGCCCTGGCCGCTGATATCATCTATCAGAAAGGGGCCGCACCATTCTTCAAGGAGGCTGGAGCTGTACAAAAGCCTTACCTGAATAGCTAAGCGCTCGCTTTTACGCTTATCTTTGGAAATAAACTCCCTGACATCGCTGATTCGTATATCGAATGACTTTTTAATCATACGTATGTACCCTCTTTTAAGCATATCAATCGTGCCCTTAAATTATCGGCTATATTTTGATACATGTCAATAGTTTCTCCCTGAGAAAAGCCTAACGCCTCAGAAGATGCTGCCTTTCCGAAAACAACCTCAATCTTTCCAAACGACGGGAACATTGCATACGGCGGCCAGGCTTCATAAGCCCCGCGGATATAGACAGGCACCGCGTCTACCTGAAGTTCTTTAATCAAAATACCGATGCCACGCTTAAACTCCTGGATTTCCCCATCTATTGAACGTATGCCTTCAGGGAAAAGGCAGAGCGCCTTTTTATTCCTCAAGACATAACTGCACATGGTTAAGGTATCAGCTACATGAGCGGCTGGGTCAATGGGGATAAGGCGAAAAAGTTGTTTTGACCACCTAAGAAAAGGATGTTCAAGGTACGCACGATAGCCCAGGAAAAAGGTAAAAAGCAAGGCGCGATAACCCATCGCCGCTACCAATAACGGCACATCTAAATAGCTCGAATGGTTGGGACAAAGGATAAAAGGGCCCTTTTGAGGAATGTTTTCACTGCCGCTTACTTTGATACGCAAAAATAACCGCATCAGAAAAGATACCATGGCAATAGCCATAAAATTTATCAGCCGATAGAAGAAGCCTTGTTTAAATGAAAGGGGCATTTTTTTACCGGAGCCGCCGTGCGTGATAGAGTCCCAGCTTACCGCTTCGCTTTGGCGCGCGCTACTGATTTGTGAGCCATGCAATTTTTCCAAGACATCCCGCACGGTCGCGATAAAGAAAAAATCTTTTTCATCTAAGGCGGCTCCTGAAAGCTTTTGAAACTCAAAGAAAATCCCGATGCGCTCCAAGGAATCTAATCCAAGGTCAAGTTCAAGATGCTCATCCAGACTCACCTTACGCTTGAGTTTTTCACAAAGATACTGCATCGCCTTGCGGCAAAGAGGAGAGGAAAGAAGGCGGCGGTCAGAGGATGAAAGAGTTTCATCCTTCAGAAAATCATGATGGAGTACATAGCGGTGCTTTATATCAAAACGCCTCAGGTTCCCCATTACGGTTTCAGGAAGGCTGTCTTTAATCAGGGTATAGTTTTTAATTCTTTTATAATCAGAGAGGCCTTGGGATAGCCTTTCTATTTCCCAATGGATTCTGTCTTTTATTTGGGATACGCCATGTAACGCGCAATACTTAAAATCAGGTAAAATTAAGGCGGTTAAAAAATGCTCTTTTCCTTCCTGAGAGAAGTACACGCATATCTGTTTTACATAAAGGCTTTTTCTGTACCAGGATTCAAGTTCTACCACATTAATCCTTCTATTCCCGGGGGCTATACTTTCTTCATCTTTTCTACCCTGAACATAAAGAAAGCCGTGCTCGTCAACATAGCCTACGTCGCCGGTAGGAAACCAATCACCCTGAAAAGCTAAAGAGGCATTTGCTTCGTCTTTATAATAACCGCGGAAACCCGCGGCATCTTTAACCATGATTTCGCCCGGGGCGCCAGGAGAAGACTCCGCTATTTTTATTTCAAACCCGGGAGCCGGACTGCCCACCGCGGAGGGGGGGAGCTTATCGGATAAGCTAAAAGCTATAAAAGGAGATATTTCAGTTACTCCGTAAAGCGTTAAAAATTGAAGGCCTGCCCGGGAAAAGAATACGCTTATATCGCTTGATACATTTGCTACGCTAGAGACTATGAGACGAAGCTTCGTACCCAGAACAGAATTAATGTAAGCTTTATAACGCCGCTGTTCACTGAAAAAACTCCTCAACCATATTTTTTTGAGAAAGGAAAAAGAGCGAACTCCATCATTGAGCTTTTTATAGAAGATCTGAAGCAGCTCTGGAGCCCCGGCTATGACGCTCACCGCGGTCTTTCGCATACACTCGGTGATTTCATCCCACTGGTCATTCTTGGGAAAACTAACGCTCGCGCCTATGCATAAAGGTAAGAGGAGATTAAACGTAAGCGGATACGCGTGGCAAAGAGGAAGCAATGAAATAAAACAATCATCGCTGGTAACGAAACCCGCTTGCCGCATCGTTTGTATCCATGCAAGAGACGCTTGGTTCGTAATTGCTACAGCCTTTGGTTTATTGCTTTGGCCTTGAGTGTAAACGGCCATCGCTGTGTGTCCGGGAGCAACATCCTTAACTAAGTGCTGTTTCGAGGAAACGCGCGTAAAATGCTTAAGCAATTCCTCTGAATCAATACCGATGAGGGGTATACGCGCTTCATGCGCGATTACTTTTATTTTCTCTGTGAGGTCCACGGTAGTGATGAGGCATTTCACATCCAAGGATACAAGCGCATCTTTAAGCTCAGGAGCATCCAACGCATGATAAAGAGGAAGAGCAATCGCTCCCATACCTACAACTCCAAAAAAGGCAGCCGGCCAGAAGCGGCTATTATCAAGAATAAGGGCAACCGTATCTGCCTGGTTTATATGATGCTCCCTTAAAAACGCGGTTACCGATAATGACTGTTGGTATAGCTCTTGATAGGTAAAAGAATGGTAGGCATCATTCTCCTTAAACAAAACAGCTTTTTTTTGAGGATTCTTTCGCGAGGCCTCCTCAAAGGCCTTAAAAAGTGTAAAAATAGACTCGTCCATTAAAAATAGTGTATCATATTAATCGCATAAAAACAAGTAACTTAGCCTTGGGCTCTCCAGAAAGATGCTAGGCTAACACGTTAAACAACAATAGCTTAGAAGTATAAAAAAATACTCATTGGCAGGCTTGACAGGTGAGGGCATACATGGTATACTTTAGCAACGGTAACAAGAGGCCTATCAGGCGACAAAGCACTATCTAAAACCACCCAAAAACCCACTATCTTGAATATATGGACTTAGCTGTCTTCAAAAAAGGTTTACTCGGAAAGGCCCTCAGCAAATCCCTCACTACCTTTAGGCAGTATCCATCCATTGTTATCCCGTTTCTGGCCTTTACTATCATAGAGCTTATCGCGCTCATAGCCTTATACAACATTCCCCGCCAACCACTGGTGGGCATATTGGGCCCTCCGGTGCGGACATTCTGGGGAGAAAAATTCCTCCATTATCCTTACAATTTCCTTATTCTGCCAAAGATATCCTACTATAGCAGAATAGTGCTATCCGTTTTTTTTGGCTCGCTTTTGATGGGAACAGCTATAGCGCTTATCGGGGCTTTCCATTATAAAAAACCAATCCGGCTCGGAAAGGCGCTTCAATTCGCTTTTCGCAAATACATACTGCTTTTCGCGGTTCTCCTGCTTCTGACGGCACTCTATTATTTCCTCGACAAATGCATTACCCTGGGACTGGTTAAATACTTTATAGCAGGGCACAAAAAGCTTCTCTTCCTCAATGCAAAAGCATGGCTGGGCCCGATTTTACCTGTACTCACCTTTTTACTCGCGATATTACTTCAATCGCTTTTCGCGTATGCTTTACCGGCGGTAATAATCGGCAACGAAAAGCTCCTTTCGGCACTCTGGAAATCAGTAGTACTATGCAAGCGGCTGTTCATCACAACACTCATTATCGTAACGGTTACCCTGCTCTTGTTTGTGCCGATATTGACATTAATCTATAACTCGACATTCTTGATTAATAAACTTTTCCCGGAATTTATTCTTTACGTTCTGATCGCGGGAGTTATTGCCAACTCCCTGATCATTGACCTCTGCCTGACGCTTTTTACTACCAACATCTATGTGCTCTACTCTGACGCCAACGATGGCACTCTCGCGCAAGAAACAGGAAAGGCATCCGGCGCGAAAAAAGAGAAAAAACATAAACCATAATGAAGACACTATTGAATATTATCCTTACGGTACTGGCCTCATGCGCTCTCATTTCGTGCAGCAATGACCAATACTCAGTAGAGAGGAAATACTATAATGCCCAAAAGCAGGCAGAAAAGATATTTAAAAATCCGCTCTCGAGCCCTCCGCAAGAACTGCAAAGAAGCGTCGATACCTTTGCCCGCTTTACTCAAGAATACCCCCAGACCAATTTAGCCCTGCAGGCTGAGTTCGTTATTGCCCGGCTTTACATGGCAAAAGAAGAATACGAGAAGGCAAGGGCGCACCTCAACACAATGATAAAAAATTACGCGAAATTCCCCGATGTCTGCTCAGAGGCATCCTTCTTAATCGCCTATTCCTACGAAGCCGCTGGCACATGGAACAAGGCGCTCGAACACTACAAAAAAACAATTCAGGATTATCCGACAACTCGCAAAAGCCTTGAAATACCCATCTACATCGCCCGCTACTACAAAGCAAAATTCCAGCCGGACAAGATGCTTTCTGCCTACCATGAGGCAGTATCTCACTATAGCGCGCTCGTAAAGAAATATCCTAATTCGCTGCTTGCCCTCACCGCGCAAAATCTTACTGCCCGATGCCATCTGGCGGCAGGAGAATGGAACCAGGCGCTTGAGTCCTTTGATGCCATGCTCCAAAAATACAAGGGAACAAAAATCAGCATGGATGGCATCATGGTGCAGATGGCGCTTATCTATGTAAAGGAACTTCATGACACAAGTAAAGCTAAAGAACTATTAGAAACCCTTATCAAGGACTATCCTAAAAGCCGATTAATAAGAATAGCCAATAAATTATTAGAAGAGGTAAGTAAAAAATGACCGGACATAAAATCTCCGAACTCCACACAGAAACATCAGCCACCCTAAAAGACTTCTTAAACAGCGCGCTTAAGGATATTATGGCTGTTACCCACGCGGAGTGCGGCTCCCTGTTTTTATTTGATTCAGAAAATAAAGAGCTTGTCATGAACTCGTTTTACAATACCAAAGAATTACCTCTTAAAGGGCTCAAGCACAGGATAGGGGAGGGGGTTTCCGGAAAAGTGGCAGGCATACAAAGCCCGGTTCTCGTCAAAGACATCGATACCGATATACGTTTCAGGCGTAATGGCTATACGCACTACCGCACAAAATCTTTCATTTCAGTGCCGATTTCCAACTCTCAAGAATTATTAGGGCTCATTAACTTAGCAGATAAAGCAAACGGAGAACCTTTTTCTAAGGATGACCTCAACGCCGCGGTTGCGATAGCAAAATATGCCTGCCTAAGCCTTGATGCCTTACACAGCTATACCGAGTTAAAGAAAGAAACCGATGCCCTTCATACGCAAAGCGCCCATCTTGAAAAATATGCCTCCGTGGGAAAACTTGCCGGGGGCATTGTCCATGAAGTCAATAATCCGCTTGATGGAATTATTCGCTACACCAACATGCTCCTTAACCAGACCGATGACAACACTACCGCCAGAGGATACCTTCTGGAGATAAAAAAGGGCCTTGAAAGGATCGCGCACATTACCAAGAGCCTCCTTGAATTTTCCCACCAAATTAATGCCAACGCCTCCTGTCAAAAAAGGTATATAGACATCGAGCACCTGATAAGGGAAACCCTGGATGTCATTCATGATGAGTCCTTAAAGAATATTAAAGTCATTAACCTAATCAAACACTCTTTGCCCAAGGTTATTGATTTCGGGTTATCTCATATAGTGATAAATATAATCCGTAACGCCATTGACGCTATGGCCAGTGGAGGGGCGCTCAGCATTAGCGCCCAAACACATTACGCGGGCATCAATATTAGCTTTCAAGATACAGGCACAGGCTTAAGTGATGAAGTCAAGAAAAGGATATTTGAGCCATTCTTTACTACCAAAAGTAGAGAGAAGGGAAGCGGGCTTGGCCTGGCAATTTGCAATGAGATTATCCAAAAGTATGAAGGCACAATTGATGTAAAAAGCTCACCGGGACAAGGAAGCACTTTTACCATTTTTATCCCCCAAAAATATATCACGCATGCATAACAAGCCGGTTCCTCATGGCAGGCATATCCTCATCGTTGATGACGAGCCGCTGGTGAGGCGTTCGTTAAGCGAATTCCTGACCCTCCAAGGCTACAGCGTCAGCTCTGCCGCAAACGGCAAGGAAGCCTTAGGATTGTTAACAACTTATACCGCGGATATCGTTATCACCGATATACGAATGCCGGAATTAGACGGCCTGCAATTGCTCAAGCACATCAAACAAGACTATCCGCATACCCCCGTTATCCTGATGACCGGCTACGGCAGCATAGAAAGCGCTGTCGCGGCAATCAAGGAAGGCGCCTATGATTACGTAACCAAGCCTATTGTTGACAGCGAAATAAAGATAGTCATTGAACGCCTCGTTACCCAGCGCCAGCTCCAGGAAGAAAATATAAGGCTTAAGCAGCAACTTTCGGTTGCTTCTGTAAGAGAACGGTTTCATCATATCGTCGGAAAAGACGAAAAGATGCAAAAGATTTATTCTCTTATTGAGGCAATAACCGGTACCAGGACAACCGTGCTCATTCATGGGGAAAGCGGCACCGGGAAACGTTTAATAGCCCATGCCATACACAAATACAACGAGCAGGAAAGAGGGAAACCTTTTATTGAGGTAAGCTGCGGCGCGTTGACCGAAACACTCCTGGAGAGCGAACTTTTCGGCCACGCCAAAGGCTCCTTTACGGGAGCGATAAAAGACAGAATCGGCCGCTTTGAGCTGGCAAACGCGGGGACAATCTTTCTTGATGAAATAGACGCGTCATCGCCGGCGTTACAGGTAAAACTCTTGCGGGTACTCCAGGACGGTGAATTTGAGCGGGTAGGAGATGCCACTACTATCACTGTCGATGTCCGTGTCATTGTCGCGACCAACCAAAACCTCCAGGAATTAATAACGCAGGGGAAATTCCGTAAAGACCTCTATTACCGCCTTAATATCATTTCTATCGATATCCCGCCTTTACGGGAACGCAAAGGCGATATTCCACTTTTGGTTGAAGAATTTATCAAGAAACATTCTAAGCATACAAGCAAAAAAATAGACGGGATATCAGAAGAGGCCTTAGGCCTTTTGGCAAAATACGCGTGGCCGGGAAACGTCCGGGAACTTGAAAATACCATAGAAAGGGCGGTCATCTTAAGTAAGGACCACATCATTCAACCCAGAGATCTGCCGAAATCTATTCACAGCCACATAGCAACGCAAGCAAAAGAATCTGCTGATAGCCTGGGATTAAAAGATGCCTTAAAATCCCCGGAAAAAGACTTGATTCTAAGAGCCTTGGACGCCACGGGCTGGAATAGAAATGAAACAGCGCAAAACCTAGGGATTAACCGGACTACACTTTATAAAAAAATGCAAAAATACAGTTTGCTAAAACCGCGTAACTCCGATGCCGGAAGAACATAAAAGCGATCACACCCATCAAGACATAAGCTTAAAAGATTTACTTGATATCCAGAAATGGCAGGAAATCCAGGATGATTTCTCTGACATAACCGGTATTTGCCTGCGTATCGTAAGCCCTGAAGGTAATCTCATTGCCTCCTCCTGCGAAAAAGCAACCTTATGCACCGAGGTACTCAGAAACAGCCCGACAAAGAACAGGCTCTGCGGGACATGCCTGCCGACCTTTTTATCAGGGAAAGCAGTAGTAGACAAGAATTTGAGTTTTTATTGCGACGCGGGCATGTATAACTTTATTTCTCCGCTTATAGCCCATCACGATAAAATCTTAGGATACCTTATCATGGGGCCTGTCATTTTAGTCATGCGTCAGCCTAAAGAGGCCTACGAAACCATTGCCCATGAATTCAGCGTGGAATTAGAGGATTTTTGGAACGCGCTCTTAGAAATCAAGGCTATCTCTTTCCATTACGCGCAATCGCTCATGAAAGTAATACAAAATGTCGCGGAGTATATGCTGCAATCATCTTCACGAGGCAAAGAGGAAACATACGCAGCTCTTCCGGCCAACACTAAAGAAGCATTAACGAAGCGCTTCGAGGCATTTTTAGACGTAGCATTTGAGTTAAGCAAAGCAGATATAGGTTCGGTAATGTCCTTACCTAAGGATACCAATGAGCTGACCATAGAAGCCGCCAAGGGCATACCCGATGCTATTGTAAAAAATACAAGAGTAACACTGGGAAACGGAATTGCCGGACTCGCGGCAGAAGAGGGGATATCGCTTTTATTAGATAACACGGTAGCCGATAACAGGCTGCTTCACTATTTCAAAAGGCCACACCTTAATTCTTCGATGGTTATCCCTTTTAAAACAGAAGAGGGGAGAGTACTTGGAGTATTAAATGTAGGCGCGCTCAATACGTCTCAAGTCCACTTTAATAAGAATACCCTGCAGATGATGGACACCTTCGCGCGGCTTGCGGCTGTTTCGATGCAACCGTAGCGCTCTTTATTTGACCCGCCGAAAACCGGAAGAGAGAATTTTCAAGCCTTCCCGGTACTTAGCAACCGTCCTTCTTGAAACATCTATTTTTCTTTCTTTGAGAAGATAACGTGTTATTTCCTGATCACTCAAAGGGTGTTTTTTATCTTCCTGCTCAATGCATTCTTTAATGATGGATTTAATCTGGCCTGAAGAAAAAGATTCCCCGTCTTTACCGTTGATACGGCTGGTAAAGAAGTTTTTTAAGGCTATAACAGACCCCTCGGGTAATTCCACGTATTTATTCATCACTGCCCGGCAGACCGTGGTTTCATGAAGAGAAAGCCTTTTGGCTACTTCTTTAAAGGTAAGCGGCTTAAGGCTGGAAAAATCATTAAGCAAGGCCTCCTGCTGGATATCCACCAAAACCTGCATGATTTTTAAGAGTGTTTCTTTTCTTTTAGAAACAGCCTGTACCAACTCAAGGGCGTAACGAAGTTTATCGCTTAAAAACTCCTTGGCCTCTTTATCATCACGGTGTTTCTTTAAAAGAGAGCGGTAAGATTCATTAATACGTATGCTAAAACTATCTTCATTATTGATGGTAACCTTGATGCACTCGGCATCATGAGTAATAATAACGTCAGGAATCACTGCCTGCGGCTCTTCCTGGGAATAATTGCGGCCTGGTTTGGGGTCAAGCCGTACTATTTTTTTTATCGCTAATTCAACTTCATCAAGGGGTTGTTTAAGGCTCTTGGCGATATGGCTATAGTTTTTCCTTGCGACATCCTCAAGATGAAATTGAATAATCATTTCTACCAAAGGCTCATTTTCTCCCAGTGATTTCTGCTGAATAAGCAGGCATTCTGAAATTGAGCGCGCGCCAATTCCGGCAGGCTCAAACTGCTGAATAAGGCGAAGTACGCTTTCAACATTGGTTAAAGGCAGATTGACCGCGAGGGCTATTCTGTCCAGGGGAGTAGTCAAGTAACCGTTTTCATCCAAATTGCCAATAATTTCCTGCCCAATAAGCAACGTCTGATCATCATCAGCAAACATACTCAATTGTCTCAAGAGCACATCCTGTAAAGAGATTTTCTGGGTAATTAAGCTCAAGCGGTAATTAGACTCCTCATTATGGTAACCTGCTTGAGCGCTGCGAAAACGTAGGTTCTTGTCCTGTGGCTTGGATAAAGGCCTAAATTCCTCAAGAAAGGGATTTGCATCCAATTCCTGCTGAATAGCAGTAATCAGGTCTGCCTGGGGTAAGGTTAATATCTGCAGCGATTGCTGAAGGCGGGGAAGTAAATATGTCCTTAATTCTGGGCGTTGTCTGATTTCCATACTATAAGTATAACATAGTTTTGCCTAATTTCAAGTAGGGCATCCTTCTGGCTAACTTCCTATAATATATCTTATGTTAACTACAGCCTATAGAGTTTATGCTCTTTGCCTGTTGCTTTGTAATAGGTTGCGTAATCTAGCTGTTATTCTGCCTTATTTACTCAACGAATCGGAATTTGCACTTGTTGCTTATGCGCAAATTAGCTTATGGGCATTTGGGGAAACGGATACTCATCCCTATCGGTAATTGCAAAAATTCAGCGCCAAAGGAAAGTCTATAGCCTTAAGATGAGCAATGACTGCCTGCAGTTCGTCTTTTTTACCGGAGCTTACTTTCAATTTTTCGCCTTCAATTTGAGCCTGAATTTTGCTATTAAACTCTTTAATAATTTTAACTAAATCCTTGGCTTTTTCCTTAGGGATACCCATGGTTATTTCGACTTTTTGGCGCATTGTTCCTTCAAATGCCCTTTGCGGCTCTCCAAAAACAAGCGACTTGAGCGAAATACCCCGCTTTACCATTTTGGTACACAAAATATCGGTCAAAGCCTGTAATTTTGTGTCATCATCAGCGATTAGGATAAGCTCCTTGGCATTTCGGTCTAAATCCACGGATGCCTTGCTATTTCTGAAATCATAGCGCTGGGAAAGCTCTTTCTTAGCCTGATTGACCGCGTTATCCGCTTCCTGAAGGTTTACTTCTGATACAATGTCAAATGAGCAGGTTTCTGCCATATAAACTATCCTCCTGTAATAATTAATAACAGCTGCTTTTTTTGTAACCGATTTTTAAAGTTAGTAACCATTAGTAATCGCTATTAACTATCTTATTTTACCTTATTCTAAAGATTAGCCCTGATTTTTACCCCGGCAAATCTGCCTAAGCATTGATGCGGCTAAGGATTTTCGCGTAAACATCTCTCCTATTGCCGATTTTAAGGATAAAGATAGAATTTCCCTGGATTTTGTGTATTACGCGGTAATCGCCGACACGCAATTTACGATATCCTTCCAAATTCCGTTTTAAAGGCTCACTTGCGACCTCAGGATTAGCAAGAAGCCTTTCTTCAATAGCGCGTCTTATTGTTACTTTTATGTTCTGGGGAAGCCTTTTCAAATCATTTGGGATATCCGGATGGTAAAAAACTTCGTAGGCCATAAGTCTTTATCCCCAGACTTGTTTATGGGTTAGGGCAGTTTTATTTGAAAACGTCTTTTCGCGGGATTCAGCCGTCTTGGCCCAATATCCGTCTTCGTAGCTTTCAAGCGCCTCACGAATCAAATCCCTAGCCTTAAAAGACAAGGAAACACGATCCTTTTGGGCAAGATGCCGCAGCGCCATATACAAAGGCGCCTCCAAAACAACATTCAAACGCGGGTTTTTAGTAGCCATATATTTTTACCTCCAAAAATAGTGTATCATAAGTGATGAACCTTGTCAAGGATGGATTTATAATTCCGCACGGAAGTCTGGGAATCCACGCGCCCGCACGGGGCGCGATGTTTTCTCAATGGACATCTCAAGAGCAGTTAGGTCTATTTAAATCCTTTCTATCTTGTCAATAAAACAGAACCGTCCCCTTTTTCCTGATAACGGCCTCCATTGATGAAAATATTTCTTCATCTCTGTGGCGCATTGTTGGGTCAGATTTATCTGCTCTAACCATAAACCGAGCTTATCCTTAAAACCTTTGTGCTTCTCCCAGATATTATTGATTTCGAAAATAATCATTGTCTATATTTGTTTCTGTTAGTGCGTATCAAAATCATTGTATTTTTCCTTAGACACGTATCTCTAACAATGCCTGCCCAAGTGGTTCTTTTTCTTCAACAAACCGGACATCCATTCTCTTGATCCGCTCGCGCGCGTCATCAAATGCTTTCCTAAAAGGCGTATTATTCTTTAATAGGTCTTTCCGTGATCCCGATGGCCGATACGATGCGCTTAGCCGTTCGGTAGCGTGCCGCGCCAAAAGAAAGGCAAATGTCGCCATATTATGAGAGGGCCGCGTGTGATTACGGAGTCGACGTTTAAGATTGTTTGTCCGGCCAACGTAGAGAGGCTTATCGTTTTCAGAAAACAGATATATCCCAGCTTCATGCTCATACTTCTTCGGAACTGTATTCCACGTAAACGGCAAGGATTCCCTGAGATGATCGTATTTTCTATCAACGTCTGTCATGATTTTATTAAATTTATTTTTCATAAATCTTCTCAACATTCAGAAGAAATCCTACAATTAATTGGACTTCTTGAGCTTCACGATCAAGGCGGCGCGGTTAATGTCGGGGAAATATTCTTCGGTCATAACGCAGATACTTTCAAATTAACGAGCTGCACTAAAAAACCTCTGTTCAATAAATACAATTACATTATTAGACGCCATCTCTATAACATTTTCTTTCCTTCACCATTCTTTTCTTCTCTGTCCTTCACTACAACTTTATACGTCAATCACTATGGGCTGATTGACCACATCATAGTCTTCGTTCAAGACGGAACAATTGACGTATGTTGTATCTTTTGTTTTCTGAATGCCGTAACCGCCATGAATATGCCCATGGATGACATACGGGATCTTTAGTTTCTCAACTCTATTGGCCAAGGTTCTACTGCCCCAATGATCGCCCTGAAGCTCGGCAGTATCCAAATAGCCATGAGCGGGCCCATGCGTTAAAAGCACATCAGTATTTTGAGGTATCTTGCTCCAATGATACCGGTCGAGATTCTCCTCCGATTCCATGAACGCCCAATTCAAGAATGTTATCGTCATCGGAGATGCCCATAATGCCATGCCGTTAGGCAAGGTATACGATTGGTTTTTCAAATAAACCGCTTTAGTTAAATACTTCCCGGCCTCATTCGGGAACCGCTCACAGAAAAAGTCATGATTCCCCGCGATAACAATAACAAGCTTGTGCCTTAATTCTGAAAGCCAGTTATTAAAGTCAATCAAATCTAATGCCGAACGAAATTCCCCATCACCCGCAAAGAGCAAAACATCGCCATCAGGAACCTGAAGTTTCCGGTGCTTGGCATGAGTATCTCCTATAACGACTACACGCATTAACACCTATTCCAATTCAGTTATTTCCTTTTTGGAAACAACTTGCCTTATTTAACGCCTTCCATCGCCTTATTGATCCGTTCAAGCGCCTTATCCAGATCGAAATTATCGCGTTCAATTGGGGATAGAACGTCAAACAATTCAGCTTCGATACGAGAACGCATATCATCAATCTCAGTGTAAATATTTCTTAAGAGCGGGAAACCGATCCCACATAGCCAGCATAAATGAAGCTATTGAGATGATACCTATAAAAAATGACCACAAATCGATTTTTCCCATTTCACCTTCTCTGCTATACCTGCATAGCTTTCAGAATCAAATCCAACTCTGAAACTTGCGCTCTTCGGCCATCAAGCATTGTTTTAGGAAATTTAGCCACATACGACCGCTTATCCATCTTTTTTTCTTCAGATATATACTCGGTATGGAAATCACGCTTACAGTTATCAGACGTGGCACTTGCCTGTGAAAATCCGGGATGTCCCAGTATCGCTAAAAATAACCCCTCAATGCAGGGAGTCGCTGTTAGTATTTCTACGCGCGGTCGCTTTTTCATTCGATCGGATAATTTATAATCTGTTTCAAGCGGCCTATCGGCATCAAATAGCACATAACACTTATCGTAAGCTCTACTTCCACGTAAACGTATTGCTTTTTGAACCACGCAACATGGCGACCCGCCTGAACCACATTCAACCTTGACGGCACAATCAAAATCCCGGGCGACGTATAATTCCTTGAGATACTGCAAGAAAGCTTTATCAGTGGGGCCTTCCCCTACTATGAGAATTGTTGTTTTTGTGTTTCTGGTCGGTTTTATTCGTCTTGGTGTCATATTGCGGCTCCTTTATAGGTTGGGAACCGCACCATAAGCACCGGCCATGTATTTTGCGTAAATATTATCGTCTCGCCGCACTCCCTTTAGCTCATCAAGCCGATATAGTTCGCTCTTACACTCTTGTTTTTTTTCGACCAATACAATTTGTTCTTTTTCAAGATGATTGAGAACTTCTAATGAATGCGAAGTAAAAAGAAGCTGACTATTTTTGGGGTTAGTAGCAGGGTTAGCGAATAACTCAATTATTTGCGGCACGGCATGAGGATGCAAGTCAATCTCAAGCTCATCTATTACTGCAAGCCCACCCTGCTCAATAGCTGACAAAAGAAAATGCAATAGCACAAACATATTTTTCGTGCCGCTGGATTCAAAAGCCAATGGCAATTTATATTGCTTATCCTTGACCTTATGCACGCCATATGGCAAATAAACTTTTCTTGCTTCTCCTGTCTTAGGATTACGCGCTTCGCCCTCTTCAATTAATATACCTTCAAGACCAAGATCTATATCTTTTAAGAATTGAACAACCTTAACAAAAAGATTTTGATTTTTATTATAGGCCTCAGTAGCTTCAAATAATCCGCGTTCGCCAAGCGAAGAAGTATCCCATGATTTTCCCATGCGATTAACGTTGCTAATAATCTTCTCCCAAAACCCAGCAATATCAGTAAGAAAATCGTTTTTTATTGCGACAGATGCAGCAATTAAAGACACATTCTTGCGCAAAATTTCTTTAAGTATCTCCGTCTTTAAATTTATGCGCTGAACAATATCAGAACTCTCCGCCTGAGCGTTCCAATTTCTTTTGAATATATAATTAAAATGTTGCGTGTCTTCTTTGCGGTATAGCTCTTCCTTTACGACATGAGTTTTGCATAGATGCAGAATATATTTATAGACAACATCTCTGTGATCAAAAACCAATTCGAATTCTGATACGCTCTCTTTGTCCTCTGAGAACGCAAAATTATCGACAGGAATTGATTCCTTTTCCCCTTCTAACCCGACAAAAGAATTCCGTACAAACCAACTAAGAAAAGCCAGCGCCTTAAGAGCGCTTGTTTTACCAGAGGCATTAGGCCCGATCACAATCATGACCTTACTGAGACGATCGCCTAACGGTGTGTCACAGAACATATTACTTTTTGTTTCCACTCCCTTGCGAATATCCTGAAACAATATTGTGGTGTTATTTGCAAAGGAACAGAAATTTTTGAACGTAAATGAATGAATCATTTTATCCCTCCTGAAATTACTATTTTGACATTATTTGACAATAAAATAATACCATTTTAACGCATTATTGTCAAATCCTTTCTTTATCAAAGGAATAATTCAGCAAAATAGCAATAATAACTACTTTTCCTGTCAAATTCGCATCGTTACAAGGAAGTTTAGTAAATCGAGTAAAATAATCAATATTTGTCGAATTAGACTAATTTTGCACCTAGATTGATGATTTTATGCCCCGAAATATCAGTTGTAACTTCTTGTTTCACGATGTACGGGATGTAAAAATATACCTGCCTCCTTATCGGATAAATTGTTAGATTTGTTTTTGTGAATTTTAAAATCGCTAACATTTTTTGCATTTTTTGGTCATAACCGGCTCTCTTTGCTTCTGCGTTCTTCACTTAAAGTTTCCAAACACAATTCTATTAAATAAGCCTGCTCGTCGGTACACTTATTCTAAGGTTTAATTCAACAAAAACCTTTCGGAATCTTACTTTCAGGGATTAGTGTATTCTTTTATTGTTTTCATCTCCAGTATCCTGTCCACCCGAAAGACCCTGGTTTCCTGGCGCTTAAGGCAGAAGGCCTCAAGGCCGATAAACTGTTTATCCTGATAAGACATATCTCCCACACGCCGCGGCTTAATCTGACGGCGGGTTTTTTCATCGCTTGCCTTAAGATAGGTTATCTCAAGGCAGAGTTTATGGGTTATTGCCTCTTTAATCATACTTAGCTTATCCTCAAAAGGCATATCCCGTTCGGAAAGGGCATACTGGTGGCCGGTAACAAACCGGACTACGCGCCTGTCCATAAGGATATCGGATTTTCTTAAGGGCCGGATGAGCGATATCCCTTCAAATGACCGGCAGCGGCTTAAGGCCACATAGGTCTGGCCGTGGGCAAAGGCGCCGCGGCCCATATCAATAATCACCCGCTCAAAGGTCTTGCCTTGGCTCTTATGAATAGTAATTGCCCAGGCAAGCTTTAAGGGGTATTGGGTAAAGGAACCTACGGTTTCGGCCTCAATCATAGAGCTGGTTTCATTAAAGCTAAAATGAAATATCTCCCAGCTAAAGGGTAAGACTTCTTCTATGTTCCCTTCGGCTAACTTGACTAGAATCGAATCCGCGTTTTTCTCCCGGTTAGATTTTATCTCGGTAATCTTCCCCAGAGAGCCGTTAACCCACCTTCCCGCGGTATCATTGTTAAGCAGCATTACTTGCGCGCCGACAGATAGGCGCAATTCAGGATCTGTGGGATGGGAATATTCCTTAAAGTCCCCCTCTATCTTCGCGCTATAGCTGTGTATTTTGGTTTTGAGCCTGTTGAGATGCTCCGCGTTAATCTCGGCGGCAGTTTTATTGGTAGTTCCCAGGCGCACTGTATAGCCGGAATTGCCGCCTGCCGCGACATCCGCGCCTACCCGCCTGTTTAGCAACGTTAAATCTTCATCAGTGATGGAGTTGTTACGAATGGCGTTAAGAAGGCCGATAAATTTTTTATCTTTCTGACGGTAGATTTTTTCCAACTCAATAAGCTCCATAGGAAATTCCTGAAATACCGCCGCGTCAAAAAAATACTGGCTTTGGTAGTGGGAGCGAAAGATATCTTGTTCTCTTGAGGTTACTACCGGAGGCAGTTGGTAGAGGTCGCCGATAAATATCATCTGGATGCCGCCAAAGGGCCGCCTGGAATCCCCGGCATTGAGCCGCAGGAACTTATCCACGCAATCAAGCAGATCCGCCCTGACCATTGATACTTCATCAATGATAATGGCGTCTATTTCTTTAAAAATACACCCCCTCTTACCGCTATGCTTTTTTACTTTTTGCAGGATAATGTCCGGTTTGAAGCGGAAGAAAGAATGGATAGTCTCCCCCCGGACATTAAGGGCGGCTACACCGGTGGGAGCCAGAACAACTACTTTCTTATCCGTATGGCCCCGGAAATAATCCAAGAGGGTGGATTTACCGGTGCCGGCTTTTCCGGTAACAAACACGTTCTTAGAGGTATGCTCCATTACCTCCAGAGCCTTCTTGAACTCCGCGTTTATTTCAATATTTTTAAGCGCCAGGGTTACCCCTTTTTTGTTTTCAAAGGTTGGACTTGATATGTATGCCCGCAAACCTATCTAAGCCTTGCTCATCCTGGGTCCAGCCGTTATACAGGCCATAAGAATGCATTATATTCATTGCTTCTTGATATTCTTCCAGGGTCAACCGCCGGGTTAATTCAGGGTAATCCTTAGCTTTGTGGCAGGGAAAATACTGGCTCATCAGGCTGATATGGGTATCTGTCCCTAATTCCCTGGCAATAAAAGCCATAATCTCCTCGGTACCGGAAAGTTTATTGGGCAGGACCAGATGCCGGATGAGCAGGCCTTTTTCTATAATTTCATCGGGGCTGAATTTTACAACTCCCACCTGGTGCCGCATTTCCTTAATCGCGGCCTGATTTATAGCCGGATAGTCTTTGGCCTGGGAAAATCTTGAGGCAGTCTGGCTGTCAAAGTAGCGGGCATCCGGCATGTAGATGTCAAAAATACCCTCTAAAAGCCTTAAAGTCTCTACTGAATCATATCCGCTGGAGTTATACACCAAGGGTATTTTTAGGCCTTTTTCCACGGCTAAGACTACGGCCATTAATATCTGGGGGATGTTATGGGTAGGGGTAACAAAATTGACGTTATGACAGCCTTCTTGCTGTAATTCCAGCATAAAGGAGGCCAACTCCTCATCCCCTGTCTCCTTGCCTTTATCCAACTGGCTGAATTCATAGTTCTGGCAGTAGACGCACCGTAAATTACAGTTAGTAAAAAAGATTGTCCCAGAGCCGTTAGTCCCGGATATTCCGGGTTCTTCCCCGTGGTGGCAAAAATAACTGTAAACTTTAGCTTTTTTACCTGTCTTGCAGAAACCCTGCTTATTTTCTAAACGGTTCACTTTACAGTTGCGAGGGCAGATATCGCAACGTGAAAGCGCGGAAAAAAGCATTTCTGCCTTTTTTTTCAGGCTGCCGTCTTTATACGCGCTTAGGTATCGCGGATACATTGCGTTGCTCATAGTATAATGTTCGTATAGCATTAAAAATACTTATATATTCCTTACTCTGATAATCAGGGTACGTCCATTGCCAGGGGGTAAAACTATCCTGTTTGAAATAAAGTGTTACCTCAGCGAATATCCCTTTTCCAAGATAAATTCGGTGCGCATTATCCTTGGTGGTTGCTAATATAAGTTTGCCTAAATTGAGCATCCCGGGATCGATATTAATTAAACGCTTCCCGTTTCTGGAAAACCGTTTTTCCAAGGCATTGGTATGCCGTTTTATCGCTGGTAATCTATCCTCGGGAATTAATGGCCCGAAACTGATAAAGAGGCGCTGTAGAGGTTTTCCAAATTCAGGATAATAATAATCTGTATAGATAAAGTCCAACTCTTGGCTGCAATAATCAATGCCGCCATAACGCTTCTTTAAAGCTGCCAGGGCCCTTTCTTTTATGGCGCTTTCACGATAGATGAGCCCTATAACAAGCTTTCCAGGATGGGGTAACTTGAGAAGTCCCACGGGGAATTATTTTTGGTTAAAGGATGGTACGCTTGGCGGATTTTTCATGAATAAAAATGTATGTGAAGGCTTATTGTGGGAGGGTCTTTTATTCTCTTATGCCGCAAGAAACGGCGTTACGGGCTCCTGGAGGTGGCTTTCTATATACTCCCGTATGGCGTTTGCGTCAGATTCCTTTAAATCATTAAAAAATACTGCTATATCAAATTTACCCTTTGCTTCTTTAGCCTCTTCTACCCTGACGACCACGCCTTTACAGTGCAATTGCTTAGTAACCGTTTTATCATGTGTGCGTTTAACCGGCAATAAAAGCAAGAGAGTAACCTTAGACATCAATTCAATACTTTTGTCTACCTGACAGCAGATTCCTGACAAACTGATATTATGCGTTTGGGCGGCAAGGTCAAACGAATCCGCCTGCACTTTAAGGGGAATCAGCTTCTGGAGGCGAGGATGCTGCCTTCTTTCGGGATGATTGAGCCTATTCTTGAGCATCTTTTTCGTTTTTGAGCCTGGTTTTCTCGAGATGGGTTTTATAACAGCGTTTCGTGCAGAAATATTTGCTATCGCGATAATAACGCCTTACTTTTTTTACCGGTTTACCACAGCCGCCGCAATTACCAAACCTTTCCTTTTTATTTTTCTTTTCTTCTGCCATAGTTCCTTTTTCTTTAGGGTTTTTGTTTATGGTGTAGGATTATCGATGAGTAGAGACATATTCGGCAATACTACGCTTGGTATCATAGCTGATGTCTTCAAAGGTTAGCCCTATCTGATAACGCGATGAATAAGCAACCTGATGGGTCCACTGCACCTTGCCGCTAAGCACTATCAATTTATCCGGTTTAAGATTTACTTTTACAGACACGCGGGAGAACTTTGGGATGAATTCCTCCATGGTCATCCTGAGGCCATTTTCTGATATGTCCTGGGTCAAACCATTACCGTGTTTACCTTCAACAATAGATTCATACTGCGCCGGAAGGCTGCTTTTTACTCTATTGCTTCGTCTTTTTTCAATCCAATCATTCTCATACATAGCCACACTGCCTTGTCTTTCATTATTTACGAACCTAGATACCTTCTTTAGGGCATCTCTAGCGCCCGTGAGGAGCCGTGGCTATACATCCTCCCTCTCTTGCTCATTACTTGTAGTGAGCCCTTCAACCTCTTTAAAAATAACATATTTACAGCCCTTTGTCAATACTTTACAAAGATTTTTTTTCTGCTATACTATAGGCATGTATTGCGCATTCTATGGCTTCAAAGAAAAGCCTTTCAACGTCACCAGTGACCCCTCCTTCTTTTTCTCAAGTAAAAAACATAGAGAGGCTATTGCCTGCTTATCCTATGGCATTAAGGAACGGAAAGGCATTATGACGGTTACCGGTGAAATCGGAACAGGAAAAACCACCTTATGCCGCAGCCTTTTAAGGCAATTAGACAAATCGGTCAAAACCGCGGTCATTCTCAATCCCTATTTTTCTGACGTGCAATTACTGGAACTCATTGTTCAGGATTTCGGGATTAAGATTACAAAACGCTCGCGGCTGCACATTGTCAACGAGCTTAACGCCTTCCTCATTCGCGAATCGGCACAAAACAATAACGCGGTGATTATCATTGATGAAGCGCAAAACCTCACGGTGAGGCAATTAGAGCAAATACGGCTTCTTTCTAATCTTGAAACGGATAAAGAAAAACTTTTGCAAATTATCCTTATAGGCCAACCTGAACTAAGGGAAAAACTCAATCTCCATCAATTACGCCAAATAAAACAACGCGTCATGGTAGATTATCATATAGAGCCTCTTGATCAGGATGAACTAACACAGTATATCCGCCACCGCCTTAGTATTGCCACCCAATCACATAGCGTCAAAAAACTTAGTTTTAATGATACCGCGGTAGCATCAATTTTCGCGTTTTCTCAAGGCGTGCCGCGGCTTATCAATTTAATCTGCGAAAGAGCGCTTCTCTTAAGCTTTGTTCAAGAAAAAAACACAATAACCGAAACAATTATTGCCAACTGCATCAACGATATTAAACTTTAAAGAAAGGGGCCCGATGAGCATAATTTATGATGCCTTAAAAAAAACACAGAACATTGACCCAAACTCCCCACTAAGCAGGCAAGAGCTTCCGGGACAACAGCAGGCGGCTCCTTCTGAAAACAAGACTCCTCCTAAAAAACCGGGATGGCTAGCTATGGGGATCGTTATTATCCTTCTTCTTTCGGGCTATCTTTTCATACAGAAAACAGGCATTCTTTCTGCCGGCAAGTCAACGCATACTAAGTCAAAGGAGAATTTCTTTCAGGCACTTTTTAAATCCCGCAAGGAAGGAAAAAACACCAAACAGACTTTATACCCTCCCGCAACGCCTGCTCCGGAAAGAACCTACCCTAACGATCCTATGCGCCTTGTTCTTGAAGGAATCATGATTTCTAACGATAACAATACCGCGCTTATTAACGGGCAGGTCTGTATTGTTGGGGATACTATTGAAGGGGCACTGATCGAGGCAATAAACGAAAAGGAAGTACATCTCTCCTATCAAGGCCAGAAAATAACGCTAAAGAATAAATAATTCCCTTACCGATTGGTAAATAAGCTTTTCCGGGACATTTCGATAGACAAGGGGTTTTCCTATACCCTTGAGAAGCACAAAGCGGTTGATTTTTCCGATAAACTTTTTATCTAAGCGATATGCCTTAAGAACATCTGTTTCCTTAAGCCCCATAATTTCCTGAGGCAATCCTATGTGAGCAATAAGGCTATTGATGCGTTGATAGGTTTTCGCGTCCAGAAGCCCGAGGTTTTGGCTGATTCTACAGGCTGAAAGCATGCCCATTGCCACAGCTTCGCCATGGGTATATTTGTCATATTTTCCGGCTGCCTCAACGGCATGGCCTATAGTATGGCCGAAGTTTAAGATAGTTCGTATCCCCTTCTCTTCTCTTTCATCCCTGCAGACAATCCCGGCTTTAATTCTGGCGCATTCAAAAACCAACGATTCTAATGTTTGTTTGTTTTTAGAGAAAACAGCCTGAGAATTTTTTTCTAAGAAATTCAATAAGCGGGTGTTCTTAATAACAGCATATTTAACCGCTTCGCTAAGCCCCGCGCGCATCTGCCTTTTGTCAAGCGAAGAAAGGAAATTTACGTCGCAGAGCACTAAGCGCGGCTGATAAAAGGTCCCCACCAAATTCTTTGCCATAGGCAAATCGATAGCCGTTTTTCCGCCGATGCTTGAATCTATCTGGGCAAGTAATGTAGTCGGCACCTGCACAAGAGGCACACCTCGTTTATAGATACTGGCCACAAAGCTTGCCAAATCTCCTACCACCCCGCCCCCAAACGCAAGAACGGTTATTTTTCGCTGCCTGGCATATTCGGCTAAAGAATTAATAAGTTTTACCGCGCTCTTAATCGATTTTGCTTTTTCACTATCAATGGTGGTGAAAAACTTAAGAGTAAATCCCTTATGGCTGAATACTGATTTTAGCGTGTTGGCGTAATACTGTTTAACAAGCGTATTAGTAACAACCGCTATATCGCGGGGTAATTTTAAGGAAGTAAAATACCTCGGTAAATACTTTATACTGCCGCTGCCGATGACTATAGGATAGCGCCTATAGCGGCCGCTTAAACTGACGCATATTTTTCTCATCTTATATCCCCACCCGGAATATGGCTAGAATCATCGTTACTATAGGCCATAAAATACGGTCTACTATCCTTAAATAAAGCAGGATAAATAAAATCACAAACCCGTAACGCTCAAATTTCATGTATTCTTTCGCCAGAGCCGCGGGAAGAAGCCCGAATAATACGCGAGAGCCATCTAAAGGCGGGATGGGTATCAGATTAAAAACAGCCAGAACCACATTGTTTATGATTGCCTGTATAATAAGCGCCGAGATAAATAAAGGGAGAACAAAAGGCATCTTGAGGATAAGGCTTAAGATGAACGCGGCCACAATATTTGCTAATGGCCCAGCCAACCCTACCAAAATGATATCCCGCTTGGGATGCTTTAACCCCCAGTAACTGATGGGGACTGGTTTTGCCCAGCCAAAAATAACCGGTGACCTGGTAATGATAAGTACCGCGGGAAGTAAAATTGTTCCGAAAGGATCAATATGGGCAAGGGGATTGAGGGTAAGCCGTCCGGCGTATTTGGCAGTTCTATCTCCTAACCAATATGCCATGAGCCCGTGGGAATATTCGTGCACGACAACCGCGAAAAGGAATATTACTGATGATAATAAAATAAATTCCACGCTGCCCTTTCTTCTAAGAGAAAGCTTACGCCTTCTTTGCCTGGGCAGCCCCTTTGGCGGCGGTTTTCGCTGCGGCAGGGCTTGCTGCCTTTGCTCCAGCTGCTGGTGCCGCGGCCTTTTCTTCGGCCTTTTCTTTCTTTACTTTTATTTTTAGAGACTTTATTTTCGGCAAGCCGTAAACGGAGCTTTGCTCATTAAAGGTGCCTTTCTGTATGGCGTGCTTGATTCTTTCGATTCTCTTTAAGACTGATCTTTGTTTTCGAGCCTTTAAAGTTATCTTTAAACTTGGGTGTAATGACATGCTATAATCTCCTTATCATACAATCGGGATATCTGTTTTTTAATTTTTGCTGCATATTTTTCGCTTCCTGGGCGGCGTTGAATTTCCCAACACAAATCACCGTATAGCTGCCCTTCTGCAGGTCAAATCCGTTATACCCTTTCGTTTTTAAATGCGTTAATTCCTTCGATATGTTTTTTCTCTGTTGGATACTGGCAACTTGAACGGTATAGGTAGCCGCCTGAGTGCCTTTGGGAACAGGAGCTTTCAGGCTCTTTGGTATATCGGCATCCGTACGCGCCTGATTACTCTGGCCACTATTCTCTACAGCCACGGCTACGGGTTTTTTTTCACTCTGCTTTAGTCCGATGGCGCCAGGATAAAGAGGCGTGTCTTGTTGAGCAATGGAGCCCACCAGGGCTAAAGCCCGGGGTTCCTTTTTTTCTTGCCCCTTCGGGGCGGAATCCCGACCGACTCTTTTCTGTCCCGACCGAAGCGTCGGGGCTCCATCCGCGGCCTGAAGGCCGAGGTTTTGAAGCGTCGGGATAAACGTATCAGCTGTATTTTGAGACGGCACCGGTACTTTTGGCTGCGCGCTCGTAGTAAGCGGCACAAGGGACGATGCGGCCTTCAAGGCTACCCTTTTTCCCCTTTCCACCCCAAAAGAGTATGATACCAACGAAACAAAGATTACCGTAACCAGAGAAAAGATAGCTTTTTGGTATTGGCGCACAAGCGAAGGAGAGCGAAGCCCGTTACGGGAGGAATCCGTTTGAGCCATAGCGATGGATTCATTTCCTTGAAACAATTCCAGCTGCTCAGGATTGTGTTTTTCCATAGTGCCTATTATAACTAAATCTCGCGTTGAGGCAAGTATTTTTTTAAATTCATCTTTTTTGTTGCCTGGAGAAACGCCTCTACCACACTTGGATCAAACTGGGTCCCTGCTTTGATTTTAATTTCTCTGAGCGCGTCAGGGATATTCATTCTTTCTTTATACGGCCTTCCGTATACCATAGCTTCAAAGGCATCAGCGACTGCCATGATCCTGGCGCCGATAGGGATTTGCCCTTTTTTTAGCCTTGAAGGATACCCTGTCCCGTCAAATTTTTCATGATGATAAAGAATAATAGGGATGACAGGCCTAAAGGCTTCCAGGTGCCGCAGGATTTGCACACCCTTAAAAGGATGCCCTCTGATAATACTCACCTCCTTTTCGGTGAGCTTCGTTGACTTCGTCAAAATTTCCAAAGGAATATCTACTTTTCCCGCATCGTGCAATAAACTCGCGAATTTAAGGCTTTGAATTTTTCTCTCGTCGAGGTGCATCTGGTGGCCTATGGCGCAGACTAAACGGCTAAAATAAGGGCTATGGGTAAACGCGTTTGGGACACGGGTATCAAAAAGAGTCACCAGGGATTTAATACTGCCAAAGATAATCTTCTGCTGTTCTTCATAGAGCTGCAAATTACGAATACCGATAACCGCCTGCTCCGCGACCGTCATTAGAATTTCCTGGTCATAGACGTCAAATGGCTTCTCATTCTTATTCCTGCGCAATACAAGGATACCGCATAAATCGTCAGCGATAAGCGGCACGGCGAGAAGATGGCCGTTGCGTATTACCGACGATTTGTGTATCACCTGCTTCTCTATGCCGCTTGCCTGGCGCAGCCCCTTACAGACTACAGACTTTGCGTTGGGCCTGGTAGCGCAGCGTAATACGATTTTAGCGTGGGAAGCATCCAAGATCGAGATGGTACAATGCTGGGCTTCCGATATTTGGCATACCAGGCGCGCCAGCCGGAAAATAAGATTCCTGAGATCATAGGTGGAGTTTATAAGCCGGTATACCGTATGAATCGCGGAGATAATCGACCTATACCTTTTCGTAAGGGGCAAAAAGTTTTTTGTACTCATCTAATGCGTACCTGTCAGTCATGGCCGCGATATAATCGCAAACCACCCTTCTGGGGTCTTCTCCCTGTTTAACGCGCAGCGATGGTTCAGGAGGAAGCTGTTGGGGATTATGCACGTATACTTCAAAAAGTTCCTTGATAAAACGCTTAGCCTTATGCGCCATGCGCACGACGCGGTAATTCTGGTAGAGATCCCGCATAAGAAAATCCTTTAAGGGAAGGCGCAACGCCTCCATCTCCTGGCTAAAGCCAACGAGCTTATACTTAAGATTACGGCAGCTCTCTGCCTTCCTTATCTTAGCCGCTTTGATTCTCTTTTGCGTTGCTTCAATTAAATCGGTTACCTGCCTGTCTATAAGCATCCTGATAATCTGATACTTCTTAAGCTGCCCGTTAATCTTAGTATATCGTAACGACACCTGTTTATCAACAATATTCCAAAGCTTGATTTTTTTTAGATCTGCCTCGTGAATAAGCCCTGAGGTTAAGCCATCATCAATATCGTGGTTGCTATAAGCGATTTCATCGGCAATATCTACTACCTGAGTTTCTAAACTCGGCATCTGTCCTGGCTCTAAACCCTCCAGATGAACACCTTCATCATAAAAAGACGAATGTTTGGCGATTCCCTCTCTTACCTCCCAGCTTAAATTAAGGCCTGGGAATTCGGGGTAATGTTCTTCTAAAACATCCACAATCCGTAAGCCCTGAAGGTTATGATTAAACCCTCCGTATTCCGACATAAGCTCATCTAAGGCCTCTTCTCCCGAATGGCCAAAAGGCGTATGGCCAAGGTCATGGGCAAGCGCCACAGCCTCAACAAGGTCACCATTAAGGCGAAGCCGATAGGCAATAGTCCGGGCAATCTGGGAAACCTCCAAGGTATGGGTAAGGCGCGTGCGGTAATAATCGCCCTCGTGATTGACAAAAACCTGGGTTTTGTATTCTAATCTACGAAATGCCGCCGCATGGATAATCCTGTCCCGGTCGCGCTGGTAACAACTGCGATACTCGTGCTCTTTTTCCTTATACATTCTGCCTTTACTCAGGCAGCTTTTCATGGCATAAGGAGCCAACAGAATATCCTCAAATTTTTTTATGTAATTGCGCATAGAGTTGCTCCAACGACTGTGAAATCACCTTGGTGCCGCTTACCACCGGCATAAAATTGGTATCTTCCTTCCAACGGGGAACGATATGCACATGGATATGAGAAGGAATTCCCGCTCCGGCAACCGCGCCGCTGTTAATCCCAATGTTAAACCCGCCTGGTTTTAACAGCTCTTTAAGCAGGCCTTGCATTTTATTCAACACCGAAAATAAATCCAGTATTTCATCACTACGCAGTTTTCCTAAATCCTTTATATGCCGGTAAGGGGCAATCATCAGATGGCCGTTATTATAAGGGAATTTATTAAGCATGCTAAACACGTGGCGGGAACGAAAAAGCAGGAGATTTTTCCGATCATTTCTCTCTTCCCTAACCCGGCAAAAAAGGCATCCTTTTTGCTTTTTCGCGTTACTGATATACTGCATCCGCCATGGCGCCCAAAGTTTATCCATCTTTTTATACCTTTATTATCTGCGCGTGTATCCCGCCGTTTATGGTAATCACCCCATAGGAGTTAATTAAGCTAAAAACCTTATCCGTAGGGCTTCCGGGGTTTAAAAATAGTATGCCGTTCTTGGTTATATTTAAAGCATGGTGCGAATGGCCGAACACGACAACCTGCGGCTTTTCTTTCGTAAATTCTTTTTCCATTAAACTAAAGACCCCTTGATGGCTTCCCCAACCATGCATTAAACCGATGGTTACGTTATCAATAGTAATCAACTCTCTCGCAGGAAGAAGATTCTTAAGCCTGGGTTCGTCCATGTTCCCCTGCACTGCCTTGAGCTTAGGGAATTTCTTCTTTAATTTCATAAAAAAGTCAAAAGAAGTAATATCTCCGGCGTGGAGGGCAAGATCGCAAGAAGCTAAATCCTCATATACTTTTTTCGGCAAATCATCCGCGCGTTCCGGAATATGGGTGTCGGATAAAACGAGTATCTTCGTCATAGTTGCCGCCGCTTAACGCACAATCCTTGGCCTATCATACATATCAAGGAGTGAATTGACACATGCCATATCCCAGGTAGCAATCTTCGCCTCTTTAGCGATGAGGCGGGCATTCGCGTCTATGTCATCAAAAGCAATAAATATCCTCTTCTGGGATTTGGCGTATTTAAATCTCTTGCAGGCATTGACAAAATCAATGATATCTTCCTCTGAAACTCTCTCCTCCTTAAATCCCGCGATCCAAAGGTTCGAAGGAGCCCTCGCGAGGATTCCTTCCTTTAATTTTTTGCCGTTTATTTTCAGCAATTTCACCTCTTTGAAATGGTTAAGACGGACGCGCTTATGGTGAATTTCAACTGCTTCATTACTAAACCGGCTAAAGAGTTCCATGAGGCGTTCTGAAATAGCTTTGTCTTGGGCATCGCAAAACTCCAGAAAAAGCCTTTTGACTTCTTTTCTGAATATTTCTGTTTGCTTATCAGAATCTGCCGAGAAATTATGCAACTGATGGGCATAAACGCTTTGAAGCCAGAAGGAAAAAAACTTATCAATGAGGCAATAGTGATCGCTATTTTTAACCACTAACTCCATAGCGCAAAGCCTCTCCAGCAATACTGCTGCCTCCTTTTTCGTTTTTCCTGTCGTATGAGCAATATGCGTAATCCGTTTCATTCCAAGGCATAGCTCCAGCAGTATTGTGGTACAGAGCGCGTTGCCAAGCTGCTTAGTGACGCAATCGATAACACCGCTAAAATGCTTATTAACAATACCCCAGGGATCAAGCAGTATATTTTTTAAGGATGCGGTACAGGTGTCGATGCTCGGGGCAACCGAAGCGTTTTTCGTATGATAATCGGCAAAGGCTGTAGCTACCGCGTTTAGATAAAAGGGCTTTCCGGCAGTAAGGCTTACAATAAAATCGATAAGAGCAGTGCTGACGGGGAAATCCTTTAGTTTTTCGCATACAAAGGTATGGGAGGCCTTGGCGTCAAACGGCGCAAGCTCAATTTTCTCAAAGTTGCCGAATAAGAGCGCGAGTTCAGAAGAAAGGATTTCCTGCGCCCGAAGTTTCTTCGAGCTTAATAAAACATACATCGTGTTTTTCCCAAACATAATCCTTTCCCGCCACTCTTTATAGAGGCCTTTAGGCTTAAGGCCGTCAAATTGATGGAATTCGTCAAAGATAATAATACAGCGTTTCCCGCTTTCAAGGAAAAACAGCTCGGGAAGCTCTAAAAGTTTTGTAAAGACGCTCTCGGCCTTCTTACTCTTCCTTGCGGAAAGTATTTCTTTAGCCGCCGCGATTGTTTTTGGAATATACTTCTGCGCGTGTTCCATCAGGAAACCAATATCCTCCTGCAAGGGAATTTGGCTATTCTTTAAGAATGCGAATAGAAACCTCCCGATAAACTGCTCCGAGAAAAGATTTATCTCCAGAGCTTTGACTTCAAGATACACAGCGACAATAAGATTGTTATGATAGCGTGACAACCAGGAGTGGATAAGCGAGGTCTTTCCAATCAGTTCTTCGCCGAGTATCGCTACGTTTTGCCGGTAGCCGTGGCTTAAACCGTCGGCACGCTTATCTAACAACTTAAGGACATTATCTCTTGCGCAAAATTCCATAGTTTTAACGTGGTAGATAAAAATAAGGGTTTTGGGGAAGATGGCCTTTGCGTATCTCAAAATGCACCAGGCCACCAGCACTGCGGGCAATGGGTGAACCCTGGCTGATGCGTTCCCCAGGACTAACCAGTATATGCGATAATAATGCGTATACGGTCATGAGCCCGCCTTCATGAGAAATAATCACCGTCTTGCCGTAGCCTTTAAGCTTATCCGTAGTAAAAACAACCATTCCTGAATGAGCAGCGAGCACTGCCGCGTTAGAAAAAGCGCGTATGGTAACACCCTTATTAACGACATTGCTGGTTTTATCCCCAAATCCTGAAATTACCTTACCTTTACTTGGCCAGATGAAATCCCTGGTGCTTGTGGCCCGATACGAAACAGCTTCAGGCTTTTTTCCGCGAGGAATAAAAAGCGTCTGCCCTTGCAGTATTTGTGTCGAGTCGGTAATTCTATTACTGCTAATAATTTCATCAAGGTCTATACCGTAGATTTTCGAAATCCGCCACAGTGTCTGACCCTTCTCTACTTTATGGTATACCCCGGCGGGCACAGAAGTCATAGCTAAAGGCGCGATACGTGGCACCTGTTGCTTCTGTATCTGGAGAGGAGGAGAAGTAACCGTTGTCGCGCAGCCGGCCATTATGGAGGGAATGAAGAAAACCAAAAATAAGCTATTAAAATTCTTTTCCATTATCTATAGTGCAATAGTAAGCGGGCGATGGGAATTGAACCCACCTATCCAGCTTGGGAAGCTGGTGTTCTACCGATGAACTACGCCCGCAATTTTTACGAGTAGTAAGTATCCTTACTACTATCTACTTTCTACTTTCTACTTCCTACTCTATTTTTAGACATTCTTCAATAAGTTTTATTGAGCAATAATCACTACACATAGTGCACACATCAACAAGCTGTGGTTTTGAAACCACCCGGTATTCCCTTGCCCTCTCTGGATCTATCGATAAGGCAAATTGATCATCCCAGTTGCGTTTTTTACGGGCAAGCGACATTTTCCTATCCCAGTCCAAAGCTCCTTTAACGCCTTTGACAATATCCGCGCTATGGGCCGCGATACGCGAAGCAATAACCCCCTCCTTGATATCTTCAACCGAAGGATGCCTCAGATGTTCAGCGGGAGTGACCACACACAGGAAATCAGCGCCAAAACTTGCGGCCAATGCCCCGCCAATCGCGCCAGAGATATGGTCACGCGTTGAAGCAACATCGGTCACCAGAGGCCCTAACACATAAAAAGGCGCGTTATCGCACAAATCTTTTTCTAACATGATATTTTTCTTGATTTGGTCCAGCGGCACATGGCCAGGCCCCTCGATCATAACCTGAACCTTTCTTTCCCGTGATCTACGGGCTAATTTTCCCAAGAGCCTTAATTCACTTATCTGCGCCTTATCAGTAGCATCCAGGATGGATCCCGGCCTTAGCCCGTCTCCTAAGCTCAAGGTAACATCATAGCGATAGGCGATATCCAAAATTGTATCAAAATTCTCATAGAGCGGATTTTCTTCTTTATGGTGCGCCATCCAACTCGTCAGGATTGCTCCTCCCCGGCTTACAATATCCATAACACGCTTATGCTTCTTCACCATGGCAACAGTTGCCAGAGTCACTCCCGAGTGGATCGTTATGAAGTCAACGCCATCCTTAGCCTGCTCCTCAATAACCTCAAGCATATCCTGGGCGGTCATTTTAAGAAAAGATCCCTTGGCTTTACTTGCTGCCTGGGCTGCTTGATAAATAGGCACCGTGCCTACAGGGACACTCGATTGAGCGAGTATTGCTTTTCGGATCGCTGTGATATCACCCGCGATACTTAAATCCATCACAGTATCCGTCCCACATTTGATTGAAGCCGCTAATTTCTTCAATTCATCGCTGGTATCCGCTTCATCGGCTGAGGTTCCGATATTCGCGTTAATTTTAGTCCGTAACCCCTCACCTATCGCGCAGGGTTTCGATTTTACGTGCCGGGTATTATCCGTAATAACGATCCTTCCGGAAGCAATCCTGTCTTTCAAAAACTTCAGGCTTACGTTTTCTTCTTTTGCCAGAGCCTTCATTACGCCAGAAGTTTTATTATTGCACGCTAATTCCAATTGCGTCATAGGTAACACCCCAATTCCTTTAGTGCCTGCACGGTATTCCTTGCCCCGCATAGTGCCCTTACCACGGCACTATATCGTGCTCCGGTTTTTCGCACAAGGCTTATAGTATCTTTGTTAATACCGCCTATCGCAACTATTGGTATTTGAATACAACCTTGAACTTTCCGTAACAGTTTCAAGCCAACCGCTTTATAATCAGGTTTCGTTGGAGTACTGAAAATCGGCCCGATACTGATATAATCCGCGCCCTCTTCCTCTGCCGAAATGGCTTGTTTGAGGCTGTGGCAGGACTTCCCGATAATCGCCTCTGATCCTAAAAGCCCGCGCGCCGGCTTGATTGGTATATCATCCTGGCCCAGATGAAGGCCGTCAGCTGCTACAAGCTTAGCAATATCCGCGCGGTCATTAATGATAAATAATGCTTCCCTTCCAATGATTTTTCTTAACATCAGGGCATCGCTATAAAATCTGCTTATATTTTCTGTTTTATCCCTGAGCTGAATTATTTTTACGCCTCCCTTGATACAGCCGCGCGCAATTGACGTAAGTGTTTTTCTGGCACAAACCTCGCGGTCAATTACCGCGTACACACTAGAGCTTGGAATGCGTTTTCTTTTCGATTTCATAGAGTCGGTAACGAATATCCTTGAAGAGGCGCGCGATTGCCTTGTTGTTAAGCTTGGCGCATTCCTCAAGAACCCTCACGGATTCTTTTGAGCGCTGGATATTGGCATAGAAAATATCTTTATAATCAAGCCTTGTAAGTTCAGCTCGTGCCGAAGGCTTCCCCACGTCATTTTGGCTATTACGAGAATCTAAGAGAGCATGCTTTTGAATATGCCACTTTTTCATTGTTGCTACTATGGTGTGACGGGTATATTTAAACGAAGCTGTCAATAGCCTCGCGGAAAGCACAAACCGCGTAATTTCCTCGCACACGCGTATGCCCTCTAGTACCCGGTTATAATTCGCGTCAATAATACGTAAAATACCTTTATCCATCACGCATTTTTTTTATAATACCCGTCGTAGAATACCCTTTGAGGTACGCTATGGTAACGGCCTTTCCTCCCCGCGCTTTTACAAAATCACTGCCGACGATATCGCTTACTTTCCAATCTCCTCCCTTAATTAAAACATCGGGCTTAATAAGCTTAATCAGCCGTAGCGGCGTTTCTTCGCTAAAGACGGTTACATAGTCTACACATGTCAGCGCCCCAAGCACCCGCGCGCGGGCAAACTCTGGATTAAGAGGCCGTTGGCTGCCCTTGATATTTCTTACCGAGGAATCGCTGTTAAGCCCTACCACCAGGATATCCGCTAAGCGCTTTGCCGCTTCAAGATACATAACATGGCCGTAGTGCAGGATATCAAAACACCCGTTCGTAAATGCTATTTTTTTATTATCTTTTCTAAGCGCCAGAGCGATTGCCTTAATCTGGCGTTGCGTCTTGACCTTAGATTCTGATATTTTTGATCGTGCCATCTCTAAAAAAAATACCTTCTCCTTCTATTTTAATAACTCAGTCTCAACCATCTCGCAAATAATATGGGCGATAGTAATATGGGCTTCCTGTATCCGCGCGGTAACACTTGAGGGCATAAGAAGGCAGATATCCGCCGAGCGTGCCAATTCACCGCCTGTGCCTCCGGAGAGGCAGATAGTCTTTAACCCCATTTCCTTTGCTTTCTTTATGGCTAACAACACATTCTTAGCTTTTCCACTGGTAGAAATACCTATGGCAATATCCTGCGGTTTTGCCAAGGCCTCCATTTGCCTCGCAAATACTATTTCATAGCCGTAATCGTTACTTAATGCGGTAAGCACCGAGGTGTTGGTGTTTAAGCACAGTGCCGGAAGCGCCTGCCGTTCCAGCTGAAACCTGCCGATAAACTCAGCGGCAATATGCTGGGCGTCAGCAGCTGAGCCGCCGTTACCAAAAATGAGCACCTTTCCCCCAGCTTTAAAAGAAGAAATTATCAATTTGGCGGCCTTAATGATATTCTCAATCTGCGTCTGGAGAATCTGCTCCTTAATATGAATGGCATCATTAATGATATCGATAATTTTCTCACGCATCATATCACCTCTTCTTATGATAGGCTATTAGCCAAAGAATACCTTGGCTAACTCATAATACTCCGTATCAACTGTTTTCAATTTCCCGGTTGCCGCTTCTAGGGGCACGTCAATAATCGTACCCCCCGAAAGCGCAACCATGCGCCCAAATTTCTTTTGCAACACCAATTCTACGGCCTTAACGCCGAAGCGGGTACCTAAAACCCTGTCAAAGGCGCTCGGGCTTCCTCCCCGCTGGATATGTCCCAGGACGGAAACCCTGGTTTCATAACCGGTTTGTTTTTCAATTTCGCGGGCAAGCAACTCGCCAATACCGCCTAAACGCACATGGCCAAATTCATCGAGTTTCTGTTCCTGAAGCACATGGCTGCTTTTTTTGAACTGCGCGCCTTCGGCAACCACGACAATACTAAAGGTTTTTCCCCGGGAATGCCGTTTTTTAATTAAGCCGCAGACCTCATCAATATCAATAGGGATTTCCGGAATCAGAATAACATCCGCTCCTCCGGCAATACCTGCCTCAAGAGCAATCCAGCCGGCATGCCTGCCCATTACCTCTGCGACAATGATACGATGATGGCTCTCCGCGGTCGTATGGAGGCGGTCTATACACTCAGTGGCAATATTGATGGCAGTATCAAATCCAAAGGTATAGTCAGTCGCGGAGAGGTCATTATCTATTGTTTTGGGAACACCAACCACGTTAATCTTCTCTGCGACTAATTTTGTCGCTACTCCCAAAGTATCTTCACCGCCTACAGCGACCAAGGCGTCAAGGCCTAAGGATTTATAATGCGTAACGACCTTTTGAACCGCGCCTTCCTTCTTATAGGGATTAGTCCTGCTGGTGCCTAAAATTGTTCCCCCTTTTGGCAGTATGCCGGAAATAGAATCCAAGGTTAAGGCCATCGTATCTTTTTCAATCAAGCCCTTCCAGCCGTTTTTTATACCAACGACTTCATAGCCTTCATTGATTGCCTTGCGAACTACCGCCCGAATAACAGCATTCAATCCTGGACAATCGCCACCGCCAGTTAAAATACCTATTTTTGAAGCCATTTTAATATATCTCCTCGTATAATTTGTGTAAACACACTCGCTAAATGCGGGGATTAGGATGTAGGGAACAAAATCCCATGCTTTCCCCTAATCTCCCAGTCTCCTAATATCCCAATCCTAATTTCCTAATACCCTACTATCCGCTTTTAACATGTTGCTGCCTCACTTTTATGCGCGATAAATCGCGCCGCTACATTCCTGTCGGCAGGCAGGCAAAGCCTGAGCCTACCGGCCATATCCATAAAATGGAATCGCAGGTTGTTCCTTCTGTTCATTATCAGTTTTTTTTCTATCCTTCTCATCATCACAAACAATCTTTGCTACATGGATCTTAACGATAATCGGCTCATCAATTCCCCGGAGCATATCCTGGATTTTACTTTTTACCAGCTCCTGAAGCCGTTCCGTAAGGTCAACGATATTGGTCTCACACTTTAAATCAATACGTAGATAAACCGCAATCCCGCCCCGCCTTCTCACCCGCACATCCGGGCGCAGATTTTTAACCTGAGGCACCTGGATGGCAAGCCTTTTAATCAGGTCCTCTACGGCAACCAAGGCAATGCTTACCTGGCCGCTTGAGGTATTAAAAGCAATATACTTTTCTCTATGAATTTTACCCATCACCGACTGGGTAAAGGTATAGTTAATCAACACAATAAGCAGGCTCACGAGCATTAAGATAGCTCCCGAGTTAGGATAGCCTTGAATCTGAGCCGCTATATCGGAAACCATAGCGGGAGTAATCCAATGTACAGCAAAATAAAAAAGTATCCCCGCGAATAAAATATAAAACAACGTATTGAAAATAAGCCCGCATATGGTAAAAAAACGCATCAAGAACCCTCCTTGTTTATCATTATCATTTCTCTATTCCCTGGACATTGATACGAATATCGCGGGGAGATTTATCCAGCATTTTCTCGAGTGAGCGCCTGATATTATCCTGAACGCTTTCTACCACCGAAGCAATAGTGCAGCCATAGGCAACAACCAGCGGCACCTCCAAGCGTATTTCATCATTTCTTCCAAACTCCACCTTTATCAACCGGGAAGCCTTCAAGCCAAAGAATTCCAAGAAAGCAATACAGGACGGCTTTCCAATGTGTTTTACCCCTGTTATTTCCAAAGCGGCAAAAGCAGCGATAGAAGCAATAACATTTTTGTGAATTTTGACTGAGCCCGCCTCGATTTTATTGGCATGCATGTCCATGATTATTCCTCTTTTTTAGGGCTGATTTTGAAATTTTCGTTGATGAAATTTGTCGAAAAATCCCCTTTTATGAAAAACGGATTCTTTAATACTTCCTTATGAAAGGGGATGGTCGTTTTAATCGGGCCGATCACAAATTCATCAAGCGCCCTGCTCATAATCCTCAGTGCCTCTTTTCTATCCCTGCCATGAACAATAAGCTTGGCAATTAAAGAATCATAATACTGGCTTATGCTATATCCCTGATAGACATGGCTGTCTACCCTTACCCCTGGGCCTCCGGGAATATTCAAAGATTCAATCTTCCCTGGACAAGGCATAAAATTATTCTCATAATCTTCGGCATTGATACGACATTCTATTGACGAGCCGCTGAGCTTTACATCATCCTGGCGGATTTTAAGCTTTTCACCAGCGGCAATTTTTATCTGCTCCTTAACAATGTCAATGCCTGTTACCCATTCCGTAACCGGATGCTCTACCTGGATACGGGTATTCATTTCCATAAAATAAAAATTATTTTTTTCATCGAGCAAAAACTCTATGGTTCCCGCGCTGATATACTTAACCTCCCTGGCTGCCTTCTCCGCGGCCTCTCCCAGGCGCTTGCGCAGTTTACTATCGACCGCAGGAGATGGAGATTCTTCGATGAGTTTTTGGTGGCGCCTTTGAATAGAACAATCCCTTTCACCCAGATAAATGATGTGGCCGTATTTATCCGCGAGGAGTTGAATCTCTATATGGCGCGGCCTTTCGATATATTTTTCTATGTAAACGTTGGAATTACCGAAACTTGCCTCTGCCTCTGCCTGGGCAGTCATCAAGCCTGACACTAAACTTATATCGTTATGACAAACCCGCATCCCCTTGCCCCCTCCGCCGGCGGCAGCCTTAATAATAATAGGATAGCTAATACGCTTCGCGATTTTCAGGGCATCGTCTTTATTTTTGACCGCGGTAAGGCTGCCCGGAACGATTGGTATGTTTGCCTTACGCATAGTGTCACGCGCCTGCATCTTATCACCCATAAGGCGTATATTTTCCGGAGTCGGGCCTATAAAAGTAATACGGCAGGATTCACAAATCTCGGCAAAGTGGGGATTCTCGGCTAAGAAACCGTAACCGGGATGAATAGCGTCCACATCGGTTATCTCCGCGGCAGAAATAATAGAGGGAATATTAAGGTAACTGTTAACGCTTGCGGCCGGGCCTATACAGATAGCCTCATCTGCCAGGCGCACGTGAAGCGATTCAAGATCGGCTTGGGAATAGACAGCAACCGTGCGTATCCCGAGCTCTTTACATGCGCGTATGATACGAACGGCGATTTCACCGCGGTTGGCAATTAATACTTTGGAAAACAATAGAGTGAATTAGCCTGCTCGCTGGTAAGCCTTTGCCAACGTATAAGCTTTCTTAGTGAGGTTCTATAAGAAATAAGGGCTGGCCGAATTCTACCGGCTCAGCATTGTCTACAAGAATTTCTAAAATCTTTCCCTTCACTTCTGACTTTATCTCATTCATCAGCTTCATTGCCTCAATAATACAAATAACCTGTCCAGGCGTAATTTCCTGATTTACCTCAACAAACGCGGGCGCCTCGGGGCTAGGGGCACGATAAAACGTTCCAACCATAAGAGACTTGATTTCTAACTTATTTGAAGCAGGTAGTTCTTTGCGTGCCGATTCCTGAGACTGCAACTGATGTTCAGCTATAGGCTGGCGTTCAATATACACTGGAGCAGGAACGACGTCCTGGCCATGCGAAGAGGCTTTCTTGAGTTTAATGCGCATATCATCTTTTTCAATCTCTAATTCCAAGAGATTATTCTCATTCATCAGACTGATCATTTCCTTAATCTCTTTTACATTCACAAAGGTTCCCTCCTCACTACAATACCGCCGCCTTACTGCCGTAGCATCCTTATAATTTCACACATGTCTAAAACTTCAGAACCTCTGTCTTTATTCAAAATTAACGCTGACCACACATACGCTATAAAAGATAAAAACAGAAAAGAAAACAAAAGAAAGGTTAATACGCCCTTTCCACATAAGTTCCGGTACGGGTATCTACTTTAAGTTTATCACCGATATTAATAAATAAAGGAACGAGTATCGTTGCTCCGGTTTCTACTTTTGCCGGCTTATTTCCGCCTTTTGCGGTATCCCCTTTTATTCCCGGCTCAGTTTCCGTAACTACCAGTTCAATAAAATTGGGAATTACCACATTAAGGATTTTATCTTTATAAAAATAACCTAACACCTCAAGGTTATCCTTCAAAAACTTAGTCCCATCACCTAAGATATCAGCGGAAATGACTAGTTGGTCATAATTTTCTTGGTCCATAAAATGATACATATCCGTCTGTGAATAAAGGTATTGCAATTTTCTCTGCTCCACAAAGGCCTCTTCCGCGGTATCCTGGCCACGGAAGGTCCTATCCAAGAGATTTCCTGTCCTTAGGTTTTTTAGTTTGGCACGCACAAAAGCAGAACCTTTTGCCGGCTTGACATGTTCTGTTTCAACAATCTGATAGACTTCTCCATCCAAGAGGATGGTTACCCCTACTTTAAATTGATTTATTGATAGCGCCACTTAATACCTCAACCCCTTTCTTGGTTACTACTACCATATCCTCTATCCTAATACCAAATTTTCCCGGAAGATATATCCCCGGCTCAATGGTAAATACCATTCCTTCCTGCGCGAGGGATTTGTTTTTAGAGGATATGCTTGGTTCTTCATGAACTTCAAGGCCAACGCCATGGCCTAAACTATGGCCGAAACATTTTCCATAGCCATGCTTCGCGATAAAGCTGCGCGAGGCAAAGTCTATTTTACAAAGCTCCGCGCCGGGGCTAACTGCCTCAATCGCCTTATCTTGAGCCTCTCGTATAATCGCGTAAATCTTACGTTGGACATGTGTTATTTTATCTAAAAAGAATACCCTTGTCAAGTCAGATTTATAGCCGTTTACCTCAACCCCGATGTCGATAAGCACCGAATCACAGGAGCGGAATTTCCTTGTGGTAACCCCGGCATGAGGAAAACTGGAATTCGGCCCGCTGGCAGCAATAATGTTAAACGCGCTCATAGAGGCTCCCTGATAGCGGATAAAACGCTCAAACTCTCCCGCGACCCTTAATTCGCTCTCACCGGGTTTAATATGCCTTTTTAAGAAGGTAAAGGCCAGGCCGGTAATTCGTATAGCCTCTCTTATAGAGGAAAGTTCCTCAGGGCTTTTAATTTGCCTGAGTGTTTCAATGAGATTAAAGGTATCGAAAAGTTTAATCTTGGGGGGTAAATACTCTTTAATTTTTGTATATTCCGCGAAATTCAAATCCTTGGCCTCAAACCCTACACGCTTAACCGCAAGCCTGCGCGCTAAGGAAACTATGTCCTTAAAAAGGTTTTTGTATTGCACGACCTTCACTGCCTTGATATTCCCGCGTGCTTCCTCAGTATAGCGAAAATCTGTAATCAGGTATGCCCTATGATGGGTAACGAAAAGGTAGGAATCCCGAATAGGATAGTTACATAAATAAGCGACATTAGCTTCTTTTGTAACCAAAAAGCCGTCCAGGGAATTCAAGGCTAATTTTGCTCTGAAACCAGGGATACGGGAAAGCATTTACTTCCGCGCGGAATCTAAAAGATTGATAATGGCTAAGAGGCCAAGGGCATAACTCTGTTTACCGAATCCTGAGATTTGCCCTTTGGCAACAGGCGCGATTAAAGAATTATGGCGGAATTGCTCACGCGCGTAGATATTAGACAAGTGCACTTCAACACACGGCAGGCCGCAGGCCAGAAGGGCATCGCGGATAGCGACACTAGTATGGGTATAGGCCGCGGGATTGATGAGAATAGCATCAAAGGTATCCTTGCTCTTTCCAATGGTATCAACAATTTCTCCTTCATGATTAGACTGAACTATCTCTACCTTCACCTTATGCTCTTTGGCGAGGCTACGTAATTCGTCATTAATCTCAGGCAAAGTAACCCGTCCATACACCTCGGGCTCACGCTGGCCCAAAAGCCCAAGGTTTGGGCCGTGAATTACGAGAATAGCGTGCTTTTTAGGACGCGCCATCGCTAAGCCTGTTCCGCCTCATCTATAAGCATTATCGGAATACCGTCACGTACAGGGTATTTGCGTTTACATTTTGTACAGGCAATCTTTTCCTGCCCGGAAACCGTTTCTAAGACCACATCGGCCTTACACGCGGGACAAGCCAAAATATCTAAAAGTTCCTTGTCAATCATTTCTTGCCTCCCGTTTTCTGCACATAGCTCATTCTCAATTCGTACAAAACCCCCTCTATCAGTGCAGCCTCTTCCTGGGTAAGATTACCTTTTGTTTTTTCCTGTAACATCCCCAAGGTATCAACGATAAATTTTGCCTGCGGCAGGTTTTCCTGGCTCTTGTTGGTTTGCGGCTCAGGAACATCTCCTAAGGCAATCGTTGCCTGCATAGCTAAGGTAGTAACAAAAAACGAGAAGCTTGCCTCTGGCATGGTAAAATTTTCCTTAGCCTGCGGTTCCTGAGGTTTCGAAGAAGCGCCCTCGTCCTTGCCTTTTTCTTTGACTACCTTATCCTTATAGCTTTCATCAACCTTTTTCTTCTGCTCTTCCATATCGATTATCTCACTAGTGCTCCGTTAACTTAATTCTTATGGGTATAGCGAAAGTTAACTCCGCACTTCCGCTATGGGGGCAGGCCCCCCTTCGGCGCTCTCCGCCTACGGCGGATCGCTGAGCACCCCCCAAGCGTGGGTGACGGTCTCCCCCACACCCCCTTTAGTGCACCGCCTACATATAAAAATTAATTTAACGGTGCACTATTATCCCCGCGTACCCTACCACACTGGAATTATCCCCGGTAACGTCACCACTGGTTTGGTACTTCACCAATTCAGCCTTGGTAGCCCCAAGGGCTTTTGCCGCTACAATCATGACAATCGCGGGCGCATACCCGCACATCGTAATATCTAATTCCCGCACCTTTTCCCACAATTTGACTTCATCTAATTCTACAATCGCCTGTATGGCCTTCGTATCTTTAACCTTGGCTGTTGCTGCATCCTCATAATGCGTCATATCGGAACTGGCAATAAGTAAGGTATCTTTTTCCGCACGAAGTTCCTTCAGGGCGGCGGCAATAGAAAGCCCCAGGCGTTGATAATTCTTAAAGTCACTTGAAGCAATAACTATAGGCACAAAACTAAAATCTTTTTTATAATATTGCAGTAACGGCAGCTCTACTTCAATAGAATGCTCCGACTCATGCGCCGCGAAATCGGTTTTTAAGAGCGGCGACTTTTCTTTAAGCTTCTTGGCGAGCTTGCTATCTATGGAAACACTCCCCAGAGGCGTCATCCAGGAGCCTTCATTCATAATGCTAAAAAGGCCGCCCCTGCCGGTATGATTGGGCCCTAGGATAATAAGCGTACCTGGTATCTCAATCTGAGATACCACGCTTTTGGCAACAGCCCCTGAATACATATAGCCTGCGTGAGGAAGCATGCAACCGAAGGCAGTTTTCTTTACCAGGCTCTCTTCCCTTTTGTCAGGAAACGACTCTAACTGCTGACGCAATTCTTCTTCAGTCGCAGGATAAAACTGCCCCGCTACCGCAGGCTGTCTAATGTTCGCCATACAAAGTTTCCAGGAAATCTTTTGCCTTTATGATATCTTGGGAAGAGGCAGGATAATGCGCCTCTAAGGTTTTAATCGTATCTTTTGTAAGGTACGGTGCTAACAGCTTAAAATCAAAATCACCCCGCAAAGGAGCTAAATGATCGTCGTCTTTTATAATATCATGCAGGTGAACACCAATCAGGGACGCTCCATACTGATCTAAATATTCCTGATGCTTCCTGAATCCTAAATTCTCCCAAAGCTGGGCATGGCCTGTATCATGCCAGTAAAAAACGGGAGCGCCCTTACAATGTTCCAGTAAGCGCGCGGTTTCTTCGAAAGAAGGAATTTCCCGAAAGTAATACCTGTTTTCTATGCCCAGAGCTACTTGTTGCTTTTGGGCGTAGGGCGAGAGTTCATCCAGGCTTTTAAAGACTGCCTCAAGATGGGCGCGCGCCTGTTCTTCTCTTTCCCGGCGCATGAGCTCTGTGATACTTTTGAGCCGAGGGTCAAAGGCTCCCTCGCTACTGTAAAAAATCGAGATCAATTCCCTGGTGCGGTCGGCTATTTCCACTCTGCCGCAATGCATTACCACGGCCTTGGCATTGACCTGGCGCGCGGAATCAATACTTGCTTTCGTATACTTGACCGCTAATTCCCGCTCGCGCTCATCAAGCGATGCTACCGAGTAGCAATCCGGCAAAGCAACTTCTCTTGCCAGGTTCTCAGGGATAGGACAAAAATTATGCAGGGCATTGACTTTAATCTTATTTTTCTTAACTAAAGAGGCTATGTCCTCTACCATATCTTTAGTCAAATTAAAGCTTAACTCTACGGCATTAAAGCCTAACCGCTGAACCTCCGCGATAACCTTTTTACCGTCTGTATAGCGAAAGGCGTTCCATGAAGTCGATAGGCACAACTCCATGGCTTATAACTTCTTCGATTTTTTCCGCTTTCGTTCACTCGGTTTTTCATAGTGCTTACGATCGCGTATTTCTCTTAAAATGCCTTCTTTGTCAATCTTTTTCTTAAATCTCCGTAAAGCAGATTCAAACGACTCATCTTTTCTTATTACGACCTCAGACATAGATTATCATCTCCTTTTTTTATAATACTATCATTCCCTGAACATTATGTCAATCACCTTTTCCAAAACGCCTATTTTTCTTTGAGCTGCGAAAAATGGATACTCACTCTAAAGGTAAGCACCGGAGCCCCCAACTCTTTAGGAAGCCTCGGGAAAGGGGCGGCATCGCGTAAAGCCTCAAGAGCGATACGCTGCAGCTGCCGGCTGGCAGTGCTTTTGTCATCAATAATGTGGTATTCTGCTAACGAACCATCCGCATTGAGCGCGAATTTGAGGCTCACCTGCCCGTCTTCGCTAGAATCCGAATACCGCGCGTACAGACAATGCCGATACCGTTCGTGCAAAAAATTACTGTAGGTAAGGTACGCGGGGCTTTCCGATTCCTTCTCAAACGAGTCCATCTGTATCGGAGAAAGCTTAAGCGTGCCGGTATCACGGAATTCCGAGCTCTGGATACGCGGCTTCTGCGCGTAGTGCTCGGGGCGAAGCCACGGCTCATCCTGAGCCCTGCTTTCTGAAGCGGACATTTTCCTCTTAGGAAGTTCATTTCTGTCCGATAAAACCAACCGCTGTCCCGGAGAGGTTAAGTCAGTGCCTTTTAATGAAGCATCAAGAGGTATTCGTGTCTTCTGGCCAAGGCTTACCGCTGGGGGCTTGATATAGGTAACTTTGAGCTCACGAAAAGCCTTGCGATAAGGCTTCATCGCAGACAGCGATACAAGAAAAAAGAAAACGATATGCAGCCCTACCGACACTCCCCAGGCAAGAGGATACTGTTTTATATGACTCATTTTGTAATTATAACATCTTTTGGCTAACCTTCAAGAAGATTAAGCCCGAGGTAGTAACGCGTCAGTGAATGGGGAAAATGGGTGGCCCCGCCGCAGGCGGGGACAGTACCAATTTTCTTTGACCCCTGATAATTGACCGGTTGCCCGAGGTATGGCTGAAAAATGGCCTTAGTGAAATCTCGGATTACCTTGCCGCGATAAAAGCAAGCCCTTCCTTATTCACCCAACCTATTTTTGCGTCTACACGCCTGATTTTATGCCATGCGCCGCTTGATTCTAAAACCTCAACAGTAACACCCTCAGGTAAAATAAAATGGGTGGTCGCGCTTTCAAGAGGCTCAAACTTCGATTCCAATTCCTTCACCATGACAACCGCGGCGCGTTTTTGATACTCGATTTTCCTTTTAAAAGCAATAGCCCCTAAGAGAAATATCACCACGCAGATAACACTGCCCGCCTTACACAAACGCTTCCTGCCATGGGCAAATTGATAGAGCATAGCTAAAAGAAAAAACATGGCCTGCATCAGGCTTAAAACTATCACTAAACAATCAAGGTTAAAAGCAGCGAAGGCAGCATCAATGAGCCGCAGAAACCAATTTTCTTCCGGTTCATCCTGGCCTAACTGCAGTAATGACCGACAATAGCTATAATTTGCCTTCAGGTCGCTATCTCCAGGAATGAACAACTCTGCCCTTTTATAATGCAACAGCGCCTTCGCTAATTCTCCTTTTTTAAAATAGTTATTAGCAAGATTATAATAAAGATTCCCGCTTTCATAGCCTTTCATGAGCATTGCTTCATATAAGGCAATTGCCTGATCATAGTTGTTCTCTTTGTAAGCATGGGAAGCCTCAAGAAAGTCATGTTCAAGAGCTTGCCCCATGACAGCACCACAAACGCACAAAACAAAAATTCCTGCCATGCACATAACTCTCCACCAGGCTTCCACACTACAGTTTTTTTTCATCATGCCGATATTTTGTGTTTCTGCAAGTACTCTATCACTTCTTCCAATTCTTTAAGTACTGCCTGCATCGTTAGGTTCTCCATTGAACTCGCCGCATAACGGGCTATATCGCATTCTTTAAAAATATCCCTCAGTTTATCAAGAATATCCTGGGGAATACTTTGATGGCGAGAAATTTCATCAATCACGCTTATTGTTATACCCTGCGAGGGCAGGTGAAAATAATCCCCCAGATATTCTTGTAGCGTCTGAAACACTGCATCAAAATATCCTATTTTATCGGTTTTCGCTAATAACTGCTCTGCCTTACGAATCCCCTCTCTTGCCTTACGGGGAGCAGAAAGAGCTCGCGCATATCGAATATCAGTCCTTAATTTACGATTCCTCGCTCGCCATACAGAAAATAAAATAAAACATAAAAACGGCACAAACTGAGCGGTAAGAAAGAGTTTATTTTTATAAAGGAAACTGCCTTTTTTCATCACTTTACCCATCGATGTCTTGATATAGACAATATCCCTGCCTAATTTTTCTACACTACGGCTAGTAGCATTTAACTGTTGAAGAGCTTCAACAACCTTTAATTCTTCCTGTTTATCCAGCTTGGTTACCTTAAGAGGAAACGGCCCCTTGGTAATGGACTCATACCTTGCGGTTTCGGGGTTAAAGAAATGAAATGTCAATAAAGGCAGTTCCCGAATCTTTTCATCCAAAGGAATAATAACCTGCGTAAAAGACTTACTCTCTTTTTCCTGCTTTACCTGGGGCTCATATACCTTAAGGTTATCCTGTGCCTTACATTGAGGAACGGTAACGGTATTAAGATTCCCATTTCCGCGAATCATCCCTTTGAGGGTTATGGGATCTCCTACCTTCACCTCCTGAGGGCTGGCAGAGACATCAAAATCAAAATTTCCGACAGCCCCGCTGTAATTTTCAGGCTTACCTTCCTCAGGCAGGTTCGTTACGGTAATCGGGATATCAGCAGATTTTAAGATTATCGGCTGTTTCCGGTATGAACCAAAGAAGTCATCAATAACCGAAGAATCAAAGAAATCGTCAAAATTCGTAAAGCCGTCTCGTCGTCTCTGTTTTCGTATAATCAGGTTACATTGTAACTGGGCAGGGCCAAGCCGTGCCTCTTGCGGCTTGAGCCCGAAAAACGCGGCGTTAAGCTCAATCACCTCATACTGGATATCTCCCAAGACTTCCTGATATTGCCGTGGCTGCTGGAATTCAGAAACGAAAAAGCCGTCATGCGTTAAGGTAGGGAATTGTATATCTGTTACCCCTACTTCACGCACATACAATTTTATGGTAAGCGCCGCAACCTCATTGATATAGAGCTTATTCTTTTTTGGTTGTATCACCAGAAATACCTTGTCGTTTACATCGCTTAGGATATCCTGCTCTGAAGAGCCGGAGGGCGTATTTTTTTGCACCTGGCCCTGTACCACCTCAAGGATAACAGTACCCGAGGTATAGGTATCGCCATGGTAATCGAACTTCCATGGCCCTAAGGTATACCTGCCTGCCTTTGCGGGAAAAAGCGAATAAATATGGGTAATAGAACTCGACATCTGGCCGTTTACTATGGATACCCTTGTGGCGGGGCCTTGATAACGCACTCCAAGGCCATCTATAAGAGGAACATTAAAAACCGGGATATTTTGTGTATCGTTAAAAGTAAGGTTGAGTGTCGTCGTATCGCCAAGGGATATTCTGGCAGACTCAACCTCAATCTCGAAATTAATATCCTTGGCAAAACCAGTATGGCTGAAGAAGCAGAAAAATAAGTAAAAAAGACAGCCTCCGGCTATGCTTAGCTTACCAACAGTTCCACGCCTACTTTCACTCTGAAACATTACCCTCACCAATCCTTTTCAGGAGCCCTAAGTTGCCCTTCTCGCATATACTGGAGATGCCCCTGGGCATTTTCTTCCTGCCGGAATCCCTCAAGAAGCATCGCAGCTTCCTCGGAAGACATCTCTTGTGTTTCTTGCGCCTCTGGCGCAGGCTCGCCTGGATCAGAAGGGGCAGTGTCTTCTTCAAAAGGGGCTCTCTCTTTGCCATCTTTTTCTTTAGCCTCTTCCTGCTTGAGCGCTTGTCTCTTTTCTGCGCCCTGCCCCTCTTCTTTTTTTTGCCCTTCTGCTTCCTGAGGCTTCCCCTCTTCCTGTTTTTGCTCTTGTGGTTCTTGACCTTGCCGCTCTTCTGGGCCAGGCTTTTGTTCTGTTGACCCCTGGCCTTCCTGTTTTTGCCCCTGGCCACCCTTTTTGTTTTCTTGTTGCAGCTTATCCAAAAGTGTTTTGAGCTCTTTTTCCACCACCTCATGGTTGAGCTTGGCTTTTTTATCTTTGCTATTTAATTCTATTGCCTTCTTATAGTAGTCAAGTGCCTGGCGCAATAATCGCACCGCGGATTGAAGATCGGTGTGAACCTTGCGTTTTCCAAGTTTGTACTTTGCGTTACCGATATTGTAATGCGCCTTTGCCTCCAGGCGCTTATCATCGGATAAGAGCGCTTTCTCAAATAAACCAATCGCCTTCTCATAATCACCTTTCTTAAACCAGGCAGTGCCGGCATTAAAGTTAATAGCGGCTGAATCAGGATCAGCAAGAAGGGCTTCATTATACAGGGTTAAGGCTTTATCATGGGCACCCGCCCTCATAAAGGCGTTAGCTTTGGCTACTATGGCCGAGGCGTCTTTGGCAAAAGCCTCCGGGCAAACAAACAAACACAGTAACAGGAGAAAAAGAAAAAAGGCCTTTCGCTTCATGTTTTTTTTGTATCGCTTATGAATGGCTCAACCAGGAAAAACAAAAGCGCAAACGCCAAAGGAATCTGAAATCTTTCTTCATACTGTTTATTCATCGCGCCTTTTATTTCGCGTTTTTCCATTTTTGAGAATTTTTCTTTATACAAGAGCTCAAGGCCAAATTCTGCGCTTGTCGAACGCACATAACTACCCATTGTCATTAACGCGATTTTCTGTAGCGTAACTTCATCCAAACGTGACTTTACCACATTGCCTACCCTATCTTTTAAAAACTCCTTTTGCCCGCTCTCGGTAGTTATGGAAATAAGTTCACCCTCACGGGTACCTATGCCGATACAGAACACCGTAATCCCTTCTTTTTTGGCCTCTTCGACAACCTTGAGGGGATCGCCTTCGTGGTCCTCCCCGTCGGTAATAATCACCAGGACCTTATGTTTTTTCTGGCCACCCTCATAACTGCGCAAAGCCTCACGCAAGGCGCTTGATAATGAGGTGCCTCCTTGCGGTATCGTAGTGACATCAAGGCTATCCAGGGAAAGCAAGAATCCTCCATAGTCATAGGTAAGCGGACATTGCAGAAACGCGCTCCCCGCAAAGGCAATTAAGCCAATCCTGTCCCCGCGGAGATTTTTCGTAAAATCTCTCAATGCCAGTTTTGTCCTCTCCAGCCTGTTTGGTTTGATATCTTCAGCAAGCATGCTTTTTGAGGTATCTACGGCTACCACGATATCCAAACCTTTTCGTTTTAGCTCCTCCCAATGGAATCCCCACTGCGGCCGTAGTAACGCGCAAAAACAAAATAAGATTCCAACCATAAGCACGCCGGCCTTAAGTTTTTGCTTGGCCACATCCACTGAAACCATTAATTCCGGCAGAAGCCGCGGATCCGCGACCTTTCGTAGTATTCGTCTGCGCCTGATAAAAGACCAACCGTAAAAACCAATGAGAATACCAGCGGCCGCGATGCTATAAAGAAAATATGGCTCGGCAAATCTCATCGTTAAGGTATTTTCATCAATACAGTATTCGAAAGAATAATTTCAAGGAGTACCAAGGCTAATCCCGGAATCAGGAAATAAGGGAAAAACTCCCTGTATTCCAGATATCCTTTTTCTTCTATAGTTGTTTTCTCTAACCGGCCTATTTCCTTGTAAATCTCCCTAAGGCTTTCAGTATCGGTAGCACGGAAATATCTGCCGCTGGTTTTCTGGGCTATCTTCTGTAAGGTATCCTCATCAATATCCACGCGTATTGGCTGATAAACGGTATTACCAAAAAAATCTTTTGCCGGATAAGGCGCCAAACCTTTGGTACCTGCTCCAATCGTATATATTTTGACCTTCAAAGCGCTGGCAGCTTCCGCGGCCGCCAGAGGCGAAATGGTGCCGGTATTATTCCTGCCATCAGTAAGTACAATAAGCACCTTGCTTTTTGCTTTTACGTTTTTAAGCCGGTTTAAAGAAGATGCTATCCCTGAGCCAAGGGCAGTTCCGTCTTCTATCAAGCCGGCCTTGATTCTCTCTAAATTTTCTAAGAGCCATCCGTAATCAAGGGTCAAAGGACACACCATATACGCCCTGGCCGCGAACGCGACAATACCAATGCGGTCATGAGTCCTGCCCTTTATAAAATCCTTAACTACGGCTTTAATTACCTCAAGCCTGTTTTGCCGGCGGCCGGTGAGCGTAAAATCCTCGGCCAACATGCTCGTTGAGCAGTCAAGGGCAAGGACAATCTCTATTCCTTCCGACTCTATCTTAGACTCAGCAATCGGTGACTGCGGCCGCGCCAAAGCAAGAATAATCAAACTCACTGATAGAGCGCGTAAAAGAAACAGATTGCCTGCTGCCTTAAGCTTAAAAGAAGCTTTTACTCCCTCTACCAGCCGAAGCGTAGAAAACTTAAGCCCTGAGCTTAAAGAGGCTGCTCGGGAATACAGGATAACAGTAACAGCAAAGGGTATAAACAACAAAAAAAGCGGATTATGAAAAAACATTCTAACGCCTGCTTATGAGCCTTGCCTATTACGAGGCAGCGGCTCCCTGTAATTCTTCTTTAGTCTGATCAACCAACTTCTTGGCTCTTTCAAACGCCGCAGCAACCTCATCAGAGACAGGCAGATATTTTGCGAACTTGACCAAATCACACGAAGTAAGAAACTCACGCAGCAATAGTTTTTGCTCAATGCTTAAGCGCGAGGCAGCTTGAGCACTGGACAAGAACTCTTCGGTAGTCATTTCCGGAGCCCTCAGGCTAAACCTGTTCTCAAGATAACGGCGGATGATATCTGAAATCTCCACAAAATACTCTTTACTCCTACCTTGCCGGATAAAATCTTTTTTCTCTAAAGCCTCAAGCTGTTCATAGGCTATTTCATGCGCAGGCCGTGGAAACGCTAAAGGCGCCCCTATCTTTTTCTTCATTAAAACCAGCGTTATCCCTAAAAGCCCCGTAAGCACTATGAGCGCTAACCACAGCGCTATCCTGCTCTTTTTTGAAGGTAAAGGTACAGGGTTCTCTATATCCGCGATATCAACCTCAATACTGCCAGCCTTATCCAAAACACTTCTTACTTCGATTTCCACTTCCTCTGTTTCTTTCTGGCTCCATTCCGTATCAGCCTTGGCTTTATACTTTATTATTGCCTTAGGAATTGTTACTTTCCCTGTTACATAGGTATCCAACACATACCATTGCCTGAGGGTTTGTCTGCCAAAAGAGCTTTGTTTTTGAAAACCAAAATCCTTAATGGCAAAATCCCCTACTATAGCTCCAAAATCAGGAAACTGCACTTCGATATTTTTAAGCGCGCGCACCGTTATTTCATAGCGTATCTTATCGCCGATAGTAACTGATTTCTTATCAACCGATACCCTCACCCCTACCGGCTCCCGGCCTTTATCCAATACTTGCGCTAAAACCAAAGCCATAGGCCATACAAAAACCAATGTTACTATGGAAAATAACAGTTTAGTGCTTAGTTTTCTCATTCTCTGAATCTATCTGATACAGGATTTTGACGTCTTTACTTTCTAAAACCTTGGTAAGCAGGGAGTTTAAAAGCTCTTCTTGCTTCTGCCTACGGTACTCACTCTCGGCTCTTTTCTTAACCTCATCAAAGCTTAAAAGCCTTTCCTGCCTTTTATCATCAATGGAAAAAACATAGAACGTATCTTTTATTTTTATCGGCTCGCTCATGCTTCGCTTTTCCTGCCGTATGAGGGCGTCAATGGCTCCCGCGGCATCGGAAATTTCTCCGATAGAGGTTTGGCCCTTTACAATCCAGCCATCTATCCGATAACCGTGGCCCTGACTAAGTGAGTTCATGGCCTCATCCTTTTTGGCGGGATCGGGAATAACCATATAGCTTACCTTGACTGCCGGGGGTATGGCATACTTGTCCATGTTGGCTTTATAATACATCTCAACATCCTGGGGGCTGATTTTTAAAGCAGGCGCCATTTCCGCGACAAGCAATTGCTGTAGTACAACTTGTTTTTTAAAGTCTTCTACTGCTTGGCGGACTTTTGTTGATTTATCCAAGCCTAATTTTTTTGCCCTATCATGCAAAACTTCCCTGGCAACATACTCTTTGATATAGCGCAATTTCCCCTCAGGGCCGCTGAAGGCTTCTGACATCCCTTCAGGAAGGCCGCTGATTTCCTTATCAATTTCTGACATGGTAATTTCTCTTTTTGCGATCTGTGCCACAACGGTATCTGAAGGCGCCTTCTGTTCCGTAATCGAGGTACGCGAGGATAGCTCATAGTCAGCCTGCTGGCCTAATCCTGCCTTCTCCAGCGCCTCAACAATAAGCTCATTCATCCTGGGGATAAATTCCGCCTGCCTGTCCAGAAGTTCTGCCTTGTAAAAAAAGGCTAACGCGTTTTCGTAGAGCGATAGATCCATAAAAATCGTTCCCAACCTATAGCAAAGCCCGGCCTGGGTTTTAGCGTCCCCGGGATTTTTGTCAATATACTCCTTAAGGCTTAGCGCCGCCTGAGCGGATAATCCTTTGGCAAGGAGAGTGTTGACGTATTCTAATTGCAGTTTCTGACTCCAGCTTGAGGAAGCCGCGCCAGAGGCTTTGGCTGTAATCGGAATCTTGAAAAAGTATAAAACCGCTGCCGCTATGATCATAAGGCTTCCTAAAAAAACAAAAAATGAATTTTTCATTATGTGCGCATTCTCCTTTCTCTCGCCCGGAAAAACGAAAACAGGCTTTTTGAATACGGGATATCCGTGCGGATATCAATCGCGTCAATACCGCAGGACCGAAAAAGCAATTGTCTTTCTCTGGCTATCGCCTGCGCGCGCAAGGCATACGCATGGCAGGCCGAGGGATCAGAGGTATCCAGGAAATAACCCTCCTTTGTTTCGGAATCATAGAGTTTAAGGAGCCCGGCACGAGGTAACGATATCTCTAAAGGATCGGTAATAGTAATGGCAATAAGGTCATGGCGCTTATTAGTAAGGGTAAGCATTTTTTTACAATCACCGGCATAAAAATCAGAAATAATAAAAGCTACGGTCTTACGGGTAGTTACCCTATTCAAATATTCTAAGGCTAAGGAGATATCCGTCCCCTTACCTTGCGGCCTGCCATAGAGGGCCTCGCGGATAACCCGCAGGACATGGCGCGTGCCTTTACGCGCGGGCACAAACTTTTCTATTCTATCGCTAAAGTTAATAAGCCCTACTTTATCGTTATTACGGATGGCTGAAAAAGCCAGGACTGAACATATCTGGGCGGCAACCTGCATCTTGAGGCTCTTGACGGTGCCGAAAAAAGAGGATGCCGACATATCCAAAACAAGCATCACCGTCAATTCCCTTTCTTCAACGAATTTTTTGATATAGGGTTCTCCTGTGCGGGCAGTAACGTTCCAGTCAATGGAGCGGATTTCATCCCCGGGCTGATACTGGCGCACCTCATCAAATTCCATACCCTTACCTTTAAAGACACTCTGGTATTGGCCGGCAAAGATATCGCTTACCATGCGGGAGGTTGTAATTTGGATGCGGCGGATGTTCTTTAATACTTCCTTGGGAATCATTTTTCAACCTCTGCTAACGAGCTGAAAATTGACAGCCTATACTAAGGAACTTCTATTTCGCTTAAGATTTTGGTAACGATGTCTTCGGAGGTTTTTTCTTCCGCTTCTGCTTCGTAGCTTACAATAACACGGTGGCGCAAGATATCAAGGGCTATGGATTTGATATCCTGGGGAGTAACATAGCCCCTGCCTTGGGTAAAGGCGTATGCCTTTGCCGCTATGGTAAGATAAATGGTGGCACGGGGGCTTGCGCCATATTGAATAAGGTTTACCAGCTCATCAAGTTTGTATTTTTTAGGTTCACGGGTGGCAAAAATAATATCAAGGATGTATTTCTCCAATTTCTCATCAAGGTATATTTCATCAACGACACCCCGCGCCCTCATAATATCAACAGGGCTAATCACCGCGGTTACATCATTTTTCTTGCTGGTAAAACTCATTGCCTTAAGGATCTTATGCTCTTCTTCGCGCGTCGGGTAGTTCATGCGTATCTTGAGCATGAATCTATCCACTTGAGCTTCCGGCAAAGGATACGTTCCTTCCTGCTCAATAGGATTTTGGGTTGCCATAACCAGAAAGGGCTCATCTAACAAAAAGGTATGTTCACCGATAGTTACCTGCCTTTCCTGCATGGCTTCTAAGAGCGCGCTTTGCACCTTAGCGGGTGCCCGGTTTATTTCATCCGCCAAAATGATATTGGCAAAAATCGGCCCCTTTCTGGTGGTAAATGTCCCTTCTTTTGGGTTATAAACCAATGTCCCCACCAAATCAGCGGGTAAAAGGTCAGGGGTAAATTGTATTCTCTGGAATTTCGTGTTGATCGCGCCGGAGAGTGTTTTAATAGAGAGCGTTTTCGCCAGCCCAGGGACTCCCTCAACCAAGATATGTCCATTTGCCAAAAGCCCCACAAGCAAGCGATTGATTACATACTCTTGTCCGATAATCACTTTGCGGATTTCCGCGGTAAGCATATTCACAAAGGCACTTTCTTGAGCAACCTTTTCATTGATAGCGGTAAGCCCGGAGCCCATATCTGTCTTTCTCCTTTCTCTTGATATATAATCCTTAAAATTATCAGGGATGTCGCGAGGGGTTTTCCTTCATATTCCAAATTAAGCGCTTATATTCGTCAAGCATGCGATAGGTATTAAAATGCGCGCCAGCGCTCACACAGTCAATCATGGCATCAATCCAGGCAGAAGCGTTATCAACCATGCCTTTTTTATTCGTGCGATAATAGAGCGCTACCATTTCTTCCAAGGCTTCATATAAACGATGCGAATCATCAACCATACGCAGATTATGCTCGCTGCCGGGCTTTGTGTCTTCCCATCTATAACCAAAGATCTTACCTATATTTTTATCTTCCGCCTCAACAACCCAACCATCAAGGGTACTCACCTGAAGCACGCCGTTTAAAATTGCCTTCATACCGCTTGTCCCTGACGCCTCAAACGGCGGGAGGGGATTATTCAACCACACATCCACGCTTGAGGTCAATAGTTTTGCCAAGGCTATTTCGTAATTCTCAAGCATGATGATTTTCAGGTTATCGGTAACCTTGTTCAACTCGTCTATTTTATCCAGCATCATATTAATATAGGTAAATCCCAAATCATCCTGAGGGTGGGATTTACCCGCGAAAAGCACTTGCAGAGGGCCGTATTTCTTGGCAATCTCTATCAGCCTGTTGACATCCTGCAGGATAAGGCTCGGCCTTTTATAGGCGGCAATACGGCGGGCCCAGCATATCGTAAAAATATTCTTGTTGAGCTTCCATTTTTCAAGAAAATGGCACAAGGCTTCCTTATTCTCCTGATGCGCCTGCCAAAGTTTGCCGCGGAATTCAGGATTACTTTTTAATTCCTTTGCCTTTACGAGATTATAGGGATTTGCTTTTATATCACCAAAGAATGCTGAAAATTCTTCAAAGAGCCTCATGAAACTTGGCGAAATCCATGTGTGAGTATGGACACCGTTAGTGACAAATTGTATTCGCTCTTCATATTTCTTGAATTGCGTGTGCATCACTTGCTGATGGCGCTTGGATACCGCGTTAATCGCCGACGCGATATTCATTGCTAACAGTGTCAGATTGATCATGCCGTGGCTGTCTTTGCCGTATTTTTCCATAAGCTCGAAATCTTCTTTCTTTACAATTTTACTTATCTCTGAGATAGAAAAACGGTCATGGCCCGCCTCAACCGGTGTATGACAGGTATAGGCAAAATGCTTCCTCATTGCCTCACGCTCGTCTCCTGTTACGCCGCGGGCCTTCTCAAGGAAAGCAAATGCCGCGTGGCCTTCGTTAAGATGATAAATATCAATAGCATACCCTAGCTCGTTTAATGCCAAGACCCCACCCATCCCCAAAATGATTCTCTGCATGGCCTTAAGAGACGTGTCATCGCTTCTGTAAAGCTGATCCGTAAGGTGGCGGTTTTTCTCGGTATTGGGTTCAATATTTGAATCCAAAAGGATAAGAGGAACAGCATAATCATGCTGGTAACTATACACATAATATTTCCAAAGGCGCAGATACACCTCTTCGGATTGCAAGGATATTTTTATTCTGTTTTTCAAAGGAATAAGCCCCGGATAAGAATTGATATCCCAATGAATCTTTTCCGGCATCTGGCCGTATTTAAACCAAAATTTCTGCCTAAAATAACCGGTATTCCAAAGCATGCCAATTGCCGCAACCGGCAGCTTATAATCTGCCATTGTTTTCACGGTATCGCCTGCCAAAACACCCAAGCCGCCGCTATATATCGGAAGATCCATCAGGGTATCTATCTTGACCGTAAACAGATAATCCGCGAGCCGGAAATTAGAAAACACCTCCTGCGTCTGATTCATATTTTGAACGCTCACCGGCCTTATAGACTGAAACTGGTTATACACGCTTGAGGCCAGCCCGTATTCCATTGAAAAATATGCGATAGAACGTTCGTTCCTCGCGCGCAGGCGCCGCTCCGATTGTATGATTGGCTCAAGGGGCATACCGAAATATTTCCCTTGAGCGATATCTTTACTATAAACGCCCTCAAAATTTTCTACCGCTACGAGGCTAAGGAATTCATCAACTAGCCTTTTATTATCCATGTACGACTCCCCTTTTGATGAGTACTTCTCCCATTAAAAATCATCGCCGCAAGAAATGATATTATACCACTTTTTTTAAAAAAATGAACTTTCTTATAGCTTCAAAATCTTACGTATAGCGGAATCGAGCTCTTCCACACTAATGGCTTCCATGCAAGGGGCAGGTTCAAACTCTTTATTACAAACAATCTCGCCTCTGCCAGGACAACAGGGCAGACACTCAAGCTTTGCTTTGGAAACAATCACATTCTGCCGATGAAAATAGGGATAGAAACAATCCGGCGACGTCGCCCCATATAACCCGATAGTTTCAATGCCCATACAACTTGCCACATGCAGAAGGCTCGAATCAGGCGCGATGAAAAGACGGCAACGCTTCATTAATGCCATAGCCTGGCGAAGCGAGGTTTTATCAAGTGCCGAGATAATTCCGGGAGAAATCTGTTGCAGCACCGCGCGGCTAAACGGATCGTCACTACTTTTACCAAAAGCGATCACGCAAGCGCCATAGCGATTCTTGAGGATCGCCGCGAGCGCGTTCCATCGGGCGATGGGCCAGCTCTTTAATGACCATGCCGCGATAGGTAAAATTCCGACAAGCAGAACATCTGCCGTAATGCCCTTATGGCGTAAAAAATTATCGGCAAACGCGTTGTCTTCATCGCTTATAGCAAAAGTAACGGCTGCCTCATGGAGTTTGATACCTTTTGCGCGCAAGAGTTCAAGATACCTGTCTGCGCTATGCTGTTGTGATTTCAGAGAAACACTCCTTGTGGCTGAAGTAAGACTCCAGGAACAAGGAATTCCTAAAAACAGATGCATCAACGAGCGCTTGAGTACTACTGCCACATCAAAATTTTCTTTACGCAAAAGGCCAATGAGTTTAAGCTGACGCGCCAAGCCCCGCGCGCCCCTTAGCGCATCAAGTAAAAAAATCTTATCCACACCGCTACAGCTTCGCGCGATATCATACGCGCGATGAGAAGTCAAAAAAGAAATCTTTGCCTGCGGGAAATTTTCGCGTAACTGGCCTACGACGATCAGGTCATAGCAGACATCACCAATATTTGAATGGCCTATGATGAGGATACGACGGAACATTTTCCCTGTTACCACTTCGCCATCATTTCAAGAGACTCAAGCGCCAAAGTAATGGCGCACTCAACATCCTGGATATTAAAAACCCCGGTTGCCGAATGTATATAGCGGGTAGGAATACTTAAGACTCCTGTAGGGATTCCTTCCCTGTTCATATAAATCATCGCCCCGTCAGTCATCCCTCCGTCAATAACATCCATTTGATAAGGTATCCTGTTCTTCTTCGCGGTTTCGACAAAAAGGTTCCTTATCCTTTCGTTGACAATCAGGCCTCTTCCTGAAGCCTCAATGATGGTGATAGCCACACCGCTTCCTAATTTTAAACATGATTCCCGTTCTCTGATCGAAGGAGTATCTCCGGCGATAGTCGTATCGATGGCAATGGCAAAATCAGGATTGATTTTATAAGAAGAGGTCCGAGCGCCTTTTAATCCGACTTCTTCCTGCACCGTGGCTACCGCGTAGACCTCCGCATCCACAGAGAGTTTCTTCATGATTTCGATTAAAGCAAAACAACCCACGCGGTCATCGATTGCCTTACCGTAATACAGCTTTCCGTTCAACACTCCCGCGTTAGGCTCAAAGAGCACCGCGTCGCCGATGGAAACCGCTTTTTCCGCTTCTTCCTTATTCTTACAGCCGATATCAATAAACATATCTTCATATTTTAACAGCTGTTTTCGTTCCTCATCCTTGAGTAAGTGCGGCGGTTTTGTCCCGATAATTCCCAGGATATCTTTCTTTTTAGCCTTGATTACCACCCTCTGGGCAGGTAAAACCCTATCGTCAATACCTCCAACCTTGATAAAGCTTAAGAAGCCTTCCTTGCTTATATGCTTGACAACAAAGCCGACTTCATCCATATGCGCTGCCAACATGATCTTATTTTTTCCCTTACCTTTTCGCGCAATCACATTACCGAAAGTATCAATAGAAACCTCGCGGCAGGTTTTCTTCAGCTCATCATAGAGTATCTTCGCGATTTCATTTTCATATCCGGGGACACCGGCGGCATTAATTATGGTACGTAACAAATCATTCATATTGTTCCTCCTATGGTAATGCCAGGCATAGACAACTCGCATACCCCTTTGTTTATGCCAGGCATTATCTCATCTCCTCAAAAGAGTACTTACAGAGCGTAAGCCTTTGAATTAACCGGCTTCACTCTCCTTTTACCCTACTTACCTTTGACGGTAAAATTACTATTTCTACCCTTCTGTTTTTTTGCCTGTTCTGCGTTGAATCGTTATCCGCTACCAGCCTATATTCACCGTAGCCGTTAGCCGAAAGGCGCTTAGGAGAAATATTACACTGGGCAATCAAATAATGCAATACCGAAAGCGCGCGCGCCGAGGAAAGCTCCCAATTGGATTTCCATCCGGAGTATTTTATCGGCTCATTATCCGTATGCCCCTCAATTGCCACCAGTGAATGTGGCACATTCGTATTCAAGACCTCGGCAACCTTCTGCAACGCGCTCTCTCCGTCAGAACGAATGGTATCTTTTCCTGAGTTAAAAAAAACTTCGGATAAAAAAGTAATCACCAGCCCGCGCTCGGTCATTTGTAGTTTTGCCTTATATTCCCCGATTTCCTTTTTTAAAGATTCCTCAAGCTCTGCCTTGGCCTTTTCCAATTCAGAAAGCTCCCCTTGTTTTTCCTCGGTAACCTGCTCTAGTTCTGCTTGCTTCTCTCTCCTTAGTTGCTCAAGCCTCTGCCTTAAATTCGCGTTTTCAGCCTCTAAGGCATCGTAACCTTGAACTTTTTGTATCGTGGTACATCCGGATAGGAAGCATATCCCTCCGGCGCAGGCGATGAGCATAACCCCATATCTTCTCATATCGTATGTTCCTCCATAGTAAACTCCGTAAAATACCTATAGGCCTCAAAGGCAAGCCTGGCGATAAACTCTTTCGCGCGTTTACTCGTCTTATCGGTATGGCTGGTCAAAACACATAGCAGAAAATTACCACCGGGGCTAAAGACTATCCCCGCATCATGGCAGACATGACGCTCTAAACCGGTTTTATGGGCAATGACAACCTCTGGCGGCAGGAGAGCGGGAATGCGGTCCTTAATCTTCTGCTGTTTTAGTAAACTTAAACAGCGTTCAGAGAACTCCGCGTTGATTACTTCTTTACGATACATCTTCTCTAAAAGCAAAGCAACGTCACCAGCAGTAGTATAATTTTCCACGCCTTTTCTGCGCAACTTAAACTCCATCATCTTGCGTGCAAGAGAGGTATCCTTAAGGCCAAACTCCTTAAAGCAGGAATTCATATACTCATAGCCAAGAAGCTCTATGAGCATATTGGTTGCGGTATTATCGCTTTCGGTAATCATCCGCTCAATAAGGTTTTCTATACTCACCCTTCTTCCTGCGGCCATAGTTTTAAGCGTCCCTGAACCTAAAACTTTATGCCGTTCTTTAAGGATGAGCTCATCCTGCAATTTTATTTTCCCTTGAAACACAGCATAAAAGCAAGAGGCCATAATAGGTATTTTAGCCAAGCTTGCGGAAGGAAAGGATTTGGTTTTATTCACTGCTATCTGCCAATCCATATCAAGGTCCTTCAGAATTACGCCGGCCTCGCCTTGAAATCGGCTCACCTCCTGTGATAAGGCACGCTCAAGTGCCTGCCACAGCGCCTTTTTTTTCTCAAGCGCAAGCCTTTTAATCTTTATTTGCTGATAACGTTGATAAGTGAAATAACCAGCGCTACCAACAAAGACAACAGCCAGTAAAGATACTACAACGATCTTCTTCTTAAGCATACCTGTTCTTTTACCTCTCTACATTAAAGACGTCCATGCTCATTTCTCAACCCTAAGTTAAAAACCTTCGCTAATCATACCATGACCAACGAAGGTTGTTTTACTTTCTTTTAACCGTAGGCTGATTCGCCCCATTACGAAAACATCTGATATTTCCTTCTTGGCACTCAGGACGGTTACAGGAGTATCGTACTGCTTAATTTACCAAAAGCTGATGATTTGTCAATGGCTTTCGCAATGTAAAAATTTGTGGTAATATTTTTATTACTTATGCTATAATAATAATTTAAAGCACATACTCAAGGCGATTATGTTTACCTATAGAAGAAAAATCAGGGTTCAGGATACGGATGCCGCGGGAGTCATTTTCTTCCCTAATCAATTCTGCTTCTATCAAGAGGCATTTGAGGCGTTTCTTGAAAGCATAGGCTATGATTTAGCAGCAGTGGTTCGAAAAAGCAACCATCATTTGCCGGTTGTTCATGCCGAAGCTGATTATAGGGCTCCCTTACGCTTAGGAGATTCTATTGATATTCAACTTAAGGTTATGCATGTAGGGCACTCTTCCCTTAGCTTTCAGGCTGATATTCTTAAACAAGGTAAAATCCGCGCCGGATGCGTAAAAGTAGTCCACGTGTCTGTTGACGCCCACACCCGCAAGAAAACCCCCCTTCCCGCAAGCCTGCGTAAAAAAATGGCGCAACTGCATAAGAAAAATCACATATCCCTATAATCCCAGAATTTGCATTGAACTGTGTTGCAATAGCAAAATGTATGTCATTGCGATCCGCCGAAGGCGGAGAAGCAATCTTGATCCTAAGATTACTTCGTCGCTGTCGCTCCTCGTAATGACACGATGAGGCATTACTGTTCTGCCCGCAAAGATAAATAATAACATTATGACATAGTCTGATTAGGATTTTGGTAAATCGACACGGTTAGAGCGGAAGGTTTCAGAAGGCGCGGCGGTTTGATTTTATGCCGCTCGAGAGTACTTGATTCGGCCAGAGATAAAAGGCATCGGGAATCTTAAATTTAGGCAAGTATTTACTTAAGTGTTTTACCAGCGCCACTCGGTTTAGGCGCTTATTCTTTTTTAGCTTTAGAAACGCGACCGGACGGAATCCGTATTCTTGATGGGGAGCTGCCACAACATAAGCATCTTCAACGAACGCGCACGTGCGCAAGAAATATTCTATCTCTTCGGGAAAAATGTTTTCCCCCCCTGAGATAAGCATCGTGTCTTTACGCCCTTTAATAGTAAGAAATTTCCCCTTTTCAAGAATCCCGCTATCCCCAGTATGAAACCAGCCATCTCTATCGGTAGCCGGCTTCAACACGCCGTTTTTAATATATCCTTGAAAAAGCGTCTTACCGGCTACCAGAATTTCGCCGTCTTTAGCTATACGCACTTTGCGATATCGCAGCATTTTTGCTTTTAAAGAAGCACTTTTATGATTGAGCGCGCCGGTTGTTGCTACTTGAGAAGCCAGTTCCGTAAGTCCGTATGATACATACAGAGGAAAATTTTTCCTGCGCGCCTCTGCTATAAGCTGTTCTGGTATAGCGCTTCCTCCTACGAGAAGCGCTTTCAATTTCTTAAGTACACTGCAACCCCCTTTTGCTGCCACTATTCTCTGTAACTGCGCGGCTACAAAAGAAACATGAGTAATACTATGCTGATTAATGGCTGAGCAAACATCCTTATTTTTAGAAATAACCACTGCCGCGCCTTTTAAAAAACAGCGAAACAGAATGCTCAGGCCCGACACATGATACAGCGGCAAAGACAAAAGCCAGCGATCAAAAGGCTCAACCGGGATATTTTTATTGGAGCCGAGCGCGCTGTAGTAATGATTCGCGAAAGTATGCTGTACTGCTTTAGGCAGGGTAGTGCTGCCTGAAGTAAAAAGTATTGTTGCCGGCTGAGTAAGCGCGTAGCAGGCATTTTTAGATGAAACGTACGGGGCGTTTTTTGTAACGATGTTTTCTAGAGAAACGACAGCAATCGGTAAGCTTTTAAACTTTTTGGCTTCCGCGGTAAGAAGGACTTTCCCTCGAATATTCTTTATGTGCTGACTAAGCGCGTTCAGCGGAAGCCTTTCGCTTAAATGGCAGCTCACCGCTCCAATACGCCACAAGGCAAACAAAGCAATGACATACTCAGGGCTTGATGGAGCTACAATACAAACCCTTCCTTTCCCTTTTATGCCGATATCCTGAAGTTTTTTGGCACAGTAATCTATAGCATTGTCAAAGGCTTTATAGTTAAGCGTTTCCCTGCCGAAAATAATAGCGGGCCGCCCGCCATGTTTAAGAGCATTTATTTTTACCGGACACTGAATCTGCATAAGTACCTTACGGAGGCTCACCTTACGGAGGCTCCGCCTCCGTAAACGCCTTTTGCTCTTCTTCCGGAGGCTCCGCCTTGAGATTGGCTTTATACCTGGTTTAAACTTTCAAAACGGATATCACCTTCGCTTAATGGCTTAAGGCGCGCCGTCATTTTTCCTTCTTGAGCCACACAAGGCTCTTTCAATAAATCTTTCTCAAAATATTTTAAGGTATCAATCCCCGCCCGGCAATTGCCGCCAATCGCAGCGGTAAGATGAATAAGGGAAAATAGCCCGATGCCGGATTCAAATAAAGAGCTCACTACAATTTGTATGCCGCTTTTCTTAGCCTCATCTGCCATCGCAAGCGTCTTTCTTATGCCTCCTAGGAGTGTAGGTTTTAATACCCAGGCCTTTACCCCTTCACGTATTTTGACTACCTTGTCTCCTTCTGAAAGAAGAGATTCATCTAAGGCGACAGTAATGCCTGTTTTATGAAAAAATTCAGGTATCTTTTCTACCTCTTTAAAAGGCTCTTCTATGTATTCAATCTGCTTTGGTTCAATCGCGCTTGCAAAATACAGGGCATCATCATAACTCCACCTTTGATTCACATCCAAATGTATACGCGCACGATTATTCACCAGCGCCAAAACCTCATTGACGCGGGTTATATCTTCTTTCACCTTGCCGCCTGCCTTCACTTTTATTGATTGAAATCCCTTCAAAAGCAAATCGTTAACCGCCTCTTTAAGAGGCTCTTCTTCCTGAAGCAGCCCGTTAACCATAATGGCAGAGCTTGGAGATGTAGCCCAAAGATACGACAGGGGCTTTTGCAGCTTAAGCGCTATCGCGTTATAGACAACTGCTTCCACGCCAAAACGAACTTCAGGAATAAGCTGGAATGAATCTATCATCTTAAACAACTCGTTAGACTCATCCGGCAGTTCTTGCAAGGTAAAACTTTTTTTAAATTCCTTAAGATTTTTGACATATGCTTCTATTTCTCTATCGTCAAATCCTTTAAGAGGAGCAATCTCGCCAAATCCCTGCCACTGGTTATCCAGCGTCAAAAAAAGTATAATCCCCTCACGTAAGCGTAATTGGTTTCTCCCATGAATTAAAACAGGAGATTTAAAAGGCAGGCTGTAGCGGTAAATCTTTAAGGAAGTGACTTTCACAGTATCCAACCCAGGGAAAAAAGAAGGCTGTAAATAACCAGGAGTTTTCCGGTAAAACTCAATACCTTGTTAAGCGAAGGGCCGTCAGTTTTGTTAAGGACAACCTGTATGCTGGGAATAGCAATAAAGGCGATTACAGAAGCCACTATTATTTTGGAATGTTCTTTGGTAAGAAGGTAAAGATATACGGGAATGCTTGAGGCAAAAAGAATTGAGGCTAGGTATTCGCTTTGCGCGAAGCGTTTGCCAAAGCGCACGGCTAAGGTGCGTTTTCCGGTTAACGCGTCTGTATGCATATCCCGGTAATTATTCACGCAAAGCATTGAAATTGAAAGCGCCCCAACCCCCAACCCTGCCAGGAATGCCGCACTACTCCAAGAAAACGACTGCACATAATAAGTCCCGGCCACGGCAACCGGCCCAAAGAAAATAAAAACAAAGAATTCCCCCAGGCCGATATATCCAAGCGGTTTTGGGCCCGCGGTATACAATATCCCTGAGGCAATGGATAAAATGCCAATAATGATAATAGGCAAGCCGCCTCTAGCTACCAAATAAAGCGATACCACCACCGCCAACCCAAAGACAAAAATAAAGCCCCTCTTTACTGCTTCGGGGCTTAATAATCCTGACTGAGTTACCCGCGTCGGCCCGATACGCTCTACGGTATCGGCTCCTTTCTTAAAATCAAAATAGTCATTGGCAAGATTCGTCCCTATCTGAATCAAAAGCGCGCACACAAGGCAAAAGAACGCGCTTAAAAGATGGAATACTCCGTCCCCATAGGCCATTGCCGCGCCTATGACAACCGGCGCCACAGCCGCAGGAAGCGTCTTTAGCCGGCAGGCCATCTGCCAGATTTTTATACCATTACTTTTCACGTACGATAACCGTATTAGCGATATGCCTCTTTTCTGTGCTTAAGCCTATAGATAAAAACTTCTTTTGCCTTATCGTCTATGCGATAGAGCAGCCTATAGCTGCCAATCCTCACCCTATACCCATCTTCATTAGTGAGCTTAAGTGCCCCGTATGGCCGGGGATTATTGGCTAAACGCACAATTTCATCTTTTGCTGCATTAAAAATTTTCCCTTGCAGGCGATCAAGGTCTTTTTGAGCTTGCGGCAAAATCTTTATCCTATACATTTAGCCTGATCTTTTTCTTAAATACTCTTCTAAGCTAACGGCTTTTCCTTCTTCCGCGCGTAACTTCTTTAAATCCAACAAATCCTCATTCAACTCTTCACGGGCAATCTGTTCCTCTAAGGCCTTCTCGACAAAGAAACCCTGCTTTATCCCATGCTCCAGGCAGAATTTCTTTAGCCTGTTGACAAGTTTGGAATCAATCTTTACCGCATACGATACCTTGTTCATTCCTTATCCACCTCCAGATAAACTATATCATATAAAGTTTTATATTTCAAGAAAAAGTTTACTAAAGAAAACTTCTATCATTCCATAGAATCTGAATAATCGGCTTTGAATAAGCCGATAGCCAATTTTGGGAAGAAATTATTTCTCAGGTTGTTTTTAACTTAGCGAATCAATGATGACCAGCGCCTCTTTTAGCTCGGGAGAGCTTTCTCGGGCGGCTTCTTCTTCCAGCTTCATAATATCCGCCAGGCAGACCAGCAAATCATCCGCCTGCTCATCCAATTCACCCTTCTGCGCGCAGGCGGCAACCAGTTCTTTAACCCGACTTCCCGATGGAATAATGCCGGAGGCGGCCATATTCCTTATTTGGGCAAGCTCGGCTACGGTATCCATCCCCTCAAGCGCTGCCGCGCTTATCCGTGGCAGGTTAAAATCTAAACCCCGAAAACTTCCCATCGGCTGAATAGTCATAGGCAGAGCGCGGAAGTCAATACCGCCGGTTTTATCCGGAGCATTTTGCATTGAAGAACTAGCTGTTTCATAGGCAAATCCAAACTTTTCGGCAATACCTTGATCGATACTCCCTATTATCGTTGTCCCTAAACCTGTCCTCTTTAAAATATAAACATCCTCTCCCTTAAGATTTTTATTAGGTTCACTCTTAACCCAGTTAATTATTTCTGCAATTTTTGCGTCTGTCATCGTTTTCATTTTCTCATAGACTGCGGCATACGCTTCTTTTAATGCTCGATAACTAGGCTCTTCCATATAATTTTCATCGTCTCTACCAGGCCCGGCAAGAAAATTACGCTTTTCTACTAATTCTATCGTTTTCCTCTCTTCTTCTGTAAGTACTAGCCCATATAGGATCATCTGAAGCGTCTTTTTTAACAACTCTTCATTAAAAGGCCGCATTATCTCATATCTTGTTGTGTCGCCATAGTAATAATCTTCTACTCCACCTATCACAAGCATTCCTTCGCTAAAATTAACGGTAACTTCTGCCTCTCCGGGAGGAAGGCCTGGATCATAGTCATAGTCGAAAAATACAGAACCAACATCCGTGACAACTCCTGTTGATAAAGCTTCTTTCACCTTGTCCTTATCAATATTTGGCTTAAATATGTTATAATTTTCCATTATCTTAGTTAATACCATAATTACAGCAGTATACGCCTCATCTGCCGATTTGGGAATATAAATATCCTTTTCACTATTCGTGTATTGTGAAAAAGACGAAATAGTTGGTTTATAGATAAATTCGAGTTTCTCAACAATGCCTCGATTAATAGTTCCGATTACCATTATTCCTGAGCCTGTTTCCTTAAGGATCCGGGCATCTTTTCCTTTAAAATATTTATTAGGCTCACTCTTAATCCAATTAATTATTTCAGTAATTTTAGCGTCTGCCAAAAGTCCGATTTCATTTTTTATTTTATAATAAGTGTCTCGCAATTTTTGCTCGGCCGCTTCCTCGGCTTCTGACGGCATACTATCGCTGCCATCACCAGCAAAAAGATTCTCTTCTTCTACAGCGTTAATCAACCATTTCTCATCTTCTGAAAGAGACATGTTATACCAACCTAAATCAAGAAAAATTTTACGAAGCTGACTTCTTAGCAGATTCTCATTTAAAGGCTTTATTACTTCATATGTTACGCTATCAATATTGTAGTAATATTTCTTGCTATCCAATACAATAACTCCTTCGCTAAAATTAACAATAACTTTGCTATCCCAAGTATAAAGAGACGTTTCAGAATCATAGTCTAAAAAGACATAACCAACATCCGTGGCAACTCTTGTTGATAAAGCTTCACTCACCTTGTCCTTATCTATCACTGGCTTAAAGTTGTTGTATTTTCTCGTTATTTCGGTTAATACCATAATTACAGCAGCATATGCCTCATCTGCCGATTTGGGAATATAAATATCCTTTTTACTATTGGAAAATTGAACCGAAGACGAAGCACTAAGGCGCAACTTGTTTATTATCTCCAGCATAGGATTTATGTACGGAGTGTTTTTCTTTAAAAGTGCGTTGCCTTTTATTAGAGGTAGCAAGAGATCGCTACTAAATTCTACATCTTCTTTTTTCACTCCATCGCTGTATATTTCCGTAATACTTACATAATCTTTATTTTCAATATCTGACAATTTAACTGTTTGATAACCCCATACCTCGCCATGGCCCGGTGTTTTTTGCTGGTCCTCTATCCACTCTTTAAATTCCCGCTCGGTTTTGTTTTGACGTTCAGCATCAATCTCTTCCTTTATTCTTTTTACCTGATTCCATTCTTTCTCACTCAAGATATATGCGTATAAAGAACGAAATTCATTATTTGGGCCTTTATCATCGTCATTCTGAAACTGCCCTTCTTGGCCGATTAAAACTAATTTATTATCTAATTTTTCCTCTATCGCATCCAAGCCCAATTCTTGAAGGATTTCCTCCTCTCCAGCTTCCTCATATGTCATACCGGAAACTACATGACCACCTAATATGGAAAATTTTTTTGACTCCGCTTTATTATGCACTCGTCTTTGCAGCAATAATTTCCCGTCTGGCGTAAAAACAAAGGCATTGGCAGTCCTATGTCTTAACCCAAATATGTGCGTAAAACCAGCTTCGGTAACTCCTACGGCTTTATCATCCTCACCTACTATATCAGTTAACTCACCCTTAAATTTCTTGACAAACTTTGTGTCCTTAGCTTGTTTGCCTCTATCCTGCCTTATCCCTTCTATCACTTTATCAATAGTGATATATTGCTCTAAATTTACACCATTCGCAGTTAAAGAGCCTTTTAATTCTTGCAAGTGGTCCCTATAGAAATTCAAAATATCATTAAGCTCTACAGGTGTTACAGTTCCTATATTTTGAGATAACCATTTGGCTTGAGCAACGGCTTTCTCCAGATGTATCGCCGATGAGCCTATGAACTGCAATCTGACAGCACTTACATGCTGCAATGAAATAGACAACATAGGTTGGCGGCTTCCTCTTCCTTCTGGTTTACTCTCAAAAATCTTTTCTCCTCGCTTAATTTTAAAAATACCAAATAATGGCTCGTTATTCTGATATGCTGACTTAACCTTCTGAAAGGTAAACTCCTCAAGTTTTAAATCCTTTAACATCTGTACTTGTGCAGGTTTTAATTGTGCTGCTATTTTATCGCCTTTCTCGTTTAACTCTGCAAATTCAATCCACCATTTTATGTCTTCATTGTTTTTATCTTCAGTCTCAGCAACAAAAGCAAGCATACAGAACATCTTCAGGATAAGATCAAGCTTCTCTTGAGGATTATTAATGCCTTTAATAATGCTCTCGGTAAAGGCTAAACCATAATCAAGAGCATCTAAATTCTCGCCTAATTGCTTTTTGAATACGGTTGCATCCTTTGAACCAAGGGCTTTATATAATTCAGATAACTTCCCGGATATTAACTGCACATCTCCATACCCAAGTCTAGAGAGCTTTCGCAATCTATAGAGTAAAAACTCAGCTTTTCTTTGTTGTAATGTCATAAGATTAGTATCTATGTAATATTCTGCTCTCTCGTTATCCATCATCCCGATCCCGTCACAAAAAGTAATAATGGCTAACGCCCCAAGCAGTTCATCCTTATTATCTTTTAATTCGTTCGGCAACTTATCTAGAAGCCTTAACAAGCGATGCGGGGTTCTTTCGCCGAAAAACATAGTGCCCACCGCTACATGCTGGCCAATAAGCCATTTTACTTTTTCAATGAAAAGTATATCTTTTTGATAATAAACTGGCAGATTATTACCAATCCAAGCAGCCCCTTTATCTTCATGGCCTACAGTGCCATCATGAGTCCCAATATCATGCAACAAGACAGTTAAAAAGATTAATTCCTTATCTTTAGGATTAGAAAATAGGTTGCTGAATAATTGAATGTATTTATTTATAGCCACAGGGTCCATTAACCCATTTCTAGCTTTATTAATGCCAGCAACATTATTACTCCTAACCATCTCTATCGTCTCTATAACTTCAAGGGTGTGCTTAAACATATTACTATTCCATTTTTTAACACCCTCCAGCTTATCAAAATCAGGGAACACCTTTCCTATTGCGCTTATTCCAGCCTCGGATTTTTCAGCCATGCTCAAAATATCTGCATAAATATTTGTAGATATGCGCAAGGTATTTTGCAAATTTTGAAAATTCTTAATAGAGCTATCTGATTCTTTATCAGAATCTTCTATCGACGAAGACACTGCAACAGCTGGTTGCAGGCTTATATTCAGCAGATTGGTGGCAACGCCACTTATTTTTATGCCCGGCAATTTATCAAAAATATCATTGTCAAATATAGCGCCGTTTTCAGTATTAATCGCGCTACTAGCCCAGCTTATCCCGCCGCTTACATAAGCTCTACGCACTACCTGGCCCGTAGGGGTGTAAACCTGCTCCTTGAGGTTGTATTCACCCTTAGAGAAGGATTGCTGGTATTGCTTGAAATACTCCGTCTTAGACCAGGGTTCTTGGGAAGTTAAATTGGTGAGATTTTGGGTATTGATAAGTGAGGCGTAGGCGCCGGGTTTGCCGCTGAAACGCGATTTAAACCATCTGGAGAGGATAAGAGAATAATAGACCTGCCTTAAAGAGGCGTATCTCTTGGCCGAGTTCACCTCTCTGGTAAGCTTGGGAATAATCAATTCCTTAATTAGCTGGGTTGAGTATTCGTTAAGCTCTTTTAGCCTGAGGTCGGAAAAGCGGTAACCGCTTCCCACACCCCCGCGGTGTGGGTTCAACACCGCGGGGGTGTGCTCGGTTAGATAGTCTTCTTCCAGCATTACCTTTAGGACAGCCTTATACACATAGGCGCTGTCTTTAGACTCCCGGACGATTATCTCACCTGGCACTATCCAGGGACGGGTGAGGGTAGGAATACTTATATTCTCACTTCCATAAAGTTCTCCCGCCTTTTTATACAGCTTATCCCAATAGGCCTTGCCTTCAGAAGTTTGGGGAGAAGTAAAGCTGGCAGTGTCCTTCTTTAATTGCAGGTCTGCCTCAAGCATAATCCTGCCTACATCGGTCTTTTCTAAGTACGAGTCTATAATTTGGTCTTCCGAATCCGGTCTTAAGTTTACCCAGAACATATCATCCGGCAGGGCTACTCCCACAAGAAAATAGCTCAATAAATCCTTGGCTTCCTCTTTAGCCCTTGTATCTTCAAGATTAGCCAAATCCCCCCTATCCAAGAGTAGCTTAAAATGATCACTGGCAGTGTCATAGGAAAAATAACGCAGATGCACGGGGCGAAATTTATCCAGTAACAAGCTCCCTGCGGCCTTTGATAAGTAATTTGCGACATTCAAATCAACTGCTACCTGGGCAAAGCTTGCTTGCTGAAACAGTAGGCCAATGCTTAAAACCAGTGAAAGTATTTTGCGCGACATAATTCGCCTCCTTACTATTGTCTGACATTAAACTATAATAGTGTCAGAGATTTCATCTCCCATTTACTTTTTTCATTAATAAGCTGTTTATTAAAGTATTAACTAGTTATCACTGAAAAAGCGTCTTTTAAACACGAATTCCCACGAATTACACACTAATCATCACGAATACAACGACGAAGTAATTCGTGTGTATTTGTGTCTATTCGTGCAAAATAAAGGTTTTTCAGCGGTAACTAATTACCTATAAAATAAAAAAACCGGAATGCCGACCCTATTATATTTTCGTGGCAATCCGGTATATATAACCGTATTGGGCGTTTCGCACCTCCATGCGAAAACGCTTTCTTATTTTAAATTCTATTTAAAGTTTACCATAAAAGTGCATAATGTCAAGTTTTTTATGATTAATCAAACCCCTATAAATTATTAAGCATGGATATATATTCCTCTTTGCTTATTCCTAATACACGCAGATTATTCAAAATGATAAAAACTGGAATATCCTTAATGGCTGGGATAACTATGGGCCGCTTTAGATTTGCCTTACGGTAGATTCGGTGATCCCCTTTCTGCCTGACAAATTCACAACCGATATACCTTAAGAACTTATCAAATCTTCTGTAGTCTACAGGATTTAAGCGGGACACGGCAGTCGTACTTCTTCCTGGGTTTGCCCTATATATACGGGCGGTAACCACATTTTCTGCGGATGGCCTACTTTCTTCCAACCACACTCAAGAAGAACATCCTCAATGGTTCCCATCTTGTCGGTTTCTTCAAGAAAAAGCTGAAGCGCATCCTCAAACCTTCCTTTAGCCTGTTCCTGAGTATCTCCACAAGTGGAAAGGTCCAATGCAGGACTATAAGCAATAAACTTTTCACCTTCTCTATAAAACACTACATTTAAGCTGACCTTCTGGAATTTTAACTTTGCCATCTTTTCTCCCTTCATAAATAAGGATACCATATTCGCATTAAAAAATCAATATTTTGGAATATCATGGCCGTTTGGGGAAGCGGGAGAAGTCGGGTTTTCTTTTTGCTACAAAGGCGTTGCGGCCTTCCTGGCCTTCTTCGGTCATATAAAAAAGCATAGTGGCATTGCCGGCTAATTCCTGCAGGCCTGCCTGGCCGTCGCAGTCCGCGTTTAAGGCTGATTTAAGGCAGCGAATAGCGATTGGTGAATTCGCCAGGATTTCCCGGCACCACTTAATGGTTTCTTTTTCCAAATCCTTTAAGGCTACAACCTTATTCACTAACCCCATGGTGAGGGCTTCCTTAGCGTTATACTGGCGGCATAAAAACCAGATTTCCCGCGCCTTCTTCTGGCCCACCACCCGCGCCAAATAAGAGGCGCCATAGCCGCCGTCAAATGAGCCTACCTTTGGCCCGGTTTGGCCGAAGATAGCGTTGTCCGCGGCAATAGTAATGTCCGCCATAAGGGCTAAAATATTCCCCCCGCCAATCGCATAACCTGCAACCATGGCAATTATCGGTTTTGGGCAAGTCCTCATCTGGCGCTGGAAATCAAGCACATTCAACCGCTCAACGCCTTTTCCATCCTTATAGCCGGCATCTCCTCGTATCTTCTGATCACCGCCTGAACAAAAGGCGCGGCTGCCTTTACCGGTGAGAATTATTACCCCGATTTTCTCATCATTACGCGCATCGTCTAATGCTTTGGACATCTCAATCACGGTAAGAGGGCGAAAGGCATTATGCACCTGGGGGCGATTTATGGTTATTTTGGCGATTTCCTCTGACTTTGCATATTCTATATCGGTAAACTGAAGCATTTTTGTCCATTTAGCTCTTTGCTTCTTCATTTTCTAAGTCTCCTAATTAATGCCAGGCATTGTTCCTACCTTTTAAGACAAATTCGGATCGTATTTTGTAGAGAACATATCGCCTTGTAATTTTCCTCGCGATTAGCTTCTATTTCAATAATGGTTGCTCCATTCTTCCCTAAGGCCTGGCGGTAAGCATCAGTGAATTCCTTTACTACCTTTACCTTGACATAGCCTATCTGAAACATCTTTGCTGCCATCTCAAAACTAAAGGTATGTGCCGCGGCAAAATATTTCTCAAAGACATTCGGGAATCCGGAAATCGGTAAAAATGAGAAAATCCCGCCTCCGCGGTCATTGATTACGATAATGACAAACGGAGTTTTCAATTCCTTTAGAAGCGCCAGAGAATTAAGATCGTGGAGAAACGCCAAATCCCCAAGAAGCGCCACTACCGGTTTAGCTAAGCCGTCAGCAAACCCTATTGCCGAAGCAAGGTTACCGTCAATACCGCTTGCCCCCCGGTTAGCTCCCACACAGCACAAATTCTTATTCACCCCGGCAAACATGTCCATAATCCGAATAGGCATACTATTAGCCAAAAAGAGCCCTGTTTCCTGAAAGGGTATCTGGCTTATAGCCTGCGCCAAGGCATCAGGAGTAAGCGCTGTTGTTTCTTTCACCCGCGCGAAAAGGCGTTGAGAAACGCGTTCTGATGCCTTTTGTAACCGCGCGGTAAAATCATTTCTCTTGCGCTGTTTCAAAAACTGCTTGATAGCCCCGCAAAAATAGGAAACTGAACATTCAACTCGCGTTGTCAGGCAATGTAAAGGGTCATTACGCAAGGGATGATTGAGCACGGTAATATAAGGAAGAGGAGTAATCTTTTTAATAAACTCATACCAGCGGCTTGAGGTTAATCGTCCTCCCAGATGCAGAACGCCATCAGGTCTATAGCGAGTTACTAAGGCAGGCTCAAGCAGGAGCTGGTCAAAATAATGAATGATTGAGGCATCTTTACTCTTCAGGCGTAATCCAGAAGTTATGTCAGCAAAAACCGGCCATTGCAGGGTGCGCGCAAGGGCCAGGACACTCTTTTCCTCTCCACTCTTTAATTTCCCCACGGCGATAATTCCCCGTTTCATCGCGCTAAGCTCTTGAGCGACATTCTTAAGCTCCTTTAATGACAACCTTTTCTCATAAGGCTTATAACGCGTAAAGGGGAGGGAATTTTTTAGCCAATGGCTAAGGGACTTTACGTTCCCGGGAGTGAATCCTTTTTCCTTTATCGGGGTAAGAGGCTCGCGGAACATACAATTAATATGCACAGGGCCGGGATAATTGGCGCGCGCCCGATATACCGCTTGATCAATCGTAGTTAACACCGCCTCCAAAGGCATCTCTTTTGATGGGCAAGGCATATCAAAGAAAAAACGCGCGTAATCGCCAAAAATCTTCACCTGGTCAATGGTTTGGTTGGCGCCGGTATTACGCAGTTCAGGGGGGCGGTCAGCCGTCAGGATAATCAAGGGAAGCTTTTTCTTAGATGCCTCAATAATCGCCGGGTAAAAATTGGCAACCGCTGTGCCTGAGGTCGCGATAAGACAGGCAGTTTTGCCGCTTGAGGCAACATAACCTAAGGCATAATAGGCTAAGCCCCGCTCATCAAAATGGATACAGCTTTTGGCGCGCTTATTCTCGGCAACCGCGACTACCAGCGGCCCTGAACGCGAACCGGGAGCAATACAAAAATACTCAACCCCGCAGCGCGTTAGCTCCTCAATAATAAGCCTTCCCCAGAGATGGTTTATATTTTTTGCTTTAGAAAAACTAACCATATATTTTCCCTTACGATGAAAGGATTCGGAGGAAAATGCGCTTTTTCTCTTCAATTTCCTGCCATTCCTCATCCGCGGTTGAGCCTTCCACAATACCGGCACCGGCAAATAAATTCACTGTATTTGCCCGCATCAACGCGCAGCGCAGGGCAACCGTAAAATCAACACTGGTAGTACCGATATATCCGAAAGCTCCCGCGTACCATCCCCGGTCAAAAGGCTCTACATTGATCAGTGCCTGGAGTACTTGCTCTGTCGGAGTTCCTCCTACCGCGGGTGTTGGATGAAGCAGAGAGAGAATCTGGGCATCGTCTGTTTCATCTTTCAGGATTCCTTTAAAACGGGTAATTAAATGCTGGCCGCTTGAAGCCTTAACTACTGTTGGGGCGTCATCGCTGCTAAAGGAAACGCATAATTTTTGAAAAGCATTTTTAATTGCCTCTGCTACAATTTTATGTTCCAAGGCGTCTTTATCAGAAGAAAGCAGTTTTTTCTCAAATGCGGCATCTTCTTCTCCCGAGGCTCCCCGAGGCATTGTCCCTGCAAGGGCCTCGCTTTCAATCGCGCGGCCGTGACGCGTAAATAAGCGTTCCGGAGATGCTCCAAAAAAGGCATTCCCTGCTTGAGGCTGAAAGTAATAATGAAAGGAACGGGGCGTTTCTCGCACAAGCTTTCTGAATACAACCAGCGGCTCACTATCAGCAGTAAGCTCTATACATGTTTTGCGCGCTAATACAATCTTCTGATACGCCATTTTACCAGATGGCTGAACATGCTCACTGAATAATTGCCGCCACAGGGCCTTATCAGGGAGCATGCGCACGCCCCGTATCGCGGGAATAACCTCATTGCCTGATGGTTTTTGCGCAAACGAAAGATTATCAAGCGCGCTCAGATATTCCTCGATTAATGCGCGCGTAACATTCGCAGCTACAATATTACAGGCAAAAACCGTCTTTTCGTTTTTTGTTATGATTTCAAACTGGGGCAGTAAAAAATAATACGCGCCAAACTCTTTCCATTCTTTTTCCTGTTTTCTTGCGCCACTATTCACCCGAGGAGGATAAAAACCTATTCCTCCATAGTAATGCGGCTCATTCCCTGCCAAAGAGAGCTTTTCATGAATAGCTTCGAAAAGTGTATTGTAGCCAGAGATTGCCTGGCTTCGGATACTATCCGCGGCGCCAAGGCCTGCCATTTCAAAGGTGTTATCCCTGTTAGACCAATATACTTTATACTGGCTTCCTTGAGCCATAAGCCAGTCAAGGCAGTTAATCCCAGGACAAGGCACTTCAAGGCGAATAATTCCATGAGTATGGATAGGCTGGCCTTCCGAAAGAAGGCTGCGAATATTGCGCGCTATGCGATCCTTAAAAACCTGGAACAAAATATCGGAAGAATCCATAGTATCATTTGTATGCTTGAAACATAGAGCATCAGGAAAACTGAACTTATATTTTTTTATTTTTACCGGCTTCCCGATAACGCTTCTCTTCCTTAACCTGGTTCTGAATGATTCCAAAGTAACGGTCAGCATCTTCTCTGTTTTCAAATATCTGCACATCAGGCAGGGCGTTAACAATTTTAAACACCTTATCAATATGTTCGGGGACACTCGACATCATCATAACCACGCCTTGAGCTTTAGCCGCTTTACGGATTTCCAGGATCGCGCTAATTCCCATACTGCTTATATAATCCAAGCGCTCAAGGTCAAGCACTATGGCTTTTAACGTCGTACTTAACTGCGCCTGCGCCTTTTTTCTGAATTCCTCGTACGTCTGAGTATCCAATGAACCGCTCAAAGATATAATCACCACATTCTCTTCTTCCTTCTTTGCTATACTTATTTTCAATCCCATCTTACCCTCCTTTGTTATTGACGTGTTATTCCGGGAAATTCAAGCATCAGCGCGGTTACATCATCATGTTGCAACGATTGCTTTTCAAACGCAGTATGAGACGCTTGTAATTGAGAGAAAATCGTATTTATCTTCTCCTTTCTGTATTTCATAAAAGCCTCTTTGAGGCGGGCAACCCCGAATTCCTTACCTTTGGAATCCCTTGCCTCTGTCCAGCCATCGGTATACATAAACAATTTATCTCCCAATCCAAAGGGATGCCTGTAAACAGTATAGGCTACATTCTCCATCAAACCCAGAGGCGGGCCTGAAGCCTCAAGTAACTCATTGATAGTGTCTTTTGCGCTGTCAAAATAAAAAAGCGGCATATGTCCCGCGCACGAGCCTTCCCAAAAGCCTTCCGCGGCATGTACCACAAGGTACTGCCCCGTCACAAAACGCCCCTTTAAAATAGGATACAAATGATTATTCAAAAGCCTCAAGGCCTCGCTAGGGTCATACACACCCCTGCCTACCTGGCGCAACAGAGAAATTGCCTGAGCCATAAGCAGCGCCGCGGAAACCCCTTTCCCGCTGACATCAGCAATAAAAAAACCAAAGGTATTCTCATCAAGTAAAATAATATCGTAAAAGTCACCGCCTATAAATTTCGCGGGTTTTAAAAAAGTACGGACTTGTATATCAGCCAAGGTATGCACTTCAGGAGGAAGAAAGCTTTGCTGAATGGATGCGGCTATCTCTAATTCCTTTTCCAGTAACCGCCTTTTTTGGATTTCATCAAAAAACTTCATGAGCAAAATAACCGTATAAATAAGCGTAATCCCGGTAAGCGGGAAAAAGAGATCAAGAAAAATACCGCGAAAAGCAAATAAAAACCATGCCCCAAAGGAATATACCGCTGTCAAGCTAAGCGAATAGAAAAATGCCGCGCGGGGCATAAACTTTAAACAAATGAGTGATGACAGAAGAAAAATTCCAAGCGCAAGCACCCCCCGGACAAAAGGATGCGCCCTCCTAATAAAAGCTCCGCGTAAAATGCTATCGCAGACGCTGGCTTGAGCGCCAACCATAGGATAAATATTGTCAAGAGGAGTAGGCTTTAGGTCTACCGTGCCTGTCGCGGTCAAACCCACAAAACAAATTTTATCCTTCAACACACTTAAATCAACAGAGGGTTCATTTCCGTTTTTTTTAGCCGCATGCGCCTTCAACACCTCCAGATACGAAAAATGCTGAAAGGTGCTTGTCCAGGGGCCGGGATAATTTATCCATAACGCTCCCTCTGAATCGAGCGCCTGATGTGCTAATGCTTCTTCCTGCTCCAGGGAATACCCTAACCGTTTAGCTGCCGCTAAAAACCCTAAATAAGGCCAAGATTTATCCTTGTAGCGTACCCACAGAGGCAGGCGCCTGACTTTTCCATCAGTATCAACAATTATATTAATGTGCCCTACTCCCGCGGCTGCGGCCTTGAATGGCTCAGCCACAGCCCCTACGATATCTTGAGCCATAACCTGCCTGGAGCTATTACGCTTTACCTCTTCAAGCTCAAACGCGCAAGGAAGATAGACGTTTGCAGATTGCCTCATCGCCTCTTTCAAATCATTATCATACTGGCTTTGCTCGCTTAAAAGGATATCAAAAATAATCATGCGGCATCCGCTTTCTGTCAAGGCCTTAATAAGAGACTCATGAAAATTCCTGGGTATAGGCCACTGGCCTAACGACTTCAGGGTATCATCCGCAATCTCAATGATAACTATTTCCCGGCTTTCCTTCTGCGCAGGCCTTGTTTTCATTAACATGTCATAGGCAAACATTTCCTGCGGCCTGAATAAATCCCAAACGATAACTGCTAAAATCAAAAAAAACGCAATGACTATATACCATGCTACGAATGCGCGCTTCATGATTCCTGAGAGAAAAACTTTATCATCTTTACGCCGCTGCCCTTATCATAAAACTCAACCCGGTCCATTAATTTTTGAATAAGAAAAATACCCCTGCCGGAAGGCACATCGCGCAAATCACGGCGTGTTGGATCAGGAATATTTTCAACATCAAAGCCGTTTCCTTCATCATGTATATCGAGAATTACCCTTTCAGAATTGGCATCAATAGAAACATTCACCAAACGCTGAGGTTCCAGTTTATTGCCATGGCGCATGGCATTTGTTAAAGATTCTTCTAAAGCCAGCTTAACCTGCAAAGCTTTCTCTTCCAAACCCGTAAGTGCTGCTATTTTCAAGGAAATGCCTTCCACAAAAGGAATAACCTTATTCAAATCTGTCGCCAGCTTTTCACTCAGCAAAAAAGAATCAGCCATAAGATTTAGGAAGCTTTCCCGGCTTTGTTGCATGCATTTTTTGTAATGCTTTTTTCACCAATGAGTTCTGATAGATTTTTGCATATTGATTCAATAATACGAATGCAAACTGATTTTAGCGGATGCAGACAGATTATTTTTGTCCGCGACATCCGTAACCATCCGTCTGAATCAGTGTATCTAAAAACACAGGTTCATTTAAAACCATATTTTATCTTCAACTCAAAAATTGCAACAAACTTAAGAAACTATCAGATTTAGCTCTTGCGCTAACGAGGCCTTCCCCCTCTTGGAGCGCCTCCCCTACTGCCTCCCTTGCCGCCTGACTGAGCGGAGCCTTTGCCCGAAGGAGTTTTCCCTTGAGTATTCGAAGACGTACCTTGTCCCTGCATACCGGCTCCTTGCCGCGACGATGGAGGCTGTCCTTTTGATGCAGGGACATTGTCTCTCCTTGCCTTGGGCTCGGCATTATTCGTCTCATGCCCCTGATTTTGCTCGCGCATTCTTTCACCTTTCGGCATCCTATTCTTTCCTTCAGGGAAACGATCCCTACCCTGGCTTTCCCTATGCCCTCCGGCTTCACCGCTTACCAAAGGCCTCTCTAACCCTGAAGAGCTCCTTTGGTTTTGTGATTCCTTTTTCTGCTCAAACGAAGGCCTCTGTCCCTCTAAACTCATCAGAGGCTTACGCCCTCCTTCAGAGTCGTTATCGCGCGCAGAATTAGTTTGAGAATCCAGGCTTGACTTTCTTTCCTGCATACGAGTATCTTCATTCGAACCGGGCCCTTCCGGTTTATTTCCCTCGGATCTACCTTGAGAAGAAGATTGCCTTTGTTTCTGGACCTGATCCAGGAAATTCTTTCGGTCAAACGCAGGGCGTTCCTGGCGCTTTTGTATCGCCTCACCGCCATGCTTATGCACCTCCTGTTTAAGCGCCTGATATTCCTGCCTGCGGGCCTGCGCGATAGGGCGAAATTGCGAGGGTTTTTCAAACTTATGCACGGTAGTCATTTGGCCGGGGGCCATCACAGTGCGCTCTTTAGAAACCGTACCATCTGATTCAAAATGGCGCACATACGGCTGGCTGTCAATAGCCTCAACATCTGTTCCCTCTTCGGTTACCTTAGTTACCCAGTCTGTGCCCCTCGCTCCGGAAACCGCAGTAGGAGTGCGTATCTCAAAGGCACTGCCACTGGGTAAATTACTTATTGTTGAAAAAACCTCTCCCGTAGTCATTTCGAGCTTCTCATCAACGCTAAGGCTGAGGCTCACTTCGGTATCCTCCTCTAAACGAACCAGGTTAGAATTGTCATCGTTAAACGATAATTCCGCGGAAGAAGAATCGCCGGTTTTAATCGTATCACCGGCTTCAAGCATAACCCCTTCCTGAACACCCGTAAAATCATCAGCTTCTTTAAAAAGAACCTCCACGGTGCCAGAATAATGGGTTACTTCAGCCTGTTGGGCCTGCTGGGCATAGGCTTTCGATAGGAACACAACGAGACACAGAAAAACAAGCATAACTGTAGACGTTATATACTTCTTCATAGTATACTCCCTTTCGGTTTTTCTTGCTCGTTCTAAAATCGCAGATTTTCCCCGGGCCCTGCTTCAATTTAAAAAAAGAAAACGCGCAGAAAGAAATACCCTTAAAAGAGTATACTAATATAGAAGCGTGGATTTTGCAATAGCAAAATTCGGGTTTACGCTGAGGAAAGCTCTGCTTTTATTTTGACTGGTTTAAGAAAAATCTACCTGCGCTCGTATAGTATAACCTCTTAAACCATTCAATGGCCGTTTGGCGGGTATAAACACTATCTCTTGGAAGATTATACCGAAGGGGTAGCTCTGGCAGTATTAGACTGTGGGCCGGTTCCCGTGGCATTAACTGCCTCCACACGGAAACGATACTCAACACCGTTTTGTAAACCGGTAATCGTTGCTCCGCAAACCGCGTTATCCGTAAAAACCTTGTCAAACAGGCCGCTTGCCGTAGTGCCGTAACGGATACGGTACTGTGTAAGAGGAGTTACGCTGTAAGGCGCCGACCACTGCAAGCTAACTAAACCATTGCCTTTGGTTGCCCTAAGGTCAGGGATATATCCGGGCAGCTTCGCGTAACGGCTGACGCTTTGAATTAAAGAGAAATTAGGCGTATGGCTTCCTGCGGTATCATAACTTTTTAGTTTTTCTTCCAAGATGTCATAACTATCGTTATTAAAATCTGCAAGCTCATGGCTATAGCGTGAGTGGTTATATAAACCCCACTCTGACGGATAATCGTGAACTTTATATGACCACTGGCTCCAACTCCAGCCCAAGCCATTATATTTTCCCATATGCAATTCCCATATGGCCGCGTCATTAAACCCGTTAAATTCACCAACCAGCACAGGGACACGATACTGCGATTGCTTTGACTGCGAAAGCTTACTGTTGAGATAGGTAACTGTTTCCTGATAATTCATTGTGCCATCTATTTCGCCATTCTCATCAAACGTGAAACCATAATAATGGAACTGATACATCAGATTATTCCATCCGTACACCGCGGGATTAGGCAAGGTATCCCAATCATTATCTGAAGGAATGCTTTCCATTACAATAAGATGATTACTGTCAGAGGCGCCACCTGAGGCCAGGGGATCCCTGATGACATCGTATATCCTGTCATATAAATTCCATAAAGCCTGATAGCCATCGGTAATTTGCGGATAATAATCCTTCGTAATCGCGCCAAATGGTTCATTGAGCAGGTCGTAACCGATAACCGTCGTATCATTTTTATAATGCAGCGCTATCGCCTTCCATAGTTCAAGCAAACGCTCTCTATAGATCTCGTTTGCAGGGTCAAACAGCTTGTTGTAACCTTTTCGCCCTGTATGCATCTCTTTGCTTTGCCCACCCGGGGCGCCGTGAAGATCAAGCAGGACGTATATGCCCCGGTTGCCGCAGTATTCCACAATACGGTCAAGAGCGCTAAAATCAAAGGCGGTGTCCTGCCACTGGCCGTTATCGCTTAAAGAGCGGATAGTTTCATAATACATTGGCAGGCGGATAAAATTAATACCCATTCGCGCCAGATTATCCATATCTTCTTCCTGAAGGTATGTTTGCTGGTAGTGACGTTTTAAAGCCTTTGCCTTTTCCCCACCGATATCCGCGCGCGTAGTCAATGCCTGGGTCATAGAATAATCATCAGGAAAATCTTCTTCCAGAGAACTGTTACTGCCGAAAAACATCCATGGCTCAAGCAAGAAGGCATTTCCTAAATTAACACCCCTTAAAGAAACAAGCGGCCCTGTAGCTTTTTCTCTCAAGGCCGTCCCGTTTGCCTTAACAAATGCGGCAGGATCATAAAGGATAGCCGGGCTAAAAACGCCTGCCTCAAGAATAGTCCCTGAGGTATTCTGCCTCACAGGCCGCACCCTGTACCACTTGCCCTGCGTTGCCCAAAGAGGCGGAGGAACCTTGTATGTCCCTAAATAAATCCTTTTCCACGCCCCGAATCTTGAATTACCTTCCTGAATCTCGTATGAGCCGGCCTGCGGGATAAACGTCCAGTCCACAACGCCCTGCTGAATAAGCTCTTCCTTTTTGATAAGGCTAAGCTTAGGCTGATATTCAACCGTATCGCTCCAATCTGAATAATATGCGACATTGCCTTGAGATGAACTTTGCGCGGTTTGCCAACGCAGGCGAAGCCATGCCTTATTCAATCGGTTACTCACAAAAAGGTTATTACTGCCCGAATAAATCGTCTGCCAGGGGCCGTCAGCGCCTTGAGTGCTTTGCTGAAGCGTATAGGTAACCGCGGAGACAGCGGGTTTCCAGGAAACAATTCCTGAAGACAAATAGAGAGTATCAATCACCGGAGGCTCAGTTTTTGCCGCGCGGATATCATCAAAGTAATACGTCCCCGGCCAGTAAGCTATCAGCTCTATTTTGTTACTATCCTCAAGTTTAAAATCGTCCGGTAATTCGCTAAAGGGCACCGCCAGCCGTGTCCATCTGCCGTATTCCGCTGAGCGTTTAGTCCAGATTTCAAAACCCTTCGCGAAATAATTCTTATGATCGAAAAATTTCACCGCCATATTGTTGGCAAGGCGGTTCTGCCCATATTCCCTAACCCAAAAAGTCAGGTGGTCATAGAGCTCGGGGTCTATTGATTGAGGGGCTAAATTCACGTGCCAGAAATCCTGCGCCAAACAGTTATCAGGGGAATCACAGCGTTTTTCCTGCGATTTTATCCCAATACCGCCCCACTTTGAGGTAGTTACCAGCTTAAGCGACTGCGTTGACTCCTGCGCTAAGGATGAAAGCGATACCACCCCGCCATCCCAACTCCACGCGCACTCACCCGGATTAGAAGACGGGCAAGACCACGGCTCAAATGCCTGATAAACCCTATCCTCACCGACTATCGCGATATCATCTACATAATAGGTGCCGTCCCAATAATTATAGAATTCTATCTTATCAATATCGTTAAGCTCAAAATCAGACGGCAGCTGGGTAAAAAGGACACTCAGCTTAGTCCATTTTTTTATCTCAGCCTGTTTTGTAGTCCAGACCCAAAAACCGTCTTTGTCATTCTGAGGATCATAAACATACTTGTTATGGTCAAAGAATTTGACCGCAACTGTATTTGGGGCATTGTTTGAAGGATTAGCCCATATCCAAAAATCCATACGGTCATGGCGCTGGGGCTCTACATTTGTATGCCATTGCTGGATTTGGGCTGCAACCGCAGTACCTCCGAAAACACCTGAAGGCATCCCATAAGGTATAGTAAACTTCCATGCCTGGCTTCCGGAATGGACCTGTTCCGAAGAAAGCCCCGCGCTGACACCGTATGCGTCATTAATCGGCCAGCCATAGGTTCCGCCTGAGCCGTTTGCGGCTTCAAAGTTCTGATACACAATCCCGTGAGAAAGCCCATCGCATAAATTCCTGATCTCAACAGCGCTTAAAATACGGTTATAAACGCGGATATCATCAATCAAGCCATGGAATGAGCGTTCATTCGGCCTCCTGCCGATATAGATATCATAAGATGTTTGGGGCGTAAAAATACCGAGATTTTTTTTATTCGCGAGCGCACCGTCTATATAGACCGCGGCATCTCCTGTCTTATCGTCATAAGTAACCGCGATATGATGCCACTGATTAACAGATGCGTTGCCTGTATTTATCACATGGTCAATATCATTGCCTTGCGTATCAACAAAGTTAGCGCCTGAACCCGCGCCCTGCCACTGATACCCGGTAACATTAACCCACATGTGCGCGCCGCTCGTATTTCCGTTATTCCATTCAATAATCGGCCCTTGCTTGGTATCGTAAATGTTATACCAACCGCACAGCGTTATCTGGCCTTTTACATCCAGCATCCCGCTTTTAGGAATCTTTATCGCGTCGTTAAGGCCGTCAAAGAAATAAGCCCCCCCATTTTTGCCGTTTGTGGAATAGCTGGCACCCATAACAGTACCGGTATGGCCATTGTTACTATCATCATGCACCTCTGCCCCGCTATTTTTGTCAAAGGTATAATGCAGCACTAACCCTGCTTCTTCCCCACGATACAGCGTAAGCACTTCAGCGGCATTTAAGGGCCGCTCGTAAATCCGTGCCTCATCCACCATCCCCTTCCAATAGCGCTGGGATTCAAGAGAATAGCCGTTACCTATGGCGACGTTTGCAAAAGTGAGGGTAGTTTGCTTATATTCTCCGGCGGTAAGCGGCAAATCCGGATGCACCAGAGAATTGGGGTCGGGATGCGGGTTCTTGAACTTTAATTCACCATCTAAGTATCCATAAACGTTATTTTTATCCCAGACATAGGCAACATGATACCAGCGTTTAGGCTGCAAGGTAGCGGTAAAAAGATCGCCTCTGCCTAAGCCATGCCCGCCGCCGCTTAAATAACCCGCGGAGCTGATTTCAAAACGGATATTATCATCCCAGCTGGCGTAATCGGTAGAAAATGGGTTACGCCAATTTTCAACCGCATCAGCGTAAATCCAAAAAGAGATTGCCCCTGTTTCATGGTAGCCCAGGTCTCCTGCCAAGATATAATCATCTTGTCCGTCAAAACGGTAAGCGCCGGAAAACCTGCCTGCCGACGTATAAGCAGCACCGTAGATAGTACCACTGTGGCCGCCACCGCTTTCGTCAGTAACATGGCCGCCTTCATTCGTGTCAAATGAATAATAAAGGATAAGTCCATCGGTAATTTCCGCAAATGCCGGCGTTTTACAGGGAATTAATAGTCCCATTAGCAGTAAAATGATTGATAGTTTATTCATACCATACCTTTGCTAAAGATTTAAATTACTAAAGATAAAAAAGTAACGCTTAATTTTTCCGAGGATCCCCGGGAGAAGATGCTTCATTCTTCAGAACAAACCTACCCACGCATTCCTCCGCGTTGTTGATATCAGGAAAAGAGTTCATTTAAGAACACCTCCATTGCCTTCCAGGAACGCGTATCCGCTTCCTGATTGTAAGCAACACCTTTTTTAGGGTCAGCTCCTGAATCGGCATTGGTAAAACTATGCACGGCATTCCCATAAGAAACCATCTGCCAATCAGCGTGTGAACCGCGCATCTCATCCTGAAAAGCGCTTATCTGCTGGGTGGAAATAAAAGGATCATCTGCCCCGTGGAGCACTAATATTTTAGCTTTAATAGCCTTTGTTTCCTCAGGGGAAGGAGTATCCAAGCCCCCGTGGAAACTCACCACCCCTTGTATCTGGGCGCCACCGCGGGCAAGCTCAAGCACCGTTGTTCCGCCAAAACAATACCCCACTGCCGCGATACGCTCAGAATCAACAAATTCACACCTCCTGAGCCTCTCTAATCCGGCAGTTACTCTCTGACGCATAAGCTTGCGGTCCACCTTATAGCGTGATGCCTGCTCTGATGCCTCTTGAGCATCTTTCGGCCTGATTCCTTTACCGTAGATATCCGCGCAAAAAACTACATATCCTAATGCCGCTACCTGTTGCGCGCGTTTCATGACATAAGGCCCAATACCAGTCCATTCATGAACTATCAACACTCCTGGAGCTTTATTCTTTAGAGCATCATCATAGGCAAGATACCCTTCCAGGATTACCTCATTATCTTTGTATTCAACGGTTTCGGTATGTATCCCTGCTATAACATCAGACCGAAACGCTACGACAGAAATAATCACCACCACTATGCACCATATTTTCTTCATATCCCTCCCTTACCGCTCCCTTACAAGCTCACACACTTTGAGTAACGCTCCACTAATGAGGCTCTCTATTCTTAAAAGTCTCGCCATGAGCAACTGGTTTCACAGGGCTAAAGATATTCCCTTGATTATCAATAATCCAACGCTGCCGACTGCGCGGTTTAAGATAGCCGAAAGGAAGCCGCATAAATAATAAGCCGTCTTTTTGAGGGATAGCCCACGATACAGTGCTTCCAGGCCACTGCATATTTTTTTTGTTATCACAAGGATAATCAAGAATCAACACATCTTTTACTTTAAGGCCAAGGGCTGTTGGCTTCTTAAAGATTTCGATAATTTCGTAAACGGCCGCGCACTGGCATGCCGTTCTAAGAGCCGACTTAATCCCGCACAGGATTTCACTATCCAGCTTAACCAAGGAAATCGCAGCCTCTATGTCCGCTGACTTTAAGAAAGCCTCGTCCATTTTACGCGCGTCGTCCGGTAAAAGAGCCGCTCCCGCGTTAAAGCATACGAGTGCCAAGGGTAAAGCCATGGTAAAGCATTTTGTAAAATACTTCCACACCACACCTGCCTCCCGGGTATTGATTATTTCGTGAATTAATGGAGCCAACCCGGGCTAAAGCCCGGGGTTACTTTTCTTCTTGCCCCTTCGGGGCGGAATCCCGACCGACTCCATCCGCGGCCTGAAGGCCGCGGTTTTAAAGCGTCGGGATAAAAAGAGGAAAATGGTAAAAGCGCTATTTTCGCTCTTTACGCCTTGGAAAAAATGGTTTCTTTTTCCCGGCAAATCCTGAGTTTTCGTCACGCTGATGTTTTCCAAAATGGCGCCCTGGCCCATGCTCCCTTTTCCCGGCAAACCCCGAGTTTTCGTCACGTTGATGTTTTTCAAAATGGCGCCCCGGCTCATACTTCCTTTCCCCTGCATTATTATACTGCTCTCCACTACGAGGGTGTGAGGAACGGCCAAAAGAACGATAAGGCTTTGAAAAAGGTTTACTCCTAAAAGGCCTTTCTTGAGATTGGCTTATCAACGCGTCTATTTTCTTTTCCAAAAAGACAAGCTGCTGCTGCATTTTTTTAATTAATGCCACTACATTCGAATCTCCCTGCGGCGAAGCCGTAGGCGCATCGTGGCTAAACTGTTCACTCATCATATCCTCTCTTCCTTAGTTACCTGCTGTCCTAATCAATATACTACTCCACCCTTTACATAAAGAGGTGAAAAAAAAGGGCCCGACACTTATAATGCCGGGCCCTTCGCGGTCTTTAAGGTTAGAGCTTAACTACATTCGTAGCCTGCTCGCCTTTAGGCCCTTGTTCGATGTCGAACTCGACCTGCTGGCCCTCTGCTAAAGACTTAAAACCATCACCCTTAATCGCGGAATGATGCACAAAAACATCTTTCCCATTTTCTGGGGTGACAAATCCATAACCTTTTTGATCACTGAACCACTTTACTGTTCCTTTTGCCATTGCTTATTACCTCACTTTCTTAAGATTTAGTAAATTGCTAGAAACCCTCATCATCTTTACCTGCCGAGAATCTTCAGATTCCTAACGAGGCAAACAATGACATCAACGAAAAACCGCAAGGTTAGATTTCCTATCCCTGCGGCCTAAGACTTCTAATCATTTACTTGTAAAAAGTATACCATAATTTATTTTATTGTCAATAGAAATAAATTTTAATTTCTATGAGCGATTATTACTACTCAACAGGAATTACAGGCTGTAGGTGCCCTGCCATAGAAGGCAGGCGCTGATACAGCCATGCGCGCTTAAAATAACGCCTACTCATAAAGAACGCCTGAAACAAAAGTGAAAGATTCATCGCCCACCAGACCCCCACAGCGCCCATCTTAAACGTAATGGCAAGAAGGTAGCTTGCTGGCAGACGCACCAACCAAACGCTTAAGCCTACAATCCACATAACCGCCTTAGTATCTCCCGCGCCGTTTAAGGCTCCGCCAAGAATCACTCCCCAGGCCATTACCGGCTCAGAGAGTAAAGCGATATATATATAGCGGACACATTCATTCACGACGATAGCGTCAGGCGAAAGCAGGGACGCTATACAATGAGCATTCAGCATCACCAATAAAGTCAATATCATAACAATGCTCACCCCAAAGACAGCAGTAACAATACCGATAAGGAAAGCATCGCTCTCTTTCTTCTTCCCTAATAAATTTCCTACTACAACCGCGTTCGCCATATTGAAGGCAAAGGCAGGAAGAAAAATTGCCGATTCTATTTTGAGCCCATTGGTAAAAGCAGCCATAATTTCTATATTGCGCTCTGGCAATACTGCCAAAATCAAAAAAAGCACCATTGCCCCAACTTGCCACAACACCTGCATGAGCCCAGCCGGCCAGCCAATGCGGGCTATGGCTCCTAGGGCGCGGGCAGAAAATTTGAATAGCTCGGAAATCTTCCGGCGCAGGAAAAAGAAATTCATGGAACAGCCGACAAACGTGCTCACTACGGTTGCCACCGCAATCCCCCTGAATCCCAAGGGTGTGCCAAACGCAAGCAGAAAATTAAGCAGTGTATTTAACAGGCATACGCCTGCCATGGTAAAAAGCGATTTGCGTATCATACCACTGGCGCGAAGGATTCCGTTTGAGCTGATCAAAAAATATGAGAATATAAGCCCCGCGGAATATATGCGCAGCAATACAACAGCGTACCCTTTAAGCAGTACAGGCACATTCAATGCGTTGATAATACTCCGAGAAAAGAGAAAACCTCCCAGGGCAAAGGCTACCCCTGATGCCAAGGAGACACTCAGAGACGAAGCAACCGTGATATCATAATCCTTCTTCTCCCCAGAAGCATCAAGCCGCGAAATCAAAGATACCGATCCAACGGTCAAGGCAAAAACAATAATACTCAAGATAAAACAAATCTGCGTGGCAAGGCCATAAGCAGCCTGGACCTCCTTGCTGATTCTTCCGGCAACATAGACATCCGAGAGTCCAATGAAAAAGAGAAAAAGCATAACCAGTGTCATCGGCCAGCTTACAGACCAGCTTTGGCGAAACAGCAAAATGATTCTCTGATTTTTCAGTTTTTTTGCGATATTAAAAATAAACATTTTATATCTTAGCGCTCACAGTGTATTTTTTTATCAGCGTAAGCGGATGGTAAGACTGTTTTGAAACGCGCAGCCCCTCAACTCCTAAATCCTGTTCAAGATTCACATAGTGAACAGATTGCCCGTGAGCACGCAAAAAATCATTCAACATCACCTGGTAAAGCCCAGGGATCGCCGGGTCAGCCTTAAGCATATGCATGACGAGTGTTTCAGGATTAAGCATTTCGGCAATTGCCACCGCGCGGATTTTACCCTTTAATGCAATGATACCGCACTTTAGTTTAAAATCTTTGAAATTCGCGGCTATCTCCTTGAGCGCCTGCCTCTCGCTATTCAAGCCTTCTATGTGATCACAACCCTTGAGCGCGCACCATGCCTCTTCGAATTCCATGATATGTTCTATATCAGAACCCTTACTATCTCTATAAGTATACTCATACTCCGATTTGAATCTTTTTATTTGATTGCGCTTTCCGTCATATTTCCTGCCGGGAAGATTAATCAATGCAGATGAAAGATAGAGGTAATCGGCATTATTTCTGTCCTCTTCAACTTTAAACAAACTGTTACTTTCAAAAAGCTTCGCTGCGCTCTCCGGAATACGGATAAACGCTCCTTGCGTATCACGGAGAACCTTCTCTATAACCGCGTAAGAATCAGCTATTCCTATCGGCTGCATAAAACGGGCTCCCTCTCCACTATCACAACCAAGAATAAGCGATTCACCCAGCGATGAAACCTTAAAACCATAAGCCTTCCTCCAGCTAAAAAGGTTAGTAAAGGTAAATTCTGAAATTTCCGGAGGGCACTTTTTAAATGCCGCGTCAAAAAATTCCTTATGCGCGAGCTCAAGCCTCATAAATTCAGGGTACCGCGGTATTTCCATAAACAAAAAACCTCCACCCTGTCAAGCGGAAGTTTTAATCAGATTCAATTTTTCTATTCTTGTCAATCTCTTGATCGCGGCTTCGCGCTTACAAGCCATAGAGCGATTGGCCATGGTTTCATGATACACAAGCTTAACCGGCATCTTGTTTTTCGTGTAGAATGCTCCCTTTTTAGAATTATGTTCGCTTATACGGCGAACAATATCAGTGGTTATACCGGTATACAAAGATTCATCACTACATTCTACTATATAGAGAAACCAAGGCATCGCCAGACCTTTGCTTTATTTTTCAGATCACATTCAGCCAGTCATGAAAGACTGGCTGATATCCTTTCTGATGCACCATGTGCCGGACCGCATCCACACTACTGGTATCGGCAATCTCAAACTGCCCTTCGGTTTTATCGGAGAGCGCGTACCCTCCTACCTGGGTCCTTGACCCCGCGGATAAACGGGTCAGCCCCAGGCCAATAAGATTACTTCGCAGCTCTTTGGCCTCGCGGGTAGATAGAGTAATGCCCGCGTGAGGCAAAAAAATCCGCGTGGCCACAATGGCCTGGGCCAGCTGGCGGTCACTAAGAGGATTGGCCGGGGAAAAATTTCCCACCTGAGGCTGTATGCGCGGGAAAGACACACCTACTTCTATGCCTGGATAGTAACGTTCCAGCCAATACCCGTGGAGGCCGGTAAAAAAAACCTCTTTCTTAAACTCAGAAAGCCCAAGCAATGCCCCGATGTTTATTTGCCGCATACCCGCCTGGGCCGCGCGCTCGGGAGCCATAAGCCTAAAGCGGTAATCACTCTTTGGCCCCTGCCTATGCAATTGAGAATATAACCGCTCGTCATACGTTTCTTGATAAATAGTCAAACCAGAAACCCCCGCCGCGATGAGCTCGGCATATTCATTAACACTCAAAGGATAAATCTCAACCGAAATCATGCTGAAGCTTTTCTTCAATAAAATTACGCATTCTTTTATGTACGCAAGCGGCGCCTGTGAGCGCGACTCTCCAGTCAATAACAATACGTGCCGGATACCGCTTTTAGCGATTTCCTTGGCTTCCTCCTTGAGCTCCGCGATGCTCAGGCACTTTCTGGTTATCGGGTTAGAATGTTTAAATCCGCAATAGGCGCAATCATTAACGCAGTAGTTGGAGAGATATAACGGAGCGTAAAGCTGAATAACCTTGCCAAAATTGCCCCAGGTTATCCTCCGCGCCTTTTGAGCCAAAAGCTCAAGAGAGCCAAAGGCCGCCTCAGACAATAATAAAAGGAAATCGTTCTCCGAAAGAGCTTCTTTATCCATGACCCGCTCAACATCTTTGGGAGCAGCCTGGCGAAAAAAATCTTCGAAATCAAAACGGCTGAATTTTACAATCTGATCATAAAAGGTTATCGGCATAGCTCTTGAAAGGAATACTAGTGCGTTGTTACATACATTATCATTAAATCCGAAGCACGAAATCCGAAATTCTAAACAATATTTAAATTACCCAATTCTAAAATGACCGAAAACACAGAATGATTTTGGACATTTGGAAATTAGGAATTTGGATTTGTTTCGGATTTAGATATTCGAATTTCGTATTTCACGTTATAAGAAATTAATGCCCCGGGGCACTAACATAAGAAACCGGTCAGAGGAGAAGAGCTTTGCGGACTTTCTTTTATAGGGCTCATTCCACTAACATACCCCAGCCTGCCCGCGGCTACGGCCAGCGAAAAAGCCCGGGCGGCCAAAACAGGATCATCTGAGGCCGCCACTGCCGTATTCACCAATACCGCGGCCGCTCCGATCTCCATGGCTTCGGCGGCATGAGAAGGCCTGCCAATACCAGCATCTACCACAACCGGCAGCTCTATTTCCGCAATAAGTATCTTAAGTAACTCCCGCGTGCATAATCCTTTATTTGTCCCAATAGGCGCGCCCAAAGGCATAATAGAAGCTGCCCCTGCGTCACGCAAACGCCGGGCATCCGCCAAATCCGGATTAACATAGGGCATCACAATAAATCCTTCTTTGGCCAGAACCTCGGTGGCCTTAATCGTCTGGGCATTATCAGGAAGCAAATATTTATTATCAGGTATCACCTCAATTTTTATCCAATCGCCGCAGCCTAAGGCGCGGGCGAGGCGGGCAATCCGAATTGCCTCATCGGCATTCCTAGCGCCTGAGGTATTAGCCATTACAATGCAATCCTTAGGGATATACTCCAGGATATTTTCTTCTTTTGCCTGAGGGTCAATCCGCCTTAACGCCACGGTAACTATATGCGCGGAGGAAGCAATAATCGCCTCCTTCATTATTTGATAGGAGGGAAACTTCCCTGTCCCCAGAAAAAACCTGCTGCGTATGGGTTGTCCTGCGATAACAAGTTGAGTTTCCATTTTTACCCGCCTCCTACAAACGATACAATTTCAAGGGTATCATTTTCTTTTAAGACCACAGGCTTCCATTTTTCTCGAGTCAAAATAACACCGTTATATTCCACCACCACGGCTTGAGCATTAATTTTCCGTTCTGTAATGATAGCCGATAGTGAAACCCCCTGAGGCAAAAAAACATCCTCACCATTAATACGCACCTTCATTAACTCCTCCATAAAAAAACCCTTATGCCTAAGCATTAAGGGCCACCCTTGCGCGCTTCGTCCCTCCGCTGGCATTACCCAGATCAGGTTTTTTCGGGTCATCCGCTTCTCATGGCGGAACTCTCAGGCCGAAAGAACGACCTCCCCTTATATATTTTCTAACTTAATTAAAGCACACACCCGCTTCTTTGTCAAGGCACATTGTATGCGCGTGTTCCATCTGTCGTATTTCTTCGGCGTCATGCTCATAGAAAACCTCTTTTTTTTAACAGCATCCTTCACTGCTACGCGTATCGGCATTGACAGGCTTTCCAGTAATAGCTCCACAGAGAAAAGGCCCGTAATGGATGTTTCTATCTCCGATAATCTTAAAATGTTTTTCATAGCGGGTTTTACTCAACATAGAAGCAGTATTACCACACACAAGCAAAGGCTTATGAACAACAAAAGTATGATGGCCATCCAGTTGAAATTGATGAGGATAGCCGGAAATAGTGCCTAAATAAACCGCTGCCTGGCCGTAATCCTCACAGATATCTTCCAGCTCAGCCAACTTAAAAGCGCGGATAGTCATAGAATAAAAATTGATGTTCCCTGCTTTGGATGCAATCTTGGCGTCTTCAATTGTAATTTTCCTCTTTGAGGTAACACGATAATCAAGACACCCCAGTCCCCTGAGCACTCTGCGAAAATCTTCAGTATACATAGCCCCACCCAGGCATTCGCCATAAAGCACCGGATCATTTTTTACATCCTCCGGAACACGCCGGTTGGCAAAGACATCAGAGAAATAGAGCTCTCCACCCGGCTTAAGCACACGGAATATCTCTGAAAAAACGCTCTTTTTATCTGGAGAGAGGTTTATCACGCAATTAGAAATAACTACATCAACTGAGTTATCCGCTAGCCCAATCTCCTTTAAATCTTCAATATATCCTTTCTTAAAATCTACGTTGCATTTTTTAAATCCAAACCTTCTCATTTGAGCGTCTTTATACCTTTGGGCAACCTCAAGTTGTTCATCGGTCATATCCACTCCGATAGCCAGGCCGTTTTCTCCAGCCAAAGCGGATGCGATATAAACATCCCTCCCCGTGCCACAGCCCAAATCTAAAACTGTGCAATCTTTAAGAAGCGGCGGGATAGGAGAACCGCACCCGTAAAACTTATCCAGGATTTCAGGCTCAATGTTTTTGATAATAGACTTCAACGGCTCAGAGAACGCGCTAGCAGAACAGCACGCGCTCGTTTTAAGGTCTTTTTGGCCTTTCAGCACTTTCCCATAGTACTCTTTGACCGTCTGCTGCGCAGAGGCGCGCACCAAACCTTCGCCTTGGTTTGGGTGCTGCGCAGAGTCACAAACCAAGCCTTCCGGGGCAAGCGCGCCCTGACAACTCGAGCCACTGCCCGCGGTACAGGCAAAACAATGCTCTCCGGTAAGGATTTCTCTTTCTTCCAGATCCTTCAGGCGTAATTTAGCGATAGTCAGAAAATTGCCTTCCTTGTCTTTAAGCCCATGCCCCAGGGCAAGGTTAAAATCGCAGTCATATAATCTACCATCATACCCCACGCTCAAAAAAGTCCGGCACATAAGATTCTTGAGGTTCTGCGGATTGAAATTTTCTTCCAACACCTTAGAATACTCCTCATATCTGTTATTTGATTCCAAATATTTTTTGAATCTCTTAATCACCACATTGGTTAACGTAAGAAGCCTGTTGAATTCAATCCCGTAATTCTCTTTCAAAACCTTCTTATAATCCCTCTCTAAAGAACTCTGGGCTCCGGGAAGATACGCCCCAAGAGAGTTATACACCAAATCTAACTGCAAATCTTTACGCTTCGCAAAACCTATATCATTAAGTAACCTTAGCGCCTTGATGCTTTTCTCAAATACACCTGGCCCGCGCTGGCGGTCTACGTTTTCCTTTGTATAACAAGGCAAGGAACACATAAGGCGCGCCTTATGCAATCTAAAAAATTCGGGCAAATATTCTTTCCCCTTTTCAAATAACACCGTCAAATTAGAACGCACAATAAGCTCATCAACAAGAGGCCGCGCTGATTCAACGAAATAGCCGAAATTCGGATTTAATTCCGGAGCTCCTCCGGTAATATCCACTGTCTCAATCACATTTTTCCTTAAAAAATCAAGGATATCACCCACTACCTTCCTTGACATGATATTCTTCCCCTGAACAGACGCGTCAATATGGCAATGCACGCAGCTCTGATTACAAAGATCACCCATATTAACTTGAAGTGTCGTTAATCGAGCTCTTCTGAGAATATCTTTCTTTATCTCATATCTCTCTAAAACATTTAAAAATGTGTTCATTGATGAGTTTTTCATCTTCCTAATCATTTTTCCTTAATTTCTTCCTAACAATCTGGTAGAGAGCCGGAACCGCTATGATGAAAACCATAAGCCCTATGGCAATAAGAAATTGTGGGGCACCTATATCACGTATGCTTTTAATCTCACCGAGGCTCCCACCGAAGAAGGCCGAGATAACGACGCCAGGAATAATCCCCAAAAATGTAGCCAAAAAATAATCTTTAAACTTAATGCCAGATAACCCTCCCGAGTAATTCAAAACCTCGTAGGGCACTAAGGGAATAACACGAAAAAACAGAATAGTCATAAAACCGCTCTTCGCGAGCTTTTCATCGAGGTCCTTCAGCCAGAGGGCAGTGCCTGCCTGCCGGTAGGCAGGGTTTGACTTCCCTATAGCCCAAGCCATAAATTTAGCTTTCAATAGTTGCTCTATAAAAGCCCTGCCGAAATACCGCGATATCATGAATGTGGCGGTTGTCCCGAGCATCGCGCCTATCATTAAGTAGAGCGCGCCCCAAACTGCCCCAAAAGCCAGCCCAGCAGTCAAGGAAATGGCGGCGATAGGCGGCATAATAGAGATTGTATTCAACGCGTAAGCAATGATATACGCCAAGACCGCAAGTTTGCCGAAAGATTGGATAAAATCGCGCAACGCAGCAGGCGTCAAAGACTTAAGATTAACGCACTGACACTTTACCATCCACCATACGCCTGCAACAAGCATACCCCCGATCAGCAGCTTGATCAGTATCCCTTTATAGTTTTTTTTCATAAGCCAGGAAGGCAATGGTTTGGCCTCATTTGGCCAAAGCCATAATGATTCCTATCGTAAAAACTTCAGCATCAGCCTGAAAAACCCCTTAAGCCAGCCGGCATTCATCATTTCAATATAATACTCATCGGCTGAGCGCTTTACTACCTGCGCAAGCGTCGGATAGATATGGATTGCCGAGCTAAGATTCTTGATTTTTAGTTTTAATGATTTTACCAAAACATACTCATGGATAATCTCTCCGGCATTGGCTCCTACTATATGCGCTCCAAGTATGTATCCTTTTTTATCGGTGATTACTTTGGCTAACCCCTTCTCTTCTCTATCGGTAACTGCCCGGTCATTACCACTGTAGAAAGAGCGGTAGACTCTTATATTTTTGTGCTTAGCCTTTGCTTCATCTTCAGTTAAGCCTACCCGAGCTACCTCCGGATCGGTAAACGTGCACCAGGGGACAACGCTGTAATCAACCTTTCTCTTAAAAGGAAATAGCGCATTACCAATAGCGATGATGGCCTGATATTCAGCCATGTGGCTAAACTGATACGGCCCGGCTACGTCGCCGCAGGCATAGATGTTCTTAGCAGAAGTTCTCAATGTCGCGTCTACCTCTACCCCTTTAGTGGAATATTTGACTCCGGATTTTTCAAGATCAAGCCCCTGTACATTAGCCGCTCTTCCTACCGCAACAAGGACCTGTTCGGCTTTCACTACGGATTGTTTCTTATCCTTATCTTCAAGGGTTAGGGAAACCAAGCCGCCGTCTTTTAAGAAACGCACAGCCTTTTTTCCGGTGTATATCCTAATTCCTTCGGCCTTAAACTCATCAACTAACACCTCGGCAATCTCTTTATCTTCTCTGGCCATAAGCCGGTCAAACATCTCAATAATCGAGACTTCCACCCCCAGGCGGGCAAAGGCTAAAGAAAGCTCCATCCCTATAGGCCCGCCTCCTAAAACAGCCAGAGATTTAGGCAAAACTTCCAAATCAAATATGTTCTCGTTAGTCAAATAACCGATATCCTTGAGCCCTGCAATGGGAGGAATCATTGGATGCGAACCGGTGGCGATAATAAAGCGCTTCGCTGAGATTTTCTCTCCCTTACACTCAAGAGTATTTTGATCAATGAATTTTGGGCCTGCGAAAAGCACCTTTATCCCTCTCTTTTCAAAGACCTCCGGGGGATGATGAGTGCTTATCTTTTTTATGATATCCCTCACATGGGACATTACTAAAGAAGAATCATACGTATTCTGCGTGCCGGCAGAAATCCCAAATTCTTTAAGTCTCTTTACTAAAGAAAAAATCTGCGCTGATTTTAGCAGGCTTTTAGAGGGAATACACCCATACCAGGTACAATCGCCTCCCAATTTGTTTTTCTCTATGAGTGCTGTTTTTGCGCCTAAAGCTGCCGCGCCCGTAGCCGCAACCAATCCTGCGGCCCCTCCACCGATTATCACAACATCATAGTCATAACACATTGAACACCTCGTGCTTCTATCGCGCTATTTCCCTCTGCAGCCATCTTTTTTTCGATAGCAGAATTCAAACCTTCCTCCCTTGTGTTTACTCTAACATGGCGAGGCTCTTTATCACATACTACAAGGGCACGTTTCATCGTAAATCATCATACAATAATTTTATCTTCTCTAAAGGAAATCGCAGCCAAAACAAGGCATTTATCAAACTATAAAGAAGCGATGTTTTAACGACGCCTTTTTTATCCCATCGTCTTGGAGATGTGAAAATCCTATCCGGCAGCACTGCGGTTTTGCCTACCCTTTTCAACTGCTTTGAGAAGATCACATCCTCCATGATAGGGACTTCTGGAAATCCGCCTATTCTTAAGAATATATCCCTTCTCACAAACATTCCCTGATCTCCATAAAAAACTTTCGTTATTGCAGCTCTTGCATTGCCAAAGCCTTCGATGAATCGGTATATCTTTCCAGGAGCATCTATTCTTTGCCTAAGACAACCGCCAACACACCTCCCATCTTTTATACAGTTTTCTATAGAAGATACCGCCTTCGGTGAGATGATTGTATCGGCATGCATGAAAAGCAAGATATCTCCCTTTGCAATACTTGCTCCTTTATTCATCTGTCTAGGGCGCCCTTTCTTGGAATAACAGCCACATCCATAACGTTTGGCACACTCGGCGCTCTTATCGATGCTGCCGCCGTCAACAAAAATAAGTTCCGCGTGCCTTGACAGGGCATGGAATTGAATAGAATTTTCACAGAGTATTTTTTCTTCATTATAGAAAGGAACAATGATTGTTATCATAACTATCGCATTGCGTACGCGTTAAGCATAAAGGCCTTCGTCAGCTCCCAGCCAACGAAGGCCTCTCTGTACTATGATGGCAATTTATAGCCCGTCAGCAGTTTGTTAAATCTATTTGGAGCCGCCAGCCACCGGGATACGATTATCTTTCGCATCATACGTATAGCGCTCTTTTCCGCCTACCTTATGAACCCTGACATCTACGACAGAAAGGTTTCCATCCTTAGATTCCACATCCAGGTCTAAGTCTAGCATCTCCTGGGATTCTGTGTCTTTAAAATCGGCGCAGGAATAATAATAATTTCCCGTCTTGCCCACCCGCTCGTGGACTTTGATAAGAGATAGCTTTCTGGTTTTTCCTGCCTCTTTATCATAGACATCCAAGGTTCCTGTTTTCTTTGACTCTTTCGCAACATACTCGCTCATAGCCGCGCGGATCTGCTCTGCTGATGGTTCCGAAACCTTGACTCCATCATGCTCATGGCCACCGTGTTCCTTGCCACCGTGCTCGGCCGCAGGAGATATACCACAAAAATATCCCATACATGTGAAAATAAACAAAAAACATATCACCCTTTTCATCTCACCGCTCCTTTCTTACTTTTGTTATTAGAGAGATGCGCCTTCGGCCATCACATCCTCACTTATTTCAACTCCTTAAAAGAGACTCTAAAATCCACATCCTTAAATAGTGACCCGTTAACTTCTACATAGGGATACACAAAAAAGTTGACAGGCTCCCTGTTTCTGGCGTTTTTAAGCACTATATCTCTTCCCGTGGTAACGGCGAATCTGTTTTCGTCGATGTGGCCGAAGAAATAATCTCTTTTCTCAGGATGCTTATATGCTTCAGAGGCATCGAGCGGAATCCAACCCCTGGCTTTTATGTAGAACGCTGCCCAACAATGATATCCTTCGATTTCGCCTTCCTTCTTGCCCTCAGGGACGCGAAAGCCGATTTCGAACTTAGCCGGTATACCTAAAGAGCGCGCTAAAGAAATGAATAAAGAATGCCAATCTGTGCACATTCCTTTCTTATAGTGTAAGGTGAGCAGGCTATTTCCAATACCGCATACTTTTGGATCGTCTCGTGCATAGCTATAGTTATCGATAAGATAATCATAGATGGCTTTCGCCTTCTCTAAATCGCCGGCCTTGCCTGCGGTTATTTTTACCGCCAGCTCTTGTATCTGGCCATCGATCGGCACGGTCTTATCCGGCTTGAGATAACGCGATAGATCTTTTCTATACTGTGGTGTTTCTTCTGAGGCGCCGCGCTCTTTTCTCTGGATTTTATATGATACAGCTATTTCTTGCGGCCTACGGGCTTTAGCATTTTGCTTCGACCTAAGATAAAGAATTTTATTTCCATATTTCTTTTCGGTCAGAAAATTCGCGGCTAAAGGACTTTTTAAATTAAGGCCGCCCACTGTTTGCCATTCATCATTGGAAGGAATTGGAATCCAGATTTGCACATCATCTATTTTTACGGAAGGAGATTTCAACAAGAGCCGTTCTTCTATAAAGAACACACGCTCTCTCACGGAGAGTAAAGCGGAGGATTTATTGCTTAATAAAACAACGCCAATAACTGCTGCACATAACACTACAACGCTCTTCATAGCATAGTATTATACAGCAATTCATAGGAGGAGCATAGAAATTTTAAGTTTATGGAGGACTATCCGGCTAATCGGAGGGATCTTTACCGGGCACCCTTCTTTCAGTAGGCGCGGGTTTTTAGTTGCCGCATAATTGTTCTCGCGTAAGATCCCGCAAACGATTATACTCGGCAGGCAAATATACCGATGTATCAATCGAGGGCAGTACTTTTATCAGGCAAGAAATCCTGGTCGTAAATCGCCAGCTTCCTTTTGGGATAGCATCTCTTGTTCCCTGAATAAGAATAGGCAATATCGGGACTTTTTCTTTTATAGCTAATTTAAACGCTCCGTTCTGGAATTCTCCCACTGCCGCGTCATTGTTTCTTGTGCCTTCGGGGAAAAATGCTACTGAAATGCCGTTACGCAGCCACACGGAAGCTTCCTTGTAAACCTTCTTTATGCTTGAAAATTTACTGCGCCTTAACCTGATGTGTTTAGCAAGCAGCATATTCCATCCCAAGACAGGGATCTTAAAGAGGCTTTCCTTGGCAACCCACTTAAACTGCATCTTGGTCTTATACATTAATACAATATCAGCCAGACTCTGATGGTTTAATACGGCAACGTATGCTTTGTTCTGGTCAATATTGTCGAGGCCATAGACCTTTACATCCCAGTATGGGTTTAGCGCGGTAACTGCGTCAGTCCACCAAAAACATTGGGCGTGCGTAAATTTCCGCTTCCTGTCAAAAGGAAACAATAGTACTGAGACAAGCGCCATGACAAAAAATAATAAAATTGTCAGGGAAACTATCACAAACCAGACGATTATCGAGAGTAGTGTTTGCCTCATGCTCTATCCGTAGAATTTTCTGTGTTTACCCCGTTAGAAAGCCCCGTCCCGTTACAAAGAGGCTTTGTAACAGGACACGCCATTTATGGCGGGGATGAAAGATATGAAAGTTTAATTCCTTATAGAAAGGGCGGGGTAAAAGCCCCGTCCTTTCTAACGGGGTTTATTTTTTGCCGGAAAACTTATCTTTTTGCCTGTTTTTATGCCACGTCGGTTTTGCTGGGAGGGAATCATTCTTGGATTCTATAAATTCCTCAGGGGGAACCTCAGGATGCTGTGACACAGGAAGCGTAGACCTGATAATCTTTTCTATATCGCGCACATCGCGGCTCTGTTCAGGCGTTGCAAAAGAAACCGCGTGCCCCCGCTGGCCCGCCCTGGCTGTTCTGCCGATGCGATGCACATAATTTTCGGCGTCTGACGGAAGGTCATAATTAATTACCAGTTCTATACCGGTTACGTCAATACCTCTAGCGGCAATGTCGGTAGCGACAAGCACCTTATACCTTCCTGATTTAAAACCGTCCAAGGCCTCCCGTCGCTGGCTCAGGGAGCGGTTAGAATGCATCTCCGCGGCGCTATAGCCCATATCCTTAATTGAGCGCATAATCTTTTGCGCGTTATGCTTCGTGCGGGAAAATAAAAGAATCGCGCCTTTATAGTGCGCCAGCAGCTTACTCAAAAGCTTAAGCTTTGCCTCTTTTTTTACAATAAATAATTCCTGGGTAACATGCTCCGCGGTTGTCCCGGAAAGAGCAATCTCTACAGACACAGGAAGTTTCATATGCTTAGCAACTATCCCCATAATCTCTTTGGGCATAGTCGCGGAAAAAAGCATGGTTTGCCGCGCTTGCGGCAGAAAACGTAAGATCTTATCAATCTGCAAAGCAAACCCCATATCCAGCATACGGTCCGCTTCATCGAGCACGAGCATTACTACTTCTTCCGGCAAAAAATTCCATTGCCCCATATGGTCAATGAGCCTGCCTGGAGTCGCAATCACTATCCGAGGTTTCCTGCGCAAAACCTCAACCTGTCCCTCCATCGGCACCCCTCCGATAAGGCAAGCGGTCAGCATCCCAAAAGCTCGGGCTATTTCCTTAAAGGCCTCATCGATTTGAATAGCCAATTCACGGGTAGGCGCAAGGACCAAACCAATCCCTTTTTTTTGCTCCAGAAGCTGAACCATAGGTATGGCAAATGAATGCGTCTTGCCGGTCCCGGTCTGCGCAATCCCGATAATATCTTTGCCTTGGATTGCCAGAGGGATTGCCTTTTCTTGTATCGGCGTAGGAACTTTGAACTTTATGCGCTCTAAAGTGTCCAGAATCTTCGGGGCAATGCCCAATCCGTAGAAACTTCGCCCAGATTGGCCATCCCTTTGCGCATAACTGTTTGTATTCATTGCCTTATACGTCCTTATGCCTTGGAGGCCTTCGGCTTATCTTCACACGTAACCTGGCCAAGATGGACATGGCAATATGCCGCATAATTATACATACTCAGTATGTGTTTGCAGTGAGGGAATTTGCATTTCCTGCCTTTAAGCGAAGTCTTGATTTTTTTCATGATATGCTTGTTTATTCTTTGACGATAGACACCTTAACAGCGCGGGGGCCTTTGGGGGAATTTTCAATCTCAAACTCTACGCTCTGGCCGTCCTTAAGGGCATCAAATTGCGCGTCGACCAGGCTGCTCTGATGGAAAAATACTTCTTTTCCGTCAGTATCGCAGATAAAACCAAACCCTCTTTCCTGCACTACTTTTTTGATCTTTCCGGTATGCATGGCACATCCTCTCTACCCGCCGGCCTTACTGCCTTTTAATAATGAGCTAAAACTTATACTCCGGCTGGAACTATTCCTGGTTATATTTTGGTAACTTTTACGGCCTGATATCCTTTGGGGCCTTTTTCAATCTCAAACTCTACTTCCTGGCCTTCAGCTAAAGACTTAAAACCTTCGCCTTGAATAGATTTATGATGCACAAAGACATCATCGCCTGATTCAGGGGTAATAAATCCATATCCTTTCTGATCGCTAAACCACTTCACTTTTCCTCTTGCCATTATCAAGATCTCCTTTCTTCAAAGCAATACAATCCACTGGACTAAAAAACCAACAAACCGCATAGGTTAGTTAACTTCCACCTATAGCCTGGTTTTTCCTAATCTTTTTTTTATTATCCCTTAGTTTACTCCTGCTATCCGCTTTTGTCAAATGTTACTTTTCTAAATCCTTCTTGCTCCGTATGCCGCAGGGCACTAAACCTATCCCTGTCCTTATGATATGGTACTGAGCACTATACCCTATACATACAGGTTTTTAACAAACATCGGCAAGAATTCATAATCAAGGAAACAATATCAAATAAAAAACCGCAAGGCCGAGCATCCTGTCCTTGCGGTTTTGGACTTCTACACTCTTACTCTACTTATTGCATCACTCTGTTACAGTTAACGGCCTTCGTTCTTGCGCTTTGAATAACAATCCTTGCAGTATATCGGACGATCCTCTCTAGGTTTAAACGGCACCTCACACTCTTTTTTGCACTCCGAGCAAACTGCTTTGTGCATCTCTCGTGGGCCGCCAAATCCACCACCACCACCACTACTACCTTGATACCTCATGCTTCCTCCTTTTATTTCTGCTAATAATTTAGCTTTGAGTTATAATTATAGGGCTTTTAAAAAAGATTGCAAGTATTTCTTTATTCTTTATTCTTAGGCGGCATGGTCAGAAGATTACGCAACGATACTGATTTGCTCTTGGCCAAATTCCACGGAATCTCCCGCTCGCAGCTTTCGGCGAACGCGGGTCTCAACGTGCCCATTGATCTTGATCGAACCCGACTGTATACATTGCCTGGCATGGGCTCCGCTTGCAACAAGATGCAGAGCCTTGAGCATATTATCCAATTCAACAAACTCAGCTTTTAGTTGAAAATCCATACCTGCCACCTTTATTGTGTTGTGGAAAATTAAACGCTGGATGTTTAATAATATGCCTCAAAGCTCGCTTAAGCAAACTTTTGCCCGGCTCCTTGCGGTGCCAGGGTGAAGCGCCTGAAGGATGAGGCAAAGGGATCACATCAAAGCAATGCCCATCGCGGATTACTCTAAATTTACGGCCGATGATCTGATCAAGCTTTTGCAAAGGAAGGAATTGTTCGATAGCCAGCTTGCCGACAGGTATAACCAAAGCCGGCTGCAGAATTTTTAGCTCGTGATTAAGCCACGCACTGCAATTAAGCACTTCCTCCGGTGACGGCACCCGATCCCCTCCCGCAGGGTTCTTTCCAGGAAAGCACCGGCACACCGCGGCCATATATAAGGAAGAGCGAAACTGTTCTTCACTCATTCCCGCGGCTTCATTAAACCAACGAAAGAGCGTCTTACCCGCGGTCCAGGCAAATGGCCGGCCTATTTTTGGTTCCTTATCCCCAGGCGCCTGCCCCACCAGCAGGATTTTGCTTACGACCGCCCCACCGCTAACCACCGGCGGATACATCCGCGGACACAACCGGCATTGCCGCAACTTTTTAACATGCTCAGTAAGTTCTTTTGCAATATTAAAAAAACAGTGTCGTTTCTGCATAACTACAATAACTACATCATGTTATGACTTAATGTCTATCTTGATATATTGCCATATCACAACTTGACTTAAAAAATATGACTACTCTATCACAAGAGTTCGGCTCTCGGAATTAATGAGCCTTCTTAAAAACAAAGAAAACATCTGCTTTGCCTGGCTGTAGCGCACAAAGCACAGATGTTTCCATCTTTAACAACTACGTGACTTTCAAATGAATACACTAAGAATGCTCACCCTTTGCTGCCTTAAGAGGGATTACTTTTTTGTCGCCTGATAGATCCCGTAAGCCGCCGCCGCGCTAACCGCTGTGCCGATCACTGCGCACCCGGAACTCAATAAACACAGCAGGATAATCATAATAAAACCGCATGTTTTCTTAAACATGAAAACCTCCTCATAGCAGGTAAAAATGTAACGGTGGCATCAATCGTGTTTTTGTTATAGGAGCACTTTGCTGCCTCTATCCCAACTAACCTATCGGGGCCTTTTCTTCATTTTTACTTTTGATTTAACTACCGGGCATAATACATCCGCAAGCGGCGACAATTTCCCGTTTTCGTATGGGAATTCTTTACAGTGAGCCGGCTTCAAATCATAGTCGACTTTGTGAATAGAGCAAAGCCCCTCTGAGGTAAGAAAAGAACACTGATTATCTTCCCAACTCGTCCCAACTTTATATCCGGAAGGAAAATCTTTGTCCTTCTCAAGATGATAAAAGTCACCCTTTAATCCGAGGACCAGTATTTTTTTGGCTTCTTCCAGATCTACCCATGCCCCAAAATCGCAACAAACATTCTGCTCCTTGCATTTCAAGCAATTGATATCCATTTAACGGCCTTCGTCCTTACGTTTTGAAAAGCAATCCCGGCAGTACACAGGACGGTCTTCTCTGGGTTTAAAAGGAACTTCGCATTCTTTCTTACATTCCGCGCAAATCGCCTTGTGCATCTCTCGTTGTGCCCCGCCATATCCACCGCCGTATTGATTTCCCATACTTCCTCCTTTTTAGTTTTATACTACCGCGCTCGTCTCATGTGAAGCCTCCGCCGACTCCGTCACGGAAGCAGCACACGTGCCATCCGATAAGGCAGGGCGCGCTTTGGCCTGTATGTTTTTATTCAGTTTGCTTTGCTGTTTTTCTTCTTTTTTCTTTTTCCTTGCCAATTCCTTCTGATACTTTTTATACGAATAATTTTCTCTTGCCACCATACCCTCCTTTTAACTTAGTTTACACTGAAAAAGCCCATTTTAAACACTAATTTCCACAAATTAAACGCCGAATTTTCACAAATTTATCCGTGTTAATTCGCTAAAAATTCGTGTAAAATAAGGTTTTTTTCAACTATAACTAACTTAGGTACCGCTAAAAAACCCCTGTTTTTCCGCAGTAACTAATTCCAAAGAGGCTCTCTACCCCCTATGGCTATTGTGATAGCAGCTTTCTCTTTATATTTGTCGGCCCTTCTCGTAAGAGCCGAGAAGAAATTTCTCTTAAATTTCGTCAGGCGTTTCTGATAAAGGTGCGTTTCAGAGAATCTTTAAGCCTGCCTGTTTGTTTTTCCCTGGTGATAACGCTTGCAAGGATACGCGGAAAGACAAGAAAGAGAGATACGATTTCGCTAAAGGTGCAGAACTTTGTGACAAAAATATTCTTCCAGAGTATTTTCACGTATCGGGAAGGGGTATAAAAAGAAAATTTTATTTTTCTGCCGATTTTTTTTAGGGCAGCGTGGCTATACATATCGGAATACAACTCTCCTTTTGCGGTAATATGATAGCCTGGCGTTTTCTCCGCGAGCTCTTTTAAAGGCGAAAACTTTTCAATCCTCAATTTATTGCAAGCAATAATATCAACCCCGATCTCCTTGGCAAATTTCGGGATGTAGAGCATCTCTTTTTCCGTTTCTCCGATATTCCCATAGATAAAGTAACCGCTGTAGAGAATAGGATATTTGGTAAGGACCCTGAAATACTTTCTTATCGCTTCTTGAGTGAAGCCTTTATTAAGCTGTGTCAGTATCCAGTCATGAGGAGACTCTATTCCGACCAACAGCGCCTTGAATCCCGCTTTAACCATTTTCGCTAACAATCTCGGATGCCTGGCAATTTCAATACGTGCCTGGGCGATGAAGCGCTTTTTAATTTTGCGTTCAATGATTAAATCGCAGATTTCTTCCGCCCTTTTAGGGTTGACAAAGAGGTTATCATCGCTAAAAAGTACCACCCCTGCCTTTAATCCTTGTATTTCATTAACCACGGAATCTACGTTGCGCACAGCATAACTTCTTTTTTGTCCGAGGGGATTCATATTGAACGTGCAGAATTTACAATCAAGAGGACAGCCCCTTGCGCTTAATACCGAATCAAAACTTATATTCGCTACCTTCACGCCGTTTACCGCCATCATATATTCGTTACGCCGCAGGGTTCGGTCAGGCGCTATAAGGCTGTTTATATCCGGCAGGGGCCGGTTTGGATTATGGAGTACCCTGTTGCCCTCACGGTAAGAGGCTCCAAGGATATCCTTGAGTGCTACACCAGAGAATATTTCCCTTATCGTTTCTTCGCCTTCACCCCTGACTATGATATCTATTGTGGGACACACCTTAAAAAGTTCATCTACTTTTTCGGTAGCCTTATAACCGCCTACCACTAAAGGTATGTTATCCGGCATACGGTTAAGCAGATGGCAGATTTCTTCAAACTGCCGGTCCCAACCGATACTGACACAGATAATATCAATTGAGTTGGATATAAACTCCAGGAGTTTATCGGTATCGGAAAAATCCTTCTCATACCGTAAATCTAAAAGGGTTATTTTATCAACCAGGCCCTTAACGCTCGTCGCCACATATTCTACGCCAATAGACGGAAAAAGCATCATCGTATTGGTGGCGCTTCGTTCGATATAGGGATTGAGAAATAAAGCGTGCTTATATTTAATGCGGGCCTCGCTTGCCATTGGATTGAAGAACAGTAACCGTGTATATTTCTACCAAGAGGCTACTTTTTGAATACCGGGGGCATAAAAGGAATGCTCTCTTTATTTCCCAGTACCAATTATATAGTAACACCTTAATAAAGCAAGCTATTTCAAGTTTCAAGAGAAAAGAGGTCACACCTATTTTCCACCCCTTTACCTTTGTTTATTTAACTTTTAGGTGTTCCTTTGCCTTTTGTAACCGTTTATGAAACGTATCTTTTTTAAACTCAGAGGCCCAGCGCTTCATAATAATCCATCCGCCAAAACGAACCAGGTTATTACGCCACGGCCTGTACCATCTCCCCCATCCTGACCTGATATTATGTAAAAAGAAAACCAGGGCAGGAAAAGAAACAATGTGCAACCCTAACATAAACATATACTTAAACTGATAAAATTTCCCCATGATCTTCCTGATAGAATCCTGCATTTCTTCAGCGGTCATAGGCTGGTCAGGCTCAAAAAGCGGGAAATTACCGTCATAATATTCCCAGCCAACGACTTGAATTGGGTAAACCCTATTTTGGCTGACAAGCCTATGCCTTAACTCTGTTCCAGGCAGAGGAGTCGGCAACAAAGTCTGTATTGTGTCAATCTTTGCCTTTCTAATAAAGCTCTTGAAACGCTTTATCCGCTCTCCCGCTGACATTTGAAAATTCACGCCTTCTTTTAACGGATAACCAAAAATAAACATGCCGTGTACCAAAAATCCGAATTTATGAAATATCTTTGTCAAGGCTAACATATCTTCAGATTTAATATGCTTATTCATGGCCTTTAATTCTTCGTCAATAGGCGACTCAAAACCGATAGCTACCGTGTTAATGCCAGCCTGGCGCATCGCGGAGAGAAGTTCGGGGTCTTTGGCTTTATCCAGCCTTATCTGAACTATTAAACCCAGCCTTTTGCCTATATTTTTTTGATAATCCCTAAGCATAGTACAGAACCTTATGGTTTCCTCCCGCTGCTGCCCAAAAAGATCGTCAACAATAAAAAAATGCCTGGCATCATGAGTCTCAAGAAGAAAACTGATACATTCAAGCAGGCGTTCAGGAGAAGAACTCCTTGGCTTACCTTTAACGGTGCAAAACTCACAATCCATCCCACAGCCTCGTATCCTTCCCACAGGATACACTTTAATCTTTGCGTAACGCACTAAGGAAAAATCCGGCAACGGCAGCTTCTTAAAATCAGTTATATGCGCTCTCGTAGGAGTACGAATAACCTTTCCGTTGTCTAGATAGGCAATACCTTTAATTCCGCTTGTATCCTGTCTTCCTTCTATGGCTCGCAGGAGCTCCTTAATAGTTTCTTCTCCTTCACCGACAACCACATAGTCAATGCAAGAATTCAACGCCTCGACAATGGTATCTTCAACAAAATGTTGGCCTCCGGCGATGGTCACAATCCCCTTATTTTTATAAAAACGGGCTATTTCATAGAGCCTGGGGATGGTGCTTGTCAAGCCACCATATATCCCCACAACATCCGCGGGCCTGTATCGTTGTAAAAATTCATGGTCGGCTCCGGCCGAATCGCCCCTGGGGCCATATCTGCGGAGATTATTCTCATCAATAACCTCGACATCCCATCCTTCCATTTCATTTGCGGAGCTGGCGACACATACCGGCCCCAACGCCGTAGTCTTCTTAGCCACGTGAGAATAAATATTAAACGCTGGATACGCAGGAATTATGATTCTCAATCTTAATCTCTTTTTTGACCCATCAAGCATGCTTTGCCCTTTCGGATGATACTACTAGAACAAACATTGTATTTTTTATTATACCCCTTTTAACCTTATTCCACAATTAAAAATACCTTTGTGTGAAAAATGGTGACCCCTTTTTTTAGAATAAAATGCTCGCGCTTATGGAAAAATATCTTTCGTTGTCGGGAGCCTCCGCGGAATACGCTTTGCCGGGTGAAAAATAACCATATCGGACGGCACAGTTGAGGTCAGAAAACATATCCCAATTGAGCGTGGCGTCAACCTCATAGCCGATATCGCGATGCGTCCCAAGGGCATCGGTATCGTATATACCCCCGGATTTTCGCGCCTTATAGTATCGGTAATAATCAACTCCCAAGAAGCAATTCTTGAAAAGCCGTATTTTCTCCAGCGGCTTTAGAGTAAACCCTGTTTTAAAAAAGTACAGATTTGAGAGCCGCGGGGCTAAGGCATACCCGGAAGGAATATAACCGAAATAAAGAAAATTCCGGTCTTTGCCTGAAGCGTTTCCGCCAAAGGTATCCGTAACGCTTACTCTCTCTTTATCCCCCGAACCATAGGCATATTTGAAGAAAATCGAAGGATGGCTGTAGATAGCAGGATCATAGGAAAGCGCTAAAATGCCCGCGGAGCCATCAATATCTTTTTTGCTATTGCTTTCATAGATAAAACTTCTGCCACTCTCCTTAATACCTTCTAACCAATATGAAACGCGGTAGGGAAAACTTCCCCGCGCGCCCGCTCCTACATATAGGGAATCATAGGTATAATCGTGTTCGGTGTCTTCCGGCTGTTCCTCGCTCGAATCCCTTTGCGTAACCACATACCCATAGAGAGTATGGCTGGTGAATCCGGTATAGTCATATTGCAGGCCGTAAAAAGCGCGCTGGCTTGACTTATCATAGCCGGGGATGGAAATATCAATATTTTCCTGGTGCGGCAGGGTACGCGCGAAAAACCCTTTTATTTTTGCCCGAGGAAAAACTAACGATGCCTCTATCCCGTCGTTAACATCGCTATAGGCAAGGCCCTGCCCAACGCTAAAATATTGCCTGCCGGCCTTTATCCACAGAGGGCTGAAATCCAAAAGGCAATACCCGTAGTCCAGATGCGGGCCGTCATGGTCGCTGCCTCCGGCTGTCTCCTTAGGCCTGAGATTAGAACGCAGGTCTTTCATGCGCGCATACACGGCATGCTGGCGCTGGCTAAGCTCAGTAAACGTGATTTTAATCCACGGCCGTACATCAAAATACGCAGCGTAATCAACTACGTCCGCGAGCGCGGCATTATTATCGTCATCAGTATAGTCAATAAAAAGAAAATTAACCCACCCACCGTAATCAAAACCCCAATTGTAGCGGCCTTGAGGTTCTGCCGATTCTGTGGCGAGCAACTTCTCCCTCGTCTCCTCTTCAACGCGCCGCGTGGCTTCATGAGCAAAGGCAATTTTTAGGAAGCCAGCGGCTAAAATCACGCACACTCCTAACACCATTACCTTGCGAATAAAATAGTTACTGATCATGAGAACGAGTCAAATAATCAACTGCCTGGGTTAAGGTAATAAGTAATTCCTTGCCACTCATAAAATCCTGCACGCTTCCTGAAAACATAATCCCTTCATACACTAACTCTCTAAGGGCATAGCGCTGGTTTAAGCCCAAAAACCGCAGCCACAATCCGCCTTTTATATCAAGGGCCTTACAAAGCATATAAGCAACCTGGCCTTTACGTAACGGCTGAGGATACTTAAATTCTTTCTTCACAGAAGGAGGCAATAAATTGTCCTGGACAAACTGTTCATCTCTGCCCAAGAGGATACTTATGGCACGGCAGGCATCAGCGATACTACTTATTTTTTTATTATAAAGATCTGATAAAAAAGCGTAATTCTCTTTATCTGACTTTGGTTCCGGCGCCAGTGCGGCAGGGGGTTGCTGGGCTTCAGTAGGAGCTAAGCTTTTTCTTTTATCCTCTTCTCTTCCCCTGGTGTCTTCGGCAGATGCGGCAAAAGCAGAAACAGGCATTATGAGGAGGCAGAAAAAAACTAAAGCTATTTTTTTCATTAAGTCAATCTTACTCTATACTTGCCCAAAGTCAAGTAAAATGAGTTGTCCCTATCCGTGTAAATCCAGCCCCTTTCTATTATTCAATGACACATTCTAACTTTATATATTTCAATGTGTTATAGTTTAATTACACAAAAATATGGTTTTTAACCGCAGTATATGGTATACTTGCAATAGTTGAAAGTGCGTTTCGATAAAGGCAAACTCTTCGTAAGGAGAGGACGCAAAGCCACAGGGTCCAGCAATAGGACAGCCTAGCTACCGAAGAACGTTGAAGCGTAGTTTATATACGCGGTAAATGCGTCTTTTAAACCTACTTCTTACGAAGAAGTAGGTTTTTTTTGGGGAGAAACGGCGATGAAACTATTAAAAACGTGCCTCGCAGGAGTCATCCTTCCTTCACTTTTAGTGGCGGGGACATGTCTTATTGCTGAAGCAAAAGATAAAGATAAGGATAATAAAAATGGCAATAGTAGCGAACACGCCGAGAAACAGGAAAACCGAAGCCAAGCCGAAGCGCAATCACAGCAAATAACCTTCCATGAAAACCGGGGCCAAGCCAAAAAAGAAGAAGCCCTATCACAACAAGCAACCATACATAAACAAGAAAGAGTTTCTGTAGAGAGAGTTTCTATAAGGGATACAAGGCATTTCGAAAAACAAGCAGCTATTGAACGCGGAGTTCAAAACGAAAGAGAAAAACAACAAATGCTGCACAAGATAGAAAATTCACTTCAGAAAATTAATCAGTCCCGTTGGTCATATAATCCAAAAGATACGCGCGCCCAGGGTAATATGGCCAAGGCCATCATGCTCGCGCCGTATGGCCATGACAAGGACCCTGCGCGTAAGGAATTATACGGAAATAATGGAAGAGTCATTCGTTCGCTTAAGCCTGCTCCCGAACCAGAACCGATACCCGAGCCAACACCTGAGCCGACGCCAACTCCTGAACCTACTCCGACTCCTGAGCCAACGCCTGAGCCGACTCCAACTCCTGAACCTACTCCTGAGCCAACACCTGAACCTGCGCCGGAACCTACACCGACACCAACGCCTGAGCCAACACCTACGCCAACACCAACACCTGAACCGACTCCTGAGCCAACACCAACTCCCACGCCTACGCCCGAGCCACCTCCGATTCCTCCTGACTATCCTGCATTTTAGCCAAAAGGTACCATTCGCATAAAACCAGCTTACGGCTTATACTTCTTTTAAAAAATGTTTTATCTTTTTAAAAAAGGATTTTAATGCTTGCCTGGATGGAATAATATTTGTCATCCGCTTTGAATTCTTTTGGACGGCCATCTATTTGCAGAAACGTAGTATACTGAGGCACAAAATACCACTTCAGTGAAAAAATACTGTTACGCGTCAGCCGGGCGTCAGTCGTAAACTCAAAGAAATAGTACGGCCTGAAGAGGTAAAACCTGCTCCTTAAATAAAACGCGGAGGCAGGGTCGCCCAACACAAAATGATGGAGATGATTCCCCGAACGATAGCCAACCTTGCACCCCGCGTTTACCTTATCCGTTACCCCATAGTTTAAACCTAATTGGAAAAAATGAAAATTTTGCGGGGAAACGTCGGCTGCCTGCGAAGAAGTATTACCGGTAAAATATGCCCCATATTCGGTCCCGGCCACAAAGTAATCAAGCGGATACATGAATACGCTATAGGGATTAATGATATTTTGCGGGCCGTTGTTGTCATTTTTATCCAAATACGTCAGGTCGCGATAATACATAACTTCCGTATAGAGCTGCCCTTGCCGCAGCAGGCTTTTGGTTACCCCTGCTAACGCGTCATCTTCTATAACCTTCTTGTTATCATAAAGGTAAGACAAACGTACACCTGGGGTAGCATTGGTATACGTTAACGCCCGCGATGGATATTCTGTTTTGATGCCAGTAGTAGCTTTTGTCCAGTAGGTGAGTCCTTGATTGATCAATGAAAAATTACAAAACATGGATACTTCGCCGTTGTTCAAAGGGCGGTAACGCAAGGCAAGCGGAAATTGAAAATTATTGTCTATTTTATATTCACCGTAGAGTTGAGAAAAACCGTTTACGTCTTGCTGCCTAAATTCAAAGGTGTAATCAAACGGCGAGGTATAGCTTATACCCGATTCAATTTCCAAATTATCGCGCAGGCCATAACGCGCAATTAGCCGAGGCGTAACATGGGGCTCTAAGTGGTGATAATAATTTAAATAGACAAGGCTTGCTCCTCCGTAATAAGGAGTATTTCGACGCATGACGCCGTTACGATACTCCATCTGGGTTTCAATATTAACCTGCTCATCATCAAGTAACGGCTGGGTAAACACACTCAAGGTGGATAACGCTCTCTTCTGCTTTTCAAGCCCTAGATAGCGCGCTCCAACTGTAAAATCCTCAAAGTGCGCCCGGATATAACTGTAGTAGTCCACGCCTTTGGGATAAGGCGCGCTCGTCCAATTAGTTTTCTGGCCTTTTTCCAAAAAAGACGCGGCTACCTCAAAAGGGTCATTTCTGAGCCGCATCGCAAACGAGTAATCACGAAAATAATCTATGGTGTAACCTTGGACAACGGTAAGTGCCCCTACCGTATTAAAGGTATCCCGTTGAAATTGGGTAAGTAAAGAGTGGTTAAGGCTTGCCTCAAACTCCGCGCGCTCGGCAACAAAAAAATTTAGTTTTGATTCAAGGGATGAATAATGCAGGTGGGAATTAAACTTGCCATACAGCGGAGAGGCGTGAAGCCCATATTCCTCATTATCGAAATAGGAATAGTTTTCTTCCCAGAGAATCCCCTTCTGCAAAATCGGATGGTAACGCCCGCTCAGGTCAGCTGCCTGCAGATGGTTTAAAGATAGAAACAGCAATCCAATAATCAGCGCCAGGCGCATCTTTTTCACTTTTTCACTATTCATATCGCAGCGCTTCGATAGGGTTAAGCCGCGCGGCCTGGCGGGCGGGCCAGAGGCCAAAGACGACCCCGACAACGAATGAGAAAATTGACGCGAGGAGAATAGAAAAAAGCGAAACCTGAATTGCCCATCCGGCGATTGCAACCATAAGCATCGCGATAAAGAAGCCTAGGCCAATCCCCAAGCCGCCGCCGATTAACGAAAGAAGCACAGACTCACAGAGAAACTGCATGAGAATATCACCTTCAGCCGCGCCAATTGCCTTACGCAGCCCTATTTCCCGGGTGCGCTCGGTCACCGCGACCAGCATTATGTTCATAATCCCTATACCGCCTACCAATAACGAAATAGCGGCAATAGAACCGAGCAAAATACGCATAGTTTTGGTAGTAGTTTCCAGGGCGCTGCGGATATCGGCCATATTGCGGATCTGAAAAGAATCTTCTTGTTCCTTGCTAAGGCGATGCTGCCTTTTTATAAGCGCGCTTATTGCCTCCTGCGTTTCTTCCAGTAAATCGGGAGCCACGGCCTCCACATAAATCGTATCATAATAATCCTTGCCAAAGAGCCGGTTCATGGCAGTAGTAACCGGAATCACGACAATATCATCCTGGTCGCGCCAGGTGCTGGCACCCTTGGCCGGCAAGACCCCGATTACTTTAAAATTAATTAAATTAATTTTTATAGTTTCGCCGAGAGGATTGTTTTCCCCAAAAAGCTCTTTGGCAACAGTCGCCCCCAGAAGGGCCACCTTCTCTTGCGCCTTAAGCTCCTGTTCGTTAAAAAAACGGCCGGCCTCCGGCGTGGCCGCGCGAATGCTCTCATAAGCAACCCCTGTTCCTTCCACCTGGGTATTCCAGTTCTTATTCGCGTAGACCAGCTGGGCCCTGCCTACTACCGAGGGAGTAACGACTTTTACTATGCCGCTTAAACTTGAGATCGCGTTCACATCAGCAATAGTAAAACGGGTAACTGCCCCTGCCTCAAGAGCTACTCCCTGTATTTTGGCGGACCCCGGCCGGATAACCAGAAGATTCGCGCCTAACGAAGATAAACGCTTTTCAATAGAGGCTTTGGCACCCTCGCCTAACGCCAACATCGCGATTACCGCGGCCACACCAATAAGAATCCCTAAAATAGAAAGAATAGACCGCAGAGGATGAGAAAACATGGCTATGCATGCCTGTTTTACATAATCCAGAAGCTTCATTCCGCCTAAACCCTGAGCAGCCTGAGATGATATGCCTGGCGCGGAAACAGTGTTAATGATTTTATTTTCAACATAGGGTACAAAAGTTTCATCAGAGATAATCTTTCCATCCCGGACATAAATGATACGCTTCGCGCAAGAAGCCACCTCTTTTTCGTGCGTTACAATAATCACGGTTTTTCCTTCATCATTCAGGCGCTTTAAGATGGCGATTATCTCTTCCTGACTCTTTGAATCAAGATTCCCTGTCGGCTCATCCGCGAGGATAATACGCGGGTCGTTAACCAGCGCCCTGGCGATAGCCACACGCTGCTGCTGGCCACCGGAGAGCTCGTTTGGCCGGTGAGCAGCGCGGTCGCTCAAGCCAACCAAAGCTATTTTCTCTTTTGCCGTATCTCTAAGGTGCCCCTTGCCGCCATAGATAAGCGGTAACATTACATTCTCCAAAGCGGACATTCTCGGCAGTAAATGGAATTGCTGAAAAATAAACCCTACTACCCTGTTTCTTAGCGCGGACAGTTGGCCTCCGGATAACGCGGTCAAATCCGAACCCTCAAAATAATAAGCGCCATCGTCGGGACGGTCCAATAAACCAATGATGTGCATGAGCGTGGATTTTCCCGAGCCGGAAGGCCCCATAATGGCGATAAATTCTCCCTTTGAGATTTTTAGCGACACACCCGCTAAGGCATATACTTCAGTGTTACCCATCATATAGGTTTTATGAATATTTTTAAGCTCTATCATCGCGTGTTTTCCCGGGGACTGGGCCTTCTCTGCGGCATAAAAGGATTAGTGCCTCCCTCATCAGCCTTAGGCAGGGCATAGCGCTTGGTTTTAATTACTACCACATCATCCTTACCTAAACCGGAGATAACTTCAACTTTCTTATCTTCTGAAATTCCAATTATAACACTGCGCTTCGTAAGGCTTACGCTTTGGCTATCTTTAACCATCACAAAGCTCTGCCCCTTCTCGCTCACTATAGCTTCTAAAGGAATCAGCAACGCATCTTCTTTGCCGCCTACAATAAAGGTTACACCAGCGTTCATTCCGGAACGGAAGAATTCAGGCAGTTCTTTGGTCCGTAAATCCACTTCGTAGATAGTGACATTATTAATGGTCTTTGACTCATAATAAATATGTTCAACCGTTGCCTTTATCTTTGTATCAGGGTAGGCGTCGAGGACTACCTGGGCATCCTGTCCCAATCTAACTTTTCCGATATCCGTTTCATCAACCTGTGAGCGCACAATCAATTGGTCAGATAATACGATAACCGCGTCATTGGCGGTAAAGGTTTGGCCGGCCTGTGTCTTTGCCACAATAACCTCGCCGTCAATAGGCGAAATCAAAGGAATCGCCTTATAGGCTTCTTTCCAATAGCTCAAAGATTCCTCCCCTTGTCCCCGCGCCGCGTCAAGGAGTGCCGCGCGTTCTGTTGAGCTCATCCAGGCGATAACCTGGCCTGCCTTTACTTTTTCACCTTCTCTGACAAGAATTTCATCAAGCCTTCCGCTCACCGGAGGCTTTACTTCAAGCCTGTTTTTAGGCAACACTGTCCCTGTCGTAGTAATGGTAGCCTTTATGGCGCCTATAGTTGGCGTAACCTCATTAGTTATTTCATTCTCGGACGCCCGAGGCTTCATGCGATAATAAAAAAATAGCGCCAGCGCTGCCGCAATCAGAAAAACAATCACTACTGCCTTTGGTATTTTATTGCGCATATTCCAGTGTTTCTCCTTTCGCCTGAATCCAGCCTGCCTCAAACAGTAACGCGTCTGCCTGGGCATCGAGATAACTTTTCTTGGCTGCCACCAAAGTATTCTCAATGATAATCCAGTCATCAAAACTGATAAAACCCGCCGCGTACTGCGCTTCGGCTATCTTAGAACGTTCTTTCGCGGCCTCAAGAGACTTACGCCGCACCTCAACGGTTTCAATCGCGTCCTGTAAACCTGCCCAGGCTTGCGCTAAATTTACGATGGCAGTATTTCTTACGCTCATTTCATCCGCCTCTAATTGACGGTAGCGCGCCTTAGCCTGGGAAACCTGGGCAAACTGCAAGCCGCCTTCAAAAAGAGGCATAGTAACGCTTAGCCCAAGATTCCATTGGTCGTTTTCAGGAGGCCACTGCGCGCTCTTTTTCTGCGCCCCCGCGCTCGCGGAGAGTTCCGGATAAAAATCGCCATAAGCCGAATTAAGGCCGAATAACGCGGAATTCTTCTTAGCAATCGCCTCAAGCAGTGAAGGATTGTTTGTAACTAATTCCTCAAAATCCGGTTTAGCCCGCACAGTATCGGAAACCGTAAAATCGCCCTTAACCGCTACAGCCATAAATTCCTTACGCCCCATCTCTTTGACAACCTGCCTTTGGGCAAATTCCACATTTCTCCTGGCCTGGGAAAGCTCGAAATTTGCTTCCGCGAGATTTGCCTCTGCCGTCAAGAGCGCTCCTTTATGCTCTAATCCTGACTGATAACGCAAGGTAATCAATATCAGGCTGTTTCTGCGGATTTTTACAATATCTTCGGCCACTCCTGTCAACTCCTGCGCCTTCAATAAAGCGACAAACGCGCTACGCAGATTCAGCCTTACGCCTGATGAGGTAAAACGATACGCCTGGCGCGCGGCCTCTATATTCTGAGATGCTGCCTTTACTTCTTGAATGCTTTTTGAACCGTCAAAAATGAGTTGTGAACCGCTCACTCCGTAAGTATATGAATCACTGGTGGAGCTGGTAGTAATTCCGGAACTGCTGGTAGTGCTTGTTTTTGAAGTAGACCCAGCCACATTCGCGCTGATTTGAGGGTAAAGGGCGCTGGCTGTTATGTCCTTACCTGCCTTTTGTATATTGATATCTTCCTCTGCCGAGATTAAATCCGGGTTATTTTTATGAGTTTCCTTAAGACAATCACCCCAGGTGATAATCTCCTGCGCGCGCGCTGGCCTATGGCCTCCACAGCTAAAAATTAAAAGTGCCGCCAGAATCTTTAATGTAGGTATCATTAACTTTTAGAAACAAAAATTCCTTGGTTTTAAGAAATAATTACCCCTCTATTTTATCAACTTTACCATCAAAATATGCATCCTTAAGCCCTTATTCTATACTGCCACTAGTTAACAAACAGGTTAAAATAAGGTAAAATATGGCTCAAGGGGCAAAGCCTCCAAAAAGGAGCTCAGAGAAAAAGGGGCCATCCTTGATTATTCTATTTCTTAACCGCTAAAACAAGCGGGGAGACCGAAGGAGCCTTATCCAATATTTTTACCTGCCTAAATCCGGTGCTATGAAGCCAGCGCTTTAATTCAACGGTTGTAAACACATCCCCTTGATTCGTATTTACCAGCATATTTAACGCGAAAAGCAGCGGCATGAGCGGCCCGGCCTTATCTTTATCCAGCAAAAACTCTGCAATAAGAAGAACGCCTCCTTTTTTAAGGGCGCGAAATGATTTTTTAAGGAGCCGCTGTGTATATATTTTCCCTTCGCTATGGCATATATGGCCTAAGATGATCAATCCGTAACGCTCTTTACCGAAATCTATCCTGCGCAAATCACCTTTGATATAGTTATACCTGTCGCTGAGGTTGAACCTGTTTACGTATTCGCGCGTAACTTTAAGCACTTCTGGAAAATCAAGCGCGCGTAACCTGGCTGTCGTAAACTCTTCGGCGATAGCGATACTCCAAACGCCTGAACCGGCTGCCACATCCAAGATATCGGAAATTTTCATATGATTTCTTTTTAAATATAACGCCGCGTACTTTGCGCAGGGATAATTCATCTGGAAAAGCCCCCGCACAAGTACGGGAAAATAATCCTCCGCATCTTCTTTTTCATCTACGGCGGTATAAGGCTTGCCGCTACGGACACACTGCGCAAGATGAAGCCAGATCTTACTCAATTCCATGGCATGCAGGCTCATATCTCCCAAATAACCCGGCTTTCCGCGCACCAGAAATTCACTGGATTCAGGACTAAGGTTAAAAAATCCGGCCTTATCTTTAGCCAAGAGACCAAGCCCTGCCAGCGCGTTAAGGAGCATCTCCATCCCGCGCCGGCTACTCTTTGCTGCTTTTGAGACCTGATCAACGGTTTTTTTACCGCTGGCAATATGCGTAAATACTTCCAGCTCTACCCCGGCAGCCAATACGCTGGTCTTTGCATAAGCCCAATGCATATCTAATATTTTCTCCGGCAGTACTTTTTTATTATTCATAATTTTATTACCTCACATTATAAGAGGCGTTTTCTTTCTCGCTGTTCAATAGTTAAACAGATCCTTAAGCCGGTACTGTCTGCCCGCGGCTTTGTTCAGCGCGTTGAGGACTTTGCGCTGGATATTCGGGGTCAGCCGCCTGCCCCTAACTGCCCTACTGACCATTTTATGGGTAAGCTGCTCAGTAGAGCTACTGACCAGGGAATTAGGCTTAAGCCCATGTTCAGCTATGAGTTTCGCGACCGGTTGCGGGCCTAGATCATATTCGGTAGTATTATTCACAATGACTCATCAGAGGTCGCCCATTTCTTGGGAAGGTTGGCGATAACTCCGGGATAGAGTGTCTTGTCGCGGCATTCGATTATGTAGACGTGCCAGGGCATGAAAGGCAAGTTACTCCGAGATCTGTATGTTCTACCTGTAAGGCGAGGGAATCGTAATAGAGTGAGGAAAGTATTATTGCCAATTCCAACCCTACCCTGACGAGAATACTAAAACACCTCTCTAAAACAATACTATTAAAACCTAAAATTACCTTGAGGATTTTCTTTTTGCACTATTCCTATTATCAGCCTGACAAACTCCTCTGCCGTACGCAAGGACTCGACCGCCTCGGTACGCGAAATAGTTGTGTCTATCTCGTAAGTAAAAATATTCCGCTTCCTGCGCATCCGGTCAAAACGCTCAATTATCCCGACATATTCTTTTCCAAGGGCCTCACCCATAAACCGCACCACTGTCTTATGCTGATACCCGTTAGACGGCCTAAAACCCTTCAAGAGCATAAAACCTCTTGCCGCCCTAAGCATGGCAAGATAGGCAACGGTATAAGTAATCCCTTCGTCAATCTTTAAGTTAGCCTTGGAGGCTAAAAGGTCCTTTGTACTGCGCTTGAGAAGTTTTTCTACCGCAGATACAGAAGATTTCTGCTTTTGAATCAAACCTCCGGCCAAAGATTCGCTTATAAATTTATCATACGTCATCATTATTTCCTATAAGCATTATTTTAGGATTCCCAAGGAGATCCATAATAAATGAATCTTTTTTCTTTTTTTTCTTTTTGTATTCTTCCCGGCTGAAAATCGTATAATTAACTTCTCTTTTTATGGTATTTTCTATCTTGTTCAACTGCCGGATAAGCTGCCCCTCATCAATATCCCCTATAAGAAATACATCCACGTCGCTTTTTGCCTTTTCCTTCTGCTTAGCGAAAGATCCGTAGATAAAAGCCCCCTTAACGCCTTTTAGCTTTAAAACAGCTTCCTTAATAAGCCCTTCGATGCCAATAGTTTTACGCACGATGCTCTTTAACTCATCAAAAAGCGGATAAGCGGTATTAAGGCGGAAATAAACAAGATTTCCTTTTTTCTCAGAAAGAAAAACCCCTTCCTCTTCTAACCGGAGGAGTTCTTTACGAACAATACTTACCGGGATATCCAGCTTCCGTTCAAGCTCCCTAAGATAAAATAAGCTCTCGGGGTTAGTGAAATAAAGCTGAAAGATAGCCGAACGCGCCTTTGATTTGAATAATCTATATATATCCATATTGTAACCTCTTTAGGTTACAATTGTAATATATACAGGTTACAATGTCAAATTATTTTTTTGCGGTATTTCACAATTGGGGGGGCCACAACGCCTATTTCTCTTTCTTCTTGCACCCTGCCCTCTTTATACTGCCACGACTGCCTCATATAAATACTTCTGAAACTCAATAAAAGCAGTGCGGATATTTTCAACTCCGCCCAACATTTATTCTGCGTCGCGGATGCCTGATATTTTAGAGTCGAGGCAATCAGGGGACACAATACTTGGCAATCAGGGGACACAATACTTATTTCTCCTTCATCTTACGTCCCGCTCTCTTCTTCTTAAGATTTATTTTGAGCAAATCCTCCAGTTTCTCTATAAATGGAGCGCCTCCTAACGGCCGTCCTGTCCGCTCATGCAGCTGAAGTAATCTACTATCATCATCTCCGAATGCTGTAGTAAGAAACTTTTCCCAGCTTCCCACAAGTCCTCTCAAAAGGCTGTCTTTTACCGGAAAACTATTGTCTAACATCATATGCTGCCGGGCACTTGACCATTTATAATCCCATGGCTTATTTACCATCTTTGCTTTTACAGGATTTAAAAGTATATAGCGGGTTGCCGCTAATAGATACTGTTCATCTAACACATACGATGAGAATCTTCCCTGCCAAAGATATCCTCTCCATTTTTCTCTGAAATTAATAAATCTTGTATAATTACGGTGGGTTTCGCCTATGGCTTGAGCCAGGCTTCCATCTTCATGAGGAATTGCGATGAGGTGTATATGGTTGGGCATTAAGCAATACGCCAGAATATCAACCTTAAATTTCTCTGAATAGCTATTGAGGAATCTAAGATATTCACGATAGTCATCTTCCTTAAAGAACACCTTCTGGCGACGGTTACCTCTTTGGATTATATGATGGGGAAATTCAGGAACAACAACTCTCGCTATCCTTGCCATGGATAAATCTTAGCCAATTAGCCCGCCTTTGTCAATGAAATTAGTATTGTGTCCCTCGATTACGATCACCAAGCTTATTATGAAAATCGTTAATAAAACGCACTATATTTTTATCTTTAAATCGCCAGCTATCTAAATCCGATTTATGCTCAACTAAGAGCCCCTCTTTTTTTAGCTTTTGATAAATAGGCAGACAGCTATCGTAAAGAATGAGGCCATTACCGAAATCAAAGGAGTCAAATAGTTCCTGCATATTTACCGCTGATTCCGCGTACTTCTTAAGTTCATCGCTGGTTATCCAAGGATTGATACCGATGAAACCATGCCCTCCATCTTGAAAATTGCGCGGATAGATGCCCTTAAGTTTGCGAATTAATTCCACTACCTTATGATTTTGCTCAATCTTGTATCCTTTGTTATACACATCCAGATCGCTTTGCAAAAGACTCTCAAACCCCAATTGTTGCAAACTAATCTTAAAATCATGCTTTTTTGCGGCCTTCAGCACGTCAATCAACAGGTTTTCGTTCTGGTTAACCCAGTCCACCCGGCTGCGTATAGCCAGCATCTTAAGCTTTACATTTTCCTGGATCAGGCGCGAAATAAGCGGCTTAAGGAATCTAAAGGGATTCTCCGAACCAATGACAAAACTTTTAAAACCATAGTTCTTCTGTAAAAAACTGGCCTGCTCAATTAAGCAATCAACGGTTTCTTTAACGGGCAAAAAAACATTCTTGCCAGGGCAAGTGCAGAAACTACACCCCCCCATCCTTTCCTCAAACAATTCCCTAATCCTCTTTTTTGCCTTCCGGGAAAATGTATACCGGCGTGGTAGCGCTAACCGAAGATGATCATACTGAGGATTTAATTTTCTCAAGCGGTAAGAACAACCAAATTCAGCAACAATTGGAGGCGGATCAACAATCTCATCTCTTCTGGTAAAGCCTACGTATCTCCATTTCAGAAATGGCTGATAGGGAAACAACTCTCGCCTTAGATCAAACTGCTGATTTATACCTGAATAATCTATAACTGTTTTATTATTAATCCCCGTCTTAAAGAATAAATTCGGGATTTTCGAGAGATCTCTTTTTGACTTTAAGGCCTTTACTAATTCTAAAAAGCTCTGCCTCCCTGCTCCAATCACGGCAAAATCTATCTTGCTCTTCAAAAAAGTGTCCAGGAAACCATTCCCCCCGGTCACAAAGCTGGCCTTGGGGAAGATAGCTTTTAATTCCTTAATAAAGAGGATGGGGAAAGTGTAATCCAGGGCGATCAGATCAAATCGTTTTGGCTTAAGGTCTTCGATTAAATCTTCTAATTTCGCGCGGGACGCGCAGATACACTCAAAGCTACAGCCAAGCTTCAGAATATCCTCAACAAAAAGAGGCATATTCATATGAGGCAATTCCTTGACCATCTGACACTGAAGGAAGGCTATTCTAAACATTTTTCTCATCATTCTGCTAATTCTTCCAGATACTCCCATCGCTGGTATGCTTTTTGGAGTTCCTCAGACAGAGACGAGGATCTGGCTTTGGCTTGGCTTATTTCCGAGGGATCCCGCTGGTAAAAAGAAAAATCAGCGAACAGGCTATAGAGCATTTTCTGCTCCTCTTCTAATGTCTCAATTTTTAAGGGAAGATTGTCTAACTCCTGCTGCTCTTTATAGGTGAGCTTGCGCGGGACAATAGGTTTTACTCTCTTTTCAGGCTCTTTTTTGGCTTTGATCTTTGACGGCTCAGGTTTTGATATCGGCTGGCGCTGGCTTAACCAGTCATCATAACCTCCGGGATATTCATTAATTACTCCGTCGCCTTCCAAAACAATGGTAGAAGTAACCACGTTATTCAAGAATGCCCGGTCGTGGCTGACTAAAAGCAACGTGCCGGGATACTCAAGAAGCAATTCCTCAAGAAGCTCCAAAGTCTCAATATCTAAGTCATTAGTAGGCTCATCCATCACCAGCACATTAGAAGGTTTGGAAAATAACTGCGCCAGAAACAAACGGTTGCGTTCTCCTCCGGAGAGAACTTTTACCCGCGTACGGGCCCGGTCAGGTGTAAAAAGAAAATCCTGCAAATATCCCAGGATATGCCGAGGCTTACCGTTAATGAGTATAGTCTCGCTTTCGCCGTTTATATTCTCGGCAACCGTCTTGTCTTCATCCAGTTGCTCGCGCAGTTGGTCGTAATACGCGATCTCCAGGTTTGTTCCCAGGGTAGTTTTTCCTCTCTGTGGAGAGAGTTTCCCCAGTAAAATACGCAGCAATGTAGTTTTGCCGCTGCCGTTGGGCCCGATCACCCCGATTTTATCTTGGCGCATAACCTGAGTGGAAAAATCCCGAATCAAACACTTATCTCCGTAGCTAAAACCAAGATGGGCCGCCTTGATCACCCGGTGGCCGGAAAGAATAGATTTTTGCGCGCGCATGCGCACAAGGCCTTCTTGCTTGCGCTGGGTTTTCTTCTCCTCCCTTAATCGTTCCAGGGCCTTGATCCGGCCTTCATTACGGCATCTCCTGGCCTTAACTCCCTGGCGGATCCATTTTTCTTCCTCGGCTAACTTTTTATCAAAATGTCCCCACTCTACTTCCTCGATATCTAATGCCGCCTGTTTACGCTCAAGAAAAGTCCTATAATCGCATGACCAGCTGTAAATTCTCCCCCGATCAAGCTCGACGATCCTGGTGGCTAAATGCGTCATAAACATCCGGTCATGGGTGACAAAAAAAACCGTACCCGGATAATTAGATAAAAACCCCTCCAGCCAATTAATTGAATCAATATCCAGATGATTGGTAGGTTCATCGAGGAGCAAAACCTCAGGCTTTAACACCAGCGCCCGGGCTAAAAGTACCCGGCGTTTCTGTCCTCCGGAGAGGCTTTTAAAATCGCTCTGCGCGTCAAGTTTCATCTGGGCAATAACATACTCAACCTGATTATTCACATCCCAGCAGCCGGTGCGGTCTAACTCGGACTGCAGGACATCCAGCTGTTGCAATAATTCAGGAGTGTGTTCCGTTTGAAGCCGATGGGTTAGTTGATGGTATTGGCTTAAAAGATTGGCGCGCTCCCCCAAACCAGAAAGGACAATATCAAAAACACTTCCTTCTATATCAACCGGTACTTCCTGCGGCAGATGCGTGACCTGGATCCCTTTCTGAAAGTTGATGTATCCCTCATCAAGCTCAAGCTGGCCCGCCATTACTTTCATAAGGGTAGTCTTGCCCGCACCGTTTCGGCCAAGCAGGGCAACCCGTTCGCCGAGCTCCAGCTGCAGGCTTAACCGGTCAAAGATAAGCGGGCCGCTAAATTTAAGAGTTGCTTCCTGTATGTTGATTAAAGCCATAAATTTCTCGTTTTCTATAAAAGTAAGGGCCCGGATCTAAATTAAGATGCGGGCCCTATTTTTAGTTCTCAATTGACCGTATTTAGTTTACCACACGAATACTACTTGTCCATGTTTATTATCTTATAGTTTTAATGATTTATAATTTGGGGGTCGCTCCGATTAACTATTGGTAACGGCCTGACATAAGTCTGCATGTATCTATTATATACGCGCCATTATATAAAATAGGTTTTGGGCTCTTTTGGGTGGTAATTTAGCTTGGTGAACTCCATTTTATCCACACAAAATCGCAGCTGAAATTATAGAGCTATGGGAAATTAAATATTGCCCTAACCCCATAGAGGCATCGAGAGATAAAAAAGGCTATGATCGATGATGCTGATCATAGCCTTGAACCTCTATCTTTTAGAGGGTAATAATTGGGGTCGCAGTAATACTTAGGGTCGCGAAACCTATCTGTTTCCCAGATGTCAATTATAGCTCAATATGGTAACGAAACAAGCGAAATCGCTGGTTCAAAGAGGTCATCGCTACCGCAAATATGTCCTTTTTGTCCGGTATTTTTGTGGCGGAAATCACGTAACCGTTTGCAATATTTAAAGTAACAAAATATCCGCCCATCAAAGGTGGACATCTTGCTCGCACCTTTCAAGGCTTTCCTTAAACCCTTCCCTTAATTTGTCCCTAAGATCAAAACCTCTCTTTTTGAACATATTTATGATTTCTTCGGCATTTATTTTAGGAGCTTTATAGGTAGCAGAATACTTCTCTACGAATTTCTTTATTCTATTACTACAGAAAGGAGATATAACAAACCGTTCAGCCATATAGACCGATCTACAATTTATCTCATTAATATAAGAGGCACCCGCACGCTCTACGGAACCAATCGGATTTCGATCTAAATGCAAGCATACCTTCGGAGACAAAGGAAATGTTAACTGTACCGTTGGTAACCCTAAACCTCCACCAAAGATTACTTGATTATTCGGTAGAGGCGTAAAGATTGTAACCGGAGCATCAGAAGTAATGAAAAAATGCTCTTTGGTTGCTATACGGACATGCCAATCTAAATCAACAATCTTACGGTGAAATACTTCAGCAAAAAGCAAGCTCTCTCCGATAGCGTGCTTTTCATTAACCTCAACATAGACTCCCTTCTTTGGATCACTTATCACTTGAAGAAACTCATCATAAGTAAGCCTGGGATCTTTGTCTTCTTTTTGTGAGAATTTCTCATACAACTTCCTCGATTCCACAGAATCTTTTGCAACTTCCTTAACCTGCTCAAGCACATAATCAAGACCTGCCTCATCCATTTCTTTAATAGCCTGGACAGAACGAGGACTTCGGCAATATGTGAAAGCAATAAACATTGCTAAAAAATCTTTGTTTACCTTACTTAAACTATCCGGATGATTAATAATCCAATCTAATGCGGGCTTCGCCCACCCTTCTATAATTGAAAGGAATTCTTCAGCCCTGCGATCCTTCGTTCCCTTATCATCCGGTGCTGACAAATAATAATCGCCTATAACAGTGGTATTAACCGGCGGCTGAGGCCGAACATCAGCATCTTTTTTGTCATACACCCAAAGAAGTCTCGATCCAGGTTGCAAAAAGTAGTTTAAATAAAATTGGGGAACTGTGTGACAACGAATAGAAGCCATTATTTTAGTTTCCTATTCTGCTTCAGCTTCTATATGGCCAAAATTAACTTTTCGAAGGGTTCCGGTTTCCATGCCCTATTCTCCTTTTTTTCTACTCGTAAGGGCGTTTCTCTTTCTCAAAAATTGGAAACAAAAATATAGCTATCCCTTATTCCTGTAGAACTTTTATTAGCATTTTCCGCTGAGGGGTCCTAAAATCTTCTCCCGAAATCGAATATTCGGCTTCATAAGTTTTAGGCTCAATAAATTCTAATTCAAGCGGCCACAAAAACAATTTTATATTAGGATTAATATTAATAAGGTTAGCATAAACAGATGTGTTAGAGGTAGGAATCCATGTTTCTCCACCAATCACACGACAACCTTTTGGTAGATTAATATGTAATATTCCATTCCTTAATGTCTTCCTACTACTATTATATACGTAAAGTTTTAGTTTATTCCGTTTTAACCAACTCAACTTGATTTCAATTGGTGAAACCGAGATATTAGGAATTGAATTCGAGGAGTCTCTAGCTACATCAAAAAGCATAATATTTTCTTCTTTAATAGAATTAAAAGATTTCCACGATACCTGTATCACTAATCCGATAACAATGGGCAACAGCAACCATCTAAAAATACTTAAAGCACCTTTAAAGATTTTTCTTGAATCTTCATCTTTCATTGTTATTTCGTCTGTGCCTGTAGGAATCTTGTATTTATCAGAAAGATAAGAGAATATTATAGCTAACGAAAACAACCCAATTAAAAAAATAACTAAGATTTTGCCCACAAGGGGCGCATTTATTTTGCTTGTAAAACCGGGAAAAATATACGTGTCTAACAAATATAACATGGGCAATCCTATAATCAAAAGCAAAACGCCAGTCCCAATATCAAACTTATTAGGTAAAATCCCTTTCAACACATCTTTTATGATCTTCAAAAATCGCGTTTTCATCTCATCTACAAAAGTATATTGCCACTAGTTAACAAACAGGTTAAAATAAGGTAGCAAGTTCCGAGCAAGTTCGGGGACACATCACTTAATTATTGTTTTTCGACCATGGTTTTCGTATCTTTAGTTCCCCTCCGGTTTCATCCTTAATAGCCTTTATAAACTTATCATCTCCTAACGGCCTGCCTGTAGCCGCATGTAATTTATTTGTAACTTATTCATAATTATTGTGTTACGCAGAAACGACACTATTTTTCCTATTTTTCTGGAATTGTTTCCAATCCCGCTCATCCCGGAACTTTTTAATTTTTTCGGTAATCGATTTTATTTCACCCATTGAATCCTCCGTTGTTGCTTCCCAGTAGCCATAATACCCTATCGGAATTTCCAATGTGCATTTTTCGCACATTGCTTTTTTCTTTGACTTCCTTCGATTTTAAAACGTTTCCAATATGTTTAGTTACAACAGAACGGTCAATCTCAAAAACATTGGCAATCTGCGCCTGGGTAGCCCAAATGGTTTCTTTTTCCGCGTCACGGCGAAGTTCGATAGCGCCGGATTTTGTTTGATACACAACAACCTGATTTTTTCGAAAACTATTTTTTGTCATTAGAAACCTCCGTCGCGCGCTTCGCTATATGGTTACGCGTAGGGTGCGTTCTATCTGGCATTTCTCCCGGCAACGGGAACTGATTTCCCGCTCATAAACAGTTACAGCCGTTCTGGCAAGGCTCTGGATATTTTTCGCTAATCGCATAATTGTCTGATTTTGCTTACGAATCATATAATTCTATCCTCAAGCCCTTCTTGAGCAGATTTGAGCCCTTTATGAGTCGTTTAAACTAATTACCCTGATGCCCCTTTCGCGGCTCGTTTAACGCAGATTTTATTTTTCCGTAGCGACTTCTTAAATTCCTTATCGAGCCTCCGCGGAAAATCTGCGATAATGACACAGGGATAGGGGTAGGAGTTGTGTTGAAAGCTTCTCTGGGGTAGAATAGGACACAGAGAG
>MHGF01000004.1 GCA_001805445.1 Omnitrophica WOR_2 bacterium GWF2_43_52
AATGGTTTTATAAAATAATAATTTTAAGGGGCCGTCTTATTTTTATCAGGAGGAGTGTTTTTTCTCTTGACGGGTATCTCAATGGGTGACCCCTATTCGTATGACCAGATATCCTTGCTTGACTACACTTTTAAAACCCTTGACATAGCCTATTATGGGTGGTAATCTCTTATTAAGTTTACTTAATGATAGTTTAGTAAACTTAATAAGAGAAAGGCGGCGGCAATGAAATTCACCAAACCATTAGACACAATTCTGAACACCGAAGCAAAAACTCGGATTTTAAGGTTTCTCTGCAGGACAAGCGCAGAGTGGAATGGCAATCAGATAGCCAGGGAGATAGGTGTGTCTGCGCCGGCTACGCATAATGCATTAAGTTCTTTGTATAAAGAAGGCGTGCTTCAGTTACGCAATATGGGCAATACCCATATTTACAGCCTTAAGCAAGACTCTTTTTTGGTATCAAGCCTGCTTAAGCCGCTGTTCGCCAAAGAGGATGAGCTGTTGGACACCGTTATTGATATGATTAAACGAAAAATTTCAGTTTCCAAAGCAAAAAATGAGATACTAAGCGTCGCTTTATTTGGCAGCACGAGCCTTCATCAGGAGTGCCCCACAAGCGATATTGACATCGTTCTTATTGCGGAAGGCGCGAAGGCAAAAAATACTATTGAACGCCTGTTTGAGCAGATTGATGCCAAGGTATCCAAAGAGTTCGGTAACACAATTTCTACCTACATAAATACACAAGCCGAATTTAGGGCAAAGCATAAGCATGGCCTTGCGGTGGTTAAAAACATCCTGAAATCTTATAAGTTGATATACGGAAAGAGACTGGAAAATTTGCTATGACCGCGAAGAAACTTAAAACCGAGCATCTAGAAAAGAATGACTACAGGATTTTCCTTAAGAAGGCAAAGGATTTCTATGAGGTAATGCTTAATGCGCGTGATACCGAGAAGTGGACAGCGGCAGGCTTGAATGCTGTCCATTGCGCTATATCCTGTTGCGATGCCATGCTGACTTTTCATTTAGGCATACGCTCGTTAGGAGAAGACCATATGCATGCTGTTGATTTGCTTATGAGGCTTCCGTCAAATGTTGAGGACGGTGGAACCAATACCTTTAAGCGGATAATTGCCAAGAAGAACCTTATCGCCTATGAATGCAGGGAATTCCGGCAGGCAGATGCTATAGAAATTTTAAAACTTACGGAAAGATTTTACCGCTGGACGACCTCAAAATTGCCAGTATTCTAGGCTAGAAATATCAAAAATTTTGAAAATTACCCCTGAAACCGCCAAATTTCCTATCTGGAAAAAAAAGGGGACGGTTCTATTTAATTGAAAAGATGGGTGTGAGTGTATAGAATCTCCTTAAGGATGAATGATAGAAAGGAGATTTTTTATGCCACGAGCAGCACGCCTCTACACAGAAGAAGGGATATTCCATATACTCACAAGAGTCAATAACAGACAGATGGTATTTAAAAAGTAGAGAAGGGGTCAGCCTGTCAAGGTTTGACCCCTATCCGTTTTTATGCATTGGTATGCAATATATTATAAAGGTATGATAAAAATACTTTTTGCTTGACAATGTCTACGCCGTAAGGTATATTTTTAATAGGAGGTGAATAGTATGACTATAACAGTGTCGGCACGGGGGCAGATGGTTATCCCTGCTTCTATAAGGAAGAGATACGGCATAAAGCAAAAAAGCACGGTAGAGTTGTTGGATTTAGGCAAAGAAGTGGTAATTGTCCCAATAATGGAAAAGTCTATGCTTAAATCTAGGGGAATACTAAAAGGCGTATCGACTAATGACCTTGTAAAGGAAAGAAGAAATTTAAGAAAGCAGGAGCATTCTGGTGAGTAAAAAAGGTTTTGTTTTGGACACATCAGCGTTGATTGCTTTTTTAGCGGACGAAAAAGAGGCTTCTGAAGTATTAAAGGTTCTTCCTTCATCCAGAATTCCATTTATTTGTCTTTCTGAACTTTATTATATAGTGTGGAATAAGAAAGATAGGGCTGAAGCCGATAGAATCTATGGGATTGTTAAAAGCTGGAACCTTCCTGTTTTATATCCTAATGAAAGGGTCATTCTCAACGCGGGAAGAATAAAAGCTGTTTATAAGTTAGGCATAGCGGATAGTTATATAGCCGCATTAAGTATGGATGAGGGGTTCGCGCTGGTTACCAAGGATAAGGATTATAAAATCATAGCGAAGGAAATTAAAATCATGGCTTTATAAAACCTCAGCTTATTTCGGCTCAGTATACGTAGGCCGGTGATCCGCGCAATGGCATAGTTTTTAAAAAAACATTTTAAAGATACTTTTTCTATGGTATGGATAGTAGGGCTTACGCCGATTCTTACGCAAGGCGCGAAGAAGCAACTCGTGAAACAGGGCGAGTTGCTTCTTTGTTTTAAGGAGGGTTGATGAAGAAAATAGTAATTATTGTATCTTTGTTATTATTGTCAGGCTGTGCGACTACCTATAGGACAAATAGTCTTTTTGAGAACTATTTTGACGGCCAAAAACAGAAAACCATAGCGATGATGCCTCCTGATATAAAAATCCACCGTTTAACCGCGGGAGGGGTAACTGAGTTGGTTGACGAATGGAGTGATGCGGCAAAGAAAAGTATCATTTCGCTGATTCAGGAAGAAGTAAAACCTTTTCGCTCTCTTGCGCTCTCTCCTTTTAAGACAGAGTTTCTTAATGAAAGTGAGGTGGGCTTTTTGAAAGAACAGTTGGGTTTGTTCAATGCTGTTTCCTATAGCATTATCAGCCATACCTATATGCCGGAGAGCATTTTTAAACATAAGATCGCGCATTTTGATTATACCTTAGGAAATGAAATAGCAACGCTCGGAGAATTTTCCAAGGCGGACGCGTTTTTGTTCTGCTCCGGTAGAAATTACATTTGGACCTCCGGCAGAGTGGTTTTGTCTACTTTTGGCTTGCTCCTTGGTGCCGCAGCCGGTGTAACGATAGTTGTCCCTGCCGGCCCGGAATGGCTTGCTGTATCTTTGGTAGATGCCAAAACCGGCGATGTGGTCTGGTTTGATTTTATCGCTATGCCCGGTGATTTACGCAAGGAAGAGGTTGACCGACAGCATATCAAGAGAATTTTTAGCAGTTTTCCGGAAAAATGGAGATAACCTGATGTTTGGCATAAGAAATACGCTGCGAGTGATTCTCTATTTTTCTCTTTGTCTTTTTCTTTCTTCCTGTGCCTCAACCGAGATTAAAAATATTAATGCTCACGATAGCCTTGAAAAATATGAGGATGAAGCCAGGTTATGGAAACGCGCGGAAGAGTTTGAAGAGATACTCCAGGCAAGTGGTTTTCTTTACCCAGATGAGCAGCTTATCAGGTATGTCAACGATGTCTTAGAGAAAGTTATGGGCAGTGCTGTCCTGCCTACCGATAACTACCGCCTTAAAGCGTATGTGATCAATGACCCTTTATTTAATGCTTTTTGCCTTCCTAACGGCAGTATTTATATCCATACGAGTATCATCGCTAATCTCGAAAACGAGGCACAGCTTGCGACTATTTTAGGCCATGAGGCAACCCATTTTTTGCATCGCCATGCCCTGAAGGAATTCCGGTCTCTGATAAATAAGTCTGCTTTAATGTCTTCACTTCAGGTGACCTTTGGCGCGGCCTCTGGCGTGGTAGGGGTGTCCGCGGATTTGGCAGGGTTACTGACGCAGTTTTGCGTGGTAGGCTCGTTTTATGGCTATAGCAGGGATATTGAGAGAGAGGCGGATAAACGCGCGTTTGAGCTGATGACGCAGGCTGGCTACGACCCGCATGAAGCAAAAAGAGTAATGGAGAATATGTATGAAGCAATAAAAGATGAAAAAGTAAAAGTGCCGTACCTTTACCATACCCATCCTAAAACAAAAGAGCGGATCAAAAATTATGAGGCCTTCATTGAGGAATACCTTAAAACCAATCCCGCTAAAAACGAAGGCTTAAGGAATACGGAAAAATATAACGCGATGACAAAGAATCTTCTCTTAGACAATACGGAATTAACCATGAAACGCGATAGCGTCAAAGTGGCGCGTAGGCAGATTGAGCGCTACTGTAAGATTTATCCTGAGGATTTTAAATGTTTGTATCTTTCGGGTAAGCTTTATATGCAGGAAGGGAATCAGGAAAAGGCTGAAAGCGAATTTCAGAAGTCTTTAGCGTTAAATCCAGAATTTCCGGAAAGTTATAAAGAGATTGGATTGTTGTATTATAAGAAGAAAGAAAAGGAAAAATCCGATGCGGCGTTTAAGAAATATCTGCAGTTAAAGCCGGAGGCTAAAGATGCCGAATACATAAGGGGGTATTTACATGAATAGGAAACTACGTGTTTTCTTGGGCGCATTGTTATCTTCATTGATTTTATTTGGCTGCGCTACTTGGCAGTATATCCCAAAGGATAATACGCGATGGAGGTCTGGCGGTATTGAGGCAACCTTGCCTAAGGGCTGGGTTAAGTATGCTTCAATTACGCATTTGTTATTCCTTACCAAAGACGGCATATTATTGCAACGAATAACTATTGGAAGTAAACCGCTTAGCAAAGAGCTTCCCTTGACTAAGAAAAAACTAAAGGCGGATATGCTGCTTCAGGATGTTTCCGGAATTATCAGTGACGAGCTAAGCTTAAACCAGGAGTATAAAAACTTCAAGCTTGAAGAAAATAAGCCTGTGGCTATCGGCGGCATAGAAGCCTTCAGGTTAACCTATACCTATAACAACGAAGATTTCATGAAGTATAAAAGCATCACCTATGGCTTTATTCTGAATAAAAAGTATTACGAAATTGAGTATGTGGCGGCGCGCCAGCATTATTTTGACAGAGACTTGGCGGATTTTGAATCGTTTATCAAAACACTGACAATAGAAGATAAGAAATCATAGCGCCTGTAAATGAGAGCAGCCAAGATAAGAATCGGTTTTTGATGATGCAAGGACGATAGTTTATTATTAAACAAGATTGGCAAAAAGAGGAGGGAGAATGAAGACGAAAATATTGTACGCGATGTTTATTGTTTTAGGGATGGCCTTTTTGGCACGGGACGGTTACGCGCAGGATTTTAGCGCTGATATGGTGAGTTCTTCAGCAGAAGGATCTTTTACGGGAAAAATATATGTTTCAGGCGAGAAATCGCGGATGGAAATGCCGGAGGCTATCACCATAAGCCGTATTGATAGGAAGGTTGCATGGGTGCTTATACCGAGTGAAAAGATGTATATGGAACAGCCGTTAAATCCGCGTTCGGCGGCGAGTACGAGTGAGAAGATGGATGGAGAAATAGAGAGAAAAGCAGAGGGTAAGGAAGTAGTGAACGGCAGGAATACGACCAAGTATCGCGTAGCGTATCAAGCGGAAGGCAAGCGCGAGGAGGTCTTTCAGTGGATTGATGAGTCAGCGCATATGCCGGTAAAGACTGCCGCTATAGATGGGAGTTGGTCAAGTGAGTTTAAGAATATTCACGCCGGCCCGCAGGACCCCGGAATTTTCGAGATTCCCGCCGGCTATCGCCCTATGTCATTTGACATGCCGGACATGAAAAGCTTGCTAGGTGGTATGGAAGGCGATGATTGAAGATAAAAGAAAGAAGAGGAATAGAGATTCAGGCCATTTCTTGTAAGAGAGCGGCAAGGTAATGAGGGATTTCTTCTGAGTCAATTCATTTTTTCGGATTCCTTTGACATGCCTGATAGCTTGTGTTATACTTTGATAGCATAAGCTATCAAAGTATCTAAGCATAGGAGGTAGTAAAATGATTAGTCAGAATACACAGGTGCTCTTGGGGACGCGGGTGCCGTCTTCTTTGAAGGAAAAACTTTCCCGGTATTGCCTGTCCCATGGGATTAAGATGAATTATTTTGTGGCTGAGGCGATTAAAGAGAGGCTCCTTGAGATAAGCGAAGATAAGGAAGACCTTCGTAGTGCCCAGGATCGCCTGAAAAAGGCTAAATTCATCTCCCATAAGGAAATGAGCGCGTATCTTACTAAAAGAGGGGTACGGCATTAACCCGATGTATCAGGTTCTATACGAGAAAAATGTTTTAAAAGACTTAGATAAGATTCCAAACCGAGATGTTGAAAGAATCCACGTCGTTTTTAAAACATTATCCTCTAATCCTTTTCCTCAGGGGAGCAAAAAACTTTCCGGTAAGCTTAATCTTTACCGTATACGCCAGGGTTGTTATCGCATAGTTTACACAGTCGCCCATAAGGAAAAAGAAATCAGGATAATTCTGGTGCGCCACAGAAAAGAGGCATATAGGTATTTATAGGGGAATCCAGCGCTGTTTGCTTGTGAACGCAGGGACGCATTGGTCAAATATATATATATCAGAGCGGCTAAGGCAAAAAGTAATTTATGTATAACGTATAGAATGCAAGACGATGCGGAGTCCTGACGCCGTATGTGCCAAGGGAATAAAATTTAGGGAGGGGCAGTTAAATTGACAAATTAACAACGTCCCTTTTATTCTGCACATAACATGCTTAAAAGTAAGAGGATACGGAGTTCTGACACCATTTCCACACCTGAAGAAAGCCATGGCTAAATTGACAAATTAACAATGTCCCCTTACGTTCGTCCCCTTACGTTTCATCTTAATGGGTGCCCCTTACTCTCATGGAAAATTCCGTATACGTATATGGAAGGCTTATATCAAGTGCTTCTAGGCTAGATGTTAAAAAGTTAGTTGGATATATCCAACTAACTCAGCACACTCTGGATAATGAATGGCTTAATCAGGAAGTGATTAAAGCTAAAAAAGGTGGATTAAAAGTAGAGAATATGCATAGGTTAATATATCTTTGGGGATGTTACAATAGCTGGGTTGAGCAATGCATAAAGACAGGTATTGCAAATATTACTTTGGAAATAATAGAATTGATGAAATTAGCGTCAAATTTAGAAGCTGTTAAAAAAGCAAAATATTATGAAAAGATGCTTCCCAAGTTAAAAATTAAAGAAGGATTCGATTCTGCAAAGAAAAAAAAGGGGTCACCCATTGAGATACCCGTCAAGAGAAAAAACACTCCTCCTGATAAAAATAAGACG
>MHGF01000005.1 GCA_001805445.1 Omnitrophica WOR_2 bacterium GWF2_43_52
ATACGCTCTTTTTGCTGTTAACGTCATCGCTATATGCCACGGTATCAAGCACCAAACGCACAATACTCCATATCCTTTTGCCAAACTCCTCTTCCAACGACTTGGTTATTCCTGGCTTCGGGATAATTTTTCTTGAAGCCTTAAGTTCTTCCTTAAGCGCCTGCGTAGCGCTATAGCTCATTTTTCCCCTCAGCCTCTTAAGCCCTTCCTGAAACTGTTCTGAGGAAATACGAAAGGCTGTTTCGGTATCGCTATATACTTGCGCCAGGCGCGCAATGACTGCTTTTATTTTATCCTCTGAAAAACGATATTTAATGAAAAGCTTTACTGTTAGGTCGGCATCCAATCCCAGGTGCCTGCCGCCTCGTAAAAACTCCTCTATCTTAGCGTCGCTTTTAAGGCCGCCTCGCGTTAAGCATTTGGCATGGTACAGAGTTATTCCATAGCGATGAGCTATCTCATTACGGCTGGGTATAGCCGCCTGCAATGCCTGCTCAATATCCGGATTATGCAATGCCTTTGCCACGGCATCCTTGCCGTATCGTTTAATTAAGCTCTCTACCTGTATAAGCGAATAACCGTTGATAAGTATGGTCTGGATTCGTTCTTCTGAAAAAATCGCTTTTCGCGAGAAAACAAGGCCTGCGGCGCGCATCTGGGTGGCAAAATGCCGGGCATTTACCTTGAGAGAAAATTCAGAAGGATCCTGCCGATCCATACAATCAATTGCCTCAAACTCTTCCTGCGTCAGATAGCGGTTATTAATAAACCTTTCCCTGCGTTTTTGCTGTCCCTGAGCCGTGAGGCCATAACCACGCAAGGCGAGGAATATTTTCTTGGCCATATCCGCGCTGAAACCGGCGGCAATTAAGGCATTTTCAAGATACGCCCTGTTTTCCTTCTTATTTTTCTTGCTCTGTTCTGAAAACGTATTCCTGCCGATTGGCTGGCGGTTAAGGATATGCACAGTAATGGTTGACTTAAGGCCCTTGCCCGCCTCACCTGCCAGCCTTAAAGCCGCGTCATAAGAATATCCTAGCGCGATGGTTTTCCCTATCTTATCCGCGGATACGCCGGCTTCTTCAAATTTGCGGCAAGTATCCCTTACCTGCGCGATAAAAGGCATAGCCTCAAATTGTTCTGCGCTATATTCATTCACCGCGTTCTTATCCGATTCTGTAATTAACTTACTCTCAAAGAATCTATTCAACCTCTCGCGCCGCTCTTCCTCCTCCAGGAACCAGCCGCTTGCGCCTCGGGCTAACTTCAGCGCGAACTCACCCGCCATTCCATGTTTTTCCAAGGCGCCAGCCAATTGCTCGATAAAGCCTGCCCTTTTATCACGTTCACGCTTCTGTTGCATCTTTATGTCCTTACTCTCTTCATCGCTGGATACAGGTGAAGACATGCCCCGGATAACTGTCACAGAGCCATTATTTTTAGAATACCCATTACTTTTATTTAATAATAACGCGTTCGTCGCGTAAGGAATGGTTAATTCTTTTTTAATGCGGGTTGAGAATCCGCTCAATTCAACCCTTGCCCCTTCAACGCATCCCCATCCATGCATAATCTGCCACCATCTACGCGTGTACAATTCCCCTATCAGGGTTATTCTTTTTACGCCAAGAACGCTCAATGCCCGCTGTAACATGCCCCATTCAGGTACGTTTTCAAAAAACTCAGATAAATCAGTGCCCAATGGTTCTGGATGCGCATATTTTGTAATAACCAACGCGCCTCTTAATTTATTTTCCCTGAATAAGCTCTGAACGTCCTTTATAGAGGAAAGATCCGCAGCGGCAAATACCGGCCCCGGATACCCTTTTACATACGCTAATGCTGTTTCCATGTAGCGCTGGTATCCATTTAATATCGTTTCTTTCTCTCGAGTGTAAAATTTATATTCCTTTTTTGTGCCGTACTTAAAAAGCCAGTCAATGAAAGCAGCATAGTCCAGCTTTAAGAACAGAGGATGCATCCAATAAATGATTTCTCCGTTGTTATTATCTATCATTGTCCGTAATGGCTGTGGGTCTGACAAAATAACAGATAAATAAGTAAGCCCAATCTTTTTCATCGCCATAGAATTATCATTTAAGGAACTCGATGATTTATTCAAAATTGTCTTGATGTGATGAAGTAACACAAGAATATTAAATGGCTTATCTAAGATAATTGCCTCTTTGCCTTCCGGAGTTTCTTTCTCTATTCTCGCGGACGCTTCTTTTATCTTTCCTGTCATAAAAATGACGGGTATTTTACTGCCGTCTTCACGTAACCGTCTCACTAATTCTATCCCGTCAATCCCCGGCATATTCACATCCGTAACAAGCACATCAATTGCATTATCTGCCTTTACTATCCCTAAAGCCTCTATCGCGTCTGCTGCCTGTAATATTTCTGCACCCAGCACCTTTATTGAAAACAAATTGCAGAGCGCCTCTCTGCTATTCATATCATCGTCTACAAATAACACCTTTAGCGGACTGCTGCCGGGCATAGGATTATCCGCTTTATCTTTTGAAATCTTACAGGGTTTTAAATAAGCCGCTGCGCGAATCAAAATCCCACCAGCTATACCCCGTTGGAAAGCGGTAAAGTCTGTTTCCCCACCAGCCACGGAGAGGTAAAACAAACTCAACACCCAATACAATTCTTTCCAACGGGGCACGGTGAGGATAAGCAAATCCTTTACATAATAACTCTCTAACGGGGCACGGAAGGTAAAGTATTCCCCTTGATTCCGTTCTTTCCGACTGGGCACGGAGAGGCCACCTGATTCCTTATTCAGGAATTGCCGCAGCGGCCACACAGAGATAGTTAAAGGTGAAGATACGGCTAAGCCTGCCCGCGGAAGCGCTTTCATAACAGGAAAAATAAAAAATGGTTCTAATGCTGTTATAGATGAACTGGACGCCTCTGGCATGGTAAAATCTATATAATATCCATTTTCATCTTCCCCCGGGTTATCTTTACCGCCCTTTCTAATTTTTCCCACGCCTGCTTCTGCTACCTTGCCTAATATTCCCTCCCAAAAAACAAGCTCATATCCTTCATAAATTATCTTTGAACCGACTTTTTCTACACCTCTATTTAAGAATTCATAATATGCTGCTTTATAAAGCTGCGCTCCTATCTTAGTCCCCTCCTTGCCTCCAAATTGTATATAATTAATAATCGCTGTTCTTTTTAGAATTCCTATGTTGTTGATAACCGTTCCTGGCTCTAAAACCTCTATTTCAATAAATCCTGATTTACTTTTTCTTTTTATGGCAATAAAAGAGCTATTTTCTATTCCTGGGGTAGGACAAAATCTTTCATGCGGCTTTACCCGGCGATTATAATCAAATATTTTCTCGACCGTAACCCGCCCGATCAAATAGCTAAAGGAACCTTTAATAAGCTGTACAAACTTGCTGCCTTTAGTTTGTCGCGCATTATCCCCTGCCGGAGAACTAACATTTTTACTGCTTAACGGAGAAGATGCTTCCTTATTTCTTATATTTATAGCGTTTCGCAAGATCTGTTCTTTTTTAATAAAAACAACAACCGCCGGCAGAGAGGGAACCCCACCAGCCACGCACCGTTGGAAAGGGGCAATTGCTCCCCACCAGCTATACCCCGTTAGAGAACAGATTTTGCTCCCACCAGCCACGGTGAGGGTAAGCAAATTCTTTACATAATAATTCTCTAACGGGGCACGGAAGGTAAAGCAAAGCCTTGTAACCAATTCTTTCCAACGGGGCACGGAAGGTGACTCCGCTCTTATGCCCACCGGCGGCCAAAAAGCATTTTCTAATGCGGAACTTGTGCAAGAGGATACTGTTTGATACTCAGTATATAGCGATAAGTTATTCAGAGGACTTGAGAATGATTCAAATAAGGGTAATTGTTTTGGCTTTGAAGGAGTTATGGCGTCATTTTCTTCGTGGTGATTCACTGATGGCGGGTAATCATTGAATAAACTGTGATTTGGCAGCCACTCGCTCTTTTTCATTCCAGCGATTGTCTCTCGCTCCAAATCAATCTGTATGCCCAATTGCTCAATGCTGAATACGCCTTTAAGCGTAGCTAGGAATGGTTCTGTTTTTTTGTTTAGTTGAATAGGCGAGGCAGTTGAAGTAGTATCAAGAAAGGAAACGTCATTCCTCTTCGTTATTTCTTCCCACTTTATGCCTATCGTCAACCTTCCGCATGGTTTTAAAAAGCTCTGCGTTATCTCCTCTCTTTCCGGATTACTACTTACCCATGATTTCGCGGGTTCGCCTTCTCGCTTTGAGTGAATAAAGATATCATCAAAAAACTCTGCAATTTTAAATAAACCATACCCTCCCGGCCCCTTTTTCCTGGTTACGCCTCTTTTCATTTCCTCTGAGAGCGAATAGCTTCCCAAATTCCTACCGTCATCTAAATGCGTTAATTCAATTCCCTTTCTGCTTTTGGAATCTATAATGCTTCTTAGCATAATTAAACCATACCCATCTTCCGCATGCTGTTCAATATTATCAACGAGATGCAAGGCGCATTCAGTCAATCCATTAACATCTATTCTTCCAAACTCCCGCGTAATTGAAAACGCCGATTCCTTTATTTTATCTGATAACATAAATGCCTGAGCACCATTATCTATCGTGATATTCTCAAACGGCTTCGCAATGAGGCCATAACCAGACACATCGTTATCTGCTCCTGGATAGTATTCCGCATAATCTGGAGAATATCCCTTATACTCAATCAGCCAATTCCCTATTTTTTGATTCCTCAGCTCTTCTCGCACCTTGAATAACCTATTTTCATCCCGGTTATGAATCAAATGCCATATTTTATCCAACACTTCCAGTTGTTCACTCAATGATTTTCTTAAATCAACCGTAATCACTAAAGCACTCGCGCAGGTGTAACTGTCAGTGGAAAATGGGGGCGGTTCTGTTTTTTTTGCCAGCGAGGCAGAAGTTTTTTTCTGAATCTTGATATGGTGTTTAAATTTAATCAGGGTTATGTGTTGTTCGTGCTCAAACGCAAACGCGTGCTCCACCGCCTGCGGCAGGGAAATCCTGCCGTCGCTAAGAATAGCGCTTATCTGTGGCTCACCATACACCATCCTCAAGGTATCCGCACCAACCTCTATGCCTTGCATCAACCCAAGCCATTCCGATTTCGCGAATACGCGTATGCCATCAAAACCAGGCAGGATTATTACTTCCCTATCCTTAAATAATTGCTTCACCCAAGCTTCTGGAAGAGCTATCCTGCCTTTAGCGCCTATCTTTGAATAATACACATTACTGCCATAATCTTTTTTCCGCCATATTTCAAAATATTTACCTGCTCCAATCAAAATAATATCCGTGCCGATTTTCCAGTTATAACCATTTCTTAATTCCTGAGGCACGACAAACCTGCTTTTACTGTCTACGCGCGCTTGATACAGCTGCGAGACATTTCTATTTTTAGATTGCAAAACCTCGGGATTGTGAGAACCATTGATATATTCCCTATGATATCCACCTATGAGATATACTGTTGCTTCGCCCCCCTTTTCCCTAAACGCAAACTCCTCTGGCATATCAATCCTATATCCTGTATCCAAGGCGCGGTAATAGGTTCCCACATATGCCTTTTCAACATCTATCGCTGAAGCTGCATTACTAAAAGCCTCCTTAGAAATAAGCGTACTGATAGCCTCACCTGACGACAGGACAGCACGCCTCATTGGCAAATGACAAACACTCTCTCCAAGTCCTGGCTTCCGGGAAATTAATATTCCTAAGCCAAAAGGCGAATAAGCAATACTATCAAAATTTGGTAATGTCGTATGATTCGAGGCTAAAATAAAAGATAGCCTTAAGGCACTTGAGAAAGGAGGCCCTTTATTCAAAGGTTGAGTAAAATGGCTTCTCAACCCCAAGGTATCGACTTGAAGAGAATAAGGCAGGTAATAACCAAAAACCTCATTTAAAGACGTAACCGCCGAAGATACAAAAGCGGCGGAATAATAATTACCGGAAGCCAGATTCGTCACATTTAAACGCATCCCTACTAATGCGCCGAAGAGCGATCGACTAATGCTTTCTTTCACATCACGAACCGGAGAACTGGCTAATTGCTTCAATTGTTCCAATACGCCATCCGCAAGCCCCAACGCCAGGGTATCCCATCGCATTCTCTCTTCTAGAGCCGCGTCAGGCCCAATCTTTTCCCGTAAATTCTGTAACACAGTACGCACGGCATCCACGCTATGGCCCCTATAGCTATAGTCATACACACTTAACGGCGAGGCGGCAGAACCATATTTCAAACCCGCATTGGAATTGCCTCGTTGACTTATCGTAAGTAATCTGCTATATTCACTACTGTGAAACCTATAAGGCTGAGTCAACATGCCGCGCAACAGCTTTTTTACAGGGGA
>MHGF01000006.1 GCA_001805445.1 Omnitrophica WOR_2 bacterium GWF2_43_52
GCAATTAGGGCTTGAGCGTAGCGCGTTGATTAATAAGGCGAAAGAAGCAGAGCATGCCATAAAATTAGCTAAAGTAACAAGAGCAAAAGAGTCGTATGCCAGCGCGGCAGAGTACGGTTTTGAGCGCGCATTGGCCTTATTAGGCACTCCGCCTTTGAATGCTATTAGGCCACCGGCTCCAGCCGAGCATCCATCCTCAATTACTACAGGACATAATTTATTAGATATTCCTACGCTTGTCAGGAAATATCTAAGCTATCAGGATGTCCCCGGACTCTCGGATGAGCAAAAGCAGGAACATTTTGAAGGCTCCATGAATATACAGAGGTTTCCGAACGTTCCTAAATACGCGGCCGCCTTGAATCAAATGCTGGAGAGGCATGGACCCAGAACAATTGAAGACATTGCCTCTGGTATGATATCCGAGATGGAAGGAATACTTTCAGGGCATGGTGTACAACCCGGACCCTATGGGCTATCCAAGACATGGGCTATTTGGGATATGGCTAAACAGACGCATTTTTATAATCATCCGCAGGAAGCTGATCCGAGATATACAAGAGAAGATCCGATAAGGTCTGAAAATAAAAAGCAAGAGATTGTCAATCGCCATGTCGGATGGGAGGCCTTTAGCAATCGAGATTATTTGAAGGGGTTGGGCGAAATGAATAATACTCGGGAGATAATGATGCTTTTGAACGAAACGCCAAAGCCCGATGTGAATACCTTAAGTTCTGACAAGCTGGCCAGACTAGGACAATTGCTGCGGGATGCGGGGCAAAATAAACCTTTGCAGCCTGAGCCGCCGGTCAGTTCGTCTTCCGCTGCTGCGATAACAACGGTTAAGGCCCCGGGAATAAAAGATAAATTGAATGAAGCGGCAAGTCCAGTGGGAGCTGAGAATCTAATAGCAAAAATAGCGCAGGAGTTGATAACAGAAAAATATAACACTGCCGTCTCTTCACAAAATTCTCCACTAGCGTTTTTAACCGATGACAAACGGTTTGCGAGCGTAACTACGCATGTGCTTATGCTTTTAGATTATATGAAGACGCTCTATGCTATAAATGAAAGTGAACTATTCGCTGAAGGTAAAAGCGTAATGTTTGTTGCCCCGGAAACAGATACCCTGGCGAAGGAATACGCTCAAAAATATAGCAACAGCAAGGTAATCATAGTTAACCCTAAATTTGAAACCAGCTTGCGTGATAACATCTTCTATATTGGCGCGCCAATCCAATCTATAGGCGAATTTAAAGAGAAGATAAAAGAATTTACCGGTAAAGATAAGATTGATACAGCATTCATTACCGGGTTATTAAATAGCGAATACCTGCCATTCATAGAACCCACAGAAATGCCCATAGAGGAAAAATACAACTCTATTTTTGGGGTAATGAGAACGGTTATCGCGGATAAAGGCGAAATATTGGTTTCCGCAGGCTTAGGTGAAAATATCCCATTACAAGAAGCCTTTGAGCAAAAAGGTTTTGGATGGGTGAACCTCTATAAGGAGTTTGATAAAGTACATAATAAGGAATCCGGGGTGGTCTCTGCTATTTATAGAGTAAATCCGAGAGAGCCTGTAGCAGTGATGGCTTCTCCTCTAATGCCAAAATTCGTTAAGAATGTAGTTACCACTGCATTAGTTATCACGTTACTTGGTTCTGTTACCGGGTATAACCTCTATTTGCAGGGGAGATTATTTGATCCTAATTTTAGCGATAAACAGGTAGTAAGCTATATGAAACAGCCAAGCCATGCTCCTTTATCCAAATATATAGAGGATATCAATCAGTTTTTTTATAAGAAAGAAATTAAGAAAAGTAATGCCGCGGCGGATAGGCAGGCAAAAACTATTATTGCGCAAGGGAATAAACTAATGAAAGGCCTTAATAGGATAATTGAAAACCGCGAGAACTTTAAGAAATATGCTAAGCTCTATAACTTTGAACCTTCGTTTGTAGCGGCGGTCGCGCTTACGGAATATTTAGATATGAGGCAGGATAAAAAAGGCAGAATCGATGAAAACTTCTTTGATTTTTATCTTTCTTTCGCGGGAAAGAATCCTTCTGTTGGATTAATGCAGGAACGCATAGATACGATTCGAGAGATGGGCGGTAAAATTTACGGCATACCCTCAACTATCTTGCCAGGGCCGGTAATTGCTTTCTGGTCCTTGCATAGTGATACCGATAATATTAAAATAGGGGCAAAATACCTTCGCTGGCTCGCAGATGAAGCTTCTCATAAATTCGGAATAAATGTTCTTAAGGGGAATTCAAAAGATTGGGATACTTTACACAAGCGTATGATTGCAGGAAGGTACACATCTTCGGTATATCTTACTGAGGAATTAATAAGGCAGTATCAACCACCCTTTACCCACTATCGTAATAATAAGAAAGCAGCTCCTTGGGAACAAGCTCTAGTTTATAGCCGTGTAGTTTTAGAAACACAGCAATTGTTAGACAAACTTAATTTATTTCCCAAGCCGGTAGGGACTAAAGGAACTGCTCCTTCGCCACTGGCGGATTTGCCGCGCGCCAAAGATGAACTTCTGAACGTAATCAAGCCTATTTTGCGGGAAACGCCGTTTATCACGCAGGACGCGTTGCTTACAAAACTTACAACAAGTGACGATGAGAAAATTGGCTATAAGAAAATTGACAGGACAACATTTTCTCATTTACTGAATGATGCAGGCGCGAAATGGTTTGAACTGCGTAATGAGATAGTGGCAGAAAAGCTTACGGGAGTTTTGTATGATAAGCCATTCATTCATCAGGAAGACGCATTGCGGCAAATAGGATACACCCTGGGTAATCCTGAAACAAGAGGCTTGCTGAGAAATTTCTTTAAAGGCGGCACGTGGGCAATACTTCAGGCAGAAGCCTTAGAAAGAACGCTTCGTAACCAATTAGCACGTAACCCCAATTTATCACAAGAGGAAATGATGGGGTTATTAGGCAAGAAAGGGGACAGGAGCAGCTTTAGCGAATTGATGAAGGGGCGCTTAGGACGAGTGGATCTGTCGTGGAATAAGATAAAATCCGCAGAGGCGTCTTTACATGGCTTCTTGAAAAGTGAAGTGCCGATATTACTTTCCGCAACAGGCCTGACAGAGGAGCAAATTAGAGAAAGAAACGCTGACTTAGAGTATCCTTACTCGCTTCTCTTATCAAAGCTTTACGATGGCGCGACATCTTATGTGAGTGTTATCAAAAAAGAGGCCAAAGCTATTTCTTCTTCTGTATTTGAACAAAGCCTTGTCAATATGAATCAAGGTAGAGGTGTAGGGGGCAGCAGTAGTATGAAAGGGGCGGGTGTCTTGGGGAATGGTAATAGGGGCTTTGTTCAGTCATCCCCTGCAGTTAGTGCCCTGAAGCCTCCAAAAGTAGTTTTAGTGCCAAAATTGAGCCATAGTAGCCCTGTTTTTAATAATTTTAACGCCGCAGCAACGGGAGATCCGGTAAATAATGAAACCCGGAAACCGCAGCAACCGTCTGAAAAAGGCTTACCGCTTGTACCGGGAGGAACTAACAACAGCGCCAGCCCAGTATCAGCCCCTAGCGGAAATGGAAATACAGGGTTTGATGCGAATGTTACTGTGTTGCCTGTGAATATGAATAATTATGGTTCGTTAATCTTTACCTCATCAGCCACGGAATGGATAAAAGATAGGTATAACAGGATGATGAGTACTTTCGGCACTCATGTTTTTGGGAAAGCCGGAGGCATAAGATACGCGGCTGGAGTTGCGCAACTCCTCGTCGCGAAGATTAGAAGCGCGCAAAATATAGTAAGAATTAGCTCAATTAAAGGTTTCTTTGAGAGAATTGTTGGGTCGCTGGTAAATACAGTAGCTTATGTAGAAGGACAACAGCGAGGTTCTCGAAGTGCGGCTACAGTAAGCAGAAAAGAAACAGGAAATAATACAGGTTTTAGAAATAGAATCGGTGGTTCTGAAAGTGCGGCTAGTAGAAAGCAGATAGAAGAATATACTACTAAGAAATCCCTGTCTTCATCTATAAAAGATCTTCTTCTTCAACCTGCAGGTTCTGGTAGTCCGCTCGGAAATGCCCTTAGTGCGTCTAATTCAGGAGTAATAAAAGAAGCAATACCTCCTACGTTTGGTGCTCTCACAAGGTTAGAGAGCAACACAAAACAAAATAACACAGGCAATTCTCCGGTACTGCCTCCAAAAGGGAGTGCAGCCAGTTCTATTTCTGGAAAAGATAACACAGGTAAAACTTCTTATGGCTTATGGAAGAAAACAATACAGTCAACTATCCCTAAGTTTGATAGCTTACTACGTCTTTATAACTTCGTATCTTCCCTGAAGCCTGTAGTGTGTCTTTACACTGGGCTTAGCCCGCCTCTGAAAGCCTTATATGACGCTATAAAAACAGCGTTTACTAAGCTTGGAGCGCTTCTTCATACCAAAGGTTCACGGAAATCTGTCAATGTTCGGAGTTGGGAACAAGGATTACCTGTATCAGCTGTTTCAAGCGCAATTAGCTTTATAAAATTAAGAAAATGGCTTACTATGGCGCTTATTGTGCCTTTGTTAAGCAACGTTTTCACTGCCAGTATCGCCTTTTCAATAGATAAGGCGGCTCCGCCATTGGCATTGTTGGCAAAATCCCACACTATTCAACGCCCGCTCGACCCATTAGGAAAGAAAGAATTTAATAAATATTCTAAAGAGCAGGAGCTACGTGATTCTTATAGTCAATATATGGGAGGATACCGTAAATCTTTGCCTGAACGAAGGGAAATCAGAAAGTCCCTTGAAAGATTAACGTCAGGCCAAGCACTCGGCAGCACGCTTTCTAATTTAATCAGAAAGCATGTAGAACACATAATCATTACTGATGCGGTGCGAGAAGGCTTTGCGGGAGAGACAAGATTAGGCGCAAACTATATATTATTGAGTAAACAAATAATGGCGCAGGCGAAAGAAGAAGGCCAAGAGAGTATTGATTGGCTGGTTGCGTATTATGTAACTCATGAAGCTTTGCATCTCGCGTATAATTCTGGAGATGAAGCGTTTATTCATGGTAAAACTCTAAAAATAGCCCAAAAAGTTCAGCACCTTAGTCAGATTGATTACAATGTAATGAGGTTTCTTACGGATTTGGCAAAGGCAAATATCCGCTATACAAGCGAGCGAGCGATACGCTATATGTCGTATGGAGGAATTTTTACGCCGTTAAGAAATCTGGTCTCTCCGCTGCTTGTGGCTATGAAAGGTTTGGCGGCAGCCTTAGATGTGGAAGATTGCCGTGTTAGATATACAGGTTTTAATTATAAGAAAAATACGGAATGGGGTGATGGAGATTATACTTTGTATTTTAAAGTTGACGGACAAAGATATATTGTGGAAGACGGATGTGGCGCTGATCGGGTGATTATAAAAGATGCCCGGCCGCTCACAATTATTTCAAATGTGGAAGAACTAATCGCGAAATCATTGCTTACAAGGTGGATGAATCAGAATGTTGCGCTGGGTAGGGAGTTACTCCTGGATATGGTAAATAAAGATGGAAAGATTGCCCCTGAAGATGTAGCAGAGCTTGCGAATAAGAATGAAGCAATAAAAATCGCCTTGATAAGATTAAAATATGAATTCTACGATTTGATATATCTACAAGATGAAAGCGAAAAGTTGAATAATATGATTCTTGGGGTGTTCAAGGGCAATGCTTTGATTCCTTCCCGGAAAGAAGAGAATCCAAAACCATTTGAAGAAAAGACTGCGCCTTCGGGCATTCCTTCTAAAACTGATAATAAATCAAGTAGCGCGATTATTACTAATAATTACACTTTGCATCGCATGATTGTATTTATGGGAAATGTATACAAAACTGATAAGAAAATGCTTATTCCGGGAGATTCATATGAAACATCGGGATTGTCTCCTCCTAAGCGTATTGCTAATATCTCTGCTCAAAATCCCGCAGTTACCTATTCAGTTTTTCTCCTTTCTTTAGTAGTTTTAAAATTCACCAATAAAGCGTATCCGTTAACTCAAAAGCTGTTTGAGCTGCTTGTTATTTCCGTGGCGGGAAAACAGGCAGTTATTGCAACGAAGGACGCCTTGATAGCCCTCCTCCGGGGACTGACCTCTATCTTTGGCGCCCTCGTTGCAATGATTTTAAAGAGTATTAAAGATTTCACCAAGCCGTTTACTTTCTCCTTCCGTGGCTGGTGGGGAAGTGTAACGGCTTTAGTTGTAATAGGGGCTGTGGCGGCCCTCCTCCAGGGACTGACCTCCGCTACAAGCCCCTTTACAACTTTAAATAAATTTGGCACTATAATAGAAGTATATAAGAGCCTCGGTTCATCCAGCATATTACTCCTTCCGTGGCTGGTGGGGAATATGCGAGATTTCTTAGGATGGGCTGGGGCTCTTTCTTTATTAGATGTAACCGCGCCGTACATTCTTTCCGTGGCTGGAATAAGTACGGCGAATGTTGTATACGAGCGGGCCCGGCTGTCCCTTCTCCCTGCCTCGCCGGCAGGCAGGCGGGAACTGACCTCAGCCGGGTCCCTCGTTACAACAACATTGAGAAATATATTTAGCCTCGGCCAAACCGTCTTATCTTGCCTTCCGTGGCTGGTGGTGGATAAGTTCTTTAAAGGTTTGGCTGAGGCTTTCTTATTATTAACCCAGCTGTATCAACCTCCCGTGGCAGGAAACGATACGGCATTTGCAACTGAGGGTGTTTCAAAGGTGGCCCCATACCTCCGGGGACTGACCTCCATCTTTGACACCCTCAGTGCACTTATAGGAGGTGTGCTATGTGTAGAGAATATAATGAACTGGAATTCACTCACTTCGTTGTGGACAGCTCTGACGGTAGTATCTTTGGCTCGGCTCGGATTAACGGAAGTGGAAAGGTCGCAAACTTTATTATTAGAGATAGCGAAGTCAAACAGCAGTCCGGTGATTCCTGGCAACCTATTGAAGACGGGGACGCCGAAGTCATCAGGCAACACGCCAAAGCAGCGTATGGCAGGGTTCATACCTACCGTACTGAGAGATTTTACTTATAGCCTTACTTATTCAGGGCGTAAGATTATTGAAATTTTAACCCGGCCGCAAGCCTTAGGTGCTACCGTGGCGGTCACCTTAAGGCAGCAAGCGGCTAAAGTAAGGGAAAGCGTGGCGGCCCTCCTCCAGGGACTGACCTCCGCCATCGCTTTCCCTTCAACTTTCGAAGGAGGCGTACCATGTCGATTATCAGAATTGACGAACTTGAATTTGATCATATCGTGGATTTTACCAAAGATTTCAGTACGTTCGCGGCAGCTCGTGAAAACGGGAAAGGCTATCTTCGACTCTTCCTTATCCAAAACGCTACAGTCTATACGCGTAACGGCCAAGCTGATTCTTGGATGGCTCTCTCAGGCAGTGAACGCGACAGCATCCTTGCCCGCATTATCTCTGCAAGGAATCACCGCGTTGTCCCAGTCTATAGAGTCAGTTCAGGAGCGCCTCAAGCAGAATGAAACATATGGCATAGTTGCACCGGTATTGAAAGGCTTAAGGCTTAGGCCTTGCGTAAAAGGCGCTGGTTCTCCGTTAGGGGGCGCGGATTCCGTAGGCAGCCTGGTGAGTATGGTTGGCGTAAGCAGTGCAGTCAGCAATAATGGGCCGAGCTATCAATTTATAACAAACCATGGCGAACTTTACAATGAAGTGATAAAAGCATATCATGCCGGCATAGTTTCTAAGAATTCAATATTAATTAATGCTGATAGCCATCCTGATTTGAATATACCTCGAAGGTTAACTAAGGAAATACCCTCTCTCGTTCAATTAAAATCAATACACTATAGCGAAACGGAGTTTATTGTCCCTCTGCTGGAGCAGGGAATTGCTGGCACGCTCTATTGGCTTGCCAGCGCCTGGGTAGATAAATTCAATACTGAACAAGAGCAGGCGCTTTCTGACGGCCGTAATGTTCATATTATGTATACTCCGGATGATATTCCTAGCTTTAGAAGTGATGAAAGAGTTATTTTGAGCATAGACTTAGACTATATTGTTGAGCAAGATAACAATAATCCGAAAAATGACATAGGTGCAATGGTCTTTAGAGGTGAAAGCGAAGAAAAGATAGAAAGTGTTTTAGCATATAGAATAGGACGCTTCGCGGAAAAGCTTTTTAGCGCTAAGCACTTAAAGCCGGATTTAATAATAATCGCGGAATCTCCTGATTGGACGCCGAATAACTTTATAGGCTTTATGCAAAAAGAGTTGTCTGTGCAATTCCTTAAGTATTTTAAGGAAGGCTCGCGCACGAGCGCGCCTCTCATATCCTCAAGCTCAGTTAATGAAAATCCTGAAACTCTGAAAATAATTATTAGTGATTTGACCAAGGAGCTTGCCGCATACAGAGTATTAACCGATGCGATGGGCCGGCGTATCCTGCAATTAGAAGAAAAGAGTAAGACTGATTCGCTTACAGGTTTATCTAATAAAGCCGCTCTTTATGAATGCCTGGTCAGAGAAATAAGCCGCGTAAATCGCTCAGGTTTGTCTTTTAAGGTTATCATGCTGGATATCGACCATTTTAAAGTGATTAATGATATTTTTGGCCATTCGGTAGGCGATAAAGTGCTTACCAATTTCGCGGAAACAATCAATAGTGACACCAGAGATGATGATGTTGTCTTTAGGTATGGCGGGGAAGAATTCACAATGGTGTTAGTTGCCGCGAAAATTGATGAGCTTATGAGTAGGCTGCTTGAATCGGTAAAGAGTAAGTCTGCGCAGTGGCCTTGCTTGCAATTAACGGATGACATCAAAAGTAAAATTAACGCTATGGTCAAAGGTTCAAGCGACGAATCCGCAAAACTGCGTTCTGCCGTGAAACACCAGTTACGTATTCAGGGTAAAAATGGCTTGGGAGAGCTTAAAGGAGTTGTGCTTACATTTAGCGCGGGTATTTTTACCTACACCCCGGGAGTAATAGCTATTTCTCATGAAATCGCGCCAAAGGGCGGCCAAGTGTCCAAAGAGTTAGAAAATTTAATCAATAATAATTTAATTAAGCCCGCGGATGCAGCCCTCTATCAAGCAAAAGAAGCGGGAAGGGCGCAATGGGTGAGCGCTTCCAGCTCTTTGGATATGGATGGCACGGTAACTCAGCCGAAGATAGTAGGTGCGGTGGTGGGGAATACCTTAACCATAGCTAATGTTGCCGCCAGCCCGGTTACGATTTTGGTTGTGGATGATGACTCAAGCCAGCTTCTCACGACAACAGCAATCTTGGAAAGCATGTTTGAAGATAGGAAGATGGATAAGCATGCGTATAGCATAAAAACAGCCGAAAATGGGAAGGAGGCTTTAGAAGAGCTAAGTCAAGAAGATAAAGAAAAATACAATCTTGTGCTGCTTGATTTCAACATGCCTATTTTAAATGGTATAGAGGTTTTGAAGAAGTTGAAAGAGCAGAATAAGCCTGTACCTGCGGTAATAATATACACCGCAAAAGATTTCAATGACGATAGCGGCGAGAAAACTAAGAGAGAATTATTTGAGGCAGGGGTCAGGAAAATTATTATCAAAGGCTCTGATTCCCAAGAACTCATAAGCGCGGCCGCAGATGCCCTAAAAATTAAAGAAATAAATCAAAACGAGAAACCCCGCGCCAGTCCGTCTGTTGTCCTTGTGGTTGATGATGAAGAGACTATACGTTTCTGTATAAGAGAGGCATTAAAAGATAAAGGGTATACCGTGATTGAGGCGGAAAACGGCCAAGAGGCCTTGAAGAAATTAGAGGCGTTAAAAGGTAATGAAATCGCAGGCCTACGTATTATTACCGATAATCGTATGCCGGAAATGGATGGTTTGGAATTGGTAAGAAAGATAAGAGCGCAGGAAAAATATAAGAATATTCCTATAATTATGAAGGCCACCAAAATCGGGGAAATCAAAAAAGAAGCATTCAAAAGAGGCGCAGATGGGTTCCTTAGCAAGCCTGCGAATATCAACGTAGTAACCAAAACAATTGAAAGGATTAAACGTAGAACAGTAAGCAGCAGCTTATCCCAAGAAGATAAGCAGCCAGGTTTCTTGTACCGGCTGGCTTTCAGATATTTGCCGATACCTGCGGCAACTACAGGCGTATTCCTAGCTATGTTTAACAAGATTGGGGGAACATGGGGAGGGGTTTTAGGCTTAGCCCTGGCAACAGGGGTTGGTTATGGGATGTATATGATTAAAAAAGGCGGCTTCGGGCGTTTCTTGGCAGGGGTATTTAATATCAGTATTGCAGCCGCGGCATTTTATATCCTGCCTTCAGGGAGCATAACGAAAGAACTGCGATTGCCTATTGAAGATAGTATGACAGCAAAACAGGAAGCAGCAGAGACTAACAGCGATTGTAAACCATACAAACTGTTGCCTTCTTTGGAAGTTAATAAAGGGCCCGCGAGAGCGAATAATAAAACGGAAAATGGCCTCAAGCGGTCCTTCAGGGATGAATTTAGATGCCGGCATTGCGGAGAATTACCGAAGGCCGGAATTAGCCAAAAGCTTATTGATAAATTAGAAGAATTGAAGATACGTCTCATCAAGAAATATGGAAAAGATGCGCGCTTTGTTATTAACTCTGGATATAGGTGCCCTGAGAATAATAAAAAAGCTGGCGGAGTAAAGGATTCAGAACATTGTAATGGAACTGCCTGCGACTTAATGGTTTATGTGGGTAGCAAGCAGATTAGCCCTAAAGAAATCGCACAAGTAGCTATAAAAACAGGTTTTACAGGAATAGGACTATATGAGTGCTTAGAGTGTCCGCGCAATCATCTTGACGTAAGAGAGAGAAAGGGGCTAAAAGGGGACGCTAGGCGTAGAGGTTATGCCTTGTGGGTTATAGGAGGTAAGCAGCAAAGCGGCAGCAAATTAGGAAAAACAAACAAGAAAAAACTTTCTCCCGCGGAAGATAAAAAGGGAAATAAAAAAAGCGGCTCTAGCCCGGTTGAAGAGAGAAATTCCTTCGGTGCTTTGGTTACGGTTATAGCCTCATCTTCTGCGGTGGGAGAAAACCAGCAGGATGATGTCTGGGAACATAATAAACGTGTATTTGCCGAAATACGGGATATTTTGCTTCGTATTAAAAGTGCTCAGGATACGGAAGGAGTGGTAGGGATAAGTATCGCGCAAGACGCAATGATACTTCTTCCCGATGCCTCTGAGTATAGATTCAGGGAAGAAGAAATTATCCATGTCTTAGTGGTGCTGGAAAATAATTTATTACTGAAGGCGCTTCCGTTAGAAAGAGGCGCTATTAGGCATCTTATACTTAAAGACATTAAAGGACCTTACGCGGCTACCGGTAAACGGCAGGCAAACAATCTTATTCCTAAGAAGATTTTAGGCCATATCGCGCGTTTCAATAGCGAAATCAAGCAAGAAATCAAGGAAGCGAATAATATTATAAAAGTTGTTGTTGAGGGAATTTACGAAGGAACGCTGCCTTCGGAAGTTGCTGAGCATTATATACAAAAAAGCTTAGAGGTTAGCGAAGAAGAAGCAGGAAAGATTTACCAAAGCATTGCTTCATTCATCTGGGATAAAAAAGGCGGGTTTATCATACCGCTTAGTAAAGGCAATTCCAGCCCTCTTAACCGCGGAAATATAATAAATAATTTTGCCAAAGGAGCGCTCGTAGGTACGCTCTTAACGCTTATAAACACAGCCTATGCTCATGCTTCCGAAATGGTAAATACAAACATGCCAACAGCACTGAATAGTGTGTGGGCGTGGCTGATAACTGTAGGGGCAATTGGTGTTTATGCCTATTTATTCCATATGTTAATGAAAGATATCCGCGTAAAATTAAGGCAAGACACAGAAAAAATACGGGAAGAAATCAAGAAGGCATCATCTAAGAATTCTTCTTCACTAAGCATCGGTATTGCTCAATCTGCGGTATTAATGGGGACACGCGCAGTTGGCGCCCTTACCAGAATGGAATTTTCGCAGCAGCCATTTAAGGCCACAACCTATAAGGATTTAGGAGCGAATCCTCCATCCGCGGAAGAATATAAACGATTCATTAGGCTTTTTGAGGAATCGTTGAAAGAAGGCAATGCCGAGGATATAGAGTTATCTGACGAAGTAACGGCAATAATCCAAGAAGCAAAATTGCCTGCAGAATTGCAAGGCTACAAAGATATTCCGGTTTCATTCGCGAAAGCAATAGGCAATTGGCATTTTACGGTTGTCAAGGGTATTGAAGCTATGGGCTTTGAAAGAAAGGCGGGAGAGGGGCTTATCTATAGCTTTGTTTATGAACAAGGGAAAGCAAAACACGCGGTAATTACCGAAGGGCTTTACCGCTTAATCAAGGATAATCCATACGCGATAGCCAATGTCATCGTGCATGAATATGGCGAATATGAGTTACAGAGACTGCATTCACAAACCGTCTATGATGAGCGCTACTTCTCAAGCGCTGAAGCAGCCAGCCTAAAAATGAGCGATATGCAGAAACTGGCCCTTGAGCATAAGGCCAGACGTGGGGATGTGAGGTATCTTAGCTCGTTAGTGCTTAAGAGTAATCCTCATAAGCATCAGAGCACTAAATACGATGATGTTAATTATCACATGGCGCTCTACGCGTTTAATTTAATTAAAGAGATGTCTTTTGAAGAAGGAAAACCTTTAAGCGAAACGGAAAAAGAGGAAATTTCCGCGCAGACAATTTTATTACGGCAGGCAAGCCATACCATCGGTAATTTGCTGGTTAACTTCGGCGGCTGGGCGCGGCTTATGCATATGGTAACGCAGGAAGATAACGTGCTTTCAGAAGTAGAGAAAGGATTCATAGAATTAGGCAAGGTTGCCGCGGACTTTAGGGGGGCATTGGGCGCAGAGGACTGGCGCTTAAAAGATAAGAGCGACGCCGTGCTTATTGCCCTTAAGCAAATAACACGATACCAGATAAAGGCTATGCAACGCATATGCGAGGAGGTAAACCTCTCTCTTTTAAAAGAAATTGCGCAGAAGGCCACGAAGCTTTCTCCAGAATTAAATTTTGATAAGGATATTAAAATATGGGAGCTAATCCGGAAGATGGTGCAGCGTTATTACACGTTAGTTGAATTTGGGATAAAGGAAAAAGAGCGCATCGAAAGAGTCAATATCGCGCATATCTTAGATTTTCCGGTAAAGATATCTCAGAATTTTATTTCCGATACGCAGCCTTTATTTTTTGATATGACTAAGGTTGACGCTGAAGCATTGGCAGATGTTACTATCGTAATAGAAGATTTCTGGTATGTCCTTATCAATATTTTCAAAAACGCGTATGAGGCTGGCGCAAGTGAAATTTTTGTTGCGGCAAGGCAAGAAAAAGATTGGGTAGCGCTTAAGATTAAGGATAATGGAAATGGCATAAGCCCTGAAAATATCTTTAAGATATTTGAGCCGTTGTTTACTACCAAGTCCAATAATGAAGAACACGGAATAGGCTTAGCTGAGGTAAAAGAAAAGATAGAGGCATGGGGCGGGACTATTGAGGCATCAAGCGAAGGCATAGCAGGTAAGGGCGCTACCTTTACCATACGGCTTCCCGCGGCAGAAGGCATCTCAAGCGCTCTTGTCAGTAGTATCGTTGGTAAAACAGAAACATCAAACCAGTATATTACCCAAACCTTTGGCGCGCTGATGCAAACGTATGGTTCCGCAAGCCCGATAGTAAAGTATATAAAGCATGCGCTTAACGTTGCGGCAGAAATAGGGGGAATAGAAGCGTCGTTGTTGACTTTGGGTATGGTAGCATTCGCGCAGGCGGATAAGTATCAGCATCTTTGGGCATACCTTACCATCGCCGGCAGTATTTTAAGCGCGGCGGCGATTGGCTTAACGGCGATAAGGGCGCTCAAAGAAGCTAAGAATAATGAAAACCAGTATAGCCACCAAAAATTAGCGGAGTTTTTAGATAATGCCGTAAAGAACCCCCCGGAGCCGCTCTCTGTTAAACACACGCTTGGATTCGGAGAAGTTATATATACATTAGGATTAAGCATATCTCCATTTGGCCCGCAGCAATTAACGGTTTCAAATGTGCTCATAGGCCGTATTAGAAATGGAATATACAGTGATAACAAAGGGCTGGAGGTAAAACCGGGAGATATTATTAGGTTGATGAAAGCTCTTGAGCAGAGTGCTATGTTACGCAAACAGGCATTAAAAGAACAGGCAAAGCTTTTTTGGCCTATTGCTGAAGAATTCTTGCAGAGCGGCGAGGTTATCATTCTTAGAGATGGCATGCCATTAGTGTTTAGTGGGAAAATTAGAACAATTGGCAAGAAAAGGGGGGAATGGTTATGTATCAAGGTGCATAACACGCAAGACACGCAAGAAATAGGTTATATCCATGTCTTTATAAATGCTGAGACTGAAAAAGCAGTGCTTGATACATCTTTTGAGCGCGCGTACAAATTTTCATACGGCGCTCAGAATGAGAAGATTTTTGCTCTCTGGGTTAACCCGGATATGGAAGGGAAAGCCATAGCCTCTCTTTTGTTTAACCTCGCGCTCTATTACATTCAAAAAGAATATAAGAATATAAAAACTTTAAGCATTCCCTCTATGGCCAATCACGACTTTTACAAGATTAAGCTTGGGCTTGGGCAAGAAAATGATCTTAATGATATTTACTCGCGTTTGCCTTTGGGATATTTAAAGCTGAATAGCGCCAGCCCGCTTACCTTTGGCGCGCTGATGACAGCGATAGGCAAGCGAACTAATGAATCCTCCGCCAGCCCCGCGACAGCAATAATAGAGAATAATCCGGATAAGAAATTGCATATAGACTATGTCCGAGCAAAAGGTTTAAATAGAGATGGGCCTGTATATTTAAACAAGATTAAGCATCTCATAATTTCTTCCGCGGTTGCCGCATTTCCATATTTTATCCCTTCACTTCTAGCCCTTGCGGTTGAGCCCATCGCTGTAACGCAAACCGGCTCAGTAGTAAAAACCTTATCATACGGACAGGCTGTTTCTTCAAGCATATCCCATCCTAGCACTATAGGCAGAGATGGTATCCAGATTTCCTTTAGCGACAGGATTCATGAAGACAAACAGCAAATTATAAAAAATATATTGGCAGAGGCGGATTTCCTGGAAAAGGCTATTAGTAATATACACTTTGATATTATGAGATGGGATGATATTAAGGAAATTAAGGTTGAGCCAAATGAGAAAGGCAGTCAAAAGGAAGTGTTTAAGGTTCAAGTTATAAACAAAGATAATAATGCCTATTTGTTTGCTTTAAAGATAGAAAAGAAGACGGGGAAATTCCAAGATAAAGAAATAAACAGGTTGAGCGAACTCAGCAGGACTAGAGTGACTCCCCGCTTTGGAGCGTATGTGAGTAAAGAATTTATTGCCGGGTATAAGAAAGAAGAATACAAAGCGTATACAGAAGAGTTCATTGATGGCTTAACGGTTGCTCATTCTTTGGTAAGCAAGAATATGAATGAAGACAGGGTAAGGGAAATTACCCAGGCATGGATGAAAGTGGTGGTTGCCTTAGGCGAAAGAAACGATAAGGGCAGTTATATGGCGGTTAAAGACATGCAAAAGGCAAATATCCTTTATCGCGTGAAAGAGGGAAAACTAGAAGGCCTTCCTGTTGTGGTTGATATCGGGAGAATGGAAATGATGACGCCGTATATGATTTTTATAGAGTTATACAGGCATTACCGTTTCCCGCGAGGAGTCATAGATGGGATTGCGAACGTTTTAGGGCATACCGGCGGCAGGGAATTTTTAGACAAAGTGCGTTCGCATATTGAACACGCGAATAAAATTGAAAATGTGTCTCAAGAACAAAAAGAAGAGATTGTTTCAGCGCTTAAAGCGCGTTTATCTTCTTATGATGGCGATCTCCCCGGAATCAGAGGAGTTATGTCAAGCTCAGTTGAAGCGGTATCAAACGGTAAGAATAAAATAGTAGGCGCGCTTATGGCTGTAAGGCTTGGTGTTGAAAATATGAATAGCGCAAGCCCGCTTACTAATAATACAGTTGGCTCTTTAATTGCCATAACCGGTAGACAGTACGGCAAAGCAAAAACCTCAAGCCCTGTTGAGGGAAATAACGCGGCTCATAACGGCATAACCCGTAGGAAATTCTTGCAAATGGCTTTTGCTACCGCGGCGGGAGCGTATTTAGGCGGGCGTATCAATATTGGGAATTTAAACAGGCCTTCAGTTGCCTATGCCTCAGATGGTTCGGTTTCTGAAAAGATGAAGAACTATAGCTTCGGGAATGTTTCGGAAGATACCGGGTATCCATATAGCTGGTATGTCCCTAGTGATGAATTCTGGAAAGGGTACAATGACTATGACAAGATATTATACCGCTACGGGATAAGCACGTATGATTATTCCGCGCTTATGTTAGCTTTGATGTCTGATGATAGTCCTGAGGCAGAGGAAATGCGCGAAGCATTTGTTGATTTCGTGGATAAGGCGGTCAGGGCGTACCATGACAAAAATAATACTAACTCGCATCCATTTATCTACGGCTACGATGAAGATGGCAACGTTATTACCGTTGATAGCTGGAAGGGGTATCTTTTCCAATACTACAACGCCGATGACGATTATACGGTAGTTATCCCGGGGACGAATAAACAGGTGCGGTTGCCTTCTTGGGAAGATGTTTTGGGAGATAAAAAGATTATTATGGTTGAAGGTAAATTAAGGGCGCGGGATACCCGCAGCGGAGAAATCTTAGAAGGCCCGTTATGGAAGGCAATTGCCAAAGATAATCCTTGGTTTAGAGAAGTCAACGGAAAATTAGAAATGATTGATCCCCAGACAGAAGAGACGATGAACTGGCCGTTCTGGCTGGCAATTTCCGGTGAGAATGCCTGGATAACCCTGACATTGATGCGTATCTATAATTCTCATTCCGCGAAAGGACAAGAGCTTACACTTGCTGAAGATTTAGCCCAAACCGCGCTACTGCTTATGGTTGATTTAGGTAAAGGCGCAGGCGCAATACGTATGGGGCCGATAGGCAATTGGCATGAAAGCGGCGATGAAGAGTTTTATTATAAGAATATTTCAACCGAAAATAACATCTCCTGGTATGCGGCATTCAGGATGCTTTATGAGGTTACCGGTAAAGAAGAGTACAAAGAGGCGATGGATAAAATTGAGAACTATCTCCAGAAGGTTGCGTACAATAAAAAGAAAGGCTACTTCGCCCAGGGGATGGAGTATGATGAGGGGAAAAATGAATGGAAGCAGACCGAGATATTCGCCTCGGATGTTCAGTTATGGGCTATTTTAACCTTTGGCCCTAAGACACTTGATAAGTGGTTTGGCAAGAAGTTTTCATATAAGCTCTGGAAGAAGATAAAGAAAGAGGCTGGGGTAAAAGATGATTCAGGCGCGCTGTTGGGGGTTGATTATACTAATTGGAGAAAGCTCGAGGGAAGCGAAGCAAGAGGCCCAATAGTTTCCATAGAGTGGAGTGAATTCGCGGTTATGGCAGTAAGATTAATGGCGGAGTCTTATGCTAAATATGAAGAAAAATTGTTAGAAGACGCGGACTCAATGGAGGCATATATACAGAAAAATGTTCAATATGTTGAAAATGAAGATGATAAGAGCTATCTGCCGTATGCCGACGGCTATGGAGTAACCGGATTCGGCTGGAAGACGCCAAAGATAATAGAGGTAGACGGCAAAAAGAAATATCAGGGCAGCCTTGCCTCAGTTGCATGGCATTTGATGGTAGCGAATAAATTTAATCCTTTGGCTGAAGCTGCCGCCAGCCCGCTTACAGGTAATGAAGAAAATCTTCAGCGACGGCAGTCAGAAAATGTAAAATCCAAAGGCCGCATCAGAGGGCAGCCTGGTGTGGTGGGCGCGGTAATGATGACAAAACTTGGCGTTGAAAATTCAGCTAGCCCTGTTTTCGAAATTCCTCAGGAGCAGATTGAGAAGGATGCAACTAAATTTATGGAAGAAATAGGCGTTCTGTATGAGGCAGAAAGAGTAACCCGCAATGAAGGGATTTTATGTAAAAATAAAAATATTGAGTGGAATACAGAAAAGGCAGAGATAAATGCCAAGGTCGCGGTGATGCTGGTTAACGGGAAACTGGTTGAACTGGGAACAGGAAAAGGAAAAACATACTCTATTATTACCGCGGCAGACATAATCACCCGGTATAGGGAGAAATTATGGATTAATGGGGTTAATGGGGTGTTTATATTTGACAGGGATGTTGAGATGGCCAGGAGAAATGCCCAGATTGCCGGAAAGCTGATAGGCAATAAGGTAAATATCTATTTATTTACTACAGAGACTAATGAAGGAAAGACGGAGAAGAGGACGTATAAATACAGTGCTAAGACTGGCGAGTTAGAACAGTTGAAAGATAATGACCCAGAAAAAGAACGTGAAGAGGCATTAAAGACTGAAGAAAGCATTTTCTACGGTGAGCCTTCGGAATTCCTATATAGAAATCTCTATGAAAGCTATATAACCCATAATTCTGCCGAGCAGGTTTTAACCAATAAAAAATGGTTTGTTTTAATTGATGAGGTGCATAGGATTGCCGGACAGAGCCGCCATATCCTGGCTGGTGAAGTAATTGAGAATTGGAATGCTATTAATGTGTTGATAGAAAAGGCGGCGAATTTAACAGGGAGAAAAGATATCAATGGAGAAGATATCCCAGGGAAATTAACGCAAGGGAAACCGAAAAATATTCGCGGTTTTATAAGCAAATTCTTTACCGGAAAGTCACATCATTATGAAGTAAATAGTGAGAATGAGGCAATAGTGTTTACTAAGGAGGGAGAGGCCTTCCTTCTTTCTTATATGCCACCTGAGGCTAAAGGCGATATTGATGAATGGAGGCACCGTGTGCGCAATGCCCTGAGGGCAAAGCACTTCTTCCCTAAAGGGGAAAGGTACTACACTGGTGATTTAGGTGAAACCATAATTATTGATGAAAAGACGGGTAACCGTATGCCCGGCAGGCACTATGGTGATGGGTTAGACCAGGCTATCCGAGCCTATCAGGGGCAGCCAATGGAGCCTGAACGAAAAACTATTGGCGAGGTAACTATTCCCGGATTCTTGCGCAGCGAATTTGTAGACCGCTGGGCAGGGGCAACCGGCTCCTTGGATGAAGAAACTGTGGCAATGATAAAAGAAATAGACCGGAAGAAGAAACCAGAAACGGTAAAGAAATCAGAAAATAAAGAACTCATAGAAACCGGGCGCAGGCTTTATAAAACTGCCAAGGCCAAGATAGCAGATGCTATTGAAGATATTGTTCAGGCGTATAAAGAAAGCAAAGATAAGTATTCATTTTTAGTCAAGGCACATCCTTATTCGCCGGAGGAAGCGCAAAAAATAGAAGATTTATTGGTAAAGGCAGGTATTCCGCGTGAAATGATAAAGACTGTCCATGCCAAAAACGCGGAAAAGATAGCGGAGTTTACGAAGATTTTATCAGAAAAGAAAGGTTATATTGGAATCATCACCTATATAGGAAACGAAGGTATAGATATTCAGGGTACTGATATCAGAGGGTACTCGCTCTTTGCTGATGAGTCAGAGGCTCAGGAAACTCAGGGTAAAGGAAGAATCCGCCACAGCGGTGTTTGGAAATATTACTGGTCATTGGAAGATGATTTATTTGCCAAGCAGCATCCGGATATGGTGGCGCAGGCAGTAGGCAGGTTTAAGGATAAATTTGCTAAGACGCAACAATACTTAGAGGGAGAAGATGTAAAGAGAGTAGTAGCAGCGTTGCGTCAGATAATTCTTGATAGCCGTAGATCTGGAATTGAAAGACAGCAGAATTTAGAGCGCCTTTATGAGAATATCGCGCGAAAGCACCTGAGGTGGCGCCAGCAATTTATGACTCCAGATGGCACTAAACAGTGGTTGATAGAGCAGGATGGCTTAACCCAAGAGCAGGTATCTGGCAATCCGGCTCTGGATGCTCAGTACAACCGTTTAGCCGAAGAATTTAGGCCAATCGCACTTGGCATATTAGATTCCCAGTGGCAAGGCTTTAATTATCGCGCAAGCCGGGCAAGAGGCAGCCTGAATGATATGAATCAGGAGATAAACGCAAGCGTTATGAAAGACGGCCTTTCCGGATATAGTTATACCGTTGAGTCGGAAAAGAATTACCGGTTGGCAGAAACGCTTACAGTAAGAAATGAAGAGGTATTGCTTGAAGACTATCGCCAGAAGTTTATTGAACAGATGACCGGTAAGTCAGAGCCAAAGCCAACGGCAGGGAAAATGCCGCGCTACAGAAATATACTGGGGGCGATACGGCATAATGGCGTGGCTATTGCCACAGTGGCTGCTATTGCCATAGCCGCGATTGTCAATTACGGGTACAAGTCGCAGATAGCCGGCTGGGCGGCTTCGTTCTTTACTGATTGGGGGATGATTGGCGCGATAAAGGCATTTATCCTGGTGCATCCGGTGATTGCGGTTATTGCCGCGATATCTTTGACCGCGGTATTGATTATGGCCGGCAAGGAAATTATCCAGCCCTTAAATATGAAGGATAATACCAATGAGAATTTCCTAAAGATAGTAAAGAATATCTTTGATAAAGAGGCGCGTAAAGGCAAGAGTAATCTTACCCATAACGCGCCGTTTACCGTTACGCTTACGATTATCAATTGGGTGAGCGGCATCAGCGCCTTCTTCGCGCCGATTATGGCAACGGTAATCTTGTTAGTGAGCGTTGCCCTTGGGCCGGTAAGCGGTATTTCCGCCGCGGTATATATCCTTGCCGCGGGCTTTGCCGCGACAGGGGTGAGAATAATCACCGGGTTGAAGCATGTAAAGAATATTCCGGCTGTAGCAATGAAGCCGTCAATGAGAGTTGGGGAAGCGGTGCTCTTTGGGGCATTGGCATTGTCTGGATTCGGCTTATTAGCCGGCCTGGAAGTATCTATTGCTATAATCGCGGGCGCGGGTATTGCCGCCGCAGCGGCGTTAGCGGGTTTTGTATACGCGATTCCGCGCTATTTAGGAAAAGACCGGATTATCCGCCAGCGCCTGGTTATTGCCGGCATCGGCATTGCCGGGATTATCTTTGCCGCGGTTACCGGATTGCTCAATGTGTATCCGCTTACCTTTGCCTCGGCAATGACTATTATCAGTGTCGCCGGGATGTTTGCCGCCTTTGCCAGAATGGCATTTAGCGCCAAGGCAGGTTATTACCTGGGCACAAGGCTTAGTTCTATACGCCAGCGGCTGGATGAATACAGCTATCACAGCGAAAATGACGCGGTGCGTAAGATTAATAAGCTAAGAAGCGTGATGGCAGTAATACGGGAGGCGGTGTTTGGCAATGTCTTTACCTTGGTTTTTGCCGGATTTATCGCCTCCGGGTTTGTAGCGTTTGTCAGCGGCGCGTATTTTACCGGCATAAGCCTGCCGGCAATAATCGCCATAGCCGCGGGGATAATGATATTCGCGGCTTTGGCGAAACTTCATCCGAAGTTAGCCTTTAGCACGGCATCCGCTACCTTTATCGTAGGCATTGGCCAAAGTGGATACTCCCAAGTCCAAACGTATCAGTTAAACGAGCAAACGCAAGCATTGCATAAAGAGCTCAATAGCTATCTGGAAAACCTGAGCGCGGAAAGAGACCTTGATGAATATCATAAACAGATAAAGCAGGCATTAGCCCAAAGGCAGCGCGCGATGCAGCTTCAGTATGTGATTGCGTATAATACCGAAGAAGAAAAGCGGCCTGAACATATCCAAAACTGGCAGAAACAGCATAACGGGGAATTCCCGTCATATCGTGAGTTTATCCAAGTTGAAAATGGGCAGGTTCCATATGTTAAAGAGATACAGACAGCATTAGGGCTGAATCGTGAAGGAAAGTTTGTTTTGCCGGGGGAGATTGTTGCAAAAATGGAGAAGCTGGCGAAAAGGCCTTCAGAAATGAATGAAGAGGATTGGAAAGAGCTGTCCTTGGCCTTGGGTGCTGAGTTTATGGAAAAGACAAAGACAGGTAAGCGCCTCAGGGGTATCGGCCAGATAGGAGAAACAGCCGTTTTAGAGGAACTCAAGCAAGAAGCAAAGGATTTAGACGCCCTGGCAGTCGCAGGCGGAGTGTACTTTGGCAATAAGACAGGTATTGTGGTTTTAGAACAAAAAGGGCTTATGTTTATATATCGCGACGGCAAAGGAGTTATCAGAAAAGAAGACGTGTTTGAGAACAAGAATATATCCGATGAGTTAAAGAACATACTGGTTAAGCGGTTCAATGAGGAATCCAATAAAAAGCCTTATGTGGCGTATATAATTTTAGAAGTAAACAAAGATAAAAATATAGAAGCAGAGGCAAGGAAGGCCTATAAGCTTTTGGGAAGATATATAAGTAAGAAAAGCTATGTTGACCTGGCAGAAAAGGCAAGCATATATAAGAAAAGATTTGACGGGCAAGGAAACCTTAAGCCCAATATCTTGCTCCCTAAACGAATAGACTTTAGCCAGTGGCTTAATGAGTTAAATACTTATAATGAAAAAGTTGAGAAGATAAAATCCAATAAAAATGTTTTAAGGGAAAAAGGCCTGTCTGACGAATTTATTGAAACAATCTTGAAGGAGCAAGAGATTAAAGGAGAAAGCTTAAGCAATAGGTTTAAGAAAGACAGCGGCATCCTTAAAGATTTATTAGGAGTAAAAGATAATGCCCTTGAAGCTGTTACCTTGGAAGATATAGAGAAAATTACCCAAAAGCTTGCGCAGGAAAAAGAAAAGGCGGGTAAAGAAATGCAGTTAAGAAAGGCCTTAAAAACCTTAAAAGATGGCCCGAAGCGCATGGGTAAGGCGCTCAGAAATAAAGAATACAGGAAGGCTCTGGAAAAGGTTTTAAGAATGTATGGCTATAGCGGAGATATTGATAGGGCGTATTTGAAAAAACTTATGAAGGCGTTCAAAGCGGGAAATTTCAGCCACTTCATTAATGAGGTGCTGAAGGAAGCAAAGTCAATTCATGGACTGGACAAAGAAATAAAGAAGCTCGAGGTGAGGCTGAAGAACACGATTGGCAAAGAAAAGGAAGAAGAAACGGTAAGAAATAATCTTGCTAGCCTTATGGTATCAAGAGAGTTATTGAAAATCAGGAATAGGGAAAAGGTAGCGCCGTATCTAAAGGAAAAGGAAGGTTCGCTTCTTAGGATTGCGAGATGGTTTAAGGAGAACGCGCTTTTCTTTACGCAAATAAAGGCCAATAGATTACAGTATGAGAATATTGAGCAAAAGAAAAATGCCGCGGAAACCGCCAAAGAGATATTAAGCGTCTTTAAGAATAATGGGCTGGATTTAAAGGATGCGGGACTAATAGAGAAAAAGGCATATCGGAAAATAAAGCCATTCATCAGCCAGCATTTAAGCGCGGGGAAGGTAAAGGAATATTATCTGGCTATGGGAGCAAAGGCAAAACATCAAACTGTTGCCTACGAGAAGAATAAAGAGGCAGGCGAAAACATAGAAAACCTGGATGCCCTGATTAAATATTATGACATAGAGCTAAAGAAAATTTACGCAAAAGAAAAAGAACAGTGGCTTTTAGAGTTAAAACAAAGAAATTTACTGTTAGACAGGTATTTGAATGTGTTAAAGAGGGATAACGCGAAAATAGAGGAAATTAACAGATTTGAGGGCATGAAAATTGTTGTGGAAAGAGGAATTACCACTGAAGAATTAGCCGCGGAGAAAGAAAAATTAGAAAAGGGTTGGCTTTCTGAGGAGGATAGGAAAGGCATTGAAAAGAATATCGCCGAATTAAGCGATAAGTTAGAAAGATTAAAGGCGGCTTTAAAAGTGAAGAACTACGTATTAGGCGCTTATGCCAAGAAGTGGTTTGAAGAGGAAAAGGCGAAAGCCGATGCAAACAGCCAGAAGGAAAACACAACAAGGGATATTTTAGAGCAGATTACCAAGATGATGGGAGTTGAGTATATTTATTCAGAGGTAAGTAAAGAGGAATGGAATAGCAATCCTACCCTGCTTAGCCTGACAGTCAAAGGCAGGTTAAAGAAAGACGATTTTAATAAGTTGGAGTCTTTAAAAGAGGCAGTGATAAAGAAAGATTTTGGCGCTACAGAGAAATGGTATCACTATTTCAATAGCCTGATATTAAAAGAAAAGTCCGGAAAATTAGCCGGTGATATGCATACGTTAGAAAACCAAAAGAAGAAAACAGGGGATAAGAAAAAAACGGAAGAACAGGGTAAGAAAAATAAGAATAATGCGCAGGCCATGACCATGGAAGATTTAGTGTTAGAGATAAGAGAAAAGAAAACAGAAGCCAGAGTCGCTATTTTAGAAAGTAGATTGGAAAGAGTAAAATATGCCGTGGAAGTATTTAAGGATCCTTTGACCCCATATCCTCATGCGCCGGAAAAAGTAAAGATGATTTTTAGCCTTGAAAAAGAACTCCTCCTGCGATTGCAGAAAATATTGGAAAAAGCCGTCAATGCCAAAAAAGAAGAACTCAGAAAAGTTCTCGCAGAAAAGGAAATCAAAAAGGCTAACGATGAGATTGCTGAAACACTGCTTAAGGGTGACTTTGAGAAGGCCAAAGAGCAGATTGTGGAGATGCTCAAGAAGAAGTATGAAGCCGGGATAATTACCCCAGCGGAACAGGAAATTCTAATAAGGCTCCTTAAAGAGATATTGGAAAAGAAAATTGATGAACGCGAAAGAAGTATTTTGAAAGAGTATGAACAAAATAAGAAAACACCTATGGGAGAGGCTATTCTTTTAATAGAAAAGGATATTATAAGCGGGTTAAGGAGGCAGTTGAATGAAGTGGCGGCATTGCAGAATTTATTGGAAGTAGAAAAGCTAGTAAAGCAAGACTCGGAAATAATGCAAATTTCGGATATAAAGTCTGAAGATAAAGAGTTTGTCAAGAAAATAGAGGATATTATAAGATTGCAAGAATTAAGGCTACTATACAAAGGATACCATAAGGCTCACCAGAAGGAATTGTTTGAGTTGCGTAAGAGCCTTCTTGCGTATATCCAGAAATACCCCACAAAACATCAGCCGGTACAATTGTTCTCTATGCCATTGATAGTTTCCGATAAGCTTTTGATTGGTTCATATATAGAGCATAAATATCTGATAAATTTAAGCAGGGCCCCGCTTTATAAGGATATTCAGGCTATAACGAAGGCTGTTGATAATAATCAGGTTATTCTGCTGCAGGCAATCTGGCAAACAGCGGAGAATAAGCGCTTAGCTAAAGTGGAAAGTAAAAGATATATCCATAACCAGGAAGCCAAAGGTGTACGTAACGTAGAAAAACGCATCTATAAGAGATTAACCTCAGATTATGAGAATTTATCGGATGAGTTTGGCAGGTTGCAGCGAGCCTTGAGGCAAACCTTTAGTGAGAATATACGCCATGTCAAACATAACTTTATTGGATTGGTTGTTTCTGAATTACCGGTAAATAAAGCCAAGAGATTAATTACCCGAGAAAATAAGGCGAGAGACGAAATAGGGTATTTAGAACGCAGGATCAAGGTATTGCAGAATTTAGAAAATTTATACGGTGAGTTTAGCAAAACTGAAAAAGGCCATAAACGCTCGCTTATTACCTTACACCTCAAGCTGCAGAGAAAAATCCTCCAGCTGATAGATAAAGAGAAAGAAAGCCTTCAGGATAACGCGATTAAGTCAGCATTGGAGAAGCTGCCTCCTTATACTACGGAAAAATTATCCGCCCAAAAGATAGACGAAATCGTGGATACGCTGGTAAAGATAGAGCCTGCTTTTAGGAAAACATTTAATGAAATCAGGCGCATTTATAAAACGGCAGAAAGAATAGAAAAAAGAATCAAGGATAGCGATAAGGAATCAAAGATTAAAGCCCTTAATGATAGTACCCGCAAAGAAGAAAGCCCTGAGAAGGCGGAGAAAGAAAAAATAGAAATTGCCAAGAGAATAGCCGGCAAGGTGGTTGAGAATCTTGGCGTAAAAATAAGCATTCCGGATAGCGCCTACAATAATTTCAGCGCCCTTCAAAAGTGGATTGATGAGAATGTATTCATGGGCATGCTCAAGGGTTCTAATATTTACGAGCTTTTGATGAAGCTGCTTGCTGAGGTTTACGGGGTAACGCTCTTAACATTTAACCAAGAAGGAAACAGGGCAATGCGCCTGGCAAAGGTAGAAATAAAAGATATGGAGTCGCTTGAATCTGTAGGAAAGACGGATAAGAAAAGCCTTAGCAGCCTGACCATTACCTTAGGCTATAGCGGGCAAGAGGGAATGGGAGGGATTAATTTCGGCGGTGTTATTGATGAGTTCTTTAGAGACCTGAAAGACTTCATTGAGCATGATAAGGATATCACGAGTATAGATTTGGATAAGCTTAGAGAGAAATTGAATCGGGTGATCATGGGGGATTTAAGGAAGGTTGAAGAGGCGAGGGTTTTAGTCTTAGCCACAAGCGAGAATTTAAAGAAGATAGAGAAGGCTAAGGGCACAAAGACATTTGCCTATTTGGAGGCATGGAATAATTATGTCCGGGCACAGGAGAGGTTCCGTAGCATATTTGGTTATTATGTAAAGAGGGAGAGCTTGACTGATAAAGAAGTAAGAAAAATAATCCTGCAGGATTTTAGCAAGGCAAGAAGGCAGATAAGAGAGTCTATCCGCAGGGTGTTGAAGGGAAAATACGGGATAGAAGATGAGAAAAAGACAGGGTTATTATCTTCTTTATTCTTTAATATCGGGTTAAATTATAATAGCGGCAGCTTTACCCTCGGGTTTGTGGTGGGGGCGACCTTGTTCAACGGCTCAAAGAAACTCAATAACCTCTTGCTTAAATTAAGAGAAGAAGCGCGAAAGCAGCGATTAGAGGCGGAAAAAGATAATCTTACAGATCTAAGGAAGTACTTTGAGGGGGTCTATGGCAATGTCAACGAAGACGCCCTAAGGAGATACCGGGCATTTTACCTCAAGCTTATGTATGGCCAAGAGTTTATGAATATGGCGTCTTTTGATGAAGAGAGCCTTGTCAAATTATTGAATGAAAAAGTCCCGGGCGAAGATAAGAAGGAAAAGGTAAAGTCAAAGAAGCAGATTAAGGAAGAACAGCAGAAGGCCGCGGAAATGGCAAAAGAAAAGAGGAATAATGAAAGAAAGCAGGAAGAAGATGTCAGGAAAGCGGCAGAAGAGAGGATAAATAAATTTGATTTAGAGATTGATGCCGCCATAAAATATATCCCGGTAAAAAGCGATATGACTTTACAGGAAATACTGCAGATTGCCAAGCAAAACAGAGAGCTTCTCAAGGCGCAGGATGAGGAGTTTGATAAATTCGTGAAGGAAAGCCTCTGGAGCGTGCTGTCAAAGAATACGGAGAGCTCAGAATATTATATTAAAGAGCTGGCGCGGTTCATAAACGAGCATACGAGCATTGCGCTTAAGGAAACAAGCCGGTGGGCAGAAAAAAGGCTCAAAGGCATCATAGAGCCGTTAAAAATCAAACAATTTAAAGCGAGTTTAGCTGATAGAAGATTAAGATATTTACGGGAAAGGCAAAATGACTTGTTGATAGAGCAAATTAAGTTGATAGAGGAAAGAAGGGAAGCGAGCCATAAGGTAAAGGATATACAAGGAAAGAAGGCTGCAATTGAGAAGGAATTGCCTGAGCTTAAAAAAGAGTTGGTGGATGAGAAAAATAAAGAAAAGAATATCCTGGCTGTTGAAGAAAAAGAATTAAATGAGCAAATAACGGAAGTGGATACGAAGTTGGGGGCAATAAAAAAGAGAAATAAGGATACTGATAAGGAGTTAATGAGCCTTAGAAATAGATTAGTATTTAAGGAAAAGAAAGAAATAAAAGAACTTAACAAGAAATCGCAGGGAACCAACGATAATGTAAAGTTTAAGGATGCAATAGAGAAGGCTGAAGAAAGAAAGACGTCTCTAAAGTCGGTGGTAACTTCCAGGGGAAAATTAGAACAAGCCAAGGATAGCCAAAAGGAAAAATATGAGAAACTGTGGGAGGACTTCGGTGGCAGAAAGCAATTCACAGAGGATATGAATGAACTGCAAAACCAAGAGGCAAAGACGGCAAGAAGAAGAGAGCTGGAAACAAAAATCACCTCATTTTTGGCTTCTTTGATTGAAAAAAGCATATTGCTAGATGAGGTTATGAATGATATTGGCAAGAACGGTTCCCCTGAGTGGATACATAAAAAGATGGAGGCAGTGCTTGAGGCCTCCAGAGAAACCGAAGATAAACGCCAGGAGCAAAAGAGAGGCTATTATTATCAAAGGGATGTGTTGCTCTTAGAGTTACTTACCGGCGATAAGAAGAAGAATAAGGCTAAAAAGGATAAAGAGAAAGATACACAAAAAGAAAAGGCCTATGAAATTTCTGTGAAAAGATGGGAAGGCCTTCTTAAAGACAAGAAAAACTATTTAGAAGAAGAAGAGCTGAAAAAGGAAGAGCAATTTAAATTGTATTGGAAGGACAATGCGCAAAAGAATGAGTTCTTAGATTGGTCAAAACTGAATAATAAGTCTCCGCCTGATGAGCTGCAAGTACCTAATGAATTAAAAGACAAATACCTCAAACAAAATAGCCAAGACAAGCAACAAGAGGCATTAATCAACTTTTTAAATACCGCGCTTCCCACCCAAGACACAAAGCTAAACGCGAGCATCATCAACTTCCTATTTGGAATCGTCAAATATTCAAAATCAGCCAAGGCAGTAGATAAAAAAGGATTCTACAGCGATTTCCTCTATGACTATCTGCAGGCGCTCTACCTCTATGCCGGCGATATATTCAGCCATGCCGAAAAGAATGGCGTACTAACTGTTTTAGGTATTACGCTTGAAGGAGAAAACGCGAAGGCATTTAAGGAATTATTAAAGATAAAAGAAAAAATAGAAAAAGACAAAGAAGCAATCAAGCCGGGCAATACTAATCTTATTCTGATTAATGAAGCAATCAAAAATATCCTTAATAGAGAGGATAAAAATGATATAGAGCCATTAAAGCGTTTAGAAAAAATAGAAAAGGCATATCTTTTAGAGTATACCAAGGCGATCCTCAAAGCAAAATATACCTACCTTCAATTCTTAAGGACTAATCCTAAGGACCGCAACTGGGCAGTGGCTTCCAACTTTATCGTTACCGGAATACTTTTGCTCTCTAATTTATTATCTAATTATCTGCCGAATAAAGAGATTAAAGATGAAAGAAGGAAAGTGGCAGGCGAAATACTAGGTATTATCAAAGAAATTGCCAATGTAGAAAGACAGGTTGAGCAGGCTGGGGGAAGCAAAAAGCCAGAAGTCAAAGATGAAATCTATATCGGTAAAAACGGCGGGGTATTTATCAGAAGCATTATTACCGAAGAAGGCAAGGTAAGATACGAATACCGCAGTACGGATGAATATTATGAAGAGCTCAGGCAAAGAGAGATTTACCGCGACGGCAGCCTCGCGATTAGCGATACGTCGCCTAATATGGATATCTCCCGCCAGAGCCCGCTTGATACTACTGAAAGGTCTTTTGGCTATACCCTGACTGATGCTACCCGCCTGGATTTGGGTGAACTTTATGACGGCGATTTAGGCATGGATGTGATTTACAATGCCTTCTTCCAGTCCCGAAGCTTAAAAGAAAGCTTTGGGGACGCGCCGGATGAACAGAGGATAACCTTTAATCTGGGGAGAATGGGGCTGACCAACCAGAATATCCAGTTGACCTACATTGAGACTAAGGAAGGGGAGCATAGAGTCCTGTTTGCCGCAAGCCACGGCTGGGATGGCAATGTGGTTACCACCATGATAGAGTTTGACGAGAAAGGCAAGGCGCATGTCATCGTGGGAGGCAGGAAAACCTATGAAATTGCCGGAAATAGGGGCAGCGTGGGATTATTTGTGGGTGACCAGGCGGTAAGTTTCTTTTTCAATCAGAGAATCAGTGAATGGGAAGTGCGCTGGCGCTCGGATTACGACTTTGAAGAAAGCGGGGTGCGCTTTAACTTCGAAACCTTAAAACATTCTTCTATCGGGCAGATGGCCGCGGGCTTTGGGGTTACCTATGATACCTCCAGGGACAGTGTCGTGCCTTATTTTGTCATGCAGACCAGAGGTTTAGGCGGAAACGGCATTATCCGGGGCAGTTTAGGATGGGATATCAATAATAATGAACCGGTATTCCAGCTTATGATGCAAAATACCGCGGGAATGATTAATCCTTACGTGGGAATGGATTCTAACGGCGATACCTCTAATTTGAATGTGGGGGCAAGGGCGTATGACGCGCATGACCGCTATGTGGACGCGGGAGTAATCGGCAGTTCTGAGCACCAAGGGGGAAAGCTTGAGTTCGGTAATGGCTTGATGAGTGCCGGGGGGCAATTTACTACCGGAAATAATTCCAATCTCAGCTTGAACTTTACACCGCTTAATTGGAGGCAAAATCGTAGGCAGCAGCCCGAGGAGCTTATATCTGAGAATACTCAGCCTACGGGAAGCATCCTTTTTGACTCCCGCATGGATAGTGTGAGGGATGTTTTGGATGAGGTGATAAAGCAGACTACTCATGGCGCGAGACCGGGCTTCTGGGCATCTTTTAAAGGGCTCTTTAGCGACGGTATCAACAGCGAGTTAGAGGGAAAATTAAGCAGCTTAGGCATGGATATAGACAAGAAAGAAGAAAAAGAAAAGTTTGTAGTGAGGGATTCGCTGTTTAAGAAGCAGGCGGTATTCAAGAATTTCCGCGAGCTTACGGATTATATGGTTAAGGCTAAAGCCTTAGAAACTGACCATGGTTTCACGATAAAGGATTACCTCTATTTTGGCAATCAAGAGGCGGAGCTTGATATAGATAACGCGGTTGATTTTTGGGAATTGACATACTTCGCGGCTTTAATTAAGCTTTCCGAAGAAGGGAAAGCCCCTCAGAATGAGGCAAAGAATGTGTTAACAAAATACATCCGTATACGAGGAGAAATCAGCGATATTTTAGGCGGCCAGTTTAACCCCGCGGATGACAGCCATGTAAGGGTTTTGAGGGCATTTGCCTTCCTTGCTGTGAGTATGGATAAGATAGAAGGGTTCTTGAGGCAAGTGAATAAGGATTTTCTATCCGCTATTGTCAAACTTGTGGAAGCCAGCGAGAAAAAGAAATTGGATGTTACCTCAAGCGATGGACTTCAGTCAGCCCTTGATTGGATGCAAAAGATTGAAAATAACGGTTATGAGAGGGAAGATGATTTGCAGATTTTACGCAATGCCTTGGTATTTATCAAGAGAGGCGAGAATAAAGAAGAGGCAATTGAGAAGGCAAAAAATATTCATAAACAGATGTTAGAAAAGGGCAAACGCCGTTATTCGGAAAATATGCTTGCCAATATTCTGGATATACAAGCAATAAACGCGGATTTTGATTTATCCGTAAATTTGGCATATTTACTTCAGTATAGATTGACCGAAGATAATTTGGGAAAACTTAAAAACGCGTTAGAGGAAACTAAGGAATACAAAGATAAAGCTTATTATAAGCATATCGTATACTCTCAATATAACGATGCCCGGTTTAAACTTATTATCCCTTATATTATTCGGGCAGACGAAATAGCGCGCGCGGCGCAGGTTGAGGTAGATTACGATAAGCAGAAGGATTTTGATAATCTAATCTACTGGGCAAGGCTGATACAGGCGCTGGGTAAAGATACCCCGGCAATAGACAGGTTAAAGGTTGCGTTATTGGAAGACAGGAAGAATTTCTCAAAGAGATTAGGCCGGGATGAAGCCTTGCTAAACCGTATTTTAGGAAAAGAGAATCCCGCGGAAATTAAGGATACACAGAAGCAGATTTTGGATGGCACGCTAGATGAGGTCAAAGAGTTTTACGCGGCTTTAAGTAAGGTTAAGGGGGTAAATAATCTGACAGGATACATAGGAAAGGTTGTCGGCTATAAATTTATGACTTCAGACTTGACCCGAGAGCCGGCGAATGACGGTAATAAGACTATTTATATACCTTCGCGCGGGTATTTGTCCTTCAGAAACCAGAAAAAATTAGCTAAGGTTTTAGTGCATGAAATTGGCGCTCTCTGGGGTTTAAGCCATCAGACAAACCTTGAGCTGGAGAAAGTATTTGGGCAATGGAAAGATTCAAAAAAGGCTGCTATTTCAATTTCAGATGGGTTAAAGGCGAAATTCAACCAGGAGATTGGTAAGGAAAACACTCCAGATAGGCATAAGGTTGCCTATGCCGAGAGGGATACTTCATACAGGAATAGAGGCCAGTTTGATAGAACTAACGCGCTTGAAACCCAAGAAGAAATCACCGGGCCGTTTGATGAAAACTCCACCGAATATAAATTGTTGGAGTATGACGCGTTCTTAGAATTGTTTGACGGCCATCCGGAGGCCGCGGGAAGCCACGATGAATGGAACCAGAATTACGGTGAGAACCTTGAGGCAAAGGCATTTGTGGAAAATCAGGCAGCAGCAGTGGGAAGCCTGTATGGCGGAGATATAGATGCCTATATTGCCGATTTAACTACTGTCGAGGAATTATCAGTTGCTTTAAATACAATGTCCCAAGACGCGCAGGATATTTTTGAGAGCGCCTATGGCCAGCCGGTTCAGGACTTAACCTGGCAGACGGCAGATTACATGAAGCTGCTTTTTGATATTACTAAAGGGCCTCAGTGGACAGGTGTAGATGATTATATTGCCTTCTTAGAAGCGGTGGCTCTTTTCTATAACGAGTGGCTTGTCAATCCGCAGCGCGACGACATCAACAGCTTAATCTTAACGCCAATCTATACAATCGATTTAAGCAATGGCATAGGCATAGAAGACTTAACCGGCTTCGGCAACGCCACCGCGCCCGAGTACAACCCGCTGTATAAAGAAGACGGCAGCCTGAAGACAGATAGTGAAATCCAGAGTACCGTAGACTTCTTCGCCGGGGTAACCGTGTTCTATAATGACTGGAACGCCAACACCCACAAAGACGACATCAACACCTTAATCTTGACTCCTATTTACACAATAGATTTAAGCAATGGCATAGCCCTAGAGGATTTAACCGGCTTCGGCAACGCCACCGCGCCAGAATACAACCCGCTGTATAAAGAAGACGGCAGCCTAAAGACAGATAGTGAAATCCAGAGTACCGTAGACTTCTTCGCCGGGGTAACCGTGTTCTATAATGACTGGAACTCCAACACCCACAAAGACGACATCAACACCCTGATCTTGACGCCAATCTATACCATAGACTTAAGCAACGGCATAGACTTA
>MHGF01000007.1 GCA_001805445.1 Omnitrophica WOR_2 bacterium GWF2_43_52
AGTCTGTAAGAGCCCGACATTCCGATTATTTTATCGGAATATTGGGTCACGAGGTAACGCATAATTTTCTTTCTTACGCTATTAATCCTCTCATTGATGAATTTGCAGCGGAAGCAGGCGGTATTACTATTCATTATTTGAGAAACCGTCATGATGTTTTGCAGAAAGCCCTGGGAAACCTGGAATTCCAGGTATATGCCGGAAACAGAAATAACCCGCTGGATTTCACCGGGACATTAGGAGTTGCCACGAAAGCAAGGGCACAACTGTTATGGATTATAGAAGCGTTTCAAGAAAAAAGTGACTCGATTGATTGGAACAAATTTTATAAATTAACTGTTCATCTGGCGCGTGAACAGCCCGATTTAACTTTTAGAAACTTTATCATTAAATTGATGGCGAGCTATTTGCAAAAGACAGGAAGAAGCAATATTTCATGGGAGGAAATAGATTTACTTCTTTCTGCAGAAGCAAGCGTGGATATGCTTACGCCTAAAGAATTAAATTTGATTATAAATGCTGATAAGAAGGAAAAAGGGAGTTCACCTCTGGAGAATAATTTTGAAATAATAGGGACTGAAAATAGGGAAAATAGGGGACAGCGCCTTATTTCCCTATGGAAGGATTTGGGCTTGAGTCAGAGCGGTGCCGTGGGGGGCTCCAGCAGCCCGCTGGGAGGGCTTGCCAAGAAGGCCTTGCCGTTTATGGTTGCGGCTGTGTGCGAATTTTTTGGGCCTTCTTTGGTTTTCGCGGATAAGATAAATAATTCAGTTCGAAGCATGTCTCAAGAGGAAAATACCAACCCCTGGTCTTCTTCCGAAGAAGTTATCAGGCTTATTAATATGAAAATACTAAAGATATTCCCTAACGCGGCAATTGTAAGGGATCGGAATGGATATATTAAAGAAATTTACATATTAGGGGCAAGCGATATGGTTACAGAAGCGTATAGGAAAGAGGAAGAGAAATTCGTTCTTGCCGATATAAAAGAAAGCGCGGCCCAAAAAGCGCAAGATTTCATAGACCATATTAGTAACCTGGAGAAACTTTGTTTAAATTATGATCAAAATACGGATGACGTGCTTGATTCCTGCGGCAGAGGCAGATTGTACCGGTTTGCCGAAGATTGCCGCGTGATATTGGATTCTCGCGCCGCGGATGAAGAGAGAGACGGCACGCTTGCGTTCGCGGATTTGCCGGATGCGGATATAAGCGCGGTTTATATTATTGATAATTTAAAGCGGACTATTTCATTCGTGGAAAATAAGTTAAATGCGTTAAGGCCGGATTATCCCGGGATAAGAGATCCGGGCTTTTGGCTTTTTTATGTAGCTGAACAGTGCTATGTGGAAGTTATCCTGAACGGATATTATAAGGGAATAGTGCCGGATAAATTTATATTTTCACCCGCAGACTGCGTTTGGCTGGAAGATGCCGGGCGCGTATTCTTAAGATGGTTTTTGGAATTGATGTATAGCCTGCCGCAGGATGGCGAGAGCCACAATTCAGAAGCTTCGGAAGATTATTTTCATCCTAACAAGCCAGGTTTCGCCCCAGAGGTTAAGGTGGTTAGCCACGTTGTTGGTTTATCTGCCCAAAAAGCGTTTAAGATGATTAAGCAGATAGTTGATGATTGTGTGAAAAACGCCGATAAGTCTGATTCAGTTCCCAGCAAAGGCAGCAGCCCGCTGGGGAAAAGGGAAAAACGTCCGCAATGCCCGCATGGAGAAGAAAATAGAACCGTCCCCATTCATTTCGGTATTTCTAATGCCGCATATAATCATTTCCACAAAGCATCCTCTGCGCTCACAAGAGAAAAGGTTTTAGAAGAATTAGAGAAACGCGCCGAATATATTTTAAGCCTTGAGTCCGTCATGAAGAAACTAACTAATAAAGAAATAGCGGGAAAGAGGGGAGAATATGAGCGGCGGTTAAAACAAAAGGAAACGATTGATGATATTTTGCCGAAAGCTTTCGCTCTGGCCAGGGAGGCATTCTATCGCGTAAGCGGCAAGCGTCTTTATAAAGAGCAGATTATGGGCAGTTTGGGTTTACATTACCGCTTGAATAATGAGGCCTGGTATAAAGGAAACGTGGTGGAGTTGAAAACCGGAGAAGGAAAGACATTTATTTCTATTCTAAAAGCGTATTTGGATATTTTAGCCGGTTGGAAAGTGCATATCATTACCCAGAATGAATATTTATCCAAAAGAGACTATTTATTGACCAGAAAGGCCTATAAGATCCTTGGTTTGAGTGTGGGAGTTGTCAAGAAAATAAAATCACCCATGCCGTTATTATTCAGGGTAGCAGGCTTAAGCGGAATTTTTATCGCTATAGGGATAGCATTCCAAGTATTTTATTATGATTCATTTTTTCTTGGAATGTCATTATTGGTGCTTGTTTTACCGGCCTGTCTATTGGGGGGGATTTTGATAGCAATCGCACCGAATATGAGCCATATCCTCCCTCCAGATTATGAATCATGGCGCAAGAAACAGGCGTATGAATCTGACATAGTGTTTACCACGATCAATACAGGTTATGATTATGTTTATGATAAATATGAAGTGGCCGCCGCGGGTAAAAAGTTGCTGCCTCCCTTAGAGAAGGTTTCTGCCATTGTGGATGAGGTGGACGATTTGCTTTTAGACCAGTTGGGCACGGAGCTTAGGCGCGTTGGAGTTAAAAAAGGAAATATTGCGGTCAGGTATTATTACCAGACAATCAATGCCATTGCTTTAAAGCTGGAGCCCAAGAGCGATTTTTCAGTTAAGGCTGACAAGGGGACAATAGAGCTTACAGCAAGCGGCAAAGAGAAAATAATAACGTTTTATCGCTCTTATCAGGAAAAATTCCGCTCTAAGAAGATAAGGTTAAATCTGCGGGATTATCTTGCCGAGGTAATGGAAAGGATATCCAATCCTCAAGCAGATTTTAAAGATGGCATATTCAGCCGGAATATAAGCGTTGAACTAGAAGACAGGGATGGGGAAATCTTATTCAGGGATGTTATCGCCAGTATCCGCGCCTATAAATATCAAGAAGGTATCCATTATTTAGTGAGAGCGGAAAATGGAGGTAAAAACGCGGGGAATGAATTATTTAACGGCCAGGGAAATAAGAAGCAGGAAGTAGTGCTGGTTGATGAGAGTACCGGTAGATTGAAGCCAGGCTATAGATTGCGGAATTTCCATACCGCCCTGGAGGCTAAACACGGGATAACGCCTCTCCAGGAGAGGGAATTATTTGGTTTGGCGCTGCCCCAATATTTTAAGGCCTACGGTAAGCTTGCGGGTATGACCGGAACCGCGGGAAATCAAGCCAGCCATTGGATATTCCATAATTTATACGGCTTGGAAACAATAGCCATACCCACCCACCGGCTGATTATAAGAAAGGACATTAAGCCAAAGATATTTAAGGATGAAGAGAGTAAACTTAGCGCGCTGATAGATAAAATTATTGAGCTTAACCGGAAAGGACAGCCTGTTCTTGTGGGAACCGCGAGCATATTAGAATCAGAGTTGATAAGCGGGCTGTTAAAACAAAAGGCCCCCGGGATTAAACACCAGGTATTAAACGCGAAGTTTCATGAGAGAGAAGCCAGGATAATAAAAAAGGCGGGAAGGAGAGGCGTGGTTACTATCGCCACGAATATGGCAGGGCGGGGAACAGATATAGCGTTAGGAAAAGGCGTAAAGGAATTAGGGGGATTGTCCGTTATCGGCCTAAGCCCTAATTTAAGCCGGAGAATAGACGATCAGCTTAAGGGGCGAGCCGGCCGGCAGGGAGACCCCGGAATATCTCAAATATATGTCGCGCAGTCCTGGTTTGGTGAGGATATCGGCAGTGAATGCCTTGAGGCATTAACATTTAATCCTGATGGTTCAATTGAAGAGGATACCGTTGCCTATGAAAGATTGGTTGATTTATTAATTAAGCTTCAGTACCAAGGAGAATTATCCAAATATAAATCCGCGATAGCTCGGAATATGGTTAATGTGATCTGTGAGTTTCAAGATGAAATTCTGGGATTGGCAAAACTTTTTGAAGGATTGAATATATTCGAGGCCTTGATTATATCGCAGGTCTCAAAGCTTTTAGATGTCCGGAAGGCATTAATTAGTTTTAAAGAAAAAAGAGGAGAATATGCTCTCCTTAACGGAGAAATCGATTCCCCCGAGAGTTATTTTAAAATGAAGCAATGGCTTTTAGATGAGTTTGAGCCCTTGCTGAATTTATTAGTACTCAATATCGAAAAGGTAAATTCTATAAGAAAAATAAATCTTCCTTTCGCGGACACGAAAGCATTACAGAAAACTTGGGGTGAGTATAAAAATAAAATAACCGAATTAGAAAAAATCTTTAATGACCCGTATTTTAAGTCTTCCGCGTCGCCGCTTACAGACAAGGCCGCTAGAGCGCTGGGGGAGAAAGGCGTTGTTTTAGGGATACGTTGTAAGTCTTTTGCTGACACTCTTATTTTAGAAAAATTGCCTATTACTATGATTGAGCTTAATGAATTTCCTAAAGGCGAAAGGCTTGTTATCCCTCAGGGAAATGACTTTGTGGGAATAGAAGATAATTTTACTAAGCTTAAAGAATTTATAGAGAAAAAACAGTTAGCTTTACAAGCACATTTTCCTTTTAGGTTTGATGGTGAGGATAGAGAAATATCCATTGGAAACCCGGAAGACCGCGATCGCATCATGCGTTATCTCAGGTGTTGGGAATTTATGAGAAAGAAGTTTTCCTTATCTAAGGAATTAATTTTTACGCTTCATCCTCCTTCTGGAAAACGCGCGGACCTAAAAGAAAGAATAGACCCTGATGTATTGCTTTTTAACGCTAATACATTATTGGTACAGCTTGACGATACTATCGAGAAAGAAAAGTGGGGCATAAAGATTGGAGTAGAAAATCTTCCTGACTCATTAAATGATTATTGGTTCTTAGGTAATCAAATAGAGCATTTTAAGCGTATGCTTGCAAATACCAAAAAACATATACACATAACCTTTGATTCAGGGCATAGCCTTTTAACGCGCGGCTCTTTGAACTTGAATACTCTCTATGAGTTTGCCAAAGAGCAAGGGAAGGAGTTTATCACCATTCATTTTCATAAAAATGAGGGGTTTTGGCGCGCGGGAACAGGAAATCTGATGGAACTCGACCAGCATAGATTCCCAACACCCAGAGGCATGCCTATCTTTGATGAGTGCATACGCCTGGCGGTAAAAGACAAGGTGCCGCTTACTTTAGAAATAGATATATCAAAGTATACAATTCCAGCCTTATCTACCCTGATTAATGGCTTGTGGAAAAAGCTCGAAGCCTGCGATTCCAGCAGCCCGCTGGAGGAAAATGACTCTGGCCTTGTTTCTGCTAAAAATAGAGCCATTTCCATTTTTGTAATTTCTTCATCTCCGGCGCGAGAGGATGCTTTCCTGGATAAGCAAATAGACGCTTTAGCAAGCATCGTAGGAAAGGTGTTAGAGGATGCTCCTAAGTCAAAACTATCCTGGATTAACAGATTCAAGCTGCGCGCAGCTACTTCTGACTTTGGTAAAATGAAGTTGAAAAAAATAGTTAAGGCAAGCCTATTGTATGAGTGTCCCAAGAGACAGAAAAAGGCAATATACAAACTTGGCAAGATGGGTAAACTCGCATCCGGGCTGATATTTGAAGCCTTAACGGGTTACAAAAAAGAGGCTGCTTACAGGGTTGTGGATGAGGTCGTGAAAAT
>MHGF01000008.1 GCA_001805445.1 Omnitrophica WOR_2 bacterium GWF2_43_52
GGTTCAATTCGACGATACGCGAAGAACCTCACCAAGGCTTGACATACAGGTAGTAGCAAACCGAAAGGGGCGCTAACCGTCAAGTCGGTTGCCTGTACAGGTGTTGCATGGCTGTCGTCAGCTCGTGCCGTGAGGTGTTGGGTTAAGTCCCGCAACGAGCGCAACCATTATCCTTTGTTGCCACTTTCAAAGCCGCAAGGCTGCGAGAAGCACTCTAAGGAGACTGCCCTGGGTAACAGGGAGGAAGGTGGTGATGACGTCAAGTCAGTACGGCCCTTATGCCTTGGGCTACACACGTGTTACAATGCCTACTACAAAGCGTTGCCAAACCGCGAGGTGGAGCTAATCGCAAAAAAGTAGGCCCAGTTCAGATTGGAGTCTGCAACCCGACTCCATGAAGACGGAATCGCTAGTAACGGCGGATCAGCTACGCCGCCGTGAATACGTTCCCGGACCTTGTACACACCGCCCGTCAAGCGATGGGAGCCGGGGGTACCCGAAATCTTGCGCAAGCAGGCCTAAGGTAAAATCGGTGACTGGCGCTAAGTCGTAACAAGGTAGCCGTATCGGAAGATGCGGCTGGATCACCTCCTTTCTAAAATATTTTTGCTGTCGCAAAAACATTTTAGAATATGTAGTTTCTTTGAGAAACTATGAATCATTAGCTATTTACCAGTAGCTAATTTTGGATTCAGACTCTCGATAAAATGGGCTTATCGATGAGCTTGGCTATTTTTTTTAAATTGGAAGCAATATCTTCCAGCACTAATAATGAGTTAAAAGGCTTCCAGTTTATAGTGTAGCGTGTGATGTCCCGCTTTAAAAAAGCGGGAAGTGTAATGAATCAGGGCATTACATAGTACACATTTGTCCCGCATTGCGTGTTCATCCGTGATAATGATTAAGAAAGCGGGAGATATTACACATAAATTGGGCCCATAGCTCAGTTGGTTAGAGCACAGCCCTGATAAGACTGGGGTCAGTGGTTCGAATCCACTTGGGCCCACTAATACAGAGTGAAGAGGTAAGAGTGAAGAGTAAAGAAGATGGAAAAGCCGAAAATTATTTTTCTTTACTCTTAAATCTTTACTCTTAACTCTGCTTTTCAGGGGCAGTAGCTCAGCTGGGAGAGCGCCTGATTTGCATTCAGGAGGTCGGGAGTTCGATCCTCCTCTGCTCCACTTAAAAATTCCGACAAGGAATTTTTAAGTGGCACTAAAGCGAGCGTAATGCCGCGACAAGCGGCATAGAGAGCGTAGTGCAACAGAAGAGATTCCGACAAGGAATTTTTAAGTGGCACTAAAGCAGCACCGCGCCAAAGCGCGGTGTAATTCACCGACAAGATAGAGAGGGTGAATTAAGCGTTAAAAGTCGCGACAAGCGGCATAGTGAGCGTGGCGGTGCGACCAATAAATCAAGCAAACTCAAGTATATTCAAGATAAAATAATACTTAGCATGTTTGAATAAATATTTTCTTCGCGGCACGTTCCGCGATTGTAGGTTCTTTGACAACTTATATAATCAAGTAACATGAGTCTTTTCTAAAGAAAAGATTCGGGTAAAACTACATAATTTTGCCAATAATGGTTCTCGGAAGGATTTTATATGTGATGTATAAAATCGTTTAAAGAATGGAAAAACTTTTGGTCAAGCTACAAAGGGTTTATGAAGGCTGACTTGGTTATGCCAGGCGATGAAGGACGCGGTAAGCGGCGATACTGCTTGGGGTAGCTGCAAACAAGCGTTAATCCCAAGATTTCCGAATGGGGCAACCCATCCTGAGTCATATCAGGATACGCAAGCCTAAAATTTAAAATAGGGTTTGCGGGCGATACCTAGAGAATTGAAACATCTAAGTAACTAGTGGAAAAGAAAACGAATGTGATTTCCCCAGTAGTGGCGAGCGAAAAGGAAAGAGCCTAAACCCTTGACGCGCAAGTGTCAGGGGGGTTGTGGGACCTCACTGTGGTAGGTTAAGGGATAGCAGAAGTGCATGGAAAGGCACGCAATATAGAGTAAAAGCCTCGTATGCGAAATTCCAAGACCGCCTAGAGGTATCCCAAGTACTACGGGACACGTGAAACCCTGTAGGAATCCAGGCCGACCATGGCCTAAGGCTAAATACTAGGCATAGACCGATAGCGCACAAGTACCGTGAGGGAAAGTTGAAAAGAACCCCGGCTAGGGGAGTGAAATAGAACCTAAAATCATAAACCTACAAGCTGTTGAAGGGCTATGTCCCGTCGTAAGGCGGGAAATGCCTGACAGCGTACCTTTTGTATAATGGCCCGGCGAGTTACTGTATGGTGCAAGCTTAAGCCTTTCATGAAAGTGCATGGCGATGGCGAAGCGAAAGCGAGTCCTAAATGGGCGTCCATAGTACCATATAGTAGACCCGAAACTGAGTGATCTACCCATGGCCAGAGTGAGCCCCGACGAAAGTCGGGGGGAGGCTCGAACCCATCGGCGTTGAAAAACCGTGGGATGAGCTATGGGTCGGAGCGAAAGACTAAACAAACTCAGAAATTGCTGGTTCTCCTCGAAATAGTTTTAGGACTAGCCTTGTGCCACTACATCGTAGGGGTAGAGTGCTGAATGGACTAGGGACCTTACCAGGTTGCCAAATCCAACCAAACTCCGAATACTACGATGACTATCACAGGAGTCAGACGGTGGGGGCTAAGCTTCATCGTCAAAAGAGAAACAGCTCAGACCTCCAGTTAAGGTCCCTAAATATAGGCTAAGTGGTAAAGGATGTAAAATCGCATAGACAATCAGGATGTTGGCTCAGAGGCAGCCATCATTTAAAGAGTGCGTAACAGCTCACTGGTCGAGCGGTTTTGCGCCGAAGATGATCGGGGCTTAAGCCTATTACCGAAGCTGAGGATTTATTTTGGATTCGTCCAAAATAAGTGGTAGAGGAGCGTTCTGTCATTTCGTTGAAGGCGTACCGTAAGGAGCGCTGGAGAAGACAGAAGTGAATATGTCGGGATGAGTAGCGAAAAGATCTGCGAGAAACAGATCCACCGAAAGCCTAAGGTTTCCTGGGGAAGGTTAATCCACCCAGGGTTAGTCGATCCTAAGCTGAGGCTAAACAGCGTAAGCGATGGATATGCCGTTAATATTCGGCAACTGGTTAAATGGTGCTTGAAGTTAGTGAGTGACGCGGAAGGCATGGGTCTGCCGAGTGTTGGATGTCTCGGTTCTTGTCTCGGGGACGGGATGAGGGGACCCTGAGGTTTCCGATGGGGAAGTGATTCAATGTTCATGTCGCCAAGAAAAGCTTATTAACTAAATCATTTAGCCACTCGTACCGTAACCCGACACAGGTAGGCCTCCAGAGAATGGTAAGGTGCTCGAGAGAACCCTCGTTAAGGAACTCGGCAATCTAGCCTCGTAACTTCGGGAGAAGAGGTACCTCAGATGGTAAGTTCATCAGAATGAAGCTGTCTGAGGTCACAGTAAAGGGGCCCGTGTGACTGTTTAGTAAAAACACAGCACTCTGCGAACTCGAAAGAGGATGTATAGGGTGTGATACCTGCCCGGTGCTGGAAGGTTAAGGGGAGTTGTCATCCGCCGTAAGGTGGAGAAGCGGCGAACTGAAGCCCCAGTAAACGGCGGCCGTAACTATAACGGTCCTAAGGTAGCGAAATTCCTTGTGGGGTAAGTTCCCACGCGCACGAATGGTTTAACAACATGGGCGCTGTCTCGACGAGGGGCTCGGCGAAATTGTAGTGGCGGTGAAGATGCCGTCTACCCGCATCAAGACGAAAAGACCCCGGAACTTTTACTGTAACCTGGTATTGGATTTTGGTTCAATCTGCGTAGTATAGGTGGGAGGCTTTGAAGCCTTGGTTTTGGCTGGGGCTGAGCCGCAATGTGAAATACCACCCTTATTGAATTAAGGTTCTAACTTTGACCTCTCTATCGAGGCAGAAGACAGTGCCAGGCGGGCAGTTTGACTGGGGCGGTTCCCCTCTAAAATGTAACGAGGGGGTTCCAAGGTTGGCTCACTGCGGTCGGCAATCGCAGGTGGAGTGCAAAAGCATAAGCCAGCTTAACTGCGCATCCGACAGGACAAGCAGATACGAAAGTAGGATTTAGTGATCCGGTGGTTGAATATGGGATCGCCATCGCTCAACGAATAATAAGTACTCCGGGGATAACAGGCTGATCGCGCTCGAGAGTTCATATCGACAGCGCGGTTTGGCACCTCGATGTCGGCTCATCCTATCCTGGGGCTGGATAAGGTCCCAAGGGTCCGGCTGTTCGCCGGTTAAAAGGGTACGCGAGCTGGGTTTAGAACGTCGTGAGACAGTAAAATGACCGTTGCTGTCTAAAAATCTGGCTAATTGCTGGAAAATCTGAGTATCCCGTATTACTACTTGACGATTTAGTCTCTATATGAGATCATAATCTAAAGGAGTGAAAATATATGGGTGCAGACAATCAGCAGGAAAGGCCTTAAGCACGAAGATGCACGAATAAAATAACGAATACACACTAATTTATTTGTGTTAATTCGATAAAAATTCGTGATAATTTGTGCTCAAGGAATCTTCAGAGACTATACGCCAGACTCTCCAAAAGGAGAAGAAGATATAGTCCGAACTGTATAGCGATATGCAGAGACGGACAGAAATGTGCCGTCCACCTAAGATGTTTTACGGCTTAGGGAGTAACAGAATTGTCGGTCTCTATCTGATGTGGGTGTAAGGATACTTGAAGAGGAGCTCCCTATAGTACGAGAGGACCTGGGGAGACGAACCTCTGGTGTTTCAGTTGTCCTGCCAAGGGCAGAAGCTGAGTAGCCATGTTCGGAAGGGATAAGCGCTGAAAGCATCTAAGTGCCAAGCCCCCCTCGAAAATAGGTATCCCTGTCCGCAAGGACTGAAGGCTGGTCGTAGACTACGACCTTGATAGGCGCAGGGTGTAAGATCCGTAAGGATTTCAGCTGATGCGTACTAATAGCCAATCGGCTTGACCTTATATATAGCGAAAGAGCGTATAGCGTGTAGCGTATAGGAAACTGTATGCTATTCGTTATACGCTACTAGCTACGTAGGGAATTATAACTATAAACTGGTATTTTAGTTTTACCGTATTTGATTATATAAGTTGTCATATACATTTGGGGTGTCTTTACCAGAGGGGCCACACCCGTTCCCATTCCGAACACGGTAGTTAAGCCCTCTAGGGCCGATGGTACTGTAGTAGCAATGCTATGGGAGAGTAGGACGATGCTCCATTTATTTAAAAAATCCCTATAGATAACTGTAGGGATTTTTTATTAGTAGAGAGTAGATAGTAGTAAGTAGTTAGTAGAAAAGAAATCGGGCTATTTTTGTTGTCTTGACACATGGTAAGAATATGTTAATATTTAAAGAATATAGAAGAATAAAGAGGAATCTATCTATGTCTAAAGTGGTGACATTACGGTTGTCGGAAGAGGAATATAAAAAGATATCAGCCGCGGCGGGAATTGAGCATCGGCCAATTTCTAATTTTATCACAACCGGGATTCTTAAAGAAATAGAGGAGTCTTACTATGTGGACTCTATTGAGATGGCTCAGCTAAGATCGGATAAACGGTTGCAGGAGAAGTTAAAGGCGGGCCATAACGACGTAAAGCGGGGGAAGGGTAGGAATTAATATGGCTTATCTGACGGTTTTTGAGAGAAAATTAGACCAGTTGTTTCTTGATAGGACATTCAATTTGAGGTGTATGCTTGGTTTAAAAAAGCGTGGACCTAAGCCTCAAATTACACGCAAGAAAATTAATAAAGCTATTGAAGATTTGCAAGGTTTGGCATCAAGAATTTTGGCAAGTGGATTAGCAAAAAAGGAGTTTGAGGAAAATGCTGGCCCGAAAAAAGGAAGGAAAATAACTGGTAGAGGTTGGAAACCACAGAAAGAAAAATTTGACAGATGGTTTAACAAAGAGTTTCCAAATCAAGATGAACTTGTATATGTATTCTGGAATAAGGATAAATGCCTTTACGTCGGGAGAACAGGAAATGGCGGTTCTCGCCCATCTTCGCACTTTAATAGAAAAGATATCCCGAAAATAACGCGGATCGATATTTATCCTGCTAAATCAAAAGTTTATACCCCAAAATTAGAATGTCTTGCTGTTCACCATTTTGAACCTAGAGCAAACGCTTATAAGCCATCAGAAAAGAAATGGACCAAGAAATGTCCATTGTGCGCTATACATAAGCAAATAACAGCCGAGTTAAGAAAAATTTTCAGAATGAAATAGGAGAAGGTTACAAATAGTAAGCGAAGAAGTCAGTGCGATTTTTCTTGTGTATCATTATTATGGCTTTAGATAAGCAAAAGCAAAGAAAGGGGAGGGTATGACTATTTCAAGAAAAGGGTTTTTGAAGTCTTCGCTTGCGGCGGCAGCGGGGCTTTTAGTGAGCGGTGTAGCCGGTAAGGCAAAATTATTTGCTGATGCCGAAGTAGCTAAAGAACAGGAACAAATGTATAAAGTTGGCGATACGGTCACTCAAGCCGGCAGATATCAGTGCGCGGTGTGCGGGTTTATTGTGGAATACTTGCCTAAGCATATTGAAAAGGGAGTGACTTTCGGGATGTGCACGGTTTGTAAGTCAGGAACTGAAGATGGGCCTAAAAAAGCAAGTGAGGAATTTTGGAAATATATTGGAGCCTGTAAGTAAAAAATACATAAAAACGCGGCCTTCGTGTTATTTTGTGTAGATAGAATTATTCAGGTTTTCAAAAAACATTTGAAATCCAGCGGCAAAAGAGTACAATAGGTCATTGTGTTTTATCTTGTCTATCCAGCGTAAAAAAACACAATGGCCTATTATCTTTTATAGAGAAAAGGAGTAAAGGGTGTATGTTGTATCCAAAGCTATTTACCACACTAAAAGGTTATACTAAAGAGCAGTTTTTATCTGATTCGATAGCCGGGATAATTGTAGGGATAGTGGCGATCCCCTTGGCAATCGCCTTTGCCATTGCCTCAGGCTTATCTCCGGAAAAAGGGTTGTTTACCGCTATCATCGGTGGTTTTTTGATTTCAGCCCTTGGCGGCAGCCGGGTGCAGATTGGCGGGCCGACAGGAGCATTTGTGATTATTGTCTACGCGATGGTGCAGAAGTACGGGGTTGACGCGTTGGTTGTGGCTACCCTGATGGCTGGATGCATTCTTGTGGTAATGGGTTTTGCCGGTTTTGGGACAATTATCAAATTTATTCCTTATTCCGTAGTCGTGGGTTTTACCAGCGGCATCGCGGTAGTAATATTTTCCTCGCAAGTCAAAGACTTTTTTGGGTTAGCTATCGACAAGGTTCCTGCTGAGTTTATAGAAAAATTGAGGGTGTTCTTTGAGTTTTTTGGCACGGTTAATCTTTACGCGTTGGCGCTTGCATTAGTAACAGTCTTACTTATTGCTATCTGGCCAAGGCGTTTGAGAAAAGTGCCGGGTTCTCTTTTTGCTTTATTGCTCACATCGCTACTGGTTAAGCTTTTTCATCTGCCGGTTGAAACGATAGGAAGCCGTTTTGGCGAACTTCCTCATACGCTGCCCTTGCCGAAGTTTCACCCCATGGATATAAAAACCATTCAGCATCTATTTCAGCCCGCATTCACAATAGCTGTTTTGGGCGCTATTGAGTCTCTATTGTCGTGCGTGGTTTCAGATGGCATGATTGGGGGAAAGCACCGTTCGAATATGGAGCTTATCGGCCAAGGCGCGGCTAATATCGGTTCGGCTATCTTTGGAGGGATGCCGGCAACTGGGGCCATTGCCCGCACGGTAACTAATATTAAAAATGGCGGCAGGACGCCTGTAGCGGGCATGATGCACGCGGTGACTATTCTTATTATAATGCTCTTTTTGGGGCGATGGATAAAGCTTGTGCCTCTTGCGTGTTTGGCAGGGATTCTTGTGGTGGTGGCATATCATATGAGCGAATGGCGTTCTTTTCGCGACCTTCTCAAAGGGCCCCGAGGGGATGTGGTTGTGCTCTTAGCCACTTTTCTGGTTACCATTTTTATTGACCTTACCGCCGCTATTCAACTGGGCGCTGTTTTATCAGCCTTTATATTTATGAAACGAATGTCGGATGTCCCGCATATTAAGGTTATTGCTAAGGAAATCGAGGAAGACGCGCGGGAAATAGATTTGCCGATAAATTACAAGGCGGCGATTCCAAAGGGCGTAGAAATTTATGAAATCAACGGGCCGCTTTTCTTTGGGGTGGCTAATCAGCTGGATGAGACAGACAGGATAATCGGGGAAAAGCCCTTGGTTCGTATCTTAAGGTTCAGGGACGTGCCGCTTATTGATTCCACCGGCCTGCGCGCCTTAACGAATTTTTATCATAAGTGTAAAAAGAGCGGTATCCAGCTTATAATTACAGGCTTGCATATTCAGCCGCTTAATGAGATGGTTAAGTCTAATCTTTACGATTTGATCGGGGAAGATAATGTTTTCTCAAATATGAATGACGCGCTTACGCGCGCGCGGGAATTTTTAGCGAAAAAATAACAGAAATAGTATATTTGCCAGAAATGTCCTCACGAACAAAATTTATTGAATTAAAAAAAGTTTTTGAGATTCTCCACGGCCCCAAAGGCTGCCTTTGGGATAAAAAGCAGACCCATACAACGCTTATTCCCTATTTACGTGAAGAGTCTAAGGAGTTCATTGAAACGGTTAAAAATAATACCTATTCCCATATGAAAGAAGAATTGGGCGACTTACTGTTACAGGTGATGTTTCACGCCCAGATAGCCAAGAAAAAAGGCAAGTTTGATATTGAAGATGTCATTGACTCTCTGGTAAAAAAATTAAAACGCCGCCATCCTCATGTGTTTGGGAACGTCAAGGTACACTCGGTTCAAGAAATTAAGGATAATTGGGATAACATTAAGAAATTAGAAAAAACCAGCGCAACCGCGTAGGTTGCGGAAATTCTCCGTCGACACTTTTCCGCAACCTACGCGGTTGAATTGGAAGGTTATGGAAATAAAGGTTGAAAGGTTGGCTCAGGAAGAGCTTAAAATAAGATGTTTACAGGAAGAATAAAAGGCATTAATATAGGATCGTGGCTTCTGATGGAAGGATATATTTTAGGCGGCAGAAATATTCCTGAGAGCCGCTTTAAACAAGATTTCAGGAAATCCTATGGCCTTCGGGGATTGCAGGAATTTGAGGAGATTTTCAGGAATACCTATATCACTGAAGATGATTTTCAAAACATAGCGGCGATTTCAGCCAATGCCATAAGGCTACCCTTTAATTGCCGTCTTATTGAAACAAAACCGTATACGTATACAGAGAGAGGTTTTATATTTTTGGATAAGGCTTTTGCCTGGGCCAAAAAACATAACCTTGGGGTAATCCTTGATTTGCACGCCGCCAGAGGCGCGCAAAACTGCGATTGGCATGGTGATAGCGACGGAAAGGCTCATTTCTGGGAGAATGCTGAGTTTAGGGATAGAACCTGCGCGCTTTGGGAGAAGGTAGCGGATAGATATAAGTCACACCCGGCATTAATTGGCTACGATGTTTTGAACGAACCTGTTATAGCCAAGGAACGGGAAGACGCTCTAAGGAAATTTTACGCGAAAGCCGTAAAAAGGATCAGGGCTGTTGACAAAAAACACCGTATCTTTTTGGAAGGCAACCTGTGGGCTACGCGGATAGATTTTTTATCAGATTTGCTGCTGGATGATGAGATAACCATCAGTATCCATGCTTACGAGCCGCTTTCGTACACGTTTAATTTTACTCCTTTTTTAAGGTTTCCCGGAACAATGGATGCTGAAACCTGGGATGCTACGCGTATCGCGCGTTACTTGACTACTTATGCTGATTTTGCCAGGAAGCATAAAACAAGAATTTTTGTGGGAGAGTTTGGCATAAACTGGCGGGGAGGCTTCTGGGGTGAAGCGCAATGGCTTGAGGCTATGTTAGAGGCATTTGATAGCTGGGGATTTGAGTATACCTATTGGACGTACAAGGCTGTAGCCGGCCATGCATTTCCTGATGGGCTGTATCAATTCTTGCCTAATAATAAGTATGTAAGAAGAGAAGGCCCTGTGTTTGGCTGGGAGAATTATATAACTCTCTGGAAAAAAGAAAGAAGCCAGATTATCGATTCCTGGAAAACCTGGAACTTTACCCCTAACCAGGAAATCATCGCCAGTTTAAGGCGACATTTTAAAGGATAACCTATGGACTTTAGTGAGTTAAAAAAACAAGTACAAGGTGTCAATTTCGGGGAAATTCGTGTTGACGCGGAGAATTGTTTTGAAGCGGTGACGACGAATGAGGATATGGGGACTCTTACTGCTCTTATGGAGAAATTCTTAGGCCCGCCTGCTTTTCCTTCCGCGGCCCCCTTATCATCGGCAATGCAAACTACGATTAAAAACTATGGCGGCATTAGTGATGGGCAAACACTCTATTACTTAAGTCAGGGCAACAGTGCCGTTTTTGCCATGTTTTGGCCTTGGGGCGATAAGACCCATGTTACCTTAAAGCTTGTCCAGCAACGCGGGTGAGGTTATGATAAAAATAAGCGATAAGCTTATCAGGCAGGTAGCGGCTAAGGCAAGAAATTCAAAAAGGAAGAGGCTCAATTATAACTTTCATAAAAGTTATAATGAAAAAGTCCAGCGCCTGCTGAATGTGGCGTATCCGGGAACCTACATCCGTCCCCACAAACATGAAAATCCCGATAAGGTAGAAGTTTTTATTATTTTAAAAGGCAAGGTTCTGATTGTAGAATTCTCTGATAAAGGTAAGGCCAGAGATTATTGTATTTTAGACGCAAAGAAGGGTAGCAGGGGAGTTGAGATTCCCGCGAGAGTGTGGCATTCGTTTATATGTTTAGAGGCAGGTTCCTGCCTGTATGAGCTAAAAGAAGGGCCTTATGAACCTATAAGCGATAAAAACTTTGCCTTATGGGCACCTGTGGAAGGAACAAAGGAGGCAACGGTATTTAATGAAAGGATAGTGGAGTCATTATCCATATAAACAAAAAACCCCGTTATTCGGGGATTTTTGTAGGTGATAGGCCTGTGTTGCTTTCGCTATCCTATTGCCTCCTTGTTCTAATTAAAGTATACCACATTGTAAACAAATTTCAAGAGCTGAGGTAATCTGGCAGTTACAGGGGGATGAAGAAAATTGGCCTTGTCCCCGCCGCAGGCGGGGCCACCCATTTCCCCCGTTTAGTGACCGATTACGAGTTGCGCGCATTTTTTCTTTACAAAGAATATAAATGTGCTTATAATTAATCGAGATTGATAAACACGTAATTTTTATACTATATCTAAGGAGAAGAAGATGAGAAAAAATGCCTTTTTGAGTCTCGGGATTGTAGGGCTAATGGTTTTTGTGGCTGGTTGTAGTGAGAAAATACAGGAGGCTGTTCCTTCAGGGCTTGCTCCTATTAATGAGACATCACTTACTCAGGGCGTAACCTTATCTCCTGAGGTCATGCCTCAGCTTCAGAATGCTTCGGTTCAGACTCCCCAGGCTCTCGGCGGACAAACGATAAGTGTTCAGCCCGCAGAAAGCGTTTCAGGCGCGGGAATGTTTTCCGCGAAAGAGATACAACATGCCCTTAAAAATGCGGGGCTCTATGATGGAGCGATTGACGGGAAAATCGGCCCACAGTCAAAGAAAGCCATTGAGGAATTCCAGGCGAAAAACGGTTTAAAAGCTGACGGTAAAGTAGGGCCCATGACTTGGGAAAAGCTTAAAGCCTACTTGGAAACAGTCCCTGAGGCCTCTTCTTTGGATATCAAGAATTAATTTTTTTCAGGCCAGGGATAGTCTTATAATAAAAAGCCACGACTAAAGGAATAGCGGTTGTGGTTTTTTTGTTTCTTACAGCTTCGCGCATTGTGCTTAGAGAGATGGCTTTACAGATAAGTTTGGCCATTGTATAATTACTATAGTCGGTTTTTTGCCTGTCGAAGGCGTGCGGAATGTGGGTTTTTTTATGACGCGTAAAACTCTTACTACTGATATTCGTTACCTCAAAGGTATCGGCGAAAAAAGGCGCGCTGTATTCCATGGCCTGGGCATAGAGACTATCGATGACCTTGTCTATTATTTCCCGCGCCGCTATGAAGATAGAACGCATAGTACGTCCATAGCCAAACTTAAGGCAGGGGAGTGTCAAATAATCAAAGGCAAGGTCTTAGGGTTTGGCCAGCGCCGGAGTTTCAGGCGGCGCTCATTTTCTATCTTTGAGGCTATCATTGACGATGGCAGCGGCAGGCTTGAGTGTGTCTGGTTTAATCAGCCGTATCTGAAGCAGTATTTTAAGAGGGGTGAAGAAGTTGTGTTATATGGTAAGGTAGAGCCTCATGGAACGTCCCTGCAAATGCAAAACCCCGAGTATGAAATCACGGCCGAGAAGCCGCCGCAAGAAAGCCTTAATTATGGCAGGATTGTTCCTGTTTATTCATCCGCAGAGAAGCTAAGCCAGCGGATGTTTCGCCGTATCATAAAAACCTGCATGGATGAATATGTCCCGTCGTTAGTTGATGTTGTGCCTTATGACATCAGAGAGCGGCATCATCTGCTTAATATCGCAAGCAGTATCGTGAATATGCATTTTCCTCACGATGCGCCAACGCAAGCATTAGCCTACAAAAGAATACTCTTTGAAGAGGGTTTTTTATTACAGCTGTTGTTTGGCTTGAAACGCCTTAAAAAAAACAGGATGATAGGTATCAAGCATTCTTTGTGCCTGGAATCTTTAAACAGCTTTGAAAAGAGCCTCAGCTTTACCTTGACTTCTTCCCAGCGAAGCGTGATCGAAGAAATAAAACAGGATATGGTTTCTGGCAGGCAGATGCAGCGTTTGCTGCAGGGTGATGTGGGTTCAGGGAAAACCATAGTGGCAGTATATGCCTGTCTTATCGCTGTCTCATCAGGCTTTCAGGCAGCGTTTATGGTGCCTACGGAGCTTCTGGCTCAGCAGCACTTTGGTGTTATCAGCCAGCAGCTTTCAGCCTTCAGCTTAAAGGGGCGTACCCTTACGCCAGCCTTACTGACGAGCAGCCTTAGAAAAAAAGAGAAAGAGAAAATTTACGCGGAAGTAGAAAAGGGCGGCATAGATATCCTTATCGGCACCCACGCCATTATCCAGGAAAACCTTATCTTTAAGAAACTCGGGTTAGCCGTGATTGATGAACAGCATAAATTCGGGGTGCATCAGCGCTTAAGCCTGTTGGCTAAGGGAATAAATCCCGATTGCTTGATTATGACCGCAACGCCTATTCCGCGCACCTTAGCCATGACTATTTATTCAGACCTGGATATTTCGACGATGAGGGAATTGCCCGCGGGAAGGAAGCCTGTAGAGACGTATTGTGTGGATGAATCTAAAAGACAGTGGGTTTATGATTTTATAAGGGATCATCTAAGCGCGGGGCGCCAGGCATATATAGTGTATCCTCTGATTGACGAGTCGGAAAATATGGAAGTGAAAGCCGCGTCTGTAATGTATGAAGGATTAAAAGATGTTTTTCATGATTTCAGTGTGGGGCTTATTCACGGGCGCTTGAAGCAGTCCCAGCGCGATAGCATTATGGAGTCATTCAAAAATGCCCAGATAGATATTTTAGTCTCAACAGTGGTGATTGAGGTGGGTATTGACATCCCGAATGCCGCGGTCATGGTCATTGAGCAGGCAGAACGCTTTGGGCTTTCGCAGTTACATCAGTTGCGCGGCAGAATCGGCAGGGGGAGCTTTTCCTCTTTTTGTATTCTTATTAGCGCTACCCAGGATAGTGAATCTTTAAAGAGGCTTCAGGTTATGGTTGAAGAAAGTGACGGGTTTGTTATTGCTGAGCGGGATTTGGCGTTGCGCGGGCCGGGAGAATTCTTCGGTGTGCGCCAGCACGGGATTCCTGAGATGCGGCTTAATCCCCTGGAGAATTTAGAGCTCCTGAATACGGCTAAGGAAGAGGCCTCGCGATTACTTGAAAAAGACGCGTTATTAAGCTCCAGGCAAAATGCTGCCCTAGCCGAGGCATTAAAAACGAGATTCCCCGAATATGAGCGTTTGATGGAGGCAGGATGAAACTTTTGGCGATAGATAGCTCATCGCGCTATTTTTCAATGGGTATAGAAAAAAATGATTGCCTGTTGGTACGTGTTTTGAAACCCTTTGGTAGAGAGCTATCCCGGAAGATCATGCCGTCAGTTGAGAGCGCTTTAAAGAAAGCGAACATTCCCCTTGCTCAATTCGATTGTTTTGGCATAGGGCTTGGCCCGGGGTCTTTTACGGGATTACGTATTGGGCTGGCAACATTGAAAGGGTTATTGTTTTCGCTTAACAAGCCTGTCGTCAGTATCCCGAGTTTAGATATTCTGGCATATGCTCTGCGCGGGCATTCTGGAGTGGTATGTCCTGTTATCGACGCAAAGAGGGGGTTAGTATACTGCGCGCTTTATGAAGCCAAGCAGGGGAAGATACAGCGAAAGAGCCGGTATCTTTTGGTGCCAATAAAAGAGGTAGTTGAGAAAGTAAAGGCAAAAGAAGCGGTTTTTTTCTTAGGAGACGGGTTGACACTGTATCAGAATACACTTGAGAAGGGTTTAGGCAAAAGGGCGCGGTTTATCCTTGAGGAGAAGCTGTGGTATCCGCAACCGGAAAATCTCCTGGCACTGATTAAGGAAAAATATAAAAGAAGAGAATTCTCAGATATCGAGGCCTTAGTTCCCCTTTATTTATACCCTAAAGAATGTCAAATCACACGATAACGATGAAGCCATTAACCTATAGGCCTACCTGGGCGGAAATAAACCTGAAAAATCTGGATTACAATTTTAAACTTGTTAAAAAGCTTGCGGGAAGAGAAGTGAAAATACTGGTTCCGGTGAAAGCCGATGGCTATGGCCATGGGATAGTGGCTGTTTCAAAGCGCCTGGAAAGGTTGGGGGTTGATTATTTAGGTATCGCGAGTATTGATGAAGGAATTACCTTGCGTAACGCTGGAATCAAAACCCCACTATTAGTCTTAAGCACGGTTTTACCGGCTGACGCGAAGCCGGTGATTGCCTATAACCTTACGCAAACTATTTGCACAAAAGAATTAGCCATGGCGTTATCCTTAGAAGCAGTGAAAAAAAATAAGGCAGTAAAGGTTCATGTGAAAATTGATACCGGCATGCATCGAATCGGAGTCGCCTATGGCAGCGCCTATGCCTTTATCAAGGAGATTGGCAAGCTAAAAAATCTTATTATTGAGGGGATATTCACGCATTTTCCTTGCGCGGATACCAAGAGCGGCTTTACGAAAGGACAAATTAAGGAGTTTGATGATCTTATCGATACATTAGAAGGCGAGGGTAATGTTATTACCTTAAAGCACGCGCAGAATAGTTTAGGGGTTATTGGGTACCCCAAAGGACTTTGCACTATGGTACGTCCCGGGCTTATGCTCTACGGCCTGTATCCTAAGCAGCGTCTCAAAATAAAGCTTAAGCCGCTTCTAAGCTTAAAAACAAAGATTGTTTTTATTAAAACTATTGCCAAAGGCAAAGGTGTCAGCTATGGCCATAGTTATATCAGCGGACGCGCGATGAAGGTTGCTACGCTGCCTATTGGTTATGGAGACGGCTATCCGCGCGCTCTCTCAAATAAGGCGTATTGCCTTGTTAACGGAAAGAAAGCGAAAATAATCGGCAGGATCTGCATGGACCAGACAATGATCGATATCACTAAAATCGAAGGTGTATCCGTGGGGCAGGAGGTTGTCTTGATTGGAAAACAAAAAGGCGAGAACGTTACCGCGGAGCAATTAGCACGATTGGCGGATACGATACCTTATGAAATTATCTGTAATTTAGGGGGGCGTATACGGCGGGTGTATATACGTTGATGGATATGAAGTAGGTAGGAGCATGTTAAAAACGGATACTAGTGCGCTGTGACATTAGATTCTGACATTACGCTATCATGTTTGAATATAGGGCGGAGGTCCTGTCAAGGTTATGTTTTCGCGGGGACGTTCGGCCTGCTCCTGCGGCAGGCCTCACTCGGCGTAAATTTTCGCGCTCCGCCTGCGGCGGAGTCCAAGCCGCGAAAATTTCCGTACGCCCCGCTCAAACACAACCTTGCCACCCCCGCTCAGCAAGTGAAGTGTTGCAGATAGCAAAAATTTATGTCACGAAGCACTAAGGTATCAAGGAATTAGGATTTTCCCGCAATAGTCTTTGATGAGGCGGGATCCCTCCTGATTTTCTGATTGCCGCATTTAAGATGGCAAAATCACAAATATTATATGACAGGAGTATGAAAAGATTTAATACGCAAAGCATGGGAGTATTTATTATTTTTTATTTTTTTGCTTTGAGAGTGGCCTATGCGCAAGATGCACTCCATCAGCAATGTCCCTTAGAGTGGCACAAGCGTAATGGCCATCTTATTCCTGATGCTCCGGAATCAGAAGCTATTAAAAAACTAAACCAGGATTACAGTAAGCCCTGGCGTAGCGAGGCCGACGCGGATGGTGACGGAGTGGAAAATGAATATGATCCCTCTCCGTACGATTGGAGGGAGTGCGGGTATAACCCTTTTGGGACCTTGGAATTTTTAAGCTGGAATCATTCGTGGAACAACTACAAATACAATAACGAAAGGTTAGAAAAGATTGTAAGGCTTTTAAAAGAAGCCGGGGTAAGCTATGTGCGGGTGGATATGCTTTGGCAGGATATGGAGCCTGAGCCTAATAATTGGAATTTTAAAAAATATGATTATCTCGTTAATCTGCTAACACAAAACCACATAAGGATTTTAGGGCTTTTAAGCTATTCTGTTTCCTGGGCAGGAAAGGATTGGAATTACCCTCCTTATGATAACGCGACTTTTGTCAATTACGCGAAGCGGGTTGTGTCGCGTTATAAGGATAAGGTAAAGTATTGGGAAATCTGGAATGAGCCTGATTCTCCCGTTTATTGGGTAGAGCGTGACGAGATGAAAGGGTACGCGCAGCTTTTAAAAGAATCATATCAGGTAATCAAAGAGTCTGATCCGTCGGCGAAGGTAGTGTTGGGAGGGCTTACTTCAGAGGCATTGTTTCCGCTTAAGAATATCTATAGAAATGGCGGAAAGGATTATTTTGATGTGGTGAATATCCACCCCTTTACTAACCCGTTAGCGCCGGGGCGGCTGCAAAGGGTAAAAGTGATTTATAAAAATATTAGAAAAGAAATGGTTAAAAACGGCGACGGCCATAAGAAGATTTGGTTTACCGAAATCGGCTGCCCTGGCGTCAAGGAAGCGGTAAAAGCGAATGGGTGGTGGGAAGGAAAAAGCCCTACCGAGAAACAGCAGGCACGATGGGTAAGAGAGATTTACAGTGAGCTTCTTTCTTTAGAAGATGTGGAAAAGATTTTCTGGGCGTTTTTTCGCGACACCAAGGAGCATTTTAAAAACGGGGTGGATTATTTCGGGCTGGTGCGTTGGGATTTTTCTAAGAAGCCGGGGGTTTCGGCGTATAAAAAATGCGTTCGGAAATGGGAACACACTAAGCAGCCTCGGTGATTGCTTTGAGGCTCAGGCTAAAAAAGAGCGCGGGGATAATCCAGGCTGCCAGGAAAGGAAAAAGTACTCCGCTTTTACCTAATGCTAAGCTAACTGAAGTCAAGATAAAATAGAGGAAGCTTATCGCGATACAAATTCCGAAAGAACTGAAGATATTGGCCCTCCGGCGGATGACAAACGAAAAAGGTATTCCCACCAAGATTAATATCAGGCAGGAAACCGCGCTTGCATAGCGGTTGTAAAGGTCCACCGATAAGCTTCTGATGGCCGCTGTGGCTGAGCTTTTCTTGAGCCTCCAGATATAGTCTTCAAGCTGGCTGACGGTCATAAACTCAGGGTGTTGCCTTTGCTGAAGGAAATCCTGCGGGCTTTCTGTTATAGCCAGGATCTGTTCCTCGCTGTAATAGGTGTCATCTGTTATTTGGTCGTATCGGTCAAAATAAAACTTGGTAAGCTCGTAGAATGTCCAGATACTATTTTTATAGGCAGCCTTTGAGGCAACAATTTTTGCTTTAAGATTTTGTTCTTCATCATGTTCAAGAATAGTAATTCCCTTCATGACACTATTTTTAGTATCAAAGGAGTTTACGAAAAACAAGCGGTTTTCCAATCCGTAGAACGTTAAGTTATTGATGATTTCGTCTTTAGCCTCGGTATTTTTTCCCCCCTCAATTTTTACCTTCATTCTTTCAGCCTGGAGCTTTGCCTGCGGGACAAATTTTTCATTCGTAAAGAATATGGCAATGCTAAGGATAGCCCCTAGGATAACCAGGGGAGCGCTTAATTGCCACAGGCTTAAGCCTCCGGAGCGCATCGCGATGAGTTCATTGTTGCGGTTAAGCTTGCCATAGGTAAATATAGTTGCTAACAATATGGCAATAGGCGAGGTTTGCGTGAAGATTACGGGAAAATAAGTGGAATAGTAGTGATAAATAAAAAGTACGCTGACATGGTTTTTAAGTATGTCGTCAAGGTGGCTTAAGACATCAGCAAGGACATAGAGGAAGATAAAGACAAAGAGGCATCCAGCGAAGGTTGCTACAATAGGTTTGAGTATATATCGTTCTAAGATACGCATAGCTTTATAAGCAGCACAATCCCTATAACGGTGAAGATAATGTTGGGCATCCACATGCCAAGCGCAGGGTTAATATGTCCCTGGAGGCTCAATGCTTCGCAGCCAATAAGCAGAAGGTAGTAGATGATTACGATGCCAAACGCAAGCACGAAGTTCAAGGCTTTTTCCTTGCGGTGGGTAATGATTGCCATCGGCGAGGCAATAAGGATAAATATGAAAGCGGAAAAGGCGAGCGCTAATTTCTGGTGTAAGTGGGCGCTCAAGGGAACGGTGTCTATGCCTTTGGCTTTGTACTCCTGGATTTCTTGTTTTAGCTCATTCATGGTCATGTCTTTTGGCTTTTTCTCAATATCTCTGTTTTCATTTTGGTCTGCAAGGCTAAGGGTCATGTAATATGTCTTAAACTTAAGTTTATAGAATTCTCCGGGTTTTTTTAGGTCAGGCTCATCGGAAGTGCCGTCAATCAGTTTGAGCTTGACGATTCTTTTCTCCGGAAGAGAAACAAATTCTCCTCGCCGAGCCACGATAATGCGGGAAGGTTTGTCTTTACCCTGAGGTTCGTAGATGCGCACATTATTAAGGATATTGCGTTCACCGGTTTGCTTGTTACGCTCTATCGAATATACGAATAACACATATTTCTGGAATGCGTTTATAAAAGTGCCGGGCTCTAGGGCCGCGGTCGGATTTTTAATTCCTATATCAACCAGTGTTTTCCTCGTAGCGTAATGCGCTTTAGGTATGACGCGGTCGTTTAAAATTATCAGCGATAGGCTTATAATCACACCGGTTATCATTAATGGCATGATGAGTTTAAACACATTAATTCCGCTGGCGCGGATAGCTAAGATCTCGTTATCTGAAGAAAGCCTGCCTAAGGAAAGCAGGACTGCCGCTAATACGGCAATAGGGATGGTATAGGTCAAGAGATAGGGAATAAGGTAAAGGAATAATTTTAATACGCTCAAGAAGCTGACCCCCTTGGTAATGACTAATTCCGCAAGCTTAATGAGGTTTCCTACAAGCATGACGAAGATAAGTATCGCCAGCGATAAGATGAAGGGGACAGTGAATTCCTTAAAAATATAGTTACGTAATATTTTCATAGTGTCAGCCGGCAATCGTTACGACAAAAACCGCCTGTGCTCCCGCGCCTTTGAGCGCTCTTGCCGCTTCTGAAGCAGTGGCTCCGGTAGTGAGCACGTCATCGACCAGGAGGACGCGTTTGTTTTTGACTGCTTCCTGGTTGTTTACCCCAAAGGCGCCTTGGATATTTTTCCATCGGGAGCTTCTATCAAGCCCTGTCTGTGACGCGGTATTGCGCCTGCGATACAAAGCGTTATCTACTACCGGCAGCCCGAAGTGCCGGCTGAGATTAATTGCTAAAACGCGCGCCTGATTGAATTCTCTTTCTCTCAGCTTAGCCTGAGCAAGAGGAATAGGGATAAGGTAATCGCACTGGGTAAGAGGAATATGGTAATCGCTTACAAAACGGATAAGAAGGCCTGATAAGAAACTTCCTAAGGAGGGCTTATGGTTATATTTAAAGTGATGAATAGCTTCTTTCAATGTATCCTCATAAGGATATCCTGTCCATGCCCGCTCGAAGAAAAAGTGTATTGTTTCGCATTCTCCGCACAGGTTTTCTCCGAAAGCGGCTTTTTTAATAGTCCTGCCGCACTTCCGGCAGAAGGGAGGGTTAAACGGAATTATGGAGTCACGGCATCGCTGGCAGATGCTTCCCTTAGAATCTCCCATCGGAATCTTCACATGGCATACGAGGCAGTAGCTGGGATAGAGTATTTCCCTGAAGGCTTGGAGTAGTCGGTTTCTCATTGAAGCATTACTATAACAATAAATATATCCCTTGTCAAATGCAGTTGACAGAAGCGCTTGGACACGCTACAATATTTTCATGAATAAAAAAACCGAAAAACTCAAGAAGCAGCTATTGGCATTGCTTAAAAAGGAGGCCTTCCGTGAAGGCGAGATTGTATTGTCTTCTGGTAAAACAAGCCCCTTTTATATCGACGGCCGCTGTGTTACTTTGAATGCCGAAGGCGCGTATTTGACCGCGGCCCTTATGTTTGATATTCTTAAAAAAGAAAAGTTCGAAGCAGCCGGAGGGCTTACCTTGGGGGCGGACCCAATCGTCGGGGCTTTAGCGGCAGTAAGTTTTATCAAAAAAAAGCCGTTTAAAACGTTTATTATCCGTAAAACCCCAAAAGCCCATGGCAGGCGCCGGCAGATAGAAGGCCCTTCCCTAAAGGCTGGTTCCCGCGTGATTTTGGTTGATGATGTGGCAACGTCTGGAAAATCTTTTGTTGAGTCAATTGAGATCCTGCGCCAGGAAGGTTTTCTGGTGGATACCGCTCTTTGTATAGTCGATCGCCAGGAAGGGGCCGCGGGAGCCCTCGCCCAAAAGAACTGCCAGCTTATTTCTCTTTTCACGCCGCAAGACCTCGGAATTAACCTTTAAACCCGGAATTTGCATTAGGATTTTGGTAAAATGTCTCTAACTCTTTGCCATAACTGCGTTTTACTCGCAAAAGTGTCCTCGCCGTACTACACCGAGTACGGCTGTGGTACTTTTGCTCGTAAGCCTTGTTCTGACAAAGATTTAGGCCATTTTCCTCAAAACCTAATGCAAAATCCGGGTTAATATTTTATGCAGGTATATGACATCGCAATAATAGGCGCGGGCCCTGCCGGTACCATGGCCGCTATACGCTCGGGCCAGCTTGAAAAAAACATACTCTTGATAGAAAGAAACAATTCTATCGGCAGGAAGATTTTGCTCAGCGGTAAAGGCAGATGCAATGTTACGAATATCCTTTCGTTAGAGGAATTTATTACTAAATTCGGCAGGCGGGGGGCTTTTTTGAGGTCGGCCTTCTCAAAATTCTTCAATCAGGAGCTGATAGATTTTTTTAAAGCCAAGGGGCTGGATTTAAAAGTAGAAAGGCAGGGCAGGGTTTTTCCTGTAACCGACAGGGCAGCTTCAATTGTTGAAGTTTTAATGAGGTATCTTCTGGAGAACAAGGTTACCATAGTATATGCTACAGAGGTAATAGAGATAAAAAAGGAGAAAAATAGTTTCCGCCTATTTTTCGCGGGCGGCCGGCAAACAGCGGCAAGGAGAGTAATCCTGGCAACCGGCGGCTCGTCATTTAGTTTTACCGGTTCAAGGGGAAACGGCTTTACTATCGCCAGGAAAGTAGGCCATACCATTGTTCCTTTGATGCCAGGCTTGGTCCCTTTAAGAACTGAGGAGGCATGGGTAAAAGGCCTTCAGGGGTTGACTTTGAAAAATATACGCCTTACTTTTACAGCGGGGAATAAAAAAATAACCTCGGATATCGGAGAATTGCTTTTTACTCATTTCGGAGTTTCCGGGCCTTTGATTTTGGATTTAAGCAGTTCAGTGCTTGAGTTGTTTGAGAGGGATAAGAAAGTTTCTCTTTGTATTGACCTCAAGCCCGGGTTAACTCCCGTGCAGCTTGAGGATAGGCTATTACGCGAGTTTAGGGATAGTGGGGGCAAGAATATAAAGAACGTCCTTAAAGGCATACTGCCGCTTAAACTCATTGAGGTATTTGTAAATTTGCTTAGGTTAGATTATAATAAGAAATCCAATCAGGTAACTAAAGAAGAAAGGCGCGCTATGGTAAGCTTATTAAAGTCCTTTTGCCTGCGTATTACCGGCTCTTTGCCGATAGAAGAGGCAATGGTTACCTGCGGAGGAGTCTCTACTAAAGAAATTGACCCCAGGACTATGGAATCAAGGTTTGTGGCTGGATTATATTTCGCGGGGGAAATAATTGATGCTTCTGCCTCAAGCGGAGGCTATAATTTACAGCAGGCGTTTTCTACAGGGTATTTGGCGGGAGAATCGGCAGCAGTTTCAATGAAGACATCCGGGCACCAGGACACCAGGACACCAGGTCACCAGGACACCAGGACACCAGGACACCAGGACACCAGGACACCAGGACACCAGGACACCAGGACACCAGGACACCAGGTCACCAGGACACCAGGACACCAGGATACCAGGTCACCAGGACACCAGGTCACAAGAAAAAGAACAAGCCCTTTTTTTTCACTGGTGACATTGTGACTTGGTGACTTTGTGACTTAATGTATGCGTAAGATTATTTTGGCATCGCAATCTAAGGCAAGGCGGGAACTGCTTAAGCAAATAGGGCTTACGTTTCAAGTAGCAGGCGCCCATGTTAAAGAAGAACACCGTCAGAGGGGTGGTTGCGCTCGTTTGGTAACGCGCAACGCGCTTCTTAAGGCTCAGGATGTAGCGAAAGGATGTCAATCTGGTGTGGTTATTGGCGCGGACACGGTAATTTTCGCGGGAGGGAAAATAATCGGTAAGCCGAAAAATGTATCAGACGCTTTTCGAACCTTAAAACTGCTTTCTCAAAAACCCCAGTGGGTCTATACAGGGCTCGCAGTCATTGATATAGAAAATAGCAGAGTCTATACTGATTATGAAAAAACAAAGATTTATATGTATCGTTTGACGGATAGCCAGATAAGGAACTATTTTAAAAAGGTTTCTCCCCTTGATAAGGCGGGCAGTTTTGATATCCAGGGCTTAGGAAGCGTGTTTATTGACCGTATTGAGGGTTGTTTTTATAATGTCGTAGGCCTCCCCTTGGCAAAATTGGCAAAGTTATTAAGGAAAGCAGGTATTGATGTTTTTTAAGAAATCGTTTACTTTCTACTTTCTACTCTCTACTCTCTACTTTATGGCCGGTTGCGCTACCGAATATAATACCGCGACGCAATCCGAGGAGTGGATATTTCATTCCGTTAATAAAGAAATAAAGATAGGAAAATCCGTGGCTATGCAGATTGAGCGCACGTATAAAGTAAGCGAAAATTCTTACCTGCAGGCAAGGGTTAAGGCTATAGGGGAAAAGATTGTCGGCGTTTGTGACCGGAAAGAGCTTGTCTATTATTTTAATGTCCTTGAGGCTCGGGATGAAAAAGACAGAAAGGATATTGACGAGGAAGTGAATGCCATGGCGCTTCCCGGAGGCTATATCTATTGTTTTAAAGGCTTGTTTAACGTCGCGAATCCGACAGATGATGAGTTAGCTTGTGTTTTGGCGCACGAAGTCGGGCATATCGTGGCAAAGCATTCGCTTAAGAAGTTGCAGGGTTCAATGGCGTATATGGTAATGAGAATCCTTTCTATGCAAGTACCGAACGCTCCCGAAGTTGGCTATGGGCTGGATGCGGCATTCTATGAATTGATGATGGGTTATTCCCGGGAGGATGAATTGCTGGCAGATAGGCTGGGAGTGCGCTATGCGAAGGCGGCAGGCTATGACCCTCAAGGAATGATTACCTTTCTAGAGAAATTGCAGGCAATAAACCGTAAAAAACCGCTGCGCCCGTTTTCGTATGGGAAGACCCATCCCTATGCCCCGGATAGAATTCGGGTGGTGAAAGAAGAATTAGGAGAGGGAATAAGCTTTAAGGATTACATTAATATAGAAAGCAGAGAACACGGAAGGTAGGGGCGGCCCTCTGTGGCCGCCTGAACAATTATGCATATTCCTGACGGTTTTTTAAGTGATAAGGTCTGCGCGGCCACATGGATAATCTCGGCCGCAGGAATGGGGTATTATCTAAAAAAAACAGCGCTGACCCTTAAGGATAAAATGATTCCTTTGATGGGGGTAATGAGCGCTTTTATCTTTGTCGCGCAGATGCTTAATTTCCCTGTATTTGGCGGAACTTCAGGCCACCTTCTGGGCGCGGCCTTGGCAGCGATACTCTTAGGCCCCTATGCCGCGGCAATAGTTTTAACCTGTGTTTTGGTAATTCAGTGTTTGCTTTTTCAGGATGGCGGCATCACCGCGTTAGGGGCCAATATCCTGAATATGGCTTTACTGGCAACACTCAGCGGGTATGCGGTGTATCGGTTAATACTCGCTGTGGTTAAAAAGCCTTCGGCAACGCTCTTTGCGGCTATGTTCGCGGCATGGGTATCGGTTGTTATTGCTTCTTTTAGCTGCGCTTTAGAATTAGCCCTATCCCAGACAGCGCCGGCAAAGATAGTATTTACTGCCATGGTTGGGATGCATTCACTCACTGGGCTTATCGAAGCGGCCATTACCAGCCTTGTGGTAAGCTTTATTTTAAAGGTGAGGCCGGATGTACTCTATAAACCATGAATAAGAAACAGATGCTTATTGGTTTAATGGTGGCATTTGCGACGCTCCTTATTTTTTCTCTCTTTGCCTCAAAGCTTCCGGATAGCCTAGAGCGATTGGCAGAAAGCAGGCATTTCTCGGGTAAAGAGAAAGTAGTAGCCAATGCTCTCCTTGCCGACTATTCACTGCCCGGGCTAAAAAATAAGAAATTAGCGCTCGCCTCTGCCGCGATAGCGGGTGCGGTTATCGCGTTTTTGCTAAGCTATTGGCTCGCGTTTTTACTAAAGAGAAAGAATAAAAACTAATGGAACACGCGTTTCTCGATGAGTACAGCCATAGCGATAGTTTTATCCATCGCTTGGAGCCAAGAATTAAAATAGCCTGTTTCTTTTTATTCGTTTTTTATGTGGCTTTCCAGAGAAGTTGTAATATATATGTTTATGGCGCGTACGCCATCGTGATGATGTCTCTGGTCAGGGTTTCTCGGATTCCCCTGGCTTTTGTTTTTAGGCGTGTTGTATCGGTGCTCCCTTTTATCGTGATGATCGCGCTCTCTATTCCTTTCATGAAGGCTGGGCAGGAAGGAGCGACGATTGCCTTGGGCAGCCTGAAGCTGTCGGTAAGTTTTGAGGGAATCGTGTTATTTGTAAATATAGTGATCAAAGCCTGTTTAAGTATTATCGCGATGACCTTGCTTATGGCAAGCACAGATTTTTCGCAGCTATTGAAGGCATTTGAAAAATTACATGTGCCGGGAGTTCTGCTTATGGTACTATCGTTTATGTACCGCTACCTCTTTGTGATTGAGGATGAGCTGATGAAGATGAGGCTGGCAAAAGACTCCCGCACTATAGGAGGCTCGAAGTGGTTTCATCTTAAGGCGCAGGCGAATATGCTTGGCGTGTTATTTATCCGTGCCTATGAACGCGCGGAAAAGGTGTATTTAGCGATGTGCGCGAGGGGGTATGAAGGCAAGATGCGCACGCTATATGATGCCAAAGTAACTTTACGGGATGTGTTGTTTTGTGTTGTTTTTTTCGGGGTGATGACGATTATTAAACTTAATGGCTAAGAAAGCGATAGAAATAAAAAATCTAAATTTTACCTACCCTGACGGTACCCAGGCATTGAAAGATGTCAGCCTTGATATTTTAGAGGGTGAAGCCGTAGGAATCATAGGGCCCAATGGAGCGGGAAAATCAACGCTCCTGCTTCATTTTAACGGCATTTTATCGGGAAATAATCATATCAGGATTTTTGATATACCGATAAGCGATAAGACCCTGCCTCAGATTAGAAGGAAGGTGGGGCTTATTTTCCAAGATCCCAATAATCAGCTTTTTATGCCGACGGTTTTTGATGATGTTGCCTTCGGCCCGCTAACTATGGGTTTATCTAAGGACAAGGTGCAAACAGCAGTGGATGAGGCATTAGGGGAAGTAGACCTTTTGAACTGCCGTAGGCGCTCTTCGCATCATTTGAGTTCAGGGCAGAAAAAGAGGGTTGCCCTTGCTACGGTGCTGTCAATGAACCCTGAAATTTTGGTTTTGGATGAGCCATCGAGTGATTTGGACCCTAAGCACAGGCGTGATTTAATCGTTATACTCAAAAGGCTCACGGCAACCAAAATAATTGCTACCCACGATTTGGATTTAGTGCTGGAAGTCTGTTCGCGAGTTGTTATTATTGATGAGGGTAAGGTGGTAGCTATCGGCGATGCCAGGGAAGTGTTTAACAATAAGCAGCTTCTTGAAAGCCATAATTTAGGGGTTCCTTCGGCATTATGCCGGATAGGATAGTGTACTGTTATTGAGAATTAAGTTAACAGAGCACTATCGAAGGATTTTATGGCGTGGTCGTAGAGTAAGGATTACTCTGCGAGAGTACATACCGTAGGATGCGTTTTCTGTTATTGACGCCAACTCGGATAAATTGCACGCCTGTTTCATAGAAAAGAGTGTTTGTTTTATCTTTTACCGCTGCATCATGCTGCCAGGCAATTTTTGCTAAACCAAAAAAAGGTTCTTTGTCTTCCGGCAAGGAGATCTGCAATTCGATGAGTGTGCCTGCTTTTATTTTTTCTTTTAATGGTAAACGCACACCTCCGGCGCTTATATCGAGCACGTGCAGGGGGTACTCTCCCATAACGCCCATAGTTTTATAGATAACCGTTGCCCCGTCTTTCACCCGTAAATATGTTCGCTTTTCAGCCATTGTATTATTTGGAGTATGCTGTTTATTTAAACTCCGCTTTTGTTCAACTCTTAAAATTAAATGCGGAAGGAGGGAGTTGAACCCTCAAGGGTTACCCCATACGCTTCTGAGACGTACGCGTATGCCAGTTCCGCCACTTCCGCATATTGTGTACAAGATAGTACCTTACAAAAAGACCGCTGTCAATAAAGAACATGGTATGATATAATTAAAATCCAATATAACAGCAGCGGTAACTAATTGATAGAGTAACGGTTAAATCCTATGGATGTCAGTCTCTATTTTAAATCTATAACTCAAGCAATACTCCAGATATTTCTTTTGGGGTTATTAGGTTTTATGTTGGTCAGAAGGAAAGCCCTAAGCAGTGAGGGGCTCAATGGATTGACTAATTTTTTTATCAACATTGTTTTTCCCGTTTTGATTTTTTGGCAGATTGTTACTAAGTTTAAGTTTGAAGTATATCCGAATTGGTGGATGTTTCCTCTGGCGAGTTTTGGCATTACGTTGGTAGGATTGTTGATTGGTTTTCTATCCAGTTTTTCAGTAAAAGACATTCAAACCAGGCGCGAGTTTATCTGTTTAACCGGGTTTCAAAATTCAGGATATCTGCCTTTAGTGTTATTAGGCTGGATTATCCCGCGAGAGCATTTGAGCGCCGTACTCATTTATCTTTTTTTATTTCTTTTGGGATTTAATCTGGTGATATGGTCATGGGGAGTGTTTTTCCTATCGGCGCGCAAGGCCCAGCGATTTTCTTGGAGGAGTTTATTCAGCCCTCCGGTAGCCGCGATGCTTGCGGGATTTGGGTTTGTCGTTTTAAAGATAAATACTCTTATCCCTCACTTTATCCTTTCTCCTCTTGAGAGCCTGGGTAATTGCAGTTTCCCCTTGGCAATCGTGGTGGTAGGGGGGAGTTTAGCTGAACTTTATTCGCTGGAAAGGCCAGATAAAAAAACTATTGCCATGCTCGTTTTTGCTAAGCTGTTCGTGATGCCGCTTGTAGGGTTATTGTTCCTTAGCCTTGTGAGGCTGCCTTATTTTATCGGGTTGTTGATTATTTTAGAGTTAGCGGTGCCTTCGGCAACTAATTTAGCGATTATCAGCAGAAAATATTCCCAAGCTGAGAAACTTATTGGGCAGGGTGTTTTTTTTACCCACATCGTAAGCTTGGTGACATTGCCGTTATTCTTATCCGCTTTTAATCTTATTGTGATGAGGCAATAATCGTGCTATAATTTTTATGGAACCCATTGATATTACGACAAATAGGAAGGCTTTTCGGGATTATGAAATCTTAGAGCGCCTTGAGACAGGCATAGCGCTTGTAGGCAGTGAGGTAAAGTCTTTACGCCATGCAAAGGCAAGCCTTGACGACGCCTTCGCGCGGATAGACGAAGGGCAGATCTTTCTACACAACGCCTATATCGCTCCTTATGAACAGGCAAGTTATTTTAATGTTGAGTCTAAAAGAATTCGCAAGCTTCTTTTACATCGCGGCCAGATAGTTAAACTGGAGAGTAAAATTGTCCAAAGAGGTTTTTCCCTGATACCTTTAAAGATGTATTTTAATAGCCGCGGGTTTGTGAAGATGGAATTGGCGCTGGCGCGTGGTAAAAAACTGTATGATAAGCGGGAAGATGTTAAGAAACGGGAAGTTGAATTACAGATGCGAAAAATGTTGAAGAATAGGAGAAATCGCTAGAACTATGCGCGGAGGGAAAAGTTATAATGACATGTCCTTCGCTCCGCCTATTCGGCGGTGCTCAGGATCAATTTTCCTGAGGTAAAATGAACGAAAATTGAGGGGGTGAAAGGTCTCGACTTAGGTGGGCGAGTAATGGTGGCATGCCGCGGAAGCAATGACGGCCGCGATAACAATCATTGCACAATACAAATGCTGATAAACCATCAGTATTAACCTTCAACGGGTTAATGAGAACTATGCAAGTAGTTCCTAGCCCGATGATGGCTCCAGTCTTCGTTCGCTAATCCGAACGAAGCCTCAAACCGATCTGCCTAAGGGTTGGATTTGAGCACTTAGTTTAGGCTAGTCCTTTATCTTGCCTTGAGTTAAAGGATGAGATTTATGAAAAGGGTAGTCCCTTTAAAATCCCGTTTACCGGAGAGTTTAGGGATGAAGTTTAAAAGGTATCCTACGCATGTAGAGGCTTTTATTCAAGCGCTTAAGGACGCGGGTTCAATTCCCGCCACCTCCACCAACCATTTCATTAATGAAATGGTTGGTGGATGCCGAAATAATGTATTTCGGCGCCACCATTCTGCTACGCTCTTTAGAAGCTAAATAGTTACCACTGCAGAATTAGCATAAAGAATATTTGTAAAAAGAGAACGATGGTTCGAATAGGATGATAGAGAAGAGCAAGAACAACCCGTAGTGCTTATGGGTTTATATTTTTGGAGAGGCAATGGTTAAGGTAAAAAGCAAAAAAAATATCCCATAATTCAAAGGATATTAAAAAAGATACAAAAAGAATATCAACCAGAGAAAGTAATCCTTTTTGGTTCATATGCATGGGGCAAACCAAGCAAACACAGCGATATTGATTTGTTTATTGTTAAAAAGACAAATGCGCGGCATATTGACCGTTCAGTAGAGATAAGAAAGATAGTTGATAAGGAAAACGGAATGGTTGCGTTAGACCCAATAGTTTATACTCCTGATGAAACCGAATATAGGCTTAAGCTGGGGGATGACTTTATTAAGAAGATTCTGACAAAAGGAGTTGTGTTGTATGGATAAACCAGAAATAGTCAAGGAATGGTTTAGTAAAGGCAATAAGGATATAAACGACGCGGAATTCCTTTTTTAAAGAAAAAACAAAATAATATCGGGTGCCTTCTATCCCCGCTCCACCAAATTTTTATGCAAAAAACTGATAACCAGAAAAAGATGGATAGCCCGCCGTTGAACAGGCTTTATATCGGGTTGGTTTTAGCTATACTTGTGACAGAGACAGCGGTTATGCTGGTTTTTCATGTATTTCTGGAGACTTGGCATCTTTCGCCATTAGCTGAAGGGTTGACCAACAGCCTGGTTTTAGTTATTTTTTTACTTCCTGTACTGCATTTCTCATTCTATCGTCCTGTATCTTCGCAAATCGCCAGGTATAAACAGGCTTTAGAATCAATACAGGAATTACAGACCATCTATGGCGTCATCATTCGTACGGCAATGGATGGTTTCTGGCTTATCGATATCATGGGGCGCATTTTGGAGGTTAACGATTCTTACTGCCGTTTAACCGGTTACAGCCGTCAGGAGCTGTTAGCTATGTCTGTATTTGATTTAAGAGCGCAGGAAAAACCCGAAGATACCAAAAGGCATATCCAGCGGATAATAGAATCCGGCGGTGACCGCTTTGAAAGCCATCATCGCTGTAAAGACGGCAGAATTGTGGATTTGGAGGTCAGCGTTAATTATTTAGATGTTGATGGCGGCCGGCTCTTCGCCTTTCTACGCGATATTACTGAGCGCAAGCTTGTTGAGAGGGAAATGACAGAGTTGAACATATTAAATCAAGTGCTTGTCAAAACCATTCCTTTTGGAATGGATGTTGTGGATGCTGAGGGGAACGTTTTGTATCTTAGCCCGAGGTTAGAGGCTCTTTTTGGCAAGGAGGCAATAGGCAAAAAGTGCTGGGAGCTGTACAAGGATGATAAAATTCAATGCAAAGATTGCCCTTTAAAATCAACAACTGCAGCGGGGCTAACAGATACTATAGAAACCTTTGGCGTATTTGGGGGAAGGAGTGTGCAAATCAGCCATACCAGTATGGAATATCAGGGGAAAAAAGTCCTCCTGGAAATTTTTCAGGACATCACCGAGCGCAAGCGTTACGAAGAGGAGCTGATAGCGGCAAACCATGAGCTGGTGAAGCTGGAGAGGATGAAGACTGAATTTATCACCACAGTGTCTCATGAGCTAAGGACGCCCTTAGGGATAATGCGCGAAGGGGTGAGCCAGGTGGTTGAAGGCCTCCACGGCGAGATAACCGAGGGGCAGAGGCAGTATTTGGGGAAATCATTGGGCCATATGGAGCGCCTGACCAGGATAGTCAATAGTATTTTAGAGATAGCCAACCTTGAGGCGGGAAAGATTGGCCTGCGGATGGAATCGGTGGATATTGCGGCATTAGCGCGGGAGATGATACGCATGTTTGAACCCGCGGCCCAGAACAAAAATGTAGAGATACGGGCACATTTTTCGAGTAGGGGCGAACCCCTGTGTTCGCCCGAAAAGATAGTGTTGCGGGGGGACAGGAATAAGCTTGGGCAGGTGTTTATCCATTTGATAGATAACGCGGTAAAATTTAGTGAAAAAGGGCATATAGAGATTCAGATTCAGGAAACAGCGGATACCGTGGAATGTGTGGTGAGTGATACAGGCAGAGGGATGACGAAAGAGGCTTCGGCGAATGTGTTTGATAAATTCCAGCAGTTTGGCAGGGAATACGGGCCCGGGCAAAAAGGGGTAGGCTTAGGCTTAGCGATAACCAAGGGTATTATAGAGTTGCATAAAGGCAGGATTTGGATTGAGAGCGAGTTTGGCAAAGGCACGAAGGTGAGTTTTAGCCTGCCGAAGGGATAGCCGAATGGCCAAAAATAAAAACCGTATACATGGAATCATATCAATTGTAGGGGCGAACCCAGGTGTTCGCCCGAATAACGATAACGGGCAAAACGATAACGGGCAGACACATGGGTCTGCCCCTACATTCCCGACATTCGTATTTTAATAGGTGTTTAATTAATGGCCAAAGACCAAAATAAACCATGCGATTTACCAAAACGCAGACAATTAAGGTTGAAAGGGTATGATTATTCACAGAGCAATGCGTATTATATAACCGTATGCACAAGGGACAGGGAAATGTATTTCAAAAATGAAGAGGCAAGGAAATTAATAAAAGATATATGGAATAAATTGCCGGATAAATATAATGGTATCTATACGGATGAATGCATAATTATGCCAAATCATATACATGGAATCATATCAATTGTAGGGGCGAACCCAGGTGTTCGCCCGAATAACGATAACGGGCAGACACATGGGTCTGCCCCTACGTTAGGGAGAATTGTTCAATGGTTCAAAACATTGACGACGAATTATTACATAAAAGGTGTTAGGAATAATAATTGGAAACCGTTTTCGGGCAAATTATGGCAACGCAATTATTATGAGCATATTATCAGAAATGATGGGGACTTGAATAAAATCCGTGAATACATCAGAAATAATCCGGTAAATTGGGAAAATGATTCTGAAAATATTACACGTAGACGTGAATCCATGTGTTTGCCTGAATAGCGATAGCGGGCAGACACATGGGTCTGCCCCTACATGCGTATATTTGTGTATACGAGGAGACCTAACAATGGACAAGAAAAAAATTTTATTAGTTGACGATGAGCCGGATTTTGTGGAGTTGATAAAAAAAAGGCTGGAATTAAATGGGTATGAGGTTGCTTCAGCCGTAAACGGCAAAGAGGCATTGGAAATGATAACGGGCAGACACGTGGGCCTGCCCCTACTTAAGAATGAGCGCTTTGATGCGGTTTTGCTTGATATCCTGATGCCTGAGATGGACGGGCTTAATGCGCTTAAGGCAATACGCAGGCACAATAAAAATTTGCCTGTGTTTATGCTCACTGCCCATTCCGACGAGGAGCAGTTCCAGGAGGCAAACCGCCTGGGCGCGTCAGGATTCATTGTCAAGACCGCCGACTTGCAAAAGGAAATAGAGAATATTACCAGTATCCTGCGTCTTTCAAGCAAATTTCATCCAGAGAAATAGGGCTATGGCAGAAAATACCTCAGGACAAAAAACAGCTTCTCAAATGCTTTGCACCGGAGAAGAACATCCCGTCTGGAAGACAGTCTACCATTCTCCTGTAAAACTTATTTTGATTGTAGGTATTTCACTATTCGTCTATGAGGCTCTGATAATGGCGGTTATCCGCTATCTTCCGCCGCTTCCTGAATGGGTTTTGATAGTTCTTGATCCGGCGCTTTTGCTTATTTTATTGTCTCCTACCTTGTTTTTCTTCTTTCTTAAACCCCTGCTTATGAATCTCTCAGTGTTAAGAAAAGAAGAAGAGGAAATCCATACGCTTAATGAAGCATGCGAACGCAAGGTTATTGAAAGGACTGCGCAATTTGAGTTAGCGAATAAAAAATTGGAGGAAATAAATGCGCTGAATCAGGCAATTTTTCAAGCTATACCTTTTGGTATGGATATTGTGGATACGGATTACAATATCCTTTTCTTAAGCCCTAAGCTTGAAGCTGTTTTTGGCGAGGAGGCAATCGGGAAAAAATGCTGGGAGGTATACCGGGATAGTAAAGCCCCCTGCACCGAGTGCCCTTTAAACAAGGGCATTGAGCCCTGTGAATCCGTGACTATAGAGACTGAAGGATTTTTTGGAGGGAAGGTATTTCAGATTAGCCACACGGCGATGATGTATCAGGGCAAGAAAGCGGTTTTAGAGATTTTTGAGGATATTACCGCGCGCAAACTGCTAGAGGTGGAGCAGATTAAATTGTCCGCGGTAATACGGCAGGCCGCGGATTTGGTAATGATTACTGATACCAACGGCATTATCGAGTATGTAAATAACGCCTTTGAGGAATTGACAGGATATAAAAGAGATGAGATAATCGGAAAAACTCCGGATGTCCTCTCTTCCGGCGTTCAGAGGAAAGAATTTTATAATAATTTATGGATAACAATTAAAAGGGGCGAAGTTTTCCGGGGGATTCTTGTAAACAGGAAGAAGAACGGAGAGTTTTACTATTCTGAAAAGACCATAACTCCGATCAAAGGCCCTCAAGGAAATATTATTAGTTTTGTTTCCACAGATAAAGACATCACCGAGCGCAAGCGTTACGAAGAAGAGCTGATAGCGGCAAACCGGGAGCTGGTGAAGCTTGAGAGGCTGAAGAGTGAATTTATCACCACAGTGTCTCATGAGCTGAGGACGCCCATAGGGATAATGCGCGAAGGGGTAAGCCAGGTGTTGGAGGGGCTGCATGGGGAGATAAGCGAGGGGCAGAGGCAGTATTTGGGGAAGTCTTTGAGCCATATGGAGCGCTTGACTAAGATAGTCAACAGTATCTTAGAGATAGCTAACCTTGAGGCGGGAAAGATTGGCCCGCGGATGGAAGAGGTTGATATCGCGGTAATAGCGCGGGAAATGATACGCATGTTTGAACCTTCAGCCCAGAATAAAAACGTAGAGATACGGGCACATTTTTCGAGTAGGGGCGAACCCCTGTGTTCGCCCGAAAAGATAGTACTGCGGGGAGACAGGAATAAGCTTGGGCAGGTGTTTACCAGTGTGATAGATAACGCGGTAAAATTCACCGAAAAAGGGCATATTGAGGTGCAGATTCAGGAAACAGCGGATACCGTGGAATGTGTGGTGAGCGATACCGGCCGAGGGATGACGAAAGAGGCTTCGGCGAATGTGTTTGATAAATTCCAGCAGTTTGGCAGGGAATACGGGCCAGGGCAAAAAGGGGTAGGCTTAGGCTTAGCGATAACCAAGGGTATTATAGAGTTGCACAAAGGCAAGATTTGGATTGAGAGCGAGCTGGGAAAAGGGACACGGGTGAGTTTTAGCCTGCCGAAGGGATAAAAAAACGGATGCAGACGGATGATGGCGGATGTCGCGGATAAATAACAGGTGAAATAATCGAAAATGAGTGATAAAATAAATAACAGCAATGAAGTAATAGAAATAAGGAGGATTTTTAGGATGAGCAGGAAAAGGATTTTGTGTGTTGAAGATGAGGCGGATATGCTGGAGATGGTGCGCTTCCGCCTTGAGCAGGAGGGATATGAAGTTATCTCCGCGGCAAATGGTAAAGAAGGCTTGGATAAAGCGTATAAGGACAAGCCTGATTTGATATTGCTTGATCTGATGCTTCCGGAGAAAAGCGGCTATGAGGTGTGCCGTATCCTGAAATCTGATACGCAATTTAAAGTAATTCCTATTGTTATCTTTACTGCCAGGGCTTCCGTAAGCGAGGAACAGCTTGGATATGAGTGCGGCGCTGATGACTATATTACCAAGCCGTTTATGCCGGATGATTTCATCAATAGAATCAAAAAGCTGCTGAAAGAAGAATTGTAGGGGCGAACCCATTGGAGAGCCAGGTAATGGCAAAGAAACGCATATTGGTGGTAGATGATGAGGTGGATTTAGCCGAGATGATACGCTTTCGCCTGCAGGCAAACGGATATGAAATCCTGCTTGCCCATGACGGACAGCAGGCATTGGAGGTGGCGCGAAAAGAAAGGCCGGATTTGATTATCCTTGATTTAATGCTTCCCAAGATGGACGGATACAAAGTCTGCGGCCTGTTGAAAATTGATTCGCGCTACGCGGATATTCCCATTATTATTTTTACTGCCAAGGCTCAAGGAGAAGATATAAAGCTTGGCGAAGAAGTCGGGGCGAATGCCTATCTGTTAAAGCCGTTTGAGCCAAAAGTGTTATTGGATAAAATAAAAGAGCTTATTAAAGAATGAAAGCGCAAAAGCAAAAAAAATCCTTAGCCGAAACACTGGTTGAAATCGGCCTTTTAAGCAATGAGCAGGTAAAGGAGGCTCAAAACCAGGAGCGTGAAAGCGGCCAGCCGTTTCGCAGAATCATTGTTCAAAAGGGCTATGTCAGCGAAGAAGATTTAATCTCTTTTATGGCCGCCCATATGGGCCTGCCGCGGATTGAGCTCAGGAATTATATTATTGACGCCAAGGTTATTGGCCTTATCACTGAGGAACTGGCGCGTAAACATCACATCATCCCGATTTTAAAAATCGGTAATAGCCTTACCTGCGCGATGTTTGACCCTCTCAACATCTTTGCCATAGATGAATTACGCAACAGGACAGGCTTTGATATTGAGCCCGCGGTAGCCACAGAGCAGGAAATCAAGGAAGCGCTCAATCAATATTACAGCGTTAAAGGAAGCATTGATGAAATAGTCAAAACTATTGATAAGGAGCGTGTTGGGCTTAAGAAGGGTGAGGAATTTGACCTTAAGAAACTGCAGGAGGTCTCGGGAGAACCCCCTGTAGTAAGGCTGGTGAATTTGACGATTATGCAGGCAGTTAAAGAAGGCGCAAGCGATATCCATATTGAACCTGAAGAGGATACTGTAAGGATTAGATACCGTATTGACGGTATTTTGTATGACCGTTCGCCGATTCCCAAGTACCTTCAGTCAGCGATTATCTCTCGTATTAAAATACTTTCCGAGCTTAACATTGCCGAGCATAGGGCATCTCAAGATGGCCGTTTTCAGATTAAAATAGAGAGCCGCCAGATAGATATACGCGTCTCGGTGGTAGCGACTATTTTTGGGGAGAATGTGGTGTTACGGCTTTTGGATAGAAGCAGTTCAATCTTAAGTTTAAGCCAGTTGGGTTTTTCTAAAGAGATTTTAGGCAAATATGAGAAGCTCATCCTGCGGCCCTTTGGCATAATCTTGGTAACCGGCCCTACGGGCTCAGGAAAGACCACGACGTTGTACGCGTCCCTCAACCTTATCAACTCAAGCCAGAAGAATATTATTACTATTGAGGACCCTGTTGAATATCATCTTGACGGGATACGCCAAATACAGGTAGAGCCTAAGGCAGGCACCACCTTTGCCACAGGCCTGCGTTCTATCCTTCGGCAGGACCCTGATGTGATTATGGTAGGAGAGATACGCGATAGGGAAACCGCGGAGATTGCCATTCAGGCTTCTTTAACCGGCCATCTGGTATTTTCAACCCTGCATACCAACGATGCCTCAAGCGCCGTAAGCAGGCTGATTGATATGGGGGTTGAGCCTTTTTTGGTATCCTCGGCGCTTATCGGAGTATTAGCCCAAAGATTGGTGAGGGCGATTTGCAAAGAGTGCAAAGAAGAATATATCCCTTCCGAAGAATTGATGAATGATATAGGATACAAAGATAATGGCCAAGGCGCGGGAATTAAATTTTTTAAGGGAAAAGGCTGCCCTAAGTGCTCGCAGTCAGGCTACCGGGGGAGAATCGGCATTTTTGAATTGATGCCGGTGGATGACGCTCTCAGGAGCCATATTACGGCTAAGGCTCCACGAGAAGAAATAAAAAAGCAGGCAGAGGCCATGGGTATCGTCAGTTTAAAGGCCGACGGCCTGCGCAAGGCCAAAGATGGAATTACAACGGTAGAAGAGGTGCTACGGCTAACGCAGGAGGAGTAAAGGAGTAGAGAGTAGTAAGTAGAAAGTAGATAGTAGGGATGGAAGAGAAAAAGAAGATACAAAGGGTGGAAGATTTTATAGTGTATCAAAAGGCAATGAAGCTTTTTGATGATTTTATAAACGAAGATATAGGCATCTTAAAGGAACACTTCGGAGCCAGAGAATTAGCAAGGCAGCAAATAAGGAGCTTAGATTCCATATGTGCAAATATGGAAGAAGGGTATGGGAGAAAAGCAGGAAAAGAATTAAAGCAATTCTTTAGAATCTCACGAGGTTCTGCTAATGAAAGCAAGGGAAGATATGTTAGGTGCAGGAAATTTTTAACCCAAGAAGTAGTTGATAAAAGAGTGGCGCAGCTAAATGAGATTCATGCTATGCTGCATTCTTTAATTGGTAAACTTTCTGATTAGTCAGCGTACTTACTACTCACTACTATCTACTTACTACTCTTAAAATATGTTAACGTAAAACGGTAAACGGTTGGCGGTAAACGGTACACGAAACGGAGGTTTGTTTGCCTACGTATACTTACAGGGCAAGAGATGATCGGGGGCAGTTAGTAAGAGGCACCATGGATGCCTTATCAGGCGATGAGGTAACTGCCAAGCTGCGTGTCATGGGCTATATGGCAACCCATATCGCTTTGGCAAGCAGGGGAATAAAGGTTGGTGATTTTGCCGAGAGGATTCGGCCAATAAAACAGCAGGATCTCATTGTTTTTTATTTCCAGCTGTCCAATCTGATAGGCGCGGGCATTCCTATTTTGACCGCCTTAAAGACTATTGAAACGCAGGTAGAGCACAGGAAATTAAAAAAGGTTATCGGTGATACGCGCAGAAGTATTGAGGCGGGGAGTTTGTTTTCGGCGAGCCTTGATCGTTACGCGGGGATTTTCGGGAAATTATTTATCAGTATGGTAAAGGCAGGCGAGGAATCCGGCAGGCTGGACAAGGTACTGCGCAGTTATGCCGCTTATGCCGAGGGCCAGCAGGAATTAAGGGAAAAGGTTAAAGGGGCATTGTTTTATCCGGCAATCCTGTTTATCGCTTCTATTATAGTTATTCTGTTTATTGTGACGTTTCTTATCCCGCAGTTTGTTGATTTGTTTTCAAAAGCAGGGCTCAGGCTGCCTTTTATCACTCAAATGCTCTATACCGCGGGCTTAATGCTCAAGAACTATTGGTATTTTTTTATGCTGTTTCTTGCGGCTTTGATTTTTAGCGCGAAGCAATACGCCAGGACAAAAACAGGAAGGCTTTATTGTGACCGGCTTTTGCTAAAGATTCCAGTTGTAGGTGTTCTTATGCGTAAAGTCTATGTGTCAAGGTTCTCCCGCACCTTAGCGACGCTGCAGATAAGCGGAGTATCTATTTTACAGTCATTAGATATCACAAAGGAGGTTATTGGTAACAAGGTAATGTCTGAAGTAGTTTTTAAGGCAAGGCAGGCAGTTGAGCAGGGGCAGAAAATATCCGATCCCTTGAAGGTAAGCAAGGAATTTCCCCTTGACGCTGTAGAGATGATCGCTGTAGGCGAAGAAACGGGGAATTTAGAGGAGATGCTTAACAAAATTGCCGATTTTTACGATATGTCTATAGGGTTTGCGGTCAAGAAACTCACGGTTATTATTGAGCCTGTATTTTTGGTAATAATGGGCAGTATTATTGCTTTTATTATGGCTTCAATGCTTATTCCGGTTTTTGATATGGTGAAATTGTTGCGGCATTAAATAACAGCTGTCAGCTTTCGGCTTTCAGCTATCTGCTTTTAGCTGAGCGCTGATAGCTGAAGGCTTTTAAAAAGGAGGTTGTAGAATGAAAAAAGGGTTTACTTTAATAGAACTTTTGATTGTAATCGCGGTGATTTCAATATTGATTGGTATTGCCTTGCCGCGCTTTAAGGGTATGCAGGATGAAGGAAATATTGCCAAGGCAAAGGGCGAGTTAAGGACGCTTAAGACCGCGGTAGAGAGTTATTATATTCATAATAATAGCACGTATCCTACCGCCTTAAGCAGTTTGACCTCAGCGTCACCGAATATTGTAAGCGCGATTCCCAACGACCCCTTTTCCAATGCGACGTATGGATACGTCAGGGGAGGCACAAATAACAAGTTTTACGTGATTTACTCTGTGGGCGCCGCGGCAACCGGAAGCGCGACGATTACCAATGATACGGTTGTTGAGACAAGCGGCACAAGCTGTATCTACGCGGCAAATACTGGTGAGGATACTCAACCTTAAGAGAGTAGTAAGTAGAAAGTAGTAAGTAGAGAGTAGGGCGAATGGGAAGAAGAGGGGTTAGCTTACTTGAGGTGTTGATAGCGTTGATTATCCTCACCGTGGGCACGTTTGCTATAAGCCAGGCGTTTAGCTCCGGGCTTTTGGCGTCTGCGGATGTTGAAAACGTGGATTTGGCATTAAACATCGCTCAGGCGAAAATGGAGCAGATAAAGAATACAAGCTTCGCGAGTTTGGTAGATATCTCTCCTACCGCGGACGCGAATTTTCCGGATTTTACTGTGGCACTCAATGTCGCGGAAAGCCAGAATCCGATGCGCTTAGATGTAACGGTTGCCTGGAACGTGAAGGGTGGACAAGCAAATGTTACGCTTACGAGCCTGGTTACTAATTATTAACGGCTGATGCAAGGCAAAAAGGGGTTTACCCCGTTAGAAAGCCCCGCCATTTATGGCGGGGATGAAAGATGTGAAAGTTTAATTCCTTATAGAAAGGGCAGGGTAAAAGCCCCGTTCTTTCTAACGGGGTTTACTTTGATAGAGTTGAGTATCAGTGTGAGCATGTTTATTATTATAATGTTGGTTGCCGCGTATGTTTTTCGTTCGGTGCTCATAAGCTGGTCAAGCCAGGAAACAAGGACAGGCCTGGCTATAGGCCTTGACAGGGCTGTTGAGGAGATGTCAAGGGATTTACGTAAGGCTCGGGCTGTCCAGGCAGTCAATGATGAAATAAGGTTTAGGCAGGGTGTCAGCAGTTATTATATCTATTATTTTTATAACCCGAATGATGCATACCCTCTTGCTTTTTCACAAGGGCTGTATCAGTTAAAGAAGGAGGCCTTATCCGGAGGGATAGACGGAAACTTTACCTATGGCGCGGGCCAGCCAATACTTAATGATGTACTTGCTCCTGTGACATCAGATTTATCTATGAGCGGTAACCTGACAACCATAGATGTAAGCGTAAGAAGGCACGATGAAACAATAAGGGCCAGGACTCAGGTTCGGCCGAGGAATTTTTAAGGTGAGCAGGATGAAATTGTCATGGCCAGGCCAACGCGGGGCAGTAATGCTTTTTACTTTCATTGTGATGACAACCCTTACCGCTGTTACCGTTACTTTTTTATCAATGAGCGCAATTCAAATTAAAGCAAAAGGCGATGATATCGCAAGCTCAAAGGCATTGTGGCTGGCGGAGGCAGGATTGCAAAAGGCGGCCTGGAATTTAAAAACCCCTGTAGCCAGCGGCGGACAGGGAGAGGATTGGGTGAGCCCGGGGACGACTGAAAATTTGGGGAATGGAAGTTATACGATGGCTGTGGCTCGATGGGATTTCGCGTTAGCAGTTAACGGTTCATCCGCGGCGGCTACCTCAGAGCAAGGCGCTAATGTCGCCGCGAATGCTATTGACGCCAGTGACGCGACCTATTGGGAATCGGTGAATCAGCCTACGCCGGCAAATCCCGAAGAAATTATTATAACTTTTCCCTATACGCTTATTCTTAATAAGGCGCGTTTCTTAATTCCTTCAGCCACTAACCGTGTGCCAAGAAACTATTCTTGGCAAGTATCCACTGACGGCATTACGTATACAACAGTAGTGAATGTGGTAAATAATGAAAACCCTGACGTCACGGATAGCTTTAGCGCTGTTTCTAACGTGAATTATCTTAAGCTTAAAGTTACCTCGGTAGGCATTGTTACTCCTCCTCGGGGAGGGCCTGGGGTGCCGCGGGTTTTCATAGCGGCCTTGGAGGCTCTGGGGTCAAAGATTACTCTAACGGCAAGCGTGAACGGGCTAAACAGAAGAATAGAGCAGACAGTGGTAGCCGATGACGCGACCCAGACAGCGTTTGATCAGATTGACTGGAATGAGATATTCCCCGCGAGTTAAAATATGAATAAGACGCTCAATTTTGATTTCTTTCCTAAGGAAAAATATATTGTAGGCTTGGATATTGGCAATAGCTCAATTAAATTAGCCCACTTTAGAGCGGACGATGGCATAGGGCATTTACTAGCTGTTCGTTCTATAGAGGTTTCTAAGGAGAAAGGCGCCTGCTTTGCCATAAAGGAGATTCTTTCCGGAATTGACATTCCTCATACGCGGTTTGTTACCCTGCTTAATTCCCCACAGGCAATGGTCAAAAGAATAGTGGTTCCCCCCATGCCGCAGGCTGAATTAAAGGATGCGCTGGCCTTAGAAGTAAAGAATTACTTTCCATTTCCCGTGAATGATTGCCAGATTGATTTTGAGGTTGTTGGCGAGGTATTGGAAAAAGGCGCGACGAAAATAGAGCTTCTTCTGGCGGTATGCCCTCATCAGGCAATTAAGGAGCATATCGCCTTATTGCATCAGGCAGGTGTAAACCCCGCGCAGATAATTCATCCCAGTCTTGCTCTTTATAACCTCCTAAGGCGCTCTTTTGTAAAAGAGGCTTTAAGCTTCGCGGTGATTGATATCGGTAAAATATTCAGTGAGCTTGTTATCGTAAGGGATGGAAAATTTGTTTTTAGCCGTAAAATCCCTATTTCCGGCGATGATTTTACGAAGGCGTTAACCGCGACTTTATTTTCCGAACATGGGAAGATTCAATTAAGCTATGAAGACGCGGAGAGGATAAAATGTGACTATGGCATACCCGCGGAAAATAGCACGCAGTTTATTGAAAATCTTATTGCCATAAGCCAGGTGCGTTTTTTACTCAGGCCATTGGCTGAGAAGCTGGCGCATGAAATTGAGCGTTCCTTTGATTCTTACCAGGAAGAGTCATATGGCCAAAGAGTGGAGAAGCTTATCCTTATGGGTGGGGCAAGCCGCCTTAAGGGATTAGACGCGTTTCTTAGAGAAACCTTGGAGCTTGAGACAATCATGTATAGCGCGCTCGATGGAATAAGCGTTGATAGCCATGCGCTTAACGAAAAGGTGAACATCAATTGTTTTGCGGGTGCTCTTGGCTGCGGAATGCAGAGTCCCACAGGAATTAACCTTTTACCTTTAGAAATGAAACAGGCGATGCAGCGCTTAGTGCTTCGAGGCCTTATAAAGGCCGCGGTAACCGGTTGTGTAACGTTGGTTATCCTTTTATTTGTCGGCCTGCGTATTCAGGCTGTTGTCTTAAACAAAAAGATCGCCAGCGCGGAGTTTCAGTTGCAGGCCTTGGAGCGGGAAATCGGAGAAATGAAAAGTTGGGGGGTCTTCAAGGATTTTTTCAACGCGCAAATTTACGGTGAAGACATAATGAAAGAGATCAGTAACCGTATACCGGATGGGCTTTGTTTAAGGGAAATTACTCTTAACCGTAATGCCCTTGAGATACGAGGAATAATACCTGTTGCCTATCGGGACAAAGAAGGCCTGCTTTCAGGTTTTATCCGTTCCTTGGAAGCAGGGATATTTAAAAATGTAAGGCTTAATGCTATTTCCGAAACAGCCGGCGTCAAGGAATTTAAGCTTATGGTGGAGCTAAAAGAGTGAAAAATGTAAACGCCATGTTTACTAAGAGGAATGCCTTGATTATTGTGGCATCAGGAAGCGCGCTGTGCTTGACAGTGGCAACGCTATTTTTATTTCTTCCGCTTGTCAGGGAAAACAGGAAAAAAAGCATTGGCTTGGCGGCACTTACGAAGGAGCTTGCCTACGGCTATCACTATGTAGCAATGGTACAAAGAAGCGGCGCCGCTAAGAAACTTATCCCGCAGGCGGATGTTTCCTGGGCCATTGATGCTATTACAAAAGAGGCAAGGAAGCACAGGCTTATTGTTAAAACAGCCAGCCAGAAAGATGTTGTGGATACGGGAAATTTCTATTGCCTGCTTCCTTTGGAAATAGAATTAGAAGGCGGGTATAGGGATATAGGGCTTTTTTTTCACGCCCTTGAAGTGATCCCCGGTGTTTTTGTGAATGTGGATACGTTCACCCTGCGCTATGACGAAGCTATTGCTCCGAGGCTTTCATTGCGGCTTATACTGCAGCTCTACGTTAGCAAGGGATAAAAATGAACAAGCAAAAAATAGTCTTCATCGTTTTAATCGTGATATCGTGCTTAGTCTGGAGTAGAAACCTGAAACTACAAACTGCCAGTAAGAGGCCGGGCGCGGCTGGTAACAAAAATGTAGTTTCTCTTGAGGGCCTCGCTCAGATGCCGGCGCGTTCTTCATACGCGGCGTGGGTACGGGATCCTTTTACTGTAGACAAGAAAATAGATAAGTCATCAAGCGATATTCAGCTTAAGGGGATTATGTTTGATCCTTCCGACTGCTATGCTTTAATTAACGATCAGGTAGCCCACATTGGAGATGTGGTTCAAGGTGCTCGAATTATCAACATAACCAAGGATACGGTGATTTTAAATGACGGCGGAGAGGATTTTGAATTAAAACTTTCTGACTAGCACTTTTTGGGGGGATTGTTCTGCTTGTAAAATTATTCCGCGGGTATTTCGCGCGGCATGGTTACCTAAAAAAAGAGTATTTTTCCGATTATATAATTCGTGCTACAATTATGCCTATGTATAGAAGCGGCAGAAAAACGTTTAACCAGGTGTTCCTGAGCCTAACGAGGTACGCTACTGTTGGTTTCAGCCTTGCCTTGGCACTGGCTATGAATGGCTGCGCCACCGTTTCCCACCGTCAGGACAAGGTGGCGGGATTTCCGTTGCAAACCTTATCGGTTAAGGGCAAGGTTTATTTTCCCTTGGTAGATGTCTGTTCTTATCTGAAGATTGAGTGCGACTATGATGCTTTAGGCAGGCAGATAAGTTTAAGAAAAGCGGATACCGAAGTAAAGCTTCTCCTGGACAGTTCGATGATTTTAGTTAATGGCTCAGCCCTTGATATTGAAGAACCCGTTGTGCTTACCGAAAATGGAGTCGCGGCAGTTCCTTTGCAATTTAAGGCCAGGGTGCTTGATAGGTTTTATTGCCAACTGCCTCTTAACGAGCCTCAGGAATCGGTTTTGCCGCTTAGGATTAGGCGCGTGGTGGTGGATGCCGGCCATGGCGGCCATGATCCCGGAGCAATCGGGAGGACGGGGTTACGTGAAAAAGATGTTAATTTGGATATTGCAAAGCGCCTTTCCAGCCTTTTACGTACCAGGGGAATAGATGTGGTGATGACCCGGCCTATAGATACATTTATTTCCTTAGAAAAAAGAGCTGATATCGCCAACCGCGCGAACGCGGATCTTTTTATCAGCGTTCATTCAAATTCAGCGCGTACTTCAGGGCTCAATGGTTTTGAGGTTTATTATGTCAGCGAGAAAATGAATGATGTCTCTCGTGCGCTGGCCGCGGCTAAAACCGCTTCTTTGGATTTTTCTCCGGGTTCTTTTTATAATAGCTCTTTGGATTTAAAAGTAACCCTGTGGGATATTCTCTATACCCAGAATCGGGCGGAATCTATCGTATTGGCTCAGAATATATGCCAGGAAGCCAACCGCGGCATTGGCGTAAAGATTTTGGGTGTCAAGGGGGCACGGTTTTCGGTGTTGCGGGGAACACGGATTCCCGGGGTGCTGGTTGAGGTAGGATTTCTCTCGCATCCTACCGAAGAGCGCCGCTTAAGAAATGGTTTCTACCGCCAGCAGGTCGCTGAGGCATTGTGCTCCGGAATCATTAATTACGGCAGGCAATATGACCTGGCGAGCGCTACCTATAAATAAGAGAAAGAAAAATCTAACAATGCAGAAAGCAATCGGTGTTTTTGATTCCGGAGTCGGCGGTTTAACTGTAGTTAAAGAGCTTATCCATCAACTGCCGAACGAAGATATTATCTATTTTGGAGATACGGCGCGGGTTCCTTACGGTATAAAGTCAAAGGAAACGATTATCCGCTTTTCAATTGAGAATATCCTGTTTCTTTTAAAGCAGGAGGTAAAACTTATTTGTGTTGCCTGTAACACCGTCTCAAGCATCGCCCTGCCGGCAATTAAGAATCATTTTCGCGTGCCTATTGTCGGGGTTTTGTCTCCCGGAGCCCGAGAGGCCGTGTATGCCACCAAGAATAAACGTATTGGTGTCATCGGGACAAAGGCTACTATTACTAGCCAGGCCTACGAAAAGGAAATCCGGATGCTTGACCCAACCATCAGGATTGTTTCTCAGGCCTGTCCTTTGTTTGTTCCCTTTGTTGAGGAGGGCTGGCTTAATGGCCGGGCGGTTGAGGATGTGGCAAAAGTTTACCTGACATCTCTTAAGAAGGCTGGGGTTGATACTATTATTTTAGGATGCACCCATTATCCCTTGCTAAAGCCTGTCATCAGAAAGGTGATGGGGCAGGCCGTTGTATTGATAGACTCAGCAAAACAGGTAGCCACAGAGGTAAAGCAGATTTTGGCAAATGAAGCCCTGCTTGAGGCTAAGAGCCATAGGCCGGACAGGGCATTTTATGTTTCTGACGGCCCGGCATGGTTTAGCGGGCTGGCGAAAAGATTTTTGGGATATTCTTTAAAAACAGTTACCAAGGTTGACCCGATTGTTTAGGGATGGCGCGCTATGTATAAATTAAGGGTTACATCAGAATTCAGCGCCGCGCACAATTTGCGCGAGTATAAAGGTAAATGTGAAGCCCTGCACGGCCATAACTGGAAAGTAGAGGTTGTTATTGCCGCAAAGAATGCCAATAGGCAAGGACTGGTAGTTGATTTTCATGAAATAAAGAAAATGGTAAAGGCAGTTTTAGAAGAGCTTGACCATAGCTATTTGAATCAGCGTGACTATTTTAAAAAGCATAATCCCACCTCAGAGAATCTTGCCAAATATATCTTTGATGAAATCAAGGCTCAGATACCATCAAAAAAAATCAGGCTGCAGGAAGTCACGGTCTGGGAATCGGATCAATGCTCGGCAACCTATTCTAGGTAATGAAGAAGGCCGTGGTTCTTTTATCCGGAGGCCTGGATTCTGCTACGTCCTTGTATTTCGCCAAGAATAAGGGATTTGAGTGTGTTTGCCTTATTTTCCGTTATGGCCAACGCCATGTAAAGGAGATAGCTGCCGCAAAGAAGATAGCGCGGCGCGCGCGGTGCCGATGGCAGGTAGTGACACTATCGTTACCGTGGAAGGGCTCGAGCTTATTAGACAGAGAGATGAAGATACCTGTGGCCACCACGTCACAAGGCCACCATGTCACTAGTGTCCCCAACACCTATGTGCCCGCGCGGAACATCATTTTTTTGAGTTTCGCGTTATCCTATGCCGAAGCGAGCGGGGCAAGAACCATATTTATCGGGGCTAATGCCATAGATTACAGCGGCTATCCGGATTGCCGGCCGGAATTTTATCGGGCATTTGTGAAAGCGGCTCAATTAGGAACGAAGACTGGAATTGAAGGGTTTCCTATTAAGATTATAACTCCCCTTATTACTAAAACCAAGGCGCGGATAATAAAGCTTGGTATGAAATTAGGGGTGCCCTATGAGTTAACATGGTCGTGTTATAAAGGCGCTCTAGTACCCTGTGGCGAGTGCGAGAGCTGTAGGTTTAGGGAAAAAGGATTTAGCGAAGCAGGTATCGAGGACCCTGTACTCCGGAGTAGAAAGTAGTAAGTAGAAAGTAGTGAGTAAATTGACGAGGGACGATGGACGATGGACGATAGACGATAGACGATAGACGATAGACGATAGACGATAGACGATAGACGATAGACGATAGACGATAGACGATAGACGATAGACGATAGACGATAGTGTGGGGTATTACAGTATGACAGGAAAGATTACAGAAATATTTGAGAGCATCCAGGGCGAAGGGGTTTATTTCGGCAAGAAACAGGTATTTGTGCGTTTTGCCCAATGTAACCTGCAGTGCAGCTATTGCGATACCGAGTTCAATCATTTCCGGGAATATGGCGTAGATGAGCTTTTATCCGCGATTGCATCATATGAGGGAAACTACCATTCTATTTCTTTTACCGGTGGCGAACCTCTCTTACAGAAGGATTTCTTAAGAGAAAACTTATTGTTGCTAAAGCAGGCAGGAAATAAAACCTATTTGGAAACTAACGGAACGCTCCCTGAGGCCTTAGATGAGGTTATTGAGTTTGTTGACATTATCGCCATGGACATAAAGCTGCCCAGTTCAGGCAAGAGCTCTGGCGTTTATTGGGATGAACATCGCCGCTTTCTAAAAACCGCAAGCCAAAAAGAGGTTTTTATTAAAGCTGTTATAAGCACTGCTACTACAGAAGAAGATTGTAAGGTAATGCTGGATTTGCTTAATGGAGAGAAGTATCTCGGAGTTCTGGTGTTACAGCCAAACAGTTTGGAAGATGGGCGGCAATTAGAAGAGAAATTAACTCTGTTTAAAAATTGGGGGGCACACTATCCTTTTTCGGTATGTGTTATGCCCCAGATGCATAAGCTATGGGGAGTACGATGAGACGAGGGGCGAACGACGTCCGCCACAAAGCGTTGGCGGACGCCCGCCAAAGCAGTATGGCGGGCGAGGGACGAGGGACGACGGACGAGAAAATCATATGAGGGATTACAAACGAATATAAGAAGCTTAAAGACGCCAAAGATTGAAGTTTGGAAAAATCAGTATTCGGATAAGGATTATGTCATCAATTTAGATATTCCGGAGTTTACCTGCATTTGCCCGAAGACAGGCCTGCCGGATTTCGCCGATATAACAATTGAATATTCCCCGGATACATATTGTATTGAGCTTAAGTCTTTTAAAATGTATACCATTTTTTATCGCAGCATAGGGATTTTTCATGAGCATTGTATCAATAAAATTTTAGATGATTTTGTGTCCGCGGTAAAGCCGAAATGGGCTAACATTACAGGCGTTTTTAACCCCCGCGGCGGCATTACCACCACCGTAAGCGCGCAGTGGAAAAAGCCCCTCGAGCACATCGATGCCTGACACCAAATAAGATATGCGTGAAATAGAAGCGGAATCAGTAAGAAGCATAATAGCCGAATTGGCGCAAGAAGCGAATTTCGCGTTGCGAAAGGATGTTCTGGCGGCTTTAGGGGCTGCCTTAAAAAGAGAGACTAATGTTCAGGCAAGGAAAATCCTTTCCGCAATCATAGAAAACGCGGATATTGCCAATAACGATAGGCTTGCTCTATGCCAGGATACCGGCCTGCCGGTTGTCTTTGTGGAAATTGGACAGGATGTGCACATTAGCGGCGGTTCTCTTGTAAGGGCCATCAATCAGGGAATACAACGCGGGTATACGCGGGGATATTTGCGTAATTCAATAATTAAGCAGCCTCTTTTTCGAGGCAGGCCTGAATTTTCACCGGCGATAATCCATACCGAGATAATTTCCGGAGAAAAGCTAAAGCTTACTGTTTTACCGAAAGGATTTGGCTGTGAGAATAAGTCTCAGGTGAAGATGTTTAATCCTACGGCAGGAATTGAAGAAATAAGGAAGTTTATTATCGGCGTTGTGAAAAATGCCGGCCCCGATGCCTGTCCGCCTTTTGTGGTAGGCGTTGGAATAGGAGGCACCCAGGATTACGCCTGCTTACTGGCGAAAAAAGCCTTGTTAAGAAAAATCGTCTCTCGTCCTTCGTCAATCACCCCTTGTATTAGTAGAATAGAAGAGAGTTTGTTAAAGGATATTAATCGTTTAAATATCGGGCCGATGGGGCTGGGGGGTAAGGCTACGTGCTTAGGTGTTACCATTGAAACCTATCCTACGCATATCGCCGGGTTGCCGGTTGCGGTAAATATCAGTTGCCATGCCCTGCGCAGCGCGCGCAAGGTGTTTTAAAATGGCAATACACGCGGGAGATGAGATTGTCTATAGCGGTAAGCTTTATACCGCGCGGGACCAGGCGCATAAGAGGTTAGCAGAGGCAATTACAAAAGGCAAAAAACTGCCTCTTGATCTAAAAGGGAAAATTATTTATTACTGTGGCCCAACCAAGACTCCTAAAGGCGCGGTAATCGGTTCTTGCGGCCCTACTACAAGTTCGCGTATGGATGTGTTCACGCCGCTCTTGCTTAAAGCGGGGCTCAAAGGTATGATCGGCAAGGGGAGCCGCAGCCAGGAGGTGCGGTTGGCAATAAAGAAATACAAGGCGGTGTATTATCTTACCTTCGCAGGCTGCGGGGCATTGCTTGCAAGGTATGTGAAGAAAAAAAGGCTGGTAGCGTATCCGGAATTAGGGCCTGAGGCAATCTATGAATTAGAGGTAAGTGATTTTCCTCTTATTGTGGCAATTGATGCTAAGGGAAGAAGTATTTATAAAGGGAAATAAAGTTAATAGTCTCAGCCGTAGGCTGATCCGCCTGCGGCGGAGATAGTCGATGGCCGATAGTCAATTGATACAGGAGAGGAAAGTATGATTCGTTTAGATGGCAGGGAAGCAAATAAATTAAGAAAGATTACCATTACCAGGAATTTTACTAAGTATGCCGAAGGCTCTTGTTTGATAGAGTTCGGTAACACCAAGGTTATCTGCACTGCTTCATTTGAAGAGAGTGTTCCCCCTTTTCTGAAAGGAAAGGGAAGCGGCTGGCTGACAGCGGAATACGGCATGCTCCCGCGTTCGACGCATACCAGGATGAATAGGGAGAGAGAAAAAGTTTCAGGCAGGACCTTTGAAATTCAGCGTTTAATCGGCAGGTCGCTTCGGGCTGTATTTGACCCAAAGGATATCGGTGAACGCACGATAAAGATTGACTGTGATGTGATTCAGGCAGACGGAGGCACGCGTACCGCTTCAATTACCGGCAGTTTTATCGCCCTCGCGGATTGTCTGATAAAGCTAAAAAAGGATGCCCTGCTTTCATCAATTCCCGTTAAGGATTATGTCGCGGCGGTGAGTGTGGGAATTTTACGGGGTGAGCCTATTATGGATTTGACCTATGCTGAAGATTCAAAGGCAGAGGTGGATATGAATGTAGTGATGACTGGAAGCGGAAAGTTTATTGAAGTCCAGGGCACGGGTGAGGGGGGAACCTTTAGCAAGGATGATATGGATGAGCTGCTCATCCTTGGGCAGGAGGGAATAGAAAAACTTATTGATATGCAGCGCTCTCTCTATAAAGATATACTATGAAAAGGCAGAAAATAGAGGATAGAAAGGGGAAGATAGAAAATAAAAGAATACGGGAAATTATCGTTGCCACGCGTAACAAAAAAAAGTTGGAAGAAATAAAAGAGATTACCAGCGGCTTAAAACTTAAGATTGTAAGCCCGGATGATTTTTCCGATACTCCTTATATAAAGGAAGATGGGAAGACCTTTTTGGAAAACGCGCGGAAAAAAGCCCTGAAAACAGCCAGGTTTACTCATAAGCTCACCTTAGGCGAAGATTCCGGATTATGTGTTGATGCTTTGTTGGGAGCGCCGGGGATTTATTCTTCACGTTTTTCCGGAAAGGGTAAAAGCGACGTAAAAAATAACCAGAAGCTCTTAAGGCTTCTTAAGGATGTGCCTTTTAAGAAACGCACCGCGCATTATGTTTGTGCCGTGGCGCTTGCGGATAAGGACGGCCTCATTGGCGCAGTGAGCGGAAAATGTAACGGCCTGATCGCTTTTGAGCCGCAAGGCAGCCATGGTTTTGGTTATGACCCTCTTTTCTTTATTCCGAAATATAAAAAGACTTTTGCCCAACTCGGGGAAAAGGTCAAGCATGCGATGAGCCACCGGTACAAGGCGCTTAAGAAAACAAAAGCGCTTCTTGAAAAATACTATAGAAATGGCAGATGAGTTGAATATAGAAAAGTATATATATTCTACCCGGGAAAAAGTCGATTCCCATCTTAAACGTATCCTGGGACAGGGTAAGAGCGGCATTGACAAGGCCATGCGTTATGCGGTTTTAAATGGCGGCAAGCGTCTACGCCCTATACTGCTGATTGCAACCTATCAGGCTTTGGGTGGGTCGCTTGACCGGAGGATCGTGAATATCAGCGCAAGCATAGAGTTTATTCACGCCTTTAGCCTGATTCAGGATGATTTACCGGCTCTGGATGACGATGATTTTAGACGTGGCCTACCTACGACGCATAAGGCGTTTGGGGAAGATGTTGCTATTTTAGCTTCAGATCTTTTGCTTAACCAGGCATATGCAGTAATAGCGAAAGAACCCTCTCTGAACCCGGAGTTAAAAATCGGCATTCTTTTGGAATTAAGCACCGCGGTAAAAGATTTAATTGAGGGGCAGGGAAAAGATCTAGGTTTATGTAAAGAGAAAAAAATAACCCTGGATACTTTAAATAAAATTAACACAGGTAAAACCGCGGCATTGCTTGTTGCTTGTGTAAAAATAGCGGGGAGAGTCAGAAAAGTAAGCCCTAAAGAATTGGGGAATCTGCGTTCTTTCGGTGAAAAATTAGGATTAGCATATCAAATCGTTGATGATGTCCTGAATGTAACCAGCGATAAGAAAATGTTCCAAGGCAAACGCTTTAGCGACAGGCAAAAGGGAAAAAAAACCTATGTAACTGTTGTTGGTATTAAAAGGTCCGAGGAAATTGCGGGCTCTTTAATCGCGCGGGCAAGAAAAGACCTTAGCAAAGTAAAGAACCTGGATACAACAATATTATTTGAGCTAAGCAGTTTCCTCATGAACCGCCGGTACTAATCAGAGAGTATGAGCCAGGGTACGCTTGTTTTGACAAGGCAGGATGTGGAAAAATGTATTGCCATGCCACAGGCCATAGAAATCGTAGAAAATGCCTTTAAGGCGCATGGGCAGGGTTTGACTCAGATGCCGGCAAAGATTTACCTTCATTTGGATAAATATAATGGTGATTTTAGGGCAATGCCAGCGTATGTTAAGGAACCGGAGGCTTGCGGGATAAAGTGGGTAAACGTTCATCCTGACAACAAGAAATATGGCTTACCATCGGTGATGGCGCTAATAATCCTGAGTGATTCCAAGACCGGATTCCCTCTGGCAATAATGGATGGCACTAGTATTACCAATCTGAGGACTGGGGCAGCAGGCGCGGTAGCTGCGAAATACCTTGCCAGGACTGATAGTAAGCGAATAGCCCTCATTGGCTGCGGTGTTCAGGCCACGACCCAGTTAATGGCATTGCGCGAGGTTTTTCCCATTAGTACCGTTTCGGTTTTCGACTCTTTAGAGCCGCAGGCTAACGCCTTTATAAAGAAAACGCGTTCGTTAGTTCCTAAGATAAAAAAGCACGCGACTATTGCTGAGTGCCTTAACGGCGCGGATATTATTGTTACCACTACCCCTTCTCGAGAGCCGATTGTGCAATCTCAGTGGGTAGCAAAAGGAGCGCATATCAACGCGATAGGCGCTGACGCTAAAGGTAAAGAAGAGCTAGACCCGAAAATTCTTACAAGAGCAAAGGTGGTGGTAGACGATATAACGCAGGCCCTTCATAGCGGGGAAATAAATGTGCCGGTTGCAAAGAACTTATTTAGGAAAAGTCAGATTTACGCTGATTTAGGCGAGATTGTTACGGAAAAAAAGGCAGGCAGGCAAGCCAGGGATGAGATAACTCTCTTTGATTCTACGGGCCTTGCCATTTTAGATATAGCATTAGCCCAGTACGCCTACCTGCAGGCAGTAAGCGTTAACCGAAGAAAGCTTAGGAAAATCAAATTTTATTAAAGCCATCTTTTCTTATGCGAACATGTTGGCTCATAAGAAGCGATAATGCTATTTGATAGTCAGGGCCTGATTGTTAGCATGCTTTAGGGAGGTGTGGTATGGGAACAGGAAAAGAAACAATTCTTATCGTAAACGGAAATATCAATGTGCGTAATGATCTGCGTCAAAGCTTAAGCCATGACTTTAACGTAGAGACTTCTCTTACGTTTCAGGAAGCGCTTAAGCTTATCAGAGAAAAATCGTATGACGCGGTTATCGCTGAATTGGATATCCCGGAAATTAAGGGCATCGAGGTTTTGCGGAAATTGAAGGAATCAAAATCGGAGACTCCAGTTATTGTGGTGACAACCTATAAATCTGTGTCATTGGCGGTTGAGGCAATGAAGTCGGGAGCGTATGATTATATTACGAAGCCTTTTAATACCGATGAATTGAAATTAGTCATTCATCATGCTTTGGATATGAGGAAACTGGCTGAGGAAGCCAAAGAAAAGAAGATTTATCAGGAATTAGCCCTTACTGACGCGCTCACCCAGATTTACAACCGGCGTTATTTTGAGGAGCTTTTGCGCCGGGAGACAGAAAGGGCAAGCCGCTACCGTCAGAAGTTCTCCTTGATGATGATTGATGTGGATGATTTTAAAAAATATAACGATACCTATGGCCATGTAGGAGGCGATAAGGTTTTAAAGGATATGGCATCTGCTGTCTTATACCGGATACGGAGTACCGATTATGTCGCTCGCTACGGAGGCGAGGAATTTGCCGTGATAGCTCCCCAGACCGATAAGGAGGGGGCGTCGGTGTTAGCGGCACGGTTAATTGATTTAATCGCAAGCAAAGAATTCCTTTTAGATAACGCCGAGAAGACGAAAATCAGTATCAGCGCGGGAGTCGCTACCTTCAACGAGGATGCCCAGACAAAAGAAGAGTTAGTCAAGCGCGCGGATGAGGCATTATACCAGGCGAAAAAATTAGGGAAAAACAGGGTGTGTTTGTTTTGTAAGACTTAAAATGGTATCCCTGAATATTTGTTGATGGATAAGGTGGCTCCTGCTCAAGAGGCTCTGTCTTCTAGGTGAGGCGGAGTTTTTTGGTATGGGTACCCTTAATTTTTAAAAACCGGTTGCGTGAAAAAAGAGATGATATGAAGAACCTCGCTGTATCAATCGTCATGCTTTTAGTAACCTGCTGTTTAGTGTGTGCCGATAATAAAAAGGAGGAAAGCCTTATGCGTATAGCCAGCCCGGCCTTTGGGCATAATGTAGGGATTCCTAAAAAATATACCTGTGATGGCGGGGATATCAATCCGCCGCTTGAGATTTCTGATGTTCCGGCTAATGCCCGGAGCTTAGCCTTAATTGTGGATGACCCGGACGCGCCGATGGGGATATGGGTGCATTGGGTGGTTTATGATATCCCTGTAGTCTCGCGTATTGATGAAAATAACGTCCCCGGGATTCAGGGAGCAAATGATTTTGGCCGTCAAGATTACGGCGGCCCCTGCCCGCCATCGGGAAGGCATCGTTATTTTTTTAAGGTGTATGCCTTGGACATAAAACTCAACGTACAGGAAGGGGTAGCAAAACAGGATTTGGAAAAGATGATGGAAGGCCACATCGTGGCAAAGGCAGAATTGGTAGGGCTTTATGAAAGGAAGAGGTAGCGAGGAGTATTCTGTAGAGTGGCTTTGCTGGTAGCCCAAAAATTAGTGTTAAACGTCATTGGCTAAGCAAGTGGCGGATTTTAAATATGTTACAGTGATGTATCTATTTTAGAATAGAGATATGAGGAGATAGCCATGCATTTAAAAGATATCCTTAAGCGATTCTTCCTGTCGGCAGGACCAGTATTATTTCTTTTCAACTTTTTTGCTGGTGTTTTATTCCTGAATGAAGGGCTTTTTCATCATGACAGTGTGGTCTTAGCGCAAGCAGTAGAGCAAGCCTATCAGACTGGGCACTTGCAGCCTTCAATAAGAGGCAGGTATGGAGCAGTGATTATTAATAGTTTGTTGTATCTCCCCTTTTTTCTTCTAGGGCTTAATGCTGATTTGATGCTGAGGCTTTCCAGTGTGCTTTTTCACGCGCTTTCTGTTTGTATGCTATTTTATTTTGTCAAGGCATTCTTAGAGAATGAAACAAAGGCTTTTTTTGCCGCGTTTCTGTTTTCTTTTATACCTGTGTACTTTATTCCTAATACCTATGGTAAGGAACATGGTATGAGTATGTTTTTTTTGCTGCTTTCATTTTATTTAGTTTACTGTGGCAGCAAGAAAGGTAATCTTTTATTTTTATCGCTTTCTGGTTTCTTTTTCATCTTTTCTATAACGGTAAGGGAAAGCATGTTGATAACAGCGTCGCTCTATGTTCTGCTTTATTTTTCTCCTGTGATTACCCTGCGGCCATTGAAATTTTCTTTACAGAAAGAAAAGGTATCCAAGGCAAGGCTTATCGCCTGGTGTATTCCGTTTGCGATATCCTTCTTAACAGTATATTGTACGTATCTAAAAAGGGAGTTTTATCAGGCGATATATGTCGGTGATTTTAGCGATACGCAATTCTTAGGGCTGCTTTCTTCGGTACTGCCAAGGGCGCTTGCTGACATTTATACGAGTGTGCCTACTATGCTGTTAGTCTTTTTTATTATAGGGGCTGATATACTATTGCGGCAGCAGAAAGCCTTTCAGGCTTTATGCTTGCTTCTATGGTCTCTATTGATTTTTTATCTAGGTAATGTGATTTCCTATTGTCCTCGTTATCTTGATCTGGTATTTGTTCCTATCTGTATTTTGGCTGCGGAAAGCCTCTATGCCATATACGCTCAGGAAAAATTGCTCTGCTATGGGATACTTATTTATTTTGTAATGGCTCTGTTTAATTTCATGTATCCACTCTTGTCTTTCCGGCATATCTATAACGGCGAAAAACAATTTGCGCTGTATGTTCGTGAAAAAACTCCAGAAAACTCAATTGTTGTGGCTATAGATGACGCCCCTTTTATGGAGTATTACGGCCACAGGGCTACGAGTGTTATTCCCGTGAATGCTCCTGAAAGTATGGAGAAATTCATGAAGCAACTGAAGGACTCTATGAAACGTGGTATCCCTGTCTATATGATGGAATCAGCTTTCTATATGATGGAAGCAGCTTTCATCTATGATTCCAAATACGAATTCACAAAAAAGTTTTTTACCGAATTTAGCGTTAATGTTGTGGGAGAAAAATTATCAGAAGATTACCATCGCCCGGAATTAAGTCTTAATACTTACATGCAAAAATTATTCAAGCTTGAACTGAAAAGAGAGGGCCAGCAATGAATATACTTGCGTGTTCGATACAATAGCGAGGCAGTAGTAAGTATGATACTGTAGGTAATGGCATGCTGGGTAATGTTCTGTGCTTCAAGAATGCTAGGCTTAAATTAAAGGTCCGGGTTTTTGATGAGTGTATTTATCCTCAGCAGAGTAACTTTTGTTTTATCTTAGGTAAACTCTATGGATTCGATACTACAAGATAAGAGTATGTTGTACAGGAAAAGTGGCAGAGATAGCCGCAAGGCGCGCATGAGAATTTCTGTGATTATCCCGGTTTATAATGAAGAGAAGGTACTCAAGGAAATAATTGATAGGGTTAAGTCAGTAACTATAGTTGATGAGATAGTTGTCGTTGATGATTGTTCCAGCCAGGGAACGCAGGATGTCCTCGATCTAATACAGGATGCTTCCATAAAAATCATCAAGCATCCTTATAATAGGGGAAAGGGTGCGGCAATCAGAACGGGGTTGGCTCATATAACAGGTGATATTGTTATTATACAGGATGCCGATTTGGAGTATGACCCGAGGGACTATAAGAATCTGGTTGAGCCGATAGAAAATGGAAAAGCGGATGTGGTTTATGGTTCGCGTTTTTTATTGAAGAAATGGAAGGCCTCTACCATGTTTCACTGCCTGGTAAACCAGTTTTTGACTTCTCTTACCAATATGCTGTTTTTCTCTCATCTCTCAGATATGGAAACATGCTATAAAGTATTCAGGACTGAAATTATCAGGTCTTTGGGATTAACGTCAGACCGCTTTGAGATTGAACCTGAAATTACCATCAGGACTTTAAAGCGCGGCCATAGAATATACGAAGTCCCTGTTTCCTATAGGCCCCGATCCTATGGTGAGGGAAATAAAATCGGATGGCTTGACGGCTTAAAGGCCGTCTACGCAATTTTAAAATATAGAATAAAGAAATAGGGGTCCAGGCCTTGAAACGTGAAGGGTATATAAATTAATTGCAGGAAAAAGAGAGTTGCATTACTAGAAAATTAACCAAGGAAAAGTAAGCGGCCTAATGGAGCGGCACTTTAAAATGAGGTAATACTATGCAGAGCACAATTGATAAAGCTATCGGTTATTTGATGCAATACGGTTTAAGTTTGCTCTACGCCATCCTTATTTTTATCATAGGAAAATGGCTGGCCCGTCTTGCTTCAAGGATTGCAACTGTTACTATGAAAAAGGCAAATTTAAACGAAACCCTTGCCTCTTTTTTAAGGAATATAGTTTATTACACGCTGCTTATTTTTGTAGCTATCGCGGCATTGAATAAGATTGGTATTGAAACGACGTCGTTTGTCGCGCTTGTAGGAGCTGCGGGCTTAGCAATAGGCCTTGCGCTTCAGGGGTCGTTAGCTAATTTTGCCGCAGGAGTTATGTTGATTTTTTTTCAGCCTTTTAAAGTAGGAGATGATGTTGAAGCAGGTGGCGCAAGCGGTACTGTGAAAGAAATACAGATTTTTAGCACGATAATCGATGCGAAAGATAAAAAGACGATTATCGTTCCAAATGCTAAAATTACCGCGGATAAAATAATTATCAATCATGCATGAAAGATGGGGATAGGATGGGAGCAGATGGTTCGGTATTTTTTTTCGCAACGTTGTTATTAAAAGGCGTATCCGAATTTCAAAAGCGTATACTGTGTTTTTATAGTGAGACAAGTTATTGATTTTAGGGCTCAGTAAAGGAAGTGGTGACAAAAGTAAAGAGGTGCCCTTGGGCAGAGTCTGACCCGTTTTCCTGCGCTTATCATGACCAGGAGTGGGGTATTCCTATCCATGATGATAAAAAGCTGTTTGAATTCCTTCTGCTTGAAGGGGCGCAGGCAGGGTTGAGCTGGAGTACTGTTTTAAAAAAGAGAGCGCATTATGAAAAAGTGTTTGATGGCTTTGACCCTCGTAAAGTATCTTTGTATGATTATAGAAAAATTGAGAAATTACTATCGGACCCAGGGATTATACGGAATCGTTTAAAGATAGAAGCGGCGATTTCCAATGCGAAGTGTTTTCTTGCGATTCAAAAGGAGTTTGGAACGTTCGATACCTATATCTATCAGTTTACCTCTTACAAAACTAAGAAGAATACGTGGAAAACTATAAGTGAAGTCCCCGCATCAACCCCTGAATCAGATGCCATGAGCAAAGAGCTGAAGAGAAGGGGTTTTCGTTTCGTAGGTTCGACAATTTGCTACGCTTTTATGCAGGCGGTAGGGATGGTCAACGACCATATAACTTCTTGCTATCGTTATAAAGCTGTAGCTAGATAAAAGCACATCCCTTCCTGATAGTCACACCCCTAAGATATAAATAGTGTCGTTTCTGCGTAACGCTATTATTTTGATAAAGTTACAAACAAATTGACAATATTAGCTTATTATGCTAATTTGCTTTTATGTCGAG
>MHGF01000009.1 GCA_001805445.1 Omnitrophica WOR_2 bacterium GWF2_43_52
AGAAGGTCAAGGTCAGGACTATTTTCAGTTTAGTCAGCCAATATATAAATGATAATTTTAATGTAGAGAGCGTTTCCAAGATAACCTGGGCCCCGCAAGAGGCAGTGCTAAGCCTGGCCCATCAAATAGCCGAGAACAGGGGCAAGACCTTGATTGCCGTCGGGATGGGGCCGAATCACTTTTTTAATAATGACTTAAAAGACCGGGCGATATTCCTGCTTTGCTCTTTAACCCGCAATATCGGTACTCACGGCGGTAATATCGGCAGTTATGCCGGTAATTACCGGGTAGCCTTTTTTGACGGCGTTGGCCAGTATATATCCGAGAATCCTTTTAATATTGAGGCCGACGAAACCAAGCCCTCTAATGTCCGGCAGTATTTTAAATATGAATCCGCGCATTATTATAACCATGGAGATACCCCGCTTCGGATAGGCAACAAACTTTTTACCGGTAAGTCTCATATGCCTACGCCTACTAAATCCCTGATGTTTGCCAATGCCAATTCTATTCTAGGCAACCTTAAGGGCCATTATGATATGGTGGTTAATGTCATTCCCAAGATAGAAATGATTACGGTAAATGACTGGTGGTGGACCGCTTCTTGCGAATACGGGGATATTGTTTTTGGGGTGGATTCCTGGGCTGAACTGAAATATCCGGATGCCACTGCCTCGGTAACTAATGATTTCCTTCAGATGTTTCCCCGCACCCCTTTAAAGCGCCTGCATGATACTCGTGGAGATATTGAGGTGTTTGCCGGAGTAGGCGCGGCTCTGGGTAAAAATCTTAATGATAGCAGATTCGTTGATTACTGGAAATTTGTCCATGAGAATAAGGTAGAGGCTTATTTGCAGAGGATTATGAATGCCAGCGCGATGACCAAAGGCTACAATGTTTTGGAACTGGAGGAGAACGCTAAAAACGGGATCCCCGCTTTGTTGATGAGCCGCACCCATCCCAAGATTATGGGCTGGGAGCAGACCCAGGAAAACAAGAAGTGGTATACCAAGACCGGCCGCTTGGAATTTTACCGGGAAGAAGATGAGTTTATTGAATACGGTGAAAACCTCCCGGTATATCGCGAGCCGGTGGATGCGACTATCTATGAGCCGAATGTGATTGTGGCCAAACCTCACCCGGCATTAAAGCCAGCGCAATTAGAGAAATACGGGTTATCCAGCGATAATCAATCGACTGATGTGCGTCAGGTGCGTAACGTGGTAAAGACTCCGGAAGAACTCATTGCCTCTGAGCACCCCTTACGCAAAGACGGTTTTAGCCATGTGTATATTACCCCTAAATATCGCCACGGGGTGCATACTACCCCTGTAGATTTAGATGTGATTGCGATGTGGTTTGGCCCCTTTGGAGATCCCTATCGCAAGGACAAGCGCAAGCCTTGGGTGGGTGAAGGCTATGTGGATATTAATCCCGAAGATGCCAAGAGCCTAGGTATAGAAGATGGAGACTATATCTGGGTGGATGCCGATCCCGAAGATAGGCCTTATCGCGGTGAAAAGATTCCCGGTTCTGAGAATTATCGATTGGCCCGCCTGATGCTGAGGGCCAGATATTATCTGGGTATTCCCCGCAGTGTCAGCCGTTCCTGGTTTCACATGTATGGTTCAACTTATGGTTCGGTGGAAGGGCATTTGAATAATCCCGATGGCCTTGCCCGCAATCCCCGCACCGGATATCAAGCGATGTACAGGTTTGGTTCGCACCAGAGCTGTACCCGCGGCTGGCTGAAGCCTACGTTGATGACTGAAAGTTTAGTTAGAAAAGATACTATCGGCCGGGTCATCGGCAAAGGCTTTGCCCCGGATGTACACTGTCCTACTGGCGCACCCAAAGAAAGCTTTGTCAAATTCACCAAGGCAGAAGACGGCGGATATAATGGGGATAAGAAATGGCGGCCGGCAAAGTTAGGATTAAGGCCAACTTATGAAACCGATGCGATGAAGAATTTTCTCAAAGGAGCGTTTATACAATGAGTCAGATGAGCCATAAAGTATATAACTGGCAGTTAAAAAGGGAGATGGCCTATAAATATCCTGAGGCCCGCCCCCAAAAACAGGTGGCTTGGATTTTTGATACCAATAAGTGTATTGCCTGCCAGACCTGTACTATGGCCTGCAAGATGACCTGGACTTCAGGCAAGGGCCAGGAATATATGTGGTGGAATAATGTGGAAACCAAACCGTGGGGATTCTATCCTATGGGATGGGATGTGCGTTTGCTTGAGAGCCTGGGGCCGCAGTCATGGGACGGGGATAAATATATAGGTAAAACAATCTTTGAGCAAGACATCGCCGGGGAAGAGATCATGGGCTATAGCCCCGAAGAGGATGATTGGCTGAATCCCAACTTAGGCGAGGATGAAGTATCCCAGCCGGTAAAACAGGGGGAGTATATTAAAATCCCGCATCAGCCTTGGATGTTTTATCTTCAGAGAATATGCAATCATTGTACCTATCCCGGTTGTCTTGGTGCCTGCCCCAGAAAATCAATCTATAAGAGAGACGATGGTATTGTCCTGATTGACCAAGACAGATGCCGTGGTTATCAGGAGTGCGTGCGCGGCTGTCCATACAAGAAATCAATGTTTAGAGGTTTTACCGGAAAGTCCGAGAAGTGCATTTCCTGCTATCCTGCTGCGGAGCAGGGTAAGCAGACTCAATGCACGGTAAATTGTATAGGGAAAATACGCCTTTTCGGCTATAAGGGCCCTTGGGATAAACCCAAGGAGGATAATCCTATAGATTATTTGGTCCATTTTAAGAAAATTGCTCTGCCTTTATTTCCCCAGTTTGGCACAGAACCCAATGTGTATTACATTCCTCCGATAAATGTGCCGGAGGCTTTTAACCGCCAGTTATTCGGGCCCGGGGCTAAGGCGGCAGTGGAGATGTATAGGAAGGCATATGAAGATACCCGGCTTATCGGCATCTTAATGCTGATGGGGGCGACTGAGGAGATACCTTTTACTTTTAAGGTTGAAGGGGATATCAATACCGGCCACTGCTATGGTTATAATGAAAAGGGGGAGCAGGTGGCTAAAGTTCCTCTTAAAGAGCCGATTGTTATCCGCCAGGAATATGATAAAGAAAGAGATGTCCATCGGCTCAGTGTCAGTTAAATACTATATAAGGTCAGCTTACGCTGACCACTACTTAAAATATGGTGGCGGAATTAGAGTTAAATAAAGAAAGATTAAGTAAGTATAAGAGTTTGGCGGTCGCCTTTTCTTATCCCCAAGGCGGCTTTTTTGATTTCTTTCCGGAGTTATCCGGTGAAAGAGAGGGTTTGGTTCGGGAATATGACCGGTTATTCCGAGTCAAGGAAATCTGGCTCTATGGCACCGAATACATCAGCCAACATGAGTTTCAGCGCAGTAACTATTTAGCGGACATCTCCGGTTTTTACAAGGCCTTTGGGGTTGAGATAAAAAGCGACCGGCCGGATTCGCTTGAGGCGGTATTAGAGTTTATGCACTATCTTATATACAAGGAAATAAATGCCCCCTCAGCCGAGAAAGCGGAAATCTGCCTGGATGCTCAGAAAAAGTTTCTCAATGAGTATGTCAGCCCGATGGCCAGGGCAATAGCCCAGAAGGTGATTGATCAAACCCAGAGTTCATTTTATAAAACTATTTCCTTGGAGATGCAAGAGTTTTTGGCTGAAGAGGAGAAAATTCTGAAAAAATGAAGAAGACGGTTTATTTTATTACCTTTGTTTTGCTGGCGGCTTTTCTTGGCTTGGTTTATTACGGAGCCAGGCATTGGCGAGGGATGCCTGTTCAGATTGAGAGGTTTGAAACACCGGCCTTGAATGTGGCTTTTATGGATAAAGACATTGATTTAGCCCAAGGTTTGGCTCCGGAGGTTTGGCAGGAGATTAAGCTTCAGGAGATTAAGCTTATGTATCAGGTTACTGCCCTACCCTGGCCTAAGATAAAGGGCATGCTTTCTGCGGTAACCGTAAAGGCCTTTCACAGCAAAGAAAACATCTATTTTTATATGAGCTGGCCGGATGACACAGAAGACAGGATTCATGAAACCACCCAATTTTCGGATGCCTGCGCGATAATGTTTCCGGTAGAAAAGGATGTCCAGCCGCATACCATTATGATGGGTTTTTTGGGGCGGGTAAATATCTGGCAGTGGAAAGGCAATCAGGACCGGGAGTATTGGCAAAAGGAATCTCCTCAAACCAAGGCCTATGTGGATTATTATTATCCCTTTGAAGACAAAGAATTGTTCCCTGTATCCCAGCATGTAACCAAGTTCGCGGTGAATGACCTGCTGGCTATACGGGTAGGCACCATCACTCCGAAGGATGTTCAGGAGGTAATGGGTAAAGGGGTATGGGAGAACGGGGTTTGGACAGCGGTATTTAAGCGCCCTCTTAAGTCGCTGGAGGGAGAAAATGGGGTTAACTTTATCTCCGGCAAAAGATTATCCGCATTGGCAGTCTGGAACGGCTCCAAAGGCGATCGCGGAGGAAGAAAATCAATATCGGATTGGCTGGAATTAAATATACAATGAGCGTTTACCGTTTACCGTTTACCGTTTACCGAAAGATAGTAGTAGGTTTTCTTTTTCTATCTTCTATTTTCTTTTTTCTATCTTCTCCTTCTTTTGCCGCGGAGAGATTTTTTGAGGTTAAGGCTAAGAAATTTTCCTATACCCCGAACATAATCAAGGTGAATAAAGGGGATAAGGTAAGCATCCGCCTCATCAGCGAGGATGTGCATCATGGTTTTTTTGTTGATGGCTACGGGGTAAAAACTTCCGCCCATCCCGGAATGGAAGGCGCTTTGAGCTTTACCGCGGATAAGTCCGGGAGATTCTCCTTCCGTTGTTCGGTTACCTGCGGCTCTTTGCATCCCTATATGATCGGCTATCTTTATGTCTCTCCTAATAATCTGTGGGTATGGGGTGTTTTTGGGGTCCTTGCCTTAGGGCTAATTTCCTGGCTAATCACTTCCAAGAAAAAGCAGAAGGATGAAAAGCTCAAGCTTTTTGGGATTATACCGTTAGAATGGAGATTCCCACTGACTAAGTTTAAGCCGCTGCGCGCTCTTCTTAAGAGCCGCTGGTTTCCTTTCTTGCCTATAGTTTTTAACCTGTTTATATTTACCATTATTCTTCTGGCCGGTTTTATCGGAGGGCTGGGGGCCGGGAATTATAACTTCGGGGTAATGATTGTCTGGATCCTTTGGTGGGTATTGCTGATGATGTTTATGGTGCCCTTAATCGGCAGGTTCTGGTGTATGATGTGCCCATTCCCATTAATAGGGGATTGGATACAGCGGGGGAAGCTTATCAATGTAGGCAAGCAGAAATCCTGGGGCTTGGGTAAAAGATGGCCGAATAAACTGCGCAACCTCTGGCCTTTGGTTATCCTATTCTGGGTATCTACATGGTTCTCCGGATTTTTTACGGTTAAGCCTTTTGCCACCTTTATCCTCTTGGGGGCAATTATCCTTATAGCCATTATTATTGCTTTATTCTTTGAGAAGCGCACTTTCTGCCTGTTTGTCTGCCCGGTGAGCGGTTTTCAGGGATTATATGCCAATTTTTCCCTTTTTGGGGTGCGTTCCCGTGATCCGGAAATCTGCAAGAAGCATGTCCCCAAGACCTGCGTGGTGGGAAATGAAAAAGGCTACGGCTGTCCCTGGATGGAATTGCCTTATGAGATGAACCGTAACACCTATTGCGGGCTGTGTTTTGAATGCCTTAAGACCTGTCCTTATGACAATATGGATTTGGTCTTAAAGCCATTTGGCCAGGATTTATTTGCCGAAAGGCGGCGCACTGACGATGTATATAACCGCAGAAGCACTGACGAGGCCTATAAGGCCTTGACTATGATTGGCATATTTTTGTCCTTTTTTCTGGCTTTCCAAGGTCCTTACGGCCACTTGAGGGATATGGTAACTGCCAAGACCTTTGGCCTGCATGGGTATCTGGGATATCTTTTAGAGTCTTTCACGATTGACTTTCTGCTTATTCCTGGTTCCTTATTTTTGTTTGCCTGGCTCTCTAAACTTGCCAGCAGAAGTAAGGAGGTTAAGCTTAAGGATGTTTTTGTCAATTTCTCTTACTGTTTAGTCCCGGTAGGCATAGCGATCTGGGGGGCTTTTAGCTTGGGAATAATCTTTCCTAATGGAAGCTATCTCCTGCATATTATCTCTGACCCCTTTTCCTGGGGCTGGAATCTTTTCGGCACAGCCAGCATACCCTGGACCCCATTCTTCACCGGTTTAATGCCTTACTTGCAGGTATTGGTTACCTTAGGCGGAATGCTTTTTGCCCTGGACTTTGGTTATAAATTCTCCCAGCGAACCTATAAGGATATAGGTGAAGCCAAGCGCGGCTGGATACCGATACTCATTTATCTGATCCTTATTCACATTTTCTTTGTGAGGATATTTGTGGGTTAGTTATGAAGAAAAACGAATTATTCGCGGTAGTATTGATGTTTTTGGCAACTATTGGCACGGTAATCGGCATATTCGCTTATGAGAAAAGCCGCGCCAAGGGCTATTATACTGTAGAGTTGACTGCCCGCGCCCCGCTTAACGGCAACTGGTATCCCCGTAAGTTTACGGTTCCTTTTGGCCAAGAGGTGCGGATTCGTATCCGCAATATTGAGACGGTCAGCCATGGTTTTGCCATGCCAGATTTTAATATTGAACCGGCCATCAACGAGATCAAGGCCGGAGAAGTCAAAGAGATTAAATTCCTTGCCGATAAAAAAGGCACCTTCCCGTTTTTCTGCACCGTCTGGTGTTCCAATGAGCACCTGCACATGAGCGGTGAGATTACAGTCGAATAATTAGGTCAAAAGAAAGGGGGTTCAAATGAAAAAAGGGATTGTTTTTATTACAGGTATTATAGCTTTTATGATGTTTTTTGCTTCCCAGGGCTTTTGCGCGCCGACGCCTGAGCAGTGGGGTATTATTATGAATATTTCCGGCAGGCAAAGAATGCTTTCTCAGAAGATGTCAAAGGAGGCACTTTTGGCAATAGCGGGAATAAACCCTGATGAAAATCTTAAAAAACTCGCGGAGTCGATGAAGCTTTTTGAAACCAGCCACCATGCCCTTACGGAGGGTGATGCCGCTATGAATATTCCTGCCTGCGAGTTCCCCGATATCAGCGAGCAGCTTGAGAAAGTGAGTATTCTGTATGCTGAATTAGACAAGATTTTTGATAAGATGGTTGAGGGGGAAAAAGCTGATAGTAATGACATGCAGCATATTGCCAAAGCCAGCCTTCCCCTTTTGACCGCCGCGGATAAGGCCGTCAAGTTGTTTGAGGCCGAGGCAATCAAGGTATTAACCAAGGACCCGACACTGGCTCTGGTGATTAACATTGCCGGCAGGCAAAGAATGCTTTCTCAGAAGATGGCCAAGGAAGCGCTTCTTATACATCTTAAAGTAGATGCTACGACGCAAGCAGAATCCCTTCAAAAGACGACTACCCTTTTTGAAACCAGCCTAAAAGGGCTTCAGTTTGGCGATTCTGAGGTTGGTATTCCTCCTACTAAGGAAGAGGATATCAAGGCGCAGTTGGAGACGGTGGGCGCGTCATGGACGAAAGTTAAGCCTATCTTAGAGAAAATAATGACCCAGTATCTTAATTATGCTATTAGTAAGGACGATGTTGTTTCGGTGGTAGACTTAACGGGCATTATATTGAAGGAATCAGATAAGGCAGTAGGGATGTATGAGAAAGTAGCAAAATAAGCGCAGTCTATTGTTTTGACAAGTGAAGTGTTATTTGCTAAAATCCTTTCTGGTAGGTATCAACCAGAAAGGATTTTTTTATCACTTCTTGCTTGAATAGTCGGGAAAGAACTGTGGCGTCATAACTATAGATAAGCCTATGGAAGTTTTAGTGACAGTATGAAATTAGACGACATTGATAAGAAGCTCATTATGTGCCTGCAGGAAGATTTTCCGCTTGTTCTTCGGCCTTTTCAGGAACTTGGGAAAAGAATTTCTCTAGGTGAAGAAGAGGTTATGAGAAGAATCCTCAGCCTCAAAGCTGCCGGTATTATCAAGCGTATAGGGCCGGTGCATGATTCGCAGAATTTAGGATTCAAGCGTACATTAGTAGGAATGTTGGTAGCGGATGAGCACTTAGAGAAAACTGTTTGTGTTATAAACAGTTTTAGCGAGGTAACCCATAATTATTTACGCCGCGATGATGCCTTTAACCTTTGGTTTACCCTGATTTGTTCGACAAAAAAACGGATTACGGCTATCCTTAAAGAAATAAAACAGAAAAGCGGCGTTACCACAATAATTAGCTTGCCGACGGTCAAGACTATAAAGATAAGAACGGTATTTAAAGTATAATAGTGTATAACGATAGAGGATAGAGGATAGTTGAAATTTTAAACGCTATATGTTCTACGCTAAACGCTTATCATGGATATAATATGTGGGTGACAATGGATGAAAGCGGAGTTCAATAAAGAGATATTCCCTTGAGGCATCTGTTATATCTATGGAAGAATACGCGTATGAAAGGGTTCAATGATAATTTCTTATACAAAACCACAGCTTTTGATAAGGCGCTTATAGGAGTAATCTTAGGTAGTTGCCTTATAGTTTTGCTTTGGCTGCGGTATCGGGCAGAAACTGTAACGGCTTTAGCTCATAAGGCATATATCTATAAGGAACATGCCCTCATCAGAGAGCTTCCTCTTTTAAAGGATACGCGCATAAGCCTCGCTGATGGGAAAATGGATATTGAAGTCAAGGATGGGAGTATTCGTGTCGCGCGTTCAGATTGTCCGCGGCGTACCTGTATGAGTATGGGTTGGATTCACCATGGTGGGCAGACAATAGTCTGTGTGCCGTATAGAATAGTAATTGAGATAAAAGCTATCGCTCAAGAGGCAGCAATAGACTCGGTGGTATATTAATTATGGAAGAAAAACAATGGCAAAAGACGCAGAGAATCGCGGTGTTAGTAGCGGTTTCCTGCGTGCTGCAAGTTTCAGAGTCATTCATTCCTCATCCTATCCCCGGCTTGCGTTTAGGATTAGCCAACATCATAACATTAGTCGCGCTGGTTAATGTAGGTTTTGGCCATGCCCTTGAGATAGCAATATTGAGGACTTTTTTAAGTTCTTTTATCATGGGAACGTTTTTATCTTTTTCTTTTATCTTAAGCATAAGCGCCTCTTGTGTAAGCACGATAGTGATGGGAATTCTTTATTCCTTGGCCAGAAGCCGAAAGTGCGCTTTAAGCATTATCGGGATAAGTATTCTGGGGGCACTCTCCCATAATATCATTCAGTTATTTCTTGCCTATGTGTTGTTTATTCATCATCCGGGTATTTTTGTTTTTCTTCCCTGGTTACTTATTGGAGGCGTTTTTATGGGGTGGATAAACGGTATGATTGCCGCCCGCGTATGTTCTGCGCTAGGCAGCCAGCCTGTTAAGGAAAGAGTGCTTGCCGTCATAAGGCCACTTCCTCTGGAAGGGGTGTTCCGAACGCCTTTTAATCGCGCCTCAGGAAATCCGTCGCGTCATATCTCGGCAGAAGTAAAAATAATTTGCCTCTTTCTTATATCTACCAGTGTCCTTGTATTTCATGATTTTCGTTTTTATGCGCTGCTTTTCCTATCTTTGGCAGCACTTAGTTTAGTATCCAGCGGGTATTTTAAATTCCTTTGTACTAGGGTATACCGATGCGCCGGAATGTTGCTTGCCGCACTTTTGCTCCCGTTTCTTTTTAGCCCCGGAGCGGATGTGCTCTTTTCCTATTTTTGGTTGAGGCCGACATACCAGGGATTGCAGGCGGGGCTGCTTATGGCCATGAGGCTTATCATTTTTATCATGGGTAGTTCTTTGTTAACCGTGAGTACCCCGCCTCAGGAATTAACCCGAGGGCTTAGCCGGGTGCTCTCTGTGCTAAAGTGTTTCGGAGTTTCTAGCCAGAGAATCGCGACGATTATTTCTTTGTCTTGGATGTCCTTACCCGCTTGTAGCAGTGTATTTAAAGGTATGCTCAGCGGCATAGATTTTAAAAAAGCAAAAAACCTTCGGAACCTCATTCCTCTTGTCAGCGAACTAATCATTGTTTTCTATCTTAACGCGGAGAATATCTCTTCCATGTCTCAAAAAGAATTTATCGCTGTGGAACATTGATGAAAGAAAAACGCGCGGGCTTAAAGATTATAGGTGGCGTAGCGGCGGGAGTGCTTTTTTATTTGTATTTTCTTAGCGCGTATAACGGCTACAGGTTTCATCGGGAAAAGGAAACCCGTTTTATGATGGATACGTATGTGGCCATTACCGGTATTGGGCCAAAATATCTCAATAGTAAAGCCATCAGTTTGGCCTTTGGGCGTATACGGGAAATAGACGAAAAATTTAATTTTCTTAATTCGAAAAGCCCTCTCTACGCGTTTAATAATGAAGGAAAGCCGATTACGGATCCCGAAGTCGTTGATTTGATTAAAAAGGCATTAGATGTTTACCGTGAATCGGAAGGGGCCTTTGATATTACGGTGGCTCCTATAGTTTCTTTATGGGGTTTTTATGATAAGGAGTTTCGCCTGCCTTCTGACGGCCAGATACAAGCTGCTTTGCGTTATGTGGGCAGCCAGCATCTTAAGGTTAACGCGGGGGTTGTAGAAAAAGATGACCCAAGAGTAAAAATTGATTTAGGAGGCATTGCCAAAGGGTATGCGGTACAAGAGGCTCTTAAGATACTCAATGCCCAAGGCCTAAAGTCCGCGCTTATTGACGCGGGTGGAGATGTGTATGCGTTAGGGATGAAAGGCAGAAAGTTATGGCACATAGGTATTAAGGATCCCAGGGCAGATGGGTTGTTAGGGTATGTAAAAGTTAAAGATGTAGCGGTGATGGGCTCAGGCGATTATGAGCGGTTTTTTATGAAGGATGATAAACGGTATCATCATATTATTGATCCGCGCACCGGGTATCCTACGCAGGGAATAGCCGGTGTTACCCTTATCTATTCTGATCCTGTCTTAGCGCAGGCTTGGACTAAGGTTGTGTTTGTGCATGGCGTGAAAAAGGGGTTAGCGCTTTTACGTAGATTGCCCGAGATGGAAGCGATTGTTGCCAAGGATTCAGGTGAGATTGAATGCTCTGCCGGATGTTCGCGTGTCCTTAATAAGCTTTGAGCGTATAAAGTTTATTTTATCGTAATAGTTCAGTCTTCGGAAGCATTCTCTTTATAAGATTGCTTCTCCGCCTTCGGCGGATCGCAATGACACACATTTTGCTATTGCGACACAGTCTGAATGACACCGACGGACACTTCCAAGAGCTGAACTGTTACATTTTATCTTACTGTGCAGGCAGGTTTTTAAGTGAATAAAAGAATGGATATAGAAATAAAATCACAGCCCTTTACGCTGCGGGAGTTAGAAAAAATAAAACAGGACTTAATCTCTGGGAAAATCCGTAGATTCGCGGCTATTGTGAGCCATTATAAGTTAGGCTTTACGCATAATGCCCTTATCGCCTGGAAGAAGAAGGCAGTGAGTCCCCTCTTAAGCAAGAAGCTCAAAGCAGAAGAATTCATCAGCCACATTTATTTAAGGAAATCCGCTCCTCTCTGGCCGTATGGGCTCTATACGATGATTCATGCCAGAAGTAAAAAAGAATTAAATACCCGTATTCAGGAGCTTTCAAAGCTGATGCGCGGTTGCGGCTTTAAGGTGTTGCGCACGGTAAGAGAATTTAAAAAAACGTCATTTAACCCTGTATAAAGAACAAAAACCTGTATTAAAGAGTGAATTTTTTGCCATACTTATTAAAGACTTTGTTTTTCGTTAAAAGATGTAGCATGGTTAGAGTTATGATGACTTAAGTGCTACTTATAATATCGTAGACAAACTTTTTAAATAAACCTACTATATAATAGATGGAACAGCAAATCCTGAAGATTTTTGGCCAAAGACTAAAGCGGTTACGGATACAAAAGGGTTGGTCGCAGGAGGAGCTTGGGCTAAGGGCTGGCTTACACAGGACGTATGTTGGTAGTATAGAAAGAAGCGAGCGCAATATCAGCTTGCTTAATATAGAACGGATTGCGCGCGCGCTGAGTATACCTGTACAGCTGTTAGTTGTTGAGAGGAAGCTTTGGGGCATGGAAAGCAACTGTAGAAAAGGCGAAATATGCCTGGGAATGCATGTGGGTGTCATATGCAAAGATCAGGATGAGAAGCTTTCGCTGATAATTTCATATATGCTTGATGCTTTGAAAAGAAAAGAGAAATGCGTCTGCGTAGTTACTGAAGAAGTAAAAGAAAGGATTATCAAAGAGTTCAAGAGAAGAGGGATATCGGTTGAGAAATGCGCCCAATGGGGGCAGTTTATTTTATTAAGCTATGAGGAAACCTATTTGAAGGATGGGCAATTTCATTCTGAAAAGATGGTGAAGATACTTAAGAATCTACATCAGTCTTCGCTTCGCGAGGGTTTTAACGGACTGAGGATAACCGGCGAGGCAACCGCAAGCCTCATGGATTTTGTCGGCCACAAAAACTTTATCGCGTATGAGGCAAGGATTAATTATTTCTTTCCCGATACCAAAGCGTTGGGCTTGTGCCTGTATGACGAGGCTGAGTTTAGCAAGGACTTTCTGCTGGATGTCATCTTTACCCATCCCAAATTATTATTTCATGGCAGGTTTTTGGATAACCCCTATTATAAGGAGCCAGCCATATTCTTGGACTCTTCAGGCCCAAAAGGCCCCTCTCACACCTACGATTCCCTCAAGGAAAAATTGCTGAAGAAATAAAAATGAGCACTGAAAAATTATTTTTTAACACGAATTCCCACGAATCAAAATTCGAATTCTTAGGAATCATTGACGGAAGCAATCCGTGTAAATTCGTGCAAGAAGGGTTTTTCAGCAATCTCTAAAATTCCTCTTGACACGAGCCTAGGATTTAGTATTATAGAATAGTAAACGCAAATAGCGTAGCTGTACCTAAGGTACAGGAACGCTATTTTTATTAGCTGGAAATTGTGAAAGATTTCACAATAAGGGAAGGTGTAAGATACGATGATAAGTGTGGGCGAGGCGCGTAAAATTATTTTAGATAATACATTGCCTTTGAAAGAAACAGAAGCCTGTAAAATTAATTTTTGCTTAAAGAGGGTTTCGGCGCTGAATATAAGGTCAAAAGAAAACATCCCGCCTTTTGATAATACGGCAATGGATGGCTTCGCGGTAAGGGCGCGCGATGTAAAAGGCGCGTCCCGCGAAAACCCTAAAACACTGCAAGTAATTGAAAATTTGCCGGCAGGATATGCCGCGAAATTATCCCTTAAGCCATCTGAGGCAATTCGCATTATGACAGGGGCCCCGATGCCTCAGGGGGCGGATAGCGTGGTGATGGTGGAGGATACCCTTTGTGACGAGAGGCGAGGAACGAGAAACGAAGGACGAGGGGAGAAAGACGAGGGACGTACAGAATATGTAAGAATAACAAAAGCGGTCAAGAAGGGGGAGAATGTACGCTACGCGGGGGAGGATGTTAAAAAGGGTGAGGTGGTTATTCCTCAAGGAGCAACTTTAAAATCAGGGCATATCGGGATGCTGGCGGCTTTGGGAATTTCAGAGATAAAAGTATTCAGGGAGCCTCATGTGGCGATACTCGCGACCGGAGATGAATTAATAGAAATAGGGCAAAAACTTGCGCCGGGGAAAATCCGCAATTCTAATGCTTATTCACTTTATAGCCAGGTTTTACAAACAGGCGGGATTCCTCTCGTGTTGGGAATTGCTAAGGATAACAAGAGGGAGTTAGAGCGCAAAATCAAAAAAGGCCTTAGCGCGGATATGCTTTTAGTTTCCGGAGGCATTTCTGTGGGTGATTATGATTTTGTCAAGGATGTGTTAAAGGATGTGGGCACGGAAATGAAGTTCTGGCGTGTGGCAATGAAGCCAGGAAAACCGCTGGCCTTCGGCTTAATGCCAGGCACCAAAACCAATTTTGGTGCCAGACGTCGTATTCCGGTATTTGGACTCCCCGGCAATCCGGTTTCCAGTATGGTTAGTTTTGAACAATTTGTGCGGCCCGCGCTTCTTAAAATGTCAGGGGCAAAAGATATCTCCAGGTTCCATTTGCCGGCAATTGCCAAAGATGATTTCGAGAAGAAAAAAGGCCTGCGGTATTTTTTGCGGGTGATTTTAGAGAATAAAGGCGGTACATTGTACGCTACTTTAACCGGGCCTCAAGGCTCAGGAATATTAAAGTCAATGGTTTTGGCTAATGGGATTATGGAATTGCCCGAGGATATGGAATTTTTAAAACGAGGGCAAGAAGTTGAGGCTACCTACATAGATTAATTTCCCACACCCCCGCGGTGTGGAATTCCACACCGCGGGGGTGTGGAGTGCAGAGGAAATTATGCGGGATATCGGAAAACATTTTAGGTTGCGCTTATTGATTGATGGTAAGTATGTGCCTCTAAAGCCTTTTTTAAACAATTTTGTCAAGCAGATTATCTTGAGTATGGTTTTTAATCTTGACGGTGTTAAGAAGCCGCGAAAGATTGAAGTAGTGGTAGAAGATGTAAAGGTGAAGTGTGATGTTCACGGTAATTTAAAATAATAGTACGAAAGGGGGAGTATAATGTTTATTAAATTTTTACGGTTGTTGTGCGCGTTTTCATTTCTCAGCGTAATGGTTATCCCTTGTTCTTTCGCGGATGAGCCATCGAGAGATAGTGAAATCGCGGGTTTGAAGGCGCAGCTGCAACAGTTGATGCAGAGGATTGAGAAGTTAGAGGTAGAGCAGACAGTGAGTAAGGAAGAAAGCAAAAAAGCAAAAGAAGAAGTGACGAAATTAAAGGAAACCTCTCAGGCAGCGCAGGCGGGGAGGGTGGATTTGGCGAATACTTTGTCAAAACTGAAAATCAAGGGCCGGGCAGCATTGGGATTCTTTGATTCCGGGAAGGCTGGCTCATATCCGGCGGGTTCATTTGAGGTCCCGGATGCCAAGCTGCAATTCGGATTTCAGCCCGATGATATTAACACCTTAGTTTTACGTTTTAATCTCAATAATGCCACCAGCCAGAGCCCTTTGCTGGACTATTTCTTTTTGCAATCAAAGGATTTTATTCCGGCATTAAAAGAATCCCCATTTAGTTTATCAACCCGTTTGGGAAGATTCAAACTGGGATTTGGCGAGGAAACCTGGACGGATAATCTGGTTGAAGGTATCGTGCCTTCAAATTCCGCGGCAAGGGCTACTGTTGTTGATGAAGGATTGGAATTTGCCGGGAAGGTGAAGCTGGACAAAATCGGCCTGAAGCCTTTAGGCTGGTCGGTATCGGTAAGCGATGGCAATACCGGCGTTGGCTCAGATTCAACCGCAAGCAAGGCGTTTATGGGAAAATTGTATCATAATCCAATTGAACCGTTGTATGTATCCGGAAGTTATTATAATTCTGGTGAGCTTGATAGTTCAAGTTCTGAGATGTCTCTTGCCGGGGTAACTAGCGCGATTCAAAGCGGTATGGCCTGGAGAAGAAGCGTCTGGGAACTAGATGCCCGTTATGACTTTGGTAAAGGCAAGAAGCCTCTTGAGCCTATAGTCTTTAGCGATAGCAAGGCAATTGTCCGCCTCTCATACGGCGAATTTAAAGACGATGGCAATAGGACCCGCAGTGGTAATTTCGGATTTGTGGATGGAATCTATAATCTGACGAAGAAGTTTTACGCGGCAGGCAGATATAGCTTTATTGATATGAATGGCGATGTCACCGCGACGTTAAATAGCGTTACTGCCAATAGATACGACCGTTTTTCGCTGGGTGGAGGGTATCATTGGAGCGACAACGTAATTCTAAAACTCAGTTACGATTGGAATAAAAATTCAGGCCCAAGCGTAAATGACGCGGATGACAATTTGCTTTCAGCTTTGGTAGCAACACAATTCTAAAGAATTAGGGACAGACACTATTTTAGTGATTGTTCCTTATAACAAAAATAGTGTCTGTCCCTAATTCCAGTCGTCGCGAGACGAAGCCTTACGTAAAGGATAGAGGTGAAACGTGGAAATGAAAGAGAAAAAGATGAAACGAAGTGATTTTCTGAAGTTAGCGGCTACTGCTACGGTAACCGGGGCTTTTTTAAAGTCAGGAAAAACATCCGCGAAAGAAGAAATAGGGGCGCAGGCAATAGAAGCGGATTTATCCAAATTGCCCAGAGAGATTGTGTATAAAAACGAGCTTTTGCGGATGCAGGAAGATTTACTGCGGGCATTAAAAAAACCACTTAAGGAAAGAAAGTGGTCAATGGTCCTGGATTTACGCAGGTGTATTGGCTGCTCCGCCTGCACTATTGCTTGTAAGGCGGAAAATGTTCTGCCGCCGGGTGTAGTATATCGGCCGGTGGTGGATGAAGAAATAGGCACCTATCCTAAAGTCACCAGACGCTTTATTCCCCGGCCTTGTATGCAATGTGAGAATCCTCCCTGTACACCGGTCTGCCCGGTAAAGGCAACCCATAAACGCGAAGACGGTATTGTGGTGGTTGATTATGAACGCTGTATCGGTTGCCGCTATTGCATTACTGCCTGCCCTTACAATGCCCGCAGCGCTGATTTTGGCGAGGTGTATACCGAAGGAACCCCAATAGTGCAGGATTATGAATTAAGGCCAAATTTTGAATACAAAAAGGAATGGCCGCGTAAGCACGGCGTATCACCAATAGGTAACGCGCGCAAATGCCATTTTTGTATCCATCGTATTGAGGAAGGATTATTGCCGGCCTGTGTAACGACCTGTATAGGCGGGGCAACCTATTTTGGCGATAATAATGATACGGATAGTTTGGTTTCCGACTTGATTGCCAGGCCAAATATCACCACCCTAAAAAGCGAATTAGGCACCAAGCCAAAAGTCTATTACATATGGGGGTAAAAAATGAGATTGCTCTATAAAATATTCTGGGGAATATGTTTTGCTGTGGGGGCTATAGCAGTAGGAGAGCGTTTAGTCGTAGGTAAGAAGCTGCTTAATTTGGGTAGTTATGTAACTTGGGGGTTGTGGGTTTCTCTTTATATTTATTTAGTGGGATTATCCAGCGGTGCGTATATATTCACTTCTTTGGCTTCAGTTTTTAAATTAGAGCGCTTCGCTAAGTTGCGAAAAATATCCTTGTTAGCCAGTTTGGTAACCTTAGTAGCGGCGCTCGTGGCTATTATTCTGGATTTGGGGCATTGGGAGAGATTCTGGCATGTGTTTATTCATCCTACTCCATCTTCAATGATGAGTTGGATGGTCTGGCTCTATAGCCTTTACTTTCTTCTGCTTACAATGCAGGTGTTTTTTGTCTTTTCCGCTAAGGCGGAAAAAGCGCAATTTTTGTTTTTGATAGGGTTTCCTTTAGCCATCGCTATTCCTGTCTGCGGGGGATCACTCTTTGGGGTAATTGGCGCCATGCCCTATTGGCATTCGGCAATATTTCCAGTTCTGTTTTTCTTTGAGGCGCTGCTTTCGGGAATAGCATTGATTACGTTATTGAGCATACTTTTAGGCCTTGCCAGAGATGATAAGGAAGGGATATTTGTTATTCTCCCCAAGATACTTTTAGGGTTATTAGTGGCAAATATTGTCTTAGAGACAGGGGTTATGGCAGTGCCGCTTTGGGGGCAGATCGCCTATCATATTGACGCGGTGAAGTTGGTTCTGTTTGGTGAATTTTGGTGGGTGTTTTGGATTGCGCATATTGGCTTGGGTTGCCTTATTCCTTTACTTTTATTGTTGAGTAAAACCAATATCATAAAGGTAGCAGTTGCTTCAGGATTAATTGCTATTACCTTTATGAGCGTGCGGCTTAATATTGTTATCCCGGCATTGACAATCCCTGAATTAAAAGGTTTGGAGAATGCTTTTATTGAAAAACGCCTTATGTTTTCTTATGTGCCAAGCCTTCATGAGTGGCAGGTTAGTTTGTTTATTGTGGCATTAGCTATTGGTCTATTTTATGCAGGGATGAAATTCCTCCCTACATTATTAGAAAGGAGGAAAGCCTGATGGAAAAGACAAGGGCCTTTTTAGAAAAGCCTTTATCCCGGAAGAAGTTCTTACAGCTTTCAGGCGCTACCGGAGCATTGTTAGGCGCGGGGCTTATGGAAAGCCGCGATGTTTTAGCTGATAATAAGAAAGAGGTATCTTACGATTTGAATAAGGCTAAGAATATCATTAATAGCGTCTGCCTGCAATGTAATACCGGTTGTTCCATTAAAGTAAAGCTTCTTGACGGCATATGTGTTAAGATTGACGGCAATCCTTACAGCCCCTGGACAATGTGGCCGCATATACCGTATAAAACTTCTATTAACGAGTCTGCGGCAATTGACGGGCATATTTGTCCAAAAGGCCAATCCGGAATTCAGACGCTTTATGACCCTTACCGTATCCGCAAGGTGCTTAAGCGCGCGGGGAAGCGCGGTGAAAATAAATGGGTAAGCATGCCTTTTGAGGAGGCGGTAAAGGAAATTGTAAACGGAGGCAAGCTTTTTAGCAATGTGGCGGGTGAGGAGAATAGGGTTATTGAGGGGCTGAAAGATATCTGGGTATTAAGGGACCCTAAGGTTTTTAAGGAAATGTCCGCGGATATCAAGGAAATCTGGCACGCCAAAGAAAAGGATGAGAAGCAGAAAAAGATTCAGGAGTTTAGGGAGAAATATAAAGAGCATTTAGATAAACTCATTGACCCGGAGCATCCGGATTTTGGGCCAAAGAATAATCAATTGCTTTGGATACACGGCAGGCTTAAAGGCGGCCGTTCGGAGTTCTTTAAGCGTTTTATCCAGGATTCTTTTGGCTCAACTAATTTTCACGGCCATACTACTGTGTGCCAGGGCTCACTTTATTTTACCGGTAAAGCGATGTCTGACCAGTTTGATTTTGATGAAAAAGACAAGAAGGCCAAGTGGGGCGCGGGCAAGAAGTTTTATTGGCAGGGTGATTTGTCGGGTGCAGAGTTTGTGATTTTTGTGGGCGCGTCTCCTTTTGAGGCAAATTACGGGCCTCCCTACCGCAGTAATAAGCTTACCGAAGGGATGGTTTCCGGAAGGCTCAAATACGCGGTGGTTGACCCCCGGCTGTCTAAGACAGCGGCCAAGGCCTGGAAGTGGCTGCCTATAAAACCGGGGGCGGAAGGCGCTCTTGCCTTAGCCATGATAAGCTGGGTTATTGAAAATAAAAGATATGACGCTACCTATCTTGCCAATGCCAATAAGGCCGCGGCAAAATCAGATAAAGAACCAACCTGGAGTAACGGCTGTTGGCTGGTAAAGATGTCCGCCGCAGGCGGATCCGCCTCCGGCGGAAAAGACAGTAAGCCAGGAGAATTCCTGAGGGCTTCTGACTTAGGGATTGAGAAAACTAAAAAGACCAAAACCTTAAAAGACGGTACAGAAGTAGAATATGAGTTTGATAATTTTGTTTGTTACTCAAACGGCCAAGCCGTTACTTTTTACCCTAATGATTCTGAAACCTCCGCGGAGGGGGATTTGTTTGTGGATACCGAGGTAAACGGCATAAAGGTAAAGTCTGCCTTAACGCTTATTAGAGAAGAGGCGCAAAGATATAGCCTTGAAGGGTGGGCTAAGCTTTGCGGCTTAGACGTAGAGGATATTATTGCTGTATCCCAAGAATTTACCTCACACGGTAAGCGCGCCTGCGCGGATATCCATCGCGGGGTTTCACAGCATACCAACGGATTCTATAACGTCTTAGCCTGGTATACGCTTAACTTACTCATCGGTAATTACGATTGGCAGGGAGGCATGTCGCAGGCATCTACCTATGACAATGCCGGAGAGAAAGAAGGCAAGCCCTACGATATGGGCAAGATGCATCCCAAAAAGATTTCACCTTTTGGCATCAGCCTTATTCGTCATGGTGTAAAGTATGAAGAAACAACCATCTTCGCCGGATATCCGGCGAAACGGCCGTGGTTTCCTATGGCATCAGATGTCTATCAGGAGATTCTTCCTTCTGTTCAGGATGCCTATCCTTATGCTATAAAAGCCCTCATTTTATATATGGGAACTCCCGCCTATTCATTACCCGCGGGGCAGACTCAGCTCAATGTTTTAGCGGACATCAATAAACTTCCTTTGTTTATTGCTTCTGACATAACTATTGGCGAGTCTTCAATGTACGCTGACTACATTATTCCCGATTTGTCTTATTTAGAGCGTTGGGAATTCCAGGGGTCGCATCCGTCGGTGATCTGGAAAGTTCAGCCGGTGCGCCAGCCCGCGGTGAGCCCTATCCCTGAAGAAGTTGAGGCTTTTGGCGAGAGGATGCCGATTTCGCTGGAGGCATTTTTTCTGAAGGCCGCGGAATTGATTGAATTGCCGGGTTTTGGCAAGGGCGGGTTTAAGGGTGGATTGGATTTACGGCGGCCGGAAGATTATTATTTAAAGATGGCGGCTAATGTGGCTTTTGGAGATGAAAAAGACGGCTCTAAAGCGGTGGCTGATGCTGATGAGGCGGAGATTGGGGCGTTTATCGATAGCCGCCGAAACTTATCCAAGAGTGTGTTTGACCTGGAGAAATGGAAGCAGGCAGTGAGCCCGGAGTTATGGAGAAAGGTAGTATATGTATTAAACCGCGGAGGTAGATTTGATGATTTTGAAAAGGCCTTTGACGGGAAGCAGTTGAAGAATAAATACGGAAAACAGGCAAATATGTATCTTGAAAAATTAGTTAAGATTAAGAATTCAATTACCGGTAAAGGCTTTCCTTCTTTGCCGGTTTATCTGCCGATAGCGGATGCGCAAGGAAACAGCCTTAACGATGAAAAAGAGGGTTTTGATTTAAACCTGATAACCTACCGCGAAATCGCGCAGTGTAAGAGCCGCACCATTTCAAACTATTGGCTTTTGGGCCTCTTGCCTGAGAATTTCATTCTATTGAATTCACAGGATGCCGCGCGTTTAGGCTTAAAGAACGGCGATAAAGTAAAAGTTACTTCTAAGACTAATCCAGAAGGGATATGGGATTTGAAGGAGGCAGGAACTACCCCTATGGAAGGCCGGGTTAAGGTTATTGAAGGAATCCGTCCCGGAGTAACCGCCTTTTCCTTAGGCCATGGCCATTGGGCATACGGCTCACGGGATGTTTTGGTTGACGGGCAGAGGATTGCCGGGGATAAGCGCCGCGGCAAAGGTATTCATGCCAATGCCGCGATGAGGATAGACCCGTACTTAAAAAATACCTGTTTAGAAGATTTAGTCGGGGCATCAGTTGCTTTTTATGATACGTATGTGAAGTTGGTGAAGGTATAGGGGAGAATATGGTGGTAAATAAATTCCCCTCCCCTTGTGGGAGGGGAAAGGGGAGGGGGAGATTAAGTAAAAAGTTAACCAAGTCCGCTAGAGAGTTGAGGAATAATGCTACAGAAGCAGAAAAGTATCTTTGGTATATGTTGCGTCTTAGAAATCTTGGAGTTAAATTTCGCAGGCAAGGAGTGATAGGCAGTTATATTGTGGATTTTGTATGTTTTGAAAAGAGAGTTATTATAGAAGTAGACGGTGGGCAGCATGCAGACAGTGAAGATGATAAAGTAAGGGAGCAATGGTTGAAAGGGCAAGGATTTGAGATTTTAAGATTTTGGAATGATGATGTTTTTGCAAATCGGGAGGGAGTCTTACAGAAGATAATTAAGGCAATAAATACCCCCTCCCTAACCCTCCCCACGAGGGGGAGGGAATTTATAAGGAGGTTATAACATATGAATGATGCAGCAAACACTACCACAATGCGAATCGGTTTGAATGTGCCGCTTTTTATTTCGTCACTGTGCGCGATGCTTATCGGCGCGCCGCTTTTGGGGCTTATTGGAGTCTGGGGGTTTCTTGTTCAGGGGAAGGCAGTGCCTTCGTTTCTTAAGGTGCTCCACGCGCATATCTGCTGGTGGTCGCTGATTATCGTGATTGCCTCGTTGATTGTGCCGCATTTGTCTTTAAAACCCCTTGTAAAGAGATTGATAACCTGGGGAAGTTTCTTGCTTATTCCTGTGTATGTAATTTTGATGACTATGCACTATACGATGGCACATCCCTATGTGCTTAGCCTGGGGGCTTTAGGTTCGTTTTATGTCAGTTTCCCGGGAGTAGGAATTTTTATCTGCGAATCCGGATTTTTCGCGGTGATGATAGCCCTGGGGCTTTTGGCCGCGGGGGTGAAAATCCCCTTGCTTACCGATGAGAAAGGTGAGCTTTCCCGCTATGAAATCAGTTCGCCGGTAGAAATTCCCCGTAAGTCGTTTTTGGGATATAGTTTCTTTCTTACCATAGCGGTAATCGTTGGGTTTATTATCCTCTTTGTGTTTACCTTACAGCATAAGGCAATTTCGCCCGCGGCATTGGTCCAGTTGCACACCCATTTAGGGATTTTCGCGGTTGGGCTGGTGATGGTTCCCTTGGCGATGAGCGCGGTCGGGGCAAAGAAGGAGAAAATACTTTTTGCCTCCACATTAGGAAATACTACGGTATTTCTTACGTTCGTTGGGTTGTTAATCTTTATTTTCTTAAAAACACACAGTATCGTATGGATAGCCCCCGGGCTTTTATATGTCTTTTTATTATTCTTTGGCTGGTATAGTGTATGGGGGAATTTTGGCCTTCGGGATGGGATAAACCACTTTGTGCGCAGCGCCCTTATTTTTATCTGGAGCGCGATGTTGCTGTATGCCTTGGTTGGCCCGCTTTTGGGTTTACTTTACGATACCCATCCGAATTTGACCGTAACTTACAAGCAAAGCGGCTCGACAGCCACAGGGATTTATCAGTCCGCGGGAAGCGGTAATCAGCTTCACGTGGGAGAATATCCTGACCTTGAACATTATCCGGGAACCGCTCCGGTAAAGAGCACTCCCCGCGGCTTAGAGAACCTGCACTTAAGCCCTGCCTCCTGGAGCCATGTGGCAATCTTTTGGCTGATAATCCTGCTTATATTTGGTGAGGGAATTTTGAAGGCTATTGGCAGGCCTACGCTTATTTTCTTCCTGGCAGTGACCATTGCCCAGGCGCCGTTTTTTAATTCTATCGGCAGGATCGGCGCGTGGTTGGATATAAAGGGCGGCCCGGGGCCGTTGTATCTTGTGGGGCATCCTTTAAAGACGCTGAATATTATTATGCTGATTATCGTAATGCTGTTGTGGATGAGGAAAATCAAGGAACGCGCTTAGAATGCAGAATCAGAATGATATAGTTAATGAAGGTACTATCCTTAGGATATTAGAGGAAACTAAAAAGCCGAAAGCTGAAAGCGTTTTTTCTGTCCTTAAGAAGGCCGAAGAAAAGAAAGGGCTTGCGCTTCGCGACGCAGGGATTTTACTTCATGCGCAAGGCGCCGAATTAAAAGAGGCGCTTTATCGGGCCGCGGGTAACATTAAGGATGAAATCTACGGCGAGCGGATTGTATTCTTCGCGCCTCTGTATGTTTCTGACTTTTGCGTCAATAATTGCCTGTATTGTAATTTTCATACTGAAAATAAAGGCTTGCACCGAAGGAAATTGGCCTTAGAGGAAGTGGAAAGGCAAACCGAGCTCCTTATTGATATGGGGCATAAGCGGCTCCTTTTAGAGTTTGGAGAAGACCCTCTTCATAATGATATTGAGTATGTGGTAAAAGTTATTGAGCGGATATACTCAGTAAAGCAGGCTAAAGGCAATATCCGCAGGCTCAACGTGAATATTGCCGCGACTACGGTTAAGAATTACCGAAAGCTGAAGCAGGCGCAGATTGGGACCTATCAGCTTTTTCAGGAAACCTATCATCGTAAGACGTATGAAGCGCTTCATCCATGCGGCCCAAAAGCGGATTACCAGCGGCAATTGACTGCTCATTTGCGTGCGTTTGAAGCGGGTATTGATGATCTGGGGATTGGAGTCTTATTTGGTTTATATGACTGGAAATTTGAAGTCTTGGCGCTTCTGCAGCACGCGCAGTATTTGGATAATGTCCTAGGGGTTGGCCCGCATACCATTTCGGTTCCGCGGTTTTGCCCTGCGCCTTCAGTGAGCTATAAACCTGAATATGCGGTAAGTGATGATGATTTTTTAAAGCTTATTGCTATCTTGCGGCTGGCAGTACCGTATACAGGGATGATTATTTCTACTCGGGAAACTCCCGAAATAAGAAAAGAGGCCTTTAAAATCGGGATATCCCAGGCATCGGCTGCTTCAGTGGCTTCACCCGGAGGATACGGTAGTAGTGCTAAAGATGAAGCGCAGTTTGAGCTTCACGACCAACGGCCGCTTGCCGAGGTAATCAAAGGCGTTGTAGAAGATAAAATGCTGCCCAGCTTCTGCACTGCCTGTTATCGCAGGGGCAGGACAGGAGAGGCCTTTATGGAGCTTTCTAAACCGGGTGAAATCCATACTTTCTGCCGCTCTAACGGCTTATTGACCTTTGCCGAATATTTGGAAGATTTTGGAAACGGCCTTTATAAAAAAGGATATGAGACAATAGAACTATATTTAAACCAAATCGAAGACGAAGGCTTGCGCCGTAAAACTCAAGAACGCCTCGAAAAGATTAAGCAAGGAGCCAGAGATTTATATTTCTAATCCTTCTAACTTCTAACTTCTTTAATTTATACACTGATATGTGTTACGCTATCCCCGGAAAAGTTGTTGCTATAGACGATAAGGTCGTTACCGTTGAATACTTTGACGAAAAGAAAAAAGCGCGCAATGACTTTTACGCTGATTTAGCTGTCGGTGAATATATCTACGCCCAGGGCGGGTTTGTGGTGCAAAGGATTGCAGAAGAGGAAGCCGCGAATATTTTAAAAACCTGGCAAGAGTTGTTTACAAAGCTTAAAGAGGTGGATTTACGCCTTACCCGCGAGCCGAAAGGCCTTTATCAGGTTGCCAATGCCACCCGCCAAAGGTCGTTAGGTAATTCCTGCTGTATTCATGGGATTATCGAGTTTTCTAATTATTGCCGTTCTAATTGCCTCTACTGCGGGATACGCAAAGATAATGTGAACCTAAAACGTTATAGGATGGATGTTGATGAAATAGTAGAAGCCTGTGAATACGCGGTAAAAGAATTGAAGTTTAAGGCGCTTGTCTTACAGTCCGGAGAAGACCTTTGGTATAGCCAAGAGAAGCTGGTGGACATCGTTGAGAAAGTTATGCGGAAGTGCCCTGTGCTGCTTATTGTAAGCATAGGCGAAAGGGATAGTGAGCTCTACAAAAAGTTATATGCTTCGGGCGCGCGAGGGGCATTAGTGCGCTTTGAAACCAGTAATCCGAAGCTCTATCAAAAATACAGGCCTGGCCATACGTTGGATGAGAGGCTTACCTTGATAAAGGAGTTGCGGGAAATCGGTTATTTGGTATTTACCGGTTTTCTACTTGGCCTTCCCGGGCAAAGCGAAAAAGATATACTTAAGGATATAGAATTAACCCAATCATTAAAGCCGGAAATGTTTACTTTTGGGCCGCTTATACCTCATCCGGATACGCCGTTAAAAGATGTTCCTGTGCCGCCACTTGAGGCAGTGCTCAATACTATTGCCCGGGCAAGAATTTTACATCCGGATAGCCGCATATTGGTTACCACTGCCCTGGAAACGCTGGATAAAGAGGAAGGCGCTCAGAGAGGGTTTCTTTCCGGAGCGAATTCCTTAATGGTAAACCTTACCCCTAAGAAATACCAGAGCCTCTACCAAATCTACCCCGAACGCGCAGGGACAGAGTTAGATACCAAACAAAAAATAGAAAAAGTCCTGCAATTGCTTACCACCATAGGCCGTGCCCCCACCGATTTGGGAATGTGATGAGGGGACGTTGTTAACTTGTAAACTTATTGGCATATTTTGTTTTTTACAGAGAATTTAAAGAGGGGTAGATTAAATTGACAAATTAACAACGTCCCCTAATTTCCCAATTTTTACCCCGTTTTCTGGCCGGTTACATATACTCCCCAATTTTAATTGCACTCGCCATAAAAAAGGGTATAATAAAACATATACCATTTGATTTCTAAATAAGTCTCGTGACAGAAAGGGAGGATACGCTATGTTTGGACTTGGGACACAGGAGTTAATTTGGATTTTTCTTATTCTTTTGCTTCTTTTTGGCGCCACGAAGCTTCCGCAAATGGGAAAGGCTATAGGTAAAACCATTTCTGAATTCAAAAAAGGCATGCGTGAAGTAGAATCAGGCACTGAGAAAGAAGATAAAAAAGAAGAAAAACAGGAAGAAAAGCCGCAAATCCCGAATAAGAAGTAATGCCGGATAAAGAGTTAAGCTTAATTGAGCATCTTGATGAGTTGCGCTCAAGGATTATCTATTGCCTTATTCCTTTTGTTATCGCGGTACTCTGCAGCACTCCGTTTGTAAAAGCCTTCCTTGCCTTTTTACGTATTCCTGCCGAAGGCGTTATTAAAGAATTAGCTTTTTTCAGCCCGGAAGAAGTCGCGTTTGTCTATATGAAAATAGCGCTTTTTAGCGGGTTTATTTTGTCTCTACCTGTAATTTTATATCAAATCTGGGGTTTTATTTCACCTGCCATAGCCCAGCGGCAGAAAAAATATATTGTTAGTTTTATCTTTTGGGCATTTTTCGCCTTTTTATGCGGCTGTGCTTTTGGGTATCTGCTTCTTGTCCCTTTTTCGCTTAAATTCCTGATAGGCTTGGCAGGGAAAGAGCTCACTCCCGTAATCGCGCTAAACAAATATATAGGTTTTGTGCTTGCGCTTATTGCAGGGTGTGGTATTGCCTTTGAACTGCCGGTTGTCGTATGGCTCCTGGCGCGGCTGGGTATAGTAAACAGCGCCTTTTTGCGTAAAAAGCGAAGGTACGCCATCGCCATAATCTTTATCGCGGCGGCAGTGATTACACCTACGACAGACCCTGTCAATATGACGCTTATGGCGCTGCCGATGCTTGTCCTGTATGAACTAAGCATTTGGATCGCGCGGTGGAATCAGAGGGGCATGACTACGGAGAAAGTGGCTGATTGTCATTAATGCAGTCCTATGAGCAGGCAGGCTGGCAAGGTTATGTTTTCGCAGCATCGTTCGGCCTGCTCCTGCGGCAGGCCTCACTCGGCGTAAATTTTTGCGCTCCTCGCTATCGCTCGGAGTCCAAGCCGCAAAAATTTCCGTACGTGCTGCTCAAACACAACCTTACCAGCCTCGTTCGGATAAAATTGTTTAGTAATTGTGAAGTATTAGACTATACAGGTTTAAGATTATGAAGATAAACGCAATAATTTTAGCCGGTGGGAAAAATATCCGGATGCAGGGTGAAGATAAGGCGTTTCTGAAAATAGATGGGCGGCCGATTATTGAAATACTTATAGAAACGCTAAAACCTTTGGTAAATAAGATAATCGTTGTCACCAATAGCCCTGAGAAATATAATAATTACAAGGTTACTTTAGTTGCGGATGAAGTATTGGGAAAGGGGCCGCTGATGGGGCTTTATTCAGGGTTAAAGGCTTCTTCGGCGCAGTATAATTTTGTCATTGCCTGCGATATGCCGTTTTTGAATGAGGCGCTGGTGAATTATATGATTGAGAAGAGGGATAATTACGATGCGCTTATCCCCAAAATAGATGATGAGCTGCATCCTCTGTGCGGCCTGTATTCTAAGAATTGCCTACCGGTAATAGAAGAAATGCTGCAACAGGATAGGCGGGATGTAAGAAGCATTTTCTCAAAGCTCAAGGTTTATTTTTTGGAAAGGCAAGAGTTAGAAAGGATAGATAAAAATCTTTTTTCTTTGGCAAATATTAATACACCAGCGGATTTTGCCAAAGTAGCGGCTCTTAGTCAACAGTAACTCTTTTGTTTATTCGTGTAAATTCGTATTTTAAATTCGTGTCAATTCGTGCTTATGATGAAAAGAATCTTAACAACATGTCCTTATTGCGGAGTAGGGTGTAATTTTTACCTTGATGTTCGCGATAACCGGATTGTCGGCATTATTCCTTCTAAGTCAAATTCGGTCTCTAAGGGGTTACTGTGCGTCAAAGGCTGGCATGCCCATGAGCCTGTCCAGCATCCTGACCGCCTCAAGAAGCCACTTATAAAAGAAAACGGGAAATTCAAGGAAGTTTCTTGGAATGTTGCCCTTGATTATGTGGCAGAGAGGCTTAAAGAGTTAAAAGATAAATATGGTCATGATTCTTTAGCTGTCTGTACCTCTGCCCGCTGCACTAACGAAGAAAATTTTTTGATGATGAAGTTTGCCCGGGCGGTGTTGGGGACGAATAACGTCGACCACTGCGCCCGCACCTGCCATTCGGCAACCGTTTCGGGGTTAAACCAGTCTTTCGGCTCAGGGGCAAGCACTAATTCTTATGATGAACTTCCCCATATGGACTGTATCCTGATTATCGGCTCTAACCCTACTGAGGCGCATCCTATTGCCGGTTGGCGTGTACGCACAGCCATAGATAACGGCGCAAAGATAATTGTCTGTGACCCTAGGAAAATTTTGCCGGCAGAAAACGCGGCCATTTTTATTCAACAGTATCCGGGTTCAGATATTGCCCTTATCAACGCGATGATACATTATATTATTAGCGAAAACCTGCATGATAAGGAATTCATTGATAAGCGCACTGAAGGGTTTAACGAGTTATGGGAAGAGGTGAAGAAGTATACCCCTGAGTCAGTAAAGGATACGACAGGGGTTGAGCCAGCACTTATAAAAGAGGCTGCCAGGCTTTATGCCACAAGTAAAAAGTCCTGTATTATGTATTCTTTAGGCATGACTGAGCATACGGTCGGAACAGATAATGTAATTGCTATGGCGAATCTCGCAATGGCCTGCGGTCACGTAGGAAAGGAATTTTCCGGGATATATCCCATGCGCGGGCAAAATAATGTGCAGGGCGCCTGTGATATCGGGGCTTTGCCGAATGTTTATTCCGGGTATCAGCCGGTTACTGATGAGGGAGTGCGTAAAAAGTTTGAGGCCGCATGGGGTGTGAGTTTGCCCAAAGAAAAAGGCCTTACTCTTACAGATATGATGTATAAGGCAATTGAGGGTAAGTTAAAATGCTTCTACATAATCGGTGAAGACCAAATCCGCACTGACCCCAACAGCCATTGGATTGAGAAGGCGTTAGACAGTTTAGAGTTTTTGGTGGTTCAGGAAATATTTATGAGCGATACCGCAAGAAAAGCGGATGTGATTCTGCCGGGTGCGTCTTTTGCGGAGAAAGAAGGTACATTTACCTGTGCGGAGCGCAGGTTCCAGAGGGTGAGAAAGGCAATTGAGCCTATTGCCGGAAAAACCGATGGTGAAATTATCTGCGAGATTGCCACGCGTTTAGGCTATACGATGGAAGATAATCCCTCAAAGGTTTGTGATGAAATGGCGTCTTTGACCCCACTCTTTGCCGGAGTGAGCTTTGAGCGCTTAGAGGCAAACGGTTTGCAATGGCCGGTGTATTCCAAGGAGCATCCGGGAACACCGGTTGTGCACTTAGAAAAATTTATCAGAGGCTTGGGAAAATTTATCCCGGTTACACATAAACCGCCCGCGGAAACCCCTGATAGTGAATATCCTTTTATTCTGACTACCGGCAGGATGTTATTTCATTATAATACCGGCACTATGACCCGTAGGACAAATAATCTTAATAGGGAATACCCTCGCAACTTTGTTCAGATAAATCCAAGTGATGCCGAAAAACTTGGGATAAAAAAACAGGCAAGGGTTAGGGTTATGACCCGCCGCGGAGAGCTGGTAGTGGCAGCGGAAGTTACGGATAAGGTAAAGGCAGGGGTCATCTGGATGCCCTTTCACTTTAACGAAGAGCCAACCAATGTGCTGACTAACAACGCCTTTGACCCTGTCTGTAAAATCGGCGAATACAAGGCCTGCGCCGCGAGGGTAGAAAAGGCTTGAGATAAATATTGTAAGACTAAAGATATATATTATCATAATAAAGTATCATAATAAATATGCTTGAATTATGATTATATATAATGTATACTCTGTGTGGAGGTGAAAATACATGAGAATGACTATAAATATAGAAAAAGACAAGTTGGCGCATTTGTTGAATATTACTCATTTAAAAAATAAGAGTGAGGCGGTAAGGATTACTATTGATGAGTATTTGCGCAAGGAGAAATTGAAGAAAATAGATTCCTTGAGAGGAAAACTTTTCTTCGATAAAAAAGTTTTGGAAGGCCGCCACGATGAGCGCTAAATTAGTTTTTGTGGATACTTCCGCGTGGATTGAGTATTTAAATAAAACTTCTCATCCGGCAGTTAAAGAGGTCGAAGAATCGTTAATGCTTAATACCGCTGTTACCTGTAAAATTGTCTTAGCCGAGCTGCTTCAAGGCGCAAAATCAGAAAAAGAGGTTGAGCTTATTAAAGACCTGCCTTCTGTAGTTAAGGTCTTAGAGGAAAGCCCTGTTGTTTGGCAGGATGCCGGGCTTTTGGCAAATCGGTTGAGAAAACATGGCAAAACCATATCTTTAATTGATTGCTATTTGGCGGTGCTGGCTAAGGAAAATAAAGCCGCGATTTTAACCTTGGATAAGCATTTTGAGGTGATAGGCAATTATATTTGATAGGTATCAATGAAAAGTAATGATTTGCAAAAACAGCACTTTAAGTCTTTCGCGAAGCTTTCGCTCTCTGAGCGGATTTCGTGGGCTTTGGGGCAGGGGTGGTTTTTGGCGGGATTCATGGATGAGAAAGCCAAGCGGATAAACAGAAAATTACGCCGAGATGGAAAAAAATATTTTAAAGCCTGAAATGTTGAAAAATGGGTCCTGTCAAGGTTATGTTTTCGCAGGGACGTTCGGCTTGCTCCTGCGGCAAGCCTCACTCGGCGTAAATTTTTGTGCTCCTCGCTATCGCTCGGAGTCCAAGCCACAAAAATTTCCGTACGCCCTGCTCAAACATAACCTTGCCACCCATTTTTCATAGACGAATATCATGTTTATGCCTTAAGTGAGGAAAAAGTATAGAAATAGATGGTAGATAATAAAGGAAATTAATGAGTATTCATATTAGTTCTGGAGGAGGAGCATCAAGGGCATTTAGGAAACTTATAATTTTTATTGATGGTTCTAATTTATTAAGCAGCATTGCCCATTTCGAGAAAGTAACACAAAAAAACTATAAAATTAATTTTCATACACTAAGGAATATTTTAATAGATTTATCAAGCCCTGGATGGCAAATAGGTTTAGAACATATAAAAACATATTTTTTTGGGCCAAAAGGTATTCCTGAAGACATAAAATCAGTAAAGAGAAATTCTTCTTTCAGTGAGCAGATAGATGAATTTAAAAATGATCTTAAGGATAATCATGTTAGGCTGATTTTGAAAGAAAAAATTGGCAATAAGGAAAAAGGCATTGATGTTGCTTTGGTAACTGAATTTTTATCACTCGCTTATAGTAATGCGTATGATTATGCTCTTTTAGTTAGTGGAGATGCTGATTTCATAAGTGCTATTGATGAGGTGAAAAGGCTTGGCAAAATAGTTTGTGTGGCATCATTTAAAAGCCATTTTAATCAACAGTTGATGGAACATATAGATAGAGTGGTTTATCTTGATGAGCATATTAATTTTTTAGAAGAGTTAAAGAGATGAAGAAGGTTTTTATAACCAAGGAAAATCTGGAAGTGCTTATATGCGATCTAAAATCCTCTTGCGATGAGTTTATCGCCCCAAAAAGAGAGCATTTAAATGATGTTATCTTTGGGGATACAAAAAATGATGGCGATGAGCTTTTGGATTATGAGGGTAATTCTGTGATTTCGCCGCGGGCGTTTTTGCTGCCCCAGACTGAGCCGCTCTTTGAGATTAAGTCAGCTAAGAATAGCGAATTAAAGACGATAGAGGACAAAAAGAAGCGGATATTTTACGGGGTGCGGCCTTGCGATATTAAGGCTCTGGTATTGATGCGTAAATTTTTTATTGATGACGGCCCTGTGGATGTGCCGTATAAACAAAGAATGGATAATTCTATCTTTATCAGCCTGGCTTGCGGAAAGCGCTGTTTTGCCAAATCTTTCTGTCATCTGATGGATGCAGGGCCTGTTGCTAAAGAAGGTTTTGATTTACAGCTTATTCCTGTAACCCTGGGATATATTGTTGAAATTGGCTCAAAAAAAGGTCAGGGAATAGTTAAGAAGTATAAGAGATTATTCAGTAATGCCTTGGCACAGGATAAGAAAGAAGTAAGCCTTATGTTAAAGAATTTTGGCGAAAAGATTAAGAAGCTGGATCATAAGAAGCTTGCCAAAATTATGAAGGAAGATAAGGTTGCGCAAGAAGTTTGGGATGATATCGGCCAGCGTTGCGTGGTCTGTTCCGGATGCATTACCTTATGCCCTACCTGTAGTTGTTTTAGTGTCGCAGACAGGCTTAAGGGGGATAAGGGGGTACGCTTTAGATATTGCGACGGCTGTGTCTATGCCGGTTTCACCCGGATGGCCGGCGGGAATACGCCTTTCCCTCAGCATAAAGACCATATCCGCAGGTTCTTTGAGCATAAGCTTAACATAGATGTAGAGCGTTATGGGATCCTCAGTTGCGTGGGCTGCGGACGCTGCATAGAAACCTGTCCGGGGAATATCAGTATAAGGAAGTTTATTGAATTAGGGACAGGCACTAATTCAATAAATAAAACGCAGAGAATTAGTGTCTGTCCCTAATTATGGAAGGAGGAGGTATGCTATGCCTAAGCTGTTAAAGAGCAATATTAGGCGCTCGTGGACAATATGGATAGGTTTATTCATTTTACCTTTACTTTTTTATCCAAAAATGGTTTCTTCTTCTTGGGCGTCAAGCAGCGATGTGCACGCGTTGTTGGAGTTTTGTGCGGCTTTCTTTGCGTTAACAGTAGGCGCAGTTACGTTGATTCATTTTCTTGCTAATGGGAAGAGATATTTTCTCTTCTTTTCATTAGGGTTTATCGCGCAAGGAACAGTGGACTTTATCCACGCGCTATATTCGTTTGAGAGAATAGGGGGGATAGATAGGGTAGGAATGGAAAATATTGTTCCTGGAACATTTTTAAGTGGAAGATTTATGCTTATAACTTGTATTATGATCGCTTTCTTTTGCATGCGCTTAAAAAACGCCTCACAGGTAGAAGAACATAAAAGACTAAAAACAGCTTTGTGGGTTAGTTGCTACGGCCTTATCATAACAGCAGTAATCACTATATTTATTATCAAATCTCCTTTGCCGCGATTTATCTATCCTGGACATATTATCAGCCGGCCGACGGATCTTGTTTTGTGCGTGTTTTATTTAGTTGCTTTTCTTTGCTTTGCTGTAATTTATGGGAAAGAAGAATATCATACCCCATTTAAATGGAGTATGGCTACTTCACTTATTTTTGGCTGTATTGTTCACCTATATATGATTCATTCGCAGAAATTTCACGATGCCCTATTTGATGCCGCTCATGTAACGAAGATTATAAGTTATATATTCCCAATCTTTGGGGCGAATCTCGGCATATTCACTATGTATAAAAAGATGGATTTGTTGTCTGAAGAGCTTCTTAAGAGCAAGAATGGCCTGATAAAGGAGGCACAGCGGTGCAAACAGGCAGAAGAGGCCGCGGAGGTCGCTAATCATGCCAAGAGCGAATTTTTGGCCAGCATGTCTCATGAGCTGCGCACGCCGCTAAACGCGATTATCGGTTTTTCCGAGGTCCTCCAGGATGAAACCTTTGGCTCGCTTAATGAAAAGCAAAAAGATTATCTTAATGATGTAGTAACTAGCGGCAGGCATTTGCTTTCGCTTATTAACGACATACTTGACCTTTCTAAGATTGAAGCGGGGAAGATGGAATTAGAGCCTTCCGGATTTAATGTCGGCCAGTTATTGGAAAATAGCTTAATCCTGATAAGGGAGAAGGCGCTTAAGCACGGCATTGAGTTAAGCACGGATATCGCGTCTGACGTAGAGGTGATTATGGCGGATGAACGCAAAGTAAAACAGGTTGTATTTAACCTTTTATCTAACGCGATTAAATTCACTCCCGATGGCGGAAAGATCGGCATCCGAGCCAAGAGAAAGGAAGGCGTTATAGAGGCAACTGTTTGGGATACTGGAATCGGCATATCCAAAGAGGAACAGGAAAAGATATTTGGCCAGTTTGTCCAGGTTGGCGATATCTATAGTAAGAAAGAGCAAGGCGCGGGGCTGGGCTTATATCTATGCCGTAAATTGGTGGAGTTGCATAAAGGCAAAATCTGGGTGGAATCAGAAGGCAAGGGTAAGGGCTGCGCGGTTACTTTTACCTTGCCAATAAAATCTTAAAAAAGGAGAAATAGCGATGGCGCAGGATAAAAAAGTGTTGGTTGTTGAAGATGACCAGAAAAGCCGGAAGCTGGTAAAGGATTTGCTGGAGGTTTCCGGTTACCAGGTAATTTGTTCGGATGACGCGGAAAAGGGGATTGTCCTGGCAAAAGAGGCCTTGCCTGACATTATCTTGATGGATTTCAAGCTTCCGGGCATGAATGGGTTAGAGGCGCAGAAGGCATTAGGCTCTGATGAGAAAACAAAAGGTATTCCGCTGGTTTTTGTCACGGCTACTGTTACCGCCGAGGAGAAAAAGATACTTCAATCTACCGGCGCTATGGTTATCCCCAAGCCGATTAACACTAGGACATTTATCCTTGAGATAGGAAAGGTTTTAGATGCCAAGCGATAGGCGCCCCAAGATACTTTGCGTGGATGATGAGCCTAAGAATTTGAAGCTCCTGGAGGCAATTCTTTCTCCAATAGGCTATGAGGTGATTTTTGCCGAGAGTGGCAATAGCGCGCTGGAATCGGTAGGCAGGCAACAGCCGGACATTATTCTTTTAGATATTATGCTCCCCGGGATGTCCGGGTATGAGGTCCTGGAGAAACTGCGTTTAGATAAAAACTTCCGCCTTATCCCGGTAGTTATGATTACCGCCTTGCATGAAATGCAGGACCGCCTAAGGGCCATAAACGCCGGCTGCGACGATTTCATCTCTAAGCCTTTTGACAAGAATGAGGTTTTGGCTAGAGTGAAGGCGCTTTTAAAGATTAGTTACTACCGTTCCCTCTTAGATGAAAAGGAAAAATTTGAGAATGTGATTGAAAATATTGAGGATGGCATCGTGGTGCTGGATAATTCTTATAAGATTGTTCGCGCCAATAAAAAGGCAAAGGCATTACTGTCTTTGCTTGAGTCCGATTGCAGTGCTGATTTCTTTGTCTGCTTGAAAAAGTATGCTATTCGTTATCCGGGAGATTTAAGCCTGGATTTAAAGGCGGGGCCGCTTGTCTTTGATATTGAGAGGCCGCCGACGGAAAATTTTAAATCTCTCATCGTGGAAGCCCATTCAAACCCCATAGTAAACCCCGCGGGAGAAATTGGCGATATCCTTTTAACCTTGCATGATGTCAGCGCTGTTAGAGGAGAGGAAAGGCTTAAACAGGATTTTCTCAGCCTTATTTCTCATAAATTACGCACCCCTGTCTCTATAATTACGCAGGATGCCCTAATACTGCAAGAGGGTATGTCTGTTAAAGCAGGAGAAGATGCCAAGAAGCTTGTTGACGCGATAGCCAGGAATAGTTCTCGCCTGACAGACTTAGTTGAGAATTTGCTTAGTTTTACCGCTATAAATAGCGCTAACTTAAATTCTCCTCAAGAGCCTTTAGAGATATCTGCGTATTTACCGAAGATAGCGCAAGAGACAGTAAAAAGAGCGAAAGAAAAGAAGGTTGAACTTAAGATAGATTGCCCTGTAAAAGGCATAACGATAAATATGTATAGGGTTTATTTTAACCAGTTAATAGGCAATCTTATTGATAATGCCATTAAGTTTAACGATAAAGACACAGTAAATATTAATATATGCGTTACGGCAGGCGATGGTAAAATCAAGATATCAATTCAAGATAACGGCCCGGGCATCCCTTTTGAAGAACAGAAGAAGATTTTTGAAAAATTCTACCAGATAGAAAAATATTATACAGGGCAGGTAAAAGGCGCTGGGCTAGGTTTGGCTTTAGCCAAGCGCATAGCAGAGGCCTATGGCGGCAGTATAGAAGTAAACTCAGATATCGGCAGGGGCGCGAAGTTCACCGTTTCCCTTCCCTTCTCCTGAAAAGATTTATACAGACAGAAATCTATGAGGTTAAGATAATGATAAAAGCAAGATATATCCTGCCGATAATCGCCGCTGGCGTGATATTGCGCGTTTGCGGCAATGGCTTTGCCCAGCCGCTTACTGGTAAATGCGGGGATGGTATATGTGATGATTTTGAAAAGGCGCATTCAAATCTGTGCCCGCAGGATTGCGCTCCTGGAAAATCAACAGAATCTTCAGGCAGTCAGTGGTCGCCCGCGGCGCCTATTGGCAGATGCGGGGATGCTGCCTGCGATAACTTTGAAAAAGCTAATCCGAACGCCTGTCCAGAGGATTGCGGAGGTGAAAACACAGAAGTTATTGAAAGTAAAGGATTATATCAATGCCCGCAATATGCCCCGCCCGCGCCGTCTTTCTATGAAAATTGCCGAAAACAAGGAGGAACCGTAACGCCAGGAGGCAAAGACGACAAGGGATGCCAATCGCCTCCGCAATGCGTTTTGCCCGGAAAATCAACAGAATCTTCAGGCAGTCAGGGGTCGCCCGCGGCGCCAATCGGCAAATGCGGAGATAATGTCTGTGACAATTTTGAAAAAGCTAATCCATTCGCCTGTCCCAAGGATTGCCTATCAGCAGGAGAAACCCCTGTTGCCGCGGAAGAGCCTGAAAATATATCCTTGGGAAATGAAGATTCTCCTTTTGGGTTTCATCCGGCCATACCTTTTGGAATGGCCAAAGATATGGGGGTGCAATGGACCCGCGGAGCAGAGGCTCCTTATATATTCTGGGATTTAGTTGACCCTAAGATGAAAGGCATAGCGGAGAATTTTCAATGGAAAAGTTTCGCAAAGCGGCCGGATGGCGGAGAGGTTTTCACTGATTTTGATAATCTGTTCTCGGCTAAAAGGGCAGGGTTATATACGTTGCATAACATTGACATTCAAGGGGCCGCGTCCGGAAGAAGCTATTTTAAATCCGGCTCTTGGCTTCCGGCAAATGAGGAGGCGTATAGGGCATTTGTCAAGGAGGCGGTTAAACGCTATTCCTTCATAAAGTATTGGCAGGTAGGAAACGAACCTAATTTAAAAGTAGCCGCCCTTGGATATGCCGGCTTTCAGCGGATTACCTATGAGGCGATAAAAGAGGCTAATCCCGATGCCCGAGTATTAATCGCTGGGCTGGCGGGCAATATGGATATGGAGTCCATAAATGATACCAGCTATGAATCAATCCTTAAAGACTTAGGTGGAAAATATATTGACATATTTGATATCCATTTTTACGGTGATGCCAAAGGCGGGTCATTAAAATTCAAAGGCCCAAACGGAGGGGAAACGCGTTTATTGGGCTATCGCGATTTTAAGGCGGTATACGAATATTACCGCGGGATTCTGGATAAAAACGGTTTTTCTGATGTGCCTATCTGGATAACGGAAATGAGCACCCCCAGCGGGACATCTTATTTTGGCCCCATTACCTTGGTTCAGACGGAGGCGGAACAGGCCGGGGATATGCTTAAGCGCTATGTTTATCCGCTTTTTCTGGGGGTAAAAAAAATATTCTGGGCCTTTAGCGTTATGGAAGGTTTTGGCGAATGGGATGATGATTATTTTGACCACACCGGGCTTGTCTACGGCAATAGGGATGGGGTGCATCGCGCCGGAGAGAAGAAATTCGGATATTATGCCTATAAATTGATGGCGGAAAAGCTGGAAGGCAGTGATTGGGCTAAGACAGAGGCAGTGAAAGAGGATGCTGCCAATCATATTTATGCCTATAGGTTTATCAAGGGGGATGAGAAAATACTTGTTGCCTGGTGGGATTATTTCGCGGATGGCTCTTATCCTGAGGAGAAAAAGAAGCAGCTGGTATTAAATGGAATAGATGCCGCTCAGCTAAGAATTACTGAGGCTGTCCCGGGGTTTTCTTCCGGCAGTGAAATAAAAGAAGGCGATTATAAAGAGAGTTTTGCCAAAGATACGGTAACGGTGGATAACGGTAAGGCGCAGATATGGTTGGGTGAGAATCCGGTGTATATTGAAGAGTAGAGATGCATAACGAATATTTGCCTAAAAAGGCGGCAATTGAAAAGATAGTTGAAGAGTCTGGCGATACCAAGACTTTTACCTTGCGGCTGAAGGATAAATCTGACGGCCTGTTGCGCTATAAGCCGGGGCAGTTTTTGATGGTGTCTTTGCCTGGCTATGGCGAGGCCCCGTTTACCTTTGCCTCTTGCCCCAGAAAGGACGGGCGGCTTGAAATCTCGGTGAGAAGGGTGGGCTCGCTTACGGAGGCTTTGCATAAGCTGAAGGAAAAAGATATTATTGGCGTGCGCGGCCCTTACGGCAATTGGTTTCCTTCGGATAAAATTAAGGGCAAGGATATTCTTTTTATCGCCGGAGGCTGCGGAATAGCGCCTTTACGTTCGCTTATCCAGTATGTGTTAAAAAACAGAAAAAACTATGGCAAGGTTGAGGTTATCTATGGCTGCCGCGCGCCAAAAGACATATTTTATAAGGATGAAATAGAGGCATGGGAACAAAGTAAAAATAGCAATGTGCATCTTACTGTGGATGAGCCTGATGAGACATGGGGCGGGGCGTGTGGGGTTGTATGCATATTGCTGCCTAAAATTAATGTTAATCCCAAGAAGTCAATGGTATTTTTATGCGGGCCTTCAGTAATGATTAAATTTGCTATTAGGGATATAGTAAAGTTAGGATTTAAAGAGCAGAATATCTATGCTTCGCTTGAACGGTATATGAAATGCGGTATAGGTAAATGCGGCCACTGCTATGTGAAAGGCAAATACGTCTGCACCGACGGCCCAAACTTTTCCTATACAGAGATGAAAGAATTGGGAATTGAAAGTTAATGTCTGGCACCAAACAGGCTTTCAGTGCCTGGCATTGAGATTGGGATGAAAATAGTCATTGTTTCAGGCTCGCATAGCGGAGTGGGGAAAACGAAGGTGGCAGAGGTTTTGCTTAGGCTTCTTGAAGGTTGGTCGGCGCTTAAGGTTACGGTTACCCACCGTGGAAGAGAATGTCCGGTGCGTAAGGAAAGTGATTGCCATACCTGCGATGAATTAAAGGATGATTTTTCGATAATAGATAATAAGAAAATTATTGAAATCAAAGGCAAAGATACGGCGCGGCTTAAAGAGGCAGGCGCCCGGAAGGTACTTTGGTTAAAGGCAAGGCCGCATGCGTTAAGAGAGGGGTTAAGAAAAGCTATTCCGTTATTCAAAATGGCGAAAGGCTTGATTATAGAAAGTAATAGCGCCCTAAAATACATAAAACCCGATGTGGCAATCCTTGTGAAAAATAAAAACTCACTTCTAAAACCATCAGCTAAAAAGATATTAAATAAGATAGATTTAGTGGTTACCTTGTGATATAATAAAAATACTCCGAGCCTGTAAGCCTACGTCAGAAGTTGACATGGTTTAGTGGCCGATTCCCTTGAATGGGAAACTGTTCTCAAAGAGAACCGAAGGGTAGAGGAAGAAATGACTCTGCCTCCCTTGTTTTGGAAAGGAGTAAGCTTGAGTCGTAAGCCAACTTTCCAAATATGCGGGAAGTTGGCTTTTTTAATTTACCCGCTTTATGCCCCAGGGGTTAAAGCGATTTGGAGAAAAATGATAGATAGTTTTGGGAGAGAAATAGATTATTTACGCATATCGGTTACCGACAGGTGCAACTTGCGCTGTGTCTATTGCATGCCCGCGCACGGCATTATTCATAAACAGCCAAGCGATATATTAAGTTTTGAGCAGATTTATAGCATTGTTAAGGCAGCTGTTGGGTTAGGCATCCGGAAGGTGAGGATTACCGGAGGCGAACCTTTGGTAAGGAAGGATTTGCCTGCTCTTATCGCGGAACTTAAAACTATTAACGGGTTAAAAGAAATTTGCCTTACGACTAATGGGATATACTTGAGTGAATACGCCTTGGCCATTAAGGAGGCTGGATTAGATAGGATAAACATCAGTTTAGACAGCCTGAATAAGGAAAAATTCAGGAAAATAACCCAGGGTGGAAATCTGGAAATGGTGCTATCGGGTATTGACCGCGCTTTAGCGGCTGGACTTGCCCCTCTTAAAATTAATAATGTGCTGCTCAAAGATTTTAATACCGATGAAATTGCGGATTTCGCTAATTTAACCAAGGCGAGGCCGCTTCATGTGAGGTTTATTGAATATATGCCTACAGGTTTGCACGGTTTTTGCGCGGATGTATTAGGTTTAGGCCATGGCTCGTATGATGATATTTTTCTTAGCGCGCAGGAAGCAAAAAATATCTGTAGGAGTGTGGGTGAGCTTGAGCCAGTTGAGCAGGGAACTGCGGACACTGCTGAGGTTTTTAAAATCAGAGGATTCTTAGGGAGCGTGGGATTTATTTCTCCGATAAGCCGGCCGTTTTGCGCTTCTTGTAACAAATTAAGGCTAACCTCTGAGGGCCGCCTAAGGAATTGCCTGCATTCATCAAAGACTATTGACCTTAAAAAGGCTTTCGCCAATAATAATTCTCAGGATGAATTAGCCGCGCTTATTCAGGAAGCAATCAGTCTAAAACCCGAATTCCATAATTTGCCGGGGCATCATAAGGATGAAAAAAATAATCCGCTTGTTCCGATAGGGCTTGAGGCTGAAAATTTCAGCATGTGTCAGATTGGGGGGTAAAAAAAGTCGAGTGAGGTAGTAACATGTTAACAGCGCTTGCCTGCCGCAGGCAGGGATATCAGGGTATCTGGGAATTGGGATTTGGGGATTGGGAAATCGGGAAATTAGGGAAAACCCGATATTTTGTTTTCAGTATCCTGATATCCTAATCACCAGATCCTAATCCCCCGATCACCTAATCCCCGCAGTTAACATGCTTAATTACATATATTATACGAGGAGAGGTGACTATGTTTATTGATTATGTGCCGCTTATGCTGGTTAATATGGCCGCGGGGTTATTTTTACTGGCCTGCTGTCTGATGAAAGGCTTTGAAGCTGTTCCGGATAAGCCGTGGGCAACAGGCTTTTTGATGCCGGCATTGATTGCCTTGGGTTGCGGGTTTCATATGATATTTAACTGGCCATTACCGGGCAGTTACAATGTCGCTTTTGGCGAGATGTCTGTTCTTTTGGGGATTTTATTTCTTGGGGCAAGCCTTTCCGTGGCAAAAGGGTGGGATTTAGGCCCGGTGATTATGTATGGTTTTTTCGCCGGCCTTGCGGCCATTGTCATTGGTATACGAATATTTATCTTGGGGATGACCAGAGAACCGTTACTTTCCGGAATCGGGTTTGTCCTGACAGGCCTCAGCGGTGTCACTATCCCGCTTCTGTATATTGTGCGAAAACAGGCGTTACGCTGGCTGATTATACTTTTTTTAATAAGCGCAAGCCTTATATGGCTGCGCACAGGGTATATGGCATTTTGGAGCCATTTAAGCGATTTGTCTAAGTGGGCTCCTCTAACAATGAGGTGAAATAATGAATAAAGAACTTCCGGAATTTTTGCAAGAAGTAATCAAGAAATATCCCGGGCTATGGGAAAGTTACGAAGGCTTAGGAAGGGCTGTTGCCTCGGTTGAGGGGCTGGATGAACGCAGTCAAAGATTAGTCAAACTGGGTATTGCTATTGGCGCGAAGATGGAGGGGGCGGTGCATTCCCATACGCGTAAATGTAAAAAGGCAGGGATCGCTGATAAAGAGATCTATCATTGCGCGTTACTCGGTATTACTACTATCGGCTGGCCTTCGGCAATGGCGGCGTTATCCTGGATTAACGATATCCTTAAATCCCTGAAGATAAAAAAGTAATTTTTTGCTATGGCAATCGTAGTTGCTTCATCGAGTGTCATCAGGAAATTTTTCTCTAACATACCGAAGACCTATGAGGTAATAAACCATATTATTACCTTAGGTTTGGATGTTCTTTGGCGCAAAAAGGCGGCACGTATAGCTTCATCCGGAGGAGGCGAAACGTGGCTTGATGTCTGTAGCGGCACAGGGGATATGGCTTATGCGCTTGCGCGCGTAGCGAGGCCGGACACAAAAATTGTCGCGGTAGATTTTTGTTTACCGATGCTTTCTCAGGCGGCAAAGAAGCCCGGCCATTCCAGAATTTTTTTTTGTGTTTCTGAGGCGGGCAGCCTGCCTTTTGCCGCTAACACCTTTGATGTTGTTACTATTTCGTTTGCCACGAGAAACCTTAATACCACTCAGGATATATTACTTGAGCGTTTTCGCGAATTTTACCGCGTCCTGAAGCCTTCGGGCAGGTTTGTTAATCTTGAAACCAGCCAGCCGACATCAGCGTTGTTTAGAAAAATGGTTCATGGATACATAGGCCTTATGGTTAAGCCTGTTGGATACCTGATTTCAGGCTCAAAAGCAGCGTATGGGTATCTTTCGTATACGATCCCGCGTTTTTTTAACGCTGAGGAATTAGCGGAGATTATGTATCTGGCGGGATTTAAAAAAGTTAATGTTACTCTTCTTAGCTTTGGTATTGCCGCGGTGCATACCGCGATAAAATAGAGGCGCGAACGCGCATAAATTTTGGGGTGCTGCAATGCAAATGATAGATATATCTTTTAAACAGGTAACTGAAAGAACAGCTGTGGTTGAGGGGACAGTGTATCTTAACCCGGATGTTGTAAAGTTAATTAAAAATAATAAGATTCCTAAAGGAAATGTCCTTGAGGCAGCGCGAGTTGCCGGCATACTCGCTGCTAAGAGAACTCCTGAAATAATTCCGCTTTGTCATCCTGTTCTTATAACCTTTGCGGCCATAGAGTTTAGCCTGAAGAGTAAAGGAGTAAAAATAACGACGGTCATAAAGGGCGAAGCCAAAACAGGTTTTGAAATGGAAGCACTTACCGCAACTTCAGTAGCAGCGTTAACCATTTATGATATGTGTAAACCGCTGGATAAGGATATTGTTATTTCCGAAATAAAACTTCTAAAGAAAACTGGTGGAAAGAGTGGAACGTATATCAGAAAATAAAGGGACGAAGGGCGAGGGACGAAGGGCGAAGGACGAAAGATGCCTCGTAGGAAAGATACAGGCTATATCAGTATCTAAAGAAAAAGGTGTTAAGAAAACAAATGTGGATTCGGCGCTACTGAAAGAAGATTTTGGGATTGTTGGCGATGCGCACGCGGGGACAAAAATGAGGCAGGTGAGCCTTCTGGCGATAGAATCTATTAAAAAGATGCAGGAAAAAGGCTTAAAGGTTAAGCCGGGTGATTTTGCCGAAAATATTACGACTGAAGGAATTGATTTGTTAAAGTTAAAACTTAAGGATAAAGTAAAAATCGGCTCGGATAGTGTGTTAGAAATCTCCCAGATTGGCAAAGTCTGCCATACTCGATGTGCTATCTACTATCAGGCAGGTGATTGCGTGATGCCTAAGGAAGGGATATTCGCAAAGGTGATAAGCGGTGGAGAAATTAAGGTAGGGGATAAAATAATAGAAGAGGTTGGAGGTTAGAAGTTTGAAATTAGGAAAACATAGGGTATGTATACAGTAGCAATTTTAACAATAAGTGACCGGTGCTCCCGAGGGGAGAGGGAAGATATAAGCGGCAAACTGATACAGGAGCTTATTGCGGGCTTAGCCCTAGAGATTGCTCGATATGAAATTATCCCTGATGAGCCGGAAGTGATAAAGGCAAGGCTTATTGAATATTGCGATACTTTAAAAGTGGATTTAGTTTTGACTACCGGAGGAACAGGGTTTACTCCCCGGGATAATACGCCGGAGGCAACCCTGGCGGTAATTGATAGAGAAGTTCCCGGGATTCCGGAGGTGATGAGGTTAGAGTGTTTAAAATTCAGCCGCCGCTCGATGCTCTCGCGGGCAGTTGCGGGTATTCGTAAAAGAACACTTATTATTAATCTGCCCGGAAGTGCCAAGGCGGTACAAGAGTCATTAGAAGTAATTTTGGATACTCTGATTCATGCCTTAGATATGATAAGAGGAAAAGACCACTAGTACACAGTAACATTAATTTTTGATGTAACTGTGTACTAAGGGGGTGTGGGGGAGATTGTCCACCACGATTGGGGGGTGCTCAGCGATCCGCCGTAGGCGGAGAGCGCCGAAGGGGGGCTTGCCCCCATAGCGGAAGTGCGGAGCAACCCTTACGAATTAAGTTAACGGAGCACTAAGCGTGATGTCTGGCACCAAAACGCCATTTCGTGGCTGGCATCGAAAATAAAAATGATTTTGCTTAAGCTATTCTTAGTCTTTTTTAAAGTAGGATTATTTGCCATTGGCGGCGCGTATTCCTTCCTGCCGCTTCTTGAGAAAGAAATGGTGGAAAATTACCACTGGCTTAGTAAGGAAGAATTCCTGGATGTCTTGGCAGTAGTAAAGGTTTTCCCCGGAGCAATCTCTATTAAATACGCCTCTTACGCTGGATACAAATTAGGAGGCATCCCGGGGGTAGTGTGCGCAAATCTTGGCAATTTTCTTGCCCCCGCCCTTTTAGTGCTTTGCGCGTCAATGTTTTATTTTAAATACAAGAATAATGCTAGCGTGAAAAGGGCCTTTAGCGTTATTGAGCTGGTGATATTCGCTATGATTATTGCCGTTGCTTTTCAATCAATAGAGCCAAGCAGGTTGATACAGGTAAAGAATGTTTTAATTATCGTTGTTTCTTTCGCGTTATTTGTTTACACCAAAATTGACCCTGCCATAGTGCTTATCTGCGCGGGAGTTATAGGATTTTTTTTTAAATAATTCCTTCTTTTTTATCCTCTCAAGAAACAATCCTCAAATTGCAAGTATAAAGGCCTCTTAAGTAGCTTGCGGATGGTGGCGTATTTTTATCGTGAGCCGAAAAACCCAGAGAGCATTAGGGGGTAGCATGGGAAAATATGCGGCCGCTTTTTTGTATAAATTGCTGCACTGTTTTGCTCGGAACAACTTTAATGAGCGGAGGCTTTAATCTGTAAAAATATTCCGGCCTGCTTCTAAATTCATTGTTGCCCGCGTAATACGCCAGAAACACAATGCCCGAGATGCAGAAACCGATAGCCGCGCAGGCAATAATTCTTTTCTGAAATGAGATGTTGGTGGCAATGTAGAGATTTGCCATTACAAGCAGTGATATCAAAGAAGGTATGATAAGGGCTGAAGCTGTCATTACCACGAAACTGCTGGAAGTCAGATATCCGAGAATGCCAAGAGACTCATTTATAAACAAGACCGACAAAAAGAACATAGAGAAAATAGAAATTTGATGGATGAAGCGCGATTTATTCTTTATCAAGTGCCCTATAAAGGCCCATATCCCCGCGCCCATGACGATGCCGATAACCACCGCTATGCCGCTTAGTAATAATTCAGGAGCGGAAATTTTTTTAGAGCTTTCTAAATACGCCGCCAGAGTGTATGAGCAAAAGGTAAGAAAAAGCAGTATCCATCCGTTACGGTGCTTGCCTGTTTTCTTAAAAAGCCTATTAGGATGAATTAATCGTTTTGTTGGCTCAACGGGGTGCGAAGGATAAAAAACGCGCACGGTTGTTTTTCCAATGATAATTTCGTCGCCAGAGGTAATGGTTGCCTTCGCGCACTTTTTAGCACCGTGCTTGATAAAGATTCCATTTTCTCCGCTTATATCTTCGATGCGCCAGATGCCTTCATCAAAAGATAGTACGGCATGCCTGGCGGATAGGTAGGGGTCAGGGATGATGACGTCATTGTCGTAACCGCGGCCTATCGTTATCTGTTCTGAAGTAACGATATGCTGTTCTCTGTGGCCGCGATGGTGGGTTATTTCGATAATTATTTTTGCCATCTGATTTCGTCTATGAATTTTTTGATAAAGCTAAGAGCTTTGTCTTTCGTGGTGCCTAAGAGTGACAGATGAATGACGAGGCCTTTATTTTTTTTGCTTACAGAAGCAATCTTCGCGTGGAAATCATACAACTGGGGAAATCGCTTATAGTTACGCGCGCAGAGAGCGATTTTCCAGTCCGTTTTATCTATACTGACAAAATCAGAGGTACAGCTGAATTTATCCACGTCATGCTTTGAGGCATTGCCGAAGGGAGTGCCGATAAAGAAATACTCGTAGACATTGTAGAAACGTACCGTATTGAGATTTTTGCTTTCCAGCCACGTGTAGTCATAGGTAATCATCCCTGTATAAAAGTCAGAGTCTATATAGACAGAATCCTGGCAGTAGCATTGAAGCCAGGATTTTTTATAGAGTTCATCTTTGTAATCTTCAGAATCCGCCCAACACTTGTATGCTTTGGTTATTTCAGAAGGCACTATGGCTTCTCCGATTGAAGACGATTCCCAGGGCAGCGTAAGCATAGTGTCAATGATATCGCCCTGGTTTTTGAGGAGCTGCGTTTCTATGTGGGTATCCCAGTCAGTTATGGCCTGAAGGCCTCTTTTCTGCAAGCGCTCAAATAAATCCTTGAGGAACTCAACAGGGACCAAAAAGCTTAGTTGGTTTCCCATAGTAGAAACATTAATGCCTATTACTTTTCCGTCATGGCTTAGGGAAGGGCCTCCGCTCATGCCCGGATTGATAGAGCCTGAAAACAATATCTTCTTGTATAATGAATCCTTCATTAGCCCGTTATAGAGGCCTTCAACAATAGTGGTCCCCAGGTCATGGGGATTGCCCAAGGAAAAAACTTTAGTTCCTTGAGAGAGGGAGAGAGATTCGCCGAGCTCAAGATTCCCCTGGAGAGGATCGTCTGTTTTGACAATAGCGATATCGTGAATTATATCGGCATCTATAATTTTGAGCAGCCCAATGGAATTGTCCGCTTTAAGGTATTCGATATGGTAGCGTTTAGGGAAGCGTACCGCGGAGGCGATGACATGGTAATTCGTTGCGATGTACCCGTTTTTGGCAAAAAGGAATGCCGATCCGATGCTTGCTTTTTCTCCGGTTGCGGTATCAATGACGCGGACCTGATAAACAAAGTTTCTGCATTTTGCAAACATTGTTTCTGCTTCATCAGTATATCGTGAGATTTCCGCGGATCCGGTTGAAGCAGCCAACAAAACAGAAGAGAATAGATATAAACCTATCAGGGAAAGTTTCTTATATGTATTTGAGAAATAGCGTCTGTGACAGGTCCGTTTGAGGCGGGTGTTTTCCATAGCGTTAGAAACACCTTAACACATGAGAAATGGCGAGTCAATTAAAACTTTTTGAGCTCTTATTTCTCCGTGAGTGAGAATATTTTAAAATTGCGTAATCCCATTATTTATGTTAAAATACGCCATGATAATCGTATACTCTATTTAAAAAAGGGAGGAGAGACTATGTCTATTGTTCATGCGACGGATAAAAATTTCAAAGACGAGGTGTTAAAGGCGGAACTTCCGGTGTTGGTGGATTTCTTTGCCGAATGGTGCGGCCCGTGTAAGATGGTGGCTCCTGTGGTTGAAGAGATTGCCAAAGAGTATAAGGGGAAGCTCAAGGTGGTCAAGGTGGATGTGGATAACGCGGGCGCAACCGCGTCAAACTTGGGGATTATGTCAGTGCCTACCCTTATGATATTTAAAGACGGTAAAGTTTCATCTCAGAGCGTTGGGGCATTGTCAAAATCCGAGTTAAAGAACAAATTACGAGAGGTTTTGAGTGAGTAGAAGGGTATTCATAGCCGCTACCATGCAAAATGACGGTAAAACTACCGTCTCTATGGGACTCATTTTTAATTTCAGGGAGCATTTTAAGAATCTTGGGTTTATCAAGCCTATAGGCCAACGCTATGTGGTGGAGGGCGGCCAAAAGGTTGACGAAGATTCGGTTTTAATTGAGGATGTTTGCGGTATAGAGTCCGGTATTAAGGATATGAGCCCTATCGCGGTTGAGAGGGGTTTCACGGAACGCTATATCCTTAACCCTGACAAAGAGAGTATCGATAGGCAGATTAAGGAATCCTTTGGCCGGATTGCCCAAGATAAGGAATTTGTAGTTATTGAAGGCACCGGCCACGCCGGGGTGGGTTCGGTATTTGACCATTCTAACGCGAGCGTCGCGAAATTATTGGATGCAAAGGTAATCTTGGTTTCTTCCGGAGGCGTGGGGAAACCTATTGATGAGATTATGCTCAACAAAGCCCTCTTTGAGAAAGAAGGAGTGAGCCTTTTGGGGGTCATCATTAATAAGGTAAAGCCGGATAAGTATGATAAGGTTAAGCCCTTGGTGCAGGAAGGATTAAAACGGCTGGGGGTGAATGTGTTGGGAGTGATGCCGTATCAGAAGATGCTTAGTTATCCTACGATGCGTCAGATTTTAGAAGAATCAGACTTCAAAATCTTTTCAGGCGGGGAGTGCATGGATACCTATATCGCGAAAATAGTCGTCGGCGCTATGGAACCTCATGATGCCCTTAATTTTATTTCCGCTAATTCACTTTTGATTACTCCCGGGGACAGGGAGGACCTTATCATGACTGCTATTGGCCTGCATATTTCTAAGGCGAATGTATGCCCCACGCAAATCGCGGGGATTATTCTGACAGGGGGATTTCTCCCTCATCCAGAAGTACTAGAGGTGATGAAAAGCACCCATATCCCGGTCTTTGTGACGGAATTGGATACCTATACTACCGCTTCTTTAATTCACGATTTGACGGTTAAAATAAGGCCTCAGGATACGGATAAAATTGACGCGGTAAAAAAGATGGTCAAAGAGTATGTGGCGATTGATGAGATACTTAAAATGGTGTAAGGTTAGGGAGAGAATAATAAAGGGTCGATAGTCTCAGCCGTAGGCTGATCCGCCTGCGGCGGAAATGGTCGATAGTCAATAGAGTAAGAGGCTCCCGGCGATAGACAATGGATTAGGCAATATGATTTTACTTAGGAAATACTATGAAAAATATAGAGGTGATTCAAGATTTCCACCGTCGGGCAGGTAAGAGGCAGAAACTGATCATTATGCCTGAGAAAGATGATGCGCGCATTCAGGATGCGGCACGGATAGTCAAGGATGAGCATATTGCCCGGATATTGCTTTTGGGAAAAGAAGATTTAGAAAAGGAAAAGATAGAGAAATTCGCGCAAGCGTTTTACGAAACAAGAAAACATAAGGGGGTTACTCTTGAGGAGGCAAAAACTACGGTAAGCAATCCTTTATACTATGCGGCGATGATGGTAAAAGCGCGAGAAGCCGATGGTTTCGTCGCTGGGGCGGCGAATTCTACACCCGATGTGGCGCGCGCTGCCATCTATTGCTTAGGGGTTGACCCCGCAATCAATACGGTTTCCAGCTGTTTTATTATGGTGCTGCCGGATACCTCTTTTGGCGAAAATGGAGTATTGTTTTTCGCTGATTGCGGCATTGTTCCGCAGCCAACAGCAGTACAGCTTGCGCAAATTGCTATTTCCACCGCGGGCTTAGCCGAAGATGTTCTGGGGATTTCTCCTCGAGTGGCAATGCTCAGCTATTCGACAAAAGGCTCGGCCAAAGGAGAGTTGGTAGATAAGGTGCGAGAAGCAACAAGGTTAGCCAAACAGCAAAGGCCGGATTTATTAATTGATGGAGAAGTGCAGTTAGATGCCGCGATTGTCCCTGAAGTTGCCACGATTAAAGATATGCATGGCGCCTTAGGCGGCAGGGCGAATGTGTTAATCTTTCCAAGCTTAGAGGCAGGAAATATCGGTTACAAACTCACTCAGCGCCTGGGTAAGGCAAGGGCAGTCGGGCCGCTTCTGCAGGGGCTCAATAGGCCGGCAAGCGACCTTTCCCGAGGGGCGCTCGTTGAGGATATTGTGGATACAGTCGCGGTCACCGCGTTAAGGGCGTAGGAACTTGAGTCTTGATTGACAAAGTATACACTTTAGTGTATACTTTAATTATATAAGGAGGTTGATAAGGATGGTAAATACTATTACTCTGAAAGAATTGAGGCCGGAACTGCCCGCGATAATAAAGAAAATTGACTCGCGCCTGGATCGTTATGTGGTTACTAGAAGAGGTAAGCCTGTAGCTGTGATGATTAGCCCCGATGATTATGAAGGGCTCCTTGAAACGGTTGAGATTTTATCTGATAAGGAGTCTGTAAAAAGGATCAAACAGGCAAAACAGCAGATTAAGGAGGGCAGGACTGTTTCTTTGGAAGAATTACGGCTTAGGATAGAGAAGGCGGATGCATAAAATAGAATTCTCTGAACTTGCAGCCAAGGAGCTAGAACGGATCTACCGAAGCGACCGCAGGCTTTATTCCCGTTTTATAACCGGAGTTGAATCTCTGAAAGAGCATCCTTATCAGGGGAAACGTTTAAAAGGCAGATTAAAAGGAGATTTTTCTCTCAGAATGGGAGATTATCGTATTATTTACACAGTCCAGAAAGATAAGCTTGTGGTATATATTATTGATCTGGGACATCGAAAAGAGATATACCGGCAACTAAAATAAGCAAAATGCCACAGGTAGAAAAGTACAATCCCTTACTTGACAAATAGTTAGAATATGGTATACTTTAGAAAAGTTTTAAAGAACTGCTGATTTGGAGGAAATCGGCGGTTTGCAGTTTGCAGATAGTGAAGGCTCCCCGTGATAAATCGCGGGGTTTTTCTGGCGGCGGAGTAAAATTTAAGGAGTAATTCAAAGGGTCAGTAGGTATAGCTAAGGCTATGCTTAGTGGCCTTTTTTTATGATTTGATTTTGAGTGTATTGTTAACGCTGGCAGCCAAGATTTTTTAATGCCAGGTGAGTATGCTGTTTCAATGCCAGGCATATACAATTCGTATGTGCGTTGACTATACCTGGTATTAAAAGTTGTTTGCTCGCCCGGTAATAATAATGAACATGGGAGAGTTGAAAAATGTTTAAAAGAATTATCTCATTAGCCGTATCGGTAAGTTTCATTTTCCAGAGCGCTGGTTTTGCCCAAGTGGCCCAGCTTAATCTGGCCGGATACTTGGGCCAAGGCTCAAACTCTATTACATTAGACCGCTTTCGTCCGGCGCACCTACGTTATTTCTCTTATGAACCGAAAACCGATAACTTCCAGATACTCTTAGATAAGGCGGATGAAAAAGAGCTTAGCGATAGCCAGGTTAAAGTAAGGGCTGATGAGCTGATGAAATATTTCCGTATCGGCCTTAGCCTGCCGAATGAGAAGTTCTGGGTGAATTTAAGGCCGGATGCCCCGGAGCAGATAATTGACCCTGAGCTTGAGAATACCGATGTGGGCAGGATTATGCTTGAGGCAGACTTACAGCTTAAGAGGGATACCTCAAGTTTTACCTCACCTCAGACCAAAGAAGGTAAAGAATATTGGGATAAGCTGTATAAAAGAGCGGGTGAGCTTTTCGGCTCCGAAAATATCACTATCCCCACCATTACCCGCCCTTGGATAGTGCCGGGTGAGATTATCGTCCGGGAATCAGCTCACGGGGCATATATTTATAAAGCCGCGCTCAAGGTGATGTTGGAGGAAGACTATTTACGAGGGATGAAGGACGAAAGACGAGGGACGACAATAGATTATAGTTTCAATGACCCAAGATTAAAAGAGCTAAATGAATACTCCACACAGCTTATCCGGGAACTGATTATCCCCAAGTTGACTAAAGAGGTAAACCGGGCAAAAAGATATGCTCCTCTTCGGCAGGTGTTTTATTCCTTAGTACTTTCCCGCTGGTTTAAGGCTCGCTTTAGCTCGCATAGTTCACAGTTGACAGTTGACAGTTCACCGAATAATTCTTATATGAAACTCATTGACTCTCAAAACCTCTCTAACCTTACTTCTAAACAATCCTGGGACAAGGCTGTTTACTTTAAAGAATACCAAAAGTCCTTTAAGGAAGGAGAATACAACCTCTCCGAGCCAGTCTATACCCCTACCGGACAGGTAATCCGCAGGTATATGAGCGGAGGGATGGTTTTTGGTAAGGAGATAAAAATAGAGCAGTTTAGTAATATTATTGGTTTATCAATTACGCCAAAGGGCGCTTATACAGCAGTTGTTACAGGAAATGGTCTTACTGACCATACTGCGATAGCCGCCGCCTCGCCGCTGACTTTGGAGGAGGCCAAGGATGCAATCAAAGACATAATTTCAGGGATTAAATTTGATAATTGGTATAGCTCCGGATCTTTATTTTCTTCCTATAACAAAAGGATTGCAGATAGCAAAGACTTCGAGGCCATTTATAATGAATTAGAGCATTTTTTACAAAATGAGAAAAATGTGAAAAAAGATATTAAAGAAGAATTGATGAGGGCGCAAAATTCGTTAAAACCTGGTATTTTAGGAGATGAGCTTAAGAAACAAGGTATCACAGCGGTGAGAATTGAAGTAAATTTAGAAGCATACAGCAGAGTTCATGATGCAATAGGAAAGTATAGCGATTTGTCGCCTTCCAAATATTACTACTTTACTTTTATAGATGGTTCTACTGATAAGGCAGAAATAAATATATTACCTATTGGTAATAAAATCAATATGGCATCTGATGGTTATATGATTATAGTAAAAGGGCTTGACGAAAAAGATGGCGGAGACGTTAAGATTAGTGTTTTTCGTAATGGCGAGGTTAAGGTAGAGGGCATATCGGGACGTATTCGTGAACTTCATATTAGTAATCTGAAACCTTTCGCGGTGGCAATCAGAAAAGGTTTAAAGATCAGCAGCGCCTCCTCGCTGAATGAGAAAGAGGATACCGGTGTTTCTTTGATAGGGGATGAAGTTAACTCTTTATTATTGCGGGAAGATACTAAAAACAAATTGACTGATCTAAGAGCAATAATAAACGATTTACTGGAATCAGTTTACCTTGAGCGCGACAAGAAAAGTAATGCTGGAGATCCTGCTGCGCTAAGCTTAATATCAGCCAAAATCTCCGGGTTCTATGCAGTTATAGATGATATAGAAAAAAAAGATTATTATGATCCTATAGACATAGTAACTGTGGTTAAGGAAATAGTTGCTACCCTATCGCGGTATGAGTCAAATATAGATGTTTATTCCTCCATAAAGGAAATGTTTAATAAGAAGCATGATGAATTAATGGTAATTAAGAATGCCCTGGAAGCCAAGGTTAAAAATGATGATAGGTCTGTTATTTCTCAGGGGCACCTTTCGGGCAGCGGTGAAGTGCCTACGCTGTCAAAGGCAAGGCCGAGCGTAGATATAAAGGTTACAGGTAAAACCATGGCAGATTTGTATTATGGTTTAGCCAGACAGGGAAAACCCATAGGAATAACCCCGGATGTAATTATGGCTCAAGTTAAGCAGTTAACCCGTGAAACCCGGAAGATAATTGATTTGAACCTAATCGTTCCGCGTTTCCGAAGAATCCTGACGGCGCTTTTGTCTAAAGATTTGGGAGAGGATAATCGTAAGATTATTCAGACCGCCTTAGATTT
>MHGF01000010.1 GCA_001805445.1 Omnitrophica WOR_2 bacterium GWF2_43_52
AAGGGTTTAGGGAAAGAGCTTGAAAGGTTAATTAATGCAGAGGATAGGCTCTTAGATGCCTTTTCTATGGGGGATTTAACGCAGGAAGATCTCAAAAAGCAGATGCCAAAGATAAAGCTTAGGAAATATCGCACTCAAGCAGAGATAGACAGTTTAAGGCTGCAGATAGCAGGTAGCGAATTAAAAGAGCAGAAGCTAGCTAATTTATCTGCCGTTAAAGGCAATATCGATGATTATAGCCAGAAGCAGAGACGGGAATTTCTCAGAGGCGCCTTAGACAAGGTAATTGTTTACAAGAACGGTGATATTGATATAATCACTATTCTTGATTCACCGGAAAGAGAGCAGGGTAAGCCGTATGAATTGGTTTGCGATGAGTCAAGGCAGGGAAGTCTTTGCCATTCCGGGTAAAGTGGATTCAGCTACTTCCGTCGGAACAAACCGGCTTATCAAGCAGGGAGCTAAGCTCATCGAGACTGTAGAAGATGTTTTAGAGGAGCTGAAAACCACGTTAAAAGAGTGTCTTACCTTAGAGAAAGAAAACAAGGCTACAGAACCTGTTACGGTAAAGAAAGAAAAAGAGGATACTCTATCCTCAGTATTATCGGAAGATGAAAGCGCCGTATACGGCCTTATCAGCGATACGCCGCGCTACGCGGATGAGATTATTGAACAAGCCTCTTTATCAAGCAGCAGGGTGATAGCTGTGTTATTAAAGCTAGAAATGGAGCATGTTATTACACAATTACCGGGAAAGATGTTTATAAGAAAAGGAGTTTGATCGTGTCAAAATCATTAGTCATTGTTGAGTCGCCTGCCAAAGCAAAAACTATTGCTAAGATATTAGGCAATAATTTTGAGATAATTCCCTCTATGGGGCATATTGTGGATTTACCGAAGACGAAAATGGGGGTGGATATTGAAAATGGTTTTAAGCCGTCCTTTATTGTCGCGGCAAAACGCAGGAAAATACTCAGCCAGATAAAAAGCGCGGCAAAAAATGCCGATACCATTTATCTGGCAACCGACCCTGACCGCGAGGGAGAGGCAATAGGCTGGCACATCAAGGATAAATTGAATCAAAAGAACAAACACTATCATCGGGTTGTTTTTCATGAGATCACCCCGCAGGCAATCAAAGAGGCATTTAACCATCCGATAGAATTAGACGCGCATAAGGTTAACGCTCAAACAGGCCGCAGGGTTTTAGACAGGCTCGTGGGGTATTTTTTGAGCCCTTTACTTTGGAGAAAGATTGCCGGAGGGCTTTCCGCGGGGAGGGTGCAGTCGGTAGCGCTTCGCCTTATTGTTGAACGTGAACGCCAGATACAGAAATTCCAGCCGCAGGAATATTGGGAAATCGAAGCGGAATTTAAAAAGGCCCGCGCTGTAGCGGGTTCTCGGGCTAGCAAGCCATTTATCGCGATGTTAGAGAAAATAGGAGATACGAAGGCCGAGATTAAAAATCAGGCTGTGGCAGAGCACATAGTAGCATCTTTAAAAGGCAAGCAGGGTATTGTTTCTTCCATCAAAGAAACTGAAAAGAGGAAAAATCCCTTGCCGCCGTTTATTACCAGTACCTTGCAGCAGGATGCCTTTTATAAGCTGCGCTATGCAAGCGCGCGCACCATGATTATTGCCCAGCAGCTTTACGAAGGGGTGGAGCTGGGCAGTGAGGGGGCAGTGGGCTTAATTACGTATATGCGTACTGATTCCGTGAATGTCGCGGTATCCGCGATAGCAGAGGTAAGAAGTTTTATTGAAACTACGTATGGTAAAGAATATTTGCCTGATACCCCGAATTCCTATAAGTCAAGAAAACAGGCCCAAGGCGCCCATGAAGCAATTAGGCCGACGTCAGTAGTTCGAACCCCGGAATCGGTGAAGGAATATTTGACCAGCGAGCAGTACAAGGTTTACGCGTTAATTTATAAGCGTTTTATCGCCAGCCAAATGAGGCCCGCGCTCTATGCCGTAACTTCAGTTGAGATCAATGTGGATAGTTATGTATTCAGGTTATCAGGATCAAAACTTATTTTTAAGGGATTTAGCGCAGTGTATGAGGTTGAGGATGAGCAGGATGAAGAGAAAAAGACTTTGCCGCCTTTGGTAAAGGATGAAGCGCTGGACTTGCTTACGGTGAGCCCCTCGCAGCATTTTACCAAGCCGCCTCCACGTTATTCCGAGGCGACATTAGTCAAGACGCTTGAAGAAGAAGGTATCGGCAGGCCGTCTACGTACGCGCCGATTATTCAGACTATCGTTTACCGCGATTATGTGCGCCGCCTGAAAGGGTATCTTTATCCTACGGAACTCGGATTCAAGGTTAACGACCTTTTGGTAGAGTATTTTTCTGAAGTAATGGATGTTAAGTTTACCGCGCGCATGGAAGAAGAGCTCGATGAGATAGAAGATGGCAAGCAGGCATGGGATAAGGTTATTAATGATTTCTATGGGCCGTTTAAAGAAAGGTTAGATCATGCCAATGAAACCATACAGAAAGAGGTTGTTACTACTGACGAGGTGTGTACCCAATGCGGGAAACCCATGATAGTGAAATGGTCACGGAAAGGTAAATTTTTAAGCTGTTCGGATTTTCCCACCTGCCGTTTTGCCAAGTCCATAACTACCGGTATTAAGTGCCCTCAAGAAGGCTGTCAGGGTGAGCTTATCGAACGCAGGTCTCGCCGGGGATTATTTTACGGCTGTACGAGTTATCCCAAGTGCACGTATATTGCAAAAACGTTACCAGAAAGTAGTAAGTAGAAAGTAGATAGTAGATAAAAGATAGAGAAAAATGCTAAAATTACTCTATAGAATTCTTTCTATGCGTACTCTCTACTCTCTACTTTCTACTCTCTACTTTTACAATGGATAGGTATATAGAAAAATATATCCGTTATTTGGAAATAGAAAAGAATGCCTCAGAGCATACTATTTTGAATTATAAGAAGGATTTGGATGAATTTAAGAAATTCTTAGGCCAAACACAGGTTGAGAATAGTGACTATCTTACCATAAGAAGATTTTTGGGTTCCCTGAAAGAAAAGAATTTAAAAAGCCGTTCGGTCGCGCGCAAACTATCCTGCTTAAGAAGTTTTTTCCGATTCCTCAATAGGGAAGGTTTTTTAAAGAATGACCCTACCTCTGCCATATCCAGTCCTAAATTGGAAAAGCACCTGCCAATTTTTATGACTGAGGATGAGGTTACTAAATTGGTTGAGGCTCCGCAATCAGAGGAACCCGCGGGCTTACGGGACAGGGCAATTTTAGAAACCTTTTATTCAACCGGTATACGTATTAGTGAGTTGGTGGGGTTAAATTTAGAAAATATCGATTTTTTTAGTTCAGTAGTAAAGGTTATGGGTAAAGGCAGAAAGGAGCGGATAGTGCCTATCGGTGATAGGGCGCTTCGGGCACTTCGTGATTATGTAGAGCATAGAAAACTCCAGACATCAGTGGTATTTTTAAATAAAAACGGCAGGAGAATTACCGCCCGAGGGGTACGCTTGGTTCTTGATAAATATATCCAGCGCGCCTCCTTAAGAGACAATATTTCTCCGCATACGCTACGGCATTCTTTTGCCACGCATCTTTTAAACAGAGGCGCGGACCTGCGTTCGGTACAGGAACTCTTAGGCCATGCCAATCTTTCGACGACGCAGATTTATACTCACCTGACCACCGAGAAGTTAAAGAGCGTCTATGACAAAGCCCACCCGAGGGCGTAGCGATACTGTTATGTATGAAATTGAGGGGTTACCAAGTCACAACGTCACAAAGTCACATATAGTGTAAATCTCTACGGGTGACCTGGTGACTTACTATAGAATATATGTTTATCTTCTATGATTTAATTTTTATCCTTTTTGCCCTATGTTACCTGCCACTGTATATTGTAAAGCGTAAGTTCCATCAGGGGTTTTTGATGCGTTTAGGGTTTTTTTCTGATGAACAAAAGAAACGTTTGGCGCAGGCACAGCCGATTTGGCTGCACGCGGTAAGTGTGGGGGAGGTTTTGGCGTCAAAGGCATTGCTTGAGGAGTTACATGAGGCCTATCCTGCTAAGCAGATTGTTATTTCTACAGTTACTTCTACAGGGAATAAAGTCGCGCAACGAATCGCCCAAGAAAATGACCTCGTCTTTTATTTGCCTTTTGACATAAGTTTTATCGTTAAGAAGACAGTTGCACTTATTAATCCATCTTTGGTTATTATTGCTGAGACGGAAATCTGGCCTAATTTTATCAGGTGCCTTAAAAAACGTAACATTCCCATCATTACCGTGAATGCCAGAATATCGGATGGCTCCTTTAAAGGTTACCGCCTTATACAATTTCTCATTAAGCCGGTGATGAATAGGATAACCGCGTTTTGTGTGCAGACAGAAACCGACAGCAAGAGGCTCGCCGCGTTAGGGGTGGCAGGAGAGAAAATACATATCACGGGAAATATGAAGTTTGATACCGCAGATTGCGCAGATAAAGAAAAGATAGATACCGCAGATTACGCGGAATATAGAAAAAAATTAGGGTTAGGCGAAAAAGAAAAGCTATTCGTAGCAGGGAGTACACATCCGGGCGAAGAAGAAATTGTTTTAGGGGTTTATAAAAAGCTGTTGAAGGAATTTCCCGATTTGAGGCTTTTGCTTGCCCCGCGCCATCCTGAACGGGCAAAGGAAGTTGAGAATTTAGTATTTAAGAGTAATCTTAATCCCGTATTTATTTCAGCACTTTCTCGTCCATCGTCTCTCGTCCATCGTCCATCGGTTTTTATCCTCGATACCATCGGCCAACTTAAAGTTTTCTACGCCGCCTCCGACATTGTTTTTGTCGGCGGCAGCCTGATAAAAAAGGGCGGGCAGAATATATTGGAGCCTGCGGCATTGGCAAAACCTATAGTATGCGGCCCGAATATGTTTAACTTTCGGGATATTATCGCCCTGTTCTTAAAGGATGAGGCGTGTATCATGATTCACAATGAAGAAGAGCTTTTTGAGAATATAGCGGATTTATTGCGAAATCCGAAAAAAATGGCTGCCTTAGGCGCTCGCGCAAAAGGGCTTATTGCCCAGAATCAAGGCGCGACTATGAGAAATATGGAGTATATTATAATGCCAGGCATAAACAAGTAGTATGTAAGTTGTCTATGCCTGGCATTAACAGGAGAGGAAAATGCCTGAACCAGAAACGCAGGTTGATGAGATTCCGTGGGAGAACCGGAAAGAACGTGGCTTTTTTAAGGCGCTTAGGCTTACGCGCCAAGAGATTCTTTTTCATTCTATTCGATTTTTCTCTCGATTATCAGCTGAAGGCGGGTTTAGCGATTCGCTTATCTTTGCCTTACTTATAGGTTGTGTTACGACACTGATTGCGACGATATACTCCTGGTTTTATTTTTCTTTTGGGACACCTCAAGAGTATGTAACGCCAATTATTTTTTTTATAGTTTTCGTAGGCTTGTTATTGCTTCAAAGTATGCGGCTCATGGTAACCGCGGGAATTTTTCACTTGGGATTTTTCATTGCCGGAGCGCGTCAAGGCTTTAAGGCTACGCTTAAGGTCGTTGCGTACGCAAGCGTGGTGGAGCTCTTTGCCTTGCTGGTGTGCCTTTTAGCGTTCAGTTTTCAGTTTGTAATTCCAGAACTGCCGCAGGTAGTATTTAAGAAAATAATGGTGCTATGGTGCTTTCTGTTAATGACAGGAGGGATGGTATTATTTGTAGTATACCCTTTTTTCCTCTATTTTATCGGGCTAAGGGCTGTGCATAAATTAAGCATTTGCCGCGCGTTATGCGGATTTATTGTGCCGTTAAGTTTTTTTATTGCCCTAGGGCTCTCTATGCCAAAACAACCGCCACGAGGAATATGTCCTTTAAGAACTACAGAAGAAACAAAAAACAGTGATGAGAGCCTCAAGACGCAAGCAGTCGTTAACGCGTTGAGAAAGGAAAAGTAGTAGGAGATGGGACTCAAGGCATATTACCTTGATATTGTTACGGATAAAAGAAACGATTGTTTCGCCTCTTTCGTTAAGTTTTTTTTGTTTTGCTTGTCGCTTATCTATGGTTTGGCGCTTAGCATTGTAATTATCTGCAATCGCCTTTTGCGGTATCGGCTTAGCTGTAAAGTTATTAGCGTCGGTAATATTACCTGGGGTGGGACAGGGAAAACGCCTTTGGTTGAAGCTATAGCCCGATATTTAAAGCAAGAAGGGTGCAAGGTAGCAATTTTGACGCGAGGGTATAAAAGAAAAAAAGAGAGTGACGAGAGACGATGGGCGAGAGACGAAGGACGAGGGACGATGGACGAAATGATGGGCGATGAAGCTGCTATGCTTGCTAAGAATTTAGGAGATGTTCCGGTGATTGTGGATGCGGATAGAAAACGTGCCGCGGAAAAGGCGATGAAAGAGCATCATGCTACCGCGGTTATCTTAGATGACGGTTTCCAGCAGTGGAGGATAAAGAAGGATTTGGAGATTGTGGCTATAGATGCAATGTGCCCTTTTGGGAATGGGCATATGATTCCCCGCGGGATTTTGCGTGAGCCGCTCTCTTCGCTTAAAAGGGCGGATATTGTTGTGATTACGAAAACCAATCTTAATCCCGATACCCGGAAAATAAAGGATGTTTTGCGTTTGATTAACCCGGGCGCCGTAGTTTTTGAGTCTATCCATGCGCCGATAAGCTTGTATGATCTCGCGCAGCCGCAAGCATTGCTGAACCTTGATTTACTCAAAGACAAAACAGTAGCTTTAGTTTCGGGGATTGCCTCACCTGAGTCGTTTGAGAAATTAGTTAAAGGGCTAGGGATTAATGTTGGATTATCGTTTCAATTTTCTGATCACCATAGATATACGCCAGAGGATAGTAAAAATATAGAGGCGCAATTACAAGCCGCTGCTATTGATACTATTCTTACGACCGAAAAAGATGCTTTGCGTATGGGGCAGGGTATTTTTTCTTCCTCAAGCAAGGTGTATGTTGTAAAAATAGAGGTACAGGTAACTGATAATGAAGAAGAGTTCTTTAATCGAATACGCCGCGTATGCGTTAGCTAGGGCACTGGGGGCACTCATCGTCTCCCTGCCGGTAAGGATCAATTCCTTGATGGGGGAATTCCTTGGTATCGCGGGATACTATGCGCTAAAGAAAAAAAGAAGGCTTGTGCTTAAGAATATAAAGATAGCCTATGGCGGAGCATTGCCGATAGAAGAAGTTGAAAGGATCGCGAGAAAGGCATTTATCAGCCTGGCGCTGACTATCGTAGAAACACTTTATATTCCCCGTATAGACGCCAGGTATATCAATAAGCATGTGCGCATTGAGAACCTTAAACATTTGGATGACGCGCTTAAAAGAGGTAAAGGCGTTATCTTGCTGGCGTATCATATGGGTAACTGGGAGCTTGCGAATATTACCTGCAGTTTGCAGGGGTATGCCTATAAGGTTATTGTCAATGAGCAGCGGTATCCGCTTTTAAATAACCTTTTGAACCGGTACCGGGAGCTAAAAGGCTGTAAGACAATTCCTCGGGGTGTTGCCCTAAGAGAAATCATGCGGGGGCTCAAAAATAATGAAGTCGTGGCAATGGTTGGCGACCAAGGGGGCAAGGAAGGGCATGTAAGCAATTTCTTTGGCCTGCCTACTTCTATGCCGACAGGTTTTGTCCGCTTTGCCTTTGCCACAGAGGCACGTATAATTCCCGCAATCATAGTCAGGGAGCGGCGTTTTTATCATCGTATTATTCTTGAGAAGCCGTTAAAAACAGAGGAAGGCGCTGATGAAAAAGAGCGCCTGGAGCATTGCCTTAATCAATCCAGCGCGATTTTAGAGCGCCATATACGCCTGTGTCCTCAGGAGTATTTTTGGTTTTATAAAATCTGGAAATATTCTCCTTTTAGGCATGTGGTACTCTTAAGCGACAATAAAGCAGGCCATCTTCGGCAATCTGAAGCGGTGTTGAAAATAGTCAAGAGGCTGCAGCCAATAGTCTATAGCACGGTCATTGACGTGAAGTTTAAAAATTCTTTTGCTAAAATTTTAGCCAAGGTGTGTATGGGGTTTGGCTTGGATATTTATGAATTTTGCCTTAAGAGTAAGACACGGCGTGCTTTAAGTAAGGTTCCCGCGGATTTAGTGATTTCCTGCGGCGCGAGCCTGGCCGGGCTTACTTTTTCGGTTGCCCAGGAAAACCAGGCGCGGTCGGTCTGTATTATGGATCCGGCTCAAGCGGTAAGCAGGAAGAAATTTGATGTCGTGATTATTCCGCGCCATGATAATCCGCCGAAAGGCAAAAATATCGTCAGGACACTCGGCGCGCTTAACCTCATTGATGAGGCATATCTTACGGAACATGCCGAAAGGCTTAAAGCAAAAATTCCCGGTATCGGCCACAAACTCTCTTTGGGGCTTCTTATCGGGGGAGATACGAAGCATTATCGCCTTACCATAGAGACTGCGCGAGAAGTTATCGCGCAGCTTAAGAAAGCCGCGCAGGCATTAGACGCGGATATCCTTGTTACTACATCGCGGCGCACTCCCGCGAATATTGAAAATCTCCTCAGAGAAGAATTGAAGGAGTATCCTTCTTGCAAGCTTTTGGTTATCGCCAACCAGATGAATATTCCTGAGGCGGTAGGGGGGATTTTAGGGTTGTCAGATTTTATTGTTGTTTCCGGAGAGAGTATATCAATGGTTTCGGAGGCCGCAAGTTCCGGGAAATATGTAGGTGTTTTCAGGCTTAAAGCCGCGTCAGCTTTTTGCGGAAAAACAAGGCATGAGGCTTTCTTGCACAATGCCGCCCGGCATGGCTCTCTTTATCTTATTGATACCCCTGCCATTGCTGATACAATCAAGGAAGTGCTGCAGGAAAGGCCCGCGGTAAAGAAGCTCGATGACTCCCTGTGTGTGCAAGAGGCGATAAGAAAATTGTTATAGCGGTTAAATGATAATGGTTAAATTGTCAAATGGTCAAACTGTTAATTGTTTTAAACAGTTAACAGTTTAGCAATGTAGCAATTTAGCGCTTAATGTGAATATCCTGCAAATATTACCCGAACTTAATTATGGCGGTGTTGAAACAGGGACCGTTGATTTAGCCAAATATTTAACTGCCCATAACCATAAGGCCGTCGTGGTTTCAAAGGGCGGCGCTTTAGTTGAAATACTCAAAGCATCCGGCGGTATCCATTACGCGCTGGAGGTGCATAAGAAATCATTGTTTTCCATGTACCGGTGTATTGCTGCCTTGGCCAGAATTATTAGGGATGAAGATATCCAGATTGTGCATGCCCGTTCCCGTGTCCCGGCGTGGATTGCCTATGCTGCCTGCCGGATTACGGAAACTCCTTTTATTACTACCTGTCACGGTTATTATTCCCGCCATCTTTTTACCCAGGTAATGGGCTGGGGGGATTGTGTCATTGTGCCAAGCCAGGTTATCGGCAGGCATATGATTGATGATTTTCAGGTGCCGGTTGAGCGGATACGCCTTATTCCCCGCAGTGTTGATATACAGCAGTTTACGTTTAATCCTCCGGAAAAGAAAAGCCATACGGAATTTATTATCGCGATTATTGCCCGCATCACTCCTTTAAAAGGTCACCGATACTTTATAGAAGCAATCCAGAAGGTTTATCGGACTCTCCCCACTATTAAGGTATGGGTGGTTGGAAGCGCTCCGAAGAATAAGATGCATTATAAGGAAGATTTAGAGCTTTTGACGAAACGTTTAGGCTTATCGCAGGTGGTGGAATTTCTCGGTGCCCGAAGGGATATCCCTGAGATCCTTTCCAAAGTAAACCTTATGGTTATGGCTACGACGGTGCATGAAGCCTTTGGCAGGGTTATTCTTGAGGCTCAGGCTTCAGGGGTTCCGGTTGTGGCTACCAAAGTAGGAGGGGTAGTAGATATTATTGAAGACGGGGTTAATGGTGTGTTAGTGCCGCCGGGTGATCCTGAAGGTATGGCTGAAGCGATACTCAAAGTGCTCAAGGATAATGCCTTGAGCGCGGCTTTGGCGCAGAATGCCCGCGTCAAGATACTTTCCCAGTTCCCTTTAGAAAAAATGGCGGAAAAGACTCTTGAGGTATATCGGGAAAGATGTTTTGCAAAACGAATCCTGATCCTGAAATTCAGCGCCCTTGGGGACATGATACTTTCTATCCCCGCGCTCAAGGCAATCAGGAAGAAATTCCCTCCGCCAAGCGTCATTACCTGCCTCGTGGGTAAAGACCTTGCTCCGGTGTTACATAATTGCCCTTATATTGATACGCTTATTGTTTATGATTTCAAGCAAAGGGATAAGGGGATCCTCGGGCTTTTGAGAGTGGGGAAGGAATTGAGAAAAAAAGCATTTGACATGGTTATAGACCTGCAGAATAACCGTAAAAGCCATAGTATGAGCGCGCTTTCCTGTGCCCCGCGCAGATACGGATACGCGAATAAGAAATTAAGTTTTTTGCTGAATAATACAGTCAAAGAAAACGAGCTTATTCTGGGGCCATTGGAGCATCAGTTTCGTATTTTGAACATGCTTGGTATAGAGCTTAAAGATAAGAAGATTGAGCTTTGGCCTTCCAAGGAAGATTCACATTCTGTCGCTCTATTTTTGGAGTCAGAATGGGTTAATAAAGCTCAGCCGTTAGTAGGGATACATTGTGGCTCTTCAAAGCTCTGGGTTACGAAACGCTGGCCGCTTGAGTATATAGCGCGCTTATCGGAAAACTTGGCGTTACATGATATCCGTGTGGTGATTACCGGAAATCAGGTTGACCCCGGGGAGCTGCGCGTGCTTAAGAGCCTCACCGCAAGGTCCCGGCCTATTATTGCCTGCGGGAAAACCACGATAAATCAGCTTGCGTGCCTTATTAAGCACTGCAGTGTGTTTGTTGCCGCGGATACCGCGCCGCTGCATATTGCCTGCGGTATGGGGGTGCCGGTTGTGGCGTTGTTCGGCCCCACGGATCCGAAACGGCATATTCTTTCTCAGGAAAAGGTCAGTCTTTTTTATAAAGGATTATCGTGCCAGCCTTGTTATAAATCCCAGTGTAATTCCACAGAATGTATGAAGCAGATTAGTGTGGAGGAAGTAGAAGAGGCGGTTATGGGGTTGCTTAATACCCGAGACTTAACCAAGGTTTAAAGCCTACTTGATTTTTAAAAGAGTAACGTTGCCTGTCACATGTACCGATACGGTACACAGTTAGCGGTAAACGGTAAACGTAGCAATCATTTATCTCTAGTACATTGTGACATAACTTTCTGTTAATTCACAATGTAGTAAGGGGTGTGTGGGGGAGACCGTCCCCCACGATTGGGGGGTGCTCAGCGAACGCAGTGAGCGCCGAAGGGGGGCTTGCCCCGAACAAAACCTGTAATTAAGCAGAAAAGTTTTGTTCGGGGCTTGCCCCCATAGCGGAAGTGCGTAGTGACATTTCTTCGATTATCAAGTATTTATGTCACGGAGCACTAGTAATGTATGAATATCCTTTTACTTGCCAATCACTTTAATGCCGGAGGAATATCAAGGTATATCGTAATCCTCGCCCGGGGCCTTATCGCCAGGGGGCATACGGTGTATGTTGCCTCACGGGGCGGGCAATGGCTAACGAGATTAGAGCACGACGATATTGAACATATCTACGTGCCGTTACGGACCAAGTCCATTGTGAGCCCAAAACTTTTATTTTCGTATTTTATTTTAAAAAAAGTAATAAAAGAAAAAGGCATACAGCTGCTTCATAGCCAAACAAGGCTCACTAATGTCCTGGCATACTGGTTATCAAAAAAGACGGATGTTCCTTTTGTTTCCACAGCGCATGGCTTTTATACGGCGCGCTGGGAAAGGCTGATATTTCCTTGTTGGGGCAAGCGTGTTATCGCTATATCGGATGCAGTAAAAGAGCATCTCATTCATGATTTTAAGGTGGGCAGAGAGAAGATACGATTGGTGCATAACGGAATAGAAGTCACCAGTTACCAGTCACCAGTCACCAGGAGTAAAAAAGAGATAAAAAAAGAATTCGGTTTGAAAGAGGGGCCTGTGGTAGGAATCATTGCCCGGTTATCTGAAGTGAAGGGGCATAGGTATTTGATTACGGCGATGCGAAAGGTTATTGAGCATGTTCCAGATGCCGAGCTTTTAAGCATAGGAGACGGTAAGATAAAAAAGGAATTGGAGGATTTAGGGAAAAGCCTTGCGCTTGAGGCAAAGCTGCATTTCATTCCGTCAGTTTCCGATACCACGGAAGCCCTTTCAGTCATGGATGTTTTTGTAATGCCTTCGCTTCAGGAAGGCTTAGGCCTGGCGATTATGGAGGCAATGGCTGCAGGGGTGCCGGTGGCAGGTTCCGCAGTGGGGGGAATAGCCTCTTTGATAAAAGACGGACAAACAGGAATTTTAGTGAAACCCGCGAATAGCGAGGCCCTCGCTGACGCGATACGAGAGTTATTGAGCAATAAGCAGAAGGCTCAGGCCATGGCAGCTTGTGCCAAAGCGTTAATAGAAAAAGAATTTTCTTCCAAGAAGATGTGTGAAGATACTGAAAAGGTATATCAGGAATGTTAAAACCGGTAAAAGTGCTTTTCATAATTGCCGCGGTTTTGCTGTTAAGTTTTGGAGTGTATCTGAGTGTTGTCATGCGCCACTATACCGTGCCAATTTTGATGTATCATTATGTGAATGATGAAGAGCCCTTAAGAAGTAAGCTGGGGGTGAGCGTCGCGTCTTTTGAAAGGCAGATGCGGTTTTTAAAAGAGCACAGGTATAACGTCGTTACCTTATATGAGCTTGCGGATTTACTGCAAGGTAAAAAGAAAATCCCCGCTAAGACAGTTGCCATTACGTTTGATGACGGATATCTGGATAATTACACCAATGTGTATCCTATTTTAAAGAGGTATCAGCTCCCGGCAACGATATTTGTGGTCGTTAACCGCGTAGGCAAACGATTAGGCAATGATGAGTATATGTCCTGGCAGCAGATACAGGAGATGGCGGATTCCGGAATCATTACCATCGGCAGCCACAGCATGAATCATCCGAATTTAACGGAGATTGATTCTCCTGAGAAATTAACCTATGAAATTGTTGAATCAAAAAGGTTTTTAGAGGAGAAGCTAAAGAGGAAAATCGATTTCTTTAGCTATCCTTTCGGCGGAAATGATGCTGGATCGCGCGTTACCGCAAAAGAGGCAGGATATAGGGCCTGTGTGGGCACAAACTTTCCCCCGGGGTATCCCGGCGATGATATCTATGCCCTTAAAAGATTGCGGATTTCCGAAACAAGCCGCAATATGTTGGTTTTCTGGATTGAAGCTTCCGGTTTTTATACCTATATCAAGGAACACAGGGATGAATATTAAGCGGGTTGTTAGTTGTCATGGGCTGATTAGCTGGTTAGCTGATTAATTGATTATCTAATGAACTAATGAGGATACTTATTATTGAAGTTAACTGGTTAGGGGATGTGTTGTTTTCCACCCCCGCGATAAAGGCATTGCGCGAGCGGTTCCCTGAAAGCCATATCGCCTGTCTTATCGTGCCGAGGGTTAAAGAGGTTTTAGCAAACAACCCTTATATTGATGAGCTTATGATTAACGATTGTGATGGTGTCCATAAAGGATGGCTTGGCAAGCTGAGGTTGATTCGGGAGTTACGGGAAAAGAAATTTGATATGGCGGTTCTGTTTCATCGTTCTTTTACTCGCGCGGCCCTTACTTTTTGGGCGGGTATTCCCAGAAGAGTAGGATATAGTACATGGAAGAGGCGCTTTTTATTGACCGATAGAGCGCCTATGCCCAAGAAAGACAGCCTTCATCGGGTGGAGCATTATCTTGGCATCGCAGCGGCCTTAGGATGCGATATTCAGGATACCCTCTATGAATTCTTTACCGCGGAAGATGACGAGCGGTATATAAAAAAAATGTTGCAGGATGAAGGGGTAGTCTCTGGCGATGTCATTGTCTGTTTAAATCCCGGAGGGAATTGGTTCCCGAAGCGCTGGCCGAAAGAATATTTTTCGCGCTTAGCAGACAGGTTAATAGATGAATGTAAGGTAAAAGTAATTTTGAGCGGCGCGTATTCGGATATCAACCTAGTTAGAGAAATTGCCGGGGGTATGAAAAATAAGCCGATAATTACCGCGGGAAAAACAACGCTTCAGCAGTCGGCAGCGTTATTTAAGGAATCGGATGTTGTTGTTTCTGCCGATTCCGGGCCACTTCATATAGCGGCAGGCGTGGGCACGAATGTTGTTGGGCTCTTTGGCCCTACCTCGGCTTTGATAACAGGCCCCCGAGGCAAAGGAAAGATAAAGCTCATTCAAAAGGATGTTTCTGCCTTAAGCACCCACCGGGAAAATCCTTCATGGACGCAAGGCTGCACGGCGCCTTGTTATGATGAGAAATGTAACGATAACCGCTGTATGCAGGCGATTACCGTTGATGAAGTGTTTGCGGCAGTCAAGGAGTTATTGCGATAGTACTGAAAAAATACCTTTTTACACGAATTCTCACGAATCCAATGCCGAATTACCACGAATTGCCAACCAGACACATTTGTGTAAATTCGTGTTTAACTTAATTTTTTAGCAACTTCATTGAATTGCGCAAAAGGAATTTCTATTACTGAGTGGCTGTAAAGGAATAAAATGGCTGTAAAAAATGATTTTAAAAGGATCCTGGTAGTGCGTACGGATAGAATCGGAGATGTGGTATTGACTACTCCAGTGCTTAAAGCTTTACGAGATAATTATCCTAAAAGCCATATCGCGATGATGGTAGCTCCTCAGGCAGCCGAACTTGTTGAGGGGAATCCTTATAGTGACGAAGTCATTGTATACGATAAAAACAAAGGGCATAAAGGGTTTTTGGGGTTCTGGAAATTTGTTCTTGGCCTTAAAAAAAAGAAGTTTGACCTGGCAATAGTCTTACATACGAAAAGAAAGACGAATATCATTACCTTCCTTGCCGATATCCCCAGAAGAATAGGTTATTGTGATACAAAGTTTGGGTTTCTCCTTACCGATAAGATAAAGGATACGCGCAGCCTTGGGCTTAAACATGAAGTTGAGTATTGCTTGGATATTCTCAGGCATATGGGTATGAAGGTTAAAGACGCGGCTCCTTATGTGGCGCTTAACAAAGATGCGTTAGCCTGGGCTCGGAATTTTTTACAGGAAGCGGGGATAAAGAAAGAAGACAGGCTCGCCTGTATTCATCCCGGGGCAAGTTGTGTTTCTAAACGCTGGCTAAAAGAAAGATTTATTGTTTTAGCCAACAAGTTAGTTGAGGAATATGGCCTTAAAGTCATTCTTGTGGCAGACGGAACTGATATGATGATTGCTGATGAAATCGCTAAAAATACGCGGTATCCGGTAATCAATGCCGCTGGAAAAACCTCCCTGTCGCAATTGGCCGCGCTTCTTAAGCACTGCTCTATTTTTATTTCTAACGACTCAGGCCCGGTACATATCGCCAGCAGCGTAGGGACTCCGGTAATTTCTCTTTTTGGCAGAAATCAGGCGGGTTTAAGCCCGGTGCGCTGGGGGCCGGTAGGCAAAAGGGATAAATATGTGCATAGGGAAGTAGGCTGTAGTGTGTGCCTTGCGCACAATTGTAAAATCGGCTTTGATTGTTTAAAAGCCATAACCGTTGAGGATGTGTTAAAGGCAGTTGACGATATCTTTAAGGCGTGATAATATACGAAGGACGAGGGACGATAGACGAAGGACGGAAAAGAGAAAAAAGATATGAAAGTAGATGTGCGGCGGGTAAAAACGTATTCTATTAAGCAAAGGCGCTCTAAAGTTGAGAAAAATGCCTTTGCCAAGCCTTGCGTAAAGGCAGGCAGCTTTCAGGCGTTTTATGATTCTCTGCCCCGGATACTTAAGGCAAAAGATTTTAAGGCGGTCGTGGATGCGATTGTCGCGGCTAAAAAAAAGGGCAGGGCCGTTATTTTTATGATGGGCGCCCATGTGATAAAATGCGGCTTAAGCCCCCTGGTGATAGATTTAATTCAAAAGAAAATTATTACGACGGTAGTTTTTAATGGCGCGGGGATAATTCACGATTTTGAGATTGCTTATCAAGGCAAGACTTCCGAAGATGTTGGAGAGGCACTTAAAGACGGCAGCTTTGGCATGGGAAAGGAAACCGCGGAATTCTTGAATAATGCGGTTAATGAAGGAGTAAAGCGAGGTTTAGGAATCGGCTCATCTGTAGTAAGTGCTATTGCCAAAGAGCGCCTGAAATATAAAGAGCAGAGCATCCTTTATTGCTGTTATAAAGAAAATATTCCTGTTTGCGTGCAGGTAGCCATCGGCACCGATATTATTCATCAGCATCCTTCCTTTAGCGGCGCGGCTGCAGGCGAGGGCTCTCAACGTGATTTTCTGGCCTTGGTTAAATCTATCGCGAAACTTGGTAATGGAGGGGTTGTATTAAATTTTGGCTCCAGCGTTATCTTGCCGGAGGTATTCTTAAAAGCCTTAAATTTAGCCCGCAATATAGGCCATGCCGTATACAATTTTACCTCAGCGAATTTTGATATGATATACCACTATCGTCCCGCGGTAAATGTGGTGTCGCGCCCTACGCAGGATTCGGGCAAGGGCTATTACATTATTGGCCATCATGAGATTATGCTGCCACTCCTACATAGGGCAGTTATTGGAAGGATGTAGCATGAGATTAAAAGCGATAATTCAGAAATTTCATAAAGCGAGAGTCCTTGTTATAGGGGATTTAATCCTGGATGAATTTATCTGGGGTAAAGTTGAACGTATTTCTCCCGAGGCCCCTGTGCCGGTAGTCGTGGTTTCCTCCGAGTCTTTTATGCCCGGCGGGGCCTCCAACGTGGCGAATAATATTGCCGCTCTCGGAGGGAATTCCTCTATCGCGGGCATTATCGGTGACGATAAAAGCGGCAAGACCCTGGTTGAAGAGCTTAGGAAAAAAAGGGTGGATACCTCAGGGATTGTGATTGACAGCCAGCGGCCGACTATTTTAAAAACGCGCATTATTGCCCATCATCAACAGGTGGTGAGGGTTGACCGTGAAAAGAACGGGCCTATTAACGATACTTTATTTGAACAGATCCTGTCTTTTATACGCAGGGAAATAGAAAATCTTGACGCGCTGATTATAGAGGATTACGGTAAAGGTGTTATCGTCCCCAGGCTGTTGGCGGAGGTTGTCCCTCTGGCAAGAAAGCACAAGAAAATTGTCACGGTGGACCCTAAGGTAAGCCATTTCTCATATTATCGGGGGGTTACCTGCATTACTCCTAACGAAAAAGAGGCAGAGGGCGGAGCCGGTATTGATATTGAAAATGACGAAGATATCAATAAAGCCGGAAAAAAGATGCTTAAAGATTTGTCGCTGGATTCGGTATTAATTACTCTTGGCGAAAACGGCATGCGTTTGTTTGAAAAAGACGGGGCTATTACCCATATCCCGACAGTCGCCCAGGAAGTTTTTGATGTCTCTGGCGCCGGAGATACGGTGATTGCGGCCTTTACCCTTGCGCTTGCCTGCGGCGCCACAAAATTAGAGGCGGCGCATTTATCAAATTTTGCCGCGGGGATTGTGGTAAGTAAGGTAGGAACCGCGGTTGTCACCAAGGAAGAATTATTAGAAAAAATTACGGAAAAAGTAGTTAGTAGAGAGTAGATAGTAGGCAGTAACTTTTTACTCTCTACTCTCTACTCTCTACTCCCGAACGAAGTGAGGGTATATGGATGTAATAGGAATAATTCCGGCGCGCTACGGCTCAACCCGTTTTGAAGGCAAGGTATTAGCTGATATACACGGCAAACCGATGATTCAATGGGTATGGGAAGCGGCGAGGAAAGCCAAGATTCTGGATGAGGTGATTGTCGCCTGCGACGACTCACGGATTGAAGAAGCGGTCAAATCATTTGGCGGCAATGTAGTGTTGACCTCTAAGGAACACCTTTCTGGAACAGACAGGATTTGTGAGGTGGTTAACCCCCTTGAGGTAAAAGTGGTCGTCAACCTGCAGTCCGATGAGCCGCTCTTGGATCCGGTAATGATAGAAAATGTGGCACGTCCGCTTCTAGACGATGGTTCTTTGAGTGTGGCGACATTGATGAAAAAGATAAATGACCCGAGTGAAATAGCCGACCCTAATGTGGTAAAAGTCGTTACGGATAAAAACGATTTAGCCTTATACTTCTCCCGCGCCGCAATTCCGTATCCACGGGATACAATAGCAAGCGTAACCTATTACAAGCACATCGGCATATACGCCTATACTAAAGATTTTCTTTTTATATTTAAAAACCTTCCTGAGTCGCAGTTGGAAAGAGTGGAAAAATTAGAGCAGCTGCGCATTTTGGAGGCGGGGTTTAGAATCAAGGTAATCGAAACAAAAGCTGCGACCATCGGCGTGGATACTCCTGAAGATTTGGAGAAGGTAAAAAAGGTAATCACGCGCAAATGACTAAAGAAATAAAAATTGGAAATATAAAAATCGGCGGGAACAATCCTTTTGTGTTGATTGCCGGCCCCTGCGTGATTGAGGATAGGGAGTCAACGCTTAAAACCGCAAAAATACTGCAAAATTTGACCTTGAGTTTAGAGATTCCCTTTATATTTAAGTCCAGCTATGACAAGGCAAACCGCAGCTCCTTGGATTCTTACAGGGGGCCAGGTTTAAAAAAAGGTTTAAAGATTTTACAGGAAGTTAAGGATACCCTTGGGGTGCCCGTTCTGAGCGATGTGCACTGTAAAGAAGATGTGGCAGAAGCCGCCAGGGTATTAGATGTGATTCAGATCCCCGCGTTTTTATCCCGCCAGACAGACCTTTTAATAGAGGCCGCGCGTACCCGGAGAATAGTCAATATCAAAAAGGGGCAGTTTCTGGCGCCCTGGGATATCGCGCCGATTATCAAAAAAATGGAAAAAAGCGGGAACAAAAATATCATTATTACAGAAAGAGGCGTAAGCTTTGGCTATAACAACCTTGTTACGGATTTCAGGGCGCTCTCGATACTACGGGATTTTGGGTATCCGGTAATTTACGACGCTACGCATAGTGTCCAGCTTCCCGGAGGCAAGGGCAGCTGCTCGGGCGGCGAGCGTCGGTTTGTCGCGGGCCTATCCCGCGCGGCAGTTGCCTTTGGCTGTGACGGGCTTTTTTTAGAGGTGCACCCGGACCCGGATAAGGCCCCCTGCGACGGCCCTAATATGATCTCCTTAAAAGCCTTAGAGCCTTTGCTAAGGGAAATAAAAAAGATTGAGAGCGCGTTAAAATAGCCTTCAGCCATCGGCTTTCAGCTATCAGCTGGGAGCTGAAAGCCGATGGCTGAGAGCTGAAAGCTGAAAAAATGACTTTAAAACGAGCGAAAGAGGTTTTTAGATTAGAGGCAGAGGCAGTTGCCGCGTTAGCCAACAAGCTGGATGACAATTTTACCAAATCGGTTGACGCGATTGCTAATTGTAAGGGCAGGGTAGTGGTTACCGGAATGGGCAAGGCAGGGATAATCGGCCAGAAGATCTCCGCGACCTTAGCTTCGTTAGGCACGCCGAGTATCTGGCTGCATTCCGCTGAAGCTATTCACGGCGATTTGGGAAGGGTCACGAAAGAAGATATTGTCATAGCCCTTTCAAACAGCGGCGAGACCGAGGAAACGAAAAGCCTGATTCCTATCCTAAAGAAAATCGGAGCAAGGGTTATCGCGATTACAGGAAATAAAAATTCAAGCCTCGCGAAATATTCTGATTTGGTTTTGGATGTTTCCGTGAGAAAAGAGGCCTGCCCTTTGGGCTTGGCTCCTACCGCGTCAACTACTGCCATGCTTGCTATGGGAGATGCTTTGGCGGTATGCTTGGTAGAAAAAAAAGGTTTTAAAGAGAAAGATTTTGCCCTTTTTCATCCCGGGGGAGCCCTTGGCAGGAGGCTGCTTTTAAAAGTAGAAGACATTATGCGTAAGGGAAAGGCTAACCCTATAGTAAATGAAAATATGATTGTAAAGGATGTGTTGTATAAGATTACCGAAGCGCGGGCAGGGGCAGCCTCCGTAGTAGATGCTAAAGGAAAGCTCAGTGGCATATTTACTGATGGAGACTTGCGCCGCCATCTGGAAGAAGACGCGAATTTAGCCAATAAAAAAGTCAAAGAGGCAATGACGAAGAATCCTATCGCGATTCATCCGGAGAAATTAGCGGTTGAGGCACTTAGGATTTTAGAAGAAAAGAAAATTGATGAATTGCCCGTAGTGGATACGCATAAAAAGCCCGTAGGGATGCTGGATGTGCAGGATGTCCTGCGGGCGGGGTTGGTGTAAAAATAGCAGCCAGTAGTTAGTAGCCAGTAGACAGTAGGATTGATATGAAGAAAACAGGATCTGGGTATGCCTTGTGGGATAAAAGAAAGTTTTTGATATCTGATAAGGAGAAAAAACTTTGGCTTAAGAATTTATCTTCAAAAAAAGCCTTAGAACTTGAGGAGGATATGCTTTCCTCAGATTTTCTCTGGCGCTGGCGAAAGAATTTCTTTTCCGATAACCCTGTGTGCCTGAAAGAGAGTTTAAAGAAGAAATCATGAAAGTGCTGTTAGAGGATGTGTATAAAAAAGTTGTTACCTTTCTTAACCGCGAAAAATTTGAATACATTATTATTGGAGGAATCGCGGCCGGAATATTAGGAGAGCCAAGGTTAACCGGCGATGTGGATGTGGATATCGTTTTAAAAAAAGATAGTATTGGAGAATTCTTGAGTAAGGCCAGGAAAGAAGGATTTAATGTAGATGAGAGAAAATCTTTGGTGAGAGGAAAAACCACAGGTGTGTTTCAAATAAGGTATGGAGATTTTCATGTTGATTTTATTATTGCCTCTATTGACTTAGAAAGAGAGGCGATAAAGAGAAAAAAAGTAGTTAGATTGTACAGAGTAAAGGCATTTTTCCCTACGCCGGAGGATTTTATACTTCTTAAGATTGTTCCCGCCCGGCCGCAGGACATCGCTGATATCGAAAAGGTAGTTATGAGAAACAAAGGCATATTGGATGTGAAATATCTTGAAATATGGGGCAAGCGGCTATCTGACGAAGCGCAGGACATGCGGATGTATAATGACCTTAAAAAGCTGCTTGATGTGAAATAAAATATGGAAAGCCAAATAACCGATAAAATAAAGAAGATAAAACTGCTTATCCTCGACGTTGACGGTGTCCTTACCGATGGCCGCATTGTTTATGATTCTAAAGGCAGGGACTCAAAATTCTTTGATGTCCACGATGGATTAGGGGTGTCTCTTTTAAGAAGAGCCGGTCTGAGAACAATCCTTATCACCGCCAAAGGCTCTAAAACCATTAAGCCAAGGGCAAAGGATATGCGGGTTGAGGAGTATTACGAGGATGTGTTTCCCAAGACCAAGGTTTTGGATAAGATTCTCTTAAAACATAGCGTGACAAATGATGAAATCTGCTTTATTGGTGATGATTTGGTGGATTTAAGCATAATGAAGGCAATAGGTTTTCCGGTTGCGGTAGCCAATGCCTCAGATGATATTAAGGCAGTAGCCAGTTATATCACTCAAAAAACAGGCGGAAGGGGAGCGGTGCGGGAAGTTGCCGAGCTTATCCTCAAGACGCAAGATAAGTGGGATGAGGCGATTAAGAAATATCTTTGAAATGAAAGCGCTTTCCGCAAAGCATAACTATTGTCTTGTTCGCGGGCTTTTTAGATGGTATACTTAACTTAAGTAATGTAAATCTTATCAAATTTTAAAACACTAAGACAAATGCCGCAATAGCAATTTATAGGGAAAGAGGTAGTATGCCAAAGAAAAATTATCTTCTTCTTGTTGGTTATGGAGGTATGCTTTTTTTTTGCCTTCCGGCAATCTCTCTTGCTCAAAGTACCGAGGAAGTAACCTTTGAGACCTACTATCCTGCTCCTTACGGGGCTTACAGCGAGTTGACAACCACAGGCAAGACCGTGCTAGCAACCGAAAATGATAACGTAGGTATCGGGACTACTAACCCTGATGTCAACGCGTTACTGCATGTATATAGAAATAGCAGCACTGCCACAGCGACAGTGGCGATACAGAATGCAGGCGGAAGGGCCGCTGAGCTTGAAATAACCTCTGACGAAGGGCAATGGGATTTAAGGGCCCCCGGCAGCTTAAACGCGAATTCAGGGAAGTTTATTTTTCAGCAAGTTACCGTAAGCAACAATTTCCAAAGGCTGGTTATTGATAGTAGTGGCAATATAGGAATCGGAACAACGAGTCCCCGTGTTTCGGTGCCCTTTCCCGGGCCTAATCTGGATGTTGAGGATGTCTGGCTAAGGAACGTCAATGAAGGTAGCGGAGGATGGGCGAGTGACCTTCAAAGAGTTGACTGCAGACCAGCTACAGGTAATCCAAATGATGGTTGGATATATGCACAGGGAAGATCAAATGAATGGCTTAGGTGTCCTAGGGGTTCTTATGTCGCGGGAGTTAAAACAGGGTTTGGCAGTCATAGGATGTGGGATATGCGGGGCATTTTATGTTGTAAGAGCGGGGAATCCGCTGATCCTTATAATCCCCAGGTAGTTGTTTGCGATTTATTGACCGGAAATGAGCAGGCGTGTTGTTTAGACGGTGGTGATTGGAATGCTGGCCAGGGTATTTGTTATTTTGGAGGAACAGCCTGCCCTGTCGGATGGGTACAGCAAGCTAGTTATTCAAGCACGCAAGCGCGAACTTGCACTGGTTGTACTACGGGCTGGCATGAGCAAGCCAATTTAGGCTTAGAGCAATGCACCTGGGATGAATATCCTTGCTGTAGCTGGGGCACTTGTTGTGGTTCTTCTTCTTGTCCTACATGTCCGCCGCCTTGCTGGCCTTGTTGTACTGGCACTTGTAGAGTTACTTATACCTGTACTGCAATTCAGGCAGCGGTAGGTTGTATCCCTAATTAATAGTTACAGAAAACTTTTTGGTTTTCTAAGATATAGAAACAGTGTATAGTTGAAAGGAGATGATATCCTATGAAGAAAATAATAGCCTTGCCGTATTTACCTTTTTTTCTTTATATTCTGGCTATCTACCCTCTTTGCTTGGCTCAGGAAACCTTACAGATCGATACCTATTATCCTGCTCCTTATGGAGCATACAATGAAATAAACGCCACCGGCAGGGTTTTGCTGGCAACCGAAAGAGATAATGTGGGTATCGGGACCACAAACCCTGATAGCGGAGCATTACTGCATGTGTACAATGTTTCTACAACTGATCCGACGCAGATGCTGATACAAAATGCGGGCACAAGGAGCGCCATAGTTAGAATAACCTCTAATACAGGACAATGGAATTTAATGGTGCCCGGTTCCGCTGACTCAAATCGAGGAGATTTTATTATTCAACAAGGGGGCACGAACAGGATTTATATTAATAATACAACCGGAGGTGTAGGAATCGGGAGATCTAATTCTGCAGCTATCCAGCCTAGCCTTGATGTTGCGAATGTCTGGTTGCGGGATGCTAATGGCGGTAGCGGGTCATGGGCAACAAATATCACTCTTTCAGGAAGTATTAATACTACGCGTAATTCGACAGGAGTGCAAAATCAAACCCTGATGTGTCCGTCCCCAACATATGTTTGCGGTGGTATTACAGGTCCGGGTTCTCATAGGATGTGGGATTTAGAAGGTATTATTTGTTGTAATCCTTAAGAATGTTATTGCTTATCCTTTTTACCTGCTTATCGCGGGTTTTTGCCTGCCATTATTAATATTCTGTTACATATATTTCTTTCATACAGTAATGTGTAGCGGTTGCCGTAAGGCAACAATAGTATGAGGTCAGCTTACGCCGGTACTACGGTAACAACCTGCTAAATGATGGCATGCATTTATGTAATACCGCGATAGTCCTCTGGTAATAAAAATACCCGCCAAATTTTCTCTAACTTCCCTTGACATTTAAACTTTAAATGCTATTATAAAAAGGTTAAAAAACCATGAAAAAAATCATTATTGCCTTATTTTTTTTGTTGAGTTTAAGCTTTGCCCTGGAAGCCGCCCAGAAACGGCCTCAAAAGGAACAGGAGCCGGCTCAAGAAGCAGAACAGAAAATGGAGAATTTCTCTTTCTGCGGCTATACCCAGAAAGGCATGAAATCCTGGGAGGTCAAGGGGAATTCCGCGGATATATTCTCCGATATCGTTAGGCTTACCAGCGTCAACGCCAATGTCTATGGCGAAGAGGAAAATATCAACCTGGTAAGCGATAAAGGCACTTACGATAAGGCCTTACAAAAAATGCATCTGGAGGATAATGTAGTGGTTACAACCGAAACCGGCGGCAGGCTTACTACCGACTCTTTGGATTGGGATAAGGTTACGCAGAAGGTAACTACCGAAGATATGGTTCATATTGAAAAGCAGAATATTAAGGCAATTGCCAAAGGATTGGAAGGCCAGCCAGACCTAAAGAAAGTGCATTTAAAAGAAAATGTTCAGGTTGAAATAGAGGATCAAGCGCAGCTTTTGGGCCAGCCGCAGGCGCCTGACGAAGGAAAGAATAAACAGCCTACCATTATTACCTGCGATGGGCCGTTAGAAATAGATTACGATAAGGAAATCGCTACCTTTAACCGTAATGTTAAGGCCGACCAGGGAGAGCAGGGGCAGATGTACGCGGATACGATGGAGGCCTTTTTTGATTTTAAGAATAAGAAGGTTATCCGTATCAGGTCAACCGGTAATGTCAAGATCGTCAAGGGCGAAAATACATCTTACAGCGATGAGGCGGTGTATTCAGCCGTGGATAAAAAGATGACCCTTACCGGAAGGCCGCGTTTAGTGATTTATTCTGAGGATAAACTGATCGATGCACCTATTGGAAACTAAGGGTTTAGAGAAATCATATAGCGGGAGGAAAGTCGTCTGCGGCGTGGATATCCTGGTTAAGCGCGGCGAGGTGGTGGGGCTCCTTGGGCCAAATGGCGCGGGGAAAACGACTACCTTTTATATGGTGGTGGGGATTATTGCCCCGGAAAAAGGAAACATAATCTTTGATAATGAGGATATTACGGCCTTGCCTATTCATGAGCGCAGCCGCCTGGGGATTGGTTATTTGGCTCAGGAAAGTTCGGTCTTCCGGAAATTAAGCGTGGAAGATAACATTATGGCTATCCTGGAGACCTTGCCTTTAAACGCAAGCCAAAGGCAGAGGCGCCTTGAAGAATTATTGGGCGAGTTAAATATAACCCATCTTGCCAAGGCAAAGGCCTATACCTTATCCGGAGGAGAAAGGCGGCGCTTAGAGATTACCCGCGCCCTTGTGACACGGCCCTCATTTATCCTTTTGGATGAGCCCTTCTCAGGGATTGACCCCATCGTGGTTTCCGAGGCCCAGGCGATTATCAAAGAATTAAAGATGCGGGGCTTAGGGGTGTTGTTGACTGACCATAATGTGCGCGAGACGCTTTCTATTACCGATAGGGCGTATCTGATATCTGAGGGAAAAATCCTGATTTCAGGCAGCGCGCAGGATTTAATTGATAACCAGCAGGCCCGCGAGGTGTATCTGGGCGAGCGGTTTAGGATGTAAATTTTCCCGTTGGAATTCCATCGGGAAAATTTAATTACCTTTTTATTCATTTAAGAAAGGATGATACCAGGAATGAAAGTTGAAACAAAAAAATTAGACGCGACTAAGATGCGGTTAGATATTGAAGTCCCTTCTGAGATGGTAAAGAAGAAGTTTGATGAAGTCTATGAGAGAATAGGCAAAGAAGCGAAAATCCCCGGCTTTAGGCCCGGAAAGGCCCCGCGCGATATTCTGGAGAAACACCATGGGCGCTTGGCGCAGGATGAGGTAATCAAGGATTTGATCCCTGAGGCCTACAGGCAATCCATTGAAAAAGAAAAAATAGGGGTTGTGGAAGTGCCAGAGATAAGCGGCGTGAAATTAGAATCAAATACCCTGTCGTTTCAGGCGGTAGTTGAAATACGCCCGGAGATTGAGGTTAAGGATTATAAGAACCTGAAGCTCAAATATAAGAAAATAACGGTAACTCCCGATGAGGTTGATAAGGCTATAGAAAAGCTTAAAGCCGCGCGTAAAGTTGATGCCATAGACGATGTGTTTGCCAAGCGTTTAGGCAGTAAGACAATAAGCGAAATGCGCCAGTCTTTAGAGCGCCAGCTCTTTGTGCAAAAGGAAAATGAACTGCGTTATCGCCTTCAGGATGATTTAGTGCGGCAGGTACTAGCCAAGATTAATGTGAGGATTCCGCCGTCTTTGATACAGCGCAGGCTCGAGGAATTGGTGCGAGAGGCCAAAACGCAGATGGCAATGCGCGGGGCGACCAAAGAGCAGCTTATGGCAAAGGATGATACCTTAAGAAAAGAGCTTGAGCCTGATGCCCAAATGCAAGTTAAAACGTTCCTGGTCCTTGATGAAATTGCCAAGAAGGAAAATATCCCGGATAGCGAACATTTAACGCAGGATGTGATTGAATTTTTGCTGAGTGCAGCGAATTGGATTGAGGAATAATCAAGTAGGTAGCAACCTGTTAAAAGCGCCTGCCTGCCGCAGGCAGGGATATTGGGGTATCAGGGGATTGGGATTCGGAAATTGGGAAGCCGGGGATTAGGAAAAAACAATATTTTGTTCCCAATACCTGATATCTTAATTACCAAATCCTAATCTCCCGATCATCTGATCCCCGCATTTAACATGGTTAATTACCACATATTATACGAGGGAGGATTGCCATGCACATAAATGGACAGACTTTGGTTCCTATGGTTGTTGAACAGACTTCGCGCGGTTTTGAGCGTGCGTATGATATTTTCTCCCGTCTCTTAAAGGACAGGATTGTTTTTATCGGCACGCCTATTGATGATACGGTGGCCAATTTAGTCATAGCCCAGATGCTTTTTTTGCAGATGGAGGATGTGCATAAGGAAGTAAGCGTCTATATCAATTCTCCCGGAGGTTCAGTTACTGCCGGGCTGGCTATCTATGATACTATGCAGTTTGTCAAATGCGATGTGGCAACCTATTGCGTGGGGCAGGCCGCGAGTATGGGAGCTCTTCTTTTAGCCGCGGGGACTAAGGGGAAGCGTTTTTGTTTGCCTCATTCGCGGGTTATGATTCATCAGCCTTGGGGAGGGGTTCAAGGGCAGGCGGTGGACATTTCCATCCAGGCAAAAGAGATCTTGCGGCTGAGGGACAGAATTAATGAGATTTTGGCGCATCATACCGGCCAATCATTGGAAAAGGTTCAAAAAGATACCGATAGGGATTATTTTATGTCTGGAGAAGAAGCCAAAGCCTATGGGTTGGTGGATGAGGTTGTGGCTGGAAAGAAAAAATAATAATTAAAATCATGGTAGGGGCGAACCTGTGTGTTCGCCCGAACAATGACGGGCAGACACATAGGTCTGCCCCTACATAAGAGGTAGAATTATCCTATGAAAAAGAATTATTTATTGACCCCAGGGCCAACGCCTTTACCTCCTGAGGTATTAGAGGCATTGGCAAAACCGATGATTCACCATCGCACGCCGCAGTTTCAGGCCATTTTAAAAGAGGCGGTAGATGGCCTTAAATACGTATATCAGACAAAATCGGATGTCTATATTTTTTCATCTTCCGGAACAGGAGCGATGGAAGCGGCAGTCTGCAATTTGCTTTCTCCGGGTGATAGCGCGATTACGGTTGAATCGGGTAAATTCGGCGAACGCTGGACGGAATTATGCTCAGCCTACGGAATAAAAGCAGAGGTCATCAAGGTGCCTTGGGGAAAAGCAGTTACGGCAACAGATATAAAATCGCACATCGCACATCGCACATCGCACATTAAAGCGGTCTTTGTGACTCTATGCGAAACATCAACCGGGGTTACTACCGATATTAAGTCAATCGCCAATGCGCTTAAAGATACCGATACGGTTTTAGTGGTTGATGCTATAAGTGGGCTTGGCGTCATTGACTTAAAAACCGATGACTGGGGCGTGGATGTGGTTGTCAGCGGTTCCCAAAAAGGCTTGATGCTGCCTCCGGGGCTTGGGTTTATCAGCGTATCGCAAAAGGCAGGGAAGCTGGTTAATGAGTCAAAAAGCCCGCGCTATTATTTTGACCTGCGTGCCGCCAAAAAGGCATGGGAACAGACGGATACCCCATTTACCACGTCGGTGTCGCTGGTTGTAGCCTTAAATGCCGCATTAAAAATGATAAAAACAGAAGGGCTGGAGAATGTCTTTAACCGTTGTAAAAAGATGGCAGAGGCCGTTAAGGCCGCGGCGAAAGCATTAGGATTAAAGCTGTACGCTGAGGAATCGTACGCGTCAAACGCTATAACCGCGGTGTGCGTGCCTTCGGGGATAGACGGTGAAAAGTTAGTCAAGACAATGCGCGATACCTATGGAATAACGATTGCCGGAGGCCAGGCAGAGTTGAAGGGTAAGGTGTTCCGTGTTGCCTCAATGGGATATCTTAATGAGTTTGATATAATCTTAGCGCTTTCTTGTTTGGAAAAGATTTTACATCAGATGGGCTACGCGTTCCAGTTAGGCTCCGGGATAAAAGCGGCGCAAGAGGTGTTTTTGAAGTGATAGCCGGAGCTGTCCGTGAAAGGATGTTAGTATGATAAAGATATTGATTAGTGACCCTTTGAGCGATGAAGGGATTAAAATATTGCAGGAAGTGAAGGATTTTGAAGTTGAGGTTAAAACTGAACTTAAGCCGGAGCAGCTCAAGGAAATAATTAAAGATTATCAGGGCCTTATTGTGCGTTCGGCAACCAAGGTAACCAAGGATATTATCAATGCCGCCAGCATATTAAAGGTTATCGGCAGAGCCGGGGTTGGGTTAGACAACGTTGACTTAGAGGCGGCAACAAGTAAGGGTATTATTGTCATGAATACCCCGGCAGGCAATACCATCTCAACCGCCGAACATACGATGAGTATGATTCTTGCCTTAGCAAGAAGTATCCCTTCGGCAGACAGTTCTATAAAGACTGGGGAATGGAAGCGTTCAAAATTTATGGGGGTTGAGCTTTATGGAAAGACACTTGGCGTCCTGGGGTTAGGAAGGATCGGAACTGAGGTTTCTAAGCGCGCGCTTTCCTTTGGGATGAAGATTGTCGCTTATGACCCGTTTCTTTCTAAAGAGGTGGCAAAGCAATTGGGAATAGAAATTGTAGAGCTTAAGGATTTATTTAAGGTGTCTGATTTTATCAGTGTCCATGCCCCCCTTACCGATGAGACCCGCCATATTATTTCAGATAAAGAAATCGCGATGATGAAGGACGGAGTTCGCCTTATTAACTGCGCCCGGGGAGGGATTATTGATGAAGCGGCGCTCCTCAAAGCGCTTGATTCCGGGAAGGTCAGCGGAGCGGCATTGGACGTATTTGAGAAAGAGCCGCCTGATTTTTCATCGCCGTTATTAAAACATAAAAAGGTAGTGTTAACGCCCCATCTTGGCGCCTCAACAGAAGAAGCGCAGGTGAATGTGGCAATAGAGGTTTGTCAGAGTGTGCGCGACGCGCTTTTAGATAAGGGTATCCGTAACGCCGCTAATTTCCCCTGCCTGGCTGTTGAGGTCTGCCAGTTATTGCAGCCGTACATAAACTTAGGCGAAAAATTAGGCAGTTTAGCCGGCCAGCTCTTTGAAGGAAGAGTCAGCGAACTTAAAATAACCTATACGGGTGAGATTATAAAGTATGATATCGCTCCTTTGACTATGGCGATTATCAAAGGGTTGTTAAGCCCGATTTTACAAGAGACGGTTAATTATATTAATGCCAAGAACTTAGCAAAAGAACGGGGAATCAAGGTGCTGGAACTAAAGTCGGAAACCGAAGAAGATTTTACTAACCTTATTTCGGTTGAAGTTGATATTGACGGTAAGCGCCGCAAGGTGGCAGGGACGCTTTTTACCAATAATGAACCTCGGATTGTTAATGTTGACGGTTTATACGTTGAGACGATTCCTCAAGGGTATATGCTTTTTCTGGAAAACTGGGATAAACCGGGGGTTATCGGGAATTTAGGTACTTTGTTAGGTAAAAACGGAGTTAATATTGCCGGGATGACCTTTGGCAGGGATAAGCCGGGCGGTAAAGCCGTTTCAGCCTTAAATATTGACAGTGCTGTATCTGCCGAGGTTACCGGGCAAATAAAAAAGCTGGATAATATCCTTTCCGTAAAATTAGTGAAGCTCTAATTTACAATGAAGTATTCTCGGTCTTTGACAATTGTTTTTTTAGCTTTGAGTTTTATTTTTTGGTTTGTACCGTTTAGTTATGCGGCGGGTAAGATATCATTACCGGTAGGAAAAGAATATCGCTTAGGGGAACTTGAAGAAGGCAAGGTGTATGAACGAAGCTTTCTTATCGAGAATGCCGGTGAGAGCCCTCTTGAGGTTAAGGTTGTAAAGGTAGGCTGCGGCTGTACCACGATACTCTCTCCTAAGGCTAAAATTCAACTTTCCGTCCGGCAAAGCCTAGAGGTAAAGTTTACCTTTAATACCGAGGGCATGGATGAAGGTGAGAATGAGAAATACATCTACGTTGAATCTGACGACCCCCAGGAGCCGGTCATAAAGCTTAAGCTGATTGCCGATATCAGAAGGTCGCATACCCAGGCAGTAAGCCGCTTTCTTTCTTTCGGGTTATTTACCGTGCTTGGCGCGGGGCTTATTGACGGGATTAATCCTTGCGCCTTTACGGTGCTCATATTTTTTATATCGTTTCTTAATTTTGTAGGATACCGCAAAAAAGAGCTCATTGTTTTAGGCACGGTTTTTATTCTTTCGGTATTCCTGACGTATATCCTTATAGGGCTGGGGCTTTTTAAGATATTGCAGTCGTTAGAAGCCTTTCTAACGGTATCAAGAGTGGTATCGTTTACTATCGCGGGGTTAGCACTCCTTTTGGGATGTTATAGTATTTACGATTGGTATGTGTATAGGAAAACGGGGAATCCCGATGATATAACGTTGCGTCTCCCGAATTCTTTTAAACTAAAGATCCAAAGAATAGTGCAAAATGCCTCACGCGACAGGTCCCGGACACTGGTTGAATTGGCATGCGCGGTTTTTATAAGCGGTTTCGTTGTTTCGTTGTTAGAGTCGGTGTGTACAGGCCAGACCTATGTACCGACAATTGCCTATGTAATGAAAACGCCCGAGCTTCGCTCAAGGGCATTAGTATATTTAGTATTGTATAATCTGATGTTTGTAGTGCCCTTGACGGTTATTTTTATCGCGGCGCTCAAAGGCGTAAGCTCAGAGATGTTCGCGAAAATAGCGCGTAGCCATTTAGGCACAATAAAGCTTTTAACCGCGGCATTGTTTTTTTGCTTGGGTTTTTTTCTTCTATTGGTAAAGGGAGGAATACGATGAAAAAAATTTTAAATTTTTCAATACTTTGGCTCTTGGTTGCGGGCGCCTGCTTACTCTTCTCGGGAGTTTGTTTTGCGGAGAAAATAACTATTCTCTATACCGGGCAGACCCACGCGGCATTGTATCCTTGCTCTTGCCCTAAAGAACCGGATGGCGGAGTCGCGCGCAGAATGACGCTAGTTCAGAAGCTGCGCTTGGAAAATAAAAATACTCTTTTCGTTGATGCCGGCGGTTTTTTTGCGGGTGGCGCATATGATGAGCATAGCCAAGGGCTTACGTTAGATAAGCTGCGCAATGAAATTAATGCGCAAGCGCAAGCAATCGTGGGTTATGACGCTTTAGCAATAAGTGATGAAGAAATAAATCTTGGGAAAGAGTATTTGCAAGAGAAAATTCGGCAGTCAAAAATACCGTTTGTATCCGCGAATTTGAAGATAGAAGGCGCGAAGCCATACGTGATCAAAAAGGCGGGAAATACAACTATTGCCATCATTGGACTGACCAATGATGAGGCAAAGGTGAAATCCAGCGGTATTGAGATGGACGATGCCCAGGGAGCGTTAGAAAGAGCCATGCAAGACGCTAAAAAGAATGCCGCGGATTTAATACTTGTGCTTAGTTCTTTAAGCGAGGAAAAGAATATGGAATTGCTTCGGCAGGTGAAAGGAATTAACATTATTATTTCAGAGAAAGATATCAACAATGCCGATGAGTACAACAGGGTGGGGGCTTCTTTTCTGGTGCGTCCAGTTTGGCAGGGGAGGCGTTTAAGCAAGGTAGATTTTGATTTTGAGAATGGCCAGATTAAAAACTTTAAGTTAGAACAGTTGCGCCTTTCAAACCAAATTCCCGATGCCCCTGAGATAGCTGCAATAGTGCCGCAATGTTTTTCGGATACTGACTGCCAGAAAGACGGGCTGAAGGGCCGTTGTAGCAGCCCCGGGCAATTAGGCGCAAGCTGTGCCTATGAAAAACCAAAGAAAATTACCCTTACCATTATTCAGCCTAGTAATTACCAGGTTGCTAATCAGGAAAAAGTGATAGGGTCATTAAAGTCGCTTTTTCCCGGGCTGGAGGTAGTCTTAGTGGATTCTGATGCCAAAAAGGGAAAGGCATTAATAGAAAAGATTATGGCTAAACTGCTTCCGGTATATCTTCTTGAGAAAGACGCGGATACCCAAAAAAGCTTTCAGAATATCAAAGAGCGGGTGGAATTAAAAGAAGGCTCCTATTACCTTAAGCCTCAGTTTTTCGGCGGAGCAATCTTTGTGGGAAGAAAGAAAATTCCTATGAAACTTGATGTATTCGTGGGAACTAAAGGCGCTGCTGCAGAGAAAGTATTTGCTGTTTTAAAAGAATTACACACGCGCCATAATAACGTTGATATAGTTATTCACTACCTAGCCATTGAAGGGCAAACTGGTTTTAGCGCGCCCACGGGATTAGCCGAGCTTGAGGAAGATATCCGCCAGGTGTGCGTGAAGCGTTACCACCCGGATAAATATTGGGATTATGCTTTATGCCGGGCAAAGAATCAGGAAAGCTCCTGGTGGGATATGTGCGCTGAACAATTAGGTATTGATACCAAGGCAATCAAGCAATGCAGTTTGTTAGGTGAGGGGATTAACCTTTTACGGGAGAATTCCACGTTAAACCAAGAACTGCGGATTGCAGGCGGGCCTACCTATGTGGTGAATAATCAGGAGGTTTTTTCCGTTACCGGAGTTCCACAAATAGAGCAAATAGAAGAAATGTTGGGTTTGAATGAGGTGAAGAAATGAAACAGCCAAAAGTGTATATCCTTGATGTGACTAATCGCGACGGAGTGCAGACCTCGCGTATTTGCTTATCAAAGTTGGAAAAGACGATGATAAATTTTTATCTCAATCAAATGGGTGTCGCGCAATCTGAATTCGGATTCCCGGTTACCCATCATGAGACAAATTACCTTAACGCCAATCTTGAGTTGGCAGAGAAGGGAGTGCTTAAGCCTATTTGTTTAAGCGGTTGGATGAGGGCTACCCGCGATGATGTCAGGGCAAGTTTTAAGCAGGTGCCTAAGCTAAAACATATCAATCTTTCCATTTCAACGTCTGACCAGATGATTGTCCATAAATTTAAGGGTAAGCTTGACCATGCTTCGGTAATTAAGGAGATGGAGGAGGCGGTAACGTTGGCCAAGAAGCATGGGGCCGAACTCATAGGGGTTAATGCCGAAGATGCCTCGAGGACGCGCATGGATTATTTAATCGAGTTTTCTTCCGCGGCAAAAGATGCCGGCGCGCACAGAATCCGTTACTGCGATACCCTTGGCTGCGATAATCCCTTTGTTATGTATGACCGGATAAAAATTTTGGCTGAGAGTGTGAAGCTTCCAATGGAGATACACTGTCATAATGACCTTGGGATGGTGGTAGCGAATTCTATAGCAGGCGCCAAAGCCGCGCTGGATGCGGGGGTGGATAGCTATATCAATACCTGTGTTAATGGCATGGGTGAGCGCGCGGGCAATGCCGATTTGGTAAGTGTTATTCTCGCTCTTAAATATGCCCATGGCTTTGAAGGAAAAGATGTATTAGATGAGCACATAGACCTTAAGGCAGCCTGGAAGATATGCAAGTATGCTTCTTACGCTTTTGGCGTGCCGATTCCCATAAATCAGCCGGGAGTAGGGGCTAATGCCTTTGCCCATGAATCAGGAATCCATGCCGACGGCGCGCTCAAAGACAGGAAAAACTACGAGCTCTATGATTTTGAGGAATTAGGAAGGGGAGAGCCCGAGATTATTGAAACGGGGAGAAAAATCACCGCTGGCGAATATTCAGGCATCAAGGGTTTTAGGAATGTCTATGAAAAGCTGGAAGTTGAATTTAAAGACGATGCCCAGGCAACCGAGGTATTAGAATTAGTCCGCTATGCCAACGTGCATAGCCAGAAGCCCCTGGTGGATGACGAATTAAAGTTTATTGCCAAACATCCGGAGATTGCCCGTAAAATATTTACGATGGCACCATAATTACAATAAAAAGTAAATAGTAGATAGTAGCAAGTAGAAAGTAGTAAGTAGTAAGTAAAAAGATATAAATGAAACATTTTACTCTCTACTGACTCACTACTCACTACTCTCTACTTACTACTTACTACTTACTACTCTCTACTTTTAAATGAATACTATACTCGTAGGTTTACAATGGGGTGATGAAGGCAAGGGTAAGCTTATTGATATCCTTGCCAAAGACGCTGATTTTATTGTCCGTTATCAGGGCGGTAATAACGCGGGGCATACCGTGGTTGTCAACAATAAAAGCTATGTTTTTCACCTTATCCCCTCCGGTATATTGCATAAAGATAAAACCTGTCTGATCGGAAACGGCGTGGTCATTGATCCGGAAGCGTTACTCGGAGAAATCGCGACCCTCAAGAAAGAAGGAATAGAATATCATGGCCGGCTGAAGATTTCAAGCCAGGCGCATGTTATTTTTCCTTACCATAGGATTCTGGATAGCTTGCGCGAGTCAAAAAGGCATTTAAGAATCGGAACTACCGGAAGGGGTATCGGCCCTTGCTACGCGGATAAGGTTGCCCGCTGCGGTATACGTATCTGTGATTTATTTAATCCCAAACTTTTTTCCCAGAAGTTAAAAGATAACTTAAATGAGAAGAATGATATTTTTCGCAAGGCCTTCCACCATCAGGGTTTTCGGTTTGAAGCGCTCTATCGGCAGTATCGCGCCTACGCCAGAAAATTAAAGCCGTATATCTGTAATGTCCCTTTGGTCTTGGCGCAGGCAAGGGAGGGGGGTAAATCTATTCTCTTTGAGGGCGCGCAGGGTTCATTCTTAGATATAGATTTCGGGACATATCCTTTTGTCACTTCTTCATCGGCAACCGCGGGAGGCGCTTGTATTGGGACAGGGGTTGCCCCGACGTCCATTGATAAAGTAATAGGGGTGGTCAAGGCGTATACGACGCGGGTAGGAGAAGGCCCGTTTGTAACCGAATTTAAAGCGCCGCTTAACGATAGTATCCGCGAGAAGGGAAGAGAATTCGGCTCTACTACCGGAAGGCCCCGGCGATGCGGGTGGTTTGACAACGTGATGGTGCGGTTTTCCTGTTTGGTCAATGGGGTTTCGGAAATGGCGGTTATGAAGCTGGATGTTTTAGATGAATTAAAGACACTAAAGATCTGCACTGCTTATAAATATAAAGGAAAAACATTTACTGAGTTTCCTTACGATTTAGAGGTTTTAACTAAGGCAAAACCGGTGTATGAGGAGTTGGCCGGCTGGCAGAGAAATATTAGTAATGTGCGTTATTACGCGGAGCTGCCGGACAATGCCAAGCGCTACCTGGATAGATTGCAGGAACTCTTAAAGGTTAAAATTTCCTATATTTCTGTTGGATCAAAGAGAGAAGAAACTATCATCAGGTAGTAATATGTTAAAAGCGGATATCAGGATATCAGGGAATTAGGATTTGGGGATTTGGAAATTGGGGGATCAGGGAAAAATCGATGTTTTGTTTCCGATATCCCTATATCCTGATTACCAAATCCTGATCACCCGATACCCTGATTTCCGTAATTTAGCATGGTCAATTACACATATTATATGAGGTTGATAAGATGAACCTATTGTGGTTGGCACCGATGGGGGCTGGGCTTGCTTTAGCCTTTGTGGTGTATTTGATTTTTGTTGAGGTTTTACCTAAAGACCCCGGCACTGAAAAGATGCGGGAAATCGCGAAATTTGTTTCTGAAGGGGCATTTGCCTATTTGAAAAGACAATATTCAATCGTCGGCATATTTTTTCTCGTGGTGTTTCTCCTTCTTTTATGGATGGTATCGAAGGGGTATTTGGTTATTTTTGTGCCTTTTGCTTTCTTAAGCGGCGGTTTCTTTTCCGGCCTTTCCGGTTTTATCGGCATGACCATTGCCACGAAAGCCTCAAACAGGACTGCTTCCGCTGCCAGAAAAAGTTTGAATCAAGCCTTGCGCGTGGCTTTTTCCGCCGGAAGCGTTATGGGGATGACGGTCGTCGGCTTAGGGTTACTGGATCTGGTTATTTGGTATGCCATCCTAGACTGGTATTATTCCACGCATCCGCTTTTCATGGGAACAGATAAGATTTCCGCGATTACCTCAACCATGCTTTGTTTTGGCATGGGGGCATCGAGCCAGGCATTGTTCGCGCGTGTCGGGGGTGGGATTTTTACTAAGGCCGCGGATGTAGGAGCTGATTTGGTAGGTAAGGTTGAAGCAGGTATTCCAGAAGATGACCCGCGTAATCCCGCGGTGATAGCGGATAATGTCGGCGATAATGTCGGTGATGTGGCAGGTATGGGCGCGGACCTCTATGAGTCATATGTAGGTTCGATTGTAGCCACCAGCGCTTTAGGGGTATCGGCGGGCTTAGGCGTTAACGGCGTTATTGTGCCTATGGCAATGGCAGGGCTTGGGGTAGTCGCATCGATTATTGGCACTTTTTTTGTGCAGACTAAAGAATCCGCTTCGCAGGGAGCGCTTCTTGCCGCTTTACGGCGCGGGGTATTTGTGAGCGCGGGAATTGTCGCGGCTACTTCATTCTTTCTCGTTAAATATGCATTAGGTGCCCAGTATCTGGGAATTTTCTGGTCAATACTTTCAGGGCTCTTGGCAGGGATTTTAATCGGTATCGCCACGGAATATTATACTTCTTCACGCTACGCGCCGACAAAAAGTATTGCCCAGGCTTCAGTTACCGGCTCTGCCACGGTTATTATCAGCGGTATGGGCGTAGGGATGTTTTCGACGTTGATTCCTGTGGTTACCGTAGGTATCGCGATTTTAGCTTCGTTTTATTCAGCCGGAGGCGCTCATAATTTTAATATGGGGCTTTACGGTATTGCCATTTCCGCGGTAGGGATGCTTTCAACCCTTGGCATTACTTTAGCAACCGATGCTTACGGCCCTATTGCTGATAATGCCGGGGGGAATGCCCAGATGTCGCAGCAGCCGCCTGAAGTCAGGGAGCGTACCGATGCCCTGGATGCGCTTGGCAATACTACCGCAGCCACCGGCAAAGGCTTTGCCATTGGCTCAGCGGCGTTAACTGCCTTGGCTTTAATCGCGGCATACAAAGAGCAGCTTCTCCTGTTGGGTAAAGAGTTAAAACTTGATATGTTGGACCCCAGAATCCTGGTAGGATTATTTATAGGGGGGATGCTTCCTTTTCTTTTTTGCGCCCTTACCATGCAGGCGGTAGGCAGGGCCGCGGGTAAGATTGTGGCTGAGGTCAGGAGGCAGTTTAAGGAAATTAAAGGGTTGTTTGAAGGCAGCGCGAAAGCGGATTATACCAGGTGTGTCGGTATCGCTACGAGAGCCGCGCAAAAGGAAATGATAGTACCTTCTTTACTTGCTGTGTTAGCCCCTCTTGTGGTGGGCCTAAGTATCGGCGTAGAATCGGCGGTAGGCCTTTTAGTCGGGGCCCTGGTAACCGGGTTCGTATTGGCGGTAATGATGGCAAATGCAGGGGGCGCTTGGGATAACGCTAAAAAATATATTGAAGAAGGCCATTTAGGGGGAAAAGGTTCTCCTTGCCACAAGGCCGCGGTGGTAGGGGATACGGTTGGAGATCCATTTAAAGATACTGCCGGGCCTTCCTTAAATATCCTGATTAAACTTATGGCAATGGTGTCAATTGTATTTGCCAGTTTTATTCTTAAAAATACCTTTATGAAGTAGGCTTTTTAGTAATGTAATATGAAATAGTTAGGAGATTTTTCCCTTGACTAAATGGACGGTTTGTGCTAAGCTAAAAATCGTTAAAAAGAGGAGGTTTGTAAAAATGAATAAAGGATTAAGAAGGAATATTTTCGTTATTTTTATGGTGTTTGTTGGAATTACGCTGGGTGGCTGTACTATTATTTTTCAAAAAGGAAGGCGTTCTGATGTAGAAAAAATAAGCGAGCTTAGCAGCCAGTTAGATGAGCTTATGGCAGCGCGTAACCTTTTGGCGGATAGGCTCAAGCAGGAAATTGACGATAAACAGGTGCGCCTGGAAATGGCCGAGAAAGGCCTGGTTATAACCTTTGTCGCGGATATACTGTTTGATTCCGGGAAAGCAAAGATTCGCCAGGAAGCAATGCCTACGCTGGATAAGGTGGCAGCGGTATTAAATGAAAATTTATCGGAATTTAAGATCGGGATAGAGGGGCATACCGACAACGAGCCGATAAAATTTTCAGGATGGAAGTCTAACTGGGAATTATCAACGGCAAGAGCCTTAAGTGTTCTCCATTATTTTAACGCGGATAAAGCAGTCGCGGGGCAGAGGCTTTCAGCAATTGGTTACGGTGAGTTTCATCCTGTTGCCGCTAATGACACCAAAGAAGGAATGCGCTTCAACCGCAGAGTTGAGATTGTGGTGTTGCCAAAGATTACGAAAGTCAAGGAAGAAGAAAAGCAATCGCCTGCGCTTGAAGAGAAAAAATCATATTTTAAATAGTTACTGCTGAAAAACCTTTATTTTGCACGAATAGGCACAAATTACACACAAATACACACGAATTACTTCGTCGCTGTATTCGTGATGATTAGTGTGTAATTCGTGGGAATTCGTGTTTAAAAGACGCTTTTTCAGTGATAACTAAATAGGCTTTCTGAGGTTTAATCCCAATCACAAGGAGGTACAGATGGCAGAAGCGGGAAATAAAAACGCGATAATTACCGGTTTTGGCGTTATAGGAATTATTTTCTTTTTATTGTGGGTTAACGCGCTCGGCAATGTGTCTAAACAACGTAAACTCGCTAATTCGAAAGCATCTTTGATTTTTGAACTGGAAGAAAAAAATGTCAAGCTTGAGAAGGAGCGTTCACGCTTAGCAGAAGAAGTAAAATCTATTCAGGCGCAGTTAAAAGATGAAAAAGCCCAGCATGAAGAGACAAAGAAAACCTTGTCCCAAGAGCAGGTGGCGGAACAAGCATTAAAGGTCGAGCTTGAACGTGTAACACGCCTGAAGGAGGAGTTGGAAAAGGATTTAAAAGTAGGTTTATCTGCCAAATAATCTTTTAAGCTGCGTGAAGAAGTTTTAAAGCAATGCTGTGGTAAGGCCATCCGGGTTACAACAGACATGTAGCAGTGTTGACGTATAAAATGTTACGGTAAGGAGGTGGAATGGGGGATAGCAGTAGTATCCTCCATTTTTATAATCATGGAGCTGGTGCCTATAAAAGCGTAAGCCTTAAGTTGCCGTGGGAGGAGGGGATATGGCAAAAATAATCAGGAAAATAAAGAAGATAAGCCAAAAGTTGAAAAGGGTATCTGTAAAAACCGGAAAAGTTTTTAAGAAGGCGGTAACCGTTACCAAAAAGAAAAAAACAGCCGCAGCAAAAACTAGAAGAGTAATTTCCCCGAGGCAGTTACCTGGTATAAGCGCAGAACAAGCAAAGTACTTTACTCATCCGGAGGTTACCCCAAAAGAAGCAAAACGGCCAGCTTTTCAATTAGAAAGCAGCCAGCTGCCCCAGAAATACGATCGCGATACCCTCGTTTTAATGGTGCGTGACCCATGGTGGCTTTATAGCTACTGGGAGGTGCGCGATAGTACCTATCAAAAATTTAAAAATGAATTAGGCCGCTTTTTTGATACCGCAAAGAAAACGTTACGGGTGTATGATGTTAGTTACATCAACTTTAACGGCTCGAATGCCCACCGTTATTTTGATATTGACATAACCCATAACGCCAATAGCTGGTATATTGATACGGCAGCCCCGGGACGTTCATGGTGTGTGGATTTAGGGCTAAAACTCTCGGATGGCAGATTTATTACGATACTGCGTTCTAATATTGTTACGACACCTCTTGATGGGCCATCGTGGATTACGGATGAGGAGTGGATGGTGCCCGATGATTTATTTGTTAAATTGTATTCAAGCGCGGTTGGCTTAGGAAGTTCTCCGGGTAAGGTTAAGAAACCGTGGTTAGAATTGCAAAGGCGGCTTGCGGCTTCGGGAGGGCTTTTCTCAGCGGGATTTAGCCCGGTAAAGAAAAAGGAAGAGAGCAAACGTAAATTTTGGTTAGTGGTTAATACGGAGCTTATTGTTTATGGAGCAACAGAACCTGATGCTAAAGTCAGCGTTATGGGTAAGCCTATCACGTTACGCCCCGATGGAACATTTTCCTTGCGCTTTAGCCTGCCTGACGGTAAACAGATTATCCCTGTAAAGGGGAAATCTTCCGATGGTATTGACGAGATAACGATTACGCCTATTGTAACCAAGGAAACGAGGTAAGGGCAGGCCTATGCGCCTGCCCTGCGAAAGGCCAATAATATGAAAACGGAACTACGTTTTAAAACGGGCAACCACATGGGGTTGCCCCTACAATGAATAAAGGATATCTTTGTTTTGTTTTACATACGCATCTGCCGTATGTGCGCCATCCTGAGTTTGATGATTTTCTTGAGGAAGACTGGCTCTACGAGGCAATTACAGAGACATATGTTCCTTTAATTGACATCTTTGAGCGTTTAGTCAGGGATGGCGTTGATTTTAGAATCACGATGTCCCTTACCCCGACATTGATTTCGATGCTCGGCGACGGCCTTCTCCAAGAGCGTTACGCAAGGCATATTGAGAAGCTCATTGAGTTAGCGGATAAAGAGCTTGAACGCACGCGTTTTGAGCCTGAATTCAACAGGTTGGCAAAGATGTATTCTGAGCGTTTTCAACTTTGCCGGGATGTCTTTAACCGCTATGGACGGAATCTGGTGTCTGCCTTTAAGAAATTTCAGGATTTAGGTAAAATCGAAATTATTACCTGCGGGGCGACCCATGGATATTTTCCGTTAATGGAGACGACGAAATCTTCAATTCGCGCGCAGCTAAAGGTAGCGCAGTCCCAGTATGAAAAAATATTCGGGCGGCCTGCCCGGGGGATTTGGCTTCCTGAGTGCGGGTATAACCCCGGTGACGATCATTTCTTGAAAGAGGCTGGCTTAAAATATTTTTTTACCGATGCCCACGCTATTTTACACGGGTCGCCTCGTCCAAAATACGGAGTCTTTGCGCCGGTATATTGTAAAGGCAGCCACATCGCCTGTTTTGGCAGGGATTTAGAATCTTCAAAACAGGTTTGGTCGTCGGTAGAAGGCTATCCCGGCGATTACGTTTACCGCGAGTTTTACCGTGACATTGGCTTTGACCTTGACCACGAGTATATCAAGCCGTATATCTCATCAGATGGCATAAGAATCAATACCGGGATAAAATACTATCGTATTACCGGAAATTCACCGGAGAAAAAACCATATGTCGCGGAATGGGCCAGTGAGAAAGCAGCCCAGCATGCGGGAAATTTTATGTTTAACCGCCATAAACAGATTGAATACCTCTACGATTTACTGCAGAAAAAACCAATTATTGTTTCTCCCTATGATACCGAGCTTTTCGGCCATTGGTGGTTTGAGGGCCCGATATGGCTTGATTTCCTAATCCGGAAGATTCATTTCGACCAGGATATGATACGCATGATTACCCCTATGGAATATTTAGAAGAAAACCCCCGTAATCAGGTGATTACTCCATCTATGTCGAGCTGGGGCTATAAGGGGTATTCCGAGGTGTGGCTTCAGGGGACGAATGATTGGATATACCGCCATTTGCATGAGGCAAGCCGTCGGATGGAAGAATTAACGGCACTCTATCGAGAGCCATACGGGTTAATAAAACGAGCCTTAAATCAGGCGTTACGAGAACTATTGCTGGCGCAGTCATCGGATTGGGCATTTATCCTGGCCACCGGAACGCATACCAGCTATGCCCTAAAACGGACCAAAGAGCATCTTTTGAGGTTTATTAAATTATATGACGATATCAAGGCACATGCCGTAGATGAGCCGTGGCTTTCAGAGATTGAGCGTAAGGATAACATTTTTCCCGATATCGATTTCCGCGCGCACTGTCAGATTCCCGCGTAATGGCACTCGTATTAGATAAAGAGCATATCCCCCGGCATATTGCTATTATTATGGATGGCAATGGCCGCTGGGCAAAAGAAAAGAGGCTCGCCCGTACCGAAGGCCATCGTGAAGGAATGAAGCGCGTTGAAGAAATAGTAGACGCGGCAGATGCTTTAGGGGTACGCTATGTGACATTCTTCGCGTTTTCTACGGAGAATTGGCGGCGCTCGAAGACAGAAACCGCAATGCTCATGCGCTTCCTTGATATTTTTTTGCAGTGTAACCTGAAGCGGTTGATAAAGAATAATATACGTTTTTTAGCTATCGGCAGAAAAGAACCTATCCCTGAATACGCATGGAAGCGCTTAATAGCGACTCAGGCACAAACAAAAGAGAACAGCGGTTTAACGCTGATCCTGGCATTTAATTACGGTTCACGGCAGGAAATCGCGGATGCGGCTAGAAAGATAGCAGAAGAAGCCCTGGCGGGTAGGTTAGTCCCTGGAGATATAAACGAAGAAAATTTTGGCGAATTTCTTTATACGAAAGGCATTCCTGACCCGGATTTGTTAATCCGTACCAGCGGTGAAGTACGTATAAGCAATTTTCTTCTTTGGCAGTTATCTTACGCGGAGTTATGTTTTCCAAAGGTGTATTGGCCAGAATTTAAACGTCAGAATTTTGAAGAGGCTATTAGCGAGTATCAAAGGCGCACGCGGCGATTCGGTGCGGTATAAAGCGGCATGATTACCCAGCGTTTAGTAAGCAGTTTATTTTGGTTTATTATCATTTTTTTAGCGGTTAAATACCAGATGGTGCTGGCTTTTTGCCTGACCGCCCTTATTATAGGAGGATTATATGAATTTTTCAGCCTGATTGAGAAGAAGGGGATTTATATTTATAAATATTTTGGGATGGCTATTGGTATTATGATCCCTCTTTCAATCATTTTCAGGTTTGAATTAACCAAGAGCTGGGAACTCTTGTTTATTGTCCTGGCGCTGGTTTCACTTTTTATCTTGCAATTTAAAAGGCCAGATAATTCCCAGGCGATTGTCGGAATATCAACAACACTCTTTGGCATAGTATACATCTCCTTTTTTTTTAGTTTTTTAATCAAAATCCGCTATCTGCCTCAGGGCCAGGGGTACCTGATTGCCATTCTTTTAATCACGAAGTCTTCGGATATCGGCGCGTATTTGATTGGTAGTAAGTTTGGCAAGCATAAACTGATACCCCGCATAAGCCCGAATAAGAGCGTTGAGGGTTCTCTGGGAGGTTTGGTATTTAGCAGCGCTACCGCGGTTGTAGGCAGGGCTTTCTTGGGGTTTTCATATGTTCATGCGGCACTTTTAGGCTTAGCCCTTGGCATCCTCGCGGAATTAGGCGATTTGTCAGAATCTTTGATCAAGCGTGACTGCAAGGTTAAGGATTCCGGTATTTTATTCCCGGGGATGGGCGGGGTGTTAGACTTGATTGATAGTTTACTGTTTACCGCGCCGGTGTTCTATTTTTACATGAGCAGTATGCTCAAGTAGATAGTAGTAAGTAGTGGGAAGATCATGTAAGGCATGAGTTAAATAAAATAAAGCTGAATGAAACAAGTTGCCATCTTAGGCTCAACGGGTTCAATAGGAACAACAACGCTTAAGGTTATCCAGCAGCATAAAAAGGAATTTAACCTCCACGCATTGACGGTACATAATAATGTGAGAGGCCTTAACGCGCAGATAGCGAAATTCAGGCCTTCCAAAGTGGCGATAAGCAATAAAAAAGCCCGTGGCAAAATAGTTTTAGGAAAGGTTTCGCGTTGCAGCGTATTGTCGGGAGTTGAAGCCTTAAATGAAATAGCCTCAGACAAAGAGGTGGATATTGTCGTCATTGCTTTAAGCGGAGTAAGCGCGTTAGGGCCGCTTCTGGCAGCGATTGCCGCGGGGAAGCACATTGCCCTGGCAAATAAAGAAGCGTTGGTTGCCGCCGGCGGAATTATTATGGAGCGCCTGAGACAATCAAAAGCCACGCTTATTCCCGTAGACAGCGAACAATCGGCAATATTTCAATGCCTGGAGGGAAGAGATAAAAAGGCATTGCGTACAATTTACCTGACTGCTTCCGGAGGTTCTTTGCGCGATGTACCGTTTCAAAGGTTTCAGTATCTGAAGGTAAAAGAAATTCTTAAGCACCCGCGCTGGAAGATGGGGAAAAAGATCACTGTAGATTCGGCAACATTGATGAATAAGGGTTTAGAGGTTATTGAGGCGCGGTGGCTTTTTGATACTAAGGTGTCAGATATTAAAGTGCTGATTCATCGTCAGGCGATTATTCATTCGATGGTAGAATTTGTTGATGGCTCAATACTCGCGCAGATGGGAGAAACTGACATGGCCCTTCCTATTCAATACGCGTTATCGTATCCGAAAAGGCTTATGAATAACGCCTATCGCCTTGATTTTGGGAAATCTTTACAGTTAACGTTTGAGCAGCCTAACACACGGAAATTTCCTTGCCTTGATTTTGCTTATCGGGCGGCTCTTGACGGGGGTACCGCTCCCGCGGTAATGAACGCGGCAAATGAAGAGGCAGTGAGCGCATTTTTGGATGAACGGTTGAGTTTTGTGGCAATCCCCCGGATTATTGAAACAGTAATGTCGCATCATAGGGTTATTAAAAATCCGGATTTGGATGCGATACGTGTGGCTGATAGCTGGGCGCGAGAGAAAGCCCAGGACTTACTTTAGTTCTTCGCAGAAATCCCCGGATTTTAGCCCGAAGGATGAAAGCACATTATTTTTTGCTCAAGAGGGAGCCTCGGCCTAAAGTCCGAGAGGCTTCACTTTGCGGGGCATGTATGGGTGTATGCGTAATGTTCGGTGGTTGAGCCATGAAACGGATATGCCGGCTCTATAAGAAAGGGAAGCTATGTTTTCATTGCTGATATTTATTGCTATCTTAAGCATCATGATTGTGGTGCATGAGTTTGGCCATTTTATTGTGGCGCGTAAACTCGGCATAAGAGTGGAAAACTTTTCGATGGGCTTTGGGCCAAAACTATTGAAGTATAAAAAAGGTTTCACCGAATATTCCCTATGCCTTATTCCTTTTGGCGGATATGTAAAGTTATCCGGAGATAGCTGGGAAGAGTGTAAGAGCCAATCCCATGAATTCTTAAGCCGTAAGCCTATTGAGAGGGCGGGAGTTATTTTTGCGGGCCCGCTATTGAATTATCTCTTGGCATTTGTGTGTTTTTGGCTGGTGCATAGTATTGGGTATCCCCAGCTTACCACAAAAGTAGGGGATACTATTCCAGAGCTCCCTGCAAGGAGCGCGGGAATTGTAAAGGAAGATGTCATCATTTCTGTTGATGGAAAGCCGGTAAGGTATTTCTCGGAATTACAAAATATCATTTACACTAAGAGAGCATCAGAGGTAGAATTGGAAATCCTAAGAAATAATGAAAAAATAAGGCTTCCCGTAGGGCTTCAAAGCAAGGTGAAAAAAAATATATTAGGGGTAGAGCGGCGGATAAATGTGATAGGCGTTATTCCCATTGGTGAAGCAGTGTTTGTAAAACAAAATTTTTTTGGAGCGTTTGAGTATGCGGGAAAGAGCCTTTGGGAGTTAACAAGCATAACGGTCCAGGCATTATTCAGATTGTTTACCGGGAGCATGCCGCTTCGGGAATCAGTGACAGGGCCTTTAGGGATGTTTTATATTACCTCAGAAGCGGTTAAGATGGGGATAAACGCGGTGCTACATTTGATGGCGGTTTTGAGTGTTTCGTTGTGTATTTTTAACCTTTTGCCTTTTCCTGTGTTAGATGGCGGCCATCTTTTTTTCTTGGGGCTCGAGAAGTTGCGTGGCAGGCATCTCAACCAGAAAATTGAAGAAAAAATTCATCGCGTGGGATTTAGCCTCATTATATGTTTAGCGGTTTTTGTTTTCTTGAACGACGTAATAAATTTTGGCGTCTGGGAAAAGATTACGAGGATTTTGAGTAAATTGAAATGATCATACAGCGCAGAAAGACAAAAGAGATAAAAATAGGCACTACGGCAATAGGCGCGCGCCATCCGATCGCGATTCAATCAATGGCCAAGGTGCCGACCAAGAATTACCGCGAGGCCATTAGCCAGATACAAAGCCTTGAAAAAGTTGGCTGCGCTATCGTGAGGGTGGCGATTTTAGACGAGGAAGATGCCCATGCCATTACCAGGATCAAAAACGCGATCCGGATCCCTTTGGTCGCGGATATTCATTTTAATTGGAAATTAGCAGTCTGCGCGATTAAAGCCGGGGCAGATAAGATACGCTTAAATCCCGGTAACATTTATAAGAAGCAGGAAGTAAAAGAAATCACGAGCCTTGCCAGGGAATACGCGATTCCTATCCGTGTAGGATTAAACTCAGGCTCAATCCCAAAGATATTCAGATATAATGCTAAGTTAAGGCCGGCGTTGAAATTAGTGAGGGCAGCGCTTGATTATGTCAAGATGCTTGAGGATATACACTTTAACAATATAGTCGTTTCTTTAAAATGTTCGAATGTCCTTGATACTATAGAGGCCTATCAGGCAATGGCCGAAAAATGCGGGTATCCATTGCATTTAGGGCTTACGGCAACCGGATTCTCTGATGTGGGAAAGATAAAATCTGCGGTGGCATTAGGAATTTTATTGTCTCAGGGTATAGGCGATACCTTGAGAGTTTCTTTAACCGACAGGCCGGAAGAAGAAATAAGAATTGGCCAGTATATTCTCTCAAGCCTTGGTTTAGGCGGCGCGGGGCCTGAGATTATCAGCTGTCCTGCCTGCGGCAGGACAGAAGTGGATATAGAAAAAATAGTAAATGAGTTGCAAGCTAAGCTGTCAGCTTTCGGCACTCAGCAGGGCGCGAAACCGTTTAAATTGGCGGTGATGGGTTGTGTGGTCAATGGCCCGGGAGAAGCCGAAGACGCGGATTTGGCTATTGCCTTTGGAAGAAAAGAGGGATTGTTGTATAAAAACGCAAAACCCTTGAGAAAAGTAGCAAGTAAAGACGCGGTTAATGAACTGATTAAGGAGTGGAAAAAGCTATGTCAAAAGAGTTAAAGGAAAAAATCCGCCACGACTGACAAGATAACAACTATAGTTTTAGAGCTGAAAGAGATACGTTTAAAAAGATACCAATACGTAATCTCCGGATTGCTGAAGAGTTAAGCGTAAAAAAGTATATTCTTAGATAACGTAATGAAACGAAGAGAATTTAGAAATAAATTGATAACGAGCAGCTTTTGGCTTCAAAAGCCATAACATGAACTAGATGCTTTTGTCTAAATATTTTATTCCTACAATAAAAGAAGTTCCTCAGGAAGCTGAGTCTATTGCTCACCAGTTGATGTTGAGAGCGGGCCTAGTGCGAATGTTGGTTGCGGGAGTCTATTCTTACCTTCCCTCGGGGCTTCGGGTGCTTAATAATATTCAGGCAATTATCCGTCAGGAAATGAACGCGGCAGGGGCGCAGGAATTGCTTCTTCCCTGTTTGCAGCCCCAGGAATTATGGGACCGTTCAGGAAGAAATACGCAGATGGAAGAGATTATGGTGCGCTTTACCGATCGGCGCGGCAGAAAAATGTGCCTTGGCCCTACCCATGAAGAGGTTATCACCGATTTAGTTTCGCATCAGGTAAATTCTTATAAACAGCTGCCTCTTATTTTGTATCAAATCCAGACCAAGTTCCGGGATGAAATTAGGCCGCGTTTTGGCTTGGTTCGAAGCTGTGAATTTATCATGAAAGACGCCTACAGTTTCGACTTAGACGAAAATGGCATGGAGCTTAATTATAAGCTGATGTATGATGCGTACGTGGCTATCTTTAAGCGGTTATCGTTGAATTGTGTGATTATTGAAGCAGATACCGGCGTGATGGGCGGCAGCGGTTCTCATGAATTTATGGTTTTGGCTGAGTCGGGAGAGGATACGGTGTCTCTCTGCGGCACGTGTGGATACGCGACTACCTTGAAAATAGCGTTGTGCCCTCAATGCGGCGCGCACATGCATGAGAAAAAGGCGATAGAGATAGGCCATATTTTTAAACTGGGGACAAAGTATTCACATACCCTGTCGGCGCTTTTTACCGATGAAAAAGGCGCTCGCAAGCCTATCGTTATGGGCTGCTACGGTATAGGAGTTTCGCGCGCGCTTGCCGCTATTATTGAAACCAACCATGATGCCGACGGCATTATCTGGCCTTCGGGGATTACACCTTTTGATGTAGCGATTTTGCCGCTTAATATTACGCATACAGAATCAAAGAAAGTGGCTTTTGATATATACCGACAGCTATCCACATCAGGAGTAAATGTGCTTTTGGATGATAGGGATGAACGTTCAGGGGTAAAATTTAAAGACGCGGATCTTATTGGTATTCCCGTAAGGATTATTATCGGGACAAAAACCTTAAGCCAGAACACCGTAGAGCTTCAAAAGAGGCACGATAAGAGTATTTGTGCCATTCCCATAGAAGGGGTAGCTCATGCAATTCTCAAGTTCTTAAGGGAGTGAAGGCATGGCGATTGTATCTCAAGGCTTCATAGAGCTATTAAGTTTTAGATTTGTTTGATTGTTGTTAGGGAAACATTATGCTTTTCGCAGCAAGAGTGTCAGTCTATTGCGGTGAGTGCGGCTTGTTCATAAGGCTTTTGAAAAATAAGCAGTGCAATGAATACTGTAAGCGATACGCCCAGCGAAGATATTTTACACAAAATTAAAGAGCTTGCTGTCGTCCCCTTAGAGGCTATGGGTTATGAAGTCGTAGCGCTCAATTTCTCAAAAACGAAGGGCGGGTTAATTATACGATTTCTTGTTGATAAGGCTAAAGGCGGCATAAGCCTTTTTGAATGCGGTAAACTCAATAAATATATTGGAGAGCTTTTGGATGGAGATGCTATCCTTGAGGGTAAGTATAGCCTTGAGGTATCCTCTCCCGGAATAGACAGGCCTCTTGATACAGAAAAAGATTTTTTGCGAGCGCGTGGAAGGAGAGTGAAATTTTTTTTACATGAGCCGATTGGTGGAAAACTTGAAATAGAAGCAGTAGTAGACAAGGTTGAGAATAGCGTTGTATTTATAAAACAGAATAACCAGATAGGTAAGATATCTCTTACTAACATTAAGAAAGCAAAGCAGGTGATTAAATGAATGGAGAATTATTAGCGGTATTAGAGCATATGGAGCGAGAAAAGGGTATTAAAAAAGATATCCTTATTGAAGCGGTAGAATTAGCGTTAGTCAGCGCGGTAAAAAGGATCGTTGAGCTAAAGCCCGGCGTTGAGGTTAAGGTTACCTTGGATAGGCAAACGGGTAAAATCAAGGCCTTTGCCGGAGATGAAGAGATCCAGTCCCAGGATTTTGGAAGGATTGCCGCTTCAACTGCTAAACAAGTGATCATTCAAAAGATCCGTGAGGCAGAAAAAGATGTGGTTTTTAATGAGTTTAACGCAAAGGTGGGGGAAATTATCAATGGTACGGTCTATCGTTTTGAAAAAGGAAATATGATTGTAGACCTTATGGGAAAGGCGGAAGGGCTGGTTCCGAAAAGTGGACAGATACCGTCAGAGCAGTTTCGCCAGGGCCAGCGGATCAGCGCGTATCTGTGCGAAGTAAAGCGGGATGCTAAAGGCCCTCAGATTATCCTTTCCCGGGCACATCCTAATTTTGTGAAAAAACTTTTTACGCTGGAGGTGCCTGAGATCTATGAAGGAATCCTTGAAATTCGTTCTATCGCGCGCTCACCCGGTGAGCGGACAAAAATAGCCGTCTGGTCACGAGATGAGAAAATTGATTCCGTAGGCTCGTGCGTTGGGATGCGGGGTGCGCGGGTGAAGAATATTGTTACCGAACTTCATGGCGAGCGTATCGATATTGTGCGCTACAGCGAGGATATCCATACGTTTATCGCCGAAAGCCTCAAGCCGGCTGAAATCTCGGAAATACGGCTTGATAAGGAAAATAAGAAAGCTCTCGTTATTGTGAATCAGGACCAGCTTTCTTTGGCTATTGGTAAACACGGCCAGAATGTACGCCTCGCAAGCCGATTGGTAGGATGGGAATTAGATATCAGGACAAAAGAAACGCTTGTAGAGGCAACCCCTGAACCTGAGGCTAAGAAAAAGGAGCAGAAAGAACTTAAGGAAACCCCCTTTTCTTTAGACCAGCTTAGTGGTGTCGGAGAAAAAACGAAGAGCTCGCTTATCGAAGCGGGGTTTTCTGATATAGAATCAATGGCCAATGCTTCGGTAGAAGCCTTATCTGAGGTTAAAGGCATTGGTAAAATTAAAGCGAAAAAGCTTATTGAACAGGCCAAAGAATTAGTTACACAAAGCAAGGAATAAACATATGCCGATAAAAAGCGTCAAAACCAAAACTACGAAACAACCGGAAATTGAAGCCGCAGCCTCTAAACGGGCGCAGGCTGCAGCAAAGAAGACAAAAGCATCCGTTTCTGTGAAGACAGCTGCAAAGCAAAAGATAGAAAAAACACCAAAAGTAAGTAAGGCTCAAAAGCCGATAGCGATACCAAAGAAGAAGGCTGTAATTAAAAAACCGCAGGCTAAAGCGCATATCCTTAAGGAAGCAATAGAAAAGCCTGTACTTAAAAGCCCCGCTCTTCTGCCTAGGCCTCAGGAAGAAATAAAAACTGTTCCTCCTGTTGCAGAGAAGAAGCCTGTAGCAATTCATGAAGAGAAAAAAATCGCCGCGCCAGAAAAGAAACCGGAAACAGTGCAAAAGAAAGTGTCTTTGGAGCCGCCTTCCATAGTTAAAAAAGAGCCGGAAGTGGCGATCCCTCTGGCTGCTCCTGTCAAAGAGATGAAAATTATAGAGGCAAATTTTCCTATAGCCTTGAAGGATCTGGCGGTAGGTTTAAATGAAAAACCGGTCGTGATTATCAAGAAACTGCTCGACCTTAAGGTTATCGCTCACCTTAATTTTCCTCTCAATGAAGAGGTAGCTAAGAAAATAGCCTTAGACTATGGTTATGAAATTAAACGAAAGCCCACGGAGGAGGAGCTTCTCTTTAAAGAGCACGAAGCGCAAGACATCTCGAAATTAAAGGCTCGCCCGCCCATTGTTACTTTCATGGGGCATGTTGACCATGGAAAGACATCGCTGTTAGACGCAATCCGCGAGTCTAAGGTTGCCGAATCGGAATATGGGGGAATTACCCAGCATATCGGGGCATATTCAGTAAGCCTTTCGCAGGGTAAAATTACTTTTCTGGATACTCCCGGCCATGAAGCATTTACGGCAATGCGCGCGCGTGGCGCTCTGATAACGGATATTGTCGTTATCGTGGTTGCCGCAGATGACGGGATTATGCCGCAGACCATCGAGGCAATTGACCATGCTAAGGATGCCAAGGCAACGATTGTGGTTGCGATAAATAAAATTGATAAGCCCCAGGCGAATAGTGACCAGGTCAAGAAACAACTTTCTGAATTAGGGTTTACTCCTGAGGATTGGGGAGGAAAAACGATTACCGTTGGAGTTTCCGCTAAAACGGGCCAGGGGATAGATGATTTACTGGGAATGATTATTTTAGAAGCAGAGATGTTGGAATTGAAGGCCGACCCTACTGCCTTAGCAAGCGGGGTGGTGCTTGAGGCAAAAATCAGCGAGGGCAGAGGTACCGTAGTGACGCTTTTAGTGCAAAACGGGACTTTAAAACCGCAGGACGCGATTATTGTCGGCCCCTATTTTGCCAAGGTGCGCGCGATGTTTAATGAGTATGGCAAGCATATTACCGAGGCCCTTCCTTCCATGCCGGTTGAGATATTAGGATTATCCGGATTGCCCGAGGCAGGAGAGCGGTTTTTTGCCCTTTCTGACGAAAAAAAAGCAAAAGAACTGGCAGGGAAACGCAAGGATCTGCTGCGGGAGAAAGACCTTAGGCCGTTACAGATGATGTCCTTAGAAGACCTTTCCAATCAGATTAAGGAAGGAAAGATTAAAGAATTAAAGGTTATTCTTAAAGCCGATGTTGCCGGTTCTTTAGAGGCCATTAATGAAACATTCAAGAAATTTACCACGAGCGAGGTGCGGCTCAATATTATTCATCAGGGTATAGGCAGTATTAATGTTTCTGATGTGATTTTGGCTGAAGCATCGGGTGCCATTATTTTAGGGTTTCACGTTGATACCGATGAGCGTTCAAAACAGGAAGCCAATAAAACAGGGGTTGATATCCGCACCTATAACGTTATCTATGAGTTGGTCAATGATATAAAGACCGCGTTAGAAGGTTTATTAGAGCCAAAACTCAAAAAAGTATTCCTGGGGCGCATAGTGGTGCGTCAGGTATTTACCTTAAGCAAGTCAGGGGTTATCGCCGGCTGTTATGTTGAAAAAGGAAAGATTACACGTTCGGCAAAGATAAGCCTTGTTCGTAATGGAGGCCTGATACATGAGGGCACAATCCAGTCGTTAAAGCGTTTTAAGGATGATGTGCGTGAGGTTACTGAAGGCATGGAATGCGGAGTATCGTTGGCAGGTTTTAGCGGTATCATGGCAGGGGATAGTATTGAAGCCTACGACGTGGAGAAGATAGCCCGTAAATTATAAGAAAACTGCTACATTGCTAAACTGCTAAACTGTTACATTGTTGCCTTGCTTAAAGCAATTTAGCAGTGTAACAGTTTGACAATTTAATGACGGTGATGAAACGAATACTCAGCGGCATGCGGCCCACGGGGAAGCTCCATCTGGGCCATTTATTTGGGGTGTTAGAAAATTGGAAGAAGCTTCAGGACGAATATGAGTGCTTCTTTATGGTTGCTGATTGGCATGCCCTTATGTCGGAATATGAAAAGCCCCAGGGGCTGCAGGAAACCATTGTTGATAACGTTGTTGATTGGCTTGCCTGCGGTATTTCGCCGGAGAAAGCCCACATTTTTATCCAGACCCATATTAAGGAACACTTAGAGCTGTACATGGCGCTTTCTCTTATTACTCCTCTGGGCTGGCTGGAAAGGTGCCCTACCTACAAGGAGCAGTTGAGGGAAGTTACTAACCGCGATTTAAGCACCTATGGGTTTCTCGGGTATCCTGTATTACAGGCCGCGGATATCCTTTTGTATAAGGCGCATAGTGTTCCGGTAGGAGAGGATCAGCTGCCGCATCTTGAACTGACACGGGAAATCTCTCGCAGGTTTAACAGCCTTTATAAAAAAGAGGTGTTCCCTGAGCCTCAAGCATTGCTTACCCAATCAGCGCGTATCTTAGGCACGGATGGCAGAAAAATGAGCAAAAGCTATGATAATTATATTGCTCTTTCAGACCAGCCACATGAAATTGCCAAAAAAATACAAAGTATGTTTACTGACCCTTTGAGGATAAAACGCGCTGATCCGGGGCATCCTGATACATGCAATGTGCATAGTTACTATGCGATTTTCGCGCCAGAGCGAAAGAAAGAAATTGATGTCTCCTGCCGTAGGAGCGAAATCGGCTGTACCGATTGCAAAAAAGAATTAGCCCGTATCGTTGTTGAGTATCTGGCACCTCTCCAGGCAAAGAGAAATGAGTTTTCTAAAAACAGGGGCGCAATTACTAAGATACTTGAAAAAGGAAAAAATGAAGCGCACGAGGTTGCGGCTTCGACTATTGCTGAGGTTAAGGAGCTACTGGGATTACGATGAGCTATAAGGTAAAATTAGAATTATTTGAGGGCCCGTTAGACCTGCTTTTATATTTGGTGAAAAAAGACCACTTGAATATCTGCGATATTCCTATAGCCAAGGTTACCGAGCAGTATTTGCAATACCTGGAGCTTATGCGCCTTTTAGATTTGAATATTGCCGGTGAATTTTTAGTGATGGCATCAACACTCATTCATGTTAAATCAAAGATGCTGCTTCCTCCCGAGCCTAGCCAGGAAGCAGAGCAGGAAGAGCCTGACCCCCGCTCCGAGCTTGTAAAAAAGCTGCTGGAATACCAAAAATTTAAGGAAGCCGCCGGCGTTTTACGCCAAAAAGAGCTTCTGCGCCAGAATGTTTTTACCCGCGCACCGGCAAGTGAGAAAGAGAGCCAGGAAGTATATTTCGAGGCAAGCCTTTTTGATTTGATTGCCGCCTTCTCCAAGGCAATGAAAGAAATTCCCAAGGAATTGTTATATGAAGTAATCAAGGATGAATTTACGGTTGAAGAAAAAATACATGACCTGCTTCATCTGTTATTGAATGAGCCAAGCCTTTCGGTAGGAAATCTTTTTACAAGGTCCCGCAATACCTTTGAGGTGGTGGTAACATTCTTGGCAATTTTAGAGTTGATCCGCCTTAAAGAGGTAGTGATTGTGCAGAAAGAGCTTTTTGGGGAAATTCAGGTAATGCGTAATCAGGAAAAGATAGCAGCGTATGAAAGAAGCGTATAAACCAGTTTTGGTAAATAACCAGGCCCCGCGCCGTAAGGAACTCATAAAGACGCAGGAGACCGACGAAGATTTGGTTTTAAACCTATCGCTGCGGCCGGGGCAGTTGACTGATTTTGTAGGCCAAAAAGAATTGGTTGATAACGTACGGATTGCCATAACCGCAGCCAGAGAAAGAAATGAACCTCTTGAGCATATATTGTTTGATGGCCCTCCCGGATTAGGGAAAACTTCTCTGGCGCATATTATTGCCCATGAAATGAGCGGTAAGATTACGGCTACTTCAGGCCCGGCGATTGAACGCGCAGGGGATTTGATTGGAATTTTAACGAACCTCGAAAAAGGGGATATCCTTTTTATCGATGAGATACACCGGCTTTCTAAGGTGGTTGAAGAATTTTTATATCCGGCAATGGAGAATTTTCAGATAGATTTTGTGATTGATAAAGGCCCCTACGCCAAAACCATAAAATTTAACCTTAAGCCTTTTACCTTAATCGGCGCGACAACCAGGCAAGGGCTGCTTAGCTCACCGCTGCGGGGCAGGTTTGGCCTGTTATATCATCTTGATTTTTATATGGTTACAGACTTAGCCAGGATTATTAAGAATTCCGCGAAGATTCTGGGGATGGAAATGAATGAGGATGGTGCTTTATGTATCGCGGGCCGTTCAAGGGGCACTCCTCGTATTGCGAATCGGCTCTTGCGCCGGGCGCGTGACTATGCGCAGGTACAGAAGATAAAGGTAATTGATAGCACGTGCGCGGCTAAAGCCTTGGATAATCTCGGTATTGATACGATGGGTTTGGATGATGTTGACCGTAAAGTCATCAGGGCAATTATAGAAAAATATAGCGGTGGGCCGGTAGGGATTGAGTCTTTAGCGGCAACCTTAAACGAAGAAGTAGATACGCTCGTAGACGCGGTTGAGCCCTATCTTTTAAAATCAGGTTTCTTGAAACGCACCTCCCGAGGAAGAGAAGCGATGGAGCTTGCTTTTGAACATTTAGGTTTTCCTCGAAAGCGGAAAGAGCTATTTTAAGCCTTCAGTTCTCAGCTTTCAGCTGTCGGCTGTCAGCGATTGATTTCTTAGCTGATATCCGGTGGCTGAAAGCCGATAGCTTATAAATGTTTAAGTGAAGATATTATTACACGTCTGTTGCGCCCCCTGCCTGATTTATCCCCTTGAAGTATTGCGCCAGGAAGGTTTTAGCGTCGAAGCGTATTTTTATAATCCTAATATTTATCCCGAAGAGGAGTTTATCAAGAGAAAACAGGTATTTCTTGATTTTGCCGATACACAAGGAGTTCCTGCCCATGTGGCTGGTTATGCCCCTTTAGAATATGCCACGGCGGTAACCGAAAAAGAAAGCCCCCGGCGCTGTTTACAGTGTTGGGATATTCGCCTGATAGCAACTGCTTCTTTTGCTAAAGAAAATAACTTTACGCATTTTAGCACAGCGCTTTTAGTAAGTCCGTATCAGGACATTGAGGCGATACATACCATAGGCGAAGCTGTTGCGCAAAAATACGGGGTAGGGTTTTTGTATCGCGATTTCCGTCCGGGATTCCGCGAGGCTCACGCTAAGGCAAGGGCAATGGGTATCTATTGCCAGAAATACTGCGGCTGTAAGTGTTCTCTGGAAGAAAGAAATAGCGCGCTCCTTAAGAATAAAAAAAGAGGCCTGTGCCTTTACTAAGCAATTTCCGCTTTACCCCGAATTAAAGTGAGGTAGCGACATGTTAAAAGCGGATATCGGGGTATTAGGAAATTAGGATTTTCCCGCTATAGTCTTTGATGAGGCGGGATCCCGCCTTAGTCGGGAGGAGATTAGGAGACTGGGGAATTAGGGGAAAGCACGGGATTTTGTTCCCAATATCCTGATACCCTAATCCCCAAATCCCGATCCCCTAATCACCTAATCCCCGCATGTAACAAGGCTGCGTACACGTATTATATGAAGGTGAAATAATGGTAGGCTTTGGCGGCTTAGGAAAGGCTTTAATTTTGTGTGGGCTTATGCTCATTATTGTGGGAGTATTTTTAACAGTCCTGCATAAAATTCCCTTTTTGGGTAAATTGCCAGGAGATATATACCTCCAGAAGAGAAATTTCACCTTTTACTTTCCTCTTGCAACCAGCCTTCTTATCAGCCTCATCTTTTCGTTTATTCTCTGGATATGGCCAAAAAAATAATTTTTCTTCTATCTTCTCTCTTCTGTCTTCTATCTTCTTTTTCCTTTTCTTTTGCGGCACAGGAGAAAACGATACGGGTCGCGATAGCGCAGGAGGCAACTAATTTTTATATAAGAATTAAGGGAAGTTATGAGATGCGTGAGTTTCCCAGTAACCGTTTGATTCGCAAGGGGAAGGGCCTCAAGAAACAGAAGGCCATGGTGCGAGCGGATAAAATTGCCGCTCCCAGCTTCACCTTATCAGCTTCCAGGGTTCAGATTGTACCTTTAAAAGGCACCTCTATTTACATAAATAACCGGATATATAGAGGTAAGATTAACCTTATCCGCAAAAGCAAAGAGGGTGTCCTTATCACCAATGAACTGGGAATAGAGGATTATGTGAAAGGAATTCTCTGCAAAGAAATTGCGCCGTGGTGGCCCATGGATGCCCTCAAGGCGCAGAGTATTATTGCCAGGACTTATGCCCTTTACCAACAACAGTTCCCCAAAGACAAGGATTTTGATGTAACGGATGATATTTATTCCCAAGTTTACGGAGGGAGAAGCTCAGAACGCTGGAGAACGAACCGGGCGGTAGACTTAACCAAAGGAAGAATTCTGATATTTCAAGGCAAGGTTTTTCCCGCTTTTTATCATGCAACCTGCGGGGGTGCTACAGAAGATGCCAGCCAGCTTTGGAAAATCGATCTCGCGCCGTTAAAAGGCATTCCTTGCGGCTTTTGTAAAGCATCACCGCATTTTTCCTGGGAAAAAGAAATATCCGTAGCATTCATACGGCAAAAACTTCTTGAAAAAGGCTATAGCTGTCCTGAGGATATCCAAGATATTGAAATTATGACGCGTAATAGCTCTGGGAGAGTAATGAGAGTATTGTTTAAAGGGAAAGACTCGTATGCTGAGATTTCGGGGAAGGATTTCAGGCAGGTGTTAGGTCCCAATATAATCCGCAGCGCCACCTTCACTATAACCATTATAAATAACACTGCCTTTATCAAGGGTTTGGGATGGGGCCATGGAGTAGGTTTATGCCAGTGGGGAATGTATGCTATGGCAAAAGAAGGCTATACGTATACACAAATCTTAAGCCACTATTTTCCCGGTTCCCAGATCGGTAAGGCGGAATAATCCCTTACATCGCGAGAACCTCACAGGTTTAAAGGTTTTTTTGATGGCCGAGCCACCTGTGAGAATGAGAATTGAGCTTGGGTTATTGAAAGATAGCTGTTTAAAGAATTTTCCAAACCCGCATTGGAACAAGTTTCCAATGCGGGTTTGGATTGAGGAGATTTTAAGTGAAGGGTAAGTTTTTGGCTGTTTTACTATTGGTTTTGGTAACATTAGGCGCTTACGCCAATAGCTTAAAGGGTGATTTTATTTCTGATGACAGAGCGCTCATGCTTGAGTTTTCACGAAAGGCGCCGCCTTTATTCAAGGGAAGTTTTGAAGTAACTCATTTTATCAACGCGCTCTGCTGGAGATTGTTCGGATTAAAACCATTTGGCTACCATCTTGTAAGCGTAGTGTTGCATACGGTAAATACAGTACTCATGTTTTTTGTCGTGGTTTCATTATTTTCAAAAGAGAAATTGGCGTTTATCACAGCGCTTTTATTTGCCGTACATCCTGTGAATACCCAGGTAGTTTCATGGATATCGGGTAAACCCTATGCCGAGATGACGCTTTTTTTTCTTCTGGGGCTCCTGCTACAAAAGCGGCTGGTGTTTTCCGGTATAAGTTTTTTATTAAGCCTCTCGGTGCAGGTGGGGGCTTTGGGGTTTCCTTTTGTATCCTATGCCTGCGCCAAAGACAGAAGAAAATTCCTCTTTTTCTTAGTGATACTGCTCTTATGCGTTCCATTTGTATACAAAACCCTCTTGCATAGAATAGCGGTATTCGGCCTTTCTGGGCAGACAGAGATTTGGCCTACCGTTGGGCGTATCGCTAGCGTAAGCAGAGTAGTAGCGTATTATTTAGCCTTAGCGCTTTTTCCGCTTAAATTAGGTTGGTACCACGCTATAGGGTTTGATTATGACAAGAGTTTAGAACAGTATAATCTTATGGCATTTGTGTCTATGGCGGTTATTGTTATGCTTATCATGTGTGCCTTTAGGTACCGTCATAGCGCGCGGGCTTTTTTCTTGGGCATCCTTTGGGTTTTTATAACACTTGTGCCGTGTGTCAATATTATTAATACAAATTCCTTGGTTGCCGAACGCTATCTTTATTTACCACTGGCGGGTTTTTGTTTAGCGCTAGGCGCTCTTTTGGATAAGGCGCCTTTAAAAGTAACTATAGCGATAGTTTCTTTTATTTTCTTTTTTTTCTTTTTCCGGACCATGGTAAGGAATCAAGACTATAAAAATGAGTTTACGCTTTATTATGCCAATACCGTGGCGTTTCCTGGCACCTATATGTCGCATAATAGCTTAGGGGGCGCGTACGCGAATCTGGGTAAACATGATTTAGCCGCAGAGGAGTTTAAGAGGACAATAGCCTTAAACCCTTCGTACGCGGGAGCGTATTACAATTTGGCGAATACCTACGTTGCGCTGGGCAGGCTTGATGAGGCCTATGAGCACTACCAGAAGGCGTTGTCAATCGCTCCTGAGTTTGATTTGGCAAAGAAAAATTTTGAGGCATTAGAGCGTTTTAGAAAACAGCAGGGAAATCATGAAGCTTTCAGATTTTGATTATTCTTTACCTAAGGAACTTATCGCCCAGTACCCGCTTAAAAAGCGTGATAGCTGCCGGCTGATGGTGATTGACCGTAAAAGTAACGCGGTTAGCCACCGGATTTTTAGTGATTTCGCAGAGTATGTAGGGCCTCATGATATTGTGGTGGTAAATAATACCAAGGTAGTGCCGGTTCGTTTCTTAGGTGTTAAAAAGGATACCTTGGGGAAGGTGGATGTCTTGTTGTCTGAGAGGTTATCGCCCCGAAGCTTTAGGGCATTAATAAAGCCGAATTTAAAAACAGGGCAGGAAGTTTTATTTAACGCCCCGGCTGGGCTTGGCGTTAATGGAATCCTCAAGGCCAGGGTCATAGATGAAAAGGTAATTGAATTTAATAAGAATATCTCTTCAAAGATAGTAGAGGCAATAGGCGTCATGCCCCTGCCGCCCTATATTAAAAGGCAGCCCCAGAAGCTGGATATTCTTTCCTATCAGACAGTCTATGCTAAGAAGCCCGGTGCCATTGCCAGCCCGACCGCGGGATTACATTTTACCAAAACGATATTAGAGCGTATCCGAAAAAAGAAGGTAAGGATTGATTCTGTAACCCTTCATGTTGGTTTGGGTACTTTTAAGCCGGTAAAGTGCGAAAACATACAAGAGCATGTAATGGAAAAAGAAGCCTTTCATATTTCAAAGAAAACATTACAGGCAATAGCTCAGGCTAAAAAGAATGGAAAGAGGATTTTTGCCGTAGGAACCACGACGACAAGGGTTTTAGAAACAGCGGCAGAATTAGCCGCCAAATCTCCATCGTCCATCGTCCATCGTCCATCGTCCCAAGGGTATACCAACCTCTTTATTTATCCCGGCTATCAATTTAAAATGGTAGACGCTCTTGTCACCAATTTTCATCTTCCCAAGACTACGCTTTTTATACTGGTGTGCGCTTTCGCGGGGAGAGATTTGATAATGAAAGCCTATAACGAGGCAATTAAGGAAAAATACAGGTTTTACAGCTATGGGGATGCGATGCTTATAGTATGAATTACTAAAAACTGTTAAATTGTCAAATTGTTAAATTGCTATCTATTGAAAAACATCGTAACCGTTTAACAGTTTAGCAATGTAACAGTTTACTGATTATTTATGCCTTTTACACTTATTCATCAGGATATTTCAACAAAAGCGCGCTTAGGGCTGCTAAAAACCGCCCATGGCGAGATTGAGACGCCCACCTTTATGCCTGTGGGTACGCAAGGCTCAGTGAAGGCATTGTCGCCAAAAGAACTCATGGAGGCAGAGAGCCAGATTATTTTAGGCAATGCCTATCATTTGTATTTACGGCCGGGCCTGGAGATAATTAAAAATGCCGGAGGTTTGCATAAGTTTATTTCCTGGGATAGGCCTATCCTTACCGACAGCGGCGGCTATCAGATTTTCAGTTTAGCCGGTTTTCGTAAGATAAAAGATGAGGGGGTTGAATTTCAGTCGCACCTTGACGGCTCGCGCCATTTCCTGACGCCCGAGAAGGTGCTTGAGATTGAAAATACGCTTGGCTCGGATATTATGATGCCGCTTGATGAATGCGTGCATTACCCTTGTGAAAAGAAATACGCGAAAACAGCGCTGGACAGGACAACCTATTGGGCCCGCCGCTCAAAACTCGTCCATCGTCCCGCGTCCTGCGTCCATCGTCAGTTATTGTTTGGTATCGTGCAGGGGGCAACCTATGAAGATTTGCGAAAACAATCCGCGGAGGAGATTGTGGAAATCGGTTTTGACGGTTATGCCTTAGGAGGATTATCTGTTGGCGAACCGAAAGATTTGAGGTATAATACAATTTTTTTAACGGTCGGGCTCTTGCCCGAACATTGCGCGCGTTATTTGATGGGAGTCGGGACGCCGGAAGATATTCTTGAAGCAGTCAAGCTAGGCATGGATATGTTTGATTGCGTTATCCCTACCCGTTACGGAAGAAATGGAACGGCGTTTACCTCGGAGGGTAAGGTAGTCATACGTAACGGCCTGTATGCCCAGGACCTGAAACCTTTAGATAGCGCCTGTGATTGCTATACCTGCAAACATTTCAGCCGCTCGTATCTTAGGCACCTTTTTAATGTAGAAGAAATTTTAGGATTAAGGCTGGTTTCGTTTCACAATATCTACTTTTATAATAGGTTTTTAAAAAGCATCAGGTTGGCAATTAAAGAGAACAGGCTAAGAGATTTTAGCATGAGCCAGGCATATGAGTCATAGATCAGAGAAAACTATCTTTTGTTATGATTTGTTGCCTGTAATCTATTTCAGCCGCAGGCTGATTCGCCTTCGGCGGAATCTGTTATTTTCCGTGTGCCTACCTGCCGGCTCGCCTCGCGGCGAAGCCGTGGGCAGGCAGGAAGCGAGGGCGCATGCTCATTGACATTATTACTATTTTCCCCGAAGTTTTTAAGCCTTATATTGACGCTTCTATTTTAGGGATAGCTCAAAAAAAAGAAAAATTACACATAAGGGTGCATGATTTACGCGACTATACGCTTGATAAGCATAAAAAGGTTGATGACAGGCCTTTTGGCGGCGGCCCGGGAATGGTGATGATGGCAGAGCCGGTCTTTCGGGCGGTGGAACAGATACGAGGGGCGAAGGACGAGGGGCGAAAGGCGACTAAAACGATATTGCTTTGTCCGCAAGGAAAGACGTTAAACCAAAAATTAGCCAGTAAATTATCAAAATACCGGCATCTTATTTTGATCTGTGGGCGGTATGAGGGGGTTGATGAGCGGGTGCGTACGCGGTTGGCGGATGAAGAAATCTCAATCGGTGATTATATCTTGACAGGAGGGGAACTTGCCGCTATGGTATTAGTAGATGCCGTAGCAAGGCTTATTCCTGGAGTTTTGGGCCATAAAGATTCAAGCATTCTGGAATCTTTTAGCAATAACCTGTTAGAATATCCCCAGTATACTCGCCCCGCGGATTTTAGGGGCATGGAAGCTCCTGAAATACTTTTATCAGGCGACCATAAGAAAATTGAAGCCTGGAGGAGGAATCAGGCGCTTGCTGTAACCAGGAAAAAGAGGCCGGATTTATTAATAATAGGAAAACAACGAAAGAATGGAGTGAGGAAAAATGAATAGTAAAATAAAACTCATTGAAGGAGAACAGGCAAAAAAAGAGATGCCGAGCTTTAATATCGGCGATACGGTAAAAATTATGACCAGAATTCCTGAAGGGGATAAGGTAAGGCTGCATCCTTTTGAGGGAGTAGTTATCGCTAAAAACGGCTCAGGGGCAAGAATTACCTTTACGGTGCGCAAGGTTTCTTTTGGCGAGGGTATTGAAAGGGTTTTTCCCCTTTATTCACCGGCAATTGAAAGTATCAAGGTTACCCACAGCGGCAAGGTTAATCGTGCCAAGCTTTACTATTTAAGAGGCAAAATCGGCAAGGAAGCCAAGATAGAATCCGCGGTAGCGGCGAAGATGAAGGCGTAAGTAGGGGCGGGCCTATGTGTCCGCCCAAACAATATTCCATTGAAATAAATGATAATAAGGGGCAGACGCCTGCCTTGCTGGCAGGCGCGGGTCTGCCCCTACGATCTAATTTAGGCGCGAGTGTTACCATCATCAAATAATGCTTGACTATGAACACAAGTACGAATCTCGAGGCTATAAAATAATTGCCGGCGTGGATGAGGCAGGCCGCGGCCCCCTGGCAGGCCCTGTAGTATCGGCCGCGGTAATTTTAAAAAGCTATGATTTTGAAAACAGGATTGATGATTCCAAGCGTTTAACCCCAGGCCAGCGCGAGAAAGCGGCAGTTGAAATCAGGGAAAAGGCATTTATCAGCCTTGGTATTGTTAACGAAAAGGTAATAGATAAAATAAATATTTTGGAGGCAACGCGCCTGAGCATGGTGAAGGCGCTTTCTTTTTTACGCCCTCAGCCGGATTTTGTTTTAATTGATGGGAATACGCCTTTAGCTCTTAGCCTGCCCAGCCAAACCATCATTGGGGGCGATGCGAAAAGCCTTTCTATTGCCTGTGCCTCTATTATCGCCAAAGTCACCAGAGATAGAATTATGTCTTTGTACCATGGTAAGTGGCCGGAGTATGGCTTTCGCCAACATAAAGGCTATGGCACAAAAGGCCATCTGGAAGCCTTGCGTACGAGAGGGCCGTCACCTATCCATAGGCAGAGTTTTCATTGCCATGGCCTGGAGTCCTATGAGCAGGTATAAAATAGACCTTGGAAAATCTTCTGAATCTATGGCCGCGGGCTATTTAGAAAAGAACGGCTATAAAATTTTAGAGTGTAATTACAAAAGCAGGTTCGGCGAAATAGATATAATTGCTACTGATAAACGCACCATGTGTTTTGTGGAAGTAAAATCGCGCTCATCCTGCGGGCATGGCCTGCCTAAAGAAGCAGTGGACAGGCATAAGCAGCACAAAATTTCCCAATCGGCGCTAAGTTATATAAAAGAGAGGCAGCTCATGAATCAAAGCTGCCGTTTTGATGTGTTATCGGTACTTAAAGATACCAACAAGCAATCTCAATTTGAATTGATTAAGAATGCCTTTGAGCTTGAGTGTAATTACAGTTATTGAAAACGCAGGGACAGAGCATCCTGTCCCCGCCTGCGGCGGGGCCACCCATTTCCCTATTTATTAAAGTAATACACATAGCGTATTGTCTGTATAGAAAAGAGGAGGAATCAGAACGTGTTGACCAATTTAGAAATAGCCCGTAAAGTTAAGCCTTATAAAATAAGCAAAATCGCAAAATCCATAGGTATTAAAGAAAATGAGTTGGAATTATATGGTAATTATAAAGCCAAAATAGACTTATCCATTTTAAAACGGATTAAGAATCGGCAGTTAGGCAAATATGTGCTGGTGACCGCCATAACCCCGACGCCCTTAGGCGAAGGAAAGACTATCAGCACCATCGGCTTATCAATGGCGTTAAACAGTATTGGTAAAAAAACTATTGCCTGCCTGCGCCAGCCGTCATTAGGGCCTGTTTTTGGAATAAAGGGCGGAGCAAGCGGCGGAGGGTATTCGCAAATTATTCCTATGGAGGATATTAATCTTCATTTTACCGGCGATATCCACGCGGTAGGCCTAGCCAATAATCTGGCCGCGGCACATTTAGATAATACGCTTTGTAAAGGGAATCCCCTGCAGATAAAGCCTGAAAGTATTACCTTAAGAAGGGTAGTGGATGTTTCAGACAGGTTTCTGCGCAATATTACTGTCGGCTTAGGCGGCAAGGATGGCGGCTGCCCCAGGGATACAGGTTTTGATATCACCGTTGCCTCAGAGGTAATGGCAATCCTGGCGCTTACCACTAGCTTACAGGATTTACGCAAGCGTTTAGGGAGAATGGTTGTCGCCGAAGACGTAAACGGAAAACCTGTTACGCTTGAGGATTTGAAGGTTGCTGGCAGTATGTGCGTATTGCTTAAAGATGCGATAAAGCCAAACCTTATCCAGACTATGGAGCATACGCCGGTTTTGATGCATGCCGGGCCATTTGGCAATATTGCCCATGGCAACAGCTCGATTTTAGCGGATCAGATCGCGCTTCGCTTAGCGGATTTTGTGGTTACTGAGGCGGGCTTTGGCACTGACCTTGGGGCAGAGAAATTCTTTGATATCAAGTGCCGTTATTCGGGATTAAAACCCGATGCGGTAGTGATGGTTGCGACTATTCGCGCCCTGAAAATGCATTCGGGAAAATTTAATGTGGTAGCCGGTAAGCCTTTGGATAAGGGCCTGATAAGTGAAGATTTAAGGGCGATTGAAGAAGGGATTTGTAATTTAGAAAAGCAGATTGAAAATGTGCGTTTATTCGGGCTTCCATGCATTGTGGCATTAAACCGCTTTAAGACTGATACGGACAAAGAAGTTGCTTTGGTGAGAAAGAGAGCCATTGCCGCGGGGGCTACTGATTGCTTGGTGAGTGAGGTCTGGGCAAAAGGGGGAAAAGGGGCTATTGAGCTTGCCAAGGCAGTGGTAAGCGCTACAAAAGAAAAAAATCATTTCAAATTCCTGTATCCGCTAGATATTCCGATTAAGGATAAGATTAAGGCTATTGCCACTCAAGTGTATGGGGCAAAAGACGTCTCTTATGAGCCGATAGCCGAAGAAAAGTTAGCCAAATACACTGCGCGTGGCTATGGAAACCTTCCTATATGTATGGCAAAGACCCATTTATCTTTATCCCATGACCCTACTTTAAAAGGCAGGCCTCGTGATTTTATTTTACCTGTTCGTGATGTCCGTGCGTCAGTGGGGGCAGGCTTTATATACCCGCTGTGCGGCAAGATGCAAACTATGCCTGGTCTTCCTTCGCAGCCGGCACTTTTACGCATTGATATTGACAAGAAGGGGAATATTGTAGGGTTGTCCTGATAGCAAAGCTGAGCTTCGGTGAGTGATAGAGGGGTCAGGTCTTGAATTTTGACAGTGTCATTACACAGGCCGATAAACAGAAAATAAGCAGGAATCAAAATTCAAAACCTGACCCTCACTTGCGAGGCTAAGCCTCGTCTTGAATAAGGAGGGGAAGAATGTTTTACACGCGAATAAGTTCTTTAACAGTATTCTTTTTTATAGCTTTGCTTATTCCTTGTTTTGCCCAGACTACCGAAACCATACAAATCGATACCTATTACCCTGCGCCGTATGGTGCGTACGCAGAGCTTACTACCACAAGCAAAACCTCATTAGCAATAGATGCAGATCAGCGTGTTGGTATTGGTACTACGAATCCCATTGCAAGATTGACTGTAGATGTACGCAACGACGCAGTGGTATCCGGTACACAAGGCGGTATTATGATTATAGGTACAGACAGTCCAGCGATGACTTTATATAGGCCAGGAAGCATTGGATTGAATGAATTGGGAGCAATCGCTGGCGTTACAAGTGTTGGGATGTGGGCAGATAATAGTCAGCCTCAAGATGTGGTTGTGCGTTCTCTTAACGGTAATTTAACTCTTGCCGCTGGTTCGTCAGGGTTTAGTGTTTCCCCTCGAGTAAGTATCAAAAATACTGGAAATGTAGGGATTGGGACGGAGAACCCTGGTACTTATGATGGCGAAGGGGTTATACTGGACATAGGCGGTGATCCCTCAACCGGATACGCTGCTGCAGATGATATGTATTTGAAAAATCCTAAGAATGGCAATCCAAGATGGGCGAGTCAGTCTGGGACTACAACAATTGAGGCAGGGCTAATTATGGGACCAGGGGCTCTTTCTACCGCAACTTGTCCGAGTGGAACCGTTTTAGTTGGTTGTTCAAGTGCAAGGGTTGACTCCTCTGGAGGAATGGCCGATACTTGTAATGAAAAGGACTGTGGTTTATTGGGCGCTGTGCCTTCTGGAAACTCCTGTAGAAGTAATGCCGATGGCTCTTTACATCGGGCATATGCTATTTGCCTTCAATAGAAAAGAAAAAGGAGACGTTTGTATTTAACGAAGTAAAGGGGACGGTTCTATTTTTAGGTAAGGTGGCCATTCTCCATTTAAAAAAGTATGTATTCTAACCAATCTCTTAAACATTATCTTGATAATTTAGCCGCTAAAAAGCCAGCCCCTGGTGGCGGGTCGGCCGCGGCGCTGGTGGGAGCAATTGGGTGCGCGCTTTTAAGCATGGCCTGCAATGGTACTATTATATAAATCGGAGGCTTTGCCTTGGGTTAAAATAATGAGTTACAAAATACTGAAC
>MHGF01000011.1 GCA_001805445.1 Omnitrophica WOR_2 bacterium GWF2_43_52
AGGCGGCCTTATCGCCGCTTTGAGATACCTTAGGAGCCAAGCCCGCGTAAGCGCAGAGGCGGCCAAAAGAAGCAAAACGGTTAATATCAACTATTTCGCTTTTTATCAAGGCGGCGCTAAAGTAATCCAAGCCGTCTATAGTGATAAGGTTTTGGATTTCTTTATCCTCCAACAGCTCGTTTCTTAAATATGTTTTCATTTTTAAGATACGTTGGCTTAGTTGAATAATCTGTTCAATATAACCGGTAAGTACATACTGGGAGTGTTCCGGCAGAGTCTTTACCGGAATCATTTGTAATCGTTTAACGGTAGTAAAGTCGCCGCTGGAATCAGCGCCGAGTTTATCCAGGGTATTTTTTAAGCGAAAGATATTGCGGCTTCGGTCGCGCACAAGATTGATTCTGTGATGTAGCAGTTCTTTGAGCTGACGGATAGATTGGTTAGGAATAAACACTTTCGGCAAAAAGCCTTTACGCAAGATATCGGCAATAAGCCTCGCGTCAATTTTATCGGTTTTCTTATGGCGTTTGGCAAAGGCCTTTAATTCGTAGGAATTTGCCAGGTAAGCGGTTTGAGCGAACTTTTCAGCCATATCTATGAAAAAATACCAGTTGTAGGTTGCCTCCACCGCCAAGGTGAAGGGAGTAGGGATTGTCGCAAAATAACTCTTTAACGAATCCTGTGAATTTGATATACTTTTACTATCAATCTTAATACCGTTTTCGTCCATAACATAAAACCAGGTTTGTTCCTTGTGCAGGTCTGCTCCGACATAATACATGGTGGCTGCCTCCTTTTTTAAAGGGTTATTGGTTTGTGATGGTACACAAAACCTATTATAACCGCTTTCTGAGGAGCCACCTATTTTTTTGTTATCTCACATACTATCAGGCCTTGAATTGTGAAATGATATTCTCTCTATCATTAGTTAAGCCTGCATACTTCTTCAGCAATTATACCGCTATCTGTTTAGCCAACTATGAACTTCTTTTAGCCTTACGTATTGTTTTTGTATCGCTATTCATTCTCTTCTTATTGCTGTTTCTTTAGCTTTTGGCTCATATACCCACCGGTAAGGCCGTCAATGGAAGCCGTCAGTTCTTCTAAGCGTAATTCTTTCTCAAGTTTTGATTTTTCATTTAAACCTTCTGACCGGGATAATTCCAATTGCAGGCGTTTACGTTCAAAATAAAGCCGGGTAACTTCGTTAAGGATATCGTCCCGCAGCTGCACCATAAGGCGCGAACGCACGTCAATAGACGTCTGTTCAGTGCTAAAAATCAAATCACCAACATCCCAACTTAAGGAAACCCCCCAGTCTAAAGGGCCTACAAAACCCCTGCCCTGAGGATAACTGGTTGAGGTAAAGACGGTTTTATCATAGCTTAAATCTATTTGTGGGAAAAAAGCCTTCAGCCGTGCCTGTTTTCTCCAGTTTGCTATCTTTTCCGGATACACTTCCGCGTAATTAATTGCCGCCTGCTGAATTTCCGCTATAGCAGGCTCGGCCTGGCGAAAATGAGCCTCGTCGGAAGGATATGAGGAAAGCTTCTGTGGTAGAGTATTTTCCAGGGTATACCTGAATAACCCTTTATCCGCGGCAAGATAAAGCCTGCCATGGCCGTCTTTGGCAAATTGGTTACAGTGGCTAAAATCCTGCCCCTCATATATTTGCTCACAAGAAGACTCCTTACACCGAAACACCCCTTGTTGTGTTGCCAGATATATCTTTGACACAGCATCACCTGTATCTAAAAAAACATACCTGATTTCTTCATTAAATAAACCACTCAATACCTTCTTTTCCCAAACACCCCCTCCATCCAAGCTGACAAATACCCCCGAAGAGGTTCCCGCGTATATCTGTTTTGTATCGCGCTTGTTAATAGCGATATGGCGGAAGAAAACGTCTTCGGTGCTCGCTTCTTCTTGCGATGAATCGATATCGGTAGTGCTATCTTCTGATTCAGTGTTAAAACCACTATGCACTTTCTCATAAGAAGCGAATCTATTTTTAGTTTTGAATAATCCTTTATTGGATGCGATAAAAAATGTATCCGCGTCAACAGGGTCCGCGACAATGGAATGAACACGGGCATCACTTAAGGCGCCTCCTACTTTTTGCCAGGTCATGAGGTTTACCGGGCTAAAAAATATCCCGTTAGATGTAGCGATAAAAATGCTTTTAGGCGCCTCAGGGCAAAGCGCCAACGAAACAACATTTTTTTCATCGGCGCTTTTCCCAGAGAAAATTCTTTGCCAATTCATGCCTCCATCACTGCTTTTAAAGAGCCCGTTCTCGCTTGCCGCGTAAATTATTTTGGCATCTTCGTTATCCAGTAATAAAAAATTTATTCTTGTAATGATGCCCGCGGCTAAAATTTGCCAGCTCCCACCGCCGTCAGTGCTTTTATATAATCCTTTTTTAAAACCGGCATAGATAACCGCATCATCATGGTTATCAAAGGCTATCGCCGTTGCTTGGGAAACCTCCGCGTCCACGCTTAAGCTTTGCCATGGCTCCTGCGAATAAGCAGGATAAATCGCATATAACCACAGAATAAAGAAGAAGGAAGCTTTTATTTTATTCACTTTACAAAAGGGAGTCTGCATGATTTTCTTATCCTTGACATTGACTATTGGGGAACATTACATTGGTTTACCTGTCCTGCAGCATCCGTTAAATCCGTCGTAGCGGTAGAGGACGGAGGGTACGTTGTTAATTTGTCAATTTAACCACGGCTTTCTTCAAAAGAACTTATGTACTTAAGGAGTCATGCCCCTCCCCACTTGAATTTATACTGCTCCCTATTTTCCTAATTTTCTTAATTATTTGATTCCATTGAAGCGCATTACATTTACAATAAATAGGATAATGGGGTATATTTAAATTTATAATTCTATCATCCTCATACAACTCTACTGCATAATTATTATTTTTTAGGATATTATCTTTAACCATCTTGAATGATCTCTTATTAGAAATACCATCAAAATCTTTTTTATATACAATTTTTAACATTTTTCCACCCCCGCTTCAATCCGGAAAGTTGCGCCCATCATAGTATTCCCACCCCTTCCCCTTCTTATTAATGGGGGGATCCCATTCTGGTTGTGGTTGAGGATGCCTTGGACCAGCAAAATTTTCTGTCTTAGGCTTGTATGGCTGTACTGCAGTTCCTCTGTTCGCTTTGGGAAGATTCAAGGCTTCTCTTGCTTCTTTACCTAATTTATATGTTATTCGGGGGACACGTACCTAATTCTGGATTGATAACTCCCGTTTCGGCTTCGGTCCCGGTTTCTTTGTTCTTACCTCAACCCCCAATTTTCGAGCCAACCTTTCCAGAAACTCACTGTTTCCCAAAGGGCGCCTCACCTGTCCATGATAGCGCATCAACTTTAGATCATCGGGCTTGTCTTCTTCCGCTAAATACGCTGACCAATCGGCTAGCTCCCTAAGCAGATAAAAATCGCTCAAAAGTTCATCCTTCTCTTTATACACATGGCTTCTAGCGCTGGACCATCGATAATCTTGAGCCTTTTTGACTATCTTCGCCCTTACAGGATTCCGCTCAACATATCGTACGGCAGCATACAGATATCTTTCATCCAAAATGTAACTCTTGAACCGACCCTGCCAGAGGTATCCTCTCCATCCCTTCCGAAAATTAATCATCCTCGTGTATTTTTTATGGGTTTCTCCTAACGACTTGCCCAGGCTTCCCTTTTCCTCAGGGACTAGAATCAGATGAACGTGATTATCCATAAGACAATACGCCCACACCTTAACTCCCCATATCCCGCACTGCTCTTTGAGTAAATCAAGATAATGACGACGATCACTATCCGAGAAAAACACCTGTTGACTCCTGTTACCCCTTTGCAGGACGTGATGCGGCGTACCAGGAGCTACTATTCGTGCCAATCTGGCCATCATTGACTCTTTTAATTAGGTACGTGTCCCCGGAACGCTCTATTAACTTGGGGAGTTCTGACACCGTTTTTTCGTTAAGACTTTGTCAATCTATTTCACATTTCAAGGTCTGACCCCTTTGCACTTTGACCAAACTTATCAGTTTGGAAAAGTCGATAGATAATTTGCTTATCAGAAATAAATTTGTATTTTTCTTTAAACCCTGCCACATAACTCTCGAAATCTTCTTTTTTAATGTAATACCGCCAAGGAATAGGGTTATCACCTGCACAATCTAACCCAAAATCACCTATGTAAACTATTTCTCCCGCATTTACCTTAAATGTCCCCTCACCTTCTCCTTTTATATGACTAGCCCCCGCTGAAGTTCTAGCAATTTTTATATCATATGCGATTAGCGCATATTCACCCGGATTGACAATAATAGCAAAAGATTCAGAAGAGTTTTCTGAAAATAATTTCGCTGGATTATTTAGTGCGATATCTTCCCTGTCAAGGTTGGAATCAATATGCGAAAATGTTAAGTTTTGCAATTGGGCATTATCGAGTCCAGCACATCCCCATCGCCTCCCCCAATTTACGCCGTAAAGAATCACCGCTTTCTCATTTTTTGATTCTTCGTAATTTCTCTTGGTTAGCTTATCATAACCTGCAAATGCCTTGCTTGCAGAAAGAACAAAAATAATAATCAGAAGACCCTTTAATGTATTCATTGATATCTCCGATGAAATTAGCCCTATTTCATTCCAACTTATTTACCTATTCCCACTTTCCTGATTTAACCCATAAGTGATAGCTGGTGCTGCATACGCTGCCCGTGGCACAATTGATGATACAGCTATTGGGGTTGCAATCACTACATTTAAAGGATTTAAGGTCGCACCTAGAAAACTTTCAAAAGCAGTTTGATTTTTAAGATTTCCAAATAAATCATAACCCCAACTATTTAAATAGTCATGTGGACCTGAGTATGTTTCAACAATCCGATCCCAAATATCACCAGGCTTATAACGCATCCCGAATACTTGTCCCACACCACCTTGTTTGCCACCTAAAGGACTTGGATTACCGTTTGGATGAGCTGAGTCATATCGCCCTCCTCCCAACTTAAAATCATCTCCTTTGAAACCTGCGCTTTTACCACTAGAATTTCTAGGATCCAAACGAGATTGCTGAATCATTTTATTGCGCATATAACTTGCGGTCTCACTCATTAGCGCGAGACCTCCTGCTATCGCTCCACCCATCCAAGCTGATTTGCCAACATCTCCGTCACTCATTCCAGCTACGGCTGCTCCTGCAGCTGCTCCACCCAAAACACTACTTACAATATGGTTACGTTGGGACTACGTTGGGGACGTTGTTAATTTGTCAATTTAACCACGGCTTTCTTCAAAAGAGCTTATGTACTTAAGGAGCCATCACCCCGCGAATTTATTAAAATGTGTCAATAAGTTTACAAGTTAACAACGTCCCCTACTCGCTTTGCAAGACGTGATGCGGCGTACCAAGAGCTACTATTCGTGCCAATCTGGCCATCATTGACTCTTTTAATTAGGTACGTGTCCCTGGAACCCGAAACCCCCCGGAACCTGTAGGTTTTTTCATATTTTGATAATTCCGCGCTCTTCGTCACTTTTTACGGGTGTTTTTTTGATTCTTTTGCCAATTTATTTTTAATTGCATTATATCTCTCGTTGCCGGGAATATTAACACCGGGTTTTAGCTTATGAGTTTTAGAGTATTGTAAGGCTTCAATCGATTCCTTAATTTTCTTTAAAGCCTTTTCCCGGCTATATTTTCTATCCATTTTTATAAACGAAGCTGAACAATACTTATGTGTTCCTTGCTTAATTAATTGAGAAAATTCTTCTAACGGTTCAGGGATTTTCTTCAAAGACCGAACATTTCTTATACTACCATTAATATCAACAGCTATCAAAGTATGGGGATATCTCTGGACACTCTGAATAATATCTTCGATAGTATATTTCATTTGTCTACTATGAATTCTGTCTTATCTATTAGACCTAGTTTACTTCTTATATACTTTAACTCAATATCATGCGAAACATACCCTGGCTTTACGCCCTTCATTCTCATATATATTTTTGACGCCGCATCAATTTCTGTTTTTAGGGCTTGCTCTAGGGAAACACCTTCAGGAAAAGGTTTATCCAAAATGCGAGCGTTATATTTTTCTGCTAATTCCTTGAGGAAAGATTTGCCTGGTTGATTCCCGAGCCTAAAGCGCCCTAAAACGATAGGGCCTCCTTTTCCAACAAACTTTATTCCCCCACTAAAGCTAATTGTCAGATCTATTATCTGTTGCGTACTTAAGGGTTTTTGATTTGACAGTTTTTGCTTTAAATCATTCCAAACTTCGCTTAATGATTTATCCCAAAATGACTTTTCTTTACATAACCCCCACGGATCAATAAGATTTACTGGATTATTATTGACATAAGCATAAAGATTCGGCCCATCTACCATGCCTGACGGATCAGGCGTCAGCCAGCGGCCGATAAGAGGATTATAGTAGCGTTCTCCGAAATAAACAAGCCCAAATGAAGAACTTACTTGTTTTGTCTGGAATTGATATGAGTTTGTAGCAGTCCCGCTCTGGCTGATGATGTTGCCAAAAGCATCATAGGAGTAGGCTTGATTTACCTGCCCTGCAGCATCCATTAAAGCCGTTACACTCCCTAAGCCGTCGTAAAGATACTGCGTGCTTGTATTACCCGCGTTATACGAGGCTATCATGCCTCCTATGCCACCTGGATAATTTAATCCATGCGTGTATGAAGTTATCTTTTGGTTAGCACTATCCCTTTCCAGGATAACTTCTTTGCCATCATAAAAGAACTTGGTGGTAAGACCTCCCTCAGTCTGAGAGATTCGACTTCCTTCCCCATCATAAACATAGCTTGCATTTACAGTAGGGCCCAAGACAGAGGTCAGCCGGTTTTCAAAATCATAGGCGTAATTGGTTATAGCTTGGCTGTCATTTTGCTGGATAGAGTTACCGTTTGCATCATAGGTATAATTAACAGTCTTTACCAGCGTAAGCTTCCTGCCTGCTGCTTGATACACATTAAGGCTTATCAGTTGGTTATTACTATTGTAGTTATAGGTGAGGCTTGAATTCAAGGGATAGTCAGCAATTTTAAAACGTGTATCAGTGATGGCTATATTTTCGGTTAAGCGATTACCTAAGGGGTCATAGGTGTATACGATTGAATAGAGCGATTTCTTGCTTGGGTTATTCCTATTTTCCTTTAATAGGCGGTTGAGTTTATCATAGGTATAGCCTGTATATTCTCCATTGGCAAAGGTCACCCTGGTGCGCATACCGGAAACGTTATACGTATAACCATAAGAAGAAAAAGTGGTTGACCCATTCTTATTAACAAGCATGATAAGCCGGTTCAATTTGTCAAAAGTATAGAGTGCCTGCGTACCATTGGGATAATTTGCCTGAATGAGATTACCTATAGCATCATAAGTATATGTTGTAACCTTGCTTTGAGGATCGGTGAGAGTAGTTACGCGGCTCAAGGCATCGTAGACATAAGTGGTTATGCCTCCATCCTGATTCGTCATCTGAATACGGTTACCAACCACATCATAGTTATACGATATTGTATTATTAATGCCTGGGCCATTAACCTGAGTTAGGCGGTTAAGGGCATCGTAGGCATAGCTGGTTATACCGGTTGCGTCATTCATAGACGTTGTTCTACCCAGCGTATCATAGGCAAATACTACGCTTGAACCATCGGGATAAGCAATGCTTAGAAGCCGGTTATTCGTGTCGTAAGTATAGGTTATGGTATTATTTCTGGCATCCGTTTTAGAAATAAGGTTACCATTGGAGTCATAACTGAAGAGGGTTTGATTGCCAAGCGGATCTACTGTTTTAATTTTCATCCCTAGGCTATCATAGAAATACTGTGTTTTATTTGAATTGGGATCAGTAACAGAGATAAGGTTACCTTCAGTGTCATAGGCGTTGGTAAGTACGCCGCCTAAGTCGTCGGTTTTAGTGATAAGGCGATCAACCTCATCATAGGTATACGTTGTTGTGCATCTTGATTGATCAGTAAAAGATACTAAGTTTCCGACGACATCATAACTGGAGGTAGTTTTTGAACCGTCTGCATAGGTTGTCTGAGTCAGGCGCCCCATGAGGTCGTAAGCAAAACTGGTAGAGTTGCCTAAAGCGTTAGTTTCTTGAATAACCTTGCCAAATGCATTATAGGTAAAGTTCTTTTGGTTATTTAAAGCATCTACAATCTTGACTGTGCTGCCGTAAACATCATAAGTAAAGGTAGTGGCATTATTGTTAGCATCTTTGGTTTGCGTTAATTGACCTAAACCATCATAGGTATGGCTGGTTATGTTTCCTAAAGCATCCGTAACTTGCAGGAGATTCCCTTTTGCATCATAGGTATATGTGGTTGTGCTGCCTAAGGAATCCGTAACCGAGGAAACTAAATCAAAGTTCGGCTCATAAGTAAAGGTAGTTGTATTGTTCTGCGGGTCTGTTTTGGTAAGAAGGTTGCCGCGAGAATCATACGTAAAATTTGCGGTATTTCCGTTTTTATCGGCACTGGAAGTTTTATTAAAATTAGCATCCCAAACAGTAAGCTCGACATTATTCTGAGCATCAGTCACTTTATGTACCAAACCGTAATAATTGTATTCATAGTTAGTGCTGTTGCCTAAAGAATCTGTAACTGTTGTGGTTTTATTGAGCCAGTTAAAATTAAGGGTTAACGCGTTGTTTCCTCCATCCTGCCAAGAGTGATACGCCCGATCTGAGGAATCATATTCGAAGTAAAGCGAATGGCCGTTAGCATCTGTCTTAGTGGTAAGGTTGTGATTTCCATCGTAAACATAAATAGTAGTTTTGCGTAAAGGGTCGGTGGCCTTAATGAGGTTACCTTGAGAGTCATAGACGTATTTAAATACCCTGCCCGCTGGGTCAGTTACCTGCGTTATTTTACCTTGCGTATCAGAAGCAAATGATAATGTTCTTCCTGCTGAATCGCTCACCACTGAAATCGCGCCATTAGCTAAGCGGGTTATAGTGAGGTAGTTACCATTTCTCTCTTCTATCTTTGTCAGTCTGCCAAGAGAGTCAAAATATAATTTTCTGCCGTGTTTTCGTAACAAAATAAAAGAACCATCAAGGTTTTTGGTTAATTGAGAATATTTTCCGGCTGAAGAGGTGTACGCGCCGTTTCCATTGCTGGTGTAGATTGTGTCTACCCCTTCTTCATCACTCTCGATAACTGACTGGTCAGGCTGCTCGGATAAGCTGATATCAAAATTAGAACGCCAACCGTAGCCAAAAGAACCACTAAAAGTATCTTGCGAATTATACGTACGGGATAGCTCAAGAGCGATCTCCCTAAATGGTATAAGAATATCAATATCCGCCATAGATGCATTGCCAGTAGCAACATTAATGGGCTCGCCTACCTGAGTAGTTTTGGCTATAGGTACCTGCTTATTAGGAGCGCTCTTGTTACCAACAATAACGGCAATTTTACCAATACCTATATTATTATAGGGGTCATAAGCCTGGGCTCTTAGGATATAGTCGCCATCAGGAAATTTTGTAGTATCCCAAAAATAGGCAAAAGCGGAGAAAGGGTTATTACGAGTATCCAACAAATCAGACTGGCCAGTGATAGTATTATCAGCATACAGCTCCACCTTTGTTACCGCCAGATTGTCAGAATTAGAAACCATAAGGTACGGAGTCCCTTTTAGAGCCGTTCCGTCACCGGGTGACATAAACGCTACTTTTGGCGCTAAATCATCTACCAAAGTAAAGTTCCCAGACGTCAAGAGTACGCCATTACGGCTAATCGTTATTTGCCATATTCCAGGATACGCGGTAGCAGAGGGATTATTCTTAATATAAGGGCCAGAGCCAAACCCACCACTCGCATAAGGATGATAAAATGTACTAGTATAAATTCCAGTTTGGTATTGCCAGTATTGTTCGTCTAAACGTGTATAAGTTCCGCTTCCCCAAAATGTCAATGCGCCTGTAGGCAGGTGTGTTACGGGATCGAGCACTGGCCTATATGTGTTCCATGTAAAGGTGTCTCCTACCGAAGCGTTGTAAAGATAAATACGGTAAAAAATAGCCGATGTTGATGAAACATAGGCGGTGGATCCCGGATAAAAAGAAGCATAGTTCCAATAAAAGTCTCCCTGAACAGAAAGTTGACCTGTGCTTCCTTGAGTTTGTATATGTTTCGGAGCCATTACAGCCATTCTTTTATTCGTAACATCGGCTAAAACGTCATTTACAAGAAATAAGGAGCAGAAAGCAAAGAAAAATGGCACTAATAATAAAACTTTTCTAAGATTTTTTTTCATTTTTTCCTCCCTGATTTAAAGAAAAAATAAGCCGGATGCGCTAAGCACCGGCCAGCATATTCCTAAAGCTATTCATACTTTGAAAACTTATTTTCATATCCTATCCTTAAACATCACGTAAAGCATAACACCTAAGTAAAACTTTGACAAGGGCTATACCCCGACTTTTTTGGAAGCGCTTCCGGTTTTTCTGGTAATTTTCGCGTTATTACGTCGGCCAAGATACTGCGCGTAAGGATCTGGCTGGTATTCGTACCTCTGGATTATTTTTAATATTTTCTCCTTACGCTCCCTGCTTACCTTCTCATTGTTTATCACGCGCGAGACAGTAGTCATCGAAACACGGGATAAACGCGCAATGTCCTTAATGGTCATAACTTTACTTAGATTTATGCTGAGTGAGCCATATGGCTCACTCAGCTCCCCATGTAAACCCTAAGCTTAGGGTTACTCCCTGCCTGCCCTCGGCTTTGCCAAGAGGCGAGCCTACAGACAGGCGTGGCTAGTGGGGCAGTTTACCGCGGATTTTAGGTCTTGCTTAATGCTTTCTTCACAATCTGCTCTAATTCCATAAGACCAATAGGCTTGTGTACACATTCGCAGATATCCAACTCCTTTATCGTAGCTTCAGAGAAATCAAAATTATAATAACCGCTGACCAGGATAACCTTAAGTGCGCGGTTAGCTTTCCTCACCTCCTGAAGCAGCTCAATACCGTTCATTCCCGGAAGGCCTATATCTAAAAGCATTATTTCAGGATTCTCTTTCTTAATCAAAGGTAATGCTTCTTCAGCGCAGGTAGCAGTAAATACAGTGTATCCTCTCTTCTCAAAATACGATTTTAGATGCGCATTAGCCAGTGCTTCATCATCTACTGCCAGAAGCTTTATTCCTTTATTTCCCATAGTTTCCTCTCCTCTTAAATATCGTTTCGTAACTCGTGGCTTAAGTATAACACATCTTTCTACGTTTGTCAATAGTATAGTAAATAAACGTAGTGAGAAATATTGTAAAATTGTAATAAACATATAATACATTGCAAATAAATGTGTTACGATATTAATGTTGGCTTAATATAATATCAACTTTTATGTATTTATACAAATTTTTTATAAAACATATATTTTCGTAGAGATTATTCTTGACAAGATACGCAGTTTTGCGTATAATTGTAGCAGGTGGGAAATATAATGAAATTACATGAAAAAATCAGGAAAATAAGGGAAGAAAGGAATATCTCCCGGGAAGAGCTTTATGAACGGCTTAAGGGGATATTCGGGGATAATGCCATAACTCCTAACAGCATCTGGCGCATTGAAGCGGGGATACACGCGGCAAGGGCGTCCTCGCTCCATCAGATCTGCGTGGGGCTGGGGATAAGCCTCAAGGACATCCTGGAAGAAACCGCGCCGGAATCAAAGCTGGTGGATATTGTCAAAAAGAATAAAAGGATAGACTCCTATGTCTACAATCAGAAAGCCCAGGCAGAGATACTCACTTCCAGCCAAAGGAGCTTTTTAGCCCAAGAATTGACCTTGGAGCCGGCAGGGGCAACCAGGCCTGAAGAAGACCCGGTTGAGGTGGGAAAGTTTGAGAAATTCATCTATTGCCTTAGCGGCAAGATTACCTGTATTATAGGAACAGAGCGCCACATCCTCAACAAAGGCGATTGCCTTTCCTTTCAAAGCACCATTCCGCATTATTTTGAGAACAACTCCGCGCGCAAGGCAAACTGCCTCATTATCCAGAATCCGCGCTATATTTGATTCACTCATTTCTGTTCTGCTTTAGGAAAGTATTTGTTAATTTTTTCTAAGAGGGCGCGCACTTTAGAGAAAATCACTTCCATATTTGAAGGCTTGATTATATAATCAACCGCCCCCTCGTTGATTGCCGCCTGCGCTACCTGCTGGCTGTTCCAGCCGCTTACTACCAGTACCCCAACCTGAGGGTTTACCTCTTTAAGCTTCCTTAATACATCTATTCCGGAAATCCCGGGCATTTTCACATCCAGGATTGCCACGTCAAAGTTTTCTTTGCCGATAAGCTCAAGCGCCTGCCTTCCGTCCTGGGCATTATAGACACTGCACTCAATATGGCGGCAAAGATGCCGCTCGATAATATCCCTGGCGTCAGGCTCATCATCAACCAGTAAGATTTTCGGCTTGTCCATTATCGGGCTACTCCTTCCCTCGGGGCATTTGTCAACTCAATGATCTTCTGGATCACCACCTCTTCAAGGTAGCGCTTGCTAAAAGGCTTTCTGATAAATTCATCCGCACCCAGTGCCTTTGCCTTTTCTCTGCTTTCTTTATCATCGGTTACGCTTACAATAATGACTTTGATATCAGAATCAAATTCCTTAATCTGCCTCAATACCTCAAGGCCATTTATATCCGGTATAATGATATCCAGAAAGACTATCTTCGGCCTTTCTTTTTTCACCGCGGCAAGCGCCTCTTTTCCCGTTAAAGCAACCAGCACCGAATAGCCCCGGCTGGCAAAGAAATCCCTGATAAATTCGCAGACATCCAACTCATCATCAACCGTTAAGAGCTTTATCATCGTAATCCCCTTTTAAAACCCTGTCTTATGCTTGGTAGCCTCGCGCAGGCGTTTCATGAAATCCCTCGCCTGATCCGCGTTCTTCGAAGTCCTTTCAAGAATATCCTGAATTGCGCGCATCTTGCCGGGATTTCCGGTAATTTTATAAAGGAAAATCATCAGCCATGAGCCAGCGCTTAATATCCACCTAGGCGTATCCAAAAGGTCATTTACAATAAGCGTAATACTGTAAATACGATTTCCCAAGACGTGCCCCATCAAGTCCCAGATCACAGGGTCTACCGTGATTTTATTGTCTTTTATCTTCTGAAAGAGCTCTTCGGTATAGGCATCAGGCTTAGAAAGAGTTTCGCTCATCGGGCTGCCTCCTTCGCGGCCTCATTCACCAACTGCAGAAGCTCCGTGAAGTCGAGAGGTTTTAACACATACCTGTTCGCGCCTAATCTCTTTGCTTCGTCTATCCTCTTTTCATCATCTACTCTTGAAAGCATAATGCAATAGCTTGTTTTATCTATTTTACGGATCTCCTCCAATATCCCTATTCCATCAAGCCTTGATTGAGGCATATGCACATCCAGAAGGCATATCCGCGGCCGTTCTTTCTGAAAGATAGATAACGCTGAGTCCGATTCCGCGGCGGTAAAAACCAGAAAACCTCTCTTCTCAAAAATCTCTTTTGTTTCAATAAGGATATCCTTTTCATCATCAACTAACAGGATTTTTATCTTCTTGCTTTCATCAGCCATGGATTGCCCTCCTTTTCGTGCTAAAATACCGATTTATTCTGCGGCGCTTCCTGCATTTTACTCTCAATGGCCACGGCATCAACTTTTATTTCATCGGGATTAACCTTTTCATATACTATTCTTTTAATCTCATTGAGAAGAATATCCGCTTCCTTGCTGGCTCGTTCTATCCTCTCTATGCCCGCCATGGCTTTCTCAACGGCCTCCTTACATTCTAAGGGCAGGCCCTCTCTATTAAGAATATCCTCCAGCCTTTCATTGGTTACCCCCGCGCCTAAAAGAGCGACATAATGCTTATTGCCAAGGTTATGGAAAACATCTCTAAGTGAAAGCTCTTTCTGTTGCGGCATTATTCGGCTCCTTTGTCAATGCCAGGCATAAACAAGTGGTATGCGAGTTGTCTATGCCTGGCATTATCTTTCTCGTTCCTTATTTTTCGGCTCGCTCTCCAATGGGCAAGGTTTAAGGCTTAAGAATCTCCTGAACTGCTTCATACAGTTTCGGCAGAGGAGAAGGCTTACCCAAGAAATAATCCGCCCCCAGTTTAGCCAGCTCATCGCGGATAGGTTCTTCTTTATAGGCGCTGATTACCATAACCTTGATCTTAGGCATTTTTTCTTTTATCTCCTTCAGAATCTCCCTGCCGTCCATATCTGGAAGCCCTAAATCCAATAACACTAAATCCGGGTTCTCCCTGGGGTATGCAGCGAGGCCGTCTTTGCCTGTCAAAGCCACGGCAGTCTCATAACCCCGCTTTTCCAAGAATGCCGTAATAGCTTCGCACGCCAATTCCTCATCTTCAACAATCAGAATCTTTGCCATATCAAACCCCTTTTTCCCCATTCTTCGGCACTGGCATCTGGATTAAGAACTCCGCCCCCTCCAAATGCCCTGTTTTTACCAATTTAACCGTCCCGCCGTATTCCTTGACCAGAAAGCGTATGGTATACAACCCTATTCCCGTGCCTCCACTTAATTTGATTTCCTTGCGTTTATCACTGCTTGCTTTGGTTGTGTAATGCGGCGTAAAGAGCTTCTTGGCGATATCCGCAGTCATGCCCATGCCGTTATCAACAAGATGAATGTTAACATTGCCTTTGGCACAGGTTATACTTACCGCAATCCGGCCTTTGTAGTTATTCATTCCCAGTTCGGGATGAGATTTTATGTATTCTTTCATTTCCTGAATGCTGTCGTAGGCATTGTTAAACATATTTACAAAAATATTCTGCAGGCCAATGGCGCTGGCGAATACCGGAGGAACTTCCGGAGCGATATTACTACTGATGTCAATGTTCTGGAATTTATTTATCTGTATATAGAGCATCCTCAGCGTCTTATCCAGGACTTCCTTCAGGCTGACCAGCGCATACTCTCTATCTCCTTCCTGGCGGCTGTAGCTGCGGATCTCGTCAATAATCTGGTCCCCATCGCTGGCGTTGGTTATGATCACATTGATGATTTTCTCAAAAGAGGCTTTGGCCTGGGGGTTATTCTTAAGGGTATCCAGGATTGGATCGTTGTCTAAAATCGTATACCCGGCGTTCATGATGTTGTTCAATACATTCCCCAGCTGATGCCCCGTAGATGAGGCCAGATTGCCGATTTCCACTATCCGCGAGGCATCCGCGAGCTCCTTTTCCCTGTCCCTTAATTTTACCGTAAACAGCGCGTTTAGTATGGCCAGCGACGCCTGCCCGGAAAGGGCCAATAATACCTCACTATCCGCCTGCGAATATGGCCTGCCGGATGCCTTCTCCCCCAAGACTAAAAAACCCAGCAGCTCCTTATCCAGAAAGCTCGGGATCACCAGCCGTGCGTTAAGCTGCCGCATCTGCGCGATAACTTCAGGGTAGTTAATCCCATTATGCGCCGTAGAGTTATCTGCGGGAGGGGTATTCTTCGGCTTTACTTCAGCGGCAAGCCGCTGTACGTCCTCTATCAGGAATTCTTTACGATGGGCAGTGATAAAGCGAATAAGCGCGTTATCCTGCAGTAAATCTACCGCGGCTATGCCTTCTCTGCCTTTTAAAACATGAGCGGCCTTCGCTATACAGGCATTTGCCTCTTCATCGCTCAGATATATCGCCCCGCAGGAGATCTCCATCGTTTTCACTAAGCGGTAGATGATAAGCTTGAGGAGTTTTTCAAGGCCGATATCCCTCATCCTTGCCAAGGTAGACGCGAAGCGCTTGAGGATGCCATATTTCCTGAAGTCTTCTGCCAAAAGCCGGGCTTCGGCCTGGCGGCGCAGGCGGGTATAGATAAACGGGCCGGCGGTGGCTAGTAATACTGCCAAGGCTGTAGCTGGAAACCAAGCTTTTGTAACATAGCCTAACCAAAAGGGAATTCCTAAAATAAAAGAATACACAAAAATAAATATGCCGGCGCGGGTAAGTGCGATGTTGATATCCATAAGATGATAACGAACGATCGCAAATGCTATCAAGCTATTAAAAAGCAATGCACAAATATATCCAAAGGGATAAACATTTATAAAAGGGTATTTGATTAAATAATCCACTATGCCAAAAGTACCTAATCCAAAAGCTAAACAAACATATTTTATCTGTTCTCTCTTTATCCCGTTTGATTTCCTTAAGTATATAAAAAGCAACCATACGCCCCTTGTAAATAAGATGGCAAACATCAAAAGAAATGCCACGTAAACATTTCCCGCGGTAGGATAATAACCCCAAAGATGCTTCTTGATTCCGCTATAAATGTAATCGGTTTGACTAAGCAATAAAGAGGGGATTGCCAGAAAATACACAACAGGTAATATGATTTTTCGTTTTAGCCCTAAAAACACAATAATAAAATGATAGGCAAATACGGGGATAAATATAATCCCGATAAAACCTATCCTTGCCCATCTAAGTGCGTTATACGAATCACTACTTAGATACATTCCTGAGTAACCGAAAAGCCATAATGCCATACTTAGAGAAAATAAGGTAAATATACTATTTACTCTGGAAAATCTATTTTTCAGGAAAACAAAAATAGCAATGCCTGTTAAGATGACATTAGTTGCAATAATAGGAACAGCGTAAAGATTCATTCTTTTTGAATCCTGCCTCTTGTTAAACTAATTCCTTGGAGATGAGTTGTTTTTTGCCAGACATAGTTCATTTCGCCAAACGGCCCACCACTTTTTCCAACTCCACCATGAGTAGAAAGGTAATAAGAAAAATCAACATGTCTTGAGTTTACTCTTAACAAACCACTATTATCCAGATATTTTATGAATTTTCTTGTATAAATATAAGAATTTACCCATACCGAGGCTCTTAAGCCATATTCGTTAACATTCCCAAGATTTATCATTTTATCGAAAATTTCTTTATCTTTCTCCTGACCTTTCTTCCTTGAACTAATTTTTACCAATGGCAATAAAGGAAAAAAGTTTTCTTCTTTCACACATCGCATTTCCGCCGCCCTATCATCATCTTCAATCCCTATTAAGGTTGGCTGAATAAATAGGCCTTTGGGATCTCTTTCTGACAAATAATTAACCCTTTGCCCTCCGCACAACAATCTCGAGCCTTTTGTAATAGCATCGTCTAAGAATTCAAAGAATTTATCTATCAGAATCACCGGAGTTAAGCAGGTATTGTTGTCTGAAGGAAGACCTATCTTTAAGTTTTTCACCTTCCCCTCAAGCCTGCGCACAAATTTGTCGTATATATCCTGATGGATAATAATTGTCTTGGGCACCATACAAATCTGCGTAGACCCTAAAAATGCATCCAGAGAAGACTCAACAGCTCCTTCTACATCTCCGTCTTTCCATACAAACAGCATATCGTTGCCTGATAATTCAAGAATTGGCTTTTTGCCTGCCTCAAAGGCTCTCTTTCCAATATCAAAGCCAGTTTCGCTTTCACCAAAATAAAGAATGTCATTCACATAAGGGCTGGAAAGCCATTCTTCTGTTATCTGTTTGGAGTTACCTAAAACAATATTTAAGGTACCGTTTGGAGCATTATTCTCTCGTAATGCCCTATGCACCACTTCTTTCCAAAGAAAAAGAGTTGCTATGGGCATTTTTAAGGGAGGCTTTATAACCAAAGTGTTTCCTCCTAAGAAAACAAAACCTGCTGTCAATGAATTGCTGCAGGAAGCATTTTTAGGGGGGCTTGCGCATACAACACCATCAGGCTTACGCACCCAATAAAGAGTTTCATTATTGTACCGTCCCACTTCTTTCCATAATTCATCCTTAAACAAATTTAACGATTCTTTACGATACGCTTTTTCCATCCCTGAGAATTCCCATTCAGCCAGCTTACGAGGATGCCCTTCAATAACTAAGAGTCGGATAAGTTCTTCTTTCTTTTCCAACAAATATTTATGAATATCGTACAGAATTTTTCTCCTAGCAGATACAGGAAAATAACGAAATTGCTTACTTGCATTATAAGCCGCCTCTATTGCTTTAAGATTAGTATCTTCTTTGCCAATGCAATACTTCGCAGATATACAGCTATTTGCTTCCGCTGAATCTTCAGAAAGTTCTCCTTTTTTAAGTCGGGAGAGAATTCTATAAGTTGTTTTAAAATCAATAATCGCTTTATCGGCATAAGGGAAATATTCATATATCCCCGTATCTACGTCTTGACCATTAACCAAAAGTGTAAATGTTTTCATAGGTAAATGCTCGGGATTCTAAAACCTTAAAAGCCGAAGGGGTATCCTCCGGCTCTGGTATTTAACTAATAGTTTCATGTGCTTTTTGCGTTTTAATCCGCTTCTCAGCGTTACATTTGGCTCTATATTGATCCATAGAGTATATATTATAACATCCCAAAAAAGATACGCAACGCTATTTTAATTCCAGACATAAAAGGTTGCCCTTTATTCTCATCTTTACTCTCCGCATCAATGCCTTTGCCGCGCGCATTCCGGGCATTCCGGGAATTATTGCTGTCATCACTTCTTCAGAAAAACAACATTCTTAAGCCCACAGAAATGCTTATCGCTGGTAATAAGCTTCGCGTTTTCCTGTAACGCTGTGGCATAAATTATGGCATCTGCCATTGATAAGCCATGTTTAAGGCTTACATCGGCTGAAGTGAGCGCTAACGCGTCATCTAACGGCACAACGCGCGCTTTCCCCATATGCGCGATAGCCAAAAGCGCGTCTTCTTCAGAACGCTCCTTCTTAACTTTTTTATACACTTCATAAATTATCAACGCGGGGACAATCAGTTCGTCTAATCGTTCTAAGTAGCTTATATATTTATCGGCTAAAGGGCCGTCAGTAAAAAACTCTAACCAGCCGGATGAATCTACCAAATTCATACCCGCTCCCTATGTTCGCGCAGGCCATTTGTATTCATATCTTTCAAAAACCCTCGTGATTCTTTTAAGGGTTTTTCTGGAATCAAGGTAATCATCCCATCTTTTACCAGAAATCCTATTTTCTGGCTGCTTCTTAAGCCTAATTGTTTACGTATTGGCTTTGGGATGACCAATTGATATTTGGAAGAAAGCACAGATCCAATCATCGATACCTCCTTTGTATTACGATTTATATATCGTTAACTAGAATATACAACATTTTCAATACTCTGTCAAGGGCAGCGAAGCTCAAGCCTCCCCACCTTGAGCTCTTTCCACATCCGCGGCTCTTCCATGCAGAGGTACACATTGAGCTCTTTAGAGTGATGCCTAAGCAGAGATAGCATCTTTTCGTAGATACGATAGCGAAGCGCGTAAGGGTAGCGCAGTTTGTTGTCAAAACCAAGCAGCAGCTCCTCATTTAAGATGGTATTCTGAGGGAAACGCCTTTCTATTACCTGTTTTAGCCCCGGGCTAAACCTAAAGGTGCCCAGGCTTATCCAGGCAATGTCTTTGGGCGCAATCTTAGCAAAGAGGCTCTCAATTACCAAGGCATACTCTTTTTCCCAGCCGTCAAAATGTATGATAGGGTCAAAATGAAACCCCACCCTGTACCCTGCCCTGGCGCACTCCGCTGCTGCCTCAAGGCGTTCATTAAGAGAAGGAGTAAAAAATTCATTTTCCGCGATAATCTTTTGAGGGTTTAACGACCACGACACCACAATGTTCCGGGACGCCTTTACCTTCAGGAGATTTCCGATTTTGACGCTTTTAGTCTTAAATTCAAAGGTAACTCCTTTTTGTTCCCTGAAAAAATCCACCAAGGCAGGCGAATACCCGCTCACTTCATCCAAAGCCAAAGAATCGGAAAACTCCCCCGTACCTAAGCGCAACCCATTCCTTTTATAAACCTTAAACTCATCAAAAAACTTATCCATATTAGCGGTTAAGATTATCCCCGGGACATTCGCGTACCCTTGCAAAAAGCAATAATCGCACTCATAGATACAGCCGAATCCCAGATTAAAAATATGATAGCCGCAGTTAAGCGCCTGGCAGGTGCAGGGGCAATTCTTAAAAAAATCATAGTTTTCATTGACGATAAAAAGCGTATCCTGGCGCCGGTTATACTCCTTAACGCCGAAGGGGCTATGCGTCCGGACATATTCTTTTAATAAACCTATTTCTCTAAACCGCGCTTTAGGAAAAAGAGTTTTTAAGCGCCTTGCCAAAAAAGAGCCTGCCGCCTTTTTCTCTATATAGATATTCCGGGGATAAAACTTTCTGTTTTGAAGAGTGCGCCGGAAGGATGGCTTTAATTCAATTTTCGGCAGATGCGGAGTAAGCGGCTCGCTTTGCAAGGAGGCAAAGGGGTATCGCTTTTTGAGAAGGCGCTTTTTTAGGCTTTCATAATCTCCTTCTCCCTCTTTTTCTATAATCCTTAAAGGCGGGATGTTTTCTCTCTTAGATATCTCATAGAGAAGGCGGGTTATTTCCTGTTTCTTATTTACCCCAAAATAAGGAAAACGCGACTTGACAAAGGACTCAACAAGCTTTAAGCGTTCAAATTCGTTCTTATAAACGCGCATAGAATATCGGCCGCATTTTTTGCCGCGGAAGATAACGTGGATTTCAGGCTCAAATCAAAATCTATATAAAATGGCTTCTCTTTAATTATATCGCTCACGTAAAAAAGGGCTACCGGCTTAAAGCCGCAGTAGTGGGCCGCGGCAAAGAAAGCTGAACACTCCATATCCACCACATCAATATCTTTTCCTATAAATAAATCGCTCAAGTCTTCTTCTAACTTTAAGGAGGCGATTGTCGCGCACGCCACTTCTTTTACCGGCTGTTTTGTGCCTATCTTTAATAAGTTTTCCAACACTCCCTGATCAGGATAAAATATTTTTTCCTCTATGCTCATCTCTAAAAGCATCCTGCTAAAGCTTTCATTGGCATACACGCGAGACGGGCTGACCAAACTCCCTATTGAGAGCCCCTTCTTTGAGCTTACCAAGCCGCAGGAGCCAAAGAGTATCACATTCTTACAGGGTGTTTCTTTTAAATATAATACCGCGTCACCGTTTAACGCGCAGCCGACACCTGTAGAAATCACGCTAAAATCTTTGTTGCATCCGGCGCCGTAAAGCTTGCCTCTTGCAAATTTCTTTATGCCAAATCCGTGTAAGGCATCCTTTTGCATAAGCGGCATCACAATGCAGGTTTTTTTTATTTCTGAACTTTCCACCCCGAAAAGAGCCTTGAAATGTTTCATAGTGTTATCAAATTATACTCCAAATTCCCTAAACCATTTTCCGCGGCATAGGCAAACATCTTTTCATATACCCCTTTTGACTTCTGCAGATAATGCGCCTTTTTATCCTCGCCTACCAAATCCGCGGTCGCTTTATCTAAACTTACGATATCCCTTGAAGCCAGGATTCCTATGTCTGAAGCGGCCATTTTTTCATTCTTATCAGAAATACAATCGCATTCCTTGGTAATATCCAGAGCAAAGGTAATAAAAAACTTATGTTTAAACTGCGCGAGGATACACCCTGCAACCTCAACCATTCGTTTGCAAAACACATCTACATCCTCATGCCAGTTAACACCAATGGCATCAAACTTGCAGGCGCACAGGCATTCGCTGCAGCCAATACACATCTCCTCGTTGATAAAGGCTTTTCCGTCCTTATGGGTAATTGCCTGCGCAGGGCAGGCTATCAGGCAGCAATCACAAGAATTGCACTTTTTGGCGGTTACTTTGGGCTTAAGCGAAGAATGCTGCATCTGCTTGGTAGAGCGGCTAGACATCCCCATCGCTACATTTTTAAGCGCTCCCGCGTATATGGAAAGGATATGGCCTGTAGCATGAGTCAAAACCACAAGGCTATCCAGCATTCCGATAAATGAAGGAACTTTTATTTTCTTAAGGTATTTAGAGCCTATTTCAAACTCTTTGCCGTCCTGGCCTAAGAGCCCGTCTGCGATGAGAAAAGGCGCGCCCACTTTGGAATGGGAAAAGCCTTTATATTGGGCGAGGTTCAAATGGTCAAGGGCGTTCTGGCGCTCTCCATGATAAATAACAGAAGTATCAAAAAGAAAAGGCTTTGCCTGTTTCTTTTTTATCTCCGAAACCACAACCTTGACTAACTCCGGGCTCACATTATACACACAAGAAGAATCCCCGATAGTCAGTTTCACAGGGACAAGTTCGTTCTTGGCATAAACAGAAAAAGGGCTTATCGCATGAAGCAGTTTTTTTAACGCGGTTATCCTGTTTTCGATATCAGATGAAGCTACTTTGATAAGATATACATCACTTTTCATAGGGAATAAAAAAGGAAAGCCTTTCTATGCGCGTTTCTTGACAAAAAGCGGTAATGATGCCTCGTGCCTTCCATCAATTGCCAGGTCAATAGAATACTCGCCAAACTTCTCAAACTTTACGCCCTGCAGGTTCAGAATCATGTTCGCGGAGCCCGAGCGTTGTTCATCAGAGAATGTAAGCGTAATCACCCCCTGCGCGGGAGGTATGACATTTTTACCGTCAGCATCCACAAAATTCACCACGATTTTATGTTCTCCCTTTTCAATGGTATCAAACCTCATCCTCAGCGCGATAGCGCATTGGGGATGTACCGCGGGAAGCGTACTCCCCCATATCGAATCAAATGCCCCCAGGATATTAAGCTTACCGGCTTCAACCGTTGCCGCGTCGCAGAGCGAAAATACTTCTATATGCATAGGAACACCTCAAAATAGCAACCGCGTAGGTTGCATTGGTAAATTAATTTTCTTCGGCAAAGGCGTACGGATGGTTTTTATCAACAAAATGCCAGAAGTTATTTTGGTCAAAGCGAATCACCCGTGACATCGTCGCGATATCAAGCTGCCAGCCTTGCGGCGTTCTTTCCAGGAAATAGGGGCTGTTGACCCTGTCATTCTTTGAAAAACAGATAACCGCTCTATCTCCATTAACATTAGCCGTATAGGGCGCGTTTCCCAAATCACGTAATTCATTATCCTGTTGGGCGTTCGTTACCACCCAGGAGCCATAAAAACGTTGGGTAGCGGAATTAAAAATTCCGAGGTTCGGATCCTTGATATGGCGGCGGAGCATTTCCCTATAACGCTCAAAGGTTGCCTCCGGAGTCGGCTGAGCGCTAAAATATACCGCTACATCAAGAGGCGCGGCATCCTTTACGGGAGCGCTGACACTTCCAATGGCTACCTGCTGTTTCGCTCCCGCTCCGCCTGAATAATAGCCTCCTGCCGTCGGCAGAGAGCTTCCCAGAGAAGGATCATCCGAACCAGTTTGACGTGCCTTACGCGCATGGTCAACAATCATTTCTAACGTAGCCTCAAAACCTTCCCCGATTTTACCAAGCTCAAAAAACGGTTTCATTTGTTCCCGCTCGATGTAACCTACAAACCCATCGGTAAAGATCGGCTCAAGATCATAGCCAACCTCAAGCCTGACCTCCTTTTCATGAGGAGCAATCACTAACAGCAGCCCTCGGGCCCCGCGGCAACGTGAACCGATTTTCCAGTTTGAAAAGAGCTTATTTGCCCACGTATCGATACTTTCTCCCGAGAGATTTTCTACGGAAACCCCGACAAACTCAATATCCTTATCTTTTAAAAAAAGCTCAAGAAACGCCTCCAGGCGGCTTTTTGAATACTCATTCAGTAATTGAGCATAATCATAGACGAAGCTATTTCCTGACGGCCTTTTACTTAACGAGATATCCTCGGAAAAAGCTTTGCCTGCCAATACCATAACCGCGAGGATGGCAAGAATAACACTTATCTTATTTTGAACACTTCCAGGCAACCGCATGAAGGCTCCTTTCTTCTTACGACACTATTGATTTTTTGTAAACCGTTCTCACTCCTGCTTGTTTTTTTGAGCTTGACTTAGAACGCTGCGTACAATTATAGCACGTTTTCTTTCCCGCCGCGATAAAGCGATTGCCTTATCATTGCCCCTCACTATCTGCATAAGGCAACATACGGGCAATATCCGCATTTATGCTCGGCATCCTCATCTGAGATAAAATCAACATCAGGATTGACAATCTCATCGAGTATGAAAGAAAGCGCCTTATGGCAGGCAGTCAGATTTTCTTCCTTCTTCTCCGGTGTAGATTTTTGCAGATATACTTGGAGCTCAGAGGTACGCAAGAAATACAGCGCGGCGCTTACCTCTTGAGCCTTAGAATACTCGCGGCAGGCCCAGATATATATCGGCAGTTGAAATGACTTAACGGAATTCTTGATTCCTTCACGGCTTAAGGCAATCTCGCCAAGATTCGCGCTGGGCATCTGGGCGCTGCCGGTTTTATAATCGATGACCAAAAGTCCTCCGCTCGATAACCGGTCTACGCGGTCGACAACAGCGCTAAAATCGAATTCGCCGGATTCGGTTTCTATTTTCCAGGGTATTTTTCGCTCCAGCATAAGCAATTCGTCAATATCACGCCGCTCTTTTTCAGCCTCCAGAAATTTCTTCATCCGATAGTTAAGGATATGTTCTAAAAGAAACGCGTCCGCCTTCATCTTGCGGCTAAACTCTTTTTTAAAGAGCTCGTTAAATTCGGCAAAAAATAATTTCTCGAATTTTTCATTAATGACAGGCTTCTTGTTCAGAAACCCAGTATAGGTTTTTTCAAGTAGCGCGTGCGCGAAGGTCCCCACATCCTTGGCTTCAGGTTCATCGAATAAATCCTCTTTTTCCGAGAGCCCCAGGCAGTAACGGAAATAAAACGACAACGGGCAGGAAAGATACATATTCACGCTCGAGGCAGAAAACACCCGTTTCTTAAGAAAGGCAATCATGTCCTTATTCTTTTTGGCCATGGCTTTTTTGGGAAGCGCCTTAATGTTAAAGCTGTACTGCGGAATCGTCACTATCCCGACGTCTCCTAGCTCCTGCTCTTTTTTCCAGATAAGCTCCTCAAGAAACCTGCTGCGGACAGTTTCCCGGTCCTCACGATAAATAAGATGTACTTCCTCTGCCGCCTGTATCAGGCGGGTAAACTGATAACGCTGTATCTCCTCTTCTGTTTCAAGGCGGTCAATGCCCAGCGAGACCATTACATCCCGGGGAATCAGAGGCTCATAGATGCGCAGTTTCGGCAGGATTGACTCATTGACATCCATGGCGATCACCTGTTTAAAGGTAAGCGAACGTGTCTCAAGCAGCCCCAGGATCTGCATACCTTTTAAAGGAGAGCCGGAAAAAGAAACCATCTCATGCTCAAGCCGCTGGTTAAAAATCCGGAACATCTCCTCCGGTGAAAACTGCTCTCCTGAAAATGCCGCGCCGCGCAATTCATCAAGAAGCTCTAAAATCTTCTGGGCGACTTTGAGGTTAGGCGCGTATTTTTCAAGGGGGCTTTTTTCCAGAAGAGCCATAATCACTTTCCGCGCTGCCAGGGAAAACTCATGGAAATTGCTGATAGGTTCCCAGATACCAAAGGCCAGTTCATGCAACTCTTTCAAAGTCCCGGCGATATCCTCAAGGCTCACCTTCGTCTCCATATTCTTAAGCGTATCCTGGGCTTCGCTTAGCATGTCCCGGGACGCGGAGATTTCGTCTAAACGGATAAAGAGTTCACCGGCAAGCTCATTTTTAATAGTACCATTTAAAGCCTCTTCAACCTTATGCACTGTTACCCTGCTTACCTGAGGGCTGATACTACTTAAATTTTTTAAAAATGGATGGCTCAAAACTTTTAGGTAATCACGGCTATAGTAAGCACTTCCTTTATGGCTTTGGCTATAGGAAGCCAAACCACTGCCCTCTGGCTTGTGGCTTGGGCTATGGCTGCGGCCATCGGAAGCCGCACCATCGCCCTCTGGCTTATCGGAAGCCAAACCACTGCCCTCTGGCTTGCGCGAAAGCTGGGCGGCGAAGATATCCTGAAAAAGCGAAAAGACCGCGCTTCTTTTAAGGGGATAGCCGATAGAAACATTAAAATCAACGCCCAGAGAAGAAATTTCTGAAAGCAGAGGGACCAAGGCGTCGGGATTGGCAAGAAGAATGAGGGCTTCCTCTGGGTTTTTAAGCTCTTTAAGCCTTTCTCGTAAAATACCCACCTGTGAATGCATATCGAATCCGCGATAAAAATGCATCCGGGGCTCTGTACGCGGCTGGGCATCGGCAGTTTTTATGGGCTTGGCAAAAACACCGGAGAGATTCCTTAAAACCGGCCATTCGCTTTCATCACCTTGGAACACAAGCCTTGCCTTGCCGCCGGTTAAAAGTTTATTCACCAAGTCCTGCTCGCTTTTATGCAGATAAAAAAAGCCGCAGAAGATAACCGCCTCAAAATCATTAAAAGTATTATCCTCGGCGTATTCCGCGGCATTCATATAGAGCATGCCTCGGGTAAACAACCCTTCCTTTTCAAGGCAGCGATGAAACTCTTTACGCAAGGCTGCCATATCCTCTAAAAGCAGGTTTACTTCCGGTAAGGCATCATACCCAATCTTGGCGCTCTCCTGAACCTGGCGCAATGTATCATCATCAATTTTTTCCAGATCAAGCTGTTCGATGAACGCGTGTATCTCCTCCGCCCACGGCAAAAACGCGGCAAAGCTATTTCTCTCCATAAGAAGGCCCTGATGGGTTTGCTTTGCCAATTCATAGATACGATAGGTTGCATCCATAGCCCGTATCGTCTTCACCGGGCGCTTGCGTTCAATTACCTCACGCACAAAATCATCCATGGAGAAAAAAACGGGAGGAAAATAAGCGCCCTTAAGCCTCCTACTCAACTCTCTTTTTAAAAACAGTTCCGGCCTTCTTCCGCCAAATACTACCGCGACCTTTTCTAAAGGTATACCCCGGCTGATAAACTCCTCCTGCAGGATATCCGTAAGCCCGCGGATAAAATCATCCTGGAGCCCTAAAGAAATAACCTGTTGCATCAACGAACCTCTTTCAATAAACGCTCATCCATATGCAAAAGATACCCCCTGACCTTTTTGCCCGGATACAGCACTTTCATAAGTTCGATATATTCTTTTACTTGTTCTCCCTGCTCGTCTTCCTGTATGCCAGTCTTAAAATCAATGATAACAACCTCATTATCCTTTACAATCAGCCGGTCAATGCGCCGGGTATCTCCAAAACGGTTGACGACTTCCTTTTCCGTAAACACTATGCCCCCCTCGCAGAAAAAGAATTCCTGAAGACGGGTATCGCTAAAAAGCGCTTTGAGTGTTTTTTCTAAGGCTGAAAAATCTTCGCCTTCGGGAAATCGCGACTGCGTTAAAAGCAGGCACCGGCGTACCTCAAGGCCAACATCCTTAGCGTAAAGGTTTCCTGCAAGCGATAGCGCGTAATGCACCACCTCGCCTTTTTTAATCTGCTGGTGGAATTTCAGCTGGGCATAATCCTTAAATTCATCCTGAAGCATCGCTATCCAGTCGCTATAGCGGCTTGGGGACAACGTATGGAGCTGTCCTTTTGAGTCTTCCTTCTTTTGCGGTGAGCCTTTTTTCCCCAGCTCTATACAATCATCGGGGATTAAAAACTCAGCGCTAGCCGCCGAGCCTTTGGCCTTAGCCATAAAAATATAAAGCTCCTGCTTGGCCCGGGTAAAGGAAACGTAGAGCGTATTAATCTCATCAAGAAAACTGCTGAAATATTCTCGGTTGTATCGGCGGCGAAGCTCCTCCGAAAACCAGCGATACTCCTCTCTTAAACGTAACAGCCGCAGGACATTTTCTTCGGGGTCAAGACAAGGGGCAGTGGTTGGGCCTCCGTTAGGCCAAGCCCCAAGGTCTGCAATAGTCGATTCTGCCTTAGGGTTTATTTTAAGAAATGGGATGATAACCACAGGAAATTCCAAGCCCTTTGCCTTATGCACCGTCATCACCTTGACCGCCTCAGCCGCGGGGAATTTCACGTAGAGATCTTCGTTAAAGGCATTCTTAAAATATTCAAGAAACGCCTTGATGCCGTTATGCTCATCCTCTTTTTCATTGACCAACTCAAGAAAAGACATAAAGAAGCTGGTATTCCCGGGAAACCTTTCCAGCACGGAAAAATCAGCGTATATGGTCACCAGCATCTCATATAACGGCAAGAAACCGACATGCCTGAAGAATTTCTCGATATGCTGCTGCCAGGCCCGCGGGAATTCGTTCTGAAAGACGCGATAAAGATACGCCGCAGGGGCGCCTTCCTTTTTCCTTCGCAGCCCCTGCCGGAAAATAAAATCCTCTATTTTTTCCTGTGACAGCCCTGAGGCAGCGCAAAATATTTCACCGAGTATAAACGAGGCAAACGAAAGGTCATCAATGGGAGAATCCAGGAATTGCAGAAAAGAAACGATTTCTTTAATCAAGCCGTTCTCCCTGATATTCAGGGTCTTTTCCGACTCTACGGGGATTCCCGCTTCTATCAGCCAGCTGGATATCTCCTCGACCTTGTCCCCGCTACGGGAAAGTACGGCAATATCCTTAAAAAGAAATCCTCGGCCGCGCAGGTCCGCAATCAGGCTTAAGAGTTTTTCTCTGGCGATATCCGCGCCTTCTTCTGTCGAACCATCAAAACGCTCCACCTTGACATAGCCGCAGGGCCTAGGTTGGACTTCTTGCGCGGAATGAGAAAAAACCTGCAGCAATCCCTGTTCAAATTCAGGGGAGAATTTAAAACCCGTGCTGGTTTTTGACTTCGCCTCCTGTTGCGCGTTATAATCACGGATAAACCGCTGCAAGTTCTCCTGAGAAAAAATCCGGTTATTAAAAGTAACGATTTCTTCCGCTGAACGGTAATTGCGGCTAAGAATATGTTGCTTCTGGCCGAAATGCCCTAATTCCTCGCGGACCCCGTCAAATAATTCCACCTCTCCGCCCCGGAAACGATAGATTGCCTGTTTTTTATCACCGACGTAAAAAAGCGTTCCCCCGTTTGAAAGCGCCTCTTCTGCCAACATAAAGATATTATGCCACTGCAGAACGCTGGTATCCTGAAATTCGTCTATCAGGAAATGGCGGAAACGGCTGCCGATACGGTAATAAATCTCCGGGACAGAAATAGTGCCCTTGCCAAAAAGCTGGCGGGCACGAGAATTCAGCTCCTCGAGAAATAGGATATCTTCTTTACGGCTCTGCTGCAGGAAAAACCCGAAAACCTCATTAAAAATCCTTATGTACGGGTTAAACAGGGAATACGCCTCCATCTCGCACAACTCTTTGATTCCCGCGCGCAGGCTCATCCAGCCGTCATGTAATTCACCGGGGATACGCGCGCCCTTATTACAGGGAATCTCCTCCTTGTGCCAGCTTGCTGAGCTTAAACTGTTTAATTGAAAAGAAGCGCCATTATGCTCGATAAAATTTTTAATGCCGTTTGCAAAGGTCTTATTGATACCATCGCGCTCGATTGCCTTACCAAATGCGGCTATCCTTCGGTAAACTTCATTCTTTTTCGCGGCAATCTCTTTATCGTCAGCAGGATGAATATAAAACGGCACGCCGTAACGGTTGAATTCGGAAAAAAGCGACTTTGCCACGGAAAGAATATTATTCTTAGCCAGCCAGCCGCTGTTATTTTCAATGCGTAAGTAGTGCCACAGGAAATCGATAAACAACTTTTTTACCCTGGGCTCCCGAGGCGCTAAATCCAAAAGCATATCCAGGCTTGAGGCAATATAGTCGTTGTAATCCTGGCGGATATTGAAATTCGCTGAAAGCCCTAAACGGAAAGCGCACCCCAAAAGCAAGCTATTAATAAAGCTGTCAATAGTCTGTACCTGAAAATAATCATAGCGCCGGATAATCTCCTGCATAGCCTTAAACGCTGCCGCGCGGCAGGCCTTTTCATCAAGGCCGATATAAGCAATCAACTCTTGCTTCTGGCTACGGCTATTGGAAGCCGTACCCTGCCTTGCCGGCAGGCAGGCATCGCCTTCTGGCTTATGTACTTCATCGTTGAATCTATCCAAGGCAAGCCGCTTCAGCAGTTCCAGGATGCGCTCCTTCATTTCAACTGCGGCTTTATTCATAAAGGTAATCGCCAAAATCGAGGACAACGCTTCTTTTTCTTTGCGGGCTATGGCATGTAAGAGCAGCTTAAGATAACGCCAGGCCAAAGCAGAAGTCTTGCCTGAGCCAGCTGAGGCTTCGACAATAAGAATTTGCTGAGGTGTTTCCGGGAAACTATTTTTTACCATATTAAATAAATAGAAATAAATAGAATAAATAGTGTCGTTTCTGCATAACTACAATAATAACAATATGTTATAATATAATTGCTGGTCTACCTTTTGGCTTGAATTTTGACAGGACTAATCTTTCTCTTAAGCTATTAATAAAAATAGATATGTTAATTTAGTTGCAACTTACTGACAATTATAGTGTTACGCAGAAACGACACTATTTATTTCTTTTATGCTTCTGCAGGCAAAGCTGTTAGAAGCTTTTTAGCGTTTTAACCTTGCGATTGCTCGGACAATATCTTTTTTAGTAACTACTCCGACTAATTGTGAACCTTCCAAAACGGGTAAATAAAACACACCTTTCTCAAGCATCAGGGTTGCGGCATCTTCAATAGACATATCAGGATTAACCGTAAGCGGATTTTTCTCCATAATATCCTTGACACTGCTTGCGGCAATTTTTTTTATTTCATCTTCAAACCTCTTTACCCCTAACGTCAGGAATCCTACCGAAAGGCTGATAAAAAGCGGCGGGCGCACTTTTTTATCCTGAAAAATAACCCCTTCCTCAAGCACCACCGCTATAAACTTACCTTTCTCAACTACCGGCGCTCCGCTTATGCCTTTTTTCACGAATAATTTCGCCAATTCGCGCACGCTCGTTCTTGGCGTAACCGAAATAATCTTCTTGGTCATAATATCTTTTACCAGCATATGCCCTCCTATCATAGTACCTGTTTTTCCCTATTACCTAATGCAGGCGGGGTACCGTCACATACACCCCTTCCCTGTAAATAGTGTCGTTTCTGCATAACTACAATAATAACAATATGTTATGAACTAATTACTGGTCTACCTTTTGGCTTGAATTTTGACAGGACTAATCTTTCTTAAGTTATTAATAAAAGCAGATATTGTTAATTTATCTGTAACATACTGATAATTATAGTGTTATGTAGAAACGACACTATTTATTCTCATTTCTCCGATACAAATACAGGGATATCCTTTACGCTGATAGAGGCTTTCCCTTCTTTAACCGCTTTGGTTTCACTGTGGAAAGCGCTGTAATAATCCTGCACGCCTTTTCCTGAATCGCTTCTGGGAAGAGCTTCGGTGATTAAAACTTCGTTTGAAACTATGCCTGATATTTCAACTTGTTTTTCCTCCTGAGTATCATTCCATACCACCCACAGAGGGTTTGCCTGCTTCATGAATTTATAGACGCCTATCCCGTCTTTTTCCTGAATAACCTGCATATTTTCCCAATTACAGCCCCTGAGCATCTCAGTTAACTTTTTAGCGGTATAATAAGAAAGTTTTTTGGCGCAATAGCCCGGATTACCCTCTCCCTTGCCATTATACAGCAAGCCTGTATGCCCGTCGGGCCCCTCGCTGGATGGATTATCCATAATACTAAACCAGAATATTTTCTTAACCCCAAAACTAAACGGGAAAATAATCCTCTTGAATAAATCAATCGCTTGTTCTTTTTCTGTTTTATAAGGAGCATCCCCTTGTACATCGCGAGGCCTTCCGGTGTAGGCGGCTGTCTCGGTAATCCAAATCAGCGTATCCTTATATCCGATTTTGTCCAAACCTTCCCGAATCATCTGATAGGCATCTTTCATTACTTTCCAGTCGCCGCTCCCGTTACCATAAAAATGATAATCAAAGATATCAATATGTTTTTCCTCTAATCTTTGTAACACCCCTAGATAATAGGCGCGAAAAAGCTTTTCTGTAGCCGGGCCTACATCCGCCATTCCCGAGAGAGCTATCTTTGCCTCAGGGTCTTGAGCCCTTATCGCTTTTATTGTAATTTCCAGGATATGGGTATAATTTTTAAGTGAAGCGCTTAACCACTCAGCCGTAGATTCAGAGTTAGTTTCAGGATTAAAAGCAGGTGAAATTTCTGATGGCGCAGGCCCGGGCAACTCATTATCAATCTGCCAATATTTGATGGGGTTTTTTAGGCCCGGCATATCATCAACTCCGTCACCGTCATAGCGCTCTACCAAATCCCTGACGAATTGAATATACTTTTTTTCATCTAGCAGCTTAAGATAACTCACCGGAGGATTGTAGGTAGTAAGTTTTTTAAGCTCTTCCGGAACTGAAGACGGCTGCACCGCTGTCCATCTGCGCACATCAATAGTGGCTAAAATATTCATAGAAATAGGAATACCACCATAATTACTATCCATCACTTGCTGCCAACTAATGCCCGCTTCTTCCGGTGGGATAAACGCGTACATACCCGGCCTTTCCCATCCTACCCCGATATCCTGAGCATAACTATACGTTCCCCAAAGCTCAGGATCGGCTAAATTATTCGGGTTATGGGCTACTATGTCCTTTGGGTAAATTCTGCCGATATGGAAACCAAAAGGCACAGACGCGCGCTCTTCTTGATTTTCTTTCACCGGCTGACTCTGGGCAAAAGAAAGGCTCGCTAAAGGATACTCAAAGCTCATAAACGCAAAGCTTACTACGGTAATCAGGATATATTTTCTGGCCGTCTTCATCATACACCTATTTATCCGATACGGATTCCTTCTCATTTTTTCCTTTTTCAGAACGCTGAATTCTGGGAACGCATTCACAGAACGCTCCCTTTCCTGACAATTAATCCTCTTCATATTTTTCTCTTAGCTGTTCTACAACATTAGATTCAGCCAACGTAGTAACATTGCCTAATGCGCGGCCTGTGGCGATATCCCTTAAGAGCCGGCGCATAATTTTTCCGGAGCGTGTTTTAGGTAAATCCGCGGAGAAAATAATCTTATCGGGAATAGCAAACCTGCCGATTTTCTTTCCCGCCCATTCCTTCAATTCTTTTTCCAGGGCCTCTGTGGCAAGCACTCCATCTTTGAGGGTGATAAACCCGACGAGGCATTTCCCTTTGATTTCATGGTCAATCCCAATCACCGCCGATTCCGCGACACTGGGGTATTCCACGAATATGCTCTCAAGCTCAGCCGTCCCGATACGGTGGCCGGCAACATTAACCACATCATCAATCCTGCCCAAAATCCAAAAATAGCCGTCACTGTCTTTTCGTGCTCCATCGCCGGGAAAGTATTTCCCGGGCCATTTGGACCAATACGTTTGTTTATACCTCTCTTTATCCCCGTAAATACCGCGAAGCATCCCCGGCCAGGGCTTACGAATAGAAAGTATCCCCGCCTCTACTTCCTTGCCCTCCTCTGACAACACGGCCGCGTCAACCCCAAAAAACGGCACTGTGGCGCTTCCGGGCTTAGTTGGGACACATCCGGGTAACGGCGTAATCATGATGCCACCGGTTTCAGTCTGCCACCAGGTATCCACAATAGGGCATTTTTCCGCCCCGATAACCCGATGATACCACATCCAAGCCTCAGGATTAATACTTTCTCCCACCGTCCCTAGTAAACGTAAAGATGAAAGGTCGTATTTATTCGGCCACTCCTCTCCCCATTTCATAAACGCCCGGATAGCAGTCGGAGCGGTATAAAATATGCTTATGGAATTATCCTGTATCATACTCCAAAAACGCCCCCAGTCCGGCCAATTAGGAGCCCCTTCATACATGAATACCGTAGCCCCGTTCATCAGCGGCCCGTAGACCAAATAACTGTGCCCCGTTACCCATCCGATATCGGCAGTGCACCAATAGACATCTTCCGGCCTTAAGTCAAATACATATTTACTCGTCAGATAGGTATACACCATGTATCCGCCCGTGGTATGAATAATCCCCTTCGGCTTTCCGGTTGTCCCGCTGGTATACAGAAGAAATAACATATCTTCGCTGTCCATGGGCTCTGCCGGGCACTTTGCCGAGGCATCGTCTATGATGCGATGATACCAGTGGTCCCGGCCTTCTTTAATGTGGCAGGGAAACGGTTCTCCTTGCCCCCGCTTAACCACAACTACATGCCTGACGCAAGGACACTCATGCAGGGCATCATCCACAGTTTGTTTTAACGGCAGGATATTGCCCTTTCGCCATCCTCCGTCAGAGGTAATGACGAGTTTTGATTCCGAGTCTAAGACGCGGTCACGGATAGCCTCGGCAGAAAAACCGGCAAAAATGACCGTATGCACTGCCCCGATGCGCGCGCAGGCAAGCACGCTGATAGCGAGTTCCGGAATCATGGGAAGATAAATGGCCACCCGGTCACCGCGCTGGATCCCGAGATTCTTTAAGGCACTGGCAAACAGGCTGACTTCTTGCAGTAATTGGCTGTAGGTTAAGGTGCGGCGGTCTTTAGGCTCACCCTCCCAGATAATGGCCGCCTTGTTGCGCGTTGCCGTATCTAAATGACGGTCAAGGCAATTAACCGTAATATTTGTTTTCCCGTTCACAAACCATTTATAAAAAGGCGCCTCTGTTTCATCGAGCACCTTACTCCATTTTTTAAACCAGGTAAGCTCGCTCGCAACTTTTCCCCAGAATTTTTCCGGATCCTTGATGCTTTTTTCGTACAGGCTCAAATATTCCTTCATAGATGCAATATGCGCGCGCTGCTGGAACTTCTTCGACGGCTTAAAAACCCTTTTCTCAGCTAATATCGTTTCAATATTTTTTGACTTGAGAGTCATTTTTAACCTCCACGCTTAGGCAACCTGCGGCTGCTCGACAATGGTGTCCATATTTAAATTCATATCCCCTGCTCTAACAATTCTATTCTGCTATGAATATTATTTAATAGGGCAATTAGTTCTGTAATTTGTTGCTGATAATTAGTGAAGTTTTTCCCTATTGTCCTCAATGCCCCAACTGATTCATTAATTGCTTTCTTACAGACATTAAGCTGAGCAACCGCGTCATTTAATAATACATCGCCTTTTACGGCTGGCTCATGGAATCCGTGCAATGCCATATATAACTTAGCAAGTAAGAGTGTATGATACCACGCTACTACTTCAAATTCAGAATGACACAGGATAGTAGCCCTATCTTTCTTGTAAAATGTTTCTTCCAGCAATTTGTGTGCTTTATTATGATATTGCCCGGCAGTTTTATGCAAAGGATTATTATGCATAAATTCTTCCTGCCTCTCTATTGCCTCTTGCGCTCCTTCATCTAAGTCATCAAGCTCAATGCCATTTTCTTCTATGAACTTTTCCAGATCCTCTTCTACGCCTTCGTATTGCTGACGCATTACCTCGGTAGTTATTTCAAGGTCATCCGGTTCCTTTCCATATGCGATACAAGTAAGCTTCTGCTCAAGTTCATCCAAATAGAGGCGGCAGCGATTCTGCCTCTCAGCAATACAGCGCTGGCACCATCTGTCACAGAAATTGTAAGGCGCTTCCTGCTCAAAGCGCGCATTTTCCTTTTTGATCTTTCTCAATCTTTCACTTTCCATAAAAAATAGCCGATATTCCTACAAACTCTTTTCTTTTTCCAACGCCTTGATCCGGTCGTCGATGTAAGGATGGCTCCTTAAATAAATCGGAACCTTCCCCGACTGGCTTTCCGCCTTTTTTATTTTTTGTAATGCCGCTATCGCGGCTTTTGGATTAAATCCTGCCAGCGACGCGTACTTAACCCCCAGCGTATCAGCCGCGTATTCATCCTGACGGCTATAGCCTAAAGAAATCAGGTTATAGGCCATATCGGATGCCTGCGCGATATTACCTGCAGCTTGCGCGTTCTTTTCTCCGGCGAATGAAAACGCCAGCGTCAGTAACAACTGAAACCCCATCGCGGACTGCAGCTTTTTTACCGAGTGGCGGGCGGCGACATGGCCGACTTCATGGCCGAGGATAAACGCCAGCTCATCATCAGTAACCAAAGTTAATAATCCCCGGTTAATATACACAAAACCTCCCGGAAGGGCCATCGCGTTTAATTCCTTATCATCCAGAATATAAAATTCATAGTTCAACTCACTTCTATCGGAAACCTCGGCAATTCTCCTGCCGACACTTTCTACCCGCGACTGCGCCGCGGAATTACGCCATAAAGGCTTCTCTTTAGCTATTTGCCGGACAACGTTTCTTCCCATAGCGATTTCTGTCTCGTCATTGATAAAGATAAATTCCTTGCGGCCCGTTGCGGGGTTATACATCGTCGCGCAGCCGCACAACGCGCACATCAGCATAACAGCCGCAATGCCATGTTTTATATTACGCCTTAGAAAACTCATTTTATTTCTCGGTATTACCAAACAAATTGAATCTGCGTATGGCCGTTTTTTCCGTAAATAAGCAGTGAAAACTGCGTGTCGCCTTTTTTGACTGCCGCGTTAAAACTGCCGCCAGATTCCGCGCCGCCGATTATCAAAAAATTATTTTGTTCAAAAAATGACTTGTAAAAACCTACCGTCTCTCCCAAAGACTTCTCCACGGTAAAAGTCACGATATGTCCTTTAACCGAAACCCCTTCTGTCTCCTTAACCTGCTCTGCTCCTTCAATCACCGGTATTTTCATCCCCAAAATTTCAATTACCTCATCTGCTTGCGCGGCAATTGCCTGAAGGAAAACTAAACATAACAAGCCCATTACCAATATTCTCTGTTTCATAGCTACCCCCCCCCGATTATGAGAACTATATAGATAAACCCATTTTAGTGTTTTATAAGGCTTAGCCTCTTTTACGAGGCTTAGCCTTTACATTATTTCTAATCTTTAAAAAGGTCTACTACCAGGCTCGTAGTGTAGAGATGATGCCCTCTCTGTACTGATAACCCCTGCAGGGAAAACCGCGCGCCGGAAGAAAATAGGTAGAGGATATCCCTCACCAATCCTTTAATCTTCCCCAACAGCCCCCAACGCCGGTTATCAGGACAATTATCAGGAGTTCTCCTTACCATGCCTAATCCATAGTCAATCTTGTGTTGGATAAACTGTCCCTGATCCCAGTAGTGATAAAACCTGTAACGGGAAAACAAACTCTCCCGGATTATCTCCAGCATCAGGCTATAATGAGTTAAGGTACTATGCTGTGGATAGCGTATATCACTCCCCTTCTCCAGGTAAGGGTGGTCCTTGGGGTTATTATAATCCGGCACGCCTATGCGCATTATCCCACCAGGTTTAAGCAGGCGGAATGCCTCAGCGAGCACATACTTAATATCTTCGATTTTTAAATGCTCTAAGCAATCTTCAGCCAGAATCCTATCTACAGAGTTATCAGGAAGAGGTACTGGTTTTGTTAGATCGTGCTTCACAACCCACCCTGAACCCGAATGTGGCTTTTCATCCACCGAGATATAATTCTCATAACCGGCCATAGGATGGCAGAAAGACCCTCCCCCCAGGTTAAGGTAAATCGGTTTCTTCGACGCAATCTCTAACCAATCCATAATAAGAAAGGGGTCACACCTATTTCTCCGGGAGAAATAGGTGTGACCCCTTTTCCTCTTCAATTTTAATAAGAGATATCGAAACTTCGGTGAATACCGGGCCTTTTACTATTGCCGCCAGAGGGATTCTCCTTTTGTCTAAACTAAAATAAGCGCTCACCCTGCCTTTATCAATATTTTTCCCGTCAAGCTTGGCATAAGGCTCAACAAGAACGGCCTCGGTTTCCTTTTTCTTGAAAACAGGCAGTTTTATTAATGCGTGAGAACGAGCAAAACCAAAAAACTGATAATTATTCTCGTTATTGCACACATAATAGTCTATACCGCTTCCCGGCTGCAACGATAAGAGCATAAAATAATAACAAGCGCTCAGTATGTCCTGGACCCCGGCAGGGATATCAAAGCTTTTTTCTTTCCCATCACCAAGATTCTTAAAATATGCTTTATGGTTTACCTGGTCAAACTCGGTAATAGCGTCTTTTTTAAAACTGCCGTCGCGGCGATGTACTTCATGGCGCAAAGAATAAAGTTTTTCGGCATCCATATGGGAGATAAACCGGTCATCAATTTTATAAATCTTTGAGAAAAAAGCATTTGTCTTCATTGTCGCCTCGAGGACATACACCTTTCTTCCTTTAAAATTCTTTACACCTACTATTGAGCTCGTAAGGACTCCCAAGCGCATACCAAGCCACCGTACTTCATAGGTCAACTTTTCATAATCGGGCAGCTTCATATCAGCCTGATTAATCGCGAATTGCCGCGAGGTATCTGCTACACTGTCTCCGCGGCTGATTGCCGGTTTGGTTTTTATAACTGATACGCCGCTGCAGCCGCTGAAAAAACAAAATATAAAAACCAAAACATAGGCTATTCGAGGACACATCACTTATTTCTTCTTCTTTCTTCCTGGGTTCTGAATCCATCTTAGCCGGCTAAAAACGTTTTCCAAAATTAAAAAGATTTTGTAAGCCCTAAGATTACTCTCACTATAGTAATAATCACGACACTCCCAATGATAAACATAACCAGCATCATAACCCAATGCGGAACAAACTTGACCTGCTCTTGTTTGGGCCCAGCAATCCTATTATAGAGCTTCCTGAATACGGAATTTTTTTCTCCTAAGGCTTTGACAATCATAATCAACAGCGGAATCGCAAAGAAAAGCGAAAATACCACGAAGAACCAGGCACTCTGCATATCGCGTGTTTTTCCGGTTATATACGCGCTATAGAGACATACCCCGGTCAATGCGGCAAGCACCAACGCAATCGCTATTCGTGCCATAATCTTACCTCCTTTAGTCAACTGTTGTACTATGGCGCTGCTTCCAGCCCCTTACGCCAGCGTTCCCGGATAAGGATTTCCGCCTTTTTTTCGGCATATTCTTTTTTAGCGATCGCAAGCGTCACCTCAAATTCCCGGTCAATAGCCTCTTTCTTTTTCTTCCAGCCACGGTCAAAACGCCTGGCGTGCTCTGCAACTTTCTTGGTCCGCTGGTCCCAAAAAACCTCCCAGGCCAAATCCTCTTCGCTTAATTCTGGTTTTTGTTTACGGATTTCGGCTTTCACCTCCTGGTACTTTAAGGGAATCCATTTATCTAACTCCGCCTTTTCTCTATCCAGCTCTATCAAACGCCAGGTTAAACTTATCAACCGAGGATCGCTTTGAACAACCTCCAGGTCAAGTTGCGCATCATCAAAAGCAGCCATAACCTTTTCCCGCAGGCGGGGATCAATAGCACGGGTTTCATAATCCAGTAAGACCGTACGGTCAACATTCTTATCCCGCAAATCTACCGGCGGGCTGCCCTGGACGCCTTTTTCAAACGAAACTGCCGCAGTGTCATACTTCTTTTTTGTAGCATCTCTATCGGTTTTATACTCCTCCATATTCTGGTCATAGGTATCTATGAGCCGGTTAAGCATATCATATCGAAGCCTACAGCTTTCCACCTTTTGCATGTCTTCCGAAGAAACCTGCCCGCATTCGGAATTGAATTCCTGTCGGGCGCTCTCCAAGCTAAGGCGCTCAGTATCCAGGGATTGCTTCTTCACTTGCAGCCTTTGATAGTCACTGTCGCTGATGCCGGAAGGAACACTTTCCGCGCTTTCCGTTTCCATCTGGGCGTAAGAAAAAGGTGCCAGCGTAAAAATGGCAATCCACACAAACCCCGCGCAATACCTTTTATTTTTCATCTTCTCCATCCCTTTTTTTAATCGAGGGCGTCCGAACGACGAAGCTCTCTTGCCTTTTCCAGGGTCCTGGTAATCTTAAAGTTATAAAAATGTTCTTTGTTACGGTTATTGGAGATTTCCTGTTTAGTCCTGGCAATAGCCACCGTATCTTTTTGAGACGCCTTTTCCAACTCCGTCAGCTTTACTTCAAGAATACTCCTTTTTTCTCTTGCCTGATCCCTCATTTTCTCAAGATTATTGATAACCTCATTTCTTTCTTCTTCAGCAATCACAGGATCTGGATACGCTAATGGCATTCCTCTAAGCTTAAACGGCTTAAGAGGCTCCTTAGCTTCTCCAGGGGTATCAAATATCTTCCTTGCCTCTTCACTGGCAGCCTCTTTAGAAAGTTTCTCCATAGCCTTTTGCCCGTGGAATTGCGCGCTCCTGGCCTGGGCGCTGGCAGTAGCGTGCTCTCCGACAGGAGAGGTACCAACCGGCTCTAAGGCCGGAGCATCAGGATGCATATGCTCAAAAGAAGTAATCCTGCCGGATGAATCATTCCCCGCTTCTTTACTCTTACGGCTTGATTCCGTCGCACGATATGCCTCCCGCGCGGCTCTTTCAAGCTGCAGCTTATCCTGCAGCTGATTCTGGCTCTGCCTTTGCAGCATTTCCTGAGCATTGTTCAAATTCAGACGGGTCTGCGTATCCTGCGGCCGGAATTCCACTGCCTGGCGGTAACTCTCAAGCGCCAGGGCAAAATCCCCTTGCTCATAATAACGGTTACCCTGTTCATTCAAAAGATACCCATATGTCTGGTAATAATTATCCTTAATAACCTCATCCTGCGGGTACAGTTCATACGCTTTTTTATAGTAAGACAACGCCATCTCCCAATTCCCCTGCCCGGCATAAACTATCCCCTCCCGATGCAAATCATAGGCAGCATACTTACGGCTCATCTCCTGCTTAAACTGCGCGTCTTCCTGCTGTTGGCTCTGCATTTGCTGACGCAATTCCAGGCGATCACTTGAATCACTTTGCGCGGAACCGCTGTCCTCATCGCAATTGTGGCACATTTCTTTAACCGAAGGGGCATCCTCCCAGGCCATAACCTTAACGGAGAAACTTCCTCCGGATAAAATAAAAATCCCTATCCAAACTATGACGGACAACCTATTTGCTCTCATCACTCTTTTTCTTGACCTCCCGGCAAACAGCCGCTTCCGTCTTTTTTTCAAACACCTTCATTGCGTAAGTCTGGGTGAGCGCCTGGGTAACAAATTCTCCCGGTCCGGGTTTGATTTCCTCATAAGGGATAACTGTTTTTCCCTCTTCCTGGTATGGTTTACCGAATTTAACACCATATCCGCCTGTCGGCCTTACCCCAAGGAAAACTCCCGCGATGATATATTTGTTAAAATCTATCTCTGGCGGGCCAATTTCAAATCCAAGCTTATGCCATGTCTTTTTCCATCGGGAAGAATTGTCAATAACTAACTCTGTGTATTTCTTTTCTTCAGAGTATGAACCAGACCATTCCAAAGAATCAAACCTCTCGGTTGCCCCGGCTTCCTTAAGAACGCTGGCCAGTTCAAGGTATCCTAATTCTGTAGCCAAAACCCAGGGCGTGCTTCCAGTATTATCCTCCGCGTCAACCTGGGCGCCTTTTGACAGCAAAAGCCTGGCGATATCAATATAATTAAATAAAGTTGCCTGTATCAGGGCAGTTGCTCCATATGAATCCTTGCAATTTACATCAGCCCCGCTAGAAAGCGACATTGTAACCGCATCGAGGTCACCTCTCTGCGCTGCCTCTAGCAAAACTTCATTCTGGTTCTGCTGGGCACAGACGCGCGGCACTGAAAATAATAAAGCTGCTAGCATTACAAACGTTCCCCAAATATATCTGTATTCACCAATTAAACCTTTCACTCGTATTCCTCCTTTTCCATCCACCCGGCTCACCCTCTGGCTTAGCCTAGAGTTTCATTATATAAAGTTACTGCTCAAGATACTTAACGACCATATCCAGCGAACGCTTGCGGGGGCCTTCGCCTGCTTTCGCGGCATAACCCACAGGGATCACCGCCATAAACTCGCCCGCCGGCTCTCCGATAAATTGCAAGATATCATCCTTGATTAACACCAGCACCCCCAGCCAGACCGCGGACAACTCCAAGGAAGTAGCGGCAATAAGTAAGTTTTCAACCGCGGCGGCAGAGCTCTGGATTTCCATGATCCGGAAGAAATCATGCGCGGTATCTTTATCCACCTTAAATAACTCGGTACCTCGTGAGATAAGTTCGCCGCTATTAGCCACGGCAATCACTACCGGTGCCGAAACAATACTGCGCGATGCCAAACGTAACAAGACGCACGACGGCTTTGGGAAAGAATCCGCTTTCGCGTTTATAAGATTAGCCAGTTCGTTTTTCTTTTTGCCTTTTAAGACCACAAAACGCCAGGACTGCTGATTATGCGCGGACGGAGCATGGTTTGCCGCATGCAGAATGGCCTGGAGGTCATCGTCGCTTACAAGCTTATCCAAAAACATCCTTACGCTGCGCCTATTTTTAACAGAACGCAAGGTATCGTTCTTTGACAAATAGATTTCGCTAGAGCTCATCGATTACCAATCCTTTCCCACCCCAAAACAATATACTACCGTTTTCTACAACCATGCTAGCATAATTATACAATTAAAACCGTGTTGAAGCCAACACTTTTGCCCTACTCCCGATTTATTTATATTGCAGAGGGTTTTCGTTTAAGGTAAGATATTAGTATCGGAATGATAAAATAAACAAGACGGATTGTATCCGTATTTCTGGGAGTTTAATCTAAAGGAGCACGCCATGACAAAAGGAAGAAAGGCCTTCGGGCCAAGCAAAAAGAAAGCCTGCGATCAGCACCACTGCAAAAAGCCAAAAAAGGAAGTTGGGTATATAATGCCGCCTGCCACTGAACAAAAAATTAAGCACACGCGGATAAACACTCCACGATAAGATAAAAATTATTTAAGAAACACTACCTATCGGACAAACCGATGATTTCCCAACTCACCATTAAAAACTTTGGCCTCTTTGACCATATAACGATAGAATTCTCAAAGGGATTAAATATCTTAAGCGGAGAAACAGGCGCGGGGAAATCTATCCTTATTGACGGGCTTCGCTATGCTCTCGGGGAACGCCTTGATCCCTCTCAAATCCGCGATCCCCAACAGCCTTGCACAGTAGAAGCTGTTTTTGAAATATCTAAAAAATTAATCAATGACTATGAGGCCATGTCTGAATTCCTCCCTGAAAAAGAAACCTCTCTTATCATTAACCGCGGCTACCTTCCTGACGGCCGTAACCGAGCAAAAATAAACGGCCTCTCGGTAACGCTCACCCAGCTCAAAGAATTAGGCAACCATCTCCTTGACTTCCACGGCCCGCATGACCACCAACTGCTCCTTTCTTCCGGAGTCCACCTGGATATTCTTGACAGGCTAAGCGACATCGATGAATTGAAAAACGAATACCAACGCGCATACCGAAAGTATGCAGAGCTTACCAAAAACCGAGAAGAATTAAATGAATTATCTTCATCCCGGGAAAGAGATATCAGTATTTTAGAACATCAAATCCGGGAATTAACGCAGGTTTCCTTAAAAGAAGAAGATTACTCGGAATTACTTGAAAAACAAACCAGGCTGCAGAACTCCGAGAAGCTCTATGAATACGCCAGCCAACTGAAAAACACCCTTGAAAACGATGAATCCGGGATTTCCGCTGGTTTTACCAAAGCCTTTACCCATATAAAGCCCTTAAACAAAATCGATCCTGCTACTTCTATCCTTAATGAAAATTTAAGCCAAATCCAGGAAAAAAGCGATGAAATGTTATCATACCTGCGCCACTATCTGGAGAACCTCTCTTTTGAGCCCCAAGAAGCAAATGAAATCAATAAGCTTTGTGATATCTACTTTGAGCTCAAGCGCAAATACGGCCCGGGCTTGGAAGACGTTACCGCGTTTTATCAGTCCGCGAAAAAGAAGTATGATACCCTGCTCAATTTAAAAATAAACTCTACTGAGCTGAATAAAGAAATAAGCGCCCTGGAAAAAGAATTACTCCGGATCGCCCAGAAAATTACTAAAAAAAGAAAGACAACTGCCGATAGCCTCAAAGAAACGATTGAACAAGAATTAAAAGAGCTGGGGATTATGCATGTGCGGTTTGAATGCAGGATTGAAAAGGCCGAACTTAACCCTAACGGCCAAGACCAGGTTATGTTCTATATCAGCCCAAATGCCGGGGAAGACTTAAAACCCCTGGCGGAGATTGTATCATCGGGAGAAGCGGCAAGGCTTATGCTTGCCTTAAAAAAAGCCTTAATAAAAGTAGACCCCATACCGATTTTGATTTTTGATGAGATAGATGCCCAGATAGGCGGACGCTTAGGCACTATTACCGGTAAGAAGCTTAAAGAACTCTCTACGAATAGGCAAGTAATTCTAATCACCCACCTGCCACAAATAGCCTCTTTTGCCGATACACACTTTAGAATATATAAGAAAGTAGAAAACAACCGCACTCTAACCGCGGTAGAAGAGCTCACCCCTGAGGCGAGAATAAAAGAAATAGCTAAAATGATGAGCGGAGAAAAAGAAAGCGCTATCGCCGTAACCCACGCCCAAGAAATGCTCGCCCAGGCAAAATAAAAAATAGTAAAAAACGGTCAACACGAAAACACACTGCTTCTTCTCAATAAGACGATGTATTTCATTTCGGATGACTTAGTATTCTGGAATACATGATTCCATTTTACATATAAGAATGGAGTTGCCAAGAAAAACCTACTATTTCAAACTATAGGACAATGATGAACGTTTTGTAAATATAGACCGCAGAAAAAGAGTATTTTATTAACGAAAGGAGAAAATTGTGGAAATCCTCACGGGGTTGTGCTGATGGGAGCAATTCTTGGTTCGAACCTGCTAGAGATTTTGTAACTTCTTTAAACAGAGCGGAATACGCCGTAAGGGAAGGAAATTTAGAATCCCAGAAAGAATTTCTGGAAAAGATTGGTTCGAACTTTATTTTAAAAGAGCGCCGCCTCGTTTTTTCGTCGGGAGCCCCCTAT
>MHGF01000012.1:0-52818 GCA_001805445.1 Omnitrophica WOR_2 bacterium GWF2_43_52
CTACGGTAAGTGTAGAGTTAACGGAATTAGCCAGAGGGACAACCTATTATTACCGGGTAGTAGCACAGAATAGTGTAGGGATAAGCTATGGCAGCGAAAGGTCCTTTACTGCTCAATAGGGCAGGTAATGAGATATGATAAATTCTATAGGTGTAACAGAAAAACCCATACAGTTTTAGTAGGAAACTGTATAAAGAAAGCGCTTTCAAAAACAGGCTGTTTTGGCCTTGAAAAGCGGTTTTTATGTGGTAAGTTTTAATCATCAAGGATAAAATCCGAAAACCCGCTTAAGTATGAAGCGGGTCCATCAGACGAAAATCTGATGGAGGCAAACCTCGGGAAACCGGGGGGCGTCCTAAAGAAGTAGATTTTAGGACACTGATGCGTAAAAACACATCAGGGCAAAGCCACAGGGTCTAATGCCCCTCAATGCAGGGGCAATGACAGCCTGGCGCACCGATAACGTGGAAGAGCATTCACGCTAACGCCAAGCTGTCAGAATAATGGCAACTTGGCATTATTTTTTGGAGTCATCTAAAATGTTTTTTAAAGCAGCGTATAAATAAAGGGTTAAGATTATGAAAAATAGTTCAACAGGCAATATTTATGATGAAAAAAAGGAGAGCAAAATGAAAAATAAATTATTGAGAATTTTAAGGGTTGCCATGATGGTTTCTTTTTTGTCAATTGGATATCCTAATAAGTTAGTATATACTCTGTCACCACCAGCACCGCTACCACTCGCACAGCAAGTGCACTACAAATTTGACGAGGCAACAAGCACAGTTGCCAATGAATCTATAAGTGGAGGAAATAACAATGGAACAATTTCTGGCGCGCAGTGGACAACAGGAGTTATCGGCAGCGGATTAAGCCTTAACGGTAATGATAACTCATACGTGAAAATACCCGGCCTCCTTGCAAAACCAAGGAGTATTACTATTTCCACATGGGCAAACTTGAATGCGCGTGATATGGATGGCGCGGAAATTATTTCAATCGGTGATTATGCGGGCTTAAGAATGGATGCGGTGCGCGGAGGTGTTGGGGTGAGAGGGTTTTATTATGCTAGCGCTAAGTGGCTTCAAACTTCCACGGGAAAAAACTATGAAGGAGAAGGCTGGCACCATATTGTCTACGTTATTGATGACGAGGTAGATAAACAATCAGTATATGTGGATGGTAAGCAACTCGCTTCCACAACGCATATAGAATCAATTTCCTATACAGGATTAGGCACAGATACTTATATTGGAAAACACGGTAACTCTAAAAGTAGCGGTTTTAATAATTATAATTTTAATGGGTCAATTGATGACGTCCGTATTTTTTATCGTGCGCTTAGTGGCAGTGAAATCATGGAATTATTTAACGCAACCCGCAGCTCCCCTGAGTGGGCAGGGGTAAAATATAGCCCATTTAAGCTTGATGAGCCGAGCACTGTTATTAATCCTGTAGTATTGGCAAATGATGTGACGGATATTAATAATAAATATCCTATGGTTCAAGACAAATACGACCCTGCTAAATATGTGGAGGATCCTGCTCGCCCTAAAAAAGGCGCTACCTTTGTTGCCGATCCTTTTCTCTTTTATGAGAATGGCATCTGGTATATGTTTTTTGAGGTGTTGAATGCCAATACGTACTATTGGAAAGTTAATACTAATGGTACCAAAACTTTGACTCAAGGACAGGGAGACCTTGCCTATGCGACGAGTACCGATGGATTGAATTGGGAGTATAAAAAGATTGTGCTTGATGAGTATTTCCACCTTTCATACCCCTATGTATTTAAATACGACGGCGCCTACTATATGATACCTGAGACGTATCAGGCAAATGAAATCAGGCTTTACAAGGCCGAGTCTTTTCCGGAAAAGTGGGTGAAAACCGCAACCTTAGTAAGCGGAAGGAAGTTAGTTGATTCATCCATTTTTAGATATAACAATAAGTGGTGGATGTTCACCACGGATCAGGAAACCAGCAGCAATTGTTATCTGTATTATTCAGACAATCTATCAATTGGCTGGAAAGAATATCCCGGGAAGGTTATTCAGAATAATAAAAGTATAGCTCGGCCTGGAGGTAGGGCGTTTGTATTTAAGAATAACGGACAGGAGCAAGTTGTGCGAATAGTGCAGGAATATGACGTAATGAATAATATATACGGGTGGCGTATCATAGGATTTAACTCCGTGATATCAGGTTCCACTTATTCAGAAAGCCTTATCGATGCAGATTCAAGTACTTCTGGTATGGATACTATTTTAAAAGAGAGCGGCAGCGGCTGGAATAGTTATGGTATGCATCAGTTTGATCCCTGGTGGACAGGTAATCACTGGCTCTGCGCTGCCGATGGGAGAATAGGAACTGGTTACAATCTCTTTTCTATTGGTATGTATATCGCGCCTCACCCCTCTTCTCCCCAGAGCGCTATTGACAAACCGGCAGGAAACCTTGTAATTAATAAAGGCGAATGGGTAGAGTTTTCAGGGACCGGCACTGATAAAGATGGAAACTATCCTTTGAAGTACCTCTGGAAATTCGGTTCTGGGGCAGGGATTCCTGATTCGGCTGCGGAAGATCCGGGCACTGTTACCTTCAATACCCCTGGCACGTATCAAGTAACCTTTACCGCTACCGATGCCAAAGGAATTTATGACCCTACACCTGCGGTACGGACCATTACAGTAAAAAGCACTTTACCAGAGATTACCCAAGCGCAATATAAATGGAGCTTAACGTATGTAGACAGTCAGGAACTTAGCGGACTTGGCAAAGATGGCATTACTAGATATCATCCTGCCAGTTACGCCTTTGATGGAAACACTGACACAATCTGGCACACAGAGTATTTTGCAAAAAAACCTAATGCTCCGCATGAAATCCAGATTGATTTAGGGGCCGTTTATGCTATTGATACGTTTATTTATGTTCCTCGGCAAGAAATCCTCAAAGACGGGAGTGTTGCTAAGAACGGGAGGATTAAAAAATACGAATTCTATGTCAGTGTGGATGGAGTAAATTGGGGAAGTCCTGTGGCAACAGGCAACTTTGCCGATGATAGAACGGAAAAAGAGGTTGGATTTAAGGTGAAAAAAGGAAGATTTATCCGCTTGCGGGCATTGTCTGAGGTAAATAGTTTACCTTTTACCTCAGTAGCAGAGATAAAAGTGAAGGGAATTTAGGCAGGGGGGGATTAGTTGAAATAATAAAGAAAGCGCTTTCAAAAACAGGCTGTTTTGGTCTTGAAAAGTGGTTTTTATGTGGTAAGCTTTAATCATCAAGGATAAAATCCGAAAATCCGCTTAGCAGTAAAGAGCGGACTCGCCGAAGCCAATGAGGTAAGTATAAGGCAAAGGCGAGGGCAAACCTCGGGAAACCGGGGGGCGTCCTAAAGAAGTAGGTTTTAGGACACTGATGCGTAAAAACACATCAGGGCAAAGCCACAGGGTCTAATACCCCGTAGAAACGCGGGGAGATGATAGCCTGGCGCACCGATAACGTGGAAGAGAATTCACGCTAACGCCAAGCTGTCAAAACAATGACAACTTGGCATTATTTTTGGAGTCATCTTAAAATGTTTTTTAAAGCATAGAAGCAAAGGTTACTTAAGGGCTAAGCGATGCTAAAAAAGAAACTACAGTTAATTCTCTACAAGAAAGACAAAAAACGCGTAAGTAAAATTACAGTTTTCTTGTTTTTAAGAAGAACATAAAATGAAAACAGGTTACGATATAATAACCAGATGTATCTTGGCAATGTTACTTTTATTTCAACCGCTGAATGTTTCAGCAGGGGAAAATACCAAAGATTCGTTTGCTCAAAATATCCTGCCTAATGCTATAACTAGCGGCTCTCTTAAGGTTCTTAGCTCTAACCCGCGATATTTTACTGATAATTCGGGAAGGGCGATATATCTTACCGGTTCACATACATGGGATAATCTCCAGGATTGGAGCGGCTCAACGAAGAATTTTGATTACACCGCATATCTTAATCTTTTGAAGAACAATAACCATAACTTTATTAGGTTATGGGGTGTTTGGGTTGGAGGAGCGGGGCAACTAACTGGTTCTACGGTAACTTCTCAACCAATCCCTTGGCAACGGACTGGACCGGGCATTGCCAAGGACGGAGGATTAAAGTACGATTTCAATAAATTGAATCAGGCATATTTTGATCGGCTTCGCTCGCGAGTGATCGCGGCGCGAGACCAAGGAATTTACGTAGACATAATACTGTTTCTTCCCGCTCGTTATAGCCAATGGATGTATAGCCCCTACAATTCAGCAAATAACATAAACGGGATCAACGGTGATTCGAATGGTGATGGAGTTCCCATAGAAGTGGAAACACTCCAGAACGGGGCGCTTCTTGCGTTTCAGGAGGCGTATGTGAAGAAAGTAATAGATACGGTCAATGACCTTGATAACGTTCTTTATGAAATCATCAATGAGGCAAAAGTTGATTCCGTGCAGTGGCAGTACTCTATGATTAATCTCATTAAAAAATATGAGGCCACAAAATCCAAACAGCATCCTGTGGGAATGACGTCGGATGGGGGTGGCGATGCCATTGACGACACATCGTATCTTTTAAAGAGTCCGGCCGACTGGGTATCGCTTGGCTGGGATTCCATCACACAAAACCCTAAAACAAATCCATTGCCCGCGCCTGCGACAAAAGTGAGCATTCTGGATACTGACCATATTTTCGGCGGCCCGGCAGATACCCAATGGTTCTGGAAGAGTTTTGTCCGTGGGCACAACCCGATTAATATGGAAGCTACCCAAAACGGCATTCCTAGTTGGGTTGGTAAAAGCTGGAACGACCCTAATAATCCCCTGCTTCCTCTAGGTCAGAAAGCTATGGGATACACCAACACTTACGCAAAAAAGATGAACCTAGCTTCTATGATTCCCAGAGGAGATTTGACGTCAACAACTTACGCTTTAGCCAATCCGGGCAATGAATATTTAATTTATCAGCCGACATCTAATTCTTCTTTTACGGTAAATCTCATAGCCGGGACTTATAGTTATGAATGGTTTAATCCTTCTACCGGCCAAATCGCAAATAGCGGCAGCGTAACTGTAGCAGCTGGCAATAAATCTTTTAGCGCTCCTTTTAGCGGTGATGCGGTCCTTTATTTAAAAGTATCTTCATCAGCTGTTGCGCCGACGGCAACTACCGGCTCAAGCGCGAATATTACCTTAAGCTCTGGGACGCTAAGCGGGACAGTCAATCCCAATGGCGCATCTACGACGGTATACTTCCAATATGGCACAACATCAGGAAGTTATACCGGTAAGACTGCAAACCAGACCTTAAGCGGCACAAGTGCTATAGGAGTAAGCGCAAACCTGACGGGGTTAACTTCGGCTACGAAATACTATTACCGGGTAGTAGCTACTAACAGCGCAGGTACTGTTAATGGCGTTGAGATGTCTTTTACCACCGTAACTGCCGCGGACATAACCAAACCTACAGGCTCACTAAACATTAACAATGGCGCAGCGTCTACGACTTCAGCCAGCGTTACCCTGGCGCTGTCGGCGACTGATACTGTGGGTGTAACTGGTTATTATCTTTCTAACAGCTCAACAGCTCCTTCGGCTTCTGCAAGTGGATGGGTATCGGTGGCATCGGTAACCAGCCTGAGCAAGAGTGTTTCCCATACCTTAACCAGCGGTGATGGCACTAAAACCGTCTATGCCTGGTATAAAGACACAGCCAATAATGTTTCCATAACCTACAATGATTCTATAACATTGAATACCTCCGGTGGAGCTGATACTACTGCGCCAAGCATAATCATTTCTTCTCCGACAACCAACGCCACCCACTCTACCACTCAATCAACTGTAACTCTTTCCGGCACCGCCTCCGACAATGTGGGAGTAGCTTCTGTTACCTGGGCCAATTCCGCCAACAATACTTCGGGCACAGCCTCAGGCATCACCAGCTGGTCAATTTCTAATATCTCGCTTGTCTCCGGAACCAATACCATCACCGTCACCGCCATAGACGCGGCCAATAACCAAGCGACGGATACATTAACGGTGACGAGAAGCCAAACGACGCAATCAGGAAATCAGTGGCAGCAGGTGCCAATCACCACAAAGGCGTTAAGATACTATCTTGAGAGTAAGGGTATCACTCCCGCCGGCGGGGAAGGAATGCAGTTTATTCATGCTATTACCTATGCTCCATCCAATCCCAATATCGCGTATCTGGGAGTTGATACGGATACTATCTGGAAAAGCGTTGATGGCGGCACGACCTGGCAAAGAAAAGGAAAAGGGATAAATTCCAACGGAATCATTTCCATCGCGGTGGACCCCAATAATGAGAACAGAGTTTTTGCCACCGGCGCCCAATACACTTCTCTTTGGAAGAATAGCACTAACCGATCGTTAATGCCTCTTGGGATATACCGGACACTTGACGGCGGGGAAAACTGGTCGCTGGTCAAAAGAACATTTTATGGAAGTATGAGTGGGGATTGGGGAGCTATAACCATCGCTTTTGCCGGTAGTAATACTATTTACGCCGGAACCGATGAAGAAGGTTTGTTACGATCAACCGATGGGGGGGATACATGGTCTACTGTTGCAAATTACGCGGCCGTCGGACGAATTTACGCGGTCACAATGCATCCAACGGATAACTCAATCATATATGTTGGCGCCGCCGGCGGCCTTAAAAAGGTTACCTCTTCCGGGGGTGTAACCAACATAGGCAGCGGGCTTACCGGCGTTGTCACCGTTGTACTCATCAACCCTAATAATCCTCTCATAATGTTCGCCGGAGACAAGTCCAATAGAATTATGAAGTCAACGGACGGAGGGTTTACTTTTACCGCTTCATTCACTCACTCCATTGCCACAAAAGACACTGCCTGGATGGCGATGAGCCCGGTTGACCCCAATTACGTCTTTGTTAGTTTCGCGAAGAGAACCTATGGAGCCGGCGACTGGCAGAAAGATTTTTATTATACCCATAATGCTTCGGCATCCAGTGTTACCTGGCAAACAGCTCAAAGTATGGATGAGAAAAATCCATACGGCTGGGTGGCTGGCTCTTTGAGTGTGCGTTTTGCCGGAGATAGTGACAGTTGGTGCGAGTTCATGGGAGGCCCCATCGCGATGCATCCGGCCGATAAAAACATCGCTCTCTTTTTTGCCGGGCCGGGCGTGGTCAAGAAAACCACGGACGGCGGAGCCAACTGGCGTTATTCCAACGCTGGTTATACCGCTATGGCTGGCATGTCTTTTTCTCTTTTTTCCTGGGATAAAAACAAAGCCAGGGGGTTTGCCACCAATAATCCGGATAGGGGAATTTATTTCAGCGAAGACAACGAGTACACCTTTACCAGCTATAAAACGCCTAATTGGCCGGCGGGGACTTTTGAGAGCCGCGGTTACGGAGTGGCTGTCGGTTATGGCGCTACCGAAGATACGATTGTCGGCGCCCTTGGCAGTCATACCGAGGAGATTCTTACGGTTTCCAAGGACAAAGGAAAAACATGGCAGCAAATCTCAGGCACAGCGCTCCAAAGCCAATATTCAGGTTATGGGGATAAACTTATAACATTTAGCCCGACAAATCCTTATGTAATATATGCAGGGCCATTTAGAAGCATAGATGGCGGCACGACATGGGTCAAGCTTTCGCGCAGTGTTGACGCGGTGTATTGGGGTAATGGAGATATTGTTTACTCCATAGGCTCTGGTTCAACCGGGATAAAAATATATAAATCTCTGGATCGCGGCGCTACCTGGAGTTCGCCATATCAGGAAATCCCCACCCCTAACAATAGTGTAAGACATATCGCGGTATCACCGGTAAACCCGGATAAAATTTATTTAGGAAAGAGGGGAGTCGGTGTATATGTTATAAACGGAACATCTGCCCCTCTTTTAAGAAATGAAAATAACGGATTGTTAAAAGATAGATGGGGATGGTTTTCTTTTATGTCTATTGCCACTGATCCGAATAATGATAAAGTGGTTTATGTCGGCAATCTGGGAATCGCTGGCCATGATAATAAAACCATATTTCGTTCAATTGACGGCGGAAATACATGGGAAACAATTAATTTCAACCTTAATGATACAGGCATTAACGGCATCGGAGTCAACCCTCATGACAGTTATGTGTATGTAGGCACCTGGGGAGGCATAAGGAAACTCCCCCCGCCAGGAACAACAGTTTCTCCTAATACCACTCTTCCTAATGATACAACTCAGCCTGTAGTAGAAGTTAATTCTCCGACCACCGCCAGTACCTATACTTCAACAACCTCAACGATGAATCTTTCCGGCAGCGCTTCTGATAATATAGGAGTAACATCCATAACATGGAAGAACTCCGCTAATAATGCCTCGGGAACAGCCTCAGGCACGGCCAGTTGGTCAGTTTCCAATATCTCGCTTATTTCCGGAACCAATACCATTATCGTTATCGCCAAAGACGCCGCGGGCAACACCGCAAGCGATACCATTACCGTAACCTATAACGCCACTCCCGGCGCTAGCCCTACAGTAGCCACTCAACCCGCTAACAACGTTATTGCAACTTCCGCGACTCTTTCTGGCAGTGCCAATCCCAATGGTTTATCTACGACCGCATACTTCCACTACGGCACAAACGCGAGCTCATACACCGGTACCACCGCGTCACGAATAATAAACGGCACTACTAATACCACAATCAGCACAAGCCTGAGCGCCTTAAGCGCGAATACGAAGTATTACTACAGGATAGCAGCCACTAACAGCGCAGGCACAGCCTATGGCAATCAGATGAATTTTATCACCGCCTCATTGAGCGATACCATAGCACCTATTGGAAATATCAGTATCAACAACGGCGCAAACTATACCAATAGTACTGCCGTAAGCATACGGTTGAGCGCAAGCGATAATGTGGGAGTAAGCGGGTATTACGTAGCAGCTAATGCAACGGTACCAGTATTAAACGCAACCGGCTGGGCACAGGTAACTACATCTGCTAACTACACCGCTAATGTAAATTACACTCTTACTGGAAACGATGGCTCAAAGCCAGTCTACTGCTGGTACAAGGATGGAGCAGGAAGGATATCCTCAACGACGAGTGATTACATTACGCTGGATACGTCTCTGCCTACGGTAACTATCACCATCCCAACGGTAAATGCAACCTATAATGCCATAAACGCAACGATAACAGTAGGAGGAAGTGCTTCGGATAGTACAAGCGGGATAAATACAATAGGCTGGAGTAACGACCGAGGCGGCTCAGGTAATGCTACAGGAACAACTATATGGTCAATTCCCGGGATAAGCTTACCAGGAGGCAATAACACCATTACCGTAACCGCAACGGATAGGGCAGGCAATAGGGCAACAGATACTGTATTTGCAATGTATACAGCTGATATCGCAATTCCCAGCGGAAGGATAACTATTAATAACGGGACAAGCCATACCAGGTCAGCAATAGCGTCTTTAGGATTAAGCGCCAGCGATGATAAGGGAGTAACCGGGTATTATCTATCAATGAATTCAACTATCCCAAGTGTAACTGGTACAGGATGGGTATATATTGCGCCAGTAACTAATTACAACCATAATCTATCCTATTATTTAGGCAGCACTAGCGGCGAACGCACGGTCTATGCCTGGTATAAGGATGCCGCAGGCAAGATATCAAACGCAGCCAGTGATAGCATTATTCTAGATACCACAGCTCCTATCGGCAGGGTGAGTATTAATAATGGGGCAAGTTATACGAATACAGCGAATGTAACCTTAAGTCTGAATGCTACAGACAATACGGGGATTACAGGTTACTATGTGTTAAATAGCTCTCTGACGCCTTTAGCTAACGCAAGCGGCTGGGTAGCAGTTAACTCAATTACCAACTATAGCACGAATATAAGCTATACGTTAAATATAGGAGAGGGCTATAAGTACATTTATTGCTGGTATAAGGATGTCGCAGGTAGTGTCTCAAGTATTACCAGCGATAGCATTATCCTAGATACCATAGCCCCCAGTGTTAATATTACCAATCCTACCTCTGCGAGCACGTATACCGCGCTCAATAGCAGCATTACCATAGGAGGCAGCAGCTTAGACTCAGCCAGCGGAATAAGCAATATAACCTGGAGCAATAACAGAGGCGGTAGCGGCAATGCTTCAGGAACTACTGGTTGGTTAATTACCGGCATAAGCTTACAAGCTAATGATAATGTGATTAAAGTAATCGCAAGAGATAGGGCAGGTAATATCGGTTATGACACGCTTACGCTAACGTATAATAGTTCAAGCCTGGTCCCGACAGTAACCACAACGCAAGCAACCAATATAAATCAGGCTGCAGCCAGGCTGAACGGGATAGTCAATGCCCATGGTTTAAGCAGCAGCGCCCACTTCCAATACGGCACAACCTCAGGAAGTTATACCGGTAAGACCGCCAGTCAGACACTCACCAGCTCAAGCAGTATAGCAGTGAGCGCTGCGTTAAGCGGATTAACCGCTAACACGAAGTATTATTACCGTGCAGTGGCTACCAACAGTGTCGGAACCACCAATGGCGCTGAGATGAGTTTTACGACTAGCGCTACCCAAACCATACGTAAAACTACAACCGCCAAGAAGACTCTAAGCGCTATAACCATTGATGGTAAATTAAACGAATCAGTGTGGAGCCTTAATGAAAGTGTGACTAAAGTTTTAAGCGGTAACCCCGACAACACCGCGACCTTTGGCACTTTATGGGATGATAAGTATCTCTACATAGCTTTTAAAGTTATAGATGATAAGCTTATCAACGATTCAAAAGACACGTGGTGGGATGATTCGGTGGAGGTATATATTGACCCGAATAACAGTAAATCTACTACTTATGATGTTTACGACAGGCAGTTTGTGAAAGGCTGGAATGATACAAGTTTTTCTGCCCTGCAGAACGGAACAGGTGTTTTGCATGGTGTCAGCAATATTACCGGTGGTTATACCGTTGAGATTGCGGTGCCTTGGAGTAATGTAGGCGCTACGCCTTCAGCCAATATGACTATAGGCTTTGACATTCAGGCCAATGATGATGATACAGGGGGAGATTTACAGGAATCGGTAGGCTGGAATAACGACGGGACAGTAACTAAAAACTATAAAAACACCTCGGGTTTTGGCAATCTTGTTCTTTCAAGCCAGACACTATCTTCTGTTACGTATTTAAGTAATCTGGTATGGACATCGGTCATTAATGGCTGGGGGCCGGTGGAAAAGGATAAGAGTAATGGAGAGACCGGTTCTAATGATGGCAAAACCATCACCCTTAACGGTATTACCTATAGCAAAGGTTTAGGCGTTCACGCCTATTCTGAAATCGTGTATGCCTTAAACGGCCTTTACACAACTTTTCTTTCTGATATCGGCGTAGATGATGAAGCGGAAAAGAGCGGCTCTGTGACGTTTCAGGTTTGGGCTGATGGAGTTAAATTATACGACAGCGGGGCAATGGCCTGCGCGTCTGCTACCAAACAGGTGAATGTTACCATAAGCGGAAAGAATACCTTAAAGCTTATAGTTACTGATTCTGGTAATGGGAAGACCGATGACCATGCTGATTGGGCAAACGCGAGGCTTGTTCCTAAAACTACTACTGCAGATACCATCTTGCCAAGTATAACCATTACTAACCCGACTTCATCCAGCGCGTATACTACAAGCCGAGGCACTATAAATATTAGCGGAACAGCTTCGGATAGTGTAGGAGTAACGAGCGTAACATGGAGCAACAATCGAGGCGGCTCAGGTATTGCCAGCGGAACAGCAAATTGGTCAATCGCCGGCGTCTCTTTGATTTCTGGAACCAACAACATTACCGTCACCGCCAAAGACGCCGCGGGCAATACGCGGGCAGATACTATCACGGTGACGTATTCAGTATCATCTGATACAGCTAAACCTACAGGCTCAATAAGCATTAATAGTGGCGCATCTTCAACGACTTCAACCGCCGTTACCCTAACGCTCTCTGCAACGGATAACAGCGGAGTCACGGGTTATTATCTTTCTAGTAGTGCCATCACTCCGTTGGCATCTGCAGTAGGCTGGGTTTCAGTGAGTTCTGTAACCAGTTTAAGCAAGGTTGTTTCCTATATTTTAACGAGCGGCGCGGGCACTAAGACTGTATATGTGTGGTATAAAGATGCCGCGGGCAATGTCTCAGCAGTGTATCTGGATTCTATCTCCTTAGTTACGACTACCGATACAACGGCCCCAACTATTGCAATAACCTCGCCCACTTCAGCCAGCACCTATTCAACTACCCAAAGTACTATTAGCTTAAGCGGTACAGCGTCGGATAGTGCAGGAGTAACGAGTGTCAGTTGGACAAACAGTAAAGGCGGATCGGGAACAGCGGCGGGCACAACCACCTGGTCAATTGCCAATATCAGCTTGTACAGCGGCGAGAACATTATCACCGCTACCGCCAGAGACGCGGCGGGAAATAGTAAAACAGCTACGATAACGGTAACGAGGACAACAACATCGGATAACGGCTGGAAAAATTTCTTCGCGGTAGCCTGGCACAACGCCCCTCAAGATCATATCAAATATGCCAAGCAGATGGGATATGATTACATTGGAATAAACAATCTTGCCGCTCCTAGTGGTTACAGTTGGATAACTGAACGGGCTGGACTGAAGTTCTATCTCGTAAATCCTTACTGGAATAAACAATATTTATTCCAGGGATATAATTCTACCCTTCCTTTGACCCGTTCATACACAACAGCGGAAAAGGATTTTTATGAGAAATATATGGTATGGAAGAGCAGTGAAGCATTTCCAAATAATTTAGCTACAGGATGGTTTGATGGCGCAGGGGATAGGCCATATGCAATGCTTGATTATCAACAGCAAGCTGTTATTGATTATGCGGTTGAAAAAATCATTCTTGCGGCTAAATCTTTTGAGGATACAAGTATTGGATTTACTTTTGCCGGAGTTATGTTTGATGTGCCAAGACTTAAAGGCGATTTTCATATATGGAAAGACGGCGCGAACAGCTGGGTGAATATAAGTTATTGGACAGGGTCAGACTCTAGCTTGTTACATAGTGGCATTACTCATGAATACGCAACATATCAAGATGGTTTGGCGGCTTTTTATAAACAACTAAAGACAAGAATGAAGCAAGCGTTTCCTAATTCTAAATTGATACACGAACCGGCAAGATTGTATCGTGACGATTGGGATGATGAATGGATAAAGCAAATAAAAGACAGAGCAGATAAAAATGAGTTAACGCCTGATATGTTATTTCAGGAATTTGGGGGTACCGAATTTGTGGATGATGCCAGAAACTTTAATTCCGGGATAAATATCACCAAAGACATGGTTGGTTCGACTCAGCCATTGAATAATTCCAGCGAGTATGGAAACCGGCTTATTGCAGCCAAGGCTGGCATAAATGGCGCATGGTATAATTGGTTCGGCAGGATGGGAAAACTGGGGATAGACAAAGACACCATTGAAAACGTGGCTCCCCGCCTCAAGCTTATCCGTGTTTTGCCTAACTGGGATAATTTAAGCAATGTTCCTTTATCAAGCCGTTCGTGGGACGCAAGTATATATCAAAGCCCGAGGAGCTACGCGGATGCCAATGTCATTTATTCCCGTCATTGGAAAACCGGAAAGCTTTTCGCGGTCTTCAACACGCATAACGGCGTCATAAAATTAAATTCCGGGGAAACGGTTCAAAGCATTTTTCGGGTGGATAGTTATTTCAAGGAAACAACTGATGGGAGCGGCGATATTACTATTTCAGGCAACGAAATCAGGCTGAAAAGCTCAGTAGCCATTCCGACTGACGCGAAAACCAATACGGCAGCCGGCGTAGGTTATATTCTTACTCTTGCGGGAGGAACTTCCGACACCACCTCTCCAACCGTTACTATCGCATCACCAACCAGCAATGCTACCTATTCCACCACTCAATCAACCGTTAGTCTTTCCGGCAGCGCCTCAGATAACGTGGGAGTAACATCCATAACGTGGAAAAACTCCGCTAACAGTACTTCGGGAACGGCTTCCGGGACAACCTCATGGTCAATCGCCAACATTGCTCTTGTTTCCGGTTCCAACGTAATCACCATTACCGCCAAAGACGCGGCGAGTAATAACGCAAACGATACCCTTACGGTAAGTTATACTCTTTCTTCGGGAAGTGCTCCCACGGTAACCACGAGTTCCGCGTCTAACATTACCTCCAGTTCCGCAACTCTTTCAGGCAGTGTAAATCCCAAGGGTTTGTCTACGACAGCATACTTTCAATATGGCACAGCTTCAGGAAACTATACCGGAAAGACTGCTAATCAGACACTCACCGGCTCAAGCAGTATAGCAGTGAGCGCTGCCTTAAGTGGATTAACCGCAGCCACTAAATATTATTATCGCGTAGTAGCTACTAATAGCGTAGGAACTAGTAATGGCGCTGAAATGTCCTTTACCACAGTAACTGCCCAGACACAACCAAACCCAGCGGTACAATAAGCATTAACAGTGGCGCATCTTCAACGGCTTCAACCGCGGTTACCTTGGCGCTCTTTGCAACGGATAACATCGGAGTCACGGGTTATTATCTTTCTAGCAGTGCTATCACTCCGTTGGCATCCGCAGTAGGGTGGGTTTCAGTGAGTTCTGTAACTAGTTTAAGCAAGGATGTTTCCTATACTTTAGCAAGCGGCGCAGGCACCAAGACCGTATATGCGTGGTATAAAGACGCCGCAGGCAATGTCTCAGCAGTGTATCTGGATTCTATCTCCTTAGTTACGACTACCGATACAACGGCCCCGACTATTGCAATAACCTCACCCACTTCAGCCAGCAGCTATTCAACTACCCAAAGTACTATTAGCTTAAGCGGTACAGCGTCGGATAGTGCAGGAGTAACGAGTGTCAGTTGGACAAACAGTAAAGGCGGCTCAGGCACAGCCGTAGGAACAACCAATTGGTCAATTGCCAATATGAGCTTGTACAGCGGCGAGAACATTATTACCGTTACTGCCAAAGACTCGGCTAATAACATTTCCACAGACATAATAAAAGTAACCCAACAAACCGCCATTAGTCAGCCTCTTAAAATCCACCCATCAAATCAAAGATATCTTATGAACGTGCAAGGTAAAGCTGTTTATCTTACGGGATCTCATATTTGGTTTAACATCCATCAGGATGAATATAATCCCTTGATGAGCGATGCTGACTTTGATAAGTATTTAGACTGGATGCAGTCTCATGGGCATAATTTCACAAGATTATGGGTAGGTATCAGCTATCTCACATGGAAGCCTCATCCATGGAAACGCACCGGGCCCGGCATTGCCACTGACGGATTTCTCAAATTTGACCTGACCAATTTTGAGCAATCGTACTTTGATATGGTCAGAAGAAGGGTTCTTAAAATTCAAGAACGCGGCATGTATGCGTCTATAATGTTTTTTGGATCGTATAATTCGATGAGGGAAAAGTTTTCTTCTTCGGCATGGTATCCTGGCAATAACATCAACGCTGAATTGGCAAACGCGTTCAATACAAACAATGGCTCTTCATTTTTCACAAGTAACCCCGCGGCTCTTGAGATTCAGAGAAAACTGGCACGCAAGTTTATAGATACCCTCAATGATGTCGACAATCTCATTTGGGAGGTTATGAACGAACCCGGTGGCACAGCGGCGGCCGTTCAATGGCATAAGGAGATGATTAACTATGTAAAATCATATGAATCCGGCAAACCTAAAAAACATCTCGTCGGAATGACGGGAGGATGGGGCATTGGGGAAACAAGTATGCTTTCAAGTTCAGCTGATTGGATTTCCCCTGATTGGGATGCTTACATAGAAGGCGGCCCGGCGAATTACAGTGGCAAAGTTGTTATCAGTGATACAGATCATTATGGTATTTGGGGATTTTCAGAGCCAGCCGATGCCGAAGATATGAAAAAATGGGTCTGGAAAACATTTGCACGCGGAAATCATCCGATTTTTATGGATCCACATAAATCCGTAATACAGGGACGGTATAACGGCACACTTGATCCCATATATGATCCTATCCGGAGAACTATGGGTTATACACTAACTTATGCCAATAAATTTACAGATTTAGCATCCATGGTGCCCAGCGAAACAATTTCATCGACCAAATACGCCCTTGTAAATTCAGGAAAAGAGTATCTAGCCTATCAGCCGGCATCTAATACTTCTTTTACGGTAAATCTCATAGCCGGGACGTATAGTTATGAATGGTTTAATCCTTCTAACGGCGCTATCGCATCAACCGGATCTTTGAGCGTCAGCGCCGGAAACAGAAGCTTCACTGCTCCTTTTAGCGGTGATGCGGTCCTCTATTTAAAAGTATCTTCATCTGCTGTTGTGCCAACGGCAACTACCGGCTCAAGCGCGAATATCGCCTCAACTTCAGTTACACTCAATGGCAGTGTCAATCCCAATGGTTTGTCTACGACCGCATACTTCCAATATGGCACAGCCTCAGGAAGTTATACCGGAAAGACTGCCAATCAGGCACTCAGCGGCTCAAGCAATACAGCAGTGAGCGCTGCCTTAAGCGGATTAACCGCAGCCACTAAATATTATTATCGCGTAGTAGCTACTAATAGCGTAGGAACTAGTAATGGCGCTGAAATGTCCTTTACCACAGTAACTGCCGCAGACACAACCAAACCCAGCGGCTCAATAAGCATTAATAGTGGCGCATCTTCAACTGCTTCAACAGCGGTTACCCTGACGCTCTCTGCATCGGATAACATCGGAGTCACGGGTTATTATCTTTCCAATAGTGCCACGGTTCCGTTAGCATCTAACGCAGGATGGGTTTCAGTTACCGCTACTCCCAACTTAACGAAAACTGTTTCCTATACTGTAACGAGCGGAGCGGGCACTAAGGCTGTATATGTGTGGTATAAAGATGCCGCAGGCAATGTCTCAGCAGTGTATCTGGATTCGATCTCCTTAGTTACGGCTACCGATACAACGGCTCCAACTATTGCAATAACCTCGCCCACTTCAGCCAGCACCTATTCAACTACCCAAAGTACTATCAGCCCAAGCGGTACAGCGTCGGATAATGCAGGAGTAACGAGTGTCAGTTGGACAAACAGTAAAGGCGGCTTAGGCACGGCTGTAGGGACAACCAATTGGTCAATTTCAAACATCGCGCTTCAGTCCGGGGATAATGTAATTACGGTAACGGCCAAGGACGCGGCCGGTAACTTCACAGCAGATGTGATTACGGTAACATGCACAGTTGTAGCAACCAACAATACTCTGAAAGTCAGTTCCGCTAACCCCCGCTATTTCACTAACAGTACTGGAAAGGCCATCTATCTAACCGGTTCTAATTCATGGGGAAACTTTCAGGATTTAGGGTTTAGCGATCCGCCGGCTGCATTTGTCTTCACTGATTATTTAAATTTTTTAAAAAAATATAATCACAATTGTATCCGCCTTTGGATGTTTGAAAACACCAGAAGCAATGGCTCCTCAAAGAGTGGATCGCCATTTTCGAGATATCATTCGCCCACGATCTATCAACGCACGGGCCCGGGAACATCTAATGACGGAAAACTGAAATTTGATGTTAATAAATTCAATCAATCCTATTTTGACAGGCTGCGCTCAAGAGTGATAGCCGCTCGAGACAAGGGTATTTATGTCGACATCATGCTTTTTGAGGGATTTAGCGTTAGGCCAGACTACGCCTGGCGTCATCATCCATACAACGTAACCAACAATATAAACGGAATTGATGGCGACACCGATAACAATAATAACGGTGATGAAACGCACACCCTGTCAGTTCCCAAAACCTTAGCACTCCAAGAGGCGTATGTCCGCAAGGTTATTGACACTGTTAATGATCTGGATAATGTCCTCTATGAGATCTCAAATGAAAGCTCGTTAAGTTCCAGCGATTGGCAAGACTATATGATTAATTTTATAAAAACCTATGAAAAAAGTAAGCCAAAGCAGCATCCTGTCGGAAAGACGGGATTTTATGGCCAAAATAATCCAGAATTATTTAATAGCCCAGCTGATTGGATATCACCAAACGCGGACGCCTATAGCAGTAAGACCACTCCCTACGCCGGCAACCCGCCGGCTACAACCGGAAATAAGGTTATACTTTTAGACACCGACCATATTGGCCGCGCCCTCTATGAAGCTGATTCTACATCCGACAGCGGGTTTGCCAGAAACTGGGTATGGAAAAGTTTTACAAGAGGTTATAACACCATTTACCTGGAAGTTCTACCTAATAGTAAGATAAGCCCCGATGATTATACTGCCTCTTGGGCAGACACTCCACCAGTGCCGGCCCGTTACGCCATGGGATATACATTGACCTATGCTAATAAAATTAATTTAATAGCCATGACGCCGCAAAACAGCCTCTCTTCCACGGCGTATTGTTTGGCCAGTGTAGGTAACGAATATTTAATCTATCAACCCATTTCCAATACAGCCTTTACCGTCAATCTGGCGGCTGGCGGCTACAATTACGAATGGTTTAATCCGGTGACAGGGATTATTGCTTCATCCGGAACATTCACAGCTGTTGCTGGTAATAAATCTTTTACGGCTCCATTTGCGGGGGCTGCCGTGCTTTATATTAAAAAATCCGGCACAACCACCACCGACACCACGGCTCCGGCAGTTGCCATCACCACTCCGACAACCAATAGCACCTCCACCACTACCACAGCAACTATCAATTTATCCGGATCCGCCTCGGACAATATAGGGGTAACCACTGTTACCTGGACAAATAGTAAGGGTGGCTCAGGCACTGCTATTGGAACGGCCTCTTGGAGCGTCGCTAATATAAGTTTAGTTTCAGGTGATAATGTCATTACGGTTTCCGCCAAAGACGCGGCGGGTAATAGCGGCACAGATACGATTACGATAAGTTATAATAACACAGTTTCTTCCCAAGGCCTCCAACGGGTTGGCAGATGGTTTACCTATAACGGCCAATACAAATATTTGGTCGGTTTTGACACCCAGGAATTAGCTGTTGATCCCTCAGTCGATTACAAAGCGGCTTTGGACAAATTCGTCCAGTACGGAATCAATAAAACTCGCATTTGGATTTATCCCTGGTTTGGAGGAGAATCATTTTTATCTCCTTGGCAATACTCCAACGGCAAGCATAATCTTGACCAATGGAATACGGTTTATTGGCAAAGAGTAAAAGATTTTATTACCGCGGCGAAAAGTCGCGATATCGTAGTAGAAATTACCATTTTCGCAGCCAATGATATCCATCCGGCTGCTAATTGGTCAAATTCGACATTTAGAGAAGCTTTTAACAAAAACTTTAACACAAACGGAGTTTTCAGCGTCAACGCCAACGGTCATTTTATCCCTGAATACTTTAATCTGAATTACCCCGCTGTTTCTTATAGCGGCAAGACATTAAAAGATTATCAGCAAGCATTGGTGGACAAAACAGTGGCCGAGTTGGGAGGGTTTAACAATGTCTATTTTGAAATTGACAATGAGTTCCCGAATTCGGCGATCATAGACAATGTTTACCCGTGGGCTTTGAATTGGGCGCGGCGCATTGATTCATTAACGTCTCGTCCTGTTGCGACGCACAGCCATGGAGGATCCGGAACGAACACAACCGGTATCCAGTATTTTTGGGATAAAGCGTATATAGACGTGATGAATTTTCATTTTTATAATACTAACCCTCAGACGCTTTCCGACCTGCTTCATAACGCCCAGACCAAGGGGAAGGTTTTAAGTAATAATGAATCCGGCGATTTCTACGGAACTAACCTTGACTTGCAAACCCGTTTCGCCTGGGGAATTTTCCTGTCCGGCGGTTACTTCGCCCTTTACGAAGACGACAGCAACCGCATAACAACCGACCAGGGTTGGGTCGCTGGAGCAAAAAGACTGCAAACTCTTAGAAATGTTGTTGAAACGCTCAAATTCTGGGAAATGTCTCCCGTTGACGCTAATGGAAACGAATATGATTCTTTAATCACGCAAGGGCCTTCGGGAACTAATAAACAGCTTATCGCGAAGCCCGGCTCTGAATATTTAGCCTATTTTTGGGGGAGCAAGACAACTACCCCTGTCAAAATAACCCTGCCTTCGGGAAGTTATACCTACGAGTGGTATGACCCGCGCACCGGACTTAAGCTCCTTAGCGGTTCAGTATCGAGTGTAGGCAGTGCTACTATAAGCGTTCCGTCAACAGCCGCCTGGAGTGAAATTGTTGGCCTTGCTTTAATTATCCGCAAATCCTAATCCTGCCACATTTTCATTTGCAAATAAGTAAATGTATGCTATAACTATAATGCTTTTGTGAATAGTATAAACCTGAGTGGTTAATCCTTATGTATGATTTGATCGTTATTGGCGCGGGCTGGGCAGGTTTTAGCGCGGCTGAATACGCGAGTAAACATGGCTTTAAAACGGCACTTATTGAAAGGGATGCCTTAGGCGGCACCTGCCTTAATTACGGCTGTATTCCTACCAAAACCCTGCTTAATACCACGAAACTCCTTTCGCAATTTAAAAAATCAGCAAAATTCGGCATAAGCGTTGGCGCGGTAAGCGTCGATCTACAGCAGCTTAATCTTAGAGTAACCGAGGTTATTAGCCACCTTAAGTCAGGGATAGAATCCTTGGTGAAGGTGAATAAGATTGATTTGATTACCGGCTCTGCCAGGATAAAGACACCCACTAAGATTGAGGTTAATGGCCAGGTACTGAAAACCAAATATATTCTTATTGCCACAGGCTCAAGGCCTATGGAACTGCCCGGCATAAAATTTGACGGTAATAAAATTATCTCAAGCACCGAGGCCTTAGGGCTTACAATGTTACCTGAGAGCCTTTTAATTATCGGGGGAGGGGTGATTGGCTGTGAGTTCGCGGAGGTGTTTCTTACTTTAGGCTCTAAGGTGGAGATTGTTGAATTGACGGAGAATCTGCTCCCCGGTATTGATAAAGAGGTTGCCAAGAAGATAGAAGTAGCCTTAAAGAAAAAGGGAGCTAAGATTTCACTCAAGACCGATGCCAGTACTTTAGACTTTAATAGTTATGAGAAAGTGCTTCTGTGTGTGGGCAGGGTTCCCCAGAGTGATTGTTGGGACGGGGCACTTGATATTCAAAAAGAGCGTAGTAAAATTATGGTCAATGAGTTTCTGCAGACAAATATTCCGACTATTTATGCCGCGGGCGATTGTATCGGGGGTTACCTTTTAGCTCACGCGGCAAGTTATGAAGGCCGGCTTGCCGTAAAAAACATGCTGGCAAACAATAAGGAAAAGGTTAGTTATAAGGCTATTCCCGCCGGTATTTTCACCAACCCGGAGATTGCGACTGTAGGATTAAGGGAGGAAGAAGCGAGAAAGAAATACCCGGAGATTATTATCAAAAAATTTGATTTTAGGGCTCTTGGTATGAGCTATGTGATAGATGAAATGGACGGTTTTATAAAAATCATCGCGGATAAGGACGAAAACCTGCTTGGGGCAAGCATCATTGGCCCAAAGGCTACAGAGTTAATCCACGTCTTAACTGTAGCGCTTAATAACGGCTTGCAACTGCGTCACATTCGCGATACCATCTTTGCCCACCCCACAATTTCTGAAATAATCGCCGAAACATTGCTTCATTAAGTATGGATATTGTAGTCTCTGCTATAGCTAAAGAAAATACGGCCAGGGAAGTATTTAATTTTGAGGTTATGGATTTAGGGGCCATTGGGTATCAGGAATGTTTTTTGCTTCAGAAAAATCTTCTGCAAGAAATTTATGCCGCAAGAAGAAAGAGCACACTGTTATTATGCGAACATCCTCCGGTTATAACTTCCGGGAGGTTGGCGAAGCGGGAGAATATCCTTCGGCCTTTAGATGAAGTTAAGGCGCAAGGGATAGAGATTGCCTATAGCGATAGGGGTGGGGATGTTACTTTGCACATGCCCGGCCAATTGATAGCCTATCCACTCTTTGATTTACGGTTATTACAGAAAGATATCCATCGTTACCTAAGAAACTTAGAAGAAACAGCCATACTTTTACTTAAAGAGTATGGTATTCATGGCCAGAGGAAGGCTGGTTTAACCGGTGTCTGGGTTAATGAACGCAAGATTGCTTCTATCGGTATCGCGATTAGCCATTGGGTAACCTACCATGGCATGAGTTTAAATGTTAATGGTGATATGGGTTTATTTTCCTTGATTCGCCCTTGCGGTCAGGATATAATGGTAACGTCAATGCAGCAGCTAAAAAAGCAGCAGGTTTTAAAAATGGACGAAGTTAAAGAAAGATTAGCCGCGGCATTTACCAGTGTTTTTAGTAAGGAGGATAACTATGCTTAAAGTTACATTACCGGAGTTAGGTGAAGGGATAACCAAAGCCACGGTGTCTTATTGGTATTTTCAGGCAGGGCAAACGGTAAAAAAAGGCGAGGATTTGGTTGAGTTTACCACTGATAAGGCAACCTTTAACTTGCCGAGCCCTGCAACAGGCAAACTTTTGGAAGTTTTTACACCGGAAGGCCTGAGCGTAGACGTAGGCGCGACGTTAGCCACCATGGAAGAGAGCCAATAAGGAAAAGAGAATGGTATTACGTTTATTATTCATTGCTGCCTTGATGGGCGTATCCGGCTGTTCAACCTTAAAGAAAACAGTTCATTTGGTTACTGCAGCGTCAGAACCATCGAAGCAGAATACGCCTGCCGTAGAAAAAGAAAAGCAGGAAAAACCCAGCCTTGCTATTGTGCCTTTTGCGGAAAAAAGAGGCAATTTAAAAAGCTATGGCAGTGTCTATAAGTATTTAATTCCGCTTGTGCCTTATGGGACTATCCGTTACGAAAGGCCTGATGAAGCAAAGATGTTCAATACTCAAAATGAATTTGAGTTCAATATGAGCGAGAACTTGATGAAGGTTATTGTTGATTCGGCCAGGAGTTCTGAATTATTTAGCAGTACGATCTTAACTCCTACGCCCCTTGAGTCAGAAGCGGATCTTGTTTTGAGTGGAGAAATCATCTCTACTCTTTATGAAGGGAAGACCTATTCTTACGGCATTTCTTTCGCCGGGCCGGTACTGTGGTGTTTAGGGCTTCCTGCCGGTTCATCGCATAAAGAGCTTCATATTGTCCTTTTCCTTAAGAAAAGAGCTACTTCTGAGCTCTTGTGGACATATGCAATAAACAAGGAAAATACCGTTGTCCAAGGATTGTATCATAATTGGGGTAAAGAGGTTAATAGCTTTGTGAATCTTATGGATAAGGGAACTAAAGAGGCAATGGCTGACCTGCGTGCCAAACTATCCGGTATACCTCTTGAGCACTTAAAAGTAAAAGAGCCAAAGCCAATTCTTCCACTAAAGGAGCCTTTACCGCTTGCCGTAGAAAAAGAATCTCCTAAATCAGAAAAAGAACCAGCACCCTCTCAGTATCCGCTATCTGAGGAGATAGCGCCCCCCGCCCCAGAGGCCCCCGCAACGACACAACAATAACCTTTCTTTGCAATCTTTATTTTGTTTGCAAACCTTTTAAATCTATGTTATAAAATTTAAATCTGGCGCGGGTAGGATGTATCGGCTATTATAATGCATGCGAGAAAAATAATGTTAATGAAAAATGAGATAGTAAGAACAATCCAGGCACATATTGAAGAAATAAAATCCTACGGTGTCAGACGCATAGGGATCTTCGGCTCGTTTGCAAAGTCTGCCTCGCGTCATAAAAGCGATATTGATATCATTATAGACTTTTCTAAAGGTAAGAAAACATTTGACAATTATATGGAGTTAAAATTTTTTCTTGAAAATTTATTTCGCCGTAAAGTTGATTTGGTGATAAAAGATACATTAAAGTCAAGGATTAGAAAAGGTGTGCTTAGGGAAACGGCATATGCGAGATTATAAGCTTTATTTAGATGATATACGTGCGGCGATTAAAAAAATAGAGAAATATACAAAAGGCCTTAGCTTGGAAAGATTAAGAAAAGAAGATTTAATCATTGATGGAATTGTTAGAAACTTAGAGGTGATCGGTGAAGCAACAAAGAACATACCGCCGCAGATAAAAGTAAAATACCCTGATATAGAATGGAAGAAAATTGCAGGGCTGAGAGATATTTTAGCACATGAGTATTTTGGCATAGATCTGGAAGTGATATGGGATATTGTAAACAATAAGCTCCCTGTTTTAAAGAAGAAAATATTTTATTTATTGAGAAAATAAAGAATATTTCTAAAATAGCCTGCTTTTGGGCATAGGAGTTTCTGTTTTTTCTCTCCTTATTGGCATACCGTTAGGAATCTGCTTAAGCAGGACGGATGTTTACCCGCGCCGATATTTGCAATTTATCTACGTATTACCATTATTAATCCCATCTTTTATTACCGCTATTGGCTGGATTGAGCTTTTGCCGAGTTAGTTTTATGGCTTGCCCACTGCAATTTTTGTCCTGGGGCTTTCATATTTTCCCTTTGTGACTTTTGTTTGCTAACCCATTTATGGTGTTTCGTGGAATACGTCTCCTTTCTGGAGGCTTTGCCCCTTGAGCCATATCTTGCCTTATTTCAACCTGTTTGTTAACTAGTGGCAGTATAGCGAGTTCCTACATAACCCATGTAAATATCGGAAAAATAAAAGTTTTTCTTGACACTTTTAATTTGTTTATTATACTTATAATTGTGTTTAATTTAAATAAATGAGGTGAAATATGGCTAAGAATAAAGAGATTATGAATACCAAGGAAGTTAGTGACTTCTTGAAACTGCATCCATTTACAGTGAATAAGCTTGCCCGTGAAGGAAAGATTCCCGCCTTTAAGATTGGGGCTGACTGGCGCTTTGACAAGAAACTGATTGACAAGTGGATCAAGGATAAGATTGACTATAATCAGGTTGGTAAAGATAGGCGTAAAGCCAGCAAACCTGAACAATCCCAGTCACCTTCCTAGGATATTTACCATGCAGACATACAAAATTGACAAAGTAAGGCTTATTGCCGTGATGAATTCTCTAAAAAGGGATAATTCTCTCTTGGCAATCTATCTTTTCGGTTCACGCGCAAGCGGCAAAGCGCGTAAGTATAGCGATATTGATATTGCGGCGCTCTATGACGAGAAGGTGGATAAGAAAGAATACACTGATAAGCGGATTGAGATTATGACAGCAGTAAGCGAATTACTTGATAGAGAAGTAGATGTGGTAGTCTTAAATCAGGCGCCTCCTATCTTAAAATATCATATCCTTAAATACGGTATGCGGCTTTATGAGCGGTCGAATAGGCAAGAGCATAGCTTTGAAGTACAAGCAATCCAGGAGTATTTTGATTTTTTACCAATAAGAAACAGAATGGAGCAGGGGCTCATAAAAAAGGTTAAAACGCAAAGATGGTAAATAACAGTTTTATTAAATTCAAAATGGTTAAAATCAAACTGACTACTAAAATAAAGAAAACAGTCTTGCAGTTGAAAAAACTTAATCCGGACAAGATTATCCTTTTTGGTTCGTACGCGAAAAATCAGCAAGATGAAAATAGCGATATCGATATCTTATTTATAAAGGAAAAATTTAAAGAGCGTAGGATTATTGATAGGATTCACAGCATTTATAAAAAGATTACTGTGAGCGGCGCAGATATAATTCCCTATACCCCTATGGAAATACAGCAGCGCATGGGGTTTAATGATTTTTTTTTACAGGACGCCTTAAAGGAAGGCATTGTGTTGTATGAGAAAAAAAACTAAAAATCCGCTTGCGGAAGACTGGTTTTCCCGAGGCGATGCCGATTTAGACGTAGCAAATATAACGCTTAGGGAAAGCCAGCATTTTGCTTTAGTATGTTTTTTAAGCCAACAGTCTGCTGAAAAGTATCTTAAGGGATTTTTGACTCTCAAAAATAAGAAATTTAGGAAAACACATTTTCTTGATGAATTGGTAGAAAATGCTTCAAGAATACACAAAAAATTTTCTGAGTTGATCCCCTTCGCGAAATCCCTTGATGGTTATTATATTGACACACGTTACCCTGTTGATTGGTCAAAGACATATCGCAGGCACGACGCTTTTCAGGCATTAAAGGATGCAAATGAAATCATAGGTGCAATTAAAAAAGCGATACAAAGATATAGGAGTGCCTCATTGGGATAAAAGCCACGGTATTCTGAGGAGTTTACTAGAGGAAAGATAGCGCAAATGCTAAAAAAGTGCAGTCAAACTGATGTGGTTTGCTGGAGCGGTTGTCAGCCCTGCCAGCTAAAATTATCAAAAGAGTATACATTTTACCCTCAGGCTTTATATCTCTCTGTAGTGCCTGAGGGTTTTTCTTTATCCTTAAAGGTCGCGCTATGCCGAGAATAGAAGTATCTAAAATTATCCACGCTGATAAGAAACACGTATATGATATTATTAGGAATATGGAGTCTTTTCCTGAGTTTATGCGTGATGTAAAAAAGGTGAGGGTAGTTGAAAGTCAAGGCAACCGTGTGGTGGCTGAATGGAAAACCGACATTGACGGCGCGCCTGTAGAGTGGGTTGAGGAAGATATTTTTGACGGTGAGAAAATGACCTGCAGCTTTAAGGCGATAGAGGGCGATTATAAATATGAGGGTTTGTGGAAACTAAGCGAGGATGGTGCAGGCAAAACAAGGGTATCAATTCTAGCGAATTTTGACTGGGAAGTGCCCACGTTAGAAAAGTTTATAGGTAATATTTTAGAAAAGAAAGCCCGTAATTCCCTCAAAAGCATGCTTAACGCAATTCAGAAAAAGATAAAACATGGATAAATTCGCATTCATTTTTCATCCGCTTGATTTAAGTTTATACGCAGATGGTTTTAATGAGCATCATTTAAAGAAAATGAAACCTTCTTTAGTAGAAGGGGTAATGAAGTGGTTGCCTCCTTTTAAAAGAGAAACGATCACAGGAATCAAATCTTTAACCGGAGATGAGATAGAAGGCGATATGATTTTAGTAAGCCTTTTGCCAGAACAGATTTTGTCTTTAGACAATAATTTTGTATTAAACAGGATTATAGAAGCAGGCAAGATTGCGGAACAATCAGGAGCAAAGATTGTTGGTTTAGGTGCTTACGCTGCTCAAGTGGGTAAAAAAGGAGTTTTGATTGCAAAGAGCTTAAAAATTCCTGTAACTACTGGCAGCAGTTATACTGTATCAGTTGCGGTGGAAGCCATTCTCAAGGCGGCTGCTATGGTAGGAATTAAGCTTGTTAATGCGAAAATAGTGATTATAGGCGCTACGGGTTCGGTGGGAAGTATTTGCTCAAAATTATTAGTTGCGCAAGGAGCCCATGTAGTCATTGTAGCAAGGAATTATAGCCGTCTTACAGAATTGAAAAATGAGATGTTGGCTGATATTCCAGACGCAGCTATTGAAATTGACGGCGATATCAATAAGGCAATTAGGGATGCGGACATTATTATAACATCCACAAGCACACCTCTGGATTTAATAGAAGTGAAAGCATTAAATCCGGGTACGATAATTTGTGATATTTCTCGGCCTAAGAACATATCTCGGGAATCATTACATAATAGGGATGATATATTGGTTATTGAAGGTGGAGTAGTTAAACCGCCGGGAAATGTTGATTTTCATTTTTCTTTTGGTTTGCCTTTCGGTTTAGCATATGCGTGTATAGCTGAGACGATGATATTAACTCTTGAAAAGCGATATGAGAATTATTCAATTGGGGGGAATGTATCAGTAGAAAAAGCAGAAGAAATGGGACGCCTTGCAAAAAAGCACGGATTTAAGCTTGCTAAACTAATGAGCTTTGATAGGCAAATTTCAAATGGGCAGATAGAGAAAGTAAAAGAAGCTCGCTCTATTTTTAAAAATTAAAATGAATACGTACTCAATATTTTCATTTATAGCTGTTATTCTTTGTATTATTTTATCTTTTTGGGTAGTTATAAAGCGAAGATCCCCTTTTTCAATATCATTTTCAAGAGTTTGTTTTTTAATTGGCATCTGGACAGCTTTTCCTTTTGTTAATAGTATAACAAAAACAGATGCGGAGGCATTAGTTTTTACTAGATTATTGTATTTAGCTGCTTCATTTGTTCCTTATTTCTTCTTCAGATTCATGTTTATAGTAATGGAGATTACTTCCGATCCAAATATTAAGCGATTTAGCTTATTTTCATTAGCATTTGCCATTTTCTTTTTTGTGTCTTGCAATAGTCCTCTTTTTATTAAGGGTGTAGTGAAATATGCTCCATATTTTACTGTAGTTCCCGGCCCTCTGTATTTATTATTTGCCATATATTTTGGTTTGTCATACGGATATGCAACTCCTAAATTATTAAAGATTTATTCTGGCTCAAAAAGTCATAGAAGAAATCAACTAAAATATATAATTATCGCCTTTTTTCTTGCATTCATGGCAGGAACGATGCATTTTCTTGCTGCTTATAGAATACCTGAAATTTTTCCTCACGATATCTTAGTGATTACTTTTACTCTGATTTTTGCCTATGCGATTGTTCGCTATCGTCTTCTTGATATTACGATCGCCCTTACCCGCGCGAGCATTTTTGTCATTGTCTACACCCTTGTTTTAGGTATTCCTTTCGCGCTGGCAGGGTTCTTAGGGGAGTGGCTTTCAATACATATAGGCCAGAATTGGTGGATGGCGCCTCTTGTGTTGATGGCAATTTTGGCAACTACAGGGCCTTTTCTTTATATCTATTTACAGCGTAAGGCTGAAGACCGGCTCTTAAAGGAGCAGAAGCGCTATCAGGATACGCTTAAAAAGGCATCTTTAGGCATGACGAGAATTAGAGACCTTAATAAATTAATTAAGCTTATTGTCCATGTTGTTGCCAAGTCTGTGCGCCTTAATTTTGCCAGTATTTATATCCTTGATAATGATGACGTGTTATATAGGCTGGGAGCGGAGAAGAATAAAAGTAATGCCCTGGTATCTGAAATCAGCAGTACATCTTCCTTGATTAATTGGCTGACAAAGAATAAAGACGCGCTTGTATTTGAGGAAATTAAACGGCAGATGCATGATCATACTACAGAAGAGTTGGAGGATTTAAGAAGCCAGATGCTTTCCATTGATGCCTCGGTGGTTATTCCCAGTTTTATTGGGGATAGGCTGTTGGCTTTTATGGTATTAGGAGAGAAGCGCTCAGGTGAAATATATTCTCAGGATGACTTGAGCGTATTTACCGTGCTTGCTAATCAGGCGGCATTGGCTATTGAGAATGCCCGTTTTTTTGAAGAGGCAAAAGAGATGCAGGAGCAGATTGCCCAAGCGGAGAAAATGGCTACCATCGGCACTATGGCAGACGGGTTATCGCATCAGATTAATAACCGCTTCCATGCCCTTTCCATGATTACCGGAGATACCATGGATACCATACATCTTGTTGATATGTCAACGTATACGCCTGAGCAGAAGGAGCTTATCACTCAAATCCGGCATAGCCTTGAGCGCATCCAGGCTAATGTCGTGCAGGGAGGCGAAGTGGTCAAGGGCATGCTTAAATATACTAGAAAAGGGGATGCGGGACTTATGGCAATTACCTTGGATAAAGTGCTTGATGCCACCCTTGAGATGGTTCAATATAAAATAAAATTGAGCATGATTGATATTGTCAGGGATTACCCGAAAGATATCGCTTCTGTAGTGGGAAACCTGACGCAGCTTCAGGAAGTTTTTTTTAACCTAATTGATAATGCCTATGACGCGATGATGGAGCGTAAAGATACCTTGAAAGAAGAAGGCTATCGCGGTAGAATCAGGATTTATACGGAAAATGTAAACAGCGGTTTCCTTACCATTCATCTTGAAGATAACGGGATAGGAGTAAAGCTTGAGGATTTTAAGAAGTTGTTTACCCCTTTTTTTACCACTAAGGTTTCAAGCCGCAGGGGAACAGGCTTAGGCTTATACGTTATCAAGAAAATTATTGCCTCAAACCATGGGGGAACAATAAATGTCTCCTCAACTTATAAACAAGGGACACGATTTACTATAGAATTACCTATGCATAATTAAAGGAGGTATCGGGCATGCCGGTGAGATTGCTTATTGTTGACGATGAGGATGATGTGCGGGAATTCGCGGCAAGTTTCTTTCGAAAACGCAAGATAGAGGTAGTTACGGCTTCCAGCGGAGAAGAAGCGGTTAAAATAGTGGTAAGCCAGGAACCTAAAATAGTGCTTTTAGATATTAAGATGGATGGCATTGACGGCATTGAAACCTTAAAGCGCATCAAAGAGCTGAATAAACAGATAAAAGTGATTATGATTACCGGCCGTGATGACGAAGAAGCAAAGCAGAAGACCAAGGATCTGGGCGCCTATGGCTATATAAATAAGCCGCTTGAGCTTGATGAACTGGAAAAGATGGTAATGAAACTTCTGGAAAAATAAGGAGACGCGAGTTTTAAGTAATCAGTGGCCATGCTATGATTAAAAAGATATTAGTGGTAGATGATAGCCATCTTGTAAGAAAGGTAGTCGGGGATGCCTTGCAGGATAATAATTACACCGTGGATGTTGCCTCTTGCGGCGGCGAATGCCTTGAAAAGATCGCGCATAATGAATATGATTTGGCGATTATTGATTATCTGATGCCGGATATGAATGGATTAGAGGTCTTTAAGGAGATGAATAATAGAAAATATGACCTCCCTGTTCTGATGTTAACGGGCGAAGGTTCTGAGTCTGTTGCGGCTGAGGCCATGAAATTAGGGGTATTGGATTATGTAATTAAAAAAGATAATTATAGCGAGGCGGTTATCAAGATCATTAATGAGACCGCCTCTGTCTGTGAGAATATATTGGAAGTACGCCGGTTAAAACGCGAAATCCAGGAAGGTGTAAAAAAAGAAGGCCAAAGGCCGGAACTGCCTGCGAAAAACAGGGTACTGGTGGTAGATGATAGCTATTTAGTAAGAATGATGGTGGTAGATGCGCTAAGGGATAATAAATTTGAGGTTGATGCTGCCTCCTGCGGCAGCGAATGCCTTGAAAAGATCGCGCGTAATGAGTATGATTTAGCTGTGGTTGATTATCAAATGCCGGATATGAGCGGGTTAGAAGTACTTAAAGAAATAAATAATAGGAAGCTCGAGCTTCCCGTGATTATGCTTACCGGAGAGGGTTCAGAGGAGATCGCGGTCCAGGCCATGAAGTTAGGCGCTATGGATTATGCAACTAAGGACATTGGGTATATCCAGATTTTGCCAGATATTGTCCGGGACAATCTGTATATTTACACAACTATGGCAAAACTCGCGGGCAGAGAAAAAGAGAAAAAAGAAATCGTTAAAGTAAAAGAAAGAATATTGATCGTCGATGATAGCTTGACAGCAAGAGAAAGCCTTAAATGCCTGCTTATTTCCGAAGAGTATGAGGTTGATACTGCCTCTTGCGGCAGCGAATGCCTTGAAAAAATCGCGCACAGTAAATATGATTTAGCCGTGATTGATTATCATATGCCGGATATGAACGGCTTAGAAGTGCTTACACAGATATATACTATGAAGCTTGAGCTTCCTGTGATTATGCTTACAGGCAAAGGTTCAGAGGAGGTCGCGGTACAGGCTATGAAATTAGGGGCATTAGATTATGTCATTAAGGCGGCTGGGTATTTAGAATTAGTGCCTGAAAACATTAGAAGGAACCTGAAAATTTTTGAAATGAAAAGAGAGAAGGTGAATTTAGAACACAAGTTATACAGAAAAAATAAAGAGTTGGAGAATAGGATACATCAGCTGCGCGTATTAAGCGAGATAAGCAAAGAGATTGAGGAGAATGTTGATTTAAAAAGCACTCTCGCGGTCATCGTTTCTAAGATATCAGAATTGTTGTCTTGCGCGAGAGTTACTATTATGCTTATTGATAAGCAAAGGAAATATTTAACCATTAAAGCGGCAAAGGGTTTCCCTGACGAAAAAATAGAGAAGGTTAAGGTTAAAATGGGCGAGCATATTTCCGGGCATGTGGCTGCCTCCGGAGAAGCCGTATTTATCCCTAATATTGAAGAAGATGCCCGTTTTATGAAGAGAAATGAAGAGCAGTATTTCACAAAATCTCTCATATGCGTTCCATTAAAGATAAGAGATAGCGTTATAGGCGTGATTAATGTCAATAACAAGCATAGCAATGAAACATTCACCATCGATGAAAAAGATATTTTAATGACGATCGCCTATAACGCGGCAATTGCTATTGAGAAATCCAAGTACTACGAAGAACTGAAGATGGCGGGAGTAACTGACCATCTCACGGGGCTTTATAACCGAAGGCATTTTTATGACGTGCTGGATATGGAAATAGAAAAGGCCAAGCGTTACAAGACTTATTTCTCTCTGGTGCTTATTGATATTGATGATTTTAAGAAGATTAATGACTCCTACGGCCATCAGCAGGGCGATGAGGTATTGATGGGGATTTCGCGGTTGATTTCTCAGTCAATCCGCAAACCGGATATTTTATCCAGATATGGAGGGGATGAATTTACCCTGTTTCTGCCTCAGACTACTGTTGATGAAGCGGCAGCATTGCTGGAGAGGATTAAATCCGCGGTAGAAAGGCACTCGTTTTCATCCGATATCCTTAATGATTTGAAACTTACGGTGAGTTTAGGTGTTGTGGGATATGAAAAAGAGATGGCGTTAGAAGAATTGCTGGAATGTGTGGATAAGGCGTTATATATGGCAAAACAAAAAGGAAAAAACAATTATTTTATCTTTAGCAGAGATATGTGATGGCATAAAATGGAGGGGTATGTGTAATGGTATATAGTAGAAAAATCAATCGCCATAGGGCCATTGACTATAAGAAAGAACTGGAAGACGCGGCAAAGTCAATGATTTTGATCCACGACCCACAAGTGCTTATCAAGATGATCGTACGCAGGCTGGTGCAACGGGTGGGGATAAAACATGCCGGCATTCTCCTCTATAATAAAGAAAAACATACCTATGTGCTTACCGTATCCCGGGGGGCAAGCGGCTACAAAATACCCGCGGGGTTTGCCCGGATGGATTCGGACAATCCGCTTATCCGTTTTTTTAAAGAACGTTATGACAAGAAATTATTTAACAGTGAAGTCCTGGAATATAAGAGGCTGAAGTATTTTTCAGCCCAGAAAAAACAAAATAAGGGAACGGCAAATTTCCTGAAAAAGGTTTCCTACCAAATGGAAATTTTTGACGCGATTGCCTGCGTGCCGAGTTTTTTCAGGGATGAGCTTATCGGGATATTACTTTTAGGGGTAAAAGAAAGAAATGCCGCTTTTAAGCAGGAAGAACTCAATTTTTTTGCCGCGCTTGCCTCTGATGTGGCGATGGCAATCCAGAATGCCCGGCTTTTTAAAGAACTCGAGGCGGAGCTTGAAAAACGCCGAAGCCTTTTTCTCCATACGACCATTGCCTTAGCGGCAACGATTGATGCCAAAGACCACTATACCCACGGCCATATCTCTCGGGTGACGAATTACAGTATGGCAATCGGACAGAAGATTAAGGAAGCGAAACGGTTAAATGATAAGTTTGTGGAGGACCTCCATATAGCCAGCCTTTTACATGACATCGGTAAGATTGCTACGCCTGAGAGGATATTAAACAAAACCGCGGGCCTGACGATTGGAGAGCGGAAGGTTATCCAGCAGCACCCTTTGACCGGAGTAACTATTTTACAGGCTATCAAGGAATTGCATGAGGTAATCCCGGGAGTTAAATATCATCATGAACGTTATGACGGCAAAGGCTATCCTGAGGGCCTAAAAGGCAAGGAAATCCCCTTGAGCGCGTCTATCATTTCCGTTGCTGACTCCTTTGATGCCATGACGACCGACCGTCCCTACCGCAAAGCCTTGACCAGGGAAGAGGCTCTCTTAGAGCTGAAACGCTGCTCCGGCACGCAGTTTGATCCGGATGTGGTTAAGGTTGCTTGTAAAGCCCTTTTGCAACAAATCTGATGCAGGGTAATAAAAAAATAAAATCTGCTTTTTAGGGTTTACTGCAGGTTTAACTAGCCAACAAGCCTCTTATGAAGCTTGCCCCAAACAAAACCTGTCATTAAACAGCAAAGTTTTGTTCGGGGCTTGCCCGGAAATAACTTTTATGTTATTATGAGCCCTATGCCAAAATCAAGGATCCTTTTACTCTATATCTCAGAGGTTTCCGGCCATCACCAGGCAACGATTGCTATTGAAAATGCCTTGAAAATAGTTGAGCCGGAAGTTGAAACGCTCAATCTTAACGCCTTCAATTATACCAATCCTATTACCGAAAAGATTATTAACCGCCTTTATTTAGGGGTTATTAAAAGGACTCCGGGTATTTGGGATTATTTGTATGACAATCCCGCTGTCCTGCAGCGCACGCAGAAAATTAAAGAGCTTATCCATAAGCATAACTCCTTGAAACTGAAAAAACTCTTTGATGAGTTTAGGCCTGACGCGGTAGTGTGTTCTCAGGCCTTTCCTTGCGGAATGGTGGCGGACTTTAAGAAAACCACTCATAGCACGATTCCGCTTATCGGGGTATTGACTGATTATGCCCCGCATTCCTACTGGATATATGATAACGTTGATTGCTTTATCACCCCAAGCCAAGAAGTCAAGGAGCGCTTTATACAAAAAGGCGTTTGCGCGGAAAAAATTATCCCCTATGGCATCCCGATAAATCCAAAGTTTTCACTAAGCCATAAGAAAGAAGAATTAGCAGTCAAATTTGGCTTAGAGATAACCAAGCCCCTTATCCTGGCTATGGGGGGAGGCCAGGGCATAGGCCCTTTAAAGAAAATCGTCTCAGCATTTAAAAAGATGAGAATTGATTCCCAGCTGGCGGTAATTACCGGAAACAATAATAAATTATATAATAAACTGGACAAGAAAATACAATCCTCAAAAAAGAAGGTTATTCTTTATAAATTCGTCAATAATGTCGATGAGTTAATGGAATTGGCCACCATTATTATTACCAAAGCCGGAGGCTTGACTACCGCGGAGGCCTTAGCCAAGGGGTTGCCCATGGTTATTATCAAGCCGCTCCCCGGGCAGGAAGAAATAAATACTACCTATTTCCTTAATAAAGGCGCGGCGGTCAAGATAACCGATGATAAACTGTTTCCGCAATTTATTCAAGGGTTGTTGTCAAACCCTTCTATGCTTAAGGCAATGCGCGCTGCCGCCTTAAGCATGAGCAAGCCAAATGCAAGCATTGATATAGCGAAGTTGGTTTTAGATAAGGCCCGCGTATATAGTTTACTGCGATCAAATATACGATAGAGTATAGAGTAATGTATGCTTAATTATCTTCTTTACCGTTTCGGTGAGGTTTTAGCGTTTTGCCTGCCGTTTAAGGCGTTATATTTCTTAGCGAAAATTCTCTCAACGCTGCAATATCTTTTTTCAAGAACAGACAGGATTACGGTAAGGGAAAATATAAAGGCATTATTCCCGGGGATAGAAGCGCGCCGTTTAAGAAAATATACCAAAGGCGTTTTCCTGCATTTTAGTTTATATTTAGCAAATTTTTTTAAATTTCAAAGGTTTAGCCTTGGCTATATTAGAAGCCATGTAACGGTAGAAGGGCTTGAACATATAGATGCCGCGCTCTCAGGTGGTAAAGGGTTGATTATAGTGAGCGCCCATATCGGAAATTGGGAATTAGGAGGCATAACCTTAGGGCTTATGGGATATCCGTTAAATGCCGTAGCGCTTCCCCATAAACACGCGGCGGTGGACCGCTTTTTTAACCGGCAAAGAGAATCAAAGGGCATGCATGTGATCCCTATACCTCACGCGGTCAGGGGTTGTCTTGAGGCATTTAGCCGTAACGAGATAGTGTGCCTGGCAGGTGACCGGGATTTTACCCAGGGGGGGATTACGGTGGATTTTTTCGGCCGTCCCGCGATGATTCCCAAAGGGCCGGCAGTATTTGCTTTAAGGAATAAGGTGCCTTTGGTCTGCGGGTTTACCATTCAAAAAGAAAACGAACAATTTCTTCTCTTTTTTAATCCCGCGATTCAGTTTAGCCCTTCAGGGGAATATGAAAAGGACCTGCGTTCATTGGCGAAGCTCTACGTAGCGCAAATTGAAGATTGTATCCGGAAATATCCTGACCAGTGGGCGATGTTTCGTAAATTTTGGGTCTAAGAAGGAGCTTGTGTATATGAGATCGTGCGTTCTCATTCCTTCATTTAACGGTGCACAATCCATCGGCGCAATTGTCAAAAGCGTTAAAGAGCAGGGGCTCGATGTCATTGTCGTGGATGACGGCTCTTTAGATTTAACAGCGCAAAGAGCCTCTGAATCAGGGGCCGTGGTATTACAAAATAGCCGTAATCGCGGTAAAGGCGCCAGCCTCAGGAAAGGCTTCGACTATGCGCTTGCCAAAGGCTATGATGCCGTTATCACCATGGATGGAGACGGACAGCATTTGGCTGAAGATTTGCCCCTATTTTTAAAGGCGCAAAAAGAAAATCCCCAGGCCGAGATGATTATCGGCAATAGGATGCACCAGCCGCTTAAGATGCCGCTTGAACGGCAGATGACGAACAGGTTTATGTCCCGATTGATTTCCTGGATTTGCCATCAGCGTATCCCCGACAGCCAAAACGGCTTTCGCCTTATTACAAGTAATCTCCTTAAACGCTGGGTATTAAAAAGCGATAGGTTTGAGATCGAGTCAGAAATGATTCTCGAGGCCGCCACGCACGAGGCCAGAATCGTAAGCACCGAGATAACATCGGTATACGAAAATCATCCTAGCTTTATAAGCCCGTTGCTGGATACGGGGCGGTTTATCAAATTTATTGTGCCGTATATTCATTTTTTTAAGAAAAAGTGAAGGCGCGCTCATTATCGATAGCGCCCTTGAAATAAGATGCACTTTACGATATACTATGTTAGTTATCACTGAAAAAGCGTCTTTTAAACACGAATTCCCACGAATTACACACCAATTATCACGAATACAGCGACGAAGTAATTCGTGTGTATTTGTGTGTAATTTGTGCCTATTCGTGCAAAATAAAGGTTTTTCAACAATAACTACGTTAGAGTAAAGAGTAAAGAGTAAAGAGTAGAGAGTAGAAAGTAGGAAGTAGAAGGAAGCTATGGAAAGAAAAAATGACATTTATATAGGCCAGATGTTGATTGAAGCTGGCGTTATTACCGCTGAAGATCTGGAGAAGGGCTTAAAAGAGCAGAAAAATACGGATGAATTTATCTGTACGATTTTAGTTTCTATGGGGCTTGCCCAGGAAGATACACTTCTTCCGGTTCTTTCCCGGCAGTTAAATATGCCCTTTGTCAAAATAAAAAATTTAGAAATTCAGCCCGAGGTCATTTCTAAGGTGCCCGCGAAGTTTGCTACCCACTATAAGCTCATGCCTATTTCATTAGAAGAGCATGAAATATCCTTAGCCGTAACCGATCCCCTCGATGTCCATACCCTTGACGATTTAAAGCTGTTATTAGGCCTGGAAGTAAAGCCGATGCTTGCCGGTGAAAAGGATATTTTGGAGGCCATCCATAAATATTACGGTGTGGGCGCTGAAACCTTGGAAGAGATTGTCAGTGAAAAAAATACTGATACGACAACTGCCGCGGGGATTGCCAAGACAGAAGATTTAGAGGCACTGGCAGAAGACGCGTCCATTATAAAGTTTGTAAACCAGATTCTAACCCAGGCCTTATCCGAGCGGGCATCCGATATCCATATAGAGCCTTTTGAAGATGAACTCAAGGTGCGTATGCGCGTTGATGGTATTCTCTATGACACCCCGATACCTCCTACCATTAAATATTTCCATCAGGCTATAGTCTCGCGTATCAAAATAATGGCTAATCTGAATATCGCCGAACGCCGCCTGCCGCAAGATGGCAGGATTAAAGTCAAGTTGCAGGAAAAGGAGCTGGATTTGAGGGTTTCCATTATCCCCGCCTCTTTTGGCGAATCGGTGCAGATTCGCGTGCTGAGTTCGATATTTTTTCTTAACCTTGAAAAATTAGGGTTTATGGAGGATGATCTTAAAAAGATAGCATCCGTGATAAAAAAACCCCACGGTATCATTTTTGTTACCGGGCCAACCGGAGCGGGAAAATCCACTACCTTGTATGCCTCTTTGGCAAAGATTAATTCATCGAGCATTAAAATAATCACGGTAGAAGATCCCGTGGAATATCAGTTGCGCGGTGTCATGCAGATACAGGTGATGCCTAAGATTGGTTTGACCTTTGCCGCGGGGTTACGTTCAATCTTAAGGCACGACCCTGATGTGATCATGGTTGGCGAGGTGCGGGATTATGAAACTGCCGAGGTGGCTATCAGGGCAAGCCTTACCGGCCATCTGGTTTTTTCCACCCTCCATACCAATGACGCCGCGGGGGCAATCACCAGGCTTTTGGATATGGGGGTTGAGCCGTTTTTAGTATCTTCATCATTAGAATGTATGATTGCCCAAAGGCTTGTGCGTTTGATTTGTCCGGAGTGCCGGGCGCCGGCTAAAGTGTCTGAGCTGGCTTTGAAAAATTTTGGAGTTTCCGAGAAACCTGAAAATGTCAATCTCTTTGCCGGCAAGGGTTGCCCTGCCTGTAAATTCAGCGGCTACCGTGGAAGGACCGGTATATATGAGATTATAGTGATGAACGATTGTTTGCGCGAGATGGTGATTCAAAAAGCATCGAGCCAACAGATTAAGCGAAAGGCAATAGAATTCGGGATGCGCTCGTTGCGTTCTGATGGCTGGAACAAGATTCAAAAAGGCCTGACGACCATTGAAGAAGTGATGCGTGTCACGCAGATAGAGGAAACTGTCGAATAAAACTCTATGCCTAAGTTTATCTATGAAGCCAAGAAAGGGCCGCAGGAAAAAGTAACCGGCATGCTTGAAGCAAAGAGCCAGTCGCAGGCAATCGCCCTCATAGAAGAGCGCGGGCTTTTTCCCGTGAGTGTTGAGGAACTGCGAGAGAAGTCCTCGGCCCTCGGCAGCTTGACTTTAAAGCGCGTTAGTGTTTCGGATACTACGCTCTTTACCCGCCAGTTTTCCAATCTTATCGAGGCAGGCCTTACCATCAGCGAGGCCTTGAAAATTCTTATCCAGCAGACGACGAATCCCGCCTTAAAAAGTATCATCAATAGCATTTCGGATCAGATCAAAGACGGCGCGACGCTTTCAGAAGCCTTTAGCCGTTATCCGAAGCAGTTTTCCCAATTCTATTGCGCGGTAGTAAGAGCAGGCGAGTTAAGCGGCGCGCTGGAAACGGTGTTAAGCCGTTTGGCTGATTTCGGCGAGCAGGAAGAGAAAATCCGTTCGGATATTATCGCTTCGCTCGCGTATCCGGCGCTCATCGCGAGTGTGGGTTTGCTTACGATTTATGCCCTTCTTAGTTTTGTGGTGCCGAAGATTACTTCAATGTTTGAGGAAATGGGGCAGGCATTACCGCTGGCCACACAGATTTTAATCGGGGTCTCCGCGGTATTCCATGGTTATTGGTGGCTCATGCTTTTAGCCGGCGCGACGCTCTTTTTTATCTTTAAGCGTGTCAAAAGCGCGGAAGAAAAACTTTTCTGGGATAAACTTATGCTGCGGGTGCCGGTAGTCGGTGCCATAATCCAGAAATCGGAGATGGCGCATTTCGTGCGGACGTTATCGTTATTATTTGAATCCGGAGTCGCGATACTGGTGGCGCTTGAGGCGGTAAGTAATACGGTGATGAATCATGCCATAAAATCAGAGATTAAGAAAATAGCCCAGGACATAAAAGATGGCGTAAGCTTATCGGCCGCGATGAAGAAGTCTTTTTACTTTCCGGCCTATGTTGCTAATATTATAAGTGTGGGAGAAGAAGCCGGGACCCTTGAGAAGTCTTTGAAGCGTATCGCGGTTTCCTATGAACAGGAGATAAGCCGTCTCATGCGCACGTTGACGTCGCTGCTTGAGCCGGTCATGATATTGATTATGGGTTTGATAGTAGCCTTTATCGTGGTATCAATGTTGTTACCTATATTCCAGATTAATTTGATGGCACGGTAAAAGTGAGGTCGTAACAGGTTGAAAGCGGATATCAGGATATCAGGGGATTGGGATTTACCCGCTATAGTCTTTAATGAGGCGGGATCCCGCCTTGGGCGGGAGGAGATATGGAGCATGATTAATTACACATATATACGGGGGAGAGAAAATATGTATAGAGAAAATAGCAGGGGATTTACTTTAATCGAATTAATGCTTGTGGTCATTATTATTGGTGTCTTAGTGGGTATGGTTATGCCGCGTTTAGTCGGTAAGTCGGAGCAGGCGAAGAGGTCTGTAGCCCAGGCAGATATCGAGGCAAATATCGCTTCAGCGCTGGAATTATATGAAGTAGATAATGGTAATTTCCCCACCACCGACCAAGGATTAGCCGCCTTACGCGCTAAGCCTTCAGGAAATCCTGTCCCCAAGAATTGGAACGGCCCGTATTTAAAAAAAGAGCCGCTTGATCCTTGGGGCACTGCCTATGCCTATAAGTCCCCGGGTGAGCACAATTCTGATAGCTACGACCTTCTGTCGAAAGGTAAAGACGCGATAGAAAGCACCGAGGATGATATTGAGAATTGGGACAAATAAAAAAGGGCGTGCCCCGAATAAAACTTTGCTGCTTAATTACGGGTTTTGTTCGGGGTTCACCCTTCTTGAGCTTTTAATAGTAGTTTTTCTTATTGCCGTCACTTTAGGATTATCGTTACCACTCTTTCGTAAAACCTTCACCGACATGAAGCTTACTTCCGCGGTTTCGGATATAGTAAGCCTGATGCGCTATGGCCAGGAACGCGCTATTGTGGAGGCCGCGGTTTTTCGCCTTAACGTTGATGAAGTTCATGGCGAGTATTGGCTGACTAAGGCAAAGAAGGAGGAAGCAAAAACCATTGCCGTGTTTGAAGCAGTGCCGGGGAGATTCGGAAAACGTTATCGGGTTCCGGAGGAGCTTACCTTAAGTTCCGAGGAAAACACGGTTGATTTCTACCCTGATGGCGAAATGAGCCAGGGAAAAATCACCCTGGAGAATACCAATAAGAAATCGTCGGCCATCGTGGCCACTCCAAACGTGGCTAACGCGATTTCCATAATTGAAAATGCGCGACAATAAGGGATTTTTGCTTATTGAAGTTATGGTCGCGGTGGGGATTCTTACCGTTGGCTTGGTGTATGTGTCAAAGGCGTTTCAGTCGTGCCTTCAGGCCATGGCACAGGCAGCGCGGTATAGCGTCGCGGCGCATTTAGCACAGGAAAAGTTTTTCGAATTAGCTGCATCAGGCGATACAAAAACAGAAACTGACGGCGCTTTTAACGGCTATCCTGATTTTAATTTTAGCGTTGATAAAGATAAAGTAGATGGCCTCCAGCTTGAGGAAATAGGGGTTACGGTATCGTGGAAATATGGCAGGAAAACAGGAAGTTTTGACCTTAGAAGCTATCTGCCGGCTGTCAAATGATGTTTTGTCGCGGGCAAAGCCATCGATAAATTAAGAATGATAGTATCAAAAAGCCTTGAAAGCGCGCGCGCGCATCTTCAGTCAAAGAGGAGGTTTCGTTCCGGCTTTAGCCTTTTAGAGCTTCTTTTGGCATTAGGAATAACGGTGTTGGTTCTTGCCGCGAGTTATTCAACGTTTCGTATCGGCTGGCTAAGTTACGGCAGGCTTGATACCCAGTCATTAGTATATCATACGTTACGCGGCAGCTTGTATAAGTTGAATAAGGAGGTGAGCGCCGCGTTCCTCTTTGATAGTGGCAGCGCCCAAGACACGAAACCTCAGGCTATCGCTCTTGAGGGTGAGAAAGGCCGGATGTCATTTGTAACCTTAGTCACCTCGCGGGATAAAGACGGTAACACCTATGTGGAATCAGCGAAGATATTCTATAAGTTTGAAAATAAGAAACTTCTGCGGGCTGTTTTGAAAGGAAGAGAGTTGCTTAAAGCCGACGCAAAGCCTGTATACGAAACTTTTTTGGCTCATCTGTCGTCATTTGAATTTTCGTATGCCCCAAGCCCATCGTTATCATCCAAGGGTTTGGTGTGGAAAGATGAGTTTTCGGGGAAGGATGAAAAAGATAAAGGCATTTTCCCGTTTGCAGTCAGAATGACGCTGACCCAGGAATTAAAAGGCCTTCCGTCGCTAACCCTCACTAAGAGTATCGCCTTAGCCTCTTAAATGAAAATTAAGCGCAATGGTTAAGAAAACAACTCAAAGCGGAGCGGTCTTAGTGATTATTGTATGGATTCTCGCCATTCTGGTGCTTTTGGCGATAAGTGTTGGCCGGCGTACGTCCATAGAATTAAGGCTCGTACGCTACCATTTAGACCGCATCCAGGCTTTTTACCTGGCAAAAGCCGGCTTAGAGCGCATCTATCGCGAAAAGCTCAATGATAAGGACACAGCCATTGATACTCTGGATGAGCCTTGGAGTAATAAGATTAAAAGTAATAAAGAGCCTGAATTTAAGGATTTTGCTTTGGGAAACGGGAAGTTCGCGGTACAATACGATTATTACGAAACCAAAGATAAAAAACAGACGTTCTACGGCATGCAGGATGAGCAGTCAAAGTTAAACATCAATAAAATCATTGAAAATAGCGAAACTCAGGTAATCAATAAGCGCGCCGGCGAATTTAAGAAACTCTTGGACAGCGTCCTTGAGGGGAGCGCAGCCGATAGCGATAGCTTGGTAGATACGTTTATTGATTGGATTGATAATGACCAGGATAAGCGGCCGCAGGGAAAGGAAGCCTACGAGAAGTCGGTAACGCCTAAAAACGCGCCGTTAAACAGGCTTGAAGAGCTTCTGATGATAGACGGCTATACCCCAGCTATGATTGAGCAATTAGAGAGGTATATTACTATCTATGGTGATGGCCTTATCAATGTGAATACCGCTTCCCAGGAAGTGCTGGAAGCCGTTGGCTTTAATGAAAATACTTTGAAGGCGGAGGATATCATATCCTCCCGCGGCGATGGCGTTTACGTGCGAGAAATCAAAAGTAGTGATACCCCATCTGCCCTTGGCACAGACGGGATCCTTTATATAAAATCAGGCGCGGATATTGATACTTCCCGGCTTTCGGTAAAAAGTTCTGTTTTTAAGGCGCGTTCTATCGGGACAGTGAATAATGTTATTAAAAAGATTACTACCGTGATAAAAATTGATTCGGAAGCCTTAGCGCAACAACTCTACTGGTATGAAGACTAAACCTGTTTCATCGTCAATAACTACCTGTTTGTCTATTACTGACAAGGCAATTAAGCTGGTCCAGTCTAAGGGCAGCGATATCGTAAGCCTTCAGGCGTTTGTGTTCTCGCATAAATCAGATGAAGAGATTGCCCGCGGCATGGATCTTTTATTTAAGGGCAAAACCCAAAAAGATCTTGGCAGGTTTATTCTGCTTATTCCCCGGCAATTGGCCGCGTTACACTACGTGAGGTTGCCTTCAACTAAGCCGGATGAAATTAAGGAAATGGCGCGCCTGCAGGCAGCCAAGCAGCTGCCTTATGAGCCTCAGGCGATTATCCTGGGATATCAGGTGATACAGGTTACTCCTGAAGGGTATTCCGATGTCCTTTTAATTATCGTGCATCAGGATATTATCAAGAAATATTTAAAATTTTTGGAGAAAAACAGGCTTGAGCCTCAAGAAATAACGATTGATTCACAAGGTATTTTGCGTTGGTATAATCTGCAGAAGGCTTCAGGGCCCAAGGATTCGGCATTGATTGTTGATTTTGATTCCGGATACGCGCGCTTGGATATTATAGCTGCCGCAAGCGCGGTCTATTCCAGGGCATTTAGCATGAGTATAATGAGCGATGAGTCTAAGCAAAAGCTTCTGGATGAAATCAATAAAAGCCTGAGCGCCTATGAGAAGGAAAACATCGGGATAAAACCGGAACAGATCATTTTTACCGGAGCCGAAGAGTTATCCGATGCCGCAAAAGACAGTATGGCATCTAAGCTGCCTTTTACCTGCGTAAAACTCGCGCAGGCCCAGGGGATAAGCCTTAAGGCAGAGGGCTTGTCGCAGCGAGAGGATTTCCAGAAACATTCATTTACCAGTTTACTGGGGCTTGCTTTATCCAGCGATGAGCTTCCGTTTAATCTTTTACCCGAGGATACCTTTCTCAAGCGCCAAAAGAGCGCCTACAAACAGCAACTACGCGCTACTGGTATCGTTACGAGCCTTATCATAGCGGTAATCATTACCTCCATGGTTTTGCACATTTCGGCAAGAAAGAGGATTATCCACCATCTTAGCGCGCAGCTACGCGAGCTTTCAGCCGATGTGGATAAGGTTGAAATGATGTCTAAAAAGCTGAATTATGTAAAAACGCAATTAGGGCAGTCAAGCGAGTGTTTGGATACGTTAACTGAAATCTTTCGTATCGCGCCAAATGATATCAGCCTTGCCTTCTTTGGTTATGATACCAATAAGCCTATCGTGCTCAAGGGGCAGGCAAAGACATTATCGGGGGTCTTTAATTTTGTGAATACCTTAGAGGCCTCTGAGATGTTTAAAGAGGTGCAGGTACGGTATTCATCCAAGCGGAAAGTCAAAGATGCCGAAATTGCTGATTTTGAAATAGTCTGCCCTATAGAGGAAAAATAAATGGTGCCTTTCGCGAATTTAAATAAGCGGGAGCGAATCACGTTTCTATTGACTATTGCCGTGATAGTTTTCTCGCTTTTATATAATCTTGCCTTGACCCCGTATTTAAAGAGGTCGGCAATTTTAGACAGGGAAATTGCCCAGCTTAACAACAAGCTTGCCAAAGCGCATCGGCTCCTGCCAAAGAAGGCAAAGATAGAAAGGGAGTATACCTCAGGCGTGCTTAGTTTTAAGAGTGAGGAAGGGCTTTCGTCAGAACAGTTGACCGCCCGGATTTTAGTTGAGCTTGAGAAATTGAGTACTCTCTCGGGGGTCCACATCGTTGACATAAAGCCTCGTCCGGTAAAAAACTTCGAATTTTACAGCGAATTTATCATTGAAATGAGGTTTGAAGGCGCTGTAGGCGACATCTCAAGATTTATCTATGAAATTCAAGGCTCTAAAGAGCTGCTTAAAATAGAAAAGTTTGCCATCAATATCAAATCAAGTGAAGCGACAGTTTTAGAAGGTTTCATGGAAATTCGTAAGTCCTCGATTTAGTAGAATTATCGCTACATAGTTACTGCTGAAAAACCTTTATTTTGCACGAATAGGCACAAATTACACACAAATACACACGAATTACTTCGTCGCTGTATTCGTGATGATTAGTGTGTAATTCGTGGGAATTCGTGTTTAAAAGACGCTTTTTCAGTGATAACCCCATAGTGTTCTTCAAAATTATTCCTAATATTCATTCCGCACCTCCACCAATAAGATAATAAAATTTCTCTAACCACTTGACAAATAACAAAGTTATGGTACACTCTCTATATAGAGAGTAAGAGTGGTATAGTACTCTCTACTTGGAGAGTAAGAGTATGGTCAGAGAGCTATATTTAATTAAAGATGTCGCGGTGCGTAGTGGCTATTCCATTCACACCCTGAAATTTTATTTAAAGCTTGGGCTTATTAAGGAAGTCAGCCGCAGCCCGGCGACGAATTTCCGTTATTTTAACAATGGTACTTTAGAAACTCTGAAAAAGATTCATTCCTTACGTTTACAAAAGAAATCGCTGACAGAAATCAAGAAAATCATTGGATAGTTTCTTAAGTTTGTTGCAACTTTTGAGTTAAAGATAAAACATAGTTTTTAATGAACCTGTGTTTTTAGATATACTGATTCAGACGGATGGTTACGAATGCCGCGGATAAAAACAATCTGTCTGCATCCGCTACAATCCGTTTGCATTCGTGTTAGTGAATCAATGCGTAAAAATCTATCAGAACTCATTGGCAAACAAAGCATTACAAAGAATGCATGCAACAAAGTCGGGAAAGCTTCAATTATTGAAGGCTAAGGAGAGCTTAAGCTGATGAGTTATTATTCGCATTTGCATCTTGAAAAAGAGCCGTTTTCTACCAGCCCTGATCCGGCTTTTTTTTACCGCTCGTATGTCCATGACAGTTCGTTAAAGCGCCTGGAAATCGCGATCCGCCTGAAGCGGGGTATGTCGCTTATTCTTGGCGATGTAGGTACAGGGAAAACTACCCTGTCCCGCGCGCTCCTGCAGAATTTTAAAGATGATGGGGAGTTCATATTTCACATTGTCTTAGACCCCAATTACAAATCTGAATTTCAATTCCTTGCCAGCCTTATACGGATGTTTGGCATCAGCCCTTCAATAAAATCAACACTGGATTACAAACAGGCAATTGAACATTATCTTTTTCAGAAGGTGGTTGAAGAGCATAAAACCGTAGTCCTTTTGATTGATGAAGGCCAGAAGCTTTCCGCGGCTAATTTAGAGATACTGAGGACACTGCTGAATTATGAAACCAATGAGTACAAGCTCTTGCAGCTGGTAATTTTTTCCCAGCTTGAGTTTTTGAGCCGTATCAAAAAGATTAAAAATTTTTATGACCGTATCACCTTAAGTTATGTGATTAATCCTTTGAGCCTTCAGGAAACCAGGGAAATGATTGATTTCAGGCTGCATCAGGCAGGCTACCATAACGGTAACGGAAAACTCCTTTTTAACGATGACGCGATTCAGAATATTTACGATTACAGCCAGGGCTATCCCCGCAGGATTTCCCGTATTTGCCACGATGCCTTGGAATTTATCGTCATGCACGAAAAGGAATCTGTTGATAGCCAGGTAATGCAAGAGATTATCCACCACCAGCTTTAGAAAAGAGTATGAAAGAAAATACGTCACCTGAGGAACGGCTTTTACACCTTATCAAAGGGCAGGGGAAAAAAGAAAAACCTGTTGCCGCGCCCGCGATAAATCATCAGAGCCTGAAAGTATCAAAAGAGAAGCCTTTGCCTGTGGTAAAGGCCTTCGGTTTTGAGGTGAAGGGTTCGCTGCGGAAAGATTTTGCCAGGAAAACTGTTTTCCTTAAACGTGTCAATGCAGGGCTATTGGTTATTATGGGTTTATTGGCCGTAGCGAGTGTGGTTATGCTTAAGGCTCTTGGGAAGATACAGGGCAGTGATGCGTATTCAAAGGATGAAGCAAAAAGCGATGGTTCCTCGGTGAAAATCGCCCAATCCGAAAGAAAGCCGTATGCCAGCTATGCGGATATTATCAGTCAGCATGCACTCTTTAAGGCCGCCGCGGAAGAACAGAAACAGCCCGTGGTTGTTGATACCCTGCCGCAGGTTAGTCCTTTAGAGCTCTTAAGCAATTATTCTTTGGCAGGAGTCGTCAGCGGGCAGTCGCCTCAGGCGATTATTGAAGATAAAAAGGCCCAGAAGACTTACTTCCTAGGTAAAGGACAAAGCTTGGGAGAATTCAAGATTCATGATATAATGGAAGGCAAAGTTATCCTGGATTTTAAAGGCCAGAAGCTGGAATTGAGCCTCTAAAAAAGGAGAAATATGAAAAGGCGATTAAAGAGCAGAGCAGGTATCGTAAGTATCGGCATGGGCCTTATATTTTTTATGCAGAGTGCTTTTGCGCAATCCGTAGACAATGAGGATGAGGCAATGCCCTTAGATGATGAGTTCGTGGAAGAGCCGGCAGCGGATGCGCCTTTACGTTACCGCGCGGAAACTACTTCGGTAAGCGCCTCAGGTTCAGCTAAAGTTGATATGAGGCAAAACAAAATCTCCTTAGATTTAAAAGGGCTGGATATTGTTGATGTACTGAAAATGATTTCAAGCCGTTCGGGGCTTAATATTGTCGTAGGTAAAAACGTTACCGGCAGGGTAACTATCTTTTTAAAAGATGTCGATATGTGGGACGCCCTGGAGATAATCCTTGCCTCAAACAACTTAGCCTATGAGAAAAAGGATGCTATTATTTACGTAATGACTGACAGGGATTACGAATTTATTTATGGGGAGAAATTCGGCGATAAAAAACAACTCTTGAGCCGCGCGTTGAAATATGCCAAGGCCCAGGATACGAGCGCTATGTTAAATCAGGTTAAGTCAAATATCGGCAGGGTGGTTGTCGATGAGGCGACGAATACGGTAGTGGTTTTGGATACTCCCGGAAAAGTCAGGCAGATGGATTCTCTGCTCGATGAGCTGGATAAGCCGACCCAAAGCAAGGTATTTGAATTACGCTATGCCCAGGCCGATAAGATAAGCCCCAAAATACAAGAGGCAATCAGTAAAGGTGTTGGCTCAATAAGGGTAGATGAGCGCACCAACAAAATCGCGGTTACGGATTACCCCCATAAGCTCCTGGAGCTTGGAAAAATTATCGAGGCGTTTGATGAAAAGACACCGCAGGTAAGAATTGACGCGCAAATCATTGAAATAAGCCCTGATAAGGATGAGTTTAAGCTGGGGATTGATTGGGATCTCTGGATAAACAAGAATTTTCGTTTTATTAATTCCTTGCCCATGGGCAATGCCAATAAACTCTCTCTTGGCTTAGCCGCGGGGGGAAGCTCGGTCAGCGAAAAATATGATAGAGAAGGAGTCATTGACGCGTTACGTACCATCGGCAAAACACAGATTCTTTCCAGCCCGAGCATTATGGCCCTCAATAACCAGGAGGCAAAAATACTCGTCGGTACGAAGGAGGCCTATATTACCTCAACCACCTCGCAGGGCGGTACCGGCACAGAAGTTACCTCACAGCAGGTAAATTTCGTTGATGTAGGTATCAAGCTTTATGTAACTCCTACGATAAATAAAGACGGCTTTGTCACCATGAAAATAAAGCCTGAAGTAAGTTCTTCTAAGACTACCGATTTGACTGCTGAAGGAAAGGTAACCCAGGTGCCCATTGTGACGACCTCTGAGGCAGAGACAACGATTTCAGTTAAGGATGGGGCTACGATTGTTATTGCCGGGCTGAAAAAAGATAAAAAGGAAGATGAAATCAAGAAGTTTCCTCTATTGGGAGATATTCCCCTTTTAGGGATACCATTTCGCAGTGTAAGCCATGCCGTTAATAAAACAGAGCTGGTAATTTTTCTTACGCCGCATATTATTGATGAGAATAATCCTCCCACGTATACCGATCTCTACGGGAAAGAATACAGCCAGAAAACTTCAGGGAAATCGTTGATTCAAGGAAAGTCACAAGGCTATGATAAAACAGATTCCTTAAGGGTGCAGGAAGTGATTGTTAAACCCTCTGGCGCAAGCAGGAATCAGGATATTCAGTTGATTGCCACGGCGCGTGATTACGGCGAGCATATACGAAACAGGATAATGTCGGCGGTGAGCATACTGAGCGCTAACGCCCAATTAAAAGGAGAGGCCCTGGTTTCCTTTATCCTTGAAGAAGACGGGAAATTGCTCTATGACCCCCAGATTGTATTTTCGACCTCTGAAGCATTGCGGGAGCCGACCGTCAACGCGGTTAAGTCCGCCGCTCCGTTCGCTCAATTCCCTCAGGATTTAAGAAAATCAGAAGAGCGCTTCAGTCTCTCTATTACCTACAATTAAAGCCTCTAAGAGATAAGGATAGGGAGTATTCCGGTTTCAGGGGGTTAGTTCCTGTTCCCGAAGATACCGTCAATGATTGAGCCGGTGATATCCTTGAAGAGTTCTACGCGCGGCGTTTTGTATTTAAAGTCCGGTTTCTGCAATGTCCCTCTGATTTCGATGATGCCAAATCGTCCTGCCTGTCCCATCAGCGCGGTCGTGAAATCCTTGAATGTGCCTGTTGAGGGGATAAAGTCATCGCTTAAATGAACGTTTAACGATGCCTCAACGCTGTTATCAAAGCCGATTTTCCCCTTGCCTTCAATGCCTACCAGCGGACTTTCAAAGCGCAGATTTTCCGTAAAAATATACTGGTCTTTTATAAAAAATTCGCAGTATCCTTTATCAAAGACAAGCGTCGCGAAGTCTTTAGGAAAAATTACCTTGCCTAACCCTTTAAATAAATTGAGTTCCCAGAGTTTGCCATCCTTGACCAATATTTTCCCGGCGCCGCTTAATTTAGTGTAATCTTGCGCAAATCCGCTCAGTTTGGCTATTGCCTGGAGTGTCCCCGCAAGGTCTTTATCTTTCGCGGGAGTATCGTTCTTCAGTTTTTCCATATTGATATCGATGATTTTTGCCTCAAGCCAAAAGGGCATGGTAGCTGAATCAAAATTGAGCCTGCAGAGAGCCTCTACAGTACCGTCATAAAAAGCAAAAGGAGGGAGCGCGATATCTGCTAATCCTTCGGCCTGAGTATACTCTAAGGTTACGGCCTGAGCGTTAAGCCCATAGAAGGAGAGCGATTCTCCTGCCAGCGATGCGTTGAGGCTACAGAACTTAAGGTTATTGATGTTACCGTTAAGATTAACTTTGGCCTTGACTAATCCTGTGGGGTTAATTTTTTCAAGCTGGGCTTTGTATTTGGCTAAGGGCAGCGCAAGGTTCTTCAGGTTGACTTCTAAAGAGGAATGGATGTCCGCGCGTATCGCCAGGGTGTCTGAGGCATTGATATCGCCGGTTACGGAAAACTTCGAGTCAAAGTATGTGCCATCGGCTTTTGTTATTGTAATAAGTTTTCCCCGGAGAAGCGCCTGGGTTGTTAAGGAAAGTTCATCTGATGAAAGGTTTAAGGCAAGTGATGGCGCGTTGAAGTTATTGAGTGAGCCGGTTGTTTGATAGGTTTTATCAAGGTAGGTAAAACGCAAGGGGGCCCATTTTAATTCATTCAGGGTAAACAGAAGATTCCCCTGTATATCTTTAAAAGGAGTATTTATTGAATCTGCCGTAAGGGTTGCTGTCTCGATGGCCAGGGTGCCCTGTATTTCAGGGGTTGCCTGGACCGGTAAGGGGGTTTTGAGGCTGAGCACCAGGTTCCCTTTTCCCGCAGTGATGGTAACAGGAAGCTGTACTTTTAAGGTATCTTTGAGAATTTCCTGCGCGCGGGTAAGATTAAGTTGAGAATGAGCTTCTAGCGAAAGTATCGGATGGCTAAAGTCATCAAGGTTGATTTTAGCGTTAAACGGCAAATCCCAGATAACCGCGCTCACGCTATCCGCGGTAAGTTTCTGAGGGTTAAAGGCTACTTTGGCAGAAAGATTTTGTATTGTTCCGATAGTTTCTATGCCTTGTATCTGGCCATGAGTAATATCGGCGGTGCCCGCGTAGTTAAACTGTTTATCGCTAAGCCGGTATATTCCCTGCGCGGCAATCTGCGTATCAAGTTTTACGGATACTGAGTCTTTGCTAAAGCTTACATCTTTGGCGCTGGCGTTAACATTAGCGCTGATGGTAGTATCCTTAAGCTTTAAGGCCAGATTACAAGAGGCATTGACAATTCCGTCTTTAAGGGTTATCCCGAGAGTGCTGTAATAAGGCAAAAATTCCTTAAGTAGAATATTATCAAGAGTGATTTTTGAAATCAGCTCCTTATTCAATAATTGAAACTCACCTTCTGCCGCGATAGCCGCGGGCTGCGCCGTAAGTAGTGTAAAACGGGTAGTAAATTTGATGCTTGTCGGTAATGAAAGAAAGATATCCAGCGTTAGGTTATCAATGCTTTTGGCAAAGGCTGGTGAAAAAGTGCTATCCTGGAAGTCAATATGGCCTCCGGCAATGTGTATGCCTGAGACAATAACGCTGAACTTCTGTTTTTTCTGGGCTGGCTGTTGGGTAGGAAAGAGCTCCATGAGATTAATGATGTTAGGCGGCTTACGCTCTACGAATATTCTCGGAGCTTTGATAGTTATCCTGGGGATAAAAACTTTCTTTTCTTTAAAAATAGGCAGGATAAGTATAGCGCAGGCGGCCTCTTGGATATATACGAGCTCTTTCTGTCCGTCATAGATAGCCAGGTTAGTCAGGATGAGCCCTTTGAAGGGATTAAAGCGAACCGAGTCCAGGCTTGCTTTTTTGTGGGTTGAGGTTTCTATAGTTTCAATAATGAGGGCCTTGACTTTTCCCGGGATAAGCACCTTGTTGAGGTAAAATAGCCCAATGGCGCCCAGGATAAGAAGCGCGAGGAAGCCAAAGAATACAAAACGAAGTATTTTTCCCTTCTTCATAAGCTGGTATTATATACCTAAATTCGCTATTTGCAAAAAGTAATTTGCGTGCTATAATTATACCCTTGCGAATTTTACAGTACTGTAGTGCGAATACATGAGCCTTAAGCACCGCAAGGCTGGAACAGCATAGTCGGGGAGACAATAAGCCGGCCAAGGCTTAAAGGCCTTGGATATTGCTAAAGGCAGAAGAGTAACAAGATAAAACAATAGCTTTCTTAAAAAAGAGAATCAGACATTATTTATTTACAGGAGTTTGACGGGGCCTGCCCCGAACAAAACCTGTAATTAAAATAGCGTAGGTACAGGAAAGATGATGGGGCGTGCCCCGAACAAATTTTCTGTACTTACAGAAAATTCGTTCGGGGCGTGGCTCAGTTTGGCTAGAGCGCTTGCTTTGGGAGCAAGAGGCCACAGGTTCAAGTCCTGTCGCCCCGACCAATTTAGTTTTTAGTGAGTCAATAGTCTATAGACTATCGGCTATTGACCATTGACTATATTGCGCCCGTAGCTCAATTTCCGCCGCAGGCGGACCCGCCTACGGCGGGGGATAGAGCAGGCGTGTAGTAATAATATAGTATTTGCGCCCGTAGCTCAACTCCGACGCCTCGACAGGAAGCGTTAGGGGTCGGAGTCCCGACAGAGCGTAAGCGAGCGTCGGGATTGG
>MHGF01000012.1:52863-58237 GCA_001805445.1 Omnitrophica WOR_2 bacterium GWF2_43_52
TCGGAGTCCCGACAGAGCGTAAGCGAGCGTCGGGATTGGATAGATTGTAAGGATTATGAAGGATAGTAATAAGTGCGCCCGTAGCTCAATTGGATAGAGCACCTGCCTTCTAAGCCGGTTGTTGGCCGTTCGATCCGGCCCGGGCGCGTATATTATATAGAAAGCATAAAAATGAAAAACAAAAAAATAATCAAGAAATTGTTCTTGGTGGCAGTGGCCATCGCTCTTATCTATGCTATCTTAAATGTGGCATTTTTATTCTTCGCCAAAAGAATAGCCGAAACCCAGATAGAGAAGAATCTGAAACTAAAGGCTTCGATACATAAGGTAACCATATCGTTCCCTCTTTTAATAGCTATGAGCGGGGTAGAGATTCAGGATTTGCTTAAAGCTGATTCTATTTCTTTTTCCCCAAGCATCTTGGGATTTTTGGCAGGAAAGATTGTCTTAAATGAGTTAAAGATGATCCGTCCGGAAATAACTATTGTTAAGAACCAAGACGGAAAGCTTAATCTGCCTGTGCTTGAGCAAAAAGGCAAACAGCCTCCTTTATTATTAGCCAGCCTTAAAATCAAGGATGGAAAGGTTATTTTTTTAGACAAAAAACTTGACCCGCAAGGGTACAGGGTAGCGGTAGGCAATATTAATGTTTCCGTCTCGAAGGTAGCATTTCCTCCGACATCCTTATTGACAAGATTTACGGCGTCAGCGGATTTATTAGGCGCCGATGATACCCCCGCGGGTAAAGCGCTTACTTCCGGCTGGATTGATTTTGGCCCTAAGAATATGGATGGAAAATTCGAATTAATAAATGTAGAAGCAACAACACTCGCGCCTTATTATCAAAAAATTATTTCAACAAAGAAACTGCTCTCAGCAAAGCTTAACTTTGACGCTGATTTGAAGGCGAAGGACAATGATTTAGTGGCAAAATGCCATACGGAATTTTCTAATGTCATTTATGACAAATCGTCGCAGGAAACCAAACAGACAGTTATCGATATACTCCCGAGCGTGATGAATATCTTTTCCGATGCGGCTGGTGCGATAACCTTTGATTTCAGTATCCATACCAAGCTTGATAAGCCAAGGGTAGATGTGGTAAACTTGAAGGGGAGTATAGGCCAGGCAGCGGTGGAGAATGTTTTCAATCAGTCTCCTGACCAGATGGAAGAAAAGGTAAAGGAAGTAGGCAAGGAATTTAAGGAGCTAGGAAAAAGCCTGAAAGATATATTTAAGAAAAAAGAAGAATAACAGCCATTTTATGGTGGGCGTAGCTCAATTGGTTAGAGCATCAGACTGTGGCTCTGAGGGTCGGGGGTTCAAGTCCCCTCGCCCACCCCAATTATTACCCTCATGCGAACCGAAGCTCAAGCGAGCCACAGGCGCGTGAGGGTTTTCCTTTGTCAATAAAAGGGGTCAGCCCTTAAATGTTGAATTTATCTTGATAATCTTCCTCCCAGGCCATGCAATACAGCCATGGCCCGTCCCCATTTTCCCGAAATATCCCATTTTCCCACTTGACAATATTACCACTATAGGGTATACTTTGAATGAAAAAGGAGGGAGTCATGAAGACACACAAATCTCGCAGCAAAACAAAAAAAGAAACAATTGAAATTCACGAAGAGTTTATTCCGTACCAGACCAAATCGCTTGATTCCAAATATCGGATTACGTTAGGCAATAGGCTTACTAGGTTGCTTGGCAAGCGGATAAAAACGGAGGCATACCAGATTTTTGTCGGTAAGAATGGGGATATTCTATTAAGGCCGTCAGTATCTATTCCCAGCAATGAGGCCTGGATATACCAAAATCCCGAGGTCATTGGGAGGCTCCGTAAAGGCCTCCAGGAAGCCGGGGAAGATAAAACCGAGCGCGTAGAAGATTTGGAATCCTTTCTGGAAAAACTATGAGGTTTTTCTTAAGTTTTACACCAATAGCCAAGGCTAACCTTAAAGAGTTAAAAGAGTCAGGTCATCTTGAGAAGCGCTTTAAGGCGGTATCCAAGGCCTTGAAGTTTTTACAGGAAGACCCGCGCCATCCTAGTTTGCAGACGCATGAGTTTACTTCGTTTAAGGGGCCTCGCGGTGAAAAAGTTTTTGAGGCTTATGCCGAGCAGGATACCCCGGCTGCGTATAGAATATTTTTCTTTTACGGTCAGCAGCGTGGAGAAATTGTCATTGTGGCAATTACGCCGCATCCGTAGAATGATTAAGTCCGGTTAAGAAGGGTTAAGTTTAATTAAGATTAGAGCAATAAATAAGAACAACATTATAAATAAATGGTCGCTGTCCCTATTTACCAGGCGCAGATTGCCAATGTTTTTGAGATTGACCGTTCTGTTGTAACTAAACATATTGGAAACGTTTTAAAATCGAAGGAAGTCAAAGAAAAAAGCAATGTGCAAAAAATGCACATTGAAAATTCCGATAAACCGGTTGCTTTTTATTCTTTGGACATAATTCTCGCGGTTGGTTATAGGGCGAATTCGGTAGAGTTTACCCCGGTCGGAATTTTAAGTTGACAATGCAGATATAGTGTACCATAATATAGTACAGTTGAACCATGCTATGGAACATTAACCTGTGGGGGGCGTATGCTAATACCAATACAAAGGAAGAAGATATTAGAAATTTTCATGAGTGATCCCGCGAAGGAGATTCACTTGCGAGAGATTTCTAGGTTTTCAAAAGTATCTTTAAACAATGTTAACAATACCCTACGACAGTTTGTGAAAGATGGTTTATTTAAACGGCGGGAAGTCTCGAACATGTCTTTTTTTAAGCCCAATCTCGATAATGAAGATTTATTGAAGCTTTTCGAATACCTTGAATTAAAAAGAAAAAAGGAATTCTACGGTAAAAATAAAAACATTGCACGCCTTTTAGAGAAATATACCACTAACGTCATAGATTTATCAAGAAGACAAATTCAACTTGTCGTGCTTTTTGGCTCCGTGGCTAGAAATGAATGGGTAAAGGGTAGCGATATAGACATATTAGCTGTCAGTTCTGATAAAGATAGCAATGCTATTACTATCTTGAACAAGGCTAAAATAGACGTAAGTCCTCTTTTGGAGATTCGTCCAATTGCTACGACGATAGAAAAATTTACGGATGGCCTTAGGAAAAAAACTGAATTTTATCATGAGTTGTGGAACGACAGAATTGTTTTATACAATGAATCATTATTTTGGAAACTGATTAAAGAGGAAAATAGATAGATGACAAAAGATATCGAAAAAATATTACATGGATGTTTCCATCCAAAGGAAGGCCGGCCAAATCTCCATAAGATACCGGTTAATGCAGAAAGGGCAGGCCAGCATATCGATAAAGCTCATAAAAACTTGCGGGCGATGAAGATAATGTTTGAGAATGATCTATTTGATTGGACAATTATCTGTGGATATTATGCTATGTATCATGCTGTCTTAGCGGCTTTATTTAAGATAGGTATTCGGGCTACGGCTCATTATTGCGCCATAGCGGCATTTAAAGAGTTTTATGTTAAGAGAGGTAAGGTTAGGCCTGAGTACATTACCTATATTAAGAGAGCAAAGCAACTCGAACAAAAATATGCCAATACGCTGGAAAAAGCACAAGAGGATAGGGTGGTAGATCAATACGGAATTGAAGTGCTTACCAATGATGATGCGGAATGGATATTAGAAGACGCAAAAGATTTTGTTCTTAAAATAGAGGAAGTGTTAGCAGAGTAAACATGAGCAACTTTGGCAAATATTCATTAGTCAAAAAAGCCGCGAAGATAGATTTGAATAGCGACAGTGGTTATGTCGAATTTTTAAAGATCGCAAAAGAAAACGGCCTCACAAAGGAACGTTTAGAATATTATACGAACGCTTATGAGGCTTCTGGCGAATCAGGATTACGCGCCCTATCGTATCGGAAGAGAATGCCCGAAGACATACGCGAAGCAGCACTGGGAAGAATTAATCACTATCTTTCTATTAGGGTTCCGTCCCATCTTACCTCAAAAATAGGGTTTCTTGTAAAAGCACACTATAATCGAATTACTATTGCGGAAAAGAGACCTCTTTTCGGAGATCCTTCCAGAACAAGCTGTTCGGAGTTTTGTCAAATGCGATATACGGATTTCGACAACCGTTGGCATCTTTACTGGAAAAGGAAGACCGGCAAATGGTGGCCATATGTTCCTAAGAAAACTGTTTATACAATAGATGATTGTCTGAGAGAAATAGACGAAGACGGGTGGGGATGTTTTTGGGGTTAGCATGGTGTTTATCATGAATGCCCGGCCAAAGTAGGGCGGACAACTCTATCTCTTAATTCCTCAAAGAGTTGCGTGATTTAAAGCCAAAAATGACCGGACAAAACGGACACATTTCGCGAGGAGATGCCTCTCTAAACCCAGAATATTCTTGATATATTGAGGTATTGCGCATATAATTAGGTTAATAAATTCAGAGAGGTTTCCCCTCGGCTCATGTGAGAGTGACCCCATTAATTACTATCTCATTCGCAATTGAGATAGTCCTTTAGCCCTGATTGCCATTCCTCAAGAAAAAGATTCACTTGCTGAGACCTTTAACATAGCCCATATAGGCAGAGAAAGCATGTTCTTCAAGCTTGGTGATTTATTCAGGCTGACTGATATGTCTTCTGAATCCTGGAAGCAATACATAGACTCAAGAGAAGAGGAAAAAGCCGTTGAAGCCATGAGAAGACATACCTTTACGGGCCGGCCTTTAGGGACAATCAAGTTTGTGAATAACTTAGAAGAGAAATTTGGTAGAAGACTGCTTGCCTTACCAAAAGGCAGACCAAGAGAGACACCCAAATAAATGGTCGCTGTCCCTATTTTCTTATTTTCTTTGAGCGCTCAAAGTTCGACTATAATAAGGAATACTGGCAGTCGGATTTAACCCCGGATTTATACGGCGGAACCCCGGACAATTTATGCAGTTGAGGAAATAATAAATTATGGGAACTACAACATTCTTTCTTAGACATAATGATTTGGGTAAGCCATTAAACAAAATGGGCAAGGAAGAATTAGAAAAACTCAATAATCTTTCGCCTTATGTTGAAACGCCTCATTATGCTGGTTGGCATGTACCCTTAGAACTTCATAATGGCAATGTATATGCTTTGGTGTTTTGGAAAGGCAAGTTAATGAAGATTGAGGAGTCCCCCAAGGTTCTAAGTAAAAAATATTACAGTAAATATCTCGGAAAAGAAGTTAACGAGTATGAATGGACTGTATTAAAAAAATATATGTTAGCGGAAATACAGAGGCCGGAGTCAATCAGCGATTTTGACACAAAAGGGCAGAGGAGTTGTTTCGAAAACCTTCCCCTGGAGCGCCTCTTGAGCCCCAATTTTTGCTT
>MHGF01000013.1 GCA_001805445.1 Omnitrophica WOR_2 bacterium GWF2_43_52
GCTCCTGGAAACCATCTCAAACCGTATCATCAACGAAGTAAAAGGCGTAAACCGCGTAGTCTACGACATTTCATCCAAACCTCCAGCCACCATTGAGTGGGAGTAAAAAAGATAAAGCCTAAACCATAACCTCTTCATTTAAGATTCAACTATGTTATGAATGGAAAGAGTTTTATCCAGTGTTTAACAAAGCACTATTTATGGGAGCGCTATATCATCAGAGGATAGATATGAGAAAGCTGGCTCTATATTTCAGCGTGCTGTTCAATTTGATTTACTTGATTTCTTTTGCTTACGCTGATTCTAATGAAGGAACAGCACCGGCTTTCATTCTAAAATGGGGAACTTCTGGTTCAGGCAATGGGCAGTTCAGGCCCCGTGGTATCTGTTCTGACCCACAAGGCAATATCTATGTTGTGGATAGTAGCAACAACCGCATCCAGAAGTTCACGCAAGACGGAACATTCATTACAAAATGGGGGGCTTATGGTTCAGGCGATGGGCAGTTTAATGTTCCTGTTGGTATTTGTTCTGATTTGCAAGGCTATATTTATGTTATAGAGAGCGGAAACGACCGTATCCAGAAATTTACTCGAGACGGAACATTTATTACAAAATGGGGAACTTTTGGTTCAGGCAACGGACAGTTCTATTATCCCAAAACTATTTGTTCTGATTCACAAGGCTATATCTATGTTGCGGATACTTACAACTATCGTATCCAAAAATTTACTCAAGACGGAACATTCATTACAAAATGGGGAAGTAGAGGCACAAATGATGGGCAGTTTAATGTTCCTATTGGTATTTGTTCTGATTTGCAAGGCTATATTTATGTTGCGGATGCATATAACGGCCGCATCCAAAAATTTACTCAAGATGGGATATTTATCACAAAATGGGGAACTATTGGCTTAGGCGATGGGCAGTTCCACGCTCCCTTTGGCATTTGCTCTGACCCACAAGGTTATATCTATGTTACGGAAGTTCAGGATATAATTTACTACCGCATCCAGAAATTCACTCAGGACGGGACATTCATCACAAAATGGGGAACCCCAGGCGTAGATGATGGACAATTTAATTTCCCCATGGGTATATGTTCTGACCAGCAAGGCAATATCTATGTTGCGGATACTTACAACTACCGCATCCAAAAGTTCGGCTTAGCTACACCACCTAATGTCAATCAAGCCCCGGTGTTAGAGACAATCGGCAATCAGTCCGTAGATGAAAATGTGGCCCTTACCTTTACCCTGAGCGCCACCGACGCCGATGGCGATACCCTTACTTATTCAGCAACAGATCTTCCTTCCGGAGCAACCCTGAATAGCTCCACCGGTGCTTTTAGCTGGACGCCTGACTATTCGCAGGCCGGAAGCTACAGCCTAACTTTTAGCGTAAATGATGGAAACGGAGGAACTGCTTCCGAGACTATTATCATTACTGTAAATAATGTCGAGGTGTTGGAAATGCTTGACGGTTCTGAATTCAGCGCTGGTAGGGAAATATATAGTGATACGCTAAAACTAATTGTCGAAAGAACTGCTATGGATGGCGCGGTTACTGACGGCTGTACGCGGTTATTGTTAAGGATGGAGGTAAACGACTTTAACCAGGTTACCTTATCCATAGAAGGAGAGAGTAATGATCTGGAAAACGATAACGGTTTCCTGCAATCCATAGGCAAACAAAATGATCCGCAAAAAAATCAAACTTTGATCATAGATCCCGTAGAGATAGGCGAGAAAAAATATGTTTTTGCCGTCTATCGCTCTCCGGAGAATTTTGTCCGTAAGGGCATTGATAAAAACCAAGACAATATAGATGACGATACAATAATCTCGGAAAGAACCATAACCCTTAAGGCAAAATCCAACAGCCAAACCCTCGCTATTCGCAACATCAAGCTTGTCCGGCCGCCGGTACTGTTAATCCATGGATTGTGGTCTGACGCGAGCATGTGGAATAATTTTAAACAGATGCTAAAAGCACAAGTTTCTGATGTTACACTTTTTGCTAATAATTACCCAAACGATGTATCTTTTGATGAGAACAAGAACGTGGTAGAGCAGCAGTTTATTAAACATGCCAAAAATACCATGCGTAGTAAAAAAATTGCTATGATCCAGGCTGATATAGTTGGACATAGCATGGGAGGGTTGTTGGCACGGATTTATGCGGAAGGAGAGGAATATTATAGTAAGGGTTGGTATTTAAATGATAAAAACTTCCAAGAAGGTAGTATTAACAAACTTATCACTCTTGACTCCCCGCATTATGGGTCGTTTTTGGCGGATTTAGCGATAGCGTATATACACCATGATAATCTGTCTAGGTGGCAGGTAGTAAAGAGACCAGTGGTAAAATTGAGGGCCTGGATGAAAGACCATGATTTAAATAGCGACGCAATATTAGATTTAACGACTACTAGTGAACCTATTGCGCGGTTGAATGCAGCAATCACTGCTATCCCTTGTCATGCCATTATCGGTGATTATCCAGTAGTTGATTTAAGTTTGCTACCATCTATTTATCAAGGCTTATATACTATTCTTGAATCAGCGAAGGCAGACTTAGATCCGAGTCCATATATCATTCAGAATAAGTCTGATTTAGTAGTATCGTTTAACAGTCAATCCGGAGGCTTAACAATGCCGAATAAGATCAGTCCTTTCGGTCATCATCATACAGACGCAACGACTTCTGAGGTGGCGGCGGATGTCGTTAAGCTTCTTAATGAATCTGTGGATTCCGTTTATTTTGATACAGGTTTTCCAGTGCTGACGGATGTCGTTAAGCTTCTCAATGAATCTGAGGAATAAATTATGAAAAGAAGAATACTATTGATAATTATTTTTGCTATCCTTTTCGCTATCAAATTATCTATAGTATTCGCTGAGCCTGGCATAGAAATTACGGAACCTGCCGATGGTTCAGTGGTTCATCCGGGAGAAGACTTTGTCTTGCGTATTGAGCCAGTTGATGGTTTTGTAGCTACGCAAGGAGATGTAGCAATCAGCAAATTTTTTTATGAGCGTTTTACCAGTCTGCCTGCTAGTTTTACAGTCACCGCGCCTCAAGAGGTATCAGGAAAACTATATATTAGTGTTATAGCTGATGCCACCGGAGATACCGGTGCTGTTGCTGAAGCTAATCTTATTGTTGAACAAACCGCAACCCTGCAATCTCTAGAAATTGACCAAAGCGATGATATATCCGTTGACCTTGATTGGAACGGCAATATTGAAGAAGGAGAAGATTCTGGTAACATCGTTATAGTTTATGGTATTTACTCTGACGGAATTAAGAGAAAAATACCTAAAGAAGAAATTACCTTTACTTCCAGTAATCCCTCGGTTATCTCTATTGACAATGAGGGAAATTATCAAGTCCACAAATTCGGTGAAGCAAGTATAACCGTGTCAAATCCAGGAGTAAGCAAGATCATTCTTGTGGTTTTTAAAGAACCCACTGGCATTCGCCCCTCTGAAGCCATCCCACCCACCACTACTATAGACATTCAACCTCCAACTAACTCTGCTGGCTGGCACAATCAGGATTTAACCATAACCCTTACTGCTCAGGATAATGAAGGAGGGGCGGGCATGCAGGAGGTCGATTGGCGATTCGCAGGCAAGGCAAAAGCAGATTACGTTAACGGCAATTCGGCAACTGTTACTTATGATGTGGAGGGTGTAAAGATCTTTAGTTATTGGTCTCGCGATAAGGAAGGGAATGAAGATGATAATAAAGTTGAAATTTCTCTGGACAAAACCCCACCGGTTACTACGGCTACCGTTATGCCTGAGCCTAATCAAGCCGACTGGCACAATAGCGATGTAACCGTTAGTTTTACTGCCACAGACAGCCTTTCTGGAGTAAAGAGCGTTACTTCGCCTGTAACTGTTTCTACCGAAGGAGCAAAGCAAAGTATTGCCGGAGAAGCTATTGACATTGCAGATAATAAAGGTTCCGCTTCAGTGATTCTTAATATTGACAAGGCCGCGCCGTTAGTAACTATTACTACTAATCCCTCTATCCTTTGGTCTCCGGATAACAAGATGGTAGATGTAGCCATTAATGGGGATGTTACTGATAATCTCTCAGGTATTGAAAGTTTAACCTTTAAAGTAACCGATGAATACGGAAAAGTTCAGCCAACCCTCACAGGTTTCGGCTCTACCATCAAACTTGAAGCCTCAAGAGACGGCAGCGACAAAGACGGAAGAATCTATACCATCTCCGCAACAGCCAAAGATAAGGCAGGTAATGAATTTACCACTTCTGTCGCTGTTACCGTGCCGCATGACCAGAGGAAGAAGTAAGAAATCTCATTTTGGAAGCATAGGAAGCAATAGTCTCATCCAAACCCCCGGCCACCATTGAGTGGGAGTAAAAGAGATAAAGGTTAAGGCTAAGGTTGAGGCAACCTTGACCTAAACCTCAGCCTCAGCCTCTTCATTTAACATTCTATAAATGCCGCATTCCGATTTTGTTCATCTGCATCTGCATACCCAATACAGCCTGCTTGACGGCGCCTGCCAGCTGAAGAAGCTTTTCAGCTTAACCAACCAATACAAAATGCCGGCCGTGGCTATTACCGACCATGGGAATATGTTCGGGGCCATTGAATTTTATACCCAGGCCCAGGCCTCCGGGATCAAGCCGATTATCGGCTGTGAAACTTACATCGCTCCCCAGAGCCGTTTGGATAAAACCTCCGGCAAAATCCAGGATACTTCTTATCATTTAATTCTTCTTTGTAAAGATGAAGAAGGTTACCATAACCTGATGCGTCTGGTGTCCATTGGCTATTTGGAAGGATTTTATTATAAACCCAGGATAGATAAAGAGGTTTTGAGTAAATATTCGAAAGGCCTCATCGGCCTGACTGCCTGTATAAAAGGAGAAATCCCCCGGCTTATCCAAAATAACCAATTTAATCAAGCCCTTAAATGCGCTGATGACTTCTCCCAGATTTTCGGAAAAGGCAATTTTTATTTAGAGCTTCAGGAAAACCGCCTCGCGGAACAAACCGCGGCTAATCAAGGGCTGTTAAGGATTGCCAAAGAATTATCCCTGCCTATCGTAGCCACTAACGATGTGCATTACCTCAGCCGCCCGATGGCCGCCTCGCATGAGGCCCTATTGTGCATTCAGACCCAGACCACCCTGTCCGACCCCCAGCATATGCGTTTTCAAACTGATGAATTTTATTTTAAGAGTGCCGAGGAGATGAAAACGCTTTTTAAAGAATTGCCCGAGGCCATCACCAACACCATAGCTATAGCGCAAATGTGCAATCTGGAATTATCCTTTAACAAACTGCACTTGCCTAATTATCAGGTGCCCATAGGGCAGACTAAAGAAGAATTTCTACGTAAACTCTGCGATGAAGGCCTGAAGGTGAGATTTAAAGAAGGGATAGACTCCGAAATTCAAAAACGCCTGGAGCATGAGCTGGAAATAATCAAAAAAGTCGGCTTCACCAGTTATTTTTTGATTGTCTGGGATTTTATCCATTACGCCAGGACTAAAGGCATTCCGGTCGGGCCGGGAAGGGGTTCAGCCGCGGGAAGCTTGGTCAGTTATCTTTTGGGCATAACCGACATTAATCCCTTGAAATATGGTTTACTTTTTGAGCGTTTCCTGAATCCGGAGCGGGTAAGCATGCCGGACATTGATATTGACTTCTGTTACGAAAGGCGCCAGGAGGTTATAGATTATGTCAGCAAAAAATACGGCCAGAGTAATGTTGCCCAGATAATCACCTTTGGGACCATGTTGGCCAGGGCGGCTATCCGGGATGTGGGCCGGGTTATGGGAGTGAGTTATGCTGAAGTGGATAAAATCGCCAAGTTAGTTCCGGCGGAATTAAATATCACCATAGAGGACGCCTTAAAGCAGGAGCCGGAGTTGGACAGCCTCTACAAAAGCGACCCTCAGATAACCCAGCTTATTGATACTGCCAGGCATTTGGAAGGTTTAACCCGGCATGCCTCAATTCATGCCGCCGGAGTGGTAATAGCCGATCAGGAGTTAAGCCAATACCTGCCGCTTTTTAAATCCGGCGATGATGTGGTGACTACCGGTTATTCCATGGAGGCCTTAGAGAAAATAGGGCTTTTAAAAATTGATTTTCTGGGCCTGCGCACCCTCACGGTTATTCAGCGGACCATTGAAATCATCGCGCGCAGGCACAGCGTGGAAGTAGATATTGACAATATCCCGCTTTCCGATGTCAAAACTTTTCAGCTCTTAGGCTCGGCGGTAACCGCCGGGGTGTTTCAGCTGGAATCCGCGGGGATGCGCGATCTGCTTAAAAAGATTAATCCTGACCAGTTTGAAGATTTAATCGCCATTCTCGCCCTTTATCGCCCCGGCCCGATGGGCTCGGGGATGTTGGATGAATTTATCAAGCGCCGGAATAATCATACCTCAATCCGCTACGAGTCCAAAAAGATGGAGCCGATACTGGCGCCTACCTACGGAATAATGGTTTATCAGGAGCAGGTTATGCGGATTGCCTCAGACCTGGCTAATTTTTCTTTGGCCCAGGCCGACCTCCTGCGCAAGGCCATGGCCAAAAAAATCCCCGAGGTCCTTGAGCGCCAGCGCAAATCTTTCCTTGACGGTTGTAAGAAAAACATGATCCGGGAAGAAGCCGCCAACAAAATCTTTGACCAGATTGAATATTTTTCCGGTTACGGCTTTAACAAATGTGTTATTGGTTCAACCGAAATTATAGACGCCCAAACCGGAGGAATTGTTACGGTAAGAGAATTGTTTTCCGGGGCGAAGAATATAAAATACACTTTCGGCTGCGACGAAAATCTCAAGATTAAGAAATCCGAAATAAAAAACGTCATTAATAATGGCATTAAGCCCGTATATAAAATTAGAACTGGCTTAGGCCGGGAAGTTATTGCTACCTCAAATCATCCGTTCTTTACATTTAAGGGATGGAAAAATCTTGCTGATTTACATATAGGGGAACGCGTTGGGCTCCCAAGAAAAATAACCGTAGAAACCAATTCATCAATAGAGCCGTATAAAATAATAGTACTGGCGGAGATAATCTCTGAAGGGAACACCTGCCATCCCAGCGGAGTTTATTTTTACAACAAAGACAGCGTGTTGGTAGATGACTTTGTAAAAAATCTGCGGGAATTTGATAATACATCGGCGCGAATTCAGAAAAGAAGGGGATGTTTTGAAGTGTATGCCGGCACAGGCAGAGACGCGAAATTTTCCGAAAACCAAACGCCCTGGAATAAAGGATTAAAAAAAAGAGATTATGCCTCAGCGGTAGAATTACTGCCAAACACTAAATGCGGCTTAAGAAAATGGATAGAAGAGCTGGGGCTTGATTACAAAAAAGCTGCCGAGAAGTTCATTCCCGAACAGATATTTAGCTTGAACAATGAACAAATAGCCTTATTTTTGGGAAGGCTTTGGTCAGGAGACGGATTTATTTTCTCTAAGAACAACTCAATTCCTTTTTATGCCACCTCTTCACATAAGCTATGCCGGCAAAGTCAAGATCTCCTCCTTAGGTTAGGCATAGTCAGCCGTTTAGTAAAAAAGAGTTTTAAGTATAAATACAAAAATAACATTACCGCGAAAGCAGGGTATGCCTTGTATCTTTTTGGCCGCGGTTCCATAGATAGGTTTATTGAGCATATTTGCCCTTTTATAGTCGGCAGGCATAAACAAATAAACGAATTATACGCGTATTATTCAAAAACTACCGCTAACTTAGAAAGTAAAGATACTTTGCCCGCCGAAATAAAAGAATTAGTGAAAGAGGAAAAAGAAAAATGCGGCTTAACCTGGAAAGAGATCGAACATAGAAGCGGCATCTGTGTGAAAGAATTTTATGGCGGAATCAAACATCATAAAAAAGGATTCAGAAGGCAAACCATTCTACAGCTTGCTCATTTTTTTGAGTCGGATAGGCTGCTTAGGGCGGTAAATTCAGATATTATCTGGGATAAAGTAGAATCCATTACCTACCTTGGCCGTCAAGAAACCTTTGATTTGGAAATCAAAGAAATACACAATTTTATCGCTAATGGAATTATTGTTCATAACTCACATTCCGCCGCCTACGCCTTAATCTCTTATCGCACCGCTTACCTCAAGGCGAATTATCCGGTTGAATTTATGGCCGCGCTTTTAACATCAGAAAAAGATA
>MHGF01000014.1 GCA_001805445.1 Omnitrophica WOR_2 bacterium GWF2_43_52
ATAGGAAGATATAGACGCTTTATGGAACTATATGTTATATATTGTCTTATAACAAAACTATTTGACAGATGAAAGGATTTATTTTATAATAATTACATGCCATCTTTAGCGAGAATCTATCAACTTACCCAATCCCTTCTTTATCATATTTATAGCCGTGGCAATGCGAAAAAGGAAATTTTCCATTGCGAAGAAGACTATAAACATTTCATCAGGATTCTAATAGCTTACTCTTCCCAGAAAAACCTTAAAATTTATCACTGGGTTATTATGCCTAATCATTATCATCTTATCATGGAGTTCGATAATCCTAAAGAAATATCCTCAGTAATGGCTGGAATCGGCAGGGCATATGTGCATTATTATCACAGGAAGTATCAATCCGCAGGCCATCTTTTCCAGGGCAGATTTAAGTCTCAGCCGATTGAGAAAGAGTCGTATCTTTTAGCCTGTGGTAGATATATAGAAAGGAACGCGGTGGTTGCCGGTTTAAGCTCGACTGCTCAGAATTATGCCTTTAGCAGCGCGGCTTTCTATGTGAATGGTATGGATGATTTATTAACCAAAGAGGATCCGCTATTTTCTTCTTTCGGAGAGGCGCTTTCTGAAAGGCGGGAGAAATATAGTGAGTTTTTGAGAAGCTTTAATCAGCAGGAAGAAAGTTTGTTTGATGCCCTTGAGCATCCTTGCGGTTCAATGGAATTTAAAAGTAGATTAATTAAAGAGAGGGGTATATTTTTACCTCGTAACGGCCGTCCCAAAAGGAAAGTTTAATTGTAACTCTATTGGTTGCAATATACTATATAAAGCGTCTACATTACTCTTAACACATTACCATTACCCTATGCGTAGTATCTTACTGGCAGGTATATTTATCTTAGGCGGGCTTTTGCGTTTTTACAACCTAGAAAAGTGTTGCCTTCACGGCGACGGAGTGCTGACCGCGGGGATAATTTCGGACTCAAAAAGCCTGATGGAGACCTGGTGTAATGTGACCGGCGGTTTCCGCGGGGACCTGCCGGCCTATTATATTATCTTGGATTTATGGAGCTATCTCGTAGGCGATAGCGTCTTTTGCCTGCGGCTGTTTTCGCTGGTCTGCGGCCTTTTCTTTATAGCGGTGGTCTATAAATTAGCCAAACTGCTTTTTGACCGCAGGACGGCAATCCTCTGTGCCTATCTTAGCGCTATCTCTCCGTTTTTGGTTTTTTATTCCCGCAAGGTCCGTTACTACTCCTTGTCCTCGTTCCTGCATTTGGCATCGTTGTATTCCTTTATCCGGGTTATAGAAAAAAATGATTTTCGAAATTGCCTTTTCTACACTCTGCTTACCGTTGCCGGGCTTTATGTGAACTATTCTACTTTTTTGTTTCTCATCCCCCAGGCCCTGTTTATTACTCTATACCGCCGCAGTTATCCCTCGGGATTAAAAAGGTGGCTGCAATGCCTGTTCCTGGTATTTATTCTCTGGTTTCCCATAAGCGGGTATTTCTTCAGGGACTTTATCCTTCTGCTCCAGGCCGAGGGCTTTACGCATACCCCCTTAAAAGCCGGGTGGCTGGCCTCTCTTTTATATTTCTTCTTTACTTTTTCCCTGGGGGTAACAGTCTCGCCTTTTAATTATCCGGTGGTGGCCGCCGGGGCGGTGGTTTATTTCATTATTATGGTGAAGTTTCTGAAGGAGCGCTTTTTTATAAGACAGACAGACAGACAGACAGACAGGAATGTCGTATTCTTAATTATAACTATTCTGACGGTAACTTTATTGTGCGCCTTGTCCGGGTATAATTCCAGCCGTTATATCAAGGCAGTATCCGGATTATACGCCATAGCCACGGCCCTGGGGATATTGAGTTTTCGCAAGAGGCCCGCTTTGGTATTGATACTGGCTATAACCCTGCTTAGTGCTTATTCCATGCACAATCTTTACGCCAAGAAGGAATATCATCGTAAAGAGTTCGCGGACAGCTGGGACAAGATAAGTGAATATGTGGATGTGAATTCCGATTATAAAGATGTAATTATCTTTAATGGGCCGGCCTTTGAATATTATATGGAAAAAGCTAATCCCTTAAAATCCATTCACAGCATACCGGAAGATGAGGAGGGGATGCGTCAGCTTATCCGGGAATATATAGAACAGTTTAAGGCCGAGAGAGTTATCCTGGCAGACTCTCCGTTAAGCGGCTTGAGGATGAAGGATTTTGAGGATGAAATTGTTTTGCTCAAGGATTATCTGGCCGCGCATAATTACCGGCTGGTGAAACAAGAGTGTTTTGACCGGGACCGGCGCGCGTCCTTGCGCAGGAAATTCGTGGACCGGCCTTTTCCCGACTGCCGGACCACGGTGTATGTTTATGAACACTTTAAGTCTAAGATGTAGCCTGCTGTTGAGGATAATAGTGAACTCCGGATTCCGTTATGTTTACGCGGGCTTGAGAAGGCGGGTGATCTTTTATTTCTGTAAAGGTTATTTTAACCGGCAGTTGACAAGGAGACGGGGTGCCTGCAACCAGGAAGGGGCCTGCTGCAAACAGACCATTCCTTGCTGCCCGCATCTGCGCGGTAATGCCTGCTCAATTTATTCCGCCCAGCCTTTATTCTGCAAAATTTTTCCTGTTGATCTCAAGGACTTGGAACTAAGCGATGTTAAAGGCGTCTGCGCGTATTCTTTTGACAGGCATAGCCCGTAAAATATATTTGTTTCTGAAGCGATTAGGTGGTATAATTGTATCAGTTTTTGAAGCTATTATAGTGGTTAATAGTCTCATCGTGGAGGTAACCAAAATATGAAATATATCTGGCAGTGTGATTTATGGCCAAAATTGACATGGAATAGCGATACCCTTTTGTCTTTTTTGGGCCGGGCGCGCCTTAGGCAAGGCAATCTTCTTGGCCGTGTCAATCGTCTTGGATTTAGTCTTGGCGAAGAGGCTCAGGCGGATATTCTTACAGAAGAAGCCATTAAAACCGCCGCAATCGAAGGAGAGCGCCTAAATCCTCAAATGGTGCGTTCATCAGTCGCAAGACATTTAGGGCTGAGAGATGCCGGCTTGATTTCAGTTGCCCGGCCCGTGGATGGTTTGGTTGAGGTAATTTTAGACGCTACGCGAAAATACGATGAACCTCTTTCCGCGGATAGGCTTAAAGGCTGGCAGGCCGCGCTTTTTCCGTCAGGATACTCCGGCTTTCATAAAATCCGGGTTGGCCGGTGGCGGGGAAAAGAGCCGATGCGGGTTGTATCCGGGCCGATAGGGAAGGAGAAAGTCCATTTTGAAGCGCCGCCTGGGAGCGATGTGGAGCCTGAGATGCGGAAATTCTTGAGTTGGTGGGAATCAAGCCGCAAGGCTGCCGACGGCATACTGCGCGCGGGTTTAGCGCATTTTTATTTTGTGACCATCCACCCGTTTGAGGACGGCAATGGCCGTATCGCCCGCGCATTGACAGATATGGCTCTGGCGCAGGATGAAAACCTGAACATCCGTTATTACAGCCTTTCTTCTCAGATTATGGAAGAAAGGAATGGGTATTATGATATCTTAGAAAAATGCTCCAAGAGTGATAGCCTGGATGTGACTAAATGGCTGGTTTGGTTTTTAGAGAGTTTTGAGCGCGCTATTCAAAGGTCGGATAAGATTATTGGAAATGTTTTAACCAAAGCGGACTTTTGGCAGGAGCATGCTCAAGCTGAACTTAACGAGCGTCAGAGGAAAGTGTTAAACCGTATGTTGGACGCCGGCCGCGGCGGTTTCGAAGGATGGTTAACGACGCGTAAATATGTAAGTATGACCAAGACCAGCCGCGCTACGGCGTTTCGTGAGATTTCGGATATGACCGATAAGAGAGTATTGCGGCAATTGCCGGGCAAGGGCCGTAGTGTTCGCTATGATTTAATCTGGCCAAAATAGTAAAAAACGATTTTTTGGACAGCAATGATGGGGATTTTCAGGTGCGAATTATCTTAATCAACCCTCCTTTTGAAGATGAATATTCAGTCGGAAACTCTAAGAGTATAAAGTATATCTTAAATGTTATTCCTCCTCTGGGTTTGGCTTATTTGGCCGCGGCTCTGGGAAAAAGCGGTTTTACCGTAGAAATAATTGACGGCTTTTTAGAAAATTCGGATATCCTTGGAATAATCTCCGCTAAAGCTGATATTGTCGGCATTACCGCGACCACACCGACTTTTAATTCTGCCCTCTTAATAGCCAGAAAGATAAAAGAGGGCTTGCCCTCGGCAACAATTATTCTGGGTGGTGCCCATATTACGGCTATGCCTTTTGAGGCAATGCGCGCTGGACCTTTTGATATTGGGGTGATTGGGGAAGGGGAAGAAGCCCTGGTGGAATTGGTAAAAGCTGTAGGGACAGAACAGTGTTCTGTCCCTACAAAGACAGACTTAAGAAGCATAAAAGGCCTAATATACAGAGAAGGCCCAAATTTAGTAACCACTCCTAAGCGGGAAGCTATTATAAATTTGGATAGTATTCCTTTCCCGGCCCGGCATTTACTGCCGCCTTTATCCCGCTATCGGCCTACCCCGGCTTCCTACCGCCGCCTGCCTTTGGGGGTTTTGATTAGCTCCCGGGGATGCCCTCAACAATGTACCTTTTGCGACCGGGCAGTCTTTGGCAATAGCTATCGCTTCCGCAGTCCAGAGAATGTCCTGGGGGAAGTGGATGAGCTTATTGCTAAATATGGGGCTAAGGAAATCCGTTTTTTTGACGATTGCTTTGCCTTAAACCGGGAGAGGGCCTATCAAATCTGCGCCGGCTTAAGAAAAAGAAAGGCTAAAATTCCCTGGACCTGCCTGACTACCGTGGGCAGTGTAACCAAAGAGTTGTTAGAGGAGATGAAAGCCAGCGGTTGTTGGCAGGTGCTCTATGGCCTGGAATCAGGAAGCGATAGAATGTTGAAGCTATTAAAGAAGGGGGCATCTTTGGAGCAGAATATCCAGGCGGTTAAGTGGGCGAAAGATGCGGGTCTTAGCGTGCGCGCGGACTTTATTGCCGGCACGCCGGGTGAGACCGAGGAAAGCCTTAATCAGACCCTCTCCTTTGCCTTGAAGATGAAGCTGGATTACGCCCATTTTAATAAGTTTGTCCCCTATCCGGGCAGCGAGCTTTATGAAAGATTGAGAGGGGAGGGCATTAGCTTTGACTTCGGCCGCGGCTCAAGCATTACCGATAATGAGAGCTTTCAATATGTCCCGGATACGATGGCCGATAAGGATTATTACAAGAAATTTATAAACCTGGCCCATCGCAAGTTTTATTTAAGGCCGGCATATATTTTGAGAAGGTTATTAAGCTTGAGGAGTTGGGAGGAGCTATTCGGCCAGATAAAAGGCTTCTTGGCGATAAGTGGATTGTGAAATTGTGCAACTGAAATATTATTTCACCCCACCTTGCACATCAATGCGTAAGATAGGCTTAATAATCTTGGGGTTGTTTCTG
>MHGF01000015.1 GCA_001805445.1 Omnitrophica WOR_2 bacterium GWF2_43_52
ATAAACAAAATAAACAAAACGGGAGATGTGGAAACGCACAAGAAGCAGTTCCTAGATATAATTCGTTAGAACATATCGATGGTGGCACCGCCATGTTGGAAATGGAGCACTCTCAAGGAGCCCCCTATAGGGGGCTCCCGACGAGAAAACCAGGCGGCGCTCTTTTAAAATAAAGTTTTTCACCAATCTTTTTGTCATTTGCATTTTGAAAAAAAGCGAGTTTTCAAAATACAAATGACTAATTCTAAATTTCCTATTCCCTGTTTGGGAGAAAGGAGCTTTGCCCTATGAGATACATTCTCTACGCCCGTAAGTCAACCGATGATGAAGACCGCCAAGTCCTCTCTATTGAAGCCCAGCTTAAGGAACTACACGAATACGCCCAAAGAGAAAATATTCTTGTCTGTAAAGAGGTAATTGAGGCCAAGACCGCCAAGAAACCCGGGCGGCCCTTATTCAATGATATTCTCTTTCAAATCGAGCAAGGTGCCGCCGATGGTATTTTAGCCTGGCATCCCGATAGATTAGCCAGGAATAGCATTGACGGCGGCAAGATAATCTACCTTGTCGATCAAAAGGTTATTAAGGACCTGCGCTTCCCTACTTTGCGCTTTGATAACAATGCTCAAGGTAAGTTTATGCTCTCTATTATCTTCGGCCAGAGTAAATATTATATAGACGCACTCTCCGAAAATATCCGAAGGGGCATAAGGTTAAAGTTAAGTAAAGGAATCTGGCCTCAATGGGCGCCCGTAGGCTACCTTAATGACCGCGCTACCCGGGCAATTATCCTGGATGAAGGCAAAGCTCCTTTCATTAAAAAAACTTTTGAATTGTACGCAACGGGCTCTTATACCCTGGAAGGAATCCGCGAGAGAATAAATTCACTTGGCTTGACTGGCAGAAAAGGAAAATCTCTCTCAAGAAGTGATTATCAATTTTTATTACAGAATCCCCTCTATTACGGCGTATTCCGCTATAAGGGCGAAATGTATGAAGGCACCCACGAACCAATTATCACCAAGAAACTTTTTGATAAATGCCAAAAGGTAATGCGCCAGCGCGGCAAGCATAAGGAAAAACAAAGCAAAAGCTTTGTTTTTAAGGGATTGATGCGATGCGGTGAGTGCGGACGCTCAATTACGGCAGAAGTCCAGAAAGGGCATACTTACTACCATTGCACAAAAAGGTTAGTCCATTGCTCCCAGAAGTACGTCCGCGAGGAAGGGCTTGCCGCGCAGATCAAGAGTATCCTTCAAAAAGTTTCTTTGAGTGATGATTGGACGCATAAAATTTTAGAGCAGTTAGAAAAAGACAGGAATGCAGGCGTCCAATCCTTACGGCCCCGGCAGCAAAATCTTGAAAATCAGATAAATGAAATTGACTCTAAGATCAGCAAACTCATCGATGTTTATCTTGAGGGGTCTTTAACTCTTGAAGAATACCAGAAGAAAAAAGAAGATTTTATTAATGAAAAGAAGGATTTACAGGATAAACTGAGGGATTTTGCCGCCGGTGCAGATAATTGGTTCGAACCGGCCAAAGAATTCGTAACTTCTTTGAATAGAGCCCGTTGCGCGATTGAGGAGGGAAATTTAGAATTTCAGAAAGAATTTCTGAAAAAGATTGGTTCGAACTTTATTTTAAAAGAGCGCCGCCTGGTTTTCTCGTCGGGAGCCCCCTATAGGGGGCTCCTTGAGAGTGCTCCATTTCCAACATGGCGGAGAGGCAGGGATTCGAACCCTGGGACCCGGTTACCCAGGTCAATTGCTTAGCAGGCAACTCCAATAGGCCTCTCTGGCACCTCTCCATAAAAGCAGAACTAAGAATTAAGAGCTAAGAATTAAGACTAATAACTAATCTATATAAAACCTAATTCCTCTCACAGCGTTTCTTTTTAAAAAATTCCTTTAGCAAAGAACCGCACTCTTTTTCTAATATCCCCTTTTCAACCGTACTACGATGGTTTAATTTCTTATGATTAACAATATTAGTTACCGATCCGCAGGCGCCGGTTTTGGGGTCTTTGGCGCCGAAAACTATATTCTTTATCCGCGCCAGCACCAGCGCCCCCGCGCACATGCTGCATGGTTCAATTGTAACATAGAGAGAAGCCCCGTTCAACCACTTGCTCCCTAATGTGGATGTTGCCTGGGTAATCGCAATCATTTCCGCGTGGGCAGTGGGGTCTTTTAGCCTCTCAACCTGATTATGAGCCCGGGCAATGATTTTCTTGTCGCTGACAATCACCGCCCCCACTGGAACCTCATCTTCTTCAAAAGCCTTTTGCGCCTCTTTTAAGGCTTCCCGCATATAAATTTCTTCTTTACTTATCAATCTTAGCTCTTAATTCTTAGTTCTGTTTTATCGCGCCCGGGCCGGTTTGAACGGCCAACATTCAGTTCCGTAGACTGACGCTCTATCCAATTGAGCTACGGGCGCAAAAAAGTCAATTTTAACTACAAGCGTCGATCCCCCGCTACAAAACTTAGAGGATCTATACCTTCGGGATGACCCCCTCCAAAGGCATACCGCAGGTCGTAGAAATGAAAATTTATGATATCAGATTTCTAAGAGGCTGTAAAGAAGGAAGTTCCTGGTGCGATTTTACACGCGGTTAAAATTTCTTTTTGATTTCCAAGTACACTTTATCGTCTGTCTCTGTTTGATTTTGCGCCGTATCGGGATTTACCTGCTTGAAACCTTTTTCGCCTCCTACCGTAACACCATCAATAATCTCATAGCTAGCACCTACCTTATGTTCTATCTCCGGGAGATTGTCTTTTACCTGAGTTTCCTCAACGCCATAGCTCAACCCCACTTTTTGCGTTACATCCTTTTTTACTTCCACACCCTTTGTTTGTTCGTTGAATTTAACCGAAAAGTCGCTTATCCCCAGTTTCCGCGCGAGCGTTACCCCTGAATTGCCTAAAGCAAAATAATCAATAAAATCCACAAAAACATCGGGGGTCAAGATACCCTGATCAGTAGCGCTAACCACGCTTTTCCAACTCTTTCCAGTTACCAGCATAATCATAAGCTGATATTCAGGAAGCGGCGGCTCTGAATTTAACCTTAGGATAGGCTTATCCATGGTTCCTTTTAACCGGATGTTTATTTTTACACCCTCTATGAGGGTAATGCCTTTAAGATCAAGCATAGGCGTCATGGGGTTACCGCTAAATGACACCTTGCTCTGCTTTAGGTTTATGGCTACGTCCCTGGCCGATATCAAACCGCTCGTGGATGAAAGCTCACCGTTAAGACGAGGAGAACTTTGCGAGTTTTCTAATTTCAGGTTTAGAGAAATAGGACAATCCTCTAGCAGGAAAATATCACGGGAAAGCTTTGCGATATGCAAGGTTCCGGATATCTGCGGGCTTGAAGATAAACCCTTGATATAAATATCCGGGTCATCCATTAAACAAGTAACACCTCTTAAATTTTCGTTTTGAGCCACTAAGGCTAGTACCGCGTCATTAAGATACACTCGCTTTGAATACACATTAAAATCAAGAAAACCTGCCTGATAGTTTCCCGAAGAATATATCGTGTCTGAACCAGGAATGGCCACCCTGGCGTTATATACCTTGAAGGCTGCCTTTGCCGGCCTTAAAAGGTTCGGACTGATATCAAGCTGTTGGATTTTTATGACACTGTCCTTAGGCAATTTCCCGAAATTCCTGATTTCCAAATCATGCAACACCACGCGGCCAAGCAGATTTCCTTCTACTTTTAGCTCTGTCATTGCTGCCCCCTCAAGAAACCGGGTAAGCGAAGCGCGGACAATAAAAAAAGACCCTCGCGTTGTGCAAAAAAAATAAAAGGCCAACGAAGCCGCGCTAAAAGCAACGATTGCCATTACCCACAGTAAACAGGGAATTTTATTTTTGTGCATCGCTAATCTTGCCTTCTGTTATATTTTTTTGATAAGTCGCTTTTATGCTTTAGGAATTATAACTATTTAAAGCAAAGGGAAGAAACCGGGAGATAGGAACATTTAGCAGCGAATACCAAAGATATGATTTTGGCTGTGGCCATCTAGTCGTCTAATGTGGATAATGCTTTTTTTCTATCAACACTATAGAGCCCGCAAAATCCGGTAATTTCTTCGTGCGAAGTTCTATTGAGCTTTTTAAGCTTTCTGAACAACTCGGCGCGTATCCTTAACTCCTTCATTACTTCCGTAGGATATACCCCTTTCGCCTTTGCCAGATGGTCTCGATAAGGGCCAGGGCTTAACTCACAGAATCTATGTGTCTCAAAATCGTATTTCCAGACCGGACAGATAAGCACCTCTTTCTGTTCCATGCCCGCGGTTTCAACAAGTTCACTAACAACCCTCCTTACCTTGCCGTTATGCTCAAATTTTTTCATAATGACAAACACATCAACCAAATTAACCAGCACCGAAGGGGCATTCATCGGCTCGTTCTGCAGGCGGATGATTGCTTCGCGCGCGGTTGAGGCGTGTAAAGTGCCCATACAATACCTGCCTACGTTCATGGCGGTCATTAAATCCTTTGCCTCTGCTCCTCTTACCTCGCCAATGACAATTCTGTCCGGGCGCATACGCAGGCTATTCTTCACCAAATCCGCCAAAGAAACCTTGTCGTCGCTTTCAAGGCGCGAACATTCATGTAAAACATTGGTATTCAATTCCAAGGTGTCTTCCATAACCACCAAGCGGTCCTTAGGGGGAATAAACGCAAGGAGCGCGTTAAGTAAGGTAGTCTTTCCTGCCCCGGGGCCTCCGGCAATAAGGATATTTGCCGGTTTTGCCGACATTCCCTCAACATAGAGCCAAAGCTGCGCTGCCAATTCATAGGATAAAGCTTCCCGATCTATCAAATCAATAATACTCAAAGGATGCAGTTTAGCCCGCGTAATAGTAATCTGGGGCCCAAAAGGAGAATTGACGATATTGACCCTTCCCGCATTATCGGGAAGCTCCAAATTGACGATTTCGCTGATTCCCTGTATATTTTTTCTGCCGGAAAGGACAATCAGCTTCTTGATAAAAAAATCTAATTCCTTAGTCCCGTTGAATTTCTTATCGGTTTTAACAAACCCTTTAGCAGTACTGTGCAAGAATATTGGTTTTGTACTATCAATGATAACGTCTTCAACATCAGGGTCATTAAGGAATTCCGAGATAACATCAAAACTCAAAAAATCTTCGGCGAATTTCTCTGCCGAATCAGCGTCCACCGAAAACCCCACTTTCTTAATCAGGCTTTTATCTTCGGGAAGCCTTGCCAGCTCTAAAAATACCTCAGAGACAAAAGCCTTCCTCTCGGCATGGTTTTGAGAGAGGTTCAGCTTTCCTGCCACTGCCTCAACTACCCTTAATTTTAAATCAATAAGCGTGCGTTCCATAGCTATAGATAAACACTCCTCTGGTCTTTCACAAGTTCAACCCCATGCGCTCTCTTTTAAAGGGACACTGAAAGCTATTCCCTTGAGCAATAATCACCCATCGGCTGCTTTTGCCCCTTCGGGGCTCGCAATCACACCGACGGACAATTCCAAAAGCTGAACTGTTACTATTTTTTACACTTCGTGCAGAAAGTATCGTGCATACACTTAACAAAATTACCCGCGAACGCGGCAATAATTATTAACAGCACAATTTGACCGAATAGTGGCCAACTCATCTCTATCACCTCCATTTTATGTTATTATACCACTCTAATAAGTAATTTAAAAGTATATTCCCCGAAAGCAAAATTTATGGTATAAATACATCCTATGGACACCCTCACCCCCATGCTCAGGCAATACCAGGAAATCAAGGCCCGCCATGATAACAGCATCCTCTTCTTTCGTTTAGGCGACTTTTACGAGATGTTTGGCGACGATGCCCGAAGAGCCTCGTCTATCCTTGATGTGGTCCTGACCTCGCGCGATGCCGGAAAATCAGGGCGTATTCCGATGTGCGGCATCCCTTATCATGCCTCTGAGGCCTATATATCCAAACTGATTAAAGCAGGATTAAAAGTGGCTATCTGTGAACAGGTTGAAGACCCTGCCTTAGCCAAAGGTATTGTCAAACGAGAAGTCATCAGGGTAGTAACTTCCGGCACCTATATTGATGAGGCAAGTTTCGAATCACGCTATCTTATTGCCATAAATTTTACGGATAAGCTCTCTGCCCTTGCCTTTACTGATACAGCAAGCGGAACAATTCAAACCAACGAATATGCAACTCTCCAGAGCCTTGTTGAAGCTATCTCAAAAATCCCTGTCTATGAATGTATTTACCCTCAAGCCCAGGAAACACAGGTAAAGGAAATTTTTAAGCATCCGCTTTTACGCGCAAAAAATATCACCTTAAGCCCTTTTGAAGACTGGTGCTTTACCAGCGATATCGCTAAAACTTCGCTCAAAGAACATTTTCACACCCATACCTTAAGGGGTTTCGGTATTGAAGATATGCCGCTGGCTATTTCGGCAAGCGGCGCGCTGCTTGAATACCTTAAGCAGATGCATAAACAGCCGATTCGCCACCTGCATAAAATCGCCCTTTATGCTGACGCTGAACATGCCTTTATTTCACCGGCTGCCTGTTACGGCCTTGAACTTGAAGGCCTGCTTGCGGCCATCGACCATACCCTCACTTCACTTGGCAAACGCAAGCTCAAGGAATGGCTTTATCATCCCTTAAAATCAAAAGAAGAGATCATCAAGCGCCAAAGGGCGGTAACTTTGCTACGGGAGAATCCTCACGTATGCCAGGAATTAGGAAAGCTTCTGCAAAATACGCCTGACATCGAAAAAAGCATTTCCCGAATTTCCTGCGGGACAGGCTCGGCAAGGGATTTAATGGCGCTGCGGCTAACCTTATTAAAACAGCCGGACATAGAGAAAACCCTTCGTGCTCTTAAAAGCGAAAACGGCCTCTTCCATCTGGAAGATGTGCCGCAAATACGGGGATTACTTGCTAAAGCCATAAGCCCCACCATCCCGCTATCTCATCCCGAGGGCAATATCATCGCGCAAGGCTACCATGAGGAATTAGATGGCCTTCGCGACATCAGGGAAAATGGTAAAAACTGGCTCAAGAATTTACAGGAGCAGGAGATTAAACGCACGGGAATACATTCTCTCAAAATCGGCTACAATCAGGTCTTTGGCTATTACATCGAAATCAGTAAGAGCAACTTAACCCGCGTCCCTCAGGATTATATCCGCAGGCAAACCTTGACCAATGGCGAGCGTTACATTACTCCCGAATTAAAAGAGTTTGAGGAAAAAATTTTGACCGCCGAAGGCAAAATACTCCAGATTGAACGACGGCTGATTGAAGAAATATTCAAAATCATCCTCGACTCATCTGAAAAACTTTCCGTCTTTAGCTCTTGCCTTGCCAGATTAGACAGCTTATATTCTCTAGGTATCTTAAGCGTAACCTCAGGCTATAGCCTTCCTGAAATTAACGATGGTTTTGTCATTGACATTAAAGACGGCAGGCATCCTGTGGTAGAAAAATCAATCAGCGAGCCTTTTATCGCTAACGACACGCTCCTGGATACCGATACCAACCATCTTATTATTTTAACCGGGCCAAACATGGCGGGGAAATCAACCTATATCCGCCAGACGGCAATTCTGGTGATTTTAGCGCAGATGGGCAGTTATATCCCTTCTACCTCCGCCTCAATCGGTATAGTGGATAAAATCTTTACCCGCATCGGCGCGCACGATGAAATCACCAAAGGCCAGAGCACCTTCATGGTAGAAATGAGCGAGACTGCCGGCATCCTCAATAACCTTTCCGAAAGGAGCCTCGTCATTCTCGATGAAATCGGACGCGGCACATCCACCTTTGACGGCTTAAGCCTTGCCTGGGCAATCTCCGAATTCCTGGCAAAAAGAAAGGTACGCGCGCTTTTTGCCACCCACTTCCACGAACTCACCGCTCTTTCCGAAGAATTCCCCGGAGTCAAAAACTGTAATGTTTCGGTCAAGGAATGGAACGATGAAATTATCTTTCTGCACAAGATTGTTCCCGGAGGCACCGATGACAGCTACGGCATTTATGTGGCTAAGCTCGCGGGAATTCCTAAAGAGGTAGTCAAGCGTGCCGAAGGCATCTTAACCCGCCTGGAACTCAGCGGTAACCTGCAGGAAAAAATTACTAACCGCCTCCCTGCTGAGAATCAGCTCTTACTCTTTACTCGTGACAAAAACAGCATTGCCGAAGAAATAAAAAATGAGATTAACGATTTAGATATAAATGCTCTTACGCCGATTCAGGCCCTGAACACCTTGCATACCCTAAAGAAAAAAATCGAGAGCAATGAGCCTTAAGCCTTCTCCGGAGGCTCCGCCTCCGTTTTACGATGAACATGAATAAAGTAAAAATACTACCTCCTGAAATTGTGGCTAAAATAGCTGCGGGTGAAGTAGTAGAGCGACCGGCTTCGGTGCTCAAAGAGCTGGTTGAAAACTCCATTGACGCGCACGCCACCTCTATTGAGGTAACACTCAAAGGCGCCGGCAAAACTCTTATTCAAATTAAAGACAATGGAACAGGCATTGGCAAGGATGACCTCGCTGCCCTTTTTAACCGCCATGCCACCAGCAAAATTTCTACGCTTGATAACCTTTATGAAATTATGTCATTAGGCTTCCGCGGCGAAGCGCTTTATAGTATCGGCGCTATCTCAGACATTACCTTGCGCGGAAAAACCAAGGAGCAAGAGCATGGCTGGGAGCTGCACCTGCGCGGGAATGAAAGGCTCTCCCAAAAACCTTTCCCTATGGCTACGGGAACTGAAATTGAAGTGCGGGAGCTTTTCTTTAATACCCCTGCCCGAAGAAAATTCCTTAAATCAAACAGTTCCGAGTTCAATGCCATGCTTGATAGCGTCATCCCTTACACCCTGCTGTATCCGCGTATCCGTTTTCTCCTTACTCATGATGAGAAAAAAATAATAGATTTGCCGGAAACCGCTCATCAGCTTGAACGTATTGGCAATGCCTTACATCTTGAGCCGCGCCATATGATTGAAGAAAAACGCGGCTTTGAAGGCATGTCAGTCCATCTTGTCTTAGGCGACATCAACATCCAGCGATCCCGGCGCGATATGCAGTTTATCTTTGTCAACAATCGCCCTGTGCAGAATAAATCTATCAGTTTTCATCTTAACGATATGTACCGCCGCCTCTTGAGCCCCGGGGTGCATCCTTTTTTCTGCGTCTTTATTACCATCGCCGCCTCGGAGGTAGATGTCAATGTTCATCCGACAAAACGCGAGGTAAAAATAAAAAATGAAAGCCAAATTACCCTCACGTTACGCCACTTCAGTGAAGAACTTATCATGGCTAAAAGTAAGGCCAAACAGTTTAAAAAGAGCATCTTTTCCATCCCTGAACAAGAACAGGCCCCTGCGCCTGAAGGCTACAGCTTTCAAACCGAGAATTTTGCCGCGCTGAAGGCTTCTCTGATACATGCGCAACCGGCATTTTCCGCCGGAGAAACAGGGCTTTCGTTTGAAAGCCAGCCATTATCATTTAAAAATGAAAACAGCCTAAAAGAAAAACTCACCCAAAGCCACTATATCGGTAACCTCATGAGCAAATACCTTTTGTTTGAAACTAACGATTCGCTTTTAGTCGTCGACCAGCATGCCGCGCACGAAAGAATTAATTTTGAAAGATTAAAAGCACAGGTTGAAAAAGGAAGGATTGAAATACAGCGGCTTTTAACGCCTGTTCTGGTAAAACTTTCACATCAGGAAATTGAAGGCTGGGAAGAAAACAAGGAAGTTATCGAAAAGATGGGGTTTGACTGCAGCCTCTTTGATAAAGAAACGCTGGCTATCCACGCCCACCCGCGGCTCATTTCGCAGCCGGAAAAAAGCATTCAAAACCTTTTAGCGGGAGATTCCCTTGACAAACTCGATATGCAAACATTAGCCCGCCTTGCCTGCAAATCGTCGGTAACCTCTAGGTATGCGCTAAAAAAAGAAGAAGCTGAATACCACAGGAAACAGCTTCTTCTCTGCGAAAGCCCCTTTACCTGCCCTCACGGGAGGCCGACAGTCATCGAAATCTCTGACGATACCCTCGAAAAAGAGTTCTTAAGGAAATAATCTATCCCAAGCCTTATCAGAAACAGCTACCTTACCCGAACCTGAATCTCATTCGAGTAAGCTGAAAGTTGTGGATTCCCTGATGAATACGGAGCTTGAGTATTAAATGCCTGAACACGATAGTAAGAACTGCCTTTACCGATACTGAAACTATACTGGAGCGTATTCGCTGTAACCTGGGCAAGCCTCTTATAGACAACCCCCCCGCCCTTTATCTTGGCCCCTTGCTCAATATAAAAACCCTCTTCATTGGCTGAGTTATCTGTCCATTGAAGGGTACAGACGCTTCCTGACAGTTTTGACGAAAGCCCTGAAGGAGCAGCAAGAATATTTGGATCCGCGGAGACGGTAATATCCACCGTTGCCTGGGCGGTTGCTCCGAGATTGTCGGTTACGGTAAGCTTTGCGGTATAGGAACCCTCCTTAGAATAGGTATGGCTTACATTCGCGCCTGATGCCTGTGTTGTATCCCCGAAATCCCAGGCAAACGAAGAAATACTTCCATCAGAATCTGACGATGCCGAAGCGTCAAAAACTACGGCCAACGGCACTATCCCGGATACCGGGTTTACTGCAATAACCGCCGTTGGCGCGTAATTACCATCAAAATAGCTATAATCGGTTAAGGCGTAAATAAGCTGGCTAGCATCCGCGGTTTGAGGCACGGTATTAGAATATACTTCCCTGTTATTTACCAGGTCAACCAATTTATAACTTTTAAGTTCCGCGCTATCCCCCAGTACGTTATCATACATCCCCACATAATAACGCATGGTTGAACTGCTCAATGGCGCGATATCCGTAAAATCAAGAACAAATGTTCCATCAACCGTAGAAGGGGTACCGTTAAAAGCATACGGGCCTCCTTTAAGTGAAAGCGCAAAGGGATACCAGGTCGTTGAAGGAATGGTAGCAGCAAGATCTGATACACCTAAACTCATGCGTAGCTGGTCACGTTTAAGATGGCTCACCGTAAACTCGGCGATAAGCTTTGGGCTGTAATTATCCTTTACAGTAATTTGATACCCCATATCACTCATTATTGCCTTGACCCTTCCCGTACTGGGGCCGCCGTTTACTCCTGATATGCTTTTTAACCCATCATAAGCAAGCCAGGTAAAACCGGCATCCCCCCAACCCGTACCCCAGGAATTGGCAATGCGCAACGCCCCCTTTTCTCCGGCATCAAGAACATTATTATTATTCACATCAACCCAGAGCGCGTCATTATAGCCGACAATAACCATTGCGTGCGCGCCGTTTGTCCCATTCATCCAATACGCTGCTGATTTGCCTACAAACGCATCATCATCAGCAGTCATAGGGTCATCCTTTAGTATTGTGTATTGCCACGAGTTGATATACGTGCCAAAGACAAGTATATAACCGTTAGTAAGTAACTGCTTAAGCTGGTCAAGCCCCGTTGAGGTGCTCACATTATACACATACTGCACAGGATTGGCGCGTACCGAAAGCGCGGTGCGCCAGGCAAGAGGATTGAGGCACCATCCTAAGTAATCACTATCATAGGGAAATTCTGACCAGAGGGCAGCGCCGTGAAGCTTCAGTAAATTATAATTGTCTGAAAAATACGTTCCGCTGTTTGAGCCACCGTTGACCATATTGTAGGTCCATTTAGGGGAATATTTATTGGTATTATCAGAGGTATTAATGGTAAGCCCCTTTTGGAAAGCAACCATATAGGAAAGCTGGGTATAGGTAGCGGCAAACGAAACACAGGAATTCAAAGAGCCTTGGCTCCTGATAGGCGGAAACCATACGGTTTTACTGTTATCGACATACGCGGGTAATACCCCCATCGCCTCAGCGCTGCCTGCGCTTTGTGGTGTCTGTGTAGCAGAGCCGGATAAACTCTCCTCTATAAAAGAGGCCTCAATGTCCTTTCCTTTTGGCATCTTAAACTCACTGTCTAACTCATAATATCCTCTTTTTTTTCTCTCCTTATTTACCCGCTCCCAGCCCACTTCATTAAGATTAATCTTCTCAATCTTTTTATGCTCTTTGCGGAACTGCTTTTCCTGCTCTTCGGTAAAAGGAATTAAACCTTTCCCCTGCTCACCCGAACCTAGGTCTTCATCCTCTTGCGCGAAAGCCACAACAGCTGTAATTGCAAAGGTTAACACGAAAACAGACAAAAAACTCCCCCTTCTATCCATAGCACACCTCCGTTATGTAAGCGTTTCACGAGTCATGTTAGTGTTGACGAATTGGAATTTGTTTGCAGGTTTTTAAAACTTTTTAATAAGGGGGCAATAAAAAAGCCCTTACGGCTAAGGGCTCTGTTTCCTTCACCCCTTAGGCATCTGGCAACCATATTCTCACCTTAAGAACGAGAACTTAGGCCCTTAGTTTTGCGCCCCACCCTTTCGGGTAGTTTGCCCCGTCAGAGATTTTTCTCTAACGTGACTTACCCCGCTATCTCTAACGGGGCTTGCCTTTTTCTAAAAGGTCATACAATTAGTTTTTTAGTTTCTTTATTGATTCACACCAATAGTAAATATATCATATCCCCCAAAGAAAAACAAGGGGCCACACAACTTCTCAGACGGTAAAAAATTGCACTAATACCCTCTGTCCAAAGAGCATTTTTCCATTTGATAACAGAAGGTAAACAAGCAACTTACAATCTTAATGGGATTAACAACTACTCTATCTTCTGAATATCTTCCTTAGAAACGGTAACAATAGCCTTCCCCTCGCCTGTGGCGATGTTCAACTTTATCTCGCGGCCATCATCTTGGACTATAATACCTTCTAGAAATGACCCGTTTTTTAAATAGACGCGTTTACGTTCAAGACTATTTTGCTTAACCGTCTGCTGCTGCTTCTGGGGATTTTGCAAAGAAGTTTCCAGGTATTGCTTGAACTTGCTAAGATAGGCCTTCCCCTTAAAGCTTGTTACCACTAAAATCGCGGCTGTAACCAAAAGCATCAACCAATGGAGAATCCTCTTAAATCGCTCAACCCCTATCTTATCAAAACGCGTTATCCTTCCCCTGCCGAGCCTCTTGGAAATATACAAAGCCTGGTCTGCCTTTGCCAGAATTTCATCAGGATTTTTACAGTCACGCGGATACGTTGCTATGCCCGCGCTGAAATTTAATTTAAGCGTATGCTCTTTATGCACGAATATTTTTTCCATGAGGATATTCTTCGTGCGCATTGATAAGGACATAGCCTCTTCTGCATTCTTTCCGTTAAGAATAACGACAAACTCGTCCCCGCCAAAGCGAAAAGAAAGATTATACGGCTGCGGCAGACAGGTATGTAAAACATTGGCGAAAAACTTTAGGATATCATCCCCTACAACATGTCCGTACGTATCGTTATAGGTCTTAAATTTATCTAAATCTATCACTAAAAGGGAAAAAGGAGCTTTCTTCTCATCCGCGGATGCCTTCGCCTGATACAACGCAGAGATAATGTCTTTCTTTAAAAAACACCCTGTTAAAGAATCCCTATCCATAGATTAAACGTATCGCCTTCGAAAATCGTTGTTATATAAAATTCGGCATCCGCTATATTTTTCCTTATCGGAGCTTCAATGAAACTTGCACTCCGCTTGCTAAACCGCTTGTTAATTCGCCTGCTATAATTTATAGTTGAATTATCCCGAGTCCGAAGGACGCGGGACTGCGACGTTTAACGCTTAATTCACCCTCTATTCCGGAATCAATCAGCGATTTTGACACAAAAGGCCTGAGGAGTTGTCTCGAAAACCTATCTCCGCACCTGTGGCGCACAAAATTTTGCATTCTTACTTAAATAGTTTCTTATTCTGCGGCAGTCTTAAATAATTCTCTCTGCTGAGAACTTTCTTGCCGCTTTTGCGTTCCAATTCTTTTCTGGCATTGCCCGCGATAGCGCCGCCTTCAAAAGCAGCCTGCTTGTTCTCGCCAAACCCTTGAGTATCTTTATTTATGGCGATTTCTTTCGTTGATGCTTCACCAAGCATCGAAAAGATAAGTTCTAAATCGGTCATGTGATCTCGCAGATTTTCACGCTTGAGCCCCTTGTGTTTTTTGTAAGCTGATGGGGTCATGTCAAATGTCGCTTTAGATATTTCAGCGGTCAATATTTCGTATTCTTTTTGCTTTTTTATGCCGCGCTTCTGCCATTGGTCAGTTAACTCCTCACGGATAGCAATTCCACGCATCCGTTTCTCAATCCAGTCATCGCTGTATCCTTTTGCTTTATATAGGGCCCTCGTCCTCTTTGTAGCAAGCTCTGGATTCTCGATCTCTTGAATCCGCTCGTAACCAACCCGAGCCAGCCAACGTTTAAACGGTTCGGCTTTCGGAGATGGGATGGACTGAATAATGCGGAAAACACCTTCAGTATTGGCGCAATTAAGCTTTTGATCTCCCCCTGATGTCTTTACAGAAAGGGGGGTGACAAATTGTCCCCACCCTTTGCTAAGCTCATTGTCACGCTTACGCATCTTCTTGATATAGTCCTGAACATTAGGCGAGTCGGTAAGCGCGAATACAACATCATTAACCACAAACCACCATTCATCCTTATGAATAGTCTTGCGGATTTCGCGCTTTCTGAAAATCGCAATTTTAGTCGTGGTTATTTCTTTGTTCATGTTTCCTCACTTCGGCTCATGGCGCCCCTGGCTCATTACGCCTGCCAGGGTTCGCCTGAGCGTCAACAATGGCGGGGCGTTTATAATGTTGTTCGAATACTCTTTAAGTAATTTACCGCGCCTTGGGGCGCTGGGTTGTGCCCCAAAGCGCGGTAAAGATAGATTACTTTTGAAAAATAGTTCGAATGGTGCGGTAAACGCACCGTTTTCATTTCGCTTGTCGCGAACTTCTTCAAAACATGCACTCCGTTCGCTGCCTCGCTTGCCGCTCGGCTACGCTCTCTTGAGTGCCGTTTTCATTTCGCTTGTCGCGAAATCAATGAACATGCACTACGCTCGCTAAACCGCTTGTTAATTCGCCTGCTATAATTTATAGTCGAATTATCCCGGGTCCGAAGGACGCGGGACTGCGCCGCTTAACGCTTAATTCACCCTCAATTTCTTATCAGCGAATTATCCTGAGGCTTTAGCCGAAGGACTGCTTAAGTGCCGTTTTCATTTCGCTTGTCGGAAATCAATGAACATGCACTCCGCTCGCTAAACCGCTTGTCGCGGTTTGCCCTTCGGGCCGCTCGCTTAAGTGCCGTTTTCATTTTCCTTGTCGGAAAATGAAAACGGAGAGGGAGAGATTCGAACTCTCGGACCTTGTGGGTCACACGCTCTCCAGGCGTGCGCGCTAAACCAGCTACGCGACCTCTCCAATTTGTCCTGCATTTGCAAATATGTAAATGAGAAATCTATACATTATTTTAGCTGTGTAATGGGATAATTATACAGCTATAGTAATGCTTCGTCAACACTGTTGATATTCATCAGATTTTAAGTTACAATGGAGCCCACATGGACAAAAGTCGGGGTTACTTTTCTTCTTGCCTATTCGGGGCGGAATCCCGGCCACCTCCATCAACAGCTTATCCCTCGCCTTTGGCTTGAGATGATAAACTTGTCAAGGCAACGGCCGCGGGTTTGAAGCGTCGGGATAGCACGCTATGTTAAAAATCGGAAACCTGCAATTATCTTCCCGGGTTATCCTCGCCCCAATGGCAGGAATAACGGATTTACCTTTTCGCGTGCTTAACCGCGGATTTGGCTGTAAGTTTGCCTTTGTGGAAATGATTAACGCCCGTTCCCTTGGCTATAAAAGCAAAAAAACTAACTCTATGCTCTCTACTAATCAGGAAGACTGCCCCTTAGGAGTGCAGTTGCTGGGCTGTGAGCATAATTTTATCCAAAGGGCAATGGATATACTCGCACAATACAAGTTTGACCTTCTGGATTTTAACGCTGCCTGCCCAGCAAAGAAAGTAACCCGCAGGGGCGAAGGCGCGAGCCTGCTTAAAAACCCCAAAAAGCTCAACCAACTGCTCAAATTAGTAGTTAAAGATTCCAAGGTACCGGTAACGGTAAAAATTCGTTCAGGATGGGACAAAAATACGCTCAACGCCAAAGAAGCCGCGCTCTATGCCCAGGACGCGGGGATTAAAGCCCTCTTTATCCACGGCAGGTCAAAAGAACAGGGATATAGCGGCACGGTTGACTATAAGGTAATTAAAGCCGTAAAAGACTCGCTTGACATACCGGTTATCGCGAGCGGAGACATTCTCTCGGCGCCATTAGCTAAGAAGATGTTTGATGAAACCGGCTGCGATGGTATCATTGTTGCCCGCGGGGCATTAGGAAACCCCTGGATTTTTAAAGAGATTCAGGAATTTATTACTAGCGGAAAAACTATTACCCGCCCAAGCATAAAAGAAACAATGAAAACCATGCTTGAACATCTTGATTTGTGTATTGATTTCTACGGGGAATCTGTTGGCGTAGTAATATTCCGCAAATTCATCGCCTGGTATACGAGGGGCCTACGCAAAGCTAGGCCGCTCAGGGAAAAGGCTTCAAGGGTCAAAACAAAACAGGAAATTGTCACTTTATTTAAAGAGTTCTCTTAAGCGTTTTTTTCTCTGAGTGATTTATTATAGAAAGCATCTGCTTGTGGATTTTACCGTTTGAGGCAACAATGAAGTGCCTGCGATCAAGCGGCATTTTTTCCCCGTATCTTCCACTTACCTTTCCTCCTGCCTCCTCAACAATAAGCTTTCCGGCAGCAAAATCCCAGGGGCTTAATTCAAATTCCCAATACCCAGCAGCGCGTCCACAGGCAACAAAGCATAAATCAAGCGCCGCGGAGCCAAAGCGACGTATGCCCAGAATATGCTTAAAGAGAAACCGCTTTACCGCGTCCAAAGTCTCAACGACTTCCTTGCCCCGGCTGTAATAAAATCCGGTAATGAGGAGAGATTTCTTGAGGGTATCTGCGGCATTCACCCTGATGCGCCTTCCGTTAAGAAACGCGCCCTTACCTTTCTGGGCATAGAAAAGCTCGTTACGCATCACATCATAAATAGCTCCGACAACTACCTTATTCTTATGGACAAGGGCAACGGAAGCACAGAATATAGGAAGGCCGCAGGCAAAATTATTGGTTCCGTCCAAAGGGTCTATTACCCAGGTATATTCGGAATCGGTTGCGGGGTATTTATTTTCTTCAGCGAGGAAATTATGGTGGGGGAAATGCTTTTGTATCAAAGAAACAACCGCCTCTTCGGCTTTGATATCCGCGCAGGTGACTAAATCAAACGACGAGGACTTTGTGGCACACTTAAAATTGCCCCGGAAATATTTTCTATGGATTCTCCCTGCTTCTTTTGCCGCTTTAATTGCGATATCAAGATAGTTTGTCACAAGAGGCTCACGGTATTCAATAATTTAAAATTAAAACTCTTTTTCTTCTCGTCTATCACGTATTCTTATCGCTTCAGCTTCCAAACTTTCATTCATCTTACTATCGATTTCTTCAATAGAAAAATTTTATTTTCACCTATTTTCAGCTGTCGAGATATCTTGGATATCGCCTGTGTAGAATTCTGCGAAACGCTTGGCTTTTTCTTTCGTTTCAGCGTTAACAGTAGTTGCATAAGATTTTGCCAAAACGACTCGATAAGGTGCTATCCCCCCTCTTTAGTAGACAAGTTATTTTTCATTTTCAGCTTTCAGCTCATTGATATGCTTTCTTTAAATAATAACATATCTTCATCTATAACAGGCTTTCTGAATATAAACAGATGCTCATGCATAATCAGATAAAAATCATATTTTTTGGCTTCGTTACTCCATCGTGGAGTCATCTGACAATTGTGCTGAATTTTTATAATATCTTCTTTTAGGATAAATCCATCCTTTAGGAACAAACTCATAATATTAAACGCCAAAGGAACATAGTGTCTATGTCTTCTCGTATCTCCAATCAAGATGGCACAATAATGGCCTGGCTTTAGAACGCGATAGAATTCCTTTATGGCAGATTCAAATTCAGTAAGAAACTTGGAAAGGCTGCCAATATTTGATAGATCTTCTGAGATAGTCTGTTCTGAATATTTAATAATATTTAAATATGGCGGGTGAGTTGCAATAAGGTCTATTGAGTCATTAGCAATTTTTCCTAGATTCCTTGCATCGCCAACATAGCATTCTTGCTTTGATTTGTTTTCTACTTCAAATCTAAGCGCTTCCTTTGAAAGATTTATGGCTTGGGGGTTAATATCTATGCCTATCGCATCACGATTCAATAATTTGGCTTCAATTAAAGTCGTCCCAGCCCCTACCATGGGGTCAAAGACTAAATCACCTTCTTGAGTATATTTGAGAATTAGATTACGGGGAATTTGCGGGGCCCAGTTACCTCGGTAGGTTGGTTTATGCGTTGCCCATGAACCTCTTTCAGGAAAAGACCATACTGTTGTCGTTGGAATATCGTTACTCTCGGGCTCGAGTTTCATAAGCTACAGCCTTCTTCCAATTAACTTTTTAACCTCCCGCGACCTTATATTTTCTTTAACGGTAAACCAAGCCAGGCCATAGGGAGCTCATTAAACTTAAAGTGACAATTTACACTATGTATATAATCTAATACGTCTTTGTATTCCGGCTTCCTAAACCAATCACTGAGAACGTAAACATACTCTACCTTGAGTTCTAGCGGTGAAACCAGCTTCAAGTACTGCTTACGTTTAAAATCACACGTTTGCAGCTTTTCATCAACAGAACCAGCAACTTGTTGATACTTAACTTCAATGATAAACAGAGTTTCGCGAATAATCACTAATAACGCATCATCTGGTAAGAGTTTTTTCGAAAGCATTTTTTTCCAATTAACTTTAGACTCAGACAAAAATTGATAGAAATCATATTTTCTAAAACATCTGGCAACTAATTTCCTCTCGAAAAAGACCCCCATTCCTGCCTTACCTGAAATCTTCTTAATTTCATAGCCCGGAATCAAACCAATAAGCTTCTGGAAATCAACTTTCTTCTCGAAATTTAATCCAGTCAACGTTTTGCCCCCACCTACACCGCCAGTTTTCATATATAAGCCTCTTTAAAACGCATATTTATTAAGAACTAATAGTTCACAACGAGCAACTCGTTAATCTCTCCTCGCTTAGAGGCATCACAATTAATCATACGCTTGGCTTTCAAGCGCTCTATTTTAAAATCAGAATACAAATGTTCAAAAAAATTATCATCCTTGTTTTCATTCTTAGGATCAGAATTACTTAACATGATTTTTACTCCCTCAATTTGACTTAGCCTCTTGAAAACAGCAGCGAGTCTTTTCTGTTCCATATCATCAAATCCGTTATTGGAATAAGAGGTAAAACTTGAAGTCTTATTTAATGGGCGATAAGGAGGATCGAAGTAAACAAAAGAATCCTTCTTGATATGCTTTTTAATAATTGAAAAGTCATTGTTTGTTACTACCGCGCCCTTTAAAATCCTGCTAGCTGCTCTTAGATTTTGAATATTACAAATGGTTGGATTTTTATATCTACCGAATGGCACATTAAACTCACCCTTGGAATTCACTCGATATAAGCCATTGAAACAAGTGCGATTCAAGAAGATCGTCATTGCAGCTCGCCCTGAATGCTCCTTTGCATAATGTTGATAAAATTTCGTATTTCTCCTTGTTTGATTATATTTTTCTCTAATTTTATAATAAAATGCTTCTTGATTCACCAAATCTAACGCACGATATTTTTCCTCTAGACTTTTTAGATATTTGATAACTTTTTCGATATCACTTTGTATTGCAACGTAGCATAAATATATCTCCGGATTGAACTCATTAATATACGCTTTTTCTATCTTGCAGTTTTGCATAACCCAAAAGAAAACTGCTCCGCTACCTAAAAATGGCTCATAATAATGTTTAATAATGCCTTTGCCATTGAGCTCCTCAGGAAAGCGAAATTGAAATTGCTTTAGAAGTTGGCCCTTGCCTCCGGCCCACTTTAGAAATGGTCTGGCTTGAATATTATTTTCGCCCATAAAATTATTTTGAGTACATATAAACAAAAAACCTCCGCTTTCAAGCGAAGGTTTTGATTATTTTAACGTGGCAGTTCCCCCTTCAAACGATACCACTTAAGCTTACCAATTATTATATACACCTACTCACCTATAATGTCAAGCACATTTGTTCATTCTTCTAAAAAATCCTGCAGGCTTCTTAAGAGCCTTGGAAATTTTCATTAAGCCCGCTTTTGATCTTATTATATCGCCCATACCAAAATCAAAACTCTTGCGTTCTTAGATAAGGAGCGCAACGGTTCGAATTGGTGTCACTGTCGAGGTACTTCGCTCGCTGCCTCGCTTGCCGCTCGGCTACGCTCTCTTGAGTGCCGTTTTCATTTCGCTTGTCGCGAACTTCAATGAACTTGCACTCCGTTCGCTGCCTCGCTTGCCGCTCGGCTACGCTCTCTTGAGTGCCGTTTTCATTTCGCTTGTCGCGAAATGAAAACGGGTAGTCGTGGACGAAAAGCGAACCCTACAACTACCTGAAATACAATTATTTGTGAAAATTTACCGCAAACGAAGCATGGGTTAGCAAATATCGTTAGACGAACCCATCAAAATTTCCCGGCCATTTAAATTAAGAATGCCACCAGCTGAGTTAGTGGCCTCGGACAAAACAGGTATTCTTTTCACCTTGAACCAACTCTACCCCTGAGCTACGGAGAAAATCTACGAACAAGAGCCCAAAGGCTTCCGTCTCCTCTCTTCGTCTCGCCGGACCAATTGCGTGAATATCCTGCCCCGGTTTCCTAGACCATTTTTCATTCTTGCGTGACCCTTCGCGATTGAACCACAAGAAGACACTCCAGTCTTTCATGTCGCGCCCCGCCACAGCGCTGGCTTGGCCAGGGCTCCACTCCACAGATTTGATCCTATCGATGGCTATAGTGCATTGGTAAAAGCGTTGCCCCATCAACTGGTATCCAAAACGAATCTCCGCAGATTGTGCGCTCTGCGGAACAACCAACATGAATTGCCTACCGACCAAATCGCCCAAACGGTTAATTAAAAATTTGTCCGGGCCTCCTTCTACTCTGCACGCGGCCCACACCATCGCAACAACGAAAACTAGCCAAACACTAGATGCAATCAAAGCAGTACGACTAAAGAGATTAAACACAGACAGCATACCGAAAAATATTACGATTACATCAATGGTGGCAAAAAAGATGGTGTTACCTATCGACCTTGGCACCGTCATTTCTAAATATTTTGCCATTTCAATCTTCTACCTTCAAATGTCCAGCACAAAAAATCGGTTTTCCGTTATTAGAAAACATCACATTATGAGCCGAATTAATTCGAATCCCCTTCAGCGAGAGCCAAAACTAGCTTTGGCTTTCGTCGGAAGGGTTCACTCAAAAACTGGCGGAGAGTGGAGGATTTGAACCTCCGGTCACCTTACGGCGACAACGGTTTTCGAGACCGCCGCATTCAACCGCTCTGCCAACTCTCCAATATCCTCTTATGTTTTTTATCCCACCACTAAACTGCTACAAACCAAAAGAATCTTTCCTTCTCAACTATCCCTTCTCTCCCCAAAATGCAAACATCTCTACCAAATGTTTCAAAGGATAGGCTAACAGATAAAGAAAAGATTACCCGGGCAACTCCATAGATATTCGCTGAAACTCTTTTTCTTTCTTCAGGAAAGCATCAACAACATCAGGATCAAACTGAGTACCCTTGCCTTCCTGAATGATTTTTACGCTTTCAGCATGGGTGTATGCTTCTTTATAGCATCTTTTTGAACGAAGCGCGTCATAAACATCGGCAAGCGACATTATCCTGGCAGATAAAGGAATCTTATCGCCAGACAACCTTTGAGGATACCCTTTACCATCCCAGCGTTCATGATGCGAGCGGGCTATCTGAATCGCCATGGTTAACAAAGATTGAAAACCAAGCTTTTTATCCGCCTCTATGAGAATATCCGCCCCATAGGCAGAATGCTTCTGCATATCGGAAAATTCTTCTGGAGTAAGCTTACCCGGTTTATGCAAAATAGCGTCGCTTACCCCTACCTTGCCTATATCATGCAACGGCGCGGCCTTCATCAAATCCGCGATATACTGCTGGCTCAAATAACTGCTGTATGGCGACGACCGCAAAAGCTGCCGGGCAATGATACCGACATACTTTGCTGTCCTTTCTAAGTGGCGTCCGGTTTCCGCGTCACGGATTTCTGCCAAATACGCGAGGGCATAGATGATGACATCCACGGTCCGCTCCAATTTAAGCGTGGATGTCTTTTGCGCCATGTGCGCCTTGTAAAAGATAAAAAATAACAATAAATATAACAGAATACCCGCGCCGGCAATCGATGTCCAAATAATAAACATACCTTGCTTGATACGGGCTAAAAGCTCCTGCGCGCCTTCATAGAATTCAACGACACCTACCGTCTTGTTATTGAAAAATATGGGAGCGTAAATTTCTAAGGCAGTTTGAGGATAGCGCTCAAGTGAGTTTTCATCTTTATTCTGACGCCTGAAAATACTATTTGCCGTACCTCGCGCTGCCAGCATAAAATCAGGGTCATCCTTGAAATTTTTTCCAATCAACTCTTTTTTATTACTCCATAGAATCGTTCCGTTGGTATCCCATATTTTTACCCCAAACACCGCGCCAACCGATTGTAGTTGCGCCGCGAAATCCTCCAGCTCAGCTGATATTTCCGCTCCCCGGTTGGATTCCAGCAAAACGCATGCCTGGGGGTTTTCTTTGGCTATTTGCGCGACAATCCTGGGGAAAAAATTAGTATAGGCCTTGATAGCCTGCTCGCTGAGCTTTTGAGACAATAAAAAACCCAGTAATGCGGAAACAGAAAAAGTTACCGCGAACGTAATAAGCGTATACTGAAAAATAATGTTCTGCCTGAATTTCATCATAGCTTTCTTAATCCTTGTACACTCTGTAACGTTCCCTACGCGCTTCTTCCGCGATTATATATGCACACTACCGTATCCAAAAACACAGTGCTGCATATTATTTATTATCCGCCGTATTATCTGTCTTCTTTTCCTTTTGCAACAGCGTCTTAAGCTCATCAACATTTTTTTTCAACGCGCCAAGCTCCTGCTTTAATTCGCCAAGCCCATTCTTAATACCCGCGATAGTTGCCTCTGTTTTGGCGATGCGGCTTTGTGTTTCAGAAAATCTTCTTTCAGTGTATACTTTAAAGCCTTCACTTATGGTTATGCTTCCCTTAGTAGTAAACTTCTCTCCCTCAGGCCGTTGTACCGTTACGCCGCGAGCATCTTTTTTTTCTCTACTAACCTGTGCCTTGTAATCACCTGCGATAGCGCCTGTTATAGACACGATAAATATACTTATGAAAATTACGCTGATGTTTTTTTTCATCGGGATACCTCCTTAAGCCTTACTCTTTCTCTTGAGCTTTTGGTAATAGGTATACTTATGCGCTTTCCCTTTTACTAACCGCACAGGGTATTTTTTAGCAGTTTTACCCAATTTGCGCGCGATTATTTTCTCGATATCAATACTAAAAAGGTTACAAAAATCCAAGACATAGATCGCGATATCGGCAAGCTCATCTTCAATTTCCGCGCGCCCTGCCGCGTTCCCGAGTAAGTCCCGCGACTCTTCCGGAGAAAGCCACTGAAAATGCTCCATCAATTCAGCTGCCTCGATAGCAATGGACATGCTGATATTTTTGGGAGAGTGATACTGTTCCCAGTTTCTTTTACTGATGAAACGGCTGATTCTTTCTTTTATCTCTTGGAGAGTAATTCTTTCCGGCATGAAGAAGGACAGTAGTGGCGCCCGCTAGGTTTTGCTGCCTAATTCCTGCGTTGCTTTCTCCGCTAACAACTGCCGCACAAGGGCATCAATCTCTGTTTGCGTAAGTTTTCGTTCGGCCCTTGGCGCGTTACTGGCAGGTTTAGGCACATTTCCCTGGACCTGAATAACCCTGAGAGCATCTCCTGTCTTAATTTTTCTAAGCTCTAAGGAGATCGCCTTTGTCTTTCCGATAAGCACAACAGGGCTTGCGGGCAAGGGTTTGCCTGCCTTGCTAATAGGCGTGAGCCCAAAGAATACACAGACACATCGGCCTTGCGGCCAATAGGCAACATCGCCTATTTCTAACTCTGAGGTTAATTGAGCGGCATCATATGAGGGAGTTACCTCTATCTCAAAGTAAATTTCATCCCCCCAGGTAGAAACTATCGCATCCACAGGGAGTTGCCTGACAATCTCCTGCGAGGTTATCCCGTTATTTAGCTCTGCGAGGAAACAGCAGTTTCTACTTTGAAATGATACTTGTTGCATACTCTAAGGCCTTCCTAATGGACTAAAACCTACGATTGACTAGCCAGATAAATGGCTGACGATAAACCTAGATAAATCTCTTACGCAAGCCTTAAGAAAATATACCTGTACTTACACAAATTATACGTCAAATAAAAAACATCCGCAAGATTATTTATTCCTGGGAAAAACGGGATACTCTAAGCGAGTCAGCTCATAGCAACATAGTCGCGCCGCTTAACGCTTAATTCACCCTCAATTTCTTATCGGTGAATTATCCTGAGGCTTTAGCCGAAGGACTGCTTGAGTGCCGTTTTCATTTTCCTTATCGGAACTTCTACAAAACTTGCACTCCGTTCGCTGCCTCGCTTGTTAATTCGCCCGCTATGCCTTATCAGCGAATTACACCGTGCGAAGCACGGTGCTGCTCAAGCACCGTAATTTTTTCGCTTGTCAACGTTTAGATGAAACATGCACTGTGTTCGCTGCTCGGCTTGTTAATTCGCCTGCTATAACTTATAGTCGAATTATCCCGCGTCCGAAGGACGAGGGACTGCGCCGCTTAACGCTTAATTCACCCTCATTTCTTGTCGGTGAATTATCCCGAGGCTTTAGCCGAGGGACTGCTTGAGTGCCGTTTTCATTTTCCTTGTCGGAACTTCTACAAAACTTGCACTCCGTTCGCTGCCTCGCTTGTCGCTCGGCTACGCTCTCTTG
>MHGF01000016.1 GCA_001805445.1 Omnitrophica WOR_2 bacterium GWF2_43_52
CTCTATCCCGCTGGAACTCATCCGCGTATTTACCAGCGAGCCTACTATCTTCTCGGCTAATGCCAGCGCGCTGGAGACGCTGTCCTGCTCTCCTATTGTGGAAGATGCATTTTGCTCAACCCAATTAATCTGCGCATCGAGAACGGCAAAATCAAGGTTTTCTAAATCAACAGTAATAGCAACAGCCGGCGGCTCAGCCTTGCCATACTCCGGCTCTGTAGTATCAATAATTTCTTCTACCCGGCCTTGGAACTTATTGACCAGGAATTGCTCCATCCCTAATAACCGGCCGGGATGCGCTCTTAAGAAATACTTCACATAACGATATCCCTGCCTTTTCAATTCCTCATAAAGCTCCACAGCCAGCGCGAAAGATACGCGGTTTCTTCTGTAGTCTTCTCTTGTCGCGGCCGCAAACACATAAAAAGTATCTTCAGTCCTATTTTCCTTGGATAATTCAAACTCCCTGAAAACATCTTTAGCTCTGTAGGATAATCCGGCGATATAACCTATTAATTCTTTTTTGGCATTTCTGGCCGATAATGTTACTGCGGTAGGCCTGGTTTGAACATATAAAATCTCTTCCGCAAATACCCCCGTATAAGGCATTAATTTTAATTCTTCTACTTCTAATTTTTCTGGAATAATAGCGACAACTTCTTGGGAAGGTAATCTGATAAATTTGGCAGGTTTCTGGGCAGGAGACGACACATTGCTCTTCGCATCCCCAGCCCGAATCGGATGGGCCCTGGAATTAATAATTGCTTCCTTAATATCTTTTCCTCTTACCACCGCACTACTGGATATTACCCTTTTAACCTTTTCTTTATACGAATCAGCCTGCGCTTTAAAAGCTTCCACATTTTGAGCATTAAAGCCGACTGCCGCAATGATGTTTTCCGGCATCCTTAAGACTTCTTCAACTTTATCCTCAAAAATACCACCTGCGCCTATAATGAGCAATTCAGGATAATCGCTTCTCAGGCGCGAAAGTGAATACCCTTCCTTATTCAACGCCTCAATGAAGTTTGCAAATTTCTTTAAAACCACGCCATCCACACCGCTTTGAATCGCGGCATGTAATGCCTTTATAACCGGTACCTGTGTATGGTCTACCTCTGCAAAGAGAAGTACCTGAGGATATTCCATGCGCAGGTCATCAACTTCAGCTGGCGCCAATGAAGGCCCTATCAAAATATTCGCGCCATTGCCTGCCGCTTGTCTGGCATTTTCCAAATCATTAACAAAGAAGCCAATAACCGCCTCAGGCCGAGCTTCTCTCACTGTTCTTAACACATCCAAATCGTCAACACTCGCCACAAAATTCCTATCAATGAGTTCCTTCGCGAATTGAATCAATTCTTCCTTACTACTGTCTTTATGCCCCTTGCCGCCCGACCAGGTATGCAATCCTGCTTCGATGCGTTGCGCCTTTAAAAAGTCGATGGCTTGAATGCGAATTACGAAAGAAAATCCCAATTGAGACAATTGCTTACGGAAAAACCCTTTAGGATCTAAAATAACTCCTTTTCTTATATCGCTCGCAACTCTTCCAGCAATTTCAATAAGCTTTTTTCTTGCCTGAGTTTTAATCTGCTCAATTTGAGCATCCGTTGCATTGCTAATAATCTTTCCTAATACTTCCATTAAATCTAAAAATACAAGTCCACCTTCTTCAACATATTGTTGAGCTCTACGAGTTTCAGCATCTCTTTTATTGGGATCAAAATATTTCTTGGCTAACGCTTTTAAACCATATAATAAGTGGTGTGTCGGGCTTTCAGGAGGACTCACACTATCTATTATGGAGACTATTCTATCAATAAGAGAATCTCTAAATTTATATTTATATAACATAAAATTCATATCTTCACCAATAACAAGACCACTATCCTTCAATTTTTCGGCTAGCGCAGAACCTTTATTCAAAGCCAATGGTCTAAATGGCCACTGATTATAGTGTATGAGATCGTTTTTCCTAAAGTAAGCTATGTTCTCCATCATTTCGCTAACGCTCAATTCGGGATCAAACATAACAAAACCAATATCTATTCCAATATCCATCTCTTTTAATAACTGCAGACTAGTATCGATTGCTTTAAAGGTCATACCTCGGCTATAACGTTTGATTTGAGAAGGGCATCCCGACTCAACCCCAATAAACACCTTCACCAATCCAATACATTTCAATCGCTCTAATAGTTGCCTCATTCTCTGATTGCCTTCATAATCGTTATCCCTACAAAGGATATCTGCTCTGGTAAATATTCTAAATGTTAAATTAACGCTTCTACTCTTTGCAATATCGTTAATTCCATCCGCTAAATTATATAATCTATCGACATGATTTTGATCTCGCCCACCAAAGAATTCATCATCACAAAATTCAATTTCTGTTATACCTAAGTCAACAAGATTCATAATATTTGCTAAAACACGTTCAATAGGAAATCCAGACCACTTCCTTCCATGCCTAAATGATTTTCTTGTACAGTAAGAACAAGCTCCCCACGGACAACCACGGCTTGTTTGAACCATCGCATTACCACCACGCTCTACAATTTCAGATATAGTATCTGTACCAGGAGGATACAATAAATTCTCTAAGTTTGGTGTTTTTAATTCTGTTTCTATTATTCTATTTTCTTTTACAAAAATAATATTTGGGATAGCATCAATTTGCTTATTGCCTCTCACAAACTCTACTAATCCTCTTAATGATTCTTCCCCTTCTCCTCTCACTATTATCGCATCTCTATATTTTTCTATAAGCTCATGGGAATAATAAGTAGGTATCTGATTGCCTAAAACTAATAATGGCTTATTTACCATAGAAAAATCTATCAACTCAAATCTCTTAATAAAAGAATCCATAAATTTTAATGAACCCAGCTGCACTGATATTCCTACAATATCAGGAACATTTTTCTGAAAACTTCTTAAACTTTCTTCTAATTCTTCTTCTGAATTTATTCTAATTATTTTACTGTTAATACTATTGCCGTAAAGCCCTCTCAAATCTCCTCCCAACGTTTCACAAGATAATTCATTCCACATATGATAATGCCCGGGAGACCCCAGAGAGATAAAAATAATATTGATTGATTCCCCTGAGGCCTTCTTAAATAAAACCGGGCTGCTGGAGGCGAGGTATCCTGCGATTATGGAAGCCAATGGCCGGCCGCCCATTCTTTCATAATCCAACCCTGTTCTGGTACCTTTTCTTGCCCGCCCCTGCAATACTCCTTCTTTATATATTCCTGTCTCATCACCTCTAACATACTGCTGCACATCTACCGTAGCCCCGAGCAAAACGGCTTCTTTTAACGCCATTTGTCGCATTACCTCGGCGATATCGGCAAGATAAAGCTCATCCTTTTCCCGTTCAGTAAGGCTTCCGGTCATTGATAATTGAATTATATTGTTGCTTGCGTCTTTACCCATCGCGGAAAAGGCAAAAGTATTCGTGCCAGGATTCAGGCTAAATTCCGTTCCGTTTATAGCCGGATTTTTCTGCTGGATTAACGTAGACACATCTTTGCCTTCTAATACTAATGGCGGCCCGGCAACGGCATACCTTATCCGGGAAATATCTCCTTGAGGCGCCCCTTTAACCAATTCTATCATCCGAATGCCTGACTCTTCTTTATTGTCTAAGATAAAGAAATAATATATTCCTGTGAGCGGATCAAATTTACCCTGCATAATGGCGGGCACAGATTTTGAAATAACCTTACCGTTAAATATCAAAAGCGTATTTGCCTCCCAGAAATTGCCAAAGTGTCCATTCACCGCAAACACTAATTTTTCCGTATTCCTGGCATCCTTGTATTGCTTAATCGTTCTTCCCGGATAAGACATATATTCTTTGCCTAATTCTTTCGCCAGATTTTCTGTTTGCGCGAATTTAGAGAAATCATACATCACCGCGTCCGGGTCAAACCAAAGTGCCAAGTTAATTTTGCTTAAATCAATCTTTACTGCTCGCCCTTGTGCAAACCTTGCGCCGTTATCAAACACAACTTGCGCCACTTCAAGCCCTGGGTTAACTTCTCTGTATGCGCTGATGTTGAAATTGGTTTCCACCGCGCTGTTTGATTCTTCTCTTGAAACTGTATTACCATATATTACCCGCCCAATCTTTTCTTTATACGAAACAGCCTGCGCTCTAAAGGCTTCCACATCCTGGGCATTAAAGCCAACTGCCGCAATGATGTTTTCCGGCATCCTTAAGACTTCTTCAACTTTATTTTCAAAAATACCACCTGCGCCTATAATGAGCAATTCAGGATAATCGCTTCTTAGGCGCGAAAGTGGATACCCCTCCGTATTCAACGCCTCAAGGAAGTTTTGAAATTTCTTTAAAACCACGCCATCCACGCCGCTTTGAATAGCGGCATGTAATGCCTTCATAACCGGCACCTGGGTATGGTCTACCTCGACAAACAGAAGCACCTGAGGATATTCCTTACGCAGGGCATCAACTTCAGCGGGCAGTAACGAAGCCCCTATCAAAATGTTAGCGCCATTACCTGCCGCTTCTCTGGCATTTTCCAAATCATTGATAAAGAAACCTAAGATTGCCTTTGGCCGAGCTTCTCTTACTGTTCTTAACACATCCAAATCATCAACACTCGCCACAAAATTCCTACCAATGAGTTCCTTCGCGAATTGCACCAATACTGCTTTACTCCTGTCCTTATGCCCTTTACCGCCCGACCAAGTATGCAATCCTACTTCGATACGATATGTCCTTAAAAAGTTGATAGTGTGAGTGCGAGTTATTGATGAGCTATTTAACTTCAAAGTTGAAACATCAATTGTTATTGCAGGCTCTTGACGCTGTAAACCGAAATAATCTTCTACCCTGCGGAGTTTCACTATATTAACTGTGAGTTTTCCAATTTCTATATCGCGCATTCCGCTTACTACATCAAACAATTTATTGAATTCAGCAGGAGTTATTTCTTTAGTAATTCTGGCTAACGAAATGTGCACTAATGGAGAATGCCGCTTTGCATCAGGAAACTGCTCATCTAATCTTTCTCTTAGATCAAAGAGCTTTTCATTATCAACATGCCCTTCTATGAATATAGCGCCGTCAGGGCCACAATTAACTCCTTTGAAGAAAATAGATATCTTTCCCACAGCCATTATTATCTTCTTTACCCTATCTGCTAATTCCTCACTAAGCCGCATAGTAGTTTCGTTAATCTCTTCTAAATTCCTAAAAGGAGCGATTGAAAAAATAGTTGTATGCAATAGAATGGTTGGATTAAATTCCATATCGCAGGCAACAGCCTTTAGCTGAACTATAATTTCTCTCAATTTAACCGATATTTCTTCAGTAAAATCATCTACAATTGCGCTTATTGCATATCCAGCTCTATTTTTTAGAGGTATAGGTGCTTTACCTTCTAAAACCATTTTCTTGGTTGCCTTCCAAATATTTCTATATGCCTGCTCTAAAGACTCCGAATCAGTCACTGCCAAAAATCCAACCGCGCTGCTGGAACGGGATAATTCAGCTTGCAATTGGGTTAATTCTGTTTGGGCGTTGTGTAGTTCAGAATTAAGGGGAGCGAGTTTTACCTGTATTTCAGCAAGCTGTTTTTCACTTTCACTTTTTACTACGATTAATTGTTCATTCTGGGATTGTAAAGCATTAAAATTGGTGAGGATAGCGGAGAGTTTTGACTCTGCCTGAAGAAGAGCATCCTGCAGGACTCTCGCTGTATGCTGTTTGGCTTCTGCGATTGCCCTTTCTGCTTCTTGCCTTAACTCATTCACTGCAAACTCAATCTTCGCTTTCTCTTGTTCTGCCTGGATCAGCTTATCTGCTAAATGATTAATCTCATCCTTATTAACTAATAATGTATTATTTATGTTACCTGCCTTTGTCTGCAATTCTCCAATCTTTTTAGTCTTTTCATCTATAGTATTCTTGAGCTCTTGCTGTCTTTGCTCTTTTTTCTTTCTTTCTTCCACCTTTATCTTCTCCTGCTCAATGGCTAACCTTAAAGCTTCTGCCGTAACAGTCCTACCCTCTTCAACTGCCTGTTTTTGAGAACACTCCAGCTCAACAAGTTTAGGCTCTTTTTTTCTTCTCTGAGAAATTTTTGCTTTTTCAACTTCATCAAGGGGTTGGGCTTTAACTATCTCCCAATATGAAGGAACCCCTTCCACCCATATTTCTTCCTCTTTTTCATTATATCCACCTTGATAATCAAAGGCATATGGTATCATTCGCCCAGTCTTTTGCCAATACCCTGTGTCCGCATGATATACAATCTTAAAATCATATCCTTCAGCTATTATTTCCACTGCTTCTTTTAATAAATTTTCATTATTTAAGCATCCCTGCTCTTTTAATCTATCCAACCCTTCAGCTAATGGCCTAATTATTTTTATATCCTGCGTATTTATCAAAGAATAGACATTCACAAGAATATCATGATTTTGATAAACCTTTTCTTTAATTAAATTTCTTACTTTTCTTGAATACCAGCTTATAGGGAATAAATATCGCCAAATAATAAAGAACATGCCAGCGATAAAGCCTGCGATACCTAAACCAATGGCTGTAATAAGCAATGGATGATAGTTTGTTATAAAAGCAAAGGGTATGCTATGAACGGCTGGGATAAAGCCAAAGGCTAATTTTTCTAAAACCGCACTTAAAGCTATTGCCGAGCTTGCGTTTGGCTTATTTTTTAGTTCATCATCTAGTGTGGTTGCTACTTCACCGGCATTTTTATCTTCCATGCCTTTATTTTTAAAGATATTGGTTAGTTTATCACAATCCGCTTTATCCCCGATTTTTACAACAGCTTTTACAGCGGATTTTCGGACTGGCACTGTTTCTTCTTTATTCGAGGCTGCCTGAATCATAATATTAATAGCCTGTTTCTTTTTATCATCAACCTGGGAATAATCCAACTTGCCCAAGGCTTCAAGAGCAACAATACGGAGTAATTCGCTCTTATTTGAGAAAATAGGAATAAGCTTTTCAAAGATACTAACTTCTCTTAACTCGCCCAATGACTTTATGGCTACGGCACGAACCAACAGCTTTTCATTCTCATTTGATACTTCATTAGTAAGCCTCTCAAATACGCTCATATCATTAAGCTGGCCAAGTGACTTAAATGCAGCAATCTTTACACTGACTTTCATATCTCCTTCAGCTACTGTCTTTAATGTATCCACTGCTTTCTGCTTAACTGCGTCTTTACCACTGTAGTCAAGCTTGGATAGTGCCTCTGCTGCGGCTATCCTTACTTCTTCAGTTTCGCTGCTTAAGGCATTAATATACGCTTCTGCTAATTGCTCAAGGCTTGCTTTGAATACCTCAACCAATGCCTTTATCTTTACCTCATACGCCTTCTTGGATTTGTCATTTGCGCCGCTTATCAATGCAGCCATTACGTTCTGCCTCTCCGCGTCTTTAGTGCTGTAGTCAAGCTTGGATAGTGCCTCTGCTGCTACTACACGAATACTCTCATCCTTATCTGCTACTCCCTTAATAAGCACCTCAAAGGCGCTCATAGCCTTAAGCTGGCCAAGTGACTTTATCGCGGCAATCTTTACTGCTGTCTTTTTATCCCCTTCAGCTGTCTTTAACGCATCCACTGTCTTTTTCTTCTTATCAGTATTTTTGCTGTAGTCAAGGTGGGCTATTGCATCTGCTCCTGCTATACGAATATCCCTATCTTTATCTGACAATGCATTAATAAGTACCTCAAAGGCACTCATATCCTTAAGCTGGCCAAGTGACTTTATCGCGGCAATCTTTACTGCTATCTTTTTATCCGCTTTAGCCGCTGTCTTTAATGCCTCCACTGCCTTCTGCTTAACTGCGTCTTTATTGCTGTAGTCAAGCTTGGATAGTGCCTCTACTGCGGCTATCCTTACTTCTTCAGTTTCGCTGCTTAAGGCATTAATATACGCTTCTGCTAACTCTTCAAGGCTTGCTTTGAATACCTCTACCAACGCCTTTATCTTTGCCTCATACGCCTTCTTAGATTTGTCATTTGCACCGCTTATCAGCGTATCCACTGCCTTCTGCTTAACTGCGTCTTTATTGCTGTAGTCAAGCTTGGATAGCGCCTCCGCCACTGCTATTCTCACCTCTTCACTCTCACTACTCAATGCACGGATATATGCTTCTACTAACTGCTCAACACCTACCTTGAATGCATCTACCAATGACTTTATCTTTACATCATATGCCTTCTTAGATTTATCATTTGTACCGCTTATCAACGTATCCACTGCCTTCTGCTTAACTGCGTCTTTATTGCTGTAGTCAAGCTTGGATAGCGCCTCTACTGCTGCTATACGAATATTTTCATCCTTATCTTCTACTCCCTTAATAAACACCCCAAAGGCACTCATATCCTTAAGCTGGCCAAGTGACTTTATCGCGGCAATCCTTACTGCTGTATTTTTATCTTCTTTAGCCACCTTTATCAATGTAATCACTACGTTCTGCTTCTCTGTGTCTTTACCGCTGTAATCAAGTTTGGCTATGGCCTCTGCTCCCGCGACCCTTACTTCTTCAGTCTGGCTGCTTAGGGCGTTGATATACGCTTCTGTTAATTGCTTAACACTTGCCTTAAACACATCAACTAGCGCCTTTATCTTTGCTTCATATGCCTTCTTAGATTTATCATTTGCGCCGCTTATCAACGCAGCCACTACCATTTGTCTCTTATCATTATTGTTACTATAATCAACTTTACTCAAAACCTCTGCTATCGCGCCGCGGATATTTCCATCTTCATCAGGCAGCATTTTCAATAAGTCTTCCCATACGCTCATATCTTTAAGCTCACCGATTACCCGTATCGCGGAAAGCCGTACTGGCAATATCTCCTTTACATCCTTTGCCTTGCCTAAAAGGTACTTTAATGCCTCCTCCTTTGCCTTGGGATTATTCGCATAATCAACTCTGCCTAATCCCTCAATGCTGACCTCATCAGTAAGGAAGAAATGAATGACTTTTTCTATACTACCGTAGCGTTCATTCAGCGCCTCCACCAACGCTATTTCAATGGCTGACTTTTCTTCTAAATCAGTAAGAATTATCCAGATAGGGCCGTGCTTGGCCTGTTTATTCAGGCTCCACTCCTTATTCAATATTCTTAAAGCGCCTATAATCGCGGCTATGCCTGCTCTGTCATCAAGCGCGCCTTCTCCTTTTAATTCTTCTGAATTGCTTTTAAATTTCACATAGTTTTTATGGCTATAGGCATCCATATGGGCATTCAAAATAATCTTTTGCCAGTTTTCACAACCCGGAGCTGGTTTTATTTTAATAATGAAATTCTTCTGGCCCGGGTAGCCGTTAATATCAACTTGCATATTTTCAACATTGTCTTTTCCTAAAATATCTTCAGCATAGTGGATAAGTTTTTCTCGTAGTTTTTCAAGCGAAGCCTCCTGCGTTATCTCAACTACATCTTTATATCCTAACTCCGCAAGCTCTGCTAATGCATAATCTATTGTTTTTCCGAGAGATTTTGATGATACCTGAGCCTTAAATCCTTTTGGTAACGGTGTATTGGTAAGTATTGCATCGAGAATTATTCCGGTTGCGGGAACATTCTTTACAACAGTCTGCACAATGGAGGGATTTTCTTTATCAATAGTCAAGGAAACATCCCCTACATTGAATGAACGCGCGTTTTTAAATGATGTTAAAAGCCTCCTATCTCTTCCAAACTTTCTGGCGCTGTCACCAATAATCACGCTATTTTTCTCTGCAACTCCTGTCTTTGCTAAGAAGTACTGCGCGGCATCAGCTTTATCAAACGTAAAGATATTGATATACCTATCGCCTTGAAATGACACATACGCCTGTATATTATTCTTGCGTAACTCATCAACAAGGGCTTGAGCGTATTTCTTGCGATTTTTACGAATTTTCCTATCAAGCTCTATCATGACTTTATAATCAAAAGAAAGCGGCACAAGTTTAAACAACCCTACCTTAAAAACAGCTTGTACCATATCAATGATACCTTGCTTATCCGGCTGCGCCATTATCTTACGGAAATAGGAGAGATTCTCTCCTTCTGCTGTGAAGCCATAACCTACAGGCCCACCGTGAGCAAAGATATAAAGGTTCTTTCTAAGATGTTTTGGAACAAACGACCACACTCGTTTCTCCATATTCTCTTCGCGTTCATTGGTAATAATGGCAACCGGCACGCCTCTCTCAAGAAGCTGAACGAGCCTGCTCAGTATCTCAGCAGTAAACGGAGCGGCCAAGGGGACAAGTACGTCATCAAGGTCAAAAATGAAACCGTGTATAGGCATACCTTCTAATGCCAGTGGCTGTACTTTCTGCCCTTGGGACAAATCATCGCTCTTAGTTTTATTCTTGTTTATCGCCGCCAGCATCAAATCTTCGTATTGCTCAACCAAAATATCCGGGTCAAAATTTTCTACCGCATATTTTCTGCCGTTTCCACCCATCTCATGGCGCTTCTGCCCGGATGCAGCAAGGATATCTATAGCCTGAGTCAACTTAACTATGTTTTTCTCTCTCTTTGAGGCATCATTATAATCAAAATCATAATTCAATAGTAATCCTGACTGATTTATATTGATTGCTTCCCGATTTCCGCCAATATCTGTCGCGATAACAGGGATTCCCATTGCCTGAGCCTCAATCAATGACTGGCTTAAACCCTCTGCCCAATACCCTGCTAATACCATAATATCCACTGATGCATACATACGGCGCATATTTTCCCGGCTTAATCCGCCAAGGATGAAAAGAATATCCACTTTTTCGTTAAGCGAATTTCCTCTATCTTCAAGTTTCAAGGCATGGCTCACCACATCTTCAGAAATAACGCGATAGGTTAAACCGTTATTAGCCGCGCGCGCCTTTAAGCCATTGAAGAATTGGGGTGAGCGGGGGTCATCCGCGGTGCCGCTTATAATGAGGGAAATATCTTTCTTGCCGTTTTGCTTCAGCTTAGCTACTGCTTGAATGGCATCTTCATGGCCTTTTTCCGGGACTAAGCGGTGAGGTGAGAATAAAACTACTTTACCTGTAAAATCAAATATGCCCTCTACCTTTCTCAGGCTATTCTTGGCTGTCTTTACCTCTTTTAAGTCAGGATTAAAGAATTCAATGACCGGAACTGAAGGGCCGACTATTTTGACATCTTTAAAACCGGCTCCTTCAATATCTTCTTTCGCCTGCCTGCTGGGCGCGCCTATGGCGGTTGACTTCTTAAGCAACTCATTGGTTATATGCCACATCACATTACCGCTGAGATGACGCACGCTTACCGTAGGAATGCCTAATCCGCGCGCCTGCTCTAAAGCAACCACTGCGTCCTTCGTCCAAAAGGTATGGGTTAAGACCACATCAGGATGAATTGCGGAATATAATTGCTGGAATGCTTGAGTAAGGAGAGGATAATTATTTTGTTCTTCTATCTGGGGATTGGCATCTATCAAGTGGATGTAAATCTTGCCCTTGCCAACGGCTTTGGCGTAAACACCTGCAGGCTTATCGCCATTACGATAGGCGATAAGGTGCAGTTCTACATTGTTATATTTGAGAACGGTTTCAATCCAATTCTGCAGGATTGTTTCCACTCCGCCGCCGCCATAAAAGTTATGGGTGTATACGGCAATCTTTAAACCATCCAACTTGCCGGAATTCTTTCTTCTTAAAATAGACGGTTTATGCAGATTCAACTGATTGATGATTCTTTGAATCAAAGTCTGGTGCAGCCGCTTTACTTCATTTTCATTGTATGCATAATACGCAGTGTCTGCATGATAACCATAATATTGGGGAGGAGGCGCAACTCCGCTATAATAGTAACCGTAGCCATACGATGGCTTACCGTAAGAGCCATAATCGCCATATCCATATCCGTACGCACCATATCCATAATATCCGGGATAATCACTTTGTGTCAACGTAGCAATTTTCTTGTATACTTCCAGCTCACTGCCGTATCCCAAATACTTATATAAAACGGCTGCCTTATCGCTTGAAGGGAATAAAGGCGTGGGCTCTTTGACTAAAATCATGCCCTTACCGTCATTCCAATGGGTAAGGGTGTCGGCGGCTTCCTTAAATGCTTTTTTTGTCATGGCATCGCTCAAGGCAACTCCAATCCTATGAGCCAAGACTGTTTCAGTATACACCGCATATACCGGCGGATGCTTAGCAAAGAATTTATCAAGCTTATTTAAAATTGCTTTCTTAAGCTGAATGTATTTAACGTATTTGATGATACTGCTTATCGGCCCTGCGATTAATATCCCTATCCAAATATGCGAACTCCATACCGAGGCAATACCAAGTAATCCCAAGAGGTTTGTGCCAAAAAGCATAAAGGTAAGCGATATAACCGCTGACCAGAAATACCATTTATACTTTCCGGCATTAGCAACTATAGGATTCCAAACTGCGTCAATATTAGACGCCCCCACCTGTCCTCCTTGTATATACGCTTTGTATACGGCCGCTTCCGAAAAATACTTTATAGGGGCAGGTTTCAACGATATACCAAAAACTTTTACCATACTACAATCAGCTTCTTCTTTTTTTCCTGCGATTTCAATTTTTAATTTCTGATTATTATTTTGCTTAATTCCTGCTCCAAGAATCAAGACATCTTTAACTGCCTGGTGTATTATAAAACAAATACCGAAAAACATCTCTTTTACTCTTGCTCTACGATGGGCTTCAAAAAATAGCCATCCCACTACAATAAATAAGGTCGGAACCGGCACAAATACACTGTATACTCCTAAGAACATTAACATAGCGGTATCTGCTGAAGTAGGCTTACCTAAGAAAGCTTTTCCTTTAATTATATCTTTCATCTTCATCAATGCCCAGACGCCCAGTATCCCTGTTAAGGCATAATACCCAAAGAACCCTGCTATTGCTAATCCGGCTATGCCGAAAATTATCGGCACGATATTGCTGGACTTACGCCCTACATTGTAAAGCGGGTTATAGATAAACATGCCCCCTACCCAGTTATACATCATAAAGATAAATAAAGGCGAAACCACAAAGAATATCATCGGATGATACGGGGCAAACAATAATATGGCAAGCAGAACCGGCGCGGCAAAACGCGCGCCAAAGATATGGCGTAACAATAAAAGACCATAACTTTCCCTATTGCTGGCAGCTTCTCTCTTGGATATTCTAAAGTCAAAAACACCTTTTAACCCTCTTCTATTGAAAGCATTCACATACATAGGAATAAGCAGGGTGAATATCCAGTAATATCCCGGGTCATAGATAGTGCCTTTGGCGAATTTAAATAAGCCTTTTGGCGAGCCGTAGCGTAAATTATACAGTGCCACACTGGCAAAGTTAATTGCCATAGACATGCTATAGCTGGTCAAGATAAATATCCACGAAATAGGGAAGGAATGAGCCGGGTTAATAGGCAAGACAATCGCGAAGATATTAAATATCACATTAGCTATCATAACCGCTGACTTTAAGCCGTAGAAAGAACCTGGGGTATTCTGAACGCTATATTTCTCATTAAGAGGAACATTGGGGCTTATGGCAAAACGCATAAAACCAAGCATGGTCTCAAGCTCTTCCTGATCGCCGATATATTTTTCTTCCGGGTCAGTATTCAAGCCAATGCTTTCGCCTTTTCCACCGTAATAATTGATAGCCTGCGTGTAATACACCTCCGGGCCTTCATTAGCCATCAATAAGACAAAATAGGCATCTTCAGCAACAAGGGTATAGGGCAAGGTGATTGCCGGCATATTCCATAGATATTTGTAATCTGTTGCAAAAGGTTTACGCGGCCTTAACTGTAAGTCTGCCTTGGCGCCACCACCCCTGCCATAGAACAGGTTCTTACCCTTCTTGCGATTTGCCTCCTGAACCATAAAAGTCCAAGTAGTTTCTGAAATCCTAAAGCCTTGCCTTACCTTGGTTGCATCCGGGCTGATGACATCCATTGCCATAAGCAGACTGCCATACTCTGGCTTATTGAACTGGGAAATGACATTAGGCAAAAACATTGAGCGGTGGTAAGTGCGATGATGTGCCGCGTCAGCATACAGCACAACCGATGGGATATACCTGAAATTAATAACCCAGCCCATTGCCTTATACTGGGCGTTTGCCTCGCCAAAACGCAGCCTGCCGGTTAACATTGCCACCACCCACTCCGGAGCGGCTTTAGTAGTAAACTTATCAAATTTCGGATGGATATTAGCCCATTGCTCTATCTCCTTTTGCACTTTATCATCTATTCCGGAAAGATTGCCTGCAAGTAAATTATTCTTTAAAATGTCGTTTGCTACAAAACCTTCTTTAACAAGCCAATCTTCAACAAACCTCTTCCATTCGCCATTTTTGTAAATACTGATTAAACTTTCTATTAAAGTCTTATCCTTAAGCTTATATGGATGCTCGAGATTAGGATTATTCAGCTCAGCCCAAGAATATTCCGGGAATAAACCACCCATCTCCGGGCCGTTGAGATTAACTGAATGGATATTTTCCGGCTTTTGCGCGTATTCCCTAAGCCCTTTCTTTTTACCAGCATCTAATCCACCCCAACCCATAGCATTGAAATTCACTTTATGGCGCTCATCAATTGCCTGCTCTAAGAACCTGTCTGCCCGCAGATACTCTGTTTCTTCAATATCAAAATTTCCTGCGGAAAAGAAATCTTCAAATTCACTATCATTCAGGTAGTTCAAGGATACCCATAAGCGCCGGGCAAGTTCATTGCGTAAGGCGGCATATTTAGGATTAGCTTCTCCTATCAAAGTTACTAAGGCATCCAAGGTATTATCTATTTTATTTCTTAATGCTATACGCGCTGGTTTTTCTGAGCCGGTAACGGTATCGCGTTCCGGGCCGAATTTTTTCCGCAGATCATTATAAATACCGCTGCCTAATTCATCTTCCCACCAGTTTCTTAACACTTCACGATTGATTTTATTTGTTTCTACCGCCCTCAAAAGGCTGGTCTGGGTAAAATTAACCCACTCCACAATCTTGCCTTTTAAGAGTTCTTTTTCCTTATCGGTCAAGTTTAAGTTCTTGATAATATCATCCGCGGCATTAGGAGACTCAAATTTGGCATTAAGCAGCGTATCCTTATCTTTTTTATCTTTGATATAACCATCAATGAATAACATCTCAATAAGGTTTTGCCATTCCTGAGGATAGGTAAGCACAACACAATAATAAAGAAGCGTAGGATAGGCGATTGCCGCCTCTTTGGCACTTTTGTTACCTTGAGCATCTTCTTTCTCTGCTATAAATTTAACGCAATCATCCCATGCTAAGCCGACAGGCTCTGTAAAACCGGAGACCTGGTCAATAATATGCGGGGCTTCTTCAAAATAAAGCTCTAATTCAGGGACACCTTCCGGGGTGCCTTCGGTAAAATAGATATTTAAGAACCAGCGCAGTTCATCCTGCATCTCAGAAATTAAATCTTTAGGAAGCTCATACTTCAATAGTTGTCTATACTGCTGGACGCTTATCTTCTTGGTTAAGAGCCATTTGTTTAGAACCTGCGCATAGCGAACTTTGGCACGGCCCATTGATTTTGAGTCATTGGTTTCGCCTTTTAAACGGAAGTTATGGAAGCCAAAGCGTTTCTTAATTTCGTATGCCTTAAATGTATTCTTTAACAGATAGGCAAATGAGGCGGCAATAAACAACCCTAAACTCACAAAAGGAAGATACGCGCTCACCACGCCAAATGCCGGCAGGTATCCAAAATACTGCAGGCCGTAGAGAGACAGATTAAGCAGAAGACTCACGAATTCTAACGGCTTGACCTTTAAAAATACTAATTGAGTATACTTTGACGCGGTAGATTCTCCTCCGATAAGCTTAAGCCCAAGCTGAAGCTCGCTGTCGGTTGCTACCGTGTAGCGGCCAACTTCACGATGCGCCTTGCGCGACACAAGCCAGGTGCCCCAGGAATTAACCGCGCGAATCATCAGGAAAGCAAAAAGCAGCCAAATGGAATGTAATAACGGAATAACGGTCAGCCAATGCAAAACTCCATCAAGGCCGACGGCAAGCCTTTCCGCGGGCTCGCTGAACACCCACATCAATACCAAAAGCATCAATGCCATTCTAGGGACTATCCAGCCAAACATCCTCAAGTAATACTTTACCCCTTGAGTAACCCTGTCTTTTTTCTCTTCTGCAAGCTCCTTCCAGCGCTCCTCTGACATACCGGTATATATTTTCCTTTCCGCGTCTTTATGCCCTTTTACCCGCGGGTCAAGATGCACTTCTAAGAGCGAGTTGATAAAGCCGGGCTTGCCCCTGGTATTCTTGGCAACAAATTCCCGTATCCTGCTATTTACTCTCTTATGCACAATTTTATTAATCAACTCCCAGGCGAAGCCTACAAACATCGCGGTTAAAAATACCGGAATCACTAATGCCCCCACAATAAACAAGGTGTTAAATGCCTGCGATACCAAGATTGAGCCGCCAAAGGTGGTAATAAAGATTGGGGCAATATTCGGCATAACGGTATTGACTATGGTTAACAGGTATCCCATCAGGAATAGCTTTGCTACAGCTACCGAGGTAATGGCAATCAATACCCACTTTATGGTATTTGGCCAGAAATTCAGGATACGAAGCGGCCGGATGTATTTCTTAGGGAAGGTTGAGATAAATATCTTCTTGTTATTTTCTACTTTTTCGATTTCAGCCTTTAAGTCGTCATTTGCGGCCTTACAGGTTTTTAAAATAGGCTCTGGGACAAATTCATAATCGGAGAGTGAGGTAATAACGGTTAAAAGATTGTTATTATTTATCCCTGTATTCTTCTCAATAGTTTTAATAGCTGTTCTTAATTCCTGCTTGGTGAGCCTGCCTTTAAACTGCCCAAGCAGATAGGCCACAAATTTAGAATCAACCAATTCATGCAAGAATAATGACCTTTGCTCTGGCTTTAGCCCGATAAGGATAAGGCTGAAGAGCCGTTTTGAAAGGGGGCGACTGTCCGCAAGATCGCGCAGGGCTGTGCCATCTTTCTCTTTAAGTACCTTAATATTATAGAGTGTGCTAAGTACATCTTTTAGCTTCTTCTCGATGCCATTTGCATCGCGCTCAATGGCAAGATTCTTAAGGTATCCCCAGTTTATCCCTAATGCCTCAAATGGGTCATTGTAGTCAAGATAGGCATAAAGCAAGTTCCAAGTCTCTTCTTGCAGGGTATATCTCCACTCAAAGCCGGTGGTTTTTCTGATTCTGTCGCTCAATATCTCATTCAACTCAACTTGAAGAAGCATATTCGCCACAATAGATTCATCACGGAAAATATCGATGATTTCTTTTAACCAGCCGGTATGGAGAGACGACTGTTGCAAAATTGGCAAAAACTTCTCGAAATCATTTCCGAAGATTTCCGACATGCGGCCTTTTTCGGTATAAAAATTTGCCACTAAACAGACTTTCGTTGAGTTTATTTCTTCCGCCCAACCATTTTCGGTCAATTTTTTAGAAACATCGCTCCAGTTGAGTCCAACTTTCTCAATCTGGAATTCTGAAACAGTCCTTTTCTCATTCTCTATTCTCTTAACCGTTTTTAACATATATTCATAGAATCCCTGCTGTGCCTGCTGGCCGCCTGCCACAAATTGCATGATAAAGGTAAGGGCAATATCTCTTGCCGGAACCATAACCCATCCTGACTCTTTCTTTGAGCCCTGCTCACCCGGCTTTTCCTTCAAGATTGAACGCCTGATACTAATATACAATCCGTCAAGAGCCTCATCATCAATCTTAATATCTTCTGTCGCTTCATCTGCCTTCACTAAAAGCCCTTCACGCGCCCGCTCAAGCATCTTTTCAACAATATATTTGCGTATATCAAGCGGATAATTCTTTCTGGTGGTATCTATCTTTGCAAGGCGCAGTTTCTTCCAATCATCAATATTCTCTGTCAATCCGTATTCATCAAGATAGCCAGAGAATTTGTCTTCCAGCGCAGCCTTAATTGCCTTTACAAAAACCCTGTATCCTAATGCCCTATCGCTAAAGATAGCATAGAGCGCTCCCATGCTTACTTTCGTATCCTCAATTATCTTCTTTAATTGTTCGACACTTAAAATATGCGCCCCATTGCTTTGGATCGTCAGCAGCCTCTTTAATCCTAAAGCAACATACGGGAACACCTTATCTACATTATTCACGAAGTCATTGCCACTTAGCTTTTCTAGGACAGCTAACGTCATTGAAGGCGCAGGCGGCGGAGGATTACTATTTTGAGCATTAACAGCTAACTTGCTTCTCTTTCGCAGAGCATTAAATTTGAAGAGCGTCCTTATGATACTGTAGGCTATGGCTATAATAACCGGAATAAAGAGGGTAATAGTAAGCATGCTGTTATTTTCTTTGGTAAAAGAGGTAAATCCGGCGGCGGCTTTGGCAGGAAGCTTTCTATCCTTATCATCATCTTTTTCTTTTTCATTGGTTATGGCCTTGCCGCTCACGCTATGCCAAACCGTGTCAATGAACTCTTGGGTAGAGGATATTGTCCTCTTTACATAATTAACTATGATATTATTATGCACAAACCTGTCAAAGAAGCCTCTATTGGTATTTAACGGTAAGTCTTTTTCCTTGGTGTCGGTGCGGTATTGCGTCGGATGGCTGGTCAGAAGCAGACCGTTGAAATAAACCCGCTTTGGCTTGGCATTTGAGAAGGGGACATTGGGATGCTCTTCCATCCAGCGCATGATATCGCCTTTTAACCCATCCTGCGCGCTTACTTCATAGACATATACCCAGCCATGTTCTTTGCCGCGGATGATAACAATATCTTTATGCGGCATAAATCCGTAAAGGTCAAGCCCAAGCTGGCTCTTGGTGATAAATGATTTCTGCGGCATATTGAAAATATCATACGCCAAGGCAACTTCCTGATAGGTAAAGCCGGCACCCTCATAGACTCCGTATTTCATCCTTCCGTCAAAAGTAAGCCTGACCTGCTTGAGGGATCTTTCCACCGTATCGCTCATATCCATGGCAATCAGTGTCTGGCCGTTAATATCTTTGACGGTATGGATGTTACCGGTGTGGGAAATCCATTTCTTGCCCTTATAATGGCTGTATTGTTCATGGCCTTTTTCGTAAGGATAACTGTCACCGCTTACGCTTAAATTAATGTATTCATTTAAAGGATAGCTATAGAAGGCAATTTTCTTAAAGTTCCCTTCTGAAAACCCGGTTACAGGATTGATTCTTTCATAGCCGTCTTCCCTGACGATGGGACGGCCGAACTCATCTTTTATTTCGCGGTAACCGACTATGGTGAAGAAACGCGGCAAGTTATAGAAAATAGCGCCTAATTCTTTATAGGTCAGGTTATTCCTCTTGACCAGCGTATTATCTTCTCCTATCTCCTCACCCTGCTTTACGCTAAATTTAAGCTCTTTGCTAAACTCATCAAAATACGTCATATTACCCAATGCGTAGATATAGGTATTGCCGGCGGCATCTTTTACCAAGCGGCCACTGCGTTGGGCAATGCCCTCTGAACCGTACCTGCTATAGTCATAGTATTGCCAGATTGTCGAAGGCCTGCCTTTTTCATCGATAAAATCTATTTCTTCAACATCGCCGATGTTATTCTTCACCTCTTGGGTAACATTAATGGCGTAGTCAATTTCTCCATTTATCTTAAGTGACTCTGTTTTCTGCGACCGTACTCCTCCCCTCTCATTAAATACCTTATCCATAAAGACATTAATATCCAGATATTCGCCGTTACTATCTACCGGCTGGGATTCGGCTTTAATCTTTTCTACCCTGTCTGTAGGATATCTTACCAGTGGCTTCGCTACAGTATTGTCAGGAACATAAAAGACTCCCAAAAGCCCTCTAAAGGTGGAACGCCTTCTTTCTTTGCCTCTAAATACCCCGTCCTCCACCGCTCCTTCTGTGGTTTCTTTTAACTCATCAAATGGCCCTCTTTTTTCCTGCCATACCAAGTCTAAGATTTTGTTATATATTTGAATATCCAATTCACCCGTAGAAAGCTGGTAATCTTTAAACTCTGATGATTTGAAATATTTTGTCCGGCGAGGATATATAACCTTCACCTCTGAACTTTTAGCTAAACCAAGAAAGTTAAGGTTCGGATGTGTATAGTTATTCTCGGTGACTCTCGTTATTTTCTCTCCGCGCTCGCCAATAAAGATAACCCAGCTGCGGATACCGCGGTTACGCTTATAGACAGCTTTTTCTTCGGTCCATGTAAGCTTTCTTAATAAATCGGTAAGCTCAATGGTCAACACGCCATCGCCCGACATTTCACCCTTTGAGCCGTCGAAGTCAACCACCTTTGACTCGGTAAAGTCTATGGTATGGGTAATGCCGTTTACGGTCGCGATAACCGCGGTTTTGCCTCTATCGGCAATCAACGGATTATTTCGGCTTGAGCCATCGTAAATATAGCTGATCACCCTCTTAGCGCTGCCAACTGAATAACCAAACCTGTCAGTAAGCTTGAAGGTTTCTTCCTCTTTCTGCGGCAGGCCTTCGCTGTCAAAGCTTTCTTTTGTTTCTTTCTTTCCGCGGAATTTGTCAATCTTGACGCGCTCTAAGGCGCCCTTATTCCAGACATATTTTTCATAAGTGCTTTCTACATGCCATCTCTCTTCCTCAGGTTTATCCTTCTCTTCAGGATTATACCGTAAGCCAATTCCTCCTACTTCTCTTGCCCCTTTATCATACACAGGCTTATACCGCTGGTTTATGCCATCACTAAAGACGGTATCTTTATGAATAGTATTTCCAAAATTATTCACTAAGGTAGAAACTTTACCTAAAACCTCTTTTGTGGCATAGTCAAACCAAAGCGTATCGTCTTTAGTAGTCTTTTCGCGAACGCTCATTCCATTCTTGGTAATAAGGGCAGACGCATACTCGGAAGTGATAATTATCTTTTGGGTGCGGATATCTTTGGTAATGCTAGTTTTCTCTAAGCCTGAATTGTTGCGGTTAATAACCGTTGTTCGGCTTGCGCTGATAATTCCTCTTGAAAGCCCGACTACATTATAGGTGTAAGTTAACACCAAATCATTTTTAAGGTGGTCGGTAAATTCCTGCGTCAGGCCGTCTTCGGATTTTGCTACTGCCTCAAAAATACCTTGAGGATATTCGCTCTTTAATGCCTCGCTATGGGTTACGCCTTTTGTAAATACGCCTCTGTCGTCATAATCAATCGTAACCGTGCGGGTATCAAAGATGTCGGGAGCCACTTGCGCGTCTTCAAACTCATAGCCTTTGGTTAAGGAAGACTGGGTATCTACCAAGGCAACTGCCTCTTCACCCCAGATAGTGGTATAATACACACGAGAAAGATGCTCTTCAAAATCAAAGCTGTCTTCCTGTGCCCGCGTCACTATCGCGCCTAAAGAATTCCTGGTGGTTCTGCCTACTTCCCTTAGGTCGTCGCTCAATTCAATCTCGTAGGAGAAATCCTCAAACAGGCCGTCTGCCATTTCAATTTTCTCGGTGGTGCCGCCGATTTCTTTACCCACCTGAGCGCTGATACGCATAAGCCCGCTGGTGCGATTGGGCTTTTCGTAATGGTTAATAATCTCTCCATTGAGTTTATCTAATCGTAACCGATAGGCTTTTAATACCCAACATCCCTTTTCATCTTCGCTAATCCTGCCGTCTTTATTCTTATCCACATACACGCTGCGGCTTTCCTCACTTCCCAAGGCATCGAATCTGACTAAGGTAATCCAGTTCACGATTTTTCCTTCTTTCGGCTCAACCTCATACATAATCCGCGGGAATAAGCCGGTATCAATATCCATTGCCACGCGCTCCGTGTGGGCATTTGACCAGAGGAAGTTAAAGATAATCTCATTATTTTTATTGTCTATGGACTCTCTGTCTGCCTTTAACACCCACATACGTGGCTCATCCTTGAAGGACATTGTATAGGATTGGATAGTCTCTAATTCATCATACTCATTATCAATATGATAGGTTCTCTCTTTACCGTTTATTCTCGCGGTTATGTCAATATCATCGAGCAGGCCGCTGTAGGCATCCTGATAGTATTCCTGAGTAGAAATACCGAAGAATTCCTGCTTGTGCATTTTGCCTTCGCCTTTATCTAAGGTCTGGGTATGCCTTACTTCCCCAATCCGCGCGCCATTCTTATAATAGGCTGTGGTATAGGTAGCGGTTTCATTCTCTTCTTCATCATAGATAACCGCCGTCTGCCAGACAATATTGCCACCTAACATCTTAGGAGCAATAAGCACATAATCAACCAGGCCGCTATTGAAGTCCTGGATAATTTCTTTGGTTGCGGAGGTATCAGATTTTTTCCAATGCTTGAGGAGGTGGGCTTCCAAGACATTTCCTTGCGCGTCTTTCGCTTCTTGCGGCCTGCCCATTGTATCCAAATCGCTCGTAGTAGTTTCAATTTCGCCGCCGGATACGTTGGTAGTGCGGGATGCCTTTTCAATGCCCAGAGAATTGTAACCGACCTCAATTATCCGGGGACGCTCGATATCGTAAGGCGTTACCAAACGCACCGGCTCACCTAAGGCTAATTCAACAAAGATACGCATCGTGGTCCCCATTGAAGGTTTATGATATTCTATCTCCAAGGTGTGGTGCGCGCCGTAATAAGTAGTAATATCGGTAATATTTAACGGCTTGGTTTCATGAATAAGCTTTGACTGGCTTTGGCTGAAATTATTCCAGCTCCACTTTTGGGTAATTGAATCGATATTTCTTGCCTTCCAATATTTATCCTCGTATTTGGATACGGCTACGGTAGCGGCGGTGAACCTTCCGTTTTCATAGCTTACATATTTTCCTTCAAAGACCCTTAAGATTCTACCTTTCTTCCCGAATTCCTTGATAACCGCGCGATTCTTAATCACTATATCCTGTTTGACAATAGAGCCGCCTTCAAGGTTGAAATCCAAAATCTCAGCATTGCTTACCTTAAGGCCGGTAATCAGGTCAAATTCCTCGGTGTAATGCGCCTCGCCAAAACCCGCCCACAACGGATTAGTCAAGTGGCGGATAAATTCGCGGCGGATAGCGCCATTGCTTCTTATTTCTCTGCGGATAGTGCCGAGATTATCCCTTTCTTGAATTATTTCTATGCCGTTAACAATATCCCTGGTTGTGGTTTCAAATCGTAATCCATCCGTAGTAAATTTCACGCCGCTCTGCGCGTCAAAGGTAGTTTCGGCGAGCTTCCCTCCATCGTGCGCGTATCTGGTTACCTTAGCCGCGAATCCCAATAATTCTAAGAGCGCGGAAGTATACTCATAAGCGGCATAGCCGTCTTCATCTTTTTCTTCCACGGTGTTGCCGCCAACTAAATTAATGACGCGGGTTACTTCATTGCTTATTGCGCCTATAGGATTATAGTAGGTTATTTTCTGGACGGCTGTTTCTGAGGTAAAATCGACCCCGGTATTTACCGCCCTGCTGATTAAAGCTTGGGCATTGTCTGTTTCAACATAGGTAGTAACGACTGCAGGCACAAAGAACGGCTGGCCGGCATCGTCGTAATACACGGAGCGGTAGTTGCTGCCGTAGCTATAATTTCTTACTAAGCGGTAGCCTTCGCCTGCTTCAATCACTTCTCTGGTCAATTTTCCGTTTAAGGCATCGTAGGTCTGCATTACGGTTTGATAAAGCTCGCCATTGGGCAAGAAGGTATATCTGGTGTGGGTAGTCTCAATGTCTCTGTAATTTATAGGAACGCCTCTTACGGAGATAGAAGCTATCTGAGTTGAGTGGAGCACTATCTCGCTATCCTGCTTAAAGCTGTTTCTTACCTCGCGTAAATTCCTTCCTTCGGCAACAAAACTCACCGTCAATTTGGCAATGCTCTCAGGCTGAACCTTTGAAGGTATGGTGTAGCCGTCATACATGAATACCGTAAGCACGCCGTTTAAGACGCGGTAAGAGAATCCCACCCTGTCCGGCAGGAATACGATTCTTTCTCTGCCTAATTTCTCAAGCCTTGCCTGTATCTCTTCCCAGTTCTCATACATCTTATAGGTTATTTCTAAGAAGGTAAGGGCATCGGGGAAGCCGCCTTTATTCTGGGCATCTCTCTGCCGGATAAATCCGGCGATACTGAATAAGAATTTACCGGTACGTAAAAGGTTAAATCTTCCCCGGTTTTTTGGATTCAGGCTGAAGTTAGCGTCAAAAGGAATCTTCAGGTCATGGAAGAAGTTAAGCGCTTGGATGTATTCAGGATGCACCTGAATTTCCTCAATCAAGGCAGCGACGTTGGGAATGGCCTTGGCAAATTCAAAAGGATCAAAGCTATTGAGGCTCTTGAAATCGCCCGGCACATCGCTGATAATCATAAACAGGACCGCGGCTAATTCATAATCACGAAGAGGAAGCTTGAAGTCGCTACCTAAGGAATGTAAGCCATAGACGGTATTAAAGGCGTCAACATCAAGCTGATTCATCCTTACCTGCTCAAGGAAATACTCCATATTCGAGGCCAAGGTAAATAAGGCATCGGCAAATCTATTCAATTCATTATAGCCTTTGTTTAATTTCGGATTTAAGTTTAGCTGAGGAGGAAGCGAAGAGATTTTAAATGTCCTGCCTTGTGTCCAGTTGATAAAATCTTCAGGAGAAATATCGCCTGTTCTCAAAGCCCCAAGAATAGTAGCTACGAAAGGCAAGAGTTTCAGCAGCTCTTCAATCTCACTTTCTGAAAGCAAATTGCCATTGTTATTAAAGAGGAAAACAGAGAAGAAATTCAGGTCCTCAATCGTAAGATGAGAGAAATCAATGTGGGTGCCATATGCATCATTGAATATATCCTGAAGGCCTTCAGCTTGGACTTTTTTAACGAATACAGTCACCGCGGCGAAGAAGTCTACGGTGGCTTGGATTTCAGAATCGGTTTTTAAGCTGCCGTCTTCTTTGTATAGCGGGTTGTACTCGGGCGCGGTGGCGTTACCAAAGCCGGTTAAATCCTCTAAGTCTATGCCA
>MHGF01000017.1 GCA_001805445.1 Omnitrophica WOR_2 bacterium GWF2_43_52
AAACTCGCATCCGGGCTGATATTTGAAGCCTTAACGGGTTACAAAAAAGAGGCTGCTTACAGGGTTGTGGATGAGGTCGTGAAAATCATATCGGATTTAGGAATAATATCAAATTTCGGCCATATTTTAGAGTCTGATAACTCAGCTGTTTCTACTAAGATAGCCTCTGCCTGGGCTATCGGTGAAATTATGGGCGACCCGAAAATATTTCATTCTTTATTTTACATATATAAAGAAGATTTCTTAAAGGCAAAATATAATTATCAAGATATGGGTGAACTGGCAGTATGTGCCTTGCGGAAAGCTTGGGAGGTAAACGAAAATCAATCTGTGCGCAAGGCTGTTATTAAGGCATGGGGCAAGATATATGCCTTGAAAAAGATGGAACCCCTTATAAATTATTTAGCTAAATCTAAAGACAGCCGTATTGTCAGCAATTCTGGGTGCGCCCTTAGTATTTTATATAGGTGGTGTGATATAGTTTTTATCCCCAAGGAAGCGTTGGGAGATCCCGATAAAGGTGTTAGCCAAGCGGGGAGGGAAGCGATCTGTAAAATCTGTGATCGGAAAATGGCGCAGTCCCTGATTAGAAGCTTTAATTTTCAAGGCGGGCTTACTCCCGCCTCTTTGGATATAGCTTTGGTGCTTGCTAGAATGAGCGAATATATTTTTGAAGATGTCCTTGATGCTTTAGATGGAGATGATCCTTTTATTAGGGAAGGAGCTGTAGGAATTCTAGAGTTTAGTCAGGACGCTAGAGTAGGAGAACTATTAATTAAATCTATATTAAATGAGGAAAAAACATCGGCAGTCAGGGCTAAAGCCGGATATGTTTTGTACGATTTATTGAATAAATCAGAATCAGGGCAGGCAGCAAACTTGATTAAACCCTATTTAGAAGAAATGAGAAAGCTGGCAAAAGATGAGAGTGATAATTGGTATGTCCGTTTGGCCGCTGGCAAGGCGTTAGGCCTATTTGCCGAAAAGGCCGGCAGCCCGCTGGGGAAAAATGATGAGAAAATGGGATGTGTCCCTATTTTTCAATTGAGATTGAGGAAGATGCTTGCGGCTGTCGCGATAACAGGATGGTGGGAATTATTGAATTTTGTGCTTTTAATATTAGCGTTGGATATAAGCGGTATATTGATATATTCAGAATTGAAATGTAAATTAGGTATGGAAGTAATGCTAAGCATGAAGCGCTTTTATGATAAAGAACATTCGAATGAAGCAGTGATGATAAGTGAGTTGACTCCGCCAAGCTTGATACGTGTTTTCCCACTGGAAAGATTGACTAAAGCAAACAACATTCCATTAGAGAGGTTGCGCGCGGAAAAAAGCGCATTGGAGAAGCAGGCCAGGAAATTAAAGAATTTAGGAGAGTTTGCGGCAATGGTAGTGAGAGTTTATCAGGGGGGGCATTGGGGAAGCGGTTTTGTGGTTGATGATATTGACGGTTATTATGTGCTTATACTTACCCATCATCAGTCAGCCAGCCGTTGGATAGCGCTGGGGAACAAGTATAGATGTGAAAGGTATGGTATGGATGTATCATTCGGGAGTAATCTAAAACATGAATATATCGGGAAGGCCAATGTTGTTATTGGGCGAGCACCCGAAAAGTCCGGGTCTCGGGATAAAGATATGGATATTGTTATAGCTGTTCTTAAAACAGACAAGAAACTCAAACCCTTTAATATTATGGTGGGCCATAAAGGAATTCAGCCTGTGGTATTGGTGGGAGGGTTTAATGACTCTGTCTCGTGCGGGTATTCTTTTCATGTGGATGAACAGGTAAAAGCATTTGATATGAAAGTTAAAAGGGGAGATTCGGGAGCCCCATACCTAATTAATGAAGGTAATGAATATCGTCCTATAGGTGTGAGTTGGTTCGGAGGTTATCTTCCTTCGGCAGTGTGTTTTACTTTGCAGATGAAAGAAGAAATGCTGGAAGCAATTAAGGAAAGACTGCATGAAGACGGCAACGCGGGTGAAAATGATTGGCAGCGCCGGGTGATTTCTGAGTGGGCAAGTAGATGCAAAAATTCATATTATCTTTACACCGCTAATATTAACGAATTATCCGCGGTTCTTAAGTTTTTAGAAAAATGGGAGTCTTATAGCAGCGTAGAAGACGGCAGCAGCCCGCTGGAGGACATTCTTTTCGTGTTGTCGGCGCGCATCTTTTTACCTTTACTTGATACTATTGCGAATTATCCGGCTCATCCAATGCGAAGCCAGTTAGAAATGTTTATAGTTGTTGCTTTCCCGTTCATTGCTGTTTTGTGCGTCTTCGCGGCCTTCTTTTTATTAGAGTATAAAACAGAATTTCATGTTTCAGCCGTGGAAAATATTGGCGTGTGCGTGTTTGATGAAACGGGGAAGCCTGATTTTAAGGAAAAGGAAATGTCTTTTGAGGGAATAATAGTTAAAAGATTAGGGATGTTGCTGCCAGAGAATATAAGTAAAGAAGCGAAGAATAAGATTTTACAAGAAGGCAGGCGCAGAAAATTAACCGGCTGGCTGGGCAATGTGTCTACCGTTGAGTTGAAGGACGCGGATAGTTACGATGATTTATGCAGTGCGTATATTGATAATTTTAATTGGAATTACCGCAACTCTTTTCGGGGAAAAATGGCTTTAAGGCAGGCATACATTAAGAAAGGGAAATCGAAAATTTTCATAGTCTCTACTCAGGGGATTTTAAGTGAAGAGGCTCATTACCGGTATGTCCAGGCAAGAGGTAAAATAGTAAAAGCAAGAATCCTAGGAGTACACTATTATGAAGATGACCTGTGCGCCTATTATGAGGTTGACGGGGAATGTGTGAGCCTTTGTATTGACTATAGAAGGTCTGTAAACCTTTTAGGAAAGCAATTAGCGCCATTTGACCAGATAACATTTCAAGAATCAGATTCTTTGGAGACAAGGCTTTTCAGAGAAGATGAATTATGGGCAATAATAATATGCGCTCTTCGTGGAAGTATAATCGGAGGACATGATACAGTTATTAAAGTCCTGGCAAAGCTTATTCAGGAGGGCAAATTAAAACATTATAGATTTAGGCTGCACGTTAATGCCGGAGAATTCTTGAGTAATCAACAGCAGGATAGCGAGAAAGACGTTCATGGCGCCGGCAGCCCGCTGGAGGAAGGCGCAGGGATGAAGGAGTATGTTTTGATTGCCGAAGATGACCGGAATACCAGGGAATGGTATAGACATTTATTAAGAGGATATAATCTTATGCTGGCAAGTGACGGGCAAGAGGCATGGGAGCTATTCCAAAAACATTGGCCCGATATAAAACTGGTTATCACTGATTTGGATATGCCGAAGATGAACGGAGAAGAGCTTATACATACTATTAAGCGGCATCCTCATGCGCTTGCTTCAAAGATTAAGATTATGATTATAAGTGGGAGAAATCTTAACCCTGCCGCGTATGGGTGGAATGATGAGGTGGATTGCAAGTTGGATAAAAAGGAATTGCGGCAAGATATCGCGCAGCGCTCCGGAAAAAGTTTTATAGGCGGCCCTGAGGGTTTTCCGGTTTGGCAAGAAACTTATGATAAGCTATATGAGGGTAATTTATTAAAGAAAATCCTAATTCATAATTTTAATCTTAATATCTCGGAGCAGGCAGGCAGCCTGCTGGGGGAGAATAATCCCAGGTCGCCGGTGGAGGATAAGCCTTATGAATTTAAAGGGGGAATATCAACTATATCCATTGCTCCCAAAATGGAGCATATTGGGATACTTAAGCTTATTGAGGAAGAATTGCAAGTATTAGGATTATTCAAAGCGCCACGGCAAAAGGAATTTTTCGTAGTGCCCGCAGACCATCAAAATGAGCTAAGGATTATATATGCAGGGGGACATTTAGATTGTTGCCTAGGACAGAATTTTCTTTCCGTTGCAGTCGCGTTCGCAGCAAACAATCTTAATGATATTCCGGTTGAGATCTTGTTGGCTCTGGACCTTATATATGATGTATCTGAAAGTACTCCAGAATTAGAAGAAAGACGAAAGCTTGAGTTTGTTCGAGGAGAACGCGTTGCTTTTTCTGCGGGAGGAGCGACCTACATTGATTATCTTGACAGCAAAAAGGCTAATTATGAAGTCTATCTCGGAGAAACATTGCTCTTAAAGAGAATTAATAGCCCAGATGTTCAAAGGGTTTCCGTTATCAGATGGTTTATGAATTCTGATGGCATGCTTAACTATATTAGGACTTCCCGCTCTAGCTCGCCGGCGGAAGGAGATTCAAGGATTGAAAAACTATTAACATCTTTAAAGAGCAAGGATACAGAAAGCGTGCTTACAAGTTTGTCCCGATTGCCTATGGATCTAAAGTTAAACGACACAGATGCTCGGCGCATAGATGAGGTCGGAGGTATTCCTATATTATTAAATTGCATGGTGAGTTCTCGGGTGGCTTATAGAATCCTAGTTCAGATGGCTCATTATAATGAGAATTTAACTAGGAAGATAGTGCGAGGAGTTATTGAAAAGAGCAAGGCCGACGATAAGATTCTTTTTTCAGATTTAATGTGGCCTGACAGAGAGAGGAGCGATATCCTTGGGCTTTTTGAATGTTTTATGCCTTATCTTTTGGTTGCTATTGCCGAGCACTCAGATGACTTAGCCTTTCTGGTTGCAGATACGCTGCGTTCTGCTTTAGATACTGAAGATAACAAAGGCCACGTAAGAAATATAATCCATCTATTTTATATTTTGAGTAAAGAGTTAAAAAAGGAATCAAAACGACGGAATATAATTATAAATGCTTTTCCTAAGCCTAATCTGATAGCGACTCTGCCTTCAACACGGCAAGGAAAGGAAGGGGTCCTCCTGGTTATTTTAGACGAATTTGACTTTGATAGGAAAGGAGAAAAACGCGATACTCATGGTGAAAAGGTGTATTCCCTTATCCTAAGCCAGATTTTTGGCCAGGCTGAAATTCCAAGATTGGAGAAAACAATAACTATCGATAGGCTTAAGATTATGCTTATTTCAGATGAAGAGAGGGATTTTAATTTACAAACTATACGGAATGATAACCCTGACAGGGTTATCATTGTTAATCTTTCTTTGGGGGGCAGGAAGGATGTTATTTATACCTATAATTCCTTTGGAGTGAAAGACTTGGATCTAATAGGGGTTACCGCTAAGATGGTTTCTTCTTTAGGAAAAGAAAACGTTATTTTTGTAACATCCGCAGGAAACGATGGAGCGGTAAGATTTTACTTT
>MHGF01000018.1 GCA_001805445.1 Omnitrophica WOR_2 bacterium GWF2_43_52
TGGGTTAACGCACAAACCTATTATAACCGCTTTCTTGAGGAGCCACCTATTTTTTTGTTATCTCACATACTATCAGACCTTGAATTGTGAAATAGATTAAGAACATCGCGGCAATGAGCCGGAAGGTTAATTTCAAGTTTCAAGGTCTGACCCCTTTTTTTCTTGTATCTCCTCTCCAAAATAAATTATATCATAACTCGTTCAAATTTTTTCAATCTAACATAAAAATCAGCTGCCTTACGGAGCGGCGAAGCCGCGGAGTAAGGTCAGCTGGATTGCCTGGTTATATGGTTTTATTATTCATTATTTAAATTGCTCCTTTACGTTGGGACGAGTAAGAAAAACAGGAGTGAAGATGAAGAGATAAACGATAGGCATTACTCCAAAAATGAATATTCCAATGGCAAAATAAATTGCTGGTAATCCTGAGTCCGCTTGGACTTTTTCAGCCCAACTGCCAAATAAAGGAGCTAAATAAATACCCCATATAATTTGCCATAAAGCAAATGATATAGTTAAATATACAATTAATTTTCTTGCCCATGATTTTAGAAATAAGAGCCCAACAGCTCCGATTAAAAGAAAAACTTCTAGTATCAATTCAACTGTTACACGAAAATACCATAAATCCGAGCTAAGATTAAATACGGTATCTGGTTTATCTAAAGAACCCAGGAGTATACTACGAACTCCTCCTTCTAGACTCCAGAGTAAATATAATATCAAGACTGCTGCAATTATTGTTACTCCAATAGACCTTTTCTTATTCATACACTCCCTTTCTTAATTTTATTTTCCTATAACAATTAATAAGGCTGTAAGGGCTGTAAGGGACGTTGTTAATTTGTCAATTTACCCTTTTCTTCCTTAAATTCTGCTCTTTTGACGATAGTATTACATACGGCCTGATTGTACAAATTGCCAAATATATCAATAAGTTTACAAGTTAACAACGTCCCCCCCCCATCCTTTCAAAAACCGCAAGTTTTTGTCGGCTGAAGCGAATTGTTATAGGTTTTATTTTGTAGAATTTCCAAGTTCATCTTGTTCTACTCCACTATTTTGGGTTGTTTGGATAATATCATATGGTAATAGTACAGTATCTACAATAAAAGATAACGGCCAATCAATAAAATAAAAAGGAAGTGAATAAAATTCAAACATATCTCCGATAATATTGACTGATGAATTATCTAATGCCTCAGATATATTATCGTTTTCTTGTTTTATCCCTGGGTATATTTCTTTATTATAAGTGGCTTTAGTTCGAGCGCTGATAGAAGCGCATCCCGAAGTAGATGCCAACAATGTTAGGACTAAAAATATTGTTATTTTTTTTGTTTTTTATTTTTTTGTCTTCCTCTAACAATTAATATACTACTTTAGGGGACGTTGTTAATTTGTCAACTTATCCTGCCCTTCCCCTCTTGCTCTCAGAGCGAAGCGGCGGGAAAAAGTCAGGTGCAATGAGTTGTTAGATGTTCTTTTGATAAGGTTTAATAATGAAAATTTTACCCATTATTAAATTAAAACATGACACGCCAATTGCCATAGGAACAACTATTAAATTAGGTATATTAGCTTTTCCATGACAAAATAATATAATGTAATAGATGGCTGGCAAAGAAGGGGTAATGATTGATACCCACATTCCTAATAATGCCATAGTTCTGCATAGAGAGCTATTGAGCCTATGAACTACAAGAGCAAGTATAATTAAAGTTACTCCTACTAGCACACAAACAGAATAGACATTGTCAAATATGGGAGCAATGGTATCGTTAAAATAATCAGATTTTTTTGCAGTAAGGTGTGTTCCTAAGATAAAGAGAAACCACCAAAAAATGTTCACAACCACAGCGTTTAATAGGAGATAGAATAATATTTTTGGTTTATCCTTTTTTTCTTCCATTATTTCTCCTTTTTTATTTTTTTCATCTAACAATTAATATACGAATTCGCTTTTTGTGGCACCTTACACTACCCTAAAGTTAAGTATAGTTGTTAGAATACTTTAGGGGACGTTGTTAATTTGTCAACTTATCCTGCCCTTCCTTAAATTCTGCTCCTTTGGCGATATTATTACATACGGCCCGATTGTACAAATTGCCAAAACATATCAATAAGTTTACAAGTTAACAACGTCACCTCTTCCTTTATTTTTTCGTAAAGCATAATGGGTGACCCCTTTATTTATCTGGACTTTCCTTCGCCGAAGTGAAATGTTAGAATATTTTAACTCTGAGCGATCCTATGAAGCAATTCTGAAATAAAGGTCTGATAACGTATGTCAAAATGCTGCGCTTTCTTTTTAAGAAGCTTCAGATCTTCGCTGTTGACGCGGATATTAAGCACGGAATTCTTCTTCCGGGAAGCTATCGTATCGGCTATCTGCTTAAATTCATTTCTGTCGATATCAACGTATTCGCCTTTGAGCAAAGCTTCTTCCATTTCTTTTTCCTGTTTGCTTAATTTAAGCTTTCTCATATTTTCCCCTCCTTGAACAATTTTGTATACTTACGTGATGGAAATAAAGTCTTTAAGAATATATCGCCGTTTGTTTCGATTACGTATGGCATAAGCCATATATAGCGTTTATATTCAAAAAGCATGATATTTTGACGGGCCTTTTTGGGATGTCTTTTGACGCTTACCAGTTTCCCTTTTAAGATGTCCTCAAAAGAAGCCCCTCTTGTCTTCTTCAGCCGTTCACTTTTCAGGAGATTCCATCTAATATCAGCCATAACTAATTATATCATAATACATTTGTATATACAAGTATCTTTTATATTGTTTTATTCTAACGTGGGAAATCAGTGGCTCTGACTGCGGCTTGCCGCAGGTAGAGTCCGATAGATAGAGTTGTTAGGCATTTTCTTTCTTTTTAAATAGTTCATGATACAACACCGTTCCTAAAAACCAGTGGATACCTCCCGTATCAATTGAAATAAGAACAATTCCTGATATTAAGATCCATTTTATCTGATATAGTAAAAACAGGCTGATTACTACAAATAACGATCCAACGAAAGGCAATCCTGAAATCCACTTGTATTTTTCGGTTTTTTTTAATATTTTATAAACTGGATAACGCAAAAACGATAAATAGAAGTTTAAACAACAAATAAATCCGCCCAAATAAAATAATATATTTGCAATTATTTTCAGTATTTCTTTATGCATTCTATTGCGAAAGCCTTGAATTTATGCGGTTGAGAAGTCATCACGTGGCTTTGGAGATGGCGCTGTAGGGGACGTTGTTAATTTGTCAATTTAACCTCCCCCCCTCTGAATTCTGCCCCTTTGACGATATTATTACATACGGCCTGACGGGAAATTCCTAAATAATCACCTATCTGCCTTCCGCTCAATCCAAGCTCGTCATGGCCCCAATAACAAAATAACATCTTCGCCCGGGATATAGCGTTAGATTTCCCCTTCCTTCGTAAATCAGGCGCGGATATATTAAATACATCGCAAACCTTCTGGGTGAGTTTCTCCAAGTCCCACCCCTGCCGCCTCAGGAATTCTTGCCTGACTATCCTTTCTTCCGCCTCTTGTAACATTTTATTTACAAACTCTGTATCGCCAAGAATGCGTTCATCTGCCTTTTGGTATTGGCGGTTATTTCGCGAGCGAATTAATTCTATCCAACCTCCGGCACTGCGTACAAGCCCTCCTCCGTTAAAATCAATTGCAGGCTTTTTACCTATGCCTCCCTCAATAAATTCCCTGTATTTTTTCCTGGCCTCATTACTCTTATTCCCAAACCAGGCCAACACCTCATCAATACTCTGCCATTTATTTTTATATTTACCCATTATGACCGCATGGCCGCTCCAAGGATACCCATCAAGGCCGCTGATACCTTCAACGATTTTAGCCCTGACGGGATTTAGATGTATATACCTGACTAATTCCTGAAAATAGGAATCCTCCTGGCAAAGAACGGATTTGTACCTATTTTGATAAAGATACCCATGCCTCTTATGTCTCTTGTTAAAATAGACGGCATAACCGGTAAGAAGCCCCCGCATAACATCGCTGAGGCTGCCTGAGCCGGTTCTTAGCATAAGATGGATATGATTAGGCATGAGAACCCAGGCAAAACATTTTGATTTGGTCTTAGTAAGGCTGGCTGCTAGGCGGGATAAGAATTCTTTTCGGTCGGTATCGTCTTTAAATATTTCCCTTCGCTCTATGCCCCTGGTAATAACATGATAAACACCACCGGTAACATTGATTCGTTTAGACCTGGGCATAGAATTTTTGTAGCAGATTGCTAAAACATGTCAATAAGTTGACAAGTTAACAACGTCCCCTATTTCCATGGGGACGGCAGGCAGACATTGGAAACATATAATTAGAGAATTACTGAAAGAAAGAAATACAATGCGAAATTTTGCTTTAAACGGTATGGGCTTCGCGTATCCTCTTCTCTTCCGCGGCTAAGAGCGCGTCTACGAATTCGTCAATCTCGCCTTCAAAAACCTTTTCTAACTGATACACCGTAACGCCAACCCTATGGTCGGTAATCCTGCGGTCAGGGAAATTATACGTCCTTATCTTTTCACTGCGGTCTCCAGTACCTATTTGGGCCTTGCGCTCCTGAGACTGTTTGGCTAATTCTTCCTGCTGCATTTTATCCGAAATGCGCGTCCGCAATACCCTCAACGCCTTATTTTTATTTTTAAGTTGAGAACGTTCATCCTGACAGACCACGACGGTAGCTGTAGGGATATGGGTAATCCTTACCGCGGAATCAGTGGTATTGACCGATTGGCCTCCGGGGCCTGATGACCGAAAGACATCTATTTTTAAATCCTTGGGGTCAATGACCAGGTCTATTTCCTCAGCCTCCTTCATCACCGCCACAGTTGCAGTTGAAGTGTGAATCCTCCCCTGTGCCTCGGTTGCCGGAACACGCTGCACGCGGTGAACCCCTGATTCGTACTTGAGCCTGCGGTAGGCGCCTTTTCCTCTTACAGAAAAAATAACCTCTTTAAATCCTCCCACCTCAGTAGAATGGCCCGACATCACCTCTATTTGCCACTTATGGTTTTCCGCGTACTTACTGTACATCTTGAAAAGATCTCCCGCGAAAATGCTTGCTTCTTCGCCTCCGGTGCCGGCGCGAATTTCAACAATGACATTCTTATTCTCATCTTTATCTTCACCCTTGAGGCCTTGCGCTAATTCTTTTTCCAAGGAAGCGATTTTCTCCTTAAGATGAAGCACCTCATCTTTGGCTAAAGCGAGGAATTCCGCGTCAGATGCCTTCTCCTTAAGCATAGACTCCAATTCCGCGAGTTCATGGGATAAAGCTTTATACTGACTATACTTCTTTACCGCTTCCTGCAAATCCGAAAACTCTTTTGCCAGCTTTTGGTACTGCGCCTTATCCTGAATGAGCGTTGCATCCGCTAACATATGCTCAAGCTCAAAAGAGCGTTTTTCTATCGCTTCTAATCTTTCAATCATATTCCTAACTATGAAACTAATTGGGTTACGTGTACCGCTAACCGTTAACCGTGTACCGTATCGGTAAACGGTACACGGTTAACGGTGAACGCAACTTTATTTTTATGATTTTTTATACTTCTTCATGTACTTATCGACTCGTCCTGCGGAATCAATAAGCCTCTGTTTTCCGCTAAAAAACGGATGGCACTTTGAACATATCTCCACACGGACATTCGGCTTGGTTGAACGGGTATGAATTACCTCTCCACAAGCGCAAATAATGGTTGACTCTTGGTACTTCGGATGAATTTCTGCTTTCATGTCATTATCTCCTTTGCAACCGCAGATTACGTAGGAATTGAGCAAAAATATATTTTCCGCAGAGAACGCAGAAAGAATCTGCGTATCCGCGAAATCGTATTTTATACATTTATTCTGCGCTTTTGCGGTTATCTGTTCATACTGCTTAAAAACTCCGCGTTTGACTTTGTTTTTGCCAGTTTTTCAGTCAAAAGCTCCATTGCTTCAACATTATTTAACTCATTTAAAACCTTGCGTAAAATCCAGATTTTATTTAACTCATCCGGCTTAAGCAGCAACTCTTCATGCCGGGTATTGGAACGCTTGATATCTATGGCAGGATATATTCTCCTCTGAAAAAGGTTTCTGTCAAGCTGAATTTCCATATTCCCGGTGCCTTTAAACTCTTCAAAAATGACATCATCCATGCGGCTTCCGGTATCTACCAAAGAGGTCGCGATGATGGTTAAGCTTCCGCCCTCTTCAACCGCCCTTGCTGCCCCAAAGAAACGTTTTGGCTTTTGCAAAGCATTCGAATCAACTCCCCCGGAGAGAATCTTTCCGCTGTGCGGGACTACAGCGTTATACGCCCGCGCGAGGCGTGTGATACTATCGAGCAAAATGACGACATCTTTCTTATGCTCAACCAGGCGTTTTGCCTTTTCTAGAACAATCTCCGCAACCTGCACATGCCTCTCCGGCGGCTCATCAAAGGTAGAGGATATCACCTCACCCTTGACGATGCGCTGCATTTCGGTCACCTCCTCAGGGCGCTCATCAATAAGAAGCACAATGAGGATGCTATCCGGATGATTTTGCATAATCGAGTTTGCTACTTTCTGCAAAAGCACGGTCTTCCCGCTGTAGGGAGGTGCTACGATCAGGCTGCGCTGGCCCTTGCCAATGGGTGTAAGCAAATTCATAATCCTCATAGAAAGTTCCGTAGTGCTGGTTTCTAAAATAAACCTGTCGTGAGGATAGACAGGGGTAAGGTTATCAAAAAGCACTTTTTCCTTTAAATCCTCAGGATGTTCGAAATTAACCGCCTCAACCTTAAGCAGGGCAAAATACTTTTCTCCTTCCTTAGGAGGGCGAATCTGGCCGCTTACCGTATCCCCCGTCTTTAAGTCAAACTTTCGTATTTGAGAGGGAGAAATATAAATATCATCAGGGCAGGGCAGGTAATTATAATTAGGTGATCGCAAGAAGCCAAACCCTTCCGAAAGGATTTCCAGAACCCCTTCGCCAAACATAAACCCCTCTTTTTCTGCCTGTGCCTGCAGAATCTTAAAGATAAGGTCCTGCTTTTTCAGCCCGCTTATACCGTTAACATTGAGCTCCTTGGCAAACTTATTTAATTCCGTAATCTTCATTTCCTTCAAATTTCCGATGTCTACTTTTTCCATATTTCTCCTTTTAGCCCGTTAGAAAGCCCCGGTTTTCTAACCGGAGACAAAACATATAATAACTTTCTTCTTCATGGACGGGATTCACTTTACCTTTCCTATAGTAGTTTTCTTACCCCTGCCATCAGGTAAGGTTAAAACCTTCCAAATCTTTTTTACCTGTTTCTCTGTATTGCGCAACGAACCGCCGTTATCAATGACAAAATCTGCCATGGCTATTTTTTCTCTCATGGGCAATTGCTGCTTCAGCCTTTCTTTGACCTGCTTCAGGGATAAAGCCAGATTGCCCCGCGCGCGTTCTAATTGTTTTTGATAGGGAGCTTTAACCACTATGACAGAGTCACATTTTTTATGTACGTTTGCCTCAATAAGAAGCGGGGCATCTATCACAATAACCTTGCGAGACCTGTTTTTCTTAATCTCAAGCGCAATCTCTCTTTTTACTATGGGATGGAGTATGCCGCAGAGCCGTTTAAGCGCCAGGCTGTCCTTAAAAACATACCTGCCTATCTTTTTACGCAGAGGCGCATCCAGGATACGATGCACAAGCTTATCCGCGTCGATGACATACGCTCCTAAGCTTTTAAAAATTCCGGCAACCGTGGTTTTACCCGTGCCTATACTTCCCGTAATCCCGATAATCATACCTTGTAATGCTCCGTCAAATTAATTCTTATAGGTAAGCGGAATTTGACTCCGCACTTCCGCTAGCCGCCTACGGCGGGCTTCGGCGTCCCGACTATGTCGGGACTGAGCACCCCCCAATCGTGGGGGACGGTCTCCCCCACGCCCCCTTTAGTGCACCTTTAACCTATAAAAATTAATTTAACGGTGCACTAACGCCCAGAAAGCAAGGCCTCATACAGCGCGATGTATTTTTTTGCCGATATATCCCATGAGAAATTATAGGTAAATGCCTTTTTTACTAATGCCCGCCAACGTTTTTTATCCTGATATACGGCAATCGAGCGCTTGAGCGTCTCCACAAAATCCTTGGCCGTAGCATGTTCAAAGACGAATCCGTTTTCTTCAGAAACCGTATCCGCTAAGCCTCCGGTTTTAAAAACAATCGGCACAGTGCCATAGCGTAACGCTATCATTTGCCCTAACCCGCAAGGCTCGTAGTGCGACGGCATTAGAAACATATCCGAACCGGCGTAAATTTTATGGGCTAATGGCTCGTTAAAAATGGTATGGACACTCACAGCATGCGGGTATTTGCGCGCCAAATCATGAAGCAGCTTCTCATACCGATGTTCTCCTTCTCCAAGGATAACTATTTGAATATGCGTATGCTTAATAAAACTATCGAGGCTTTGGGCAAGCAAATCCCAGCCTTTTTGCTGGGCAAGCCTGCCCACGATGCCAAAAAGAGGAATATCACCATTGACGGCTAAACCGCACTCTTCCTGAAGCAGCCTCTTATTATCATATTTTTGCTCTAGTGTTTCCTCTGAATAGTGTTTATAAATAAAGGTATCACTTTTCGGATTCCAATACTCATAATCTAAACCGTTGAGGATTCCCAAAAGTTCTTTTTTCCTTTTCGCAAGCACCCCCTCTAAACCACAGCCGTGGCGCTTGGTTTGAATCTCCTCTGCATAGCTGGGGCTTACCGTAGTAAGTAAATCACTAAAGATTAACCCGCCTTTTAAAAGGTTTATCTTCTGATAGAATTCAAGGCCTTCGATGCTAAACAAGCTTTCCCTTAAACCCAATGCCTTATATTCTGCTTTATCAAAAACTCCCTGATAGGCAAGATTATGGATAGTAAAGAGCGTTTTTATGTTTTTATAAAATGTATCCGTAGGGTAGCGATATTTCAGGTAGAGCGGGACCAAAGCCGCCTGCCAGTCATGGCAATGGATTATATCAGGCTGCCAGAGGACTTCTTTTAATACCTCGAGTGCTCTTCGGCAGTAAAAAGAGAACCTCTCTAAATTATCAGGATAATCGCCATGGCTATTGCCATAAAGCCCCTCGCGATTGAAATAAGCGTCATTTTTTATCAAATAAACCTGAATGTCTTTGCCTATGGTAACTATTTCTATATCGCCTTTTGCACCTGTAACCCGTGACTTCTGAGGTGTAACTGTTTTATATTTCGGCAGCACAATCCTTACTTCAACGCCCTGCTTTTCCAAGGCTACAGGAAGCGCCCCCGCCACATCCGCTAAGCCACCGGTTTTGGCAAAGGGGAAAACTTCACTCGCGCAGAACAAAACTTTCATTGCTATTTTTCTCTTGTCTTTCCTCGGTAAGGCGAAGAATGGTTAAACCGGATACATTTCAAACCAGTTTGCGCCCTGTTTTACATTCACTTTGATAGGCACCAACAACTCATAGGCGCTTTCCATTTTATCATGCAATAAAGCTACTATTTCTTTTAATTCTTGCTGCAAAACCTCAAGCACTAATTCATCATGAATCTGCATAATGATTTTCGATTTAAGTTTTTTTTCATTGATCCGGCTCTGAATAGCTACCATAGCAAGTTTTATCAGGTCAGCGGCTGAGCCTTGTATAGGAGAATTCACTGCCTGGCGTTCGGCAAAGGAACGGATAGTATTATTTCTGTTTTGAATCTCAGGCAGATACCTTCGCCTGCCCAAGAGTGTCGTGGCATACCCTAGCTTTTTAACCACGGTTATCTGCTTTTCTATAAACTCTTTCACCTTAGGATAGCGCGCAAAGTAGCTATCGATAAATGACTGCGCTTCTTGCGGGGCAATGCCTAAATCTTTCGCCAACCCAAAATTACTCATCCCATAAATAATGCCAAAGTTAATCCTTTTTGCAGTATCGCGCATCTCATCGGAAACGGCCTGTTCGTCAACCTGAAAGATAAGGCTTGCCGTATGGCGGTGGATGTCCACATCATTCTTAAAAGCCGCAATCAGAGTATCGTCACCTGAAAAGTGCGCTAAGACCCTTAATTCAATCTGTGAATAATCAGCCGAAACTAAGCAATAGCCATCCTCCGCTATAAATGCCTTGCGGATAAGGCTCGCGGCATCTGCGCGCGCGGGGATATTTTGCAGATTAGGATTATTTGATGACAGCCTTCCGGTTTCCGTGCCGGTCTGATCGAATGTCGCGTGGATGCGATGCGTCGCTGTATCTATCAATTCCGGGAGGCTGTCAACATAGGTATTTTTGAGTTTTGCTATACTACGGTATTCTAGAATCAATTGCGGTAACGCATGGTTCTTGGATAATTTCCTCAGCACCTCTTCATCCGTTGAAGGCCCGGTTTTTCCCTTTTTAACGATGGGAAGCTTGAGTTTGGTAAAAAGCACATCCGCCAATTGCTTTGGTGAATTAAGGTTAAATTCATCACCCGCGTTTAAGGCATAGATATCGTATCTAAGCCGGATGAGCTTCTTCTCAAGTTCTCCTGATAATACGCCAAGCTGCTTAGCGTCTATTTTTACTCCGTGAACCTGCATCTGGGCCAAAACACTACTTACAGGCAGCTCCAAAGTATAGAAAAGACTATCTAAGGCCTGCTCCTTTAATTTCCCCTCTAGGAGGGGCCTAAGCTTAACAATAAGCGCGATGCTTTCCGCGGGGCTCAAAGTATTGGGAGAGTAGCTTTTTTCCAAATATTTAAAGGCCACTTCGTTAAGGCTAAATTCGGGTAAAGACGGCTCAAGCAGATAGGCCGAGAGCATCGTATCAAAAGAGAAGCCGGCAACAGGTATATGCTTTCTTAAGAATGTGTATTCCGCATCTTTTATATTATGGCTTATTTTACGGATAGCGGGGTTAGCTATTATCTGTCGCAGTGCCGTATCTTTTACCGCGACGCTAAAGGCGCTTTCCTCAAAAGAAAAATACACAGTATCGGCCTCAAGCACAAACACAAACTCTTTCGCGTCCGCAAGCTCGCGAAGTATTGATTCTTTTCTACTGCTCTGTTCTAACGGCTCTATGTTTGTTGCCATAGGCGCCTGTATCCCTTTCTGCGCGGAGAGTTTTTTAAGGAGGCTGTGAAACTCTAATTTCTTAAATAAAAGAAAAAGCCTCTCATGGTCGGCTTCCTTATATGCCAATCGTTTAAGATCAAAATTAATATCAAGGCCTTGCGTAAGTTTAAGCAAATCGTAATTTAACCGGATCGCAGCGATATTACCTTTAATCGCCTCGCGTAAACCAGGAGATGGTATGGCATCAGCATGAGTAATCAGATTTTCTATAGTGCCAAATTCCTGAATAAGCGCGCTCGCCGTTTTCTCTCCGATACCTTTAATACCGGGGATATTATCGGCACTATCACCCATAAGGGTAAACATATCAATAATCTGGTTAGGCCAAACGCCATAGCGCTCTTTTACCTGTTGCTTATCGTAAAAGAGGCCTCCTTTGTCCTTCTTGGGGTCAAAGACCCTTACTCCATCATCAACGAGCTGAAGGATATCTTTATCAGAGCTTACAATGACTACTTCGATATGGTGCTGGCTTGCCTTATGCGCGAAACTTGCAATCACATCATCTGCCTCATAGCCATCCTGCTCTGCACTCGCGATATTAGACGCATCCACAACCTCCCTGATATACTGCATCTGATGTATCAATTCAGCGGGAGAAGGAGGCCTATTCATTTTATACTCTTTGAATTTTTTTTGGCGAAAGGTATCTCTTGAAACGTCAAAACAACATACTACATAATCCGGTTTTTCCTTTAGGATTTTATTAAGGATATTCACAAAGCCAAATATTGCTCCCGTAGGCTGGCCGTATGAGGTAGACAATCCGGAAATGGCGTAGTAGGCTCGATATACAAGCCCTGAAACATCAATAAGATACAGGCGCGGGTTAGGCATACAACAAGAAAGACTTTTATTGGAAAGTAACTTTGAATTTAAAAATTATCGCAAAAGACCCCATTGAGGAATTAAGCGAAATTGAGGAAATATGTTCATCCGGGATTTATATAGAGACTTTTCGTCTAGAGGAATATCGTTACAGAAGAATCTTTTTCTGCGTTGCTTCAATTAAGGCGTCTATGTGGTCATTCTGAGGGTCTAAATGCTTGGCATCAAGATAAAGCTTCAAAGCCTTTACGTATTCTTTTCTTTTCATGAAGGTTGCCGCGGTTTCAATATAAGACTCTGCAAGCGCCTGATTATCGGTAGCAAGCCTGTTTTTGAGCGAAACCGTCTGAGTATTGAGCAATGCTGCCTCCGATTGCATATACTCTTTTCTTACTTCAGGGATTATCCTTCCAATTTCATAAATTCTTCCCTCTGCCTTTTTAACGAGCGGTTCTTCGGCGTTAGGAAGCCGCATAAGCTTTAACCAATAGTTTGCGGCATTTATCAAATCCCCTTTTGCCTCATACAATTGGGCCAAGTTAAAATAGGCCTTATCGTATCCGGGGTCTATGACAAGGGCCTTCTGATATGATTCTTCCGCGACAAGAAGCTCTCCCTTCATCTCATAAATAATGCCTAAATCATTATGAATAAGTGCCGATGACGGATCTAACTGGATTGCCTTCTGATAATATGACAAAGCCTCCCCGATCATGCCTGCTTTTTGGGCCTCATATCCTTTCTGGCGATGTTCAAGCGACTGCTCTTTAAGAAGCTCTCCGCACATTGCAGAGCCGCTTGCAGACAAAAAAGCAACACTAATAATTATTTTTAATGAGATATACAAGAATGTTCGGGTTGGCTTGACCATAAGGTCTTTTTAGTTTATTGTCTATAGGATAATATACAAAATGATTCCGGTCAAGGGATTTTTTAGGTCAAAACTCATCCCGACAAATACACGAAGCTTCAGAGAATGATTCGTAAATGCTTCCTCCTTGCTTTACAGGCGCTATAACGTACGCCCTTCGCTAGCATAAGGCATCTGCTTGGGTGAAACCCACACTGCCTAAAGGTCGAAGCTCCCGTCTCCTCCTTGAGTAAATCCCTCTTAAAGCCCGAGTATTTCCAGAGAAGGGATTAAATCAAAGACGGCATCGTAAGGGCTGGATGCCCCACCTTCTCTAAATAAGACAGTAATTCTTCTGAGGTCGTCGCGATTGTCTCATCCGCGATCTTCCCAATAAGGCCAGGCTCCCCAATTTCCTGCGCCCTTTTTATTAACTTTTCACCCAACAATTCTTTTAATTCTTTTGGCATCCAGATTATTCTTCTCAGGCCGCCGTCAGCGGAAATAAATTTCTTGCTGGTAATATAAATTTTCCCCACTCCTAAGAATCCGGGCGCCTGTACTCCTCCGCCCACAGAGCCCGCGAGTGTCGTGAAGGTCATCCCGCAAGGCGTCATCCCGGAAAAATCACGGTGCACTATCATTATCCCGTTTGCCTCAGGTATTAACGCCATAATACACTCAAAACAACCGCAGGATGTTGAAGGGTTATTGATAATGGAATACATGGAAAAACGCTCTACCACCCGGTTTGAGCGTAAGTTCACATACGCGTTAACCGAAGCCCATTCTCCCGTTACCGAGTCAATACATTCTCCCTTGAGGATAGGCTTATTCCCTCCAGCGGGGGCAATCTCATAGGCGGCCTTTGTATCCAGCCATGAATACGCGCCGCATAAGCCCACCCTTTCAGGAGTAATCACGCAGATATGGTTAGGGGCAAACGACTGGCATAGCTCGCAGGAATAAAAGGTATCTACGCTTTCATCGGTCATGCCGCCTAAACGTTCATCGCGCTCTTCATAGACCTTACGGGCAAAGGCAAGCTCTCTTTGCACATCGCCGTCATTCGTATAGAGTTTCACCTGAACCTTATCGGCAATCGCGCCGAATTCTTCATGAATCATCGCGTGTAATACTATCCCTAAATGTTTAAGCCGCAGGCCCTTGGCAAACGAATCCTTACTGATACGGACCCAGTTAATATCACGCTGGCCGATATGCATAACTCCCATGCAATAATTAAAAAATCTATGCAGCTGCCGTTCAAGAATAGGTTCAAATTCCTTCTGCATCTTTCTTCCGGAGACTTCAACCACAATGCCAAGAGGAAGAGATTTCTGCCCTTCGGGAATCTGGTCAATATCGGGGCCGATAAGCTCTATTTTTCCGTCTTCTATTTCATGAGCTTCTTTACTAGAAATCAATTCAAATGCCTGAGAAGATTTTCCTCCAAACTCGCAATACAGCTGTTCGCGCCTGACCCGCTCGCCTTCAAAGGCCGCGCCGTAGAGAACAGGTATGGGAATCTTAGAGACCTTCACCTTTACACCCCGCACTTCAATACAACGCGGGACGATCTTTTTGTAATCAAATTCTTTTACCAGCGCCTCATAGGTCGTAATACCCGAAGGCTTAATTTCCGGGATATCGGTATCGGCAATGACGGGAAAACCCATATTAATTGCCCCGGCGCCGGTGGCATACTTATAGTCATCAACCAGGCCTAACGCAAGGCCAAAGGCAAAAACGCGCTCTTTGGTATACAAGAGGCATTTCTTTGCCTGCCCTGCCTTAAGGCCTCCAAAGGTCATCGCTGAGCGGATTGCCCAGTTTAATGGATAGATAGCGCTCAAGGTATCCCGCCCATAAGGAACGATATAATTATCCCAGCCCATTTCAACCCCTGACTCTTTTAACTGGTCAATAACAGAACGGCCGTTGGTTGAGCTTCCTACAAAAATCAGGATATTCCTTTCCTGGAGCTGGCGCACAATCGATACCGCGATTTCATTGGTAGGGGCTGCCCCTAAAATCGCGGCAAACCCCGGCATTCTTCCGTCAACAAGCTGTATACCCAAAGACCTCAGGATAGTATCGGTAAAGAAACCATTACAGTCGGCTTGAGGCTCCTGATTGTAGAGATAGCGCAAAACCATAATAATCTCTTCCGAGAGCATAGTGGCAATACCCGCATCCAGGGTATCGCCTAAATAAGGAAGCCAGAGTTTTTCCTTAGGCACCTGAGGAAGCAGGCTCTTTGCGTAGTTTAATACCCGCACTGCTTCATTGAGCGTTTTAACCTCTACGCCGAGGAGGGCATTTGCCATAGGAAGAAAGAACGCCGTTTCTGGAAAGCCGATTTTTGTATCCGCGCTTTTTTCCTGAATGGCTTTAATAAGAAAATCTTCCGCCTCTTTGGTAATCGCCCTTGCCCCTCGTATAGCAGCACTTGCGACAATTTTAGACATTATTTGTTACCTCCATCTTCATATAAAAATCTTACTGAGAAATAACCAAGAACCAAGATACAATAACCAAATAAATTCCAATAACCAATGACCGAATATTTGATACTTGGGTATTGGTTATTCATTGAATTCCACTAATGAGTGGTTATTAATTATAAATAAAATTCCTCTTTCTCGTAGTGTAAATCTTTAGTGACGGAAAAGTTAAAATCTGAGCGCAGCAAGGTATCTTTTATTGTTGAAACATCAACCTTGAGCTTGGCGAGCTTAAGCAGTATTCCTATATTTTCAATTTTATTCACAAAAATCGCGCCCTTTATAACGTTATTCTTTAAAATAATCTTTTTATAGATAGTATTTCTCTTATCTCGTGTCACAATCTCTTCATAGCCATCCTCCCCAGGATGGGGAGGGCGCGTCATACCGAAAGAAATTACCGGTAAGCCAAAAAATTCTACCGAATTCATTCCCGTTGAGCCTGCATATTTCTTATTTTCACCCATGATATTCCTCGCTGCAATCATGCCTTGCTCAACGGCATTAGGCCAGAGGGCATTCACCGAGGCTTTTTCAAGAATAGCATCATAGGCCTGCGCGATATCGCCTGCGGCATAAATAGTAGGAATATTCGTCTTCATGTACTCATCGACCTTAATACCTTCATCAAAGCTTATTCCCGATTCTTCAATCAAGTCGGTATTCGGCGTAACCCCCTTACCGACTACCACCAAAGAAGTAGCAATGACCTTGCCGGAGTCTAATTTTATTGCCTTACAATCTCCGTTACCAATAACCTCCTGAACATCGCTACCGGTGAGAATTTCGATTCCGTGTTCTATAAGGCGCCTCTGGAACATCTCTGATGATTCCTTATCTAAAATTTGGGATAAGACCTGAGGGGATTTCACAATAACCTTTACATCAAGATTACGCTTTTTCAAGCCATACGCGGCCTTGAGGCCAATTAATCCACCGCCCAAAATACAGGCAACAGGACTTACCAGCGACATATCCAACATCTCTTTGGTATCGGCAATAGTGCGAAAGCCAAGCACTCCTTTTTTCCGGATACCTTTAATCTCGGGAAATTTAGGAGATGCGCCGTTAGCTACAAGCAGAACATCATAATCAAGCCGTGTTTTATCTTCCAGGACCACCTGATTCTTCTTGGCATCTATACGGATAGCTTTTTTATTAAGGAGTAATTCAATAGCATTATCCTTATAGAAATCTTTCGCCCTATATATCAATTTGTCTTCTTTGACATCCCCGGATAAATAATACGAAATTAAGCACCGATTATAGGCGGTATAATCTTCTTTGGAAAGAATCGTTATCTTGATTTCCTTATCTTTTTTACGTATATTTTCCGCGCAGGAAATACCCGCGGCAGAATTACCGATTATGAGTAAATGTTTCATTGATTAGTTAACCTTATAGATACACGGGTTACCAGGGCACCTGCTGAAGAAAAATAGTTTTTTTCTTTTACTTGTGACCTGTGACGTGGTGACCCAAGTTATTTCTCATTATTTCTTCTCTTCAACATATACAATTGCTTTTGTCGGGCAATTTTTGGCACAGCGCGGGTCATTGATATCCGCGCATAAATCGCACCTTACTGATTTATTGTCACGTTTGTCAGTCCTTACCGCCCCATAAGGGCAGGCCATAACGCACATCCAGCAGCCAACGCATTTTTCCTTATTAAACAAAAGCCCTTTTTCTGTATCATAGGAAAGGGCGGAAGCGATACAGGCGTTTACACACGGGTGGTCCTTGCAATGGCGGCAGGCAAGAGGGAAATTGCCTTCTTGCCCAACATACACTCTCACCGACGGCAAGCTAACATTATCTTCTACAATTGCCGTATACAAATCCTTTGACGGAGAATGGCCTATCGCGCAAACAATCTCGCAGGTTTTACAGGCAGTGCATTTCTTGGGGTCGTAATAGAGCTTCTTCATTATTTTTACACGAATTATCACGAATTCGCCATTTAACTCAAAATACTAAAGCTCACACTAATTTCCACGAATATTTCATTCGTGGCAACAGTTCAGCTCTTGAAAATAACTGTGTCAATACCAGGAGCGACAGCGACAAAGCAAACCCTTTGAGATTACTTCGCCCCCTTCGGACTCGCAATAACCCCGACGATAACTTTTGAAATCTGAACTATTATCATTCGTGAGAATTCGGCTTTTCATTCGTGGTAATTCGTGTTACTGGTACATCATCGGCCTTAAATTAAGGGCCTTTCTTTTGGCGTCAATATGGTCAATCATAATTCGCGCCATCTTCATCGGATCAGGCTCAAACGCCCATCGCCCTCCGGTCCACTCTTCCACTTCTTTAGTCACAAAATTGGTTAAATTTTTGGCTCCATAAAGTGGATAGGGCATGCCGAAAACTACCAAAGCGCCTGATGCCACAAAATACCAGCCTATGGCAACCGCCTTTTCTGAAACCCACTCAGGCGCGGCCCCGGCTATAGGAAGTTCATCTAATCCATTGCCAATGCCGCCTTCCTTAACCATTTCACAACAGGCAGTGAGAATCCTGGAGTTATCCACGCATGGGCCTAAATGCAATACCGGAGGGCATCCTACCGCCTCACAAATCTCCTGTATCCCTTTTCCGGCATGCTTAAAGGCTGCCTCTGGCGTCAAAAGGTCATCCTTGGCGCAAGCGGTAGCCGCGCAACCGGTCTGAACCACCAATACATCATTCTTAAGCAGTTCCTTCACTAGCCGCGCGTGAGTATCCCCGCTTTGCATCTTAGGATTATCGCATCCTACCACTGCCGCGACACCGCGCAGGCGCCCCATGATAATTCCGTCATTAAGCGGCCTATAGGTAAAACGTGTTTTCCCACCTAACATATCAAACACATATTCTGTGGTAAACCCGGGAACAAGATCCGCGGAAACCTTAGGAATATTGACACTCTCTTTCTTACGATTAGGAAAATTATCAATGGCCTTACGAATTATTTGTTTAGCCAATTCAAATCCCTTTGCTTCGTTAAACTCGATATATTCCGTTCCGGGAAAATGCGCCCGAGGATTCGTAGAAATAACCTTGGTATGGAACCGTTTGGCAATCTCAGGTAATGAAGGCATAACGCACTGCAGGTCGACTATCAGCATTTCAAGAGCGCCCGTAATAATGGCAAGCTCCTGTTGCAAGAAGTTTCCCGCAACCGGCATCCCCCTGCGCATCAGGCTCTCCAAGGCGGTGCAGCATATACCGGCAACAAGAATGCCGTTTGCCCCTTTTTCCTTCGCGTATTTCAATATCTCCGGGTCAGTTGCCGCCTGGGCAATCATATCGGATAATACCGGAACATGGCCATGCACGGCGATATTGACCTCATCTTCCTTAAATACTCCCAAATTCGATTTTCCTGATAATGGACGTGGAGAACGAAACAGAATGTCCGATAAGTCTGTGGCAATCATTGAACCGCCCCAGCCATCGCTTAAGGCAACCTTCATGCCTTGACGCATGAGGGAACGATAATCGTTATCTACGCCCATATTTGTCCTGGCCATAGACTCAACAACCTCTCTATCCATACCCCGAGGCATCATACCGTGTTTTCGCCAAAGCTCTTTTTGCTTCTTGGGAGCTCGTTGAATAAGCGCAAGCTCTCCTTCCTGCTGTCCATATTCACTGAAAATCTTCTTGGCTAATTCTTGCGCTATCTCCGGAGAACTTTTTCCCTCAATGGTTACTCCGTACTCCTGAGCCACTACCTTTAATTTCTGCTCATCATTAATTTTATAACCCTGAGCTTCGCCTTTAGCCGTCATATAAAAAGCCTTGGTAATTTCACGGCCGTGGTCATTATGGCAGGCTGAACCCGCGGTAATATGCCGCAGTAAATTACGCGCGGCAATAACATCGGCATCCGCTCCACAAACCCCAAGCTTTGGGCCATCAGGATTAAAAGGATCAACTCGGCAAGGGCCTAAGTTACAGTTTTTACAACAAATGCCCAAAAGGCCAAAACCGCAATGCGGCGTCTGCAATACCTCTCTATCCCAAATAGTCTGTATATTAAGATCTTCGGCAACCTGGCGCAGTTCCTGGGTTGCCTTGTCTCCGGAAAATTTATTTTCAGCCATAGTATCCTCCCTGTCTGCCGATATAGCAGGCCTGCTTATTTTTACGACAGGCCAGAAATTGCGTTATACATGGTCTCGACTTCCTTATGAAGCGTTTCATCAAACACAAACCTACCTCGCGCCTGCTCTAAAGCTTTATTCACACTGATTACACCTTTAACCTTCGCCTTAAGCGAAGCGTTAATAAAGTCAATATCCGATTCATTCTTGACCTTGTTTGCCACATAGAATATTTTAGTTATCCCTAAGCCTTGGGCTAAGCTCTGAATATGTACAGCAGTCTGAATACTCGTCTCTGACGGCTCAGCGACAATGAGAAATATATCTACCCCCCGCGCCGTAGCCCTGCCTAAATGCTCTGAACCTGCCACCATATCCATGATAACTATCTCATCCTGGCGCAACACTAAATGCCCTATTAAGGAACGCACAAAGGTATTTTCCGGACAAAGACAGCCCCCTTGGGGCTTATCAACTTTACCCATAACAATAAGGCGCACTCCCTTATCTTGCGGACAAAACTTTTCCGGGATATCGTCTACTTTGGGATTAATTTTAAAAAACCCTTGCGGCTTGAGAGGGTCAGATTCGGTGCGCTGCGAAATCAAATCCTTCATTTCGCAGATAGGCTTGATACGCGCGTACTCAGGAAAATCCAAGGCCAAGCCTAAACTTATATCAGGATCGCAATCAACTGCGATTACGCTCTTTTCTTTCTCAACTAATAGTTTGATAAGGCCAGCTGCAATGGTGGTCTTACCCGAACCGCCCTTACCGGTAATAGCTATTTTCACTTTTTATATACACTACAGGCTTCCGCCTGCAGTATTATTCGAATATTCCCCACACGAAAGTGTGGGGTGAGATTCTACAATCCTGCCGCATCCAAAACCTTGGGCACTAACTTATCCCAGCCGATAGGCATAATATGTATGCCTTGGCACATAGGTTTTAGCTCTTTAATTAACCGTGCGGCAATCTCGATTGATTTTGCCTGCTTATCTTTGGTTTCTTGCATTTCTTTGATGAAATTATCCGGAACAAAAATTCCGGCGACATTTTCATTCATATACTTTGCCATGCCCGCTGACTTTAATAAGACAATTCCGGCAATAATCGGGATTTTACAATGTTTCGTCTTACTCAAAAAATTCTCAAAAGACTTAATATCATAGACTGCCTGGGTCTGGAAAAACTCCGCGCCTGCCTCAATCTTTTTTTCCATCTTAAAAAGCTGCGGCTCTAAAGGCTCTGACCCGGGATTTACTACTGCCCCGACGCAAAATTTAGGAAGCGCGCCCTCTAATTTCTTGCCGGCCATATCCGTGCCTTTTTCAAGCTGCCTGATAACCTCAATAAGCTGCACCGAATCAATATCAAACACAGCCTTGGCATGGGGATGGTCCCCTAATTTCGGATGGTCTCCGGTAAGCGCCAGCACATTCTCAATGCCAAAGCTTGCGGCGGATAAAAGGTCAGATTGCAGCGCCAAACGGTTTCTATCACGGCAGGTAACCTGGAATATCGGCTCAAAGCCTTTTTCCTTTAAGCGAATGCTTACCGCCAAAGAGCCAAGGCGCATGACTGAGCTCTGTAAATCGGTTACATTTATCACATCCACGCGGCCACGCACAAGCTCAACATCTTCTAAAATAGTTTTAAACTCAATTCCCTTGGGCGGGCCGACTTCGCTGCTTATCAAGAACTTCCCTGCTTGCCCTCCAAGGAGGGCCTGAATTTTTTCCTTAAAAGTCATTTCTTCTCCTAAAACCTATTGCTTCAGAAGTTCATACACCTTGCCGATCTCATGCAATTTCAAATTCCGCTTTCTTAGGCTTTCCTTAAGGCTGATTAATTTGTCCACCACTCCGCTTGGATAATATCGTTCTCCGCAATTAAGGCAAACCTCAGCATCCACCTTAACAAGGAGGTGATTATTTTTATCCTTTACCTCTTCGAACACCTTTTTTTTTCTGATTTCGCCTGCGCAAATCACACACGTCATATCTTTCTCCTCCTGTAATGAAACCATAATTCAGGATTAGGATGATATACAGTTATTATCACCAATGTTTTTTCTTTTTTGATTACCGCGCACACGATATGTAATGGCCTTCCTTTGTTAGTTTTCCCATACATAAGGTAACTTGGATAAGGCCTATCTTTCGGATACTCCTCAATAACCTCTCCCTCATTAAGCGCTTCCTGAATCTCATGCTCATAAATCACCCCAAATTCATCATTAAGCATTTCTTCTTTAGCATGAGAAGAAAACTTTATGGTATACGAGGATACCTTGATTTTATCGCCTTCCATGAGATAGAAATTAAACTTACCATATTAACATAATTGCAACTTTGCCGCTTCAACTACATTACGCATAAGCATGGCAACCGTTAAAGGCCCTACCCCTCCGGGAACAGGGGTAATCCATGCCGCGCGCTTGGCAGCCTCCTCAAATTCCACATCACCCACGAGTTTATCATTAACCCGGTTTATCCCTACATCAACCACGATTGCCCCTTCCTTAATCCATTCGCCCTTAATCAGATTCGCCCTTCCCACCGCGACGACGACAACCTCAGCATGTTTTAAGTGCTCTGCCGTCAATCCCCGCTCACCGGTAGCGATATGGCAGACGGTTGTAGTGGCAAACTGCTCTAAAAGAAGCAGGCTTAAAGGTTTCCCTACAATTTCACTATGACCGACAATAACCGCCTCTTTTCCGTAGAGGTTTATCCCTGTAGCTTTTAATAACTCCATAATACTGCGGGGAGTACAAGGAATAACCCTTGCCTTGCCAAAGAAGAGCTTGCCTAAATTCTCAGGATGCATTCCTTCCGCGTCTTTGAGCGGCGAAATATGCCTATAGAGTAAGCGCGAATCAATATGCGCAGGCAGCGGCATCTGCACAAAAAGGGCATTGACGCGAGTATTATTGTTAAGAGAGTCTATAAAAGCAAAAAGCTCATTCTGAGGAATTTCAGCGGAAAGCTTATGGTGCTGGTATTCAATATCAAGCTCTGAGGCGCATTTTATCTGGGATTTAAAATAGACATCGGCGGCCGGATTATCGCCAATCTGCACGCCGGCGATTGTCGGCTTCTTAGAAAGCTTACTCGTAACTTCAGAAACCTCTTTCCTGATTTCATCCTTAATCTTTACTGCAATGGGTTTACCTTCCAATAATCGCGCGCTCATAGTATTTTTTTTAGATTAACGATTGTTTTCTTGGTTTGAGAAATAAATTCTTTATCCTTAATGTGCGGAATATTAATTATAACATTAAATTCCGCGGATTTAAAGCAAGATTTTAATAATTCTTTTCCCACATAAACATCGCTGACTAAATATTTGTTTGCGATTTTGGCAAGCAAGGGGCACAAGGTATATCCTTGAACCGCTAATCGAGCTATTTCAAGAGGAACTTTTGTCGCGTTAATCAGATTCCTCTGATAAACAGATGGGTTGCCTTTTCTACTGTTAAACACCTTGTAATACGCCTTGACATCAAAATTCACGAGCTGTAAAAAACGTTTTCGTAAGCGCTCAGTTTGTTTTAGGGTTTCCTTTACTTGAGACTCAACGTCCTTATATTTATCCTTCCCCAGGGTAAAATTACACGCCATACTTAAAAGCGCGCACCCCGTTGCGCCCACGAGTGCCGCGGCCGACCCGCCGCCGGGAGCGGGCTTCTTCGCGGCTAAATCGTTAAGATAGTGTTTAAGCGATTGGTTAGAATACATGTTTATTCAAATAAAGACTATCAACCTTGCCTAAAAAGAGAACCATCACCTTTTCTATTATGCGCGACAAAGATATAGCTTGGGGTCAAAAGAATATAACCGTTTCATTTTAATCAAGTTTACGTTTTCTTAACTTTTTAATAAAAATCTCCACATTTTTATTGAAAATAAATAACGCGGTATCCCGAGGAGAACTTCTCACTGCTTGGCCAGCCGATTTCATTATACTCTCTTCCTTCAAAGAGAATTTCCCTGCTATGAAGAGCGCGTCATGCAAGTCTTCTTCAGTGCCTCTCCTAAGCTTAGCAATAATAAAATCCAGCGGATTAAGCACCTTTACTTTCAATCTATCATCTGAATAAATGGTCTCTGCTCTTTTTTTATAGCCTGGCGGCAAAGAAATCAACGACCACATGGATATGTTTTCACCTATATCGCAGGGGATCTTATTTCTTTTCAAAAAATCCGATAGCTTATCCACATCGCCTTTTACCTCAGCGTCAATATCCATAGTGGCTCGTTCCCGTAAACCGTAATACTCAAGGCTCAATCCTCCGATAAGAATAATTTCCAAAGGGCTATTCCGGGAGAATCTCTTCAATAATTGAATAACATCTTTTAACTTAATTTCTGGCAAAGTTCAAAGCCTCCTGGAATTTTCGCACTCCCGCGGAATCTATCTTTCCTTGCTTAAACTCTAACGGCTGCCTCTTTATACAGCTATCAATTAAACTCCTAAAGGTGTGATACCAGACACAGGCTACCACGTAAGCTTTCCTTACAAACGGCGAGCTTATTCCTTTCCAATAAACATCATCATTAAAAAGTATTTCTAACCATAAAAGCGAAGCGCTTTTATTATCCTTAAGCGCTTCTTCCAGAGTTTCTTTCCCTGTATAATAGGGAATTATCTTTAACTTTTGCTTA
>MHGF01000019.1 GCA_001805445.1 Omnitrophica WOR_2 bacterium GWF2_43_52
GCCCAGGTTATCTTGGAAACGCTCTCTACATTAAAATTATCATTTATATATTGGCTGACTAAACTGAAAATAGTCCTGACCTTGACCTTCTGCCCCTGGATATCAACCTCAAATTCACCGTCTAAGACTGGGGCAATCCCTTTTTCCTTAAAATACTTGCCTACATCCTCGCGGCTGACTCCGGCCATGGCGTTTTTATTCTTATCCCAGACCACGAAACTGCCCCATTCCTTTAATAAAGTCTCTGAAATATGCTGGTCTGCTCCCTGTTTTGAGGGAAAGGGAGCCTTCTCGCCCTTCTTAGTTATCGTGACATCACGCAGCTCATCAGGCGCCTTATAATCAGGAAGAACCTCATCGGCTTTAAGCAGTTTTAAGGTATCCATCCTGACCAGAAAAGGCAAATCGGTTGAGCTCATCACATACTCTTCATCGTAAAGTTTTTCCCTCATAATCACCCCTGCCAGCCCCAAGGCAAACGCGGGATCGGTACCGGGACGAATAATCACCACCTCATCGCTCTTAGAAGCCACCGAAGAATATTCCACGGTTACCGAAACAACCTTGGCTCCTTTAACCCTGGCCTCAGTCAACCAGTGGGCGTCAGGCATCTTGGTGGAGATCCAATTCATCCCCCAGGGAATAATCAGCTTGGCGTTCTCGGCATCCATCAGGTCAAACTCCACAGTTTGCTGGCCGCTTACCATTGGATGGCCCGGAGGCAAGTCGGTATGCCAGGAGTAATTATCCCAGCCCCTGCCTCCTAATGCCTCATCCGGCGAAACCCCGCGGACATGGGTATCTAAAATAGCCATAGAGTTGCATAAACGATAATAGCCTAAAATTCTGGTAATTCCTAAGAGAGGCATCCCGCCGCGGAATTTCATGGCCTGGACACCGGCGCCATTCATCGCCTCAATACTGGCAGGATCATACCCCTGCTGGGTGAGCAAGGCCTTGCCGGCCTCTCCGGAATAAGTGGTAGCGATATTGATCATAGACTTGGCCGCGTAATCATAGGCCTCATCCCAGGTGAGCTTAATAAAGTTCTCTTTGCCTCTTTGAAAGTATTCTACCGGCGGCCGGCCATCCGCGCCGCGGGGAAAACCAGCATCCACCCACTTTTTAAAACCCTCTCTGATCATAGGGCCTTTAACCCTTCTGGGGCCATAGACCCTACGGTTCATCACAATGCCCTTATTGCACAGGCGCGGCTCCCAGCGGCTGGATGCCTGATTGCCATAGACATCCTTGGCCTTGCCATAGCCGTAGCTGGGCCCGATACGGGTAACCACATCATTCTTGACATAGCATTTTAAAAGGCAGTTATGGGTATCATTGGGAGCGCAGAGAAAATGAAAGGTAGAATCGTATTTAAATTGGCTGCGGTAAATCTTCTCCCAGTCTTTATTAGGATAATAGGCTAAGGGATTGTCTATTTCAGGGACATGTTTTAGAGCGGCTAACAGCGGCTTACTGGCTGCCAGGCTGGCAATGGTGGCCGCGGATAATTTCAGGAATTCCTTGCGGGTAAATTTCTTTTTCATAAGAGCATTCCTTATTATGTGAAACAATTCACATTTTACTGTAAACAAAAAATGAGAAATTATATTTCTCATTTACTGCGTTGATAATAATAATTTACTACAACAGAATTTTTTGTCAAGAAAATTTTTGGAAAATTTTTAAGGAAAGAAAAAGCCCGCGCCGAAATAAAATTACGATGCGCAGGCAGGGGTTTGCTTTTAAATACGCTAACCAATGCCAGATATAACAATACCAGGCATAAACAAGTCGTATTTCTACTTGACTATGCCTGGCATTGTCGGGCATTGTCGGCTATCGGTTAATTTAAACCATACGCATAAAGCGCGTCAGGAAGCACAGTAGCTAAGCGCAGGGCCTCACTGCTTTCTTTTCTAGTTCTTACTATATATCACCTTGCCGCTTGAAATAATTTCTGAGAGGAAAGAAGCGGGTTTAATATTTCTATATTCGGAAACTGTGTATCCTAAAGCCTCTATGGGCTCGCCCAGAGAGTATAGAGCTTCCCCTAAAAGCTCTTGCCGCTTCAGAATTCCTTTTCCTCTAAACGAATCAGAAATCACCGCGATATCCATATCACTATATTCTTCGGCTTTTCCTGTTACATAGGAACCGAACAAAATTAACTTTTGGACAAAAATACTTTTCTCTTCAAGCTGCGCAACAAGACGTTTTACTATCGCGCGAAGCTGTGGTTTTGTTTTAACCATTTCAGAAACCTCCCAGTTTCTTCCAAATATTCCTTCCCCGCTTTAGAGTTATACTGTTTGGTTAATTTTGCTACGTCCTCAGGATACCGGGTAGGGATACTCACCGCGTTAAGGCGAGCAATAAGCATTTGAAAATCCCGAGGCAAAGTTAGGTTGGCTAAGCGTAAAAGTAACAATAAATCATGCGTCTTTGGAGGGATTTTTTTGCTTAATTTACAAACAACAGCTTTTAATAATTTCTCAACAGACAAATGGCACAGAAATATGACATACACATAACGTTTAGCCTTAAACAATGCCTTAGCGGTTGCTATATCATAATCGGAAGTTTTAATCCAATTTACGACTGCCTTCTCCATAGGCATAATTTTAGCATATTCTCTTTTTTTTACAATTAAAAATAATACTAATCAAGATTCCGACGCGGGTTTGCTTTTGAATACGCTCACCAATGCCAGATATAACAATGCCTGACATTGGCGGCTATCGGTTAATTCAGGCTATTCGCGTACAACGCGTCGGGAAGCAAGGTGGCTAAGCGCAGGGTTTGGCTGCTTTCTCTTCCCTCGCGCTCATCTAAGCTATGCGCCTCTTTAAGGCAGGCGGTTATTTCACTGAGCCTTTGGGTAAATTCTTCTTTGTAATAGCAGGCAGTGATAAACTCAAGGATACGCGTATCTGAAGGGCGAATATCGGAAGCCGCCATTGCCTGTATTTGCTTATACTCATCATCCAGGTCTATTATTTCAACATTGCTTAATTCAGGTAACACCATCTCTAAATCCGCGAAACTCCCCATCCGCTCTAAGTTGATATGCATTACTCTATCGGTCATATCGATACCGCCTTTGTCAAAGTCGTTTGGCATGGTTTCTTTCTCAACCACTGCAGATGAAGAGCCTTCTATCTTTGCATATTCCAAGGCATTTATAATCGCAGTAGCTATATTCAACGTCTTGCCATAAGATACGATTTTATCAGTCCCATCTACATCTCCTATCATTCCTTCTATTGATTCTATTCGATCCCCTTGCGCTTTAATTGCAAAATGAATTCCTTTGAGCATAGACTCGTCAATTACAGGGACACTATATACCTTTACAAGGCTGTCTATATCCTCATCATTTTCACCTACGCTATTAACCTTGCTTTCAAAAGATGTTTTCGCGAGTAATTCCTTAATTACTTTCTGATTATTTTCTCCTAATTCATCGTAGGAAACATATCGCAAGACATCAGAGCCAAGGGCGCCGTTATTCACAATCAATTCTTTCCCCAGCGGCGAGGCGGAGCCAGAAGAAACAGCTTCAGCCATATTCTTATTGTATTGGTTAACTATAGCATCTGCGTCGTGGTTAGATAACCACACATTACCATATAAATCTCTTGTTAATGGATTCCCACCCCGCAACCTGTCTAAAACCATAAGTAGCTGATAGTCCGCAGTGACAAAACGCTGCAACTCTATAGAAAATCCTTCAGAAAGATTATCCATCACTTCTTGGATTGCGGCTGTAGCGATACCAATTTCAATCCCTTCCTGCTGGCCACTCACAGCGGAAATGCTAAAAGCACCCCCCCGGAAAAGAAGCGCGTATCCTTTTACTTCATTCTTATCAGTAATACAGAAACGTATTCTTGACAAGAAACTTGCTTCTTTTGATTTCAGCTTAGTAATGATATCGTTATGATACGCTTGTGAATACTTTATATACTGCAATCCTGTCATATCAATAATTACTGCCTCAAGCTCTAGATCACTTAACCTATCACCTGAAACATAGCGAAGCTTTTCCACCTTTTCTTTCGCATTATCATAAGCGTATAACCTCCCTGTCACATAGGGTTTATTGGAGGCCACATCGACTTTTACTTCATGTTCCATTTTATCTAACCGCGCAGCAATACTTCTGATTTCTTTCTGCAATTCCTCAAAATCTTTTGCAATAAGAGGTTCTCTTAATTCATCTTCCATCACCCTGCTAAAATATCCCGCGGCAATTGCGGTATTCAGCTTATTACTCATTCCAAAATACATCGATAACTGGCTTTTAATATTTGCAATTTTTTGCGCGCTAATTTCTTTACCAGATGTTTGTTTATACGCCTTAGCATAGGCTCCTAAGAATTGACTCATATATGTCTGGCAACGCGCTAATAAATCTTTCAGCAATTTATTATCAGCAAAATCTTTATTCGCGCCATCCTGTATGTATGAGATAAAATCCTCTACAGGCATAGTCCCTGCATTTTTCAGCGCTTCTGCCGTTACCGGCGAGGCGGCGCCGGCGGGATCCGTTTTATACTTCTCCCATCCATTCTTTAAAACCTTATGACGATCCTCATACTTTTCCAAGGCAGAGAAAACACGATACGCCGCATCATACAAACTTTTATACCTTTTCGGGAAATACCTATTCAAAATTTCTTTCCCACTCATAAAGAGATTACCGCTTACCAATTCATAATTATTCCTGAGCACTTCCAGTAAATTCCCTTTAGATTTACTAAGGCGCTTACTGAAATTATAATTCAGATAGCCCCTGACCTGGAAAAGCACATCGCGTAAATCTTGGGAACTCGTACTTAAGGCATCTATACTATGATCAAAATTATCTCCCGCGTCTATCCAGATATTGTAATTCTTCTTTGTCTTATAGATTATATCCTGCATATCAGTCAAAGCCCCAAGCAATTTTTTGTGGTATTTACGGTACACAGGGGAAAAGATCAATTCTGCCGCGGATTCTGCCCACTCGGACTGGATAGGCCCAAATTTTTCCTTCGCAGACTGCAATTCAGAGTCTAATTCCGCCATACTCTTTTGAAGCTCCAGCATTAAAAGTTTACCTGCCGGCACGACAGCAGTATTACTACTAAAGAAATCTTTTCTCTGGATAGGGAGATTTCCCAACGACCTATTCAAAAGGGAATATTCATACTCGCTCATATATAGGCCTCTGGGGATTTTGTTAAGGGCGGATTTAAAATCATTAACATACAAATCGCTTTCTACCAAAACTTGGGCGCTAAATCCTGGTATATCGTATATTTTAATGACTATCGCATCTGTCAAGGCAATAGACAGCAGCTTCCTTAGCTCTGATTCCGCGGCCTTAAGATCATCATTGGAGAAGCCTCGGTTGATTCCGGCGGTCGGTAATTCCTTATTAAGGGTATCTATCGCCGCGTTTAAAACTTTTATTATATAGATATAATTATTCGGAATGTCCTCAATATCTCTTCTCTGGTCATTTATGGAATCCTTAAGACTGCTTCCTTGCGGCAACATCGATGAAATACTGTCTAAAACGCCATTTACAGTCTCCCGGATTATGGAAACATCGTTGACGGTCAACCAATGCAACCAATTATCAATCTCTTTCGCGTCATACATAAATCCGTAAGTGCCCACACTGGCTTTTCTTATAATATCTTCTTCTATTTGATTATTCCTTAGCTTATTCTTGATAATCCAGCCCAGTTTATAAGCGGCAAGCATAGGGTTATAACCAAGAGACTCTGCAATAATCCTATATTCATAATCGTTAAGAATATACCAATAGGATGCTTCTTTGTAGGCCTTGGTTATTGATTCTTTAGGATTATCGTCTTTATAACTGTTAACAACCGGCGAGGCGGTGAAAGGCTTTCTTTCTTCAGAGATTTTATTTTTGGCCTTAGCTACCGCTTCAAGCAACCTACTATTTATATCCTGGCATCTTTTTACATTAACTTCATTGCTATCCTGCACACGGGCTAATCTCCGGGTATTCAAATTTAATTCACTCTCTATAAGCGTTAAAATCTCTCCTGGAGCAATTTTTTCATACCGTAAGATTACTCTTTTTATATACACACCATATATACTTTTCCCCATAACAGATAGTAACCATTTGAAATCACTATCTTTTGCTTGCATAGCAGACAAAAAATTACACATCCCACCGACTTCATAATATAGGAGCGCCTTTGTGTCAAGTTGCGAAAGCTTGTTGACTAATTCTATAAACATTTTCTCCGAGTATACTTCATTAATATTAAGTTGCTCTATGAAGGAATTAAAAGCGGATAAATCCAACGGCAATGCTGATTCTTTCACTCCGCCATTTCGTATTTCTTCCTCCTGGTTAGAGGCAAGGAAAGCTTCATCCTTTAATTGCTTAACCAACCCCTTAAAGATATCTTTAATTCTTATAGCCTCACCATAAACCACAGCATTATCACCTTTTCGCTCTTTTTCAATTACAGCATTAAGATACGAAATTTCAGCCTCTAATCTCCTGACAACATCCTCCCAAAAATTATCATCTGCCGCATCTATCCGTTGCGCTGGATTCAAACTATAATAATTTCTACGATAATACCCAAAGCGCGGGTCCGCATCCCTAAGTGCTTCCAGGGCTTTGTTTTTTATTTCCCGCAGCGTCAAAGGCGAAGCGGCGGAAGCAACCATAGACTCAATTAACTTTATTCTTTTATTTATATTAGAAAGCATTTCTCGTGAACCAGCGTCCAATATCTCGGATAAATATTTTTCAGCGCTATACAAAGCCATTCCTGTCCTGTCTTTCTCAAAGAAATCTTCTATATTCTTGATGTCGCTGAAAATACCGGCAGGTTCAGGTTTTAGGTTAGCATATATAAATCTACTTGCCGCTTTTGCATAGGTATTAAGACATAATTTCTCTAATTCAATAATTTCATCTTTTAATATCTTGTTAAAATCTTTCACATCCTTCCCTCCTGGGGGGAGGCGTTGCACATAGCCTTCTTCTCCATTGATATGTTTTTTATAACTAGATAATAAGCTTATTAAATCATATAAAAAATCTCCTATTTCTTTATACCCGGATAGATTTTCAAACTCATCTCTATTTTCTTTTAAGACAGGCATATAGGAATAAGGCTCTTCCATTAGTTTATCAGCTATGGTATGTTTTGTTATGTACAGATCCGATATCTCTAACAACTCCAGAATCGTCTTAATTTCATTGTATGCACTGTTATAACCTATAATAGAGCCGCCCTTATTTATTATTCCTAACAACTTGTGCCCAACAGAAACATAATCTTTATTAGCTCTATAATAAGTTGCTATGTCTTTTTCGTTCCAATAATCAGCATATTGATTGAACTTATTGATTATGAACGTCGTATAGCGGCTCCATTGGGAAGTTGCCACTTCAATTGTCCGCGGCAAGGTTAATTCACCATCTTTTCTTTCTTTCGATTTAGCTTGTGTTGGGTTTTTTAATGAAAACAGGTTGTCCTTACATTCTTTTATCGCGGCAAGTTGTGAAGAAATAATTTTTTTCTTCCATTCTAGAGTTTTTTTATACAAATCCTCTACGTAAGAAAGTCTAAACATGCTATCGTTTAGAGATTCTTCTATCCGGGTCAACCATTTTTCTAATTGTTCTTCATTTTTAAATTCTATTTTTATGAATCTATTATAGAGATCCAGATCATGGGAAAAATATAACGCATTTTTAGAATTGTCTTTGTGCACCTCCTCCAAGGTATTCTTAAGGATATTTTTCACACCTGAAAAAGTCAACGGCGAGGCGGCAAAGGCTGCTATCGGTTCTAGAAGTTCAACTTTTTTAAAACTCTTATCATAAAGCACTTTTTCCTTAGCATTCACCAACTCAACAGTAATCGCAGAGCTTTGAACGCCCTTAAACCATGCCACAGGGCCGTCTGCAACATCAAAATTTATATTATCTACTTGTATCCCTCCGCTGGTATAACTCCTGATACTCTGGCCATAGGCAGTAAACGTAGGTTCCTTAATGTTATACTCACCCTTATTAAAAGAGTCTTTGTATTGATTAAAGTACGTAGTCTTATCCCAGCTCTCTTTGGAGGTGAGGTTAGTGAGATTATGCCTATCAATTAAATTAATGTAATTTTCTCCTTGTGACTTGGTGACTTGGTGACCTTGTGACTCTTTACTATTAAAACGAGCCTTAAACCATCTTGAAAGTATCAGCGAATAGTATACCTGCCTAAGCTTGGCATACCTTTGGCTTGAATTTACCTCTTTGGTGAGCTTAGGTATTATGGTTTCCCTAATAAGCTGGGTAGAATATTCATTAAGCTCTTTGAGCCTTGAATCTTTAAAGTTATATTGCTGAGAGCCGACAGCTGAAGGCTGAGAGCTTTTAAGGTAGTCTTCTTCCAACAACACCTTAAGCGTTGCCTTATACACATAGGCAGAATCATCCGTTTCTCTTACGATGATTTCATTGGGCACTATCCACGGGCGGGTTAGGGTGGGTATGGTAATATTCTCTGAGCCGAATAATTCCCCTGCCTTCTTATAGAGCTTATCCCAATATGCCTTGCCTTCAGGTGTTTGGGGTGAAGTAAAGCTCGCGGTATCCTTCTTAAGCTGGAGGTCTGCTTCTAAAAACACCTTACCTATATCGGTTCTCTCTAACTCAGGGTCTATAATGGTATCCGGGGCATCAGGCCTTAGGTTTACCCAAAAGCTATCATTAGGCAGGGTTACCCCTATCAAGAAGTAATCCATCAACTCCTGGGCAGTTTCCTTGAGAACGATATCTTCTTTTTCTGGTGACGTGCCTGCCCCAACCGAAGCGTCAGGGGTGACCTTGTGACCTGGTGACTTGGTGTTCTGGTTTTCTGGTGACCTTGTGTCCTGGTGACCTGGTGACGTTGTGACCTGGTGACCTGGTGACATTGTGACCTGGTGACCTGGTGACCTGGTGACATTGTGACTTGGTGACCTGGTATAGTCTCCCTTGTCTAAGAGTATCTTATAGCTGTTATTTAAGCTATCGTAAGAGAAATAGCGCAGGTGTACAGGCCGGAAGATATCGGGCTTAACCAGGCTAGTATGCAACTGGCTAAGATAGCTTGAAAGGTTAAGTTCACCCGCGGCATAAATAACCCCGCCTTGGTTAAACAGTAAGCCGATAGTTAATACTATTGATAGTAATTTACGTAACATCCTCGAATCCTCCCATAAAGCATCTCTCACCAATTCAACCTCGTAGGTTGAATAAATTTACCGTCGAGGAAAAAATTCAACCTCGTAGGTTGTTTGAGTTTTGGTATAGAAATAAAAAATGCCGGGCTGACCTTTTTGTCAATCCGGCATTATATATTACTAACGCTACTGGCATACCTCCATACACCAGCAACATATATAAGCTAATTGTTGCTAAAGACTTATTAAAAGTATATCATGGAAACTTGTTTTGTCAAGGGGATTTTTTTAACTTTAATTCCCATAATTGCGTTTAGTATCGATAGTTACAGCTCTAGGCTTCAAAAGTATTCGATTAACCTCCGCCCTACCTTCTTAATCCTCTCACTGCTTTTTGATACTCAACGACTCCTCAATTGCCTTTTTAAAACTTTCCAAGTCTCGAGCCCTCGTTTTACAGCCATTTATATAAATCGTTGGAGTACCTCGCACCTCAACCTTACCTCCCAGCTTCATATCTTTTTCTATATAGTCACTCCAAATCGCTTTCTTCTCACTATAGTCTTTTAAAAATTTAGCCACGTTAAGGCCAAGCCCTTTTGCCAATTCCTTAAACCTCTTTTCGCTTAAATCAGTATGATTCTTTAAGAGCTCATTAGCCATTTCCCAATATTTGCCTTGTTCGCCAGCGGCAAAAGCCGCCGCGGCCGCGGACTTTGCTTGTTGATGAAAGGGCAAAGGGAAATTCTTCAGCACAGCCTTTACTTTATCAGGATAAAGCTTTACTGCCTCAAGAATCAAAGGATGAAAACGCGCGCAAAAGGGGCATTGAAAATCTACAAATTCAACAATAGTTATAGGCGCGTCTTTTTGTCCTAATATTGGCGAATGCGCGATGTCAATTGGATATACTTTCGCATAGTCTTCAGGAGGAGGCCTCTGAGGAAGTTCAGACCTTAACTTCTTTAAAGTAGAGGAGAAATCATCCCCCTGCTTTTCCAGCGTCACAAGGCGCTCTTCAAGCTTACCAAAGGCCTCATTTATTTCTTTTTGCTGCTCAAATAATGTATTCACTGCTCCATGCTTAACCTGCAGTGCCATAACCCCCATACCGATAAACACTCCCAATACAATACTCGTTAAAATAACAAGTCCAGTTTTAACGTAATTTTTCTCCATTATGTCTCCTGTGCTCTATAGCTTATACGCTTTAATAATAAAAACATTCTACGCCTTACGGATGACGACTTTTTTATCTGTCTCGCAAAAAGTAATCAAAAATGGCTCAAAAAAATTGTCCCTCCCCAAAATATTAAAAGAAACCTTTAATTGCCGGGAAAAGACGATTTTATTCTTATACGATATACCCCCCATAACCACATCAAGCGTATGCATATACCCCGCGATTCTTCCCGAAATCCCCTCTAAGTGCAAGAGCTTTCCTTTGGCAAAAGCTAACCCTAAATAATCCGCGACCTCATGCCTAAACACAGAGTGCGTCGCGCAGGAATCAACCAACGCCTTAAGGGTTATTTCTGATTTCTTATATTTGAGGGTTATGTCTACAACGGGAAAATAACGCGAGCCTTGCTTTAGATAGGGGAATTCATAGCGTTTCATGAAAACATCAAGGCATGATGGTCTTCGTCTTTACGGGGAATAAGCATTACCGAGGGTTTTTGTAAAAGGAATTCTTTTTTAACTTTTTGCATCAGAGTATCTAAATCACGCGCCCAACTCACCGGCTGATTACCGATAAAGGCTACCCACTTACCGGAAAAATGCTCTATATCGGTAATCCGGTTTTTTGTTTCTCGTTCACGCGTATGATTTTGCATAGCTAAACTATATCATTATGTAGAAAGCCTGTCAAGCCTTCGCGCCGGCCGGCTCATACACGCAATAGGGCTCTGCCTTAAGATAATCTCCGGAAGCCGCGTACGCGCGGGCACGGCAGCCGCCGCAGGCTTTTTTAAACTCACATATCCCGCATTTATCAAGCAGTTTTGTGTCATCGCGTAATGTTTTAAAAAGTTCACTTTCGCGCCAGATAGTTTCAAAATCCTGTTTTCGTAAATCTCCCGCCTTAACCGGCAGATACCCGCAGCCAAACACTTCTCCCTTATACGAAACAAAACACACACCCTGGCCGGCAAGGCAGCCTTTGGTCATCTCGTGGAAAGGAGATTCGCGTAAATTCGCGTTACACGCTTTTTCCTGCGTAACCACTTCGCGTAAATTCGCGTCGCGCTGGCGGGCAACGCGATAATAATGAGGGGCGCACGTCGGTTTAACATGGATAGGAAAATTGGATTTAAAATCGTAGAGGCGGTTAAAGGCATCTTCATATTCTTGCGGGGTAATCTCGTCTCCTTCAAGCCCCTTCCCCCTTCCGACGGGAACCAAAAAAAAGACATGATAAGAAAGAGCTCCCATGCCTAATGCACATTTTCCTATCGCCTCAAGCTCTGGCAAATTCCTTTTGGTTATAGTGGTGTTGATTTGTAAGCCTATGCCTGCTGATTGTAAATTCTTAATCCCGGCAAGCGATTTCTCAAATGCCCCCTGTTGGCCGCAAAACGCGTCATGGGCTTGCGAGGTTGAGCCATACAGTGAAACCGCGACTATCTTTACGCCGCTTTCTTTTAATTTTAAGGCAACGTCTTTGGTTATTAAAGAAGCATTACTTGCCAGAGTACTTTTTAAGCCCGCGTCAGTAGCATACTGAATAAGCTTATAGATATCATCCCTGACTAACGCCTCTCCGCCGGAGAAAACCAGGATAGGCTTGGAAAAGGAGGCCGCGCTTCGTATAAAACGCTTTGCCTCATCCGTGGTTAATTCCTCCGCGGAGCGTTTCTGCTGGGCTGATGCCCGGCAATGAGCGCATTCCAGATTACAGGCGCGGGTAGTTTCCCAAAATATTAAGCGTAAAGACATCTTTCTCGGAATCAAAGGTTGGCATCACAAGCGATAACACCATCCCCTCGTGCTGTGTTAACTAATAAAAATAATGTACCATCGCTAATGATTGAAGCCTCTCTTCAAAATCAAATCTCCCAAAGCTAAGAGGCTTTTCTTGTAGGGAGAATCAGGCAGTATGTTTACGTTTTTTTTCGCGGAGTTAATATATGAACTACTGATTCTTTTGATGTAGTTTTTTGCTCTGGAATTGGCGAGTTCTCTCTTAACCTGGGTTAAACAATTTTCCGTCCTTGTCGTCAGCAACTTCTCTAAACGCGCCCTTTCAGATTTCCCTAGTGATTGTAATAAATTCAATAACGGAAGGGTTAATTCACCCATGACAATGTCCTGGCCAGGGGCCTTCCCCAAGACCTCTTCCGGAGCGACTAAATCCATATAATCATCCACAATCTGAAAGGCAATCCCGAAATTTAATCCGTATTCCTTAAGGGCCAAACACGTTTTCCTTGAGGCGTGAGAAAGAAGCGCTCCCGCCTGACACGAGGCGGAAAAAAGGCTGGCGGTCTTTTTCTCGATAATCACAAGGTAGCGATCCTTAAGCAGGGAAAGATTGTCTCTTTCCAAAAGCTGGATAAGCTCTCCCTCGCACATTGCCTGTGTCGCCTCACTGATACAGCCTAAGATATCAGCATGGCTACAGCCTGAAAGCAGCTTAAAAGAAAGCGCGTGAAGATAATCTCCCAAGGCAATAGAGGCATCATTTCCCCATCGAGAATTAGCAGTCGCGTGATGATGGCGCTTATGCGAATGGTCTATCACATCATCATGGACGAGCGAGGCCATATGAATCAACTCAATGGCTGCGGCAACATTAATAAGCTGAGGGCTGAAGGCTGAGGGCTGAGGGCTATTAGTGACGGCCTTCGCGCAAAGTATGGTTAAGGCAGGCCGCAGCCTCTTTCCGGGAGTTTTTAAAAGAAAACGGCTTACCTTAAGGATAGAAGTATTTTTTGCCTGGCATAACGCTTTCTGGATAGCATCTTCTACTCCTTCAAGCTCCTTGCGTATAGGCCGGTAAATTTCTGTTAACTGCATGGCTGGCTCACACATACTACATCACATACACAACCCTGTTAAACTACAAACACATCAAAAGGTTTTCTTTCTCTCAAAAGGATGTACACCCATGGGCGTTTCTTTAAAACTTGTCATAGTAAATATGCATCTCGTGAACACCCTTTTTGGTGAGGACTTTTAGTGCCGCGTCAATCATTGGCGGGGGGCCGCAAAGGTATGCCTCGGTATTACCGTTTGAGCGCAGATACCGCTCTACTGCCTGCGTAACAAAACCTGTCTCTCCCGTCCACTTATCGTCAGGTTTCGGTTCAGAAAGCACAGGGATATAGCGAAAATTCTGATATGAACGCTCTATTGACTCGAGCTCCTCTGTATAGAAAAGGTCTTTTTTACTGCGCGCTCCAAAGAAATAGGTAATCTTTCGGGGCATGCCCTTTCCCATGGAATGGAAAAGGATAGAACGAATAGGCGCCATCCCGCACCCGCCTCCGATACAGACGATTTCCCTTTCTGAATCCTCTCGCAGGTAAAAATCACCGTAAGGCCCGGTAACGGTTATCTCATCATCAACATCCAAAACCTCATGAATATAGGAAGAACAGAGCCCTCCCGGCACAAGCCGTACGATAAGTTCAATAGTGTTTTTCTGTGACGGAGGCGAGGCAATGGAGTAAGCGCGAAATTCTTCCGCTTCGGGAATCCTGAACTGGATATACTGGCCGGGCTTAAAGCTGATCTCTTGAGGCTCGACTAATTTCATCACAATATACTTAATGTCATGGGTCAAGTCAGTAATCGTCGCGATCTTTGTCTTATACTCTTGAGCCTGGAGCAAATCCTCTGAAACCAACACCTCAAGATCATTTTTAACCTTTACCTGACAGGCAAGGCGCAGGCCTTTCTGCCTATCCTCACGCTTAATAAAAACTTCTTCCGTCGGTAGGATATGGCCGCCGCCGCTTAAAACCTCAACCTTACAATAACCGCAGGTTGCCTTGCCTCCGCAGGCGGAAGGAACGAAAATCTTATTCTGGGCAAAATAGCTTAACAGGCTCTCCCCTCCTGTAACGGTAAGTATTTTTTCTTTATTAATGGTAACGCGGCACTCGCCGTAGGTAACCAAAATCCGCTCAGCGATAATCAAGAGTATCGCCAGCACCAGTAAAATCGCGTCCATGACGAGGATAGGTAACATTCTTAGCGTGTAGCGGTTAGCGTAAAGCGGTTAGTAATTTTATTTATATATGTTCTTAAGAGCTTGATTATCTGCGTATTCAAATCGTTTACTCTTATAAAATCAACCGCGGAACAAAAACCTAAATCCTGACTTAAAGACAATTGAGTTTCCAACTCTGCGCAAGAGCCTAAAGAAACCTTCAAGAACTGTATATATTCTTTTGAACCTCGCATATAACCTTCAGCTATATTCGAAGGGATGGAAATAGCACAACGTTTCATTTGAGATATAAGCCCATACATTTCATCTTTAGGGAAATTCTTCGTAATTTCATAAACCGCTTTTACCAAATCATATCCTTTCTTATATGCCTCTAACTCTTTATAGCTTTTTATCATTGCTAAACCCTAAACGCTATCCGCTAATCGCTGTAATAGGCTATTGTAAAGTAATAATTCCCGCGAATCCGATAAACGCCAAGGCCATAAGGCCGGCAATAATCATCGTAATCCCCGCGCCGCGCAGGCCTTTGGGAATATCGGAGGCCAGCATCATTTTTTCTTTTATCGCTGCCATAAGGATAATAGCCAGCGCCCAGCCGCAGGAAGTGCCAAAGGCATAACAGAGAGTTTGTATAAAATCATACTTGCGCAGCACCATGAAAAGGCAGACCGCTAGCACAATGCAGTTAACGGTAATAAGCGGCAGGAATATCCCAAACGATGACTGAAGGGGCGGGAAAAACTTTTCAATAATCATCTCTAAAAGCTGTACGGTAGCCGCGATGACAATGATAAAAATAAGGAACGCCAGGATTTCCGAATGCGCGGGCACCAGCACCAGCCAATATATCGGCCAATTGATGATAGCGGTAAGGGTCACCACAAAAATTATGGAAATGCCCATACCCACGGCAGTCTTGTAATTCTTGGAAATAACAATAAAAGGGCACATCCCCAAAATATACGCCAGCGCGATATTATGGGTAAATATCGAGGCTACGAGTATTATTAAAGGATTCATTGGATTCATCCCGCACCTTTTTTCTTATGATTTTCGATTTGAGATTTAAAATCTGCGATTATACATCACACATCTCAAATCGTACATCGCACATTTCTTATGTTTCCGTCTTCTTAGCTATACTCCTAAAAATCCATAGGTATACGCCTAACAAAAAGAATGCCCCGGGGGCAACCGTTAAAATTGACCAGTTTATCCAGCCCGCGGGCATAACCCGATGGCCTAAAATAGTGCCAAACCCCATCGGCTCGCGGATTAACGCCATAAGTATCAACATAAAGGTATATCCTGCCCCGCAGCCAAAGCCATCTAAGAAAGACAGCCATGGGCCATTCTTAATGGCAAAGGCCTCAGCCCTGCCCATAAGGATACAGTTAGTAATAATCAATCCCACATAAGGCCCCATCTCCTCGCTTATGGGCGGGAAATATGCCTTCAAGATTCTATCCACGCAAATTACAAAAGTTGAGATAATCACCATATAGGCAAGCATGCGCACCCGGGAAGGGATAGTCGTCCGAAAAAAAGAAACAAACAACGAGCTAAAGGCTGTGCAGAATGTTACTCCTATTCCCATTGCCAGGGCATTTTCCATCTTATTGGTGACCGCAAGCATTGAGCAAATACCCAGCACCATGCAAAATGTAGGATGGTCCTGCCACAAACCAGCGGCTAAAACCTTAAACCATTTGCTCTGCCAAAAAGCCCTTTTAAATCTTTTCTTAGGCATGGACCATCACCTTATTTACTTGCGTCTTTGAACGCGTTAATATTTTTTTGCAGCGCCTCATTCAACAGCTTCTCCAGGGCCGTTGTTGATCCGGTAGCTCCGGCTATGGCATCTACTTCATTACGGGCCGAGGCCTTTCCTTGAGCCACAAAAATGAGTTTCGGGATAAACTCCTTACTTTTAAACTGGGCTAAATATTCACTATCGGCAATCCGCGCCCCAAGCCCCGGAGTTTCTTCCTGATGCACTATCTTGATACTTTTAATTGTCTTGAAATCAGCGTTAATGCTGGCAATCCCTTCAATCATGCCCCAAAGCCCCGGGCCGCGAAAAGTAAACGCTAGTGAGCCGTCAAGCCCTTGGAAAAAAACATCTTTATCTTTTTCGATTTTTTTGACATTGTGGCTAAACAACTCTAAGAGGGTATCTTTTTGATAAGGAATTTCCAGGACATCGAGCACCGCTGATTTTAACTTTAGCTCTTCGTTCTTCTCAATCATAGGAAGCGTCAAGGTATTGACTCCCGTAAGCATAGCGCCGGAGGCCGTCCCCATGACAATGACAAAGATTATTATTCTAAGAGCCGACTTCATACTTTTTTTTCTTTCTTATTCTCTGGCGGATCAGGTTTTAAGCTTAGGATACTTAACGTCAACTACTACATGGTCAATAAGCGGAGCAAAGACATTGAGCAGTAAAATACTAAACATTACCCCTTCAACATAGCCGGATAAACCTCGAATCAAGACTACCAAAAAACCAAAAAGAGCCCCCCCTATCCACTTTCCCGCCCTAGTACAGGGGGCAGTAACCGGGTCCGTCACCATGAAAAAGATACCAAACAAAAATCCTCCGCTGAGTATCTGAAATAATGCCGGGGCAAAAATATCGGGCGCAAAGATATTACCCAGCGTAGAAAAAACAATAAGCGATAGTAAACAGCTTAACGGAAGCCGCCAATTGCTTATTTTAGCGGCTATCAAAAATATCCCCCCCAGGATAATCCCCGCGCGGCAGGTTTCTCCGATACAGCCCATAGTATTACCGAAGAATAAATCTCCGTAATGCGTAACTATTTTTTCCGCCTTAAACAACGCTAAAGGTGTTGCCTGTGCCACGGCATCCGCTGAATAATTCACAAAACCGCCTAATCCATGGGTAAAAGGATGGCTCCATGACGTCGTCATCATTTGAGGAAAGGCTACGGTAAGAAAAATCCTCCCTACAATGGCAGGATTAAAAATATTCCTGCCGGTTCCCCCAAAAACTTCCTTACCAAACATTACCCCAAACATCACCCCCACCGCCACAAGCCATAAGGGAATTGTCGGCGGCAGGATAAGCGGAAAGATCAAGCCGGTAACCAAAAAACCCTCGTGAATCTCCTTTTTACGGATTACGGCAAAGGCTGCTTCAACAATACCTCCAAAAATATAAGAAACCGCGATAACCGCTAACACCCTCAGCCCCCACATATAGACAGCGGCAATCGTTGCCGGAAGAAGTCCAACGATCACAAAGGTCATGTAGCGCTTAAGGTCCATATGATCAAGGATATGGGGAAGGCTGGTCACCTTATCCGTGCCAAAATAAAACCCGTCAATCGCGTTAATGATAGGCTTTAAACAGGCGAGTTTCTTGTTTTTGTCCAGAATCCCTCTTATAGTGTCGAGATTTCTTAGAATAAGCCGCATGTTATAACTGTTTCGCCCCCCGATACTCCTCAATGCCTCTTAAATTGCTGAAGTATGGCAAAATGCACTGGTTACGGTCACAGCCGGAAACGGTCAGCTTTTCCTGGCCCTCTTTAATATGTTTGGCAAGCGGTATTTTTGAAGGACAGACATAACTGCATAGACCGCATTCAATACAATTGAATATCCTTAAATTCATCAAGGTCTCATCGATAATACTACGCTGAACATATTTACTCAAAAGATGAGGAATGATACCCACAGGGCATACCTCCTCACAATAGTTACAGCTAATGCACGGACGGGCTTCACCGTGCATATTGGTCTCGCATGATTTCACCGCCTTTGAATAGGCCTGAGCCACAAAGGTATGAGAATAGGAATCGCTTAAAGGCCCAAATTGTAAAAAAGACAGGAATTCCCGCTTGTGATTTTCCGGTATGGCAAGTATCTGCGCATAGGTCTTATCGATAGGAAGCGTCAGGTCTTTTAACTCAGGGCCGGTAAGAATGCCATTTAAAACAAAACGAGGAGTAATTCCTTCCTTTATTCTTGGGCTCACAATGTCGTTTAAGGCTGTACCGATTCTTGCCTTGATATGCAGAGGCTCTTTAAACGCGGGGCCGCAAAGGGCTATGGTGCGCTCTATCAAGGGCTTCCCCTCAACAACTGCCTCATATGCCTGTAACACTGCCTGTACATTGAGTATCACAACCCCAATATTAGCGGCTGAATATCCGTAGGGGAATTTCTGGCCGAGTATTGCCGAGACTAACATCTCATCAAAACCCTGTGGATACCTTGGCTCTAAGGGGCATACCTCAAGCCACTCATACTGCGCGGTAAGTTTATTGATTTGCTCCAGAATTTTCTTACGCTGGCAGTTAATTGCCAAATACACTTTTGCCTTAGCCATAATTTTACGCAGGATACGTATACCTTCAACGAGATTAAGCATATGCTTACCCTGTAATTGCATTTCAAGGCTCGTATTATACGGCTCAGACCCCACCCCGTGAATAATCAGGCTGGTTACATCCTCAGGCAAGATGACTGAACTGCGCATGCGGGTAGGAATTCCTTCGCGGTCAAGCGCCGTTACCCCGGAAAGATAGAGCAGGCGTTCAATGGCTTCTTCACTTAACTGTTCCCACGCGCTGGTGGCACCGGTGGCCCTCTGGTACTCAGGGCTTCCATCGCCTTGGATTGAAACCATGAGGCAATCCCGTTTAAAATAATTAAACCTTTTAACCTCGGTAACCACACCGCTAATAGAAGCGTGCACGGGGCTTGAAACGCCATAATCATGAGCCCCGATAATCTGGCCGGCAGAAACCTTATCTCCGGGATTGACCAAACAATCCCCCTCCCCGCCAAAGCCCTGGCGCAAGGGAATTGTGACCCGCGAAGGGATACTCGCTTCTTCTAAAATATCTTTAGGCTGGCCCTCAAAATTAAGGAATCGATAGCCGCCTTTAAATGTCCTCATTTTCTTCATAGATCAATAGATATGAAACGTTATTCCCGTAAGGAAAAAAACAACTTCCCCTTGAGGTTTGTTAATAATTTCACAAATAGAACCAATAAAAAAACCTCAAGAATAAGATTTTACAATACCTCTAAACGCTAGGATTGTCAAGCGGAAATCTAAAACCCGAATTGCCTGGAATTACGTACTGCCGGAATACTAAGAAATCACACAACAGGAGGGGAAATATTATGCTTTTGGCGGAAGTTTTCGCTTTATCGCCTCTAACAATTCAAACAAGTCAACCGGTTTATAAAGGATATCCCCGGCATCGTAGCCTAATTCATTCAAATCCTTGGAGTTTTCAGCGTCAACAGAGCCGGTGAGAATAATAACCGCGACAGGCTTCTTATTCTTGCGCATTTCCCTTAAAATCTCAGCCCCCTTGATGCCGGGCATCATGAGGTCCATAATCAGCATGTCAAAGGAATCGGCATTAAGCTTAGCAATCGCGTCACTGCCGCTCTCGGCAAGGCTCACCTCATATCCCTGAAGCGTGAGAAACTTCAAAAAGATATCACGTATTGTTTTTTCATCATCAGCGATTAGGATTTTACTCATTATTCCTTTCTCCCTAGCGGCAGAAGAAGGACAGCGGTCGTCCCTTTACCGGGCTGGCTCTCAAACCTTAATTCGCCGTTATGGGCTTTTACAATACCGCAACACACCGGCAGGCCCAGCCCTGTCCCTTTTTCTTTCGTGGTAAAAAAAGGCTCAAAAATCTTATCCAGGGTATCTTTATCCATACCGCAGCCTGAATCCTTGAAATCAACCCTCACAAAGGTACCTTCTCTTATGGTCCGTACCGTAATCACCCCTTCTTTCTCAATAGCGTCTCTGGCGTTATTTAAAAGGTTCATCACTACTTCCTGCATCTGCTGTTCCTCGATATAAACGTGAGGCAGATTTTCACCGTAGTATCTTACTATCCGCGCTCCCGACAGCGAAAACTGATGCTCTATGAGCCCGATGATATACTCTATACTCGCGTTAATGTCAGCGTCCTTAAATACTCCCTTGCTAGGCCGCGAAAATTTAAGAAGCCGCTGTATAATTTCTTTTGCCCGCTGGCATTCGCTGATAATGATATCAATATTTTTTCTTTTCTCCGTATCGCTCACCCCATCCAAAAAATACAGCTGCGCGCTGCCCTGAATGACCATAAGCGGGTTATTTACCTCATGGGCCATATCCGAGACAAGGCGGCCTAAGCCGGCAAGTTTCGCGGAATGAGACAATTGCAGCCGGCTGTCTTTTAGCTGTTCATCGGTTTCTTTTAATTCGTTACACATCGCCAGAGCCTTCTTTTCATTTTCTTCCAATCTTTTATTCGCGGCAATAAGCTTCTCCTGCATTACCGAGAGTCCTGTGTACAGGTTCGCGTTATCTAAAGCCAAGCTTGCTAATGAGCCAAAAATATTAGTTTTATACAAATCTATCTTAGAAAAATTTTCTTCGTTAATCAGGCGGTTTAACGAGAGAATACCGATGACCTTATCATTTTTTATTAAAGGGGCAACGATTGAAGATTTGATTTCCTCCCGCGCCGGTAAATCCTTAAAAAGTGAGCTGTCCTTCAGGCCGTTGATAAGCAGCATCGGCTGCTTATTTTCCGCCACCCATCCGGCTATTTTCTCCCCAAGGGCTAACCGGGTGGTCTTTTTGACATCTTCATCTAATCCATGGGAAATAGCGATATAAAGCTTTCCGTGTTCGTCAAATAACATGATAGAAACGTCATCCGCCCGCATAAGCCTCAAGGATAAATCAACAATGATTTTCAGAAGCCCTTCCATCTCTATGGTTGAGAAAATAGCTTTACTTACTTCATAAAACGCGACCGTCTCTGTTAACTGGTGTTTTTCGAGGGCCTTCTCTATTAACACTATCAATTTATTGATGTTAAGAGGTTTCTCTACATATTCATACGCGCCCTCTTTCATGCTCTCAATAGCGGTATCTATTGAGGCATAGGCGGTAATCATAATCACCTCTACCTCAGGATCTATCTTCTTTATTTTCCGAAGCGCTTCCATGCCGTCCATACCCGGCAATCGAAGGTCCATCAGAACCACATCAAACCGTTCCCTCTTTACCTTCTCAAGCCCTTCCTCCGCGTTTGCGGCTATGGCAACAACGTATCCCCGCCGGCCTAAGCTATGGGACACTGCCTCCAGCACATCTGTTTCGTCATCAACGACCAAGATTCGATTCATTTTAGGTCTTCCTTAATAGCCATCTCCAGAAAAACATCAAGCTTGATTAGGATATTATCATAACTGCACTTAATTCAATATATTACAATATAAATTGTCCTAGTCAAGACAAAAGTTGTGTTTTTATTTTAGAAATCAAGAAGCGCTTTTTTGAGGGCAGTAACTATTTCTGCCATAGAGGGATAGTTAAGTTTTTCGTGGGTATCGCTGCCTTGGTGATAATGCGCGTTGCGGTAAAAAGCAGTATCGGTAACCATTATCGCCGGATAACCTTCCTTCCAGAATGACCAGTGGTCGGAGAAATCTACGCCAGGGACAAAACCCGGCAATACCGCGGACTCTATAGGGAAGCTCGTCGCCTTTTTAAATCCTACTGCCAACTTTTTCACAAGGTTGCCAGAAGGGAAATTCCCCACCACGCTGATAAAATCCGCTTTATTTGGATACAATAAACCTACAAGCGGCGGATAGCGCTGGGAATAAGGCTTATCTGAATAATAACCAATCATCTCAAGGATGATGACTGCCTTGATATTTTCATTCCTCTGCCTGGCCGCTTTAGCATACATCCGGCTGCCCATCTCTTCGGTCTTAAAAAACGGCGGCTCTTCGTTGGTAAAGGCGATAAATTTTATGCTCTGTTCTGTCTTCTCCTCTATAAGCGCCTTCGCTAATTCCAAGAGCCCTGCTACGCCACTGGCATTATCATCCGCTCCCGGATTAAAACAGGAATCATAATGCGCTCCGACAAGAACTATTTCATTCTCTTTACCCAATCCCCTTTTTGTGGCGATAATATTCTTAGCCGCCTTGCCGCCTGCTGTATACTCCTGATATTCCACCACATAGCCGTAGGACTTGAGCTGCCCGCTAATATATTCGGCAGCTTTTTCCAGCGCCTCATACTTAAACATACTGCGCTCGCCAATCTCATCAGAAAGCTTCTTGACGTGCACTTCCAGATTTTTGGCTAATTCAGAATTACCATGCGTATAATTAACCTGTTTTCCTGACAGCATCGCGCACCCAAAGGTAGTGATTTTGATAATAGCGAAAGTGATACACGCTATTATCAACAGCCGCAAAACTCTTAGGATCTTCATTTCGCCTTCTCATATTCTGTTTTTTCTTTGGGCACGAACTTGGCATAGACCATAGAAACTGCCAACAAAATAGCACCCATAACTATAAAGGCGGCAATCTTATAAATAGTATTAACCCCCTCCATATCCACAAAGAACACCTTAAGGCAGGCAAACGAAATAACCGCGAGCGCGGAAATTCTGTAAACCTTGTGCCGCAAAAACAAACCCGCGCCTAATATCCCAATGCCCTCAACTGCCCAGGCAAGTGAAAGCCATCGCTCGTTTACTTCTTTTCCCAGAACACACATACCCAGCACACTCGCAAAGGCAATAAAAGCATGAAAGAGGCTTTTTTCCTCATCTTGCAAACGCATATCAATCTCTTTATTCTTGGTCAATGCCCCCAGGACAAAGAAACAAAGAGCGGCGAAGCCAAATATCGCGCTGGCATGATGTATCTGCATTCCGAAAACCATATAATATTTCTGGCTAAAGAAATCAACCGCAAACAGCCTTAAACCTATCACAATACTTAAGCATACTGCCAGCGCGCGGTAAATAAATTCTGAATAATAAATACCGAGAGCAAAAAGTAAACACATCTCTAAAAGCCAGAAAAACCCTACGCCCAAACGAGGAACTTTGAGCATAATTGCCATTGCGAGAAGCGAAAAAGTAATACTGGCATTCGCTACCGTTAAGCTTGATTTTTTAAACATAATGTAGAGAAAAGAATACAGCGCGTAGATACCGCTTAAGCCGATGAGAAACCAAAAACACGCGTCTTTACTCAGCGCGGGGCTTATCGCAAGATGCGGCCTGACATATTCTATTGCGCTTAAGCCTAAAATAACAAAGAAAGCCGCGTTACATAATGCCCCGGTAACCGCCGCGCGCAGCTGCTTTTCATTATCTACTTTCAACAAAAACAGCGCGGATGAAAAAAGAAGCCAGCTCACCGATAGAATGCCAAAGCTTAAGAAAAACTGGTAAACAGCCACACTGAACTCTCTCGAGGCTAAAGGGGAACTCGCTATCTGGGGATAAAGCCAATACATATAAATAAGGTAGACGCCGGCCATCCCGCAGAGTAAAAAGGTATGCCAGTCCAACTTACAGGCAAGATACGCAATGCTTGCCGTAAGAAACGCGCAATACACGACACTCGAATATTCTATCCCTCCCAGTCCCGCGGTAATAAAGGCAAACAGATAGGTAAGGGCGGTCACTACCCACGAACGGTACTTCAAATTATAGATAACCGCGCAGAAGCTTACGATTCCCAATAAAAAGACTGCTATGGTAGAGTCTTTAATGACCCTCACCTGCTCTATATAATGCATCGCATAGGTAGAAACATACAGAAGCGCCCACGCGCCTCCCAAAATTCCCCAGGCAATACGCAGATACTTTTTATTTTTTTCTAAAGCATTACCCCAGATAAAAAATCCTAAAGAAACAAAATACCCCATGGCTATTTTTACCAGCGGGCTCAGGTATTTAAAGCTATAGCTTATAAAGAATATCACTCCCAAGACAAACAGCATCACCCCTGCCCTTGAAAGCCAGTATTTTCCAAAGGTAAACTCAAAACTGCCATCCTGTTCGTCTTTTTTCTGAAGCGAAGCAGTTACTTCCTCATACTCATGAGAAATAACCTCTTGAAAAATCACGTTTTCTTTCCCGCCTTGAGTTACCTCCGCTTTCTCCCTATACGATTCCAGGGGTTTTTCAGGAGCCTGTGTGGCTTGAGGGATTTCTTTTCCTAAAGATTTAGTCAGATACGCCTCTAACGAAGAAACCTTTGCCTGAAGCCCGGAAAGCGTATTCTTGATATCTTGCAATCGGCTTTGGGCGTCAGTAAGCGAGGCTATGCCTTCTGAGCGTTTCGAGAGAGGCGTATACGCGGGGACTAACAACACGATAAGAAGCGCGAGAGGGCCAAGAAAAAGCGCGAGAAAAGAAAATCCTACGACACTTAGATTTTTCCTCATGGCAATAACCGCGCTCGCGGCAATACACCCAATCCAGATTAAAAATAACATTTTTCGCCTCCTCAATGACGACACAACTTATGGAGCCTTTATTTTTGCAAGTGCGACATAAGTTGTTTGTCGGAATTGATCCCGCCGAATGCGCTAAAATTATCCCTCAGGATAGCCCTTTCAGTACCGATTAAAGAAGGGGCTTATCGAATGAAAATTTTAGCGCGGTTATGAGGCGGGACATTCATACTTTCGCCTCTCAATTGTCAACGTCTGCCTAAACCAATCCCGTATTAGCTCTACAACATCTTTCGAATTCTTACGCATAAGATATTCCGCGTGCGTGCCGTTTTTTATAATTGCTATCTTCTTCTCTGCCGTGGTTTTTTCATATAGCTTCTTTGAATGATTATCTCCCACCACCCAATCCTTATCACCGTGAATATATAAAATAGGGATGGTTACCTTATCCACGGCATCAATCGGTTTTTGCTTCTTAAGCCAAAAAGGCCCGGGACGAATCCCCTTGCCTTTTCCGCCCTCGCCACAATTATACACTATATCTTCTTCAAAATTAAGCCTCCAGAAATGATACTCTATTTTCTCAAAGTCACTCGGCGCGCTTATGGCGATAAAACTATCCACCGCGTCAGCCTCAGACAACACATTGATACTTATTGCCGCGCCTAAGGAAAAGCCAATCAAGCCTATAGTAGTATAGCGCGTTTTGGCATATTGTAACACTGCATCCAAATCATTTGACTCATGCGTAGTCCAGCTAAAGAGCCCGGAGCTCTTGCCATGGCCGCGAAAATCAAACATAATCACATCATAGGTATCGGTTAAGCCATCTTTTAGCTTCTTTAATAATACCGACTCCTTGCTGGTAAAAAAACCATGCGCAATAACCACCACCGCCTTATGGCCGCATTCATAATGGTCATACGATATTTTATGCTTATCCGATGTTAATAAGATGGCTGATAATATCGCCTGGGTCAACACGCAGATACCCCTCTCTTTCCAATTCTAACTTTATCTTGCCGATATCCTGCATTACTTCTTTTACCAACTCATCAGGGACAGGATATTCTGTTATCTCAACAGGCGCGCCAAAACGTATCTCAATCGGGAAACGCCGCGGATATTTCTTAGGCACAGGCCATGCCTCGTAGGCGCCTTCGATAGCAAAGGGGACAATAACCGCCGGCGCGAATAAGGCAGACAAAGCTCCTAACACAAAGACTAGCGCTGCAATCAAAACCATCGAATGTGTCTGTGTCCATGCGAAAGGT
>MHGF01000020.1 GCA_001805445.1 Omnitrophica WOR_2 bacterium GWF2_43_52
GAGTTTTTGAATAAACTTACTGATAATGATCCTGAGGGATTTTATCCGTCTGTCAATGCCGAGAGAATGGTAGTGAAAATGGATGATGGCAGGCAGGTAAACTTACATACAGCCTTAGCCGCGGTTGATACGGGTTTTAAATTGAAAGACGCGCAGCGCAGGCGCATCAGGGCTTTTGATATGCTTCTTAAATCAGCGGGATTGGCCCCGGATTGGAGAAAGAGATTTAGAGCTATGTCATATAGCGCGTTAATAAGTTTTGACTGGGGGCTGCTTATCGAATCAGACAAAGAGTATTTTCTTGAGCTTTTAGTCGGGCTTAAGCATGCGCATGATTCCCTGGGACAGATTGTAAAGGATCCTATAGTAAAATCATTACAGCGCTGGATAGAGCAGTATTGCATGAAGAAAAACAAAAATATAAAACAGCAGCCTGACAAAAGCGAAATAAGGCGAGCCATTACGCTGTTAGAAAATGAAATTCGCCTGAGCGTGGAAGGCTCAAGCCCCATAGATGCGCAACTGCTTACTGCGGCAACGGGGTATTATGAGAGAGGCTCTGAATTTAAGCAAGCGGGCGCGTTGGACGCGGCGCTCGTTGAGTTTGAAAAATGCAGGCAGGCCTTAAAGGACTATCCTACGGCAAAGATGTATATAAGCGCCCTTGACCAGATAGCTACGCTGCAATCAGAACTATATCAGTTTGATAAAGCCATTGCTACCATTAAAGAAGCAATAACGCATATACAAAAAGTAAATAGTCCGGATGCCGCGTTGGGATGGGACAGCAATTACCGTGTTATAAGAGATTTCATTGCCGCGCAGCTGTATATTTATTTGGCAGGTTTTCATTATAACGCCGGACAAACTGGCAAAGAAGAAGCAAAGGGAATCCATGAGGCGCTCGCCGCACTTCAGACTGTGGAGAAGATTTACAAGAAAACCTTTCAGTATACTCTCGATATGGGGACTGAGGAGCAAAAGAAGCCTTTGAAAGAGGTGTATGCCCGCCGCCTGACACTCCTTGGCTGCATCAGGAGATATGAAGGAGATAACGTTAAGGCAAAAGAGAGCTTTGAAAAAGCTCTGAAGTATAACGATAAGAATACGACAGCCCGTATGGGACTTGTTATGTGCCTCATGGACGCGGGCACTGAAGAAAATTTAAAAGCAGCCAAGGAGAAGACGCAGGAGTTGGCAAAACTGATTGAAAAAGAAGGATTTTACGCCTATTCCGTTTCGCGTTATTTAGTTGAGGCAAGGATAGCCAGGGTAGATGAAAAGCTCGATGAAGCGATAGAGTTGCTTGCTCTGGGAATTACCTATAGCGATGAAAATAAGATGCCCCCGCATTTTAAGCTTGAACTGCTCGTAGAATACGGGGAATGCGGTGTGGCGTTAGGAAGGCATATTGAAGCAATGGATAATTTTAGGCATAGTTTAGAAATCGTAGGATTGGGCCAGCGGCGCGTGCCAGCATCAGGATGGCCGCGACTAATGGCAAGGCGCGGCCTGAATGGTTTTATCGGGGCATTGCAGGCAGTAACACAAGAAAGCTTGCGAAATCTTCCCGAAGGAGCAATACCCGCGCTTGATGGGCATTTGCAATGGATGATGAGCTGGATAGGGATAGAAGAAATGAAAGTCCATATTCCTGGAAATATCGCTCAAACGGCGAAAGATACGGCTGATAAAGTTTCGAAGCTAAGGAATTTATTTGAGCAGATTAAAAATGCAAAGATACAAGGGCTCTCGGAAGATGAGTTAACGCAGGGTATCAATGGATATATCAAAACAATGACAGAGCTGCTTACGAATGAATATATAGGCACGTTAAGCCAATATGAACTTAAGGCGCTCAAGATGAATATAGGAAAGATAGGAGCGGTTTTAAAGGAAAATAGTTTTAACGAAGAATGTGATAAATTCAATAGCCTTATGAACGCGATTGCCGATGCGGATTTTAGAAAAGGGATAGAAAACGCGAGGGCAAAGCAAGGGCTTAGAGAGGTATTATTACCTTTAGTGGAATTTTATAAACTCCTGGAAGAAACTGGAATTCCTACACGCAAGGGGCGCAGTGACAGAGAGGAAGATTTGGCAGGCTATGTGCGCTATATGCTTTCCATAAATACCGCGGAGGAATTGAGTGATTTTATTCATAAGGCAGTATCTGAAGGGATACAGATTGACTCAATGAGGTTTGAAAATGGCGCCCGGCAGCTTTATATAGTGCCGTTTATGCCTAAAGAAGAGAAAAATGGATTACAAATTATTTTGGTTGCGGTAGATGCCCTAAAAAAACCTGTGGGCATTGCCGTATTGGACCGTAAGGGTTTTATTCAGGCTGTATTGCTTCTGCTTTCAGATGTGCCTTTAATGGCAGAGGTGGAAAGGCTAAAGAATGTTATTTTTAAATGCATCTCTACGCTGAATCAGGCAGTCTTATGGGCTGATAGGAATAAACCGGATGCCGAGAAAACAAAGATACGGTATAAGCTTGCATATTATGAAAACAAGAAGAATGATCAGAGGCAGATTATTGTTATTGCCAGCCAAAAACACGGGGGTAAGGTATCAGAGGTATGGCGCTGGCATGGGATAGATGGCGGGGTGCTCCAGAGGACAGGTAAAGAGATAATTACTCCCAGCGATACTGAGAGCTATTATGAGACTACGTGGTTTTATTATCATTATGAAACAGGCAGGCCGGCTGAGATTGAAAGCTGCCGCGATTACGCGGGGGTAAAAACCAAAGAGGAAGAACTGTATGAATTTTATGGCTGGCTTAATAGCGCCGGTATAACTACTTTTCCTGAAGAGTTCATCCAAAACAGGATAATCAGTTATCTTAGTAAAAAGTTTGCGCAGAAGCCAAAAGCTGAAGAAACCATTGCCCACATAGCTTCTCAGGTAATGAGTGAAGGCCTTGAGGTTTACCGTAAAAGCGATACGATGAGGTATTATTTGCTCGGTATGGCGCCGGTGGTAAAGGATAATTCGCAAGCCATAAAGCTAAAATGGGACCTTGTCGTGGCAACGCGCGATAAGAGCGGAAATATCCAAGGCCCGGCAATTATTGGGCGGATACCATTGCTTCAGACAGTATTGTTTCTTTTGTCAGGCGCAAGCAAGATGGAGCAGGTTGAACAGGTATCCAAGATAGTGTTTGGGTTGCTTCACGCGGTTAACGAAGGGATAGCTACCTACAACAAAACGCGCGAGGGCCAGAAAACCATTCATTATGCCCTTGCCTATTATCAAGAGCACACTCAACCTCGTTACATTATCCTCGTCTGCAATGAGTATAGCCTGAATGGCGATGCGCCTGTATTCATAGGGCAGAAATTGCGCTGGATTGAATTTGATAAAGGATACCGCAAGGAAATGGATGATAGAAAGGTGCCTTTTCTTGAGCTTCAGGCAATTACCACAGGATTTTATTATAACTTTGATAAAGTGTCAAAAGAGTGCGTATTCCTGAGTTTCCGCAATGAACCGTTGATTATTGAAGCTGGTGAAGGCAATAGAAATAGCCTGGTATTCTCTCCTGAGGCTCCTGTTTTATTTGAGGAAAACAGCGAAAAAAGAAGCCCGAAACCGCGTACTAAGGCAGTTACGCAACAAGTTGATGAAGAAGCCGCGATAGAAGAGCGGGATTCAATATCAGCATGGATATACGAGAAGGCCAATAAACGCAAAGTGAAAAAGATTATTTCCCTGCTGCGCCTTAACTCAAAAGATAGCTTGGCCAGTTTGGCAAGGGGCATTGAGCAGGGAGAAATTGAGGCATTTTCTCAAGAGGCTGAAGATGGCCGTAGCGCCAGGGATGTGATTCTTCCTAAGGGGCAGCAGGGTGATGAAAAGTATTTACTGGGCGTTGTAACTGATGCCGTAAGCGGCGAGATTGCCTCTCTAGAGCTTATTCGTTATGATGAAAGGGATGCCTTGGCAGAATCTTTAGGGATAGGCGTTGATTCTCTGGAAGAAAATACGCTCACTTACATTGTGGAAACAATAGCCCAGGGGAATATGGTTTTCTTTAGATATGTAGACGGTGCCGTAGAAATCCATATTGTTACGCCGCAAGAGTACGCGCGGATAAAAGATGTAAAAAACGAGCTCATCACGGTAACCAGAGACGAAAAAGGCGCAATGTATATTGGAGGAGAGTTGGCGCTTCTTCCTGAAACGGACATTTCAAAATTCCAGAGGAATGCCGGCGCATCGCCATCGCCTTCCGCGCAAGAGGCTAACTCACCCCTTAAGCAGGACGGCTATACTCTTCTATCAACGGGCATGGCGTTTATCTGCGCGTCTTTACTGAGCAGCAGGATAGTGGCAGGGGCGTTGTATGGACAGGGAGCCCCTGAAACGCGCGAAGTTTCTTTCGCCGGATTAATCCGCATGGGGTGGATTATCCTGGCAATAACAGGGGCATGGCTTCTGTTTAAATTCATAAGGGGCAGGGTAGCTGCTACAATTACAAGCCATAAACTTAAGACGTTGGAGTATGCGCGCCATAACAATGTCGGCAGCCTTGGCGTTTGGAACGCAGCAGATGATGAATTGGCTAAAATAGAAAGTATGGAAGAATTAGAAGGAATGCTTAAAAAGGCAGGAGACGCTGCGTATACAAAACAGTATCTCAAGATTTCTTATCGCCTCGGGGTATTGAAAGTTCAGGCCAAGAGTATTGAAGAAAGCATTGCTATTTTTGAGAGCGTCTTAAAGAATATAGGAAGCGCGCAAGATGCCGGGTGGAAGAATGATGAAAAAACAGTGTTTAAAGCCAAGGCCTTAAGCACGATGGGTATGGCGTTATTCCTGCGAGCCGCCTTTGGCAGGCAGGGAGGGCATGGGACAGAAGAGGCGCTAGGGGCATTAAAGAAAGTTCTGAAGTTAAAAGGTTCAAGCGATGCCTTAAAGAGAATAAAAATAATCTCAAGCAAGGAAATAGGATATATCTTATTGCTTGAAGAAAATCCGGAGGAAGCAATTGTATACCTCAATAACGCGGCACATGGCATAGAGTATCCTGAAAATAAAAATATACTTCTTGAAGCGAGGCTTCTCCTTTTGTTAGCGCTCTTAAAGGCCGAGAGAATTAAGTGGGCATGGAAAGAGTTTAAGTATCTTTCTAAAGAAACAAGGAAGGGAAAAGAAATACCCTGGAGGGCAGATGTAACTTTTGCCTTTGCTAAAATGAAACGATTGGGGCTGATTTCGCTGCTTGAAGAATGTGAGAACGATGATTTTATTGCCGCCTCAGAAATGTGCCAGGCAGCACTTGAATGTATAGTTACAATACTATTGAAGAAGCTAATTAAAAAGCTTACTCGGGGCATGGATAATCTAAAAGGAGGTTATGCCATCATATGTACTATGCCTGATTTCTTATATGAAAGAGGCCTTTGTAAGCTTGAGCTCGGCAAAACTGACGAAGCGAAGAAGGATTTTGCTTCCGCGCTTAGCCTTATTCTTTATGGCGAGTTGCGGCCCATAGTAGAATATGATTTGAGCACGTTTAAAGTATATATCGAAAAAGCAAGGTTGCGAAAGGATATCGTTATTGTTAATGATGTCCTGGAAGGGTTGTCGTTATGCGAAAATAACCTTATATTAAAATTAGTACAGGTATATGTGCGCCTTACCAGCGGCGATAAATTCGGTAAGGTTATTTCCCAGCTTAACGAGGCCAACTTCAGCGAGTGCGCAGCTGAGCGCCTCTCTGAGGAAAAATTACGGGCATTAAGAGACTACGTGGATACGCTCGCAAGAGAATTTGGAGAAAGAGGCCTTGTCGCCCAAAGAGATTACCTGGACTCTAGGAAATTATGGATAGAGGCGTTGATAGCGAAGAAGAAAAATTTACCGGTAAGCAGTTCTCTTTTCTTCTCATATTGCCAGTTCCTGCCCGGCCATTACAATGAGCTGAATATTTCCGCCTTTCGGCTGCCAGTAGGCTTGTTTGGAATGGCTAAAGAGCGCTGGGAAAATCCAAATATTACCGCGTTGTGGCTTAGCGTTTTTGATAGAGTAATAGGCTCTGATAAAGTCATTGTTAGGCCTTATGGAAGTATAACCTATGACCTTGATAAAAAGGGAATCCCGCGCTGGAACAAACTTAGTGATATAGACATCGATGTGTACGCAAGCAAAGAAAAAACATGCAATGCCATTTACGGGAAATGGAGAGAAATTGCGGATACCTTTATAGCACAGGCAAGTAAAGCGGGCTTAAAGGTAATTCTTGCTTCTTCCTCTAAGCCTGATACTGAAAACGATATGCAGCAGGATGCAGGCCTATGTATCTTTTTGAAAACAAATACGTATTGTTCTATACCTATAAGTATTGGTGTTTTATCTTTTAGAGAGCTTTGGGGTAATGAGCCGATGGTAAGTTACAATCCGTTCGGCCTGTATTACGGTTCGCCTGCCATAATGGCACAGTTTAATAAGGAAGTTAAGAAAATGACACTTCTAGAAGCGCTAGATCAGCGTTTTACCCATTATCAACATTTATTTGAAATAGCCGTAGTGTTTATAAAAGGAGAAAACTGGATGCATGAACCGTTGCCTGCAAAGCCGCTCAAATACCTAGCCCAGCTTGCATTTTTACGCGGCAGGCGGCATACGGGAGCCCGCCTTTTAAAAGAAGTAGACATAATCGCTGCACTATCCATTAAGGATAAAGCGCAAAGAATGGCAGAACAATTATTTAGGGAATATGCGCCTCTGCTTAGCCCCGGGCAAAACGCGCTTATTAAAGAGGAAATGAAAAGGAATCTCCTGGATAAATTTTACAAGGCATCGTCAGCTGTTCGTAAATCAGCAGCTCAATCTTCTTTGCCGTGTAGAGCTGAACTAAGATATGATGCATATTATAATAGGCTGTGGCAGGGTATTAAACAGTCAGATTGCCTTCCGTGCCCCATTAGAAAGAATAGAATCAAGAGAAATACTTTACCTTCCGCGCCCCGTTGGAAAGAATTGTATCGGGTGTGGAGTTTGTTTTACCTCTCCGTGGCTGGTGGGGAAACAGACTTTACCGCTTTCCAACGGGGTATAGCTGGTGGGGAGTATTTACCACTTTCTGACGGGGCGTGGCTGGTTTACTCTGAGAGCAGTCGAAGAGTGGTGTCTGATGTACCTGCTGCAGCCTATGGCCATAAGCATACTCAAGCTACTATTTCCTCATCGGCATTAAGCAAAGATGATGTTATGGCCGAAAAATTAAACCATATTTTTGTAAATGCGGAGAGTAGAGGCAAGCTCTTTTATAATTCGTATCATACAAACGCAATGAGGCTTGATTATATGCGGGAGATAATCGCGGAAAAAGATTTGTGTAGGATGGATACGTTTACCTGTTTGACGCGGTATATTATGCGTGCGCATAAACTTGTCGAAGAATATGCCTCTGTTCCAGAAAGCTTGATGGCAAAAGGAAAACTTTTTCTGAGGCTTAAAGAGGAAATGGAGAAGATCGTCCGTTCTGTGTATCCTGAAAATCCTGCTCTGGTTACTGAAGTGATGGATATGTTTAAATGGTTAACTCAGGAATATCATCGCGCAAAAATAAGAAGAATAAATGCTCTCTCAAAACTGGATGAAGGTATTTTCTATATTAGCTATATCAGCAAAGATTTACAGGCGCAAGAGGGATGTGTGATTGGCGCTACAGAGAAAACAATACGTTCCTGGGATTATATAGGGCAAATCACGAATTTTTATCATGCCGTTTATCCCGGGGGGATAATACCGTTATGTGATAAATCGCATATTATGATAAGTTATATTTCTGAAGATATGCACATAGCCTCTGAGCTGATTGAAATGATAAAGCAGGAGAATGAGGCGCGCGCTATACTTTCGGTTGGCATTGGCAATGCGTCGTGGGAACCGTCACTCGCGCGGGAGGGCAGGCAGGCCATAGGAGTTGACTTAAGCATGGAGAGGTTAGCCGAGGCAAGAAAGAAAGGAAGCGCCCTATGCAGGGCAGACGCGCATTTCTTGCCTTTTAAGAGCAACAGTTTTGACCTCGTAGTTTTTTCTGAGTCCATAGGAGATATGGACTTAGAGATGGTGCTTAAGGAGGCCTTCAGGCTATTAAGGGTGAAAGGGGTAGTTATTATTACTACGTATGAGGCTCATGAAACTAAGCGGATAGAAAATACGCTTTATATCAAATATCCTCCTTCCGCTATTATAGAGGCGCTGGAAAATATCGGATTTAGCGATGTGATACAGAAAGAATTGGTTGGCCGGCTTGTCTTTAATCTCATTGCGCTAAGAGGAGTAAAACAAAAGCCTCGCACCTTAGAGCGCAAGGAACCCGGGAGTAACCCGCTTGACAGCCATTATAAGGATGCAGAGTATTATGTGCGGGAAATAATAGATGCGCGCAATTTTGATGAAAATAAGGCACATGATGAGAAATATTTAGCCGAATATACCTTAGGCTATTTGGAGCCGTTAGTGGCTATAATAGCCAAAAAAATTATAGAGCGGGATTTCAAGGCAATAGCAGAAGCGGCAAAAGCTATAGTTGCGTATCTTGAAAAAATAAGGGAGTATGCACGAGGAAAGCAAGCCTTTCAGGATTTTGAGAAGGATACTTTTACCGGTAAACTTAATAATTTAATCCAAACGGCAGCGAACGCGAATAGTTTGGCAGAGTGTAAAGAATTTATTGAAACAACGGTTACCTTATTAGATAAAAATATCAAAGATATTAATGAAGTGTTGAATATTCTGCGTAAGCGGATTAAGAAAGATGGTGTAACCAGCAGCCCGGTATCTATCGGCTATAGAAACGAAACCAGCACGTTTATACAGGTAAATGGGTCTAAAATTGAGCTTGCTTGCAGGCAGGCTATCGCTGATATGGTGGCAGTAGGCGCGCTCGCGTGTTATTTTGAGGAAGGGAGTTTAAGAGAGCATATGCGCCGTTTGCGCGGCACGGATACGTTACCCCAAAAAATATCTATTCGCTTAGGCAGTGGCGTTCCGCAGATAACTTTTAACAGGAGTAAGTTTATTATTACTATTTGCGCATATTCAAAAATTAAAATTATTGAGCAGATAAAAATGGCAATTAGCCCGGAGGCTGCCGGCCAGCATAAAAACTTGGTAAAACTGCCCGGTAAAAAACGATATGGCAGATTCTATGAAGCTCTCCCTGAAGCGATTGAAGTTAGAAACAGGAGACAGCAAGCCGTAGGAATTGACGATGATTTAGCGATATATACCGTTTACCGCGGGGATATTTTTGATTTCTATAAAACGCTTATTTTTGATTTAAAAGGGCATAATGCTCAGCGCGTTATTGAAACCCCGGGCCATTTATTGAAAATAGGCTGGATTGATATGTTACTTAATAGCGGTATGCCGCAAAAAGATTCGCATATTGACGTTTGCCTCTTCCACGCGAAGGCTGCCGAGTGGTTATGGAATACGCTTGCGTATGAATTAAAGGTTAATCCCGGATGGGAGTGGCGCCAGATATATACGCGGATACTTTTATTGATAGTTTCAAAGAGTGATGGCATAGGGTTAAAAAATATCACGGCAAACGGCGCCGGGCCTGTGTGGGCATGGGATGTGGGCGCGCTGGTAAACGATAGTGAGGCTACCTTTAAGATGGCGCCCGAAGTTGACATAAAAGGCAATAGTCAGGGTTTAAATAGAGTATTTTTAGGAAATTCTACAGGAGTGGCCTCTCCCGTGGATAAGTGTATTAAGGTAATAGCGCCTGATTTTATTTCATCGGTAACCAGGCATATGAAATTACCCGCAAAAGTGATGGTGAATACGCTTATTACCGCTTTTGCCGCGGGTGATTTAATAGCCATAAAAGTAACAAGCGATAAGGGCGCCTACGATATATTTGAAATAGAAACCGGAGAAGAAGTTAAGCTAAAGGCAGGGCAAATACTTATTGGCGCCCTTGGCGCAAGATATGCCCAAAAAGGGGTTGATGGAAGGGTTCCTCGGAGAGGGGTTAAAGCAGGCGATAGCATCGAGATTTTAAGTGTCGGGGGTATTTTAGGCGAGTCTACGCGAGTCCATAGCGAGTTGTTGCCTCCGAGAAAGGCCAAGGTGTTAGGCATTGTGGTTTCTGATGAAAATAAAGAAGCCCCTCTTAATATGAGAAGCGCGGGGGTAGAATGGCTTGATCATCTTGAGAATAGCCCTCCCATAATTTTAGCCGTGGGGACTTCTATGGATGTGGGGAAAACATTGACCGCGGCACGAATAATAGGAGGATTGTCCGATAAAGGATATAAAGTCGCCGCGGTCAAATTTACGGGGACATCACGGATGAAAGACCCTGCCACATTTACTGCGATAGGACATCCTGTTTTGACGTTAGATTTTACTTATGCGGGCATACCTTCTGATACAAGCATAGCCAAAACCGAAATCCCAAGGGTGGTGAAAGGTTTAATAAGGCATATTGTTGAAGTGAGGCCGGACGTTGATATTATTGTGGCAGAACTGTCTGACGGAGTTATTGATTATGGAAGTGTCCCTACCTTAGATGACGCCGAAATACGAAGCAATGTATGCGCGTTAGTGTTGGCCGCGGATGTTGTAGAAAAGGCAATATCCCAAACAAGGTTTCTTAAGGAGAGATGGGGCATAGCGCCCGTGGGTATTACGGGTATAGTAACTGATGATTTACTAAGGTGTGGTGCAATTGAAAACGTGCTTAATATCAAAACATTCAATATGCTTAAAGAAGAAAGAATTGCAGAACGCAATGATTTGACGTGGCTTATCCAGAAAGAGATATACAGCCACACTAACGCCTGTAAGCTAAAAATCACTTTAGGGAAGAAATTTTCCCCTTCGTTAGGTGGTATTGTCAAAACCAAGCCCGCGTTACTTATTAATCAGATTATTGATACATTCAAGGTAAAGGATACGCTTGCAGAGAGGTTTAGAAGAGCGTTATTGCCTTGGAACTTAGGTTTTATAGGTCCAGATGTGTTATTTTCAGAAGGCGGCCCTATTGTTCTTGAACTTAATACAAGGCCGCGAACTGTTATGTTAACGCCTCAGGATTTTGTTAAAGCGGCGTATGAGCGTTATGTAAGAGCGTTTATTGATTTCTGTAAAACGCACGGCGTTAGGCCCAAAAAGGTGGGAATATTGATTAACGATAGCGAGAATTATCCTCATGAAATATTTGAAATACAGCAAGCACTTGAAAATCGCAATATTTCTTCGGAAGTTATAAAGCTGAGTAAGCCTGTTATCGGAAGATTTGACGCTATTTTCAGGTTCGCGACAGACTTGCCGTCTATCAAGGAGTATAGCTTTGAAATTCCTATTATGAATTCTCTTTATGCTGACCTTATGGGAGGAGCGAATAAGGTTGAATTTGAGAATGCGTGCGTAAAATTCGAGAGAAAATACGGGATAAAGATACAACGTCCGCTCACGTTTATCGCAAATACCATTGATGAGGTAATGAAGGCATTAACAAAGTTAAGGTATCAGGCGGTGATTAAAGCGTCAGACAGAAATATGGGTATAGGGATATATCCGATTGCGAATGAAGCGGAAGCAAGAAAAGCCGCGGAATTTATCCAAGGGTATGCCAACAGCAACCCAAGGTATAGGTTCTTTCCCTGTGTTGTCCAGGAAAAGATACAGGCAAAGAAAACAAAGACAGGCAAAAGGGTCTTTGATTTCAGGTACACCCTTGCAAGGACAAATCAAGGGATAACTGTAATTACCGCGTATTCCCGTATGGCCGTGGAAAACAGCATCATTACCAATTGGTGGGGTAAAATGGGGACCATAGATTGGGATAGGGCAAAAGTATTAACAGAAGAGAATATGAGTGACCTGGGGCTTACGAGAGAAGATTTGATAATGGCTCTTTATGAAAGTATGAAGGCGTTCGTAGCACTTGAAGATAATATCACAATTTCCAGCAATAAGACTGTTTTGGCTGCGCAGGTATCGTCTCCAGTGGAAAAAGGCGCTTATCCGCATCACAACGAATTAAAGGCTATGCCCTTTTGCAAGGGTAGCAACCTTATTGAGGAAAATGAACGCGGCTTCATTCTTTCTCAATGGGGGCAGATGCGTAATCACAATCGGGCTTCCTCAAGTATGGCGGCGAGGGAAGAATTAGAGAAAGTCGTAAGGGATATTTTTTCTTTGCTTAAAGAAAACAAGGCGCCTCCAGAGGCGTTGTATGAAATACTCGCCATATCCATTTTTAAGCAAACACCCTCCTTATCTTATTGTCTAGAGCTCCTGCAAGATATAGTTAATCCTTCAACAGAGAGAGAAACAAAAATAAAATGCATTGATAATCTAAAAACTAAAGCAGGTTTAGACACAGAGCCGCTTTTGTTCCTTGCCTATTATCAGGAGATTCTTGCCTTTTACCAGAAATTCATTCCGGCGTTTAATCAAAAGATAGAGGCCTCCATTGAGGCGCTGCGTTCAGGAAATACTACGCCAAAAGAGTATATTAAGCGTATTATTAAGCCTGTTAAAATACTCGAAGATACTCATAAGGTGTTAGCCTGGTATTCGAGGTTAGGCCTTGGAAATGAAATCTCCAAAGAATGGTTTGTGCCAGCGCTGCAGTGGCTACGGTTTGGCTTAATTAGTATGTATTTTGAGGATATTGCTTTTCTTAAGAAAGAAGAGCGAAAGGTAAGGGCAAAGGCATATCCTTTGCTTTTTTCTTTAGCAGCTGTGAGCTTGACTCAAAATCACCATAAGGTCTGGATGCTTGATATTAACGCAATACAGGAAGCCTCGCAAAAGGAATTATCACGCAGGCTGGCTATGGAGTATCTGGTTTGTGCCTTTGATAAGGATTATACCTTAGCCGATAATTTGAAAGCCCTGGATAGTGAAATGCGGCAGTTACTAAATAAATTATTTGAAGTCAATCCGAGAACACATATTGCCGTGATTACCGGGGCAGGGATTGAGAGGACAGACCGTGATATAACAGATTTGTTGCAAGATTCAGCTAAGAAGAGGCTCTGGCGCTACGCGGACGGCGGAGGAAGCGGTTTTACCTCGGGGCAATTAATAAATGAGGCCCCCGCGTATTTTGTACCGCTAAAAGCGGATGAGATCGCGAAACTCAGGCCATTAGTATATGAAACCTTGTCTTTGCGCCAATTCAAAATTGACATGGAAAGCGTGGAGATAGTTGAGAAACCGGCGATGTTTACTGTAAGAACCCCTGGTGTTTCAGATAGAAAACGCATACGGATAGCGCAAGAGTTAAGGCAGAGGCTTGATAAAAATGGAGTTAAGGGCTACAAGGTATTTGCTACTTCTGTGGCAGTGAATATCTCTAAAGCAGATAAAGCTGATGGCTTGCGGGATTTAGCAGGAAGAATTGCCGAAATGTATGGATTGACAATTGAGGAAGTATTAAGGAAAACACTTGCCGTTGGCGATAGCCAAATTGACCTGCCTATGCTCAATGTAGCTGCCGAGTCAGGCGGGTTAGCTATTTTTGTAGGTAATTATATTGCCGGGCTTTCGCCAAAGGTATTTGTCTGTGACATCAAAGGCCCCGCGGGAACAAAGGATATACTGAAAAGATACATTGAAGGTATTGCACAACCCACAGGCAAGAATGATATATCGGTTAAAAATGACAGCTTGCCTTCTACAACCGCAGGCAGCCCTGTTATTAAAAATGAACCTGTCCCCTTTTTCAAAGCTAGCGCTAGTTCGCCAAGCTATGGGAAAAAGAATGAAAAAAGAAGAAGAGAAATATTTGTATATGGAAAAGGCAAAAAGAAATCTTTTGGTTTACCCGAAGATGACGCCGCTTACTTCAGGAAATACCTTCACGAGATTTCGTTCTTAATGCGAACCCATGCTTTGAACATGGCAGGAGATGTCCTTATGGAATTTGCCGAGCGAGTCAGTGCCTCTAAAAAAGCAAAAGCAACGATGTCTTTTATTAATCCGTTAATAATAAAGGTATTACTGTTGGCAAAGGCTTATATCGATAAGGGTAAGCTTGGGAACCAAGACGCTTGTTTAATAAAAGCTCAAGACTGGATAAATAAGGCAGAAGAGCTATATGAAATTCTTTTAAAAGATGAAACTGTGGACAGCGATTTGATCAATGGCATTGCCACCTTAAGAATATCATTGGTACTTGAGTTTACGGATACCGCCAACACAGATGCTCGAGCAATAGCCATAGGGCGGTTGGCACAGATGTTTAACCAATATCCGCATTCTATTAGATACGAGACGCTTGTCTTTTTAGAAAGAGCAATGAAGGGTATGGAGGGAAGCTATGGCGTTGCTGACAAACAATCAGAATTACGCCGGCTGGCGAACATAAAAGCCATGATTCAGAAAATTAAGCTGCTGCTGGGAAAGGAATTCCCCCCTCATTCAAATAAGGAATATGATGCGATTCAGGCAATTAACATAATAGTAAATATGGTCAATGTTAAAGAACAGTTAGACATTATTTACCTCAAAGAAAAAATGAATGACCAAGACCCCGCTGTAAAGCGGCAAGCTTTACTTACAATAATCAGAGAAATCTTTAGCGATGGCTATGAGCTATTAAGGCTTGAAGCCTTTGAGAGGTTATTGGCTTTTGTGCTGCCGGAATTATCCCAGAGCAAAGCAGTTCCTCTGTCTTTAGGTGAAATTGACCTGCATACCCATTCGGTATATTCGGATGGAGATAAAACGTATGAGGAATATCTTCTCTCGGCCTTGGAGAGCGCGCAAATGGGCGTGTGTATTATTGGGCTTACCGACCACGATGATTATTTTCCAAAGGGAGAGTTCTTCAAGGCATTAGCCATATTACAGCAGGCGGTGTATAGGCATAACCGGCAAGCGGTTAAACAGATTATCCTGCCTACCATTATCCCGGGAATGGAAATTACGACTATTTTAGAAAATTATATTTTTCACCTTCTTGTTTTATTTCCTCCGAACTACAAGGAAATCCTTAAGAGGCACGAGGCTGTTGTGGAAAATTTCATCGCTAAATTGCAAGCATGGAAAGAGGCGAGGGAGGGCCGTTTTATAGAATTTCTGAAACGATTTAGAGAAAAATATTCGGATAAGATAGTGTATCCATACTACCAGATTAGCGATGAAGAGATAGAGCGGCATCGGCGAATCAATCCCACATTCGTTTCTATAAGCCAAATAGTATGGGGAAAGCATAAAAATAAATTTATTGAGGAAGGTTTTAGGAGTTACGATGATTTAGATAAAAAGATACGTGATGAAATTCAGATGGCATTTACTGAGACCGAAAAGGCTGCAATAGCAACCGTTGATGAAGTAGTGCGATTTGTCAATTGTATCGGCGGGCAGATTATTATTCCGCATCCGCATGCCCTTAACGGCAAAAATAGCCCAGCCTTTACGGAGAAGCTTTTGCTTATTTTTGACCGGGCATATCGGGAGAATAAGTTGTTTAAGGGGGCTGTCCTTGGGGTTGAGCTTTATGGTAATACCATACATAGCTTAAGGGAAATCAGAGCGGATTTACTTGCCATGATACAACGGCTAAACCAGCACGTAAGATTATATCAGGAAATGCCGTTGTTGGCAGTCCCCGGGTCCGACGCTCATTATACTCCTATGGGCCTCTCAAAAGGCGCGCTGTATCCTGAGGATAGCAATTACACTCGGAAGCTTCAAAAAAGGATGGGTATTATTTTAGAAGATGGTTTTGGCAAAGCGAATAAGAGCGGCACTGTGGCCCCTGAAAATTTTTCTGTTTTTACCAGTAGTTCGCTCGAGGAAGAGAAGGGATTTGGACATAGAATCGTGAAGCATTGTTTTGGCAGAGGCTCTTGGGGCGATAGCCGCAAAAGCGGAATGGATTATAGTTATGAAGCGGTGGAAGCATCGTTTTTACCTATTATTGAGCGGATAAAGCGTTATTTCCCGCAATTCATTGGCGTGCGGTTATTGGAAATTGGCTGCGGAACAGGTAATCTTCTAAAATATCTGGAAAGCCGCGGGATGCATATTCGCGGTATTGATAACGACGCAAATACAGTTGCTGTCGCCAGGCAAAAAGTAAAAAAAGTATTTTTTCTCGAAAAAATATCAGGAATTAGAAAAGCCTTGCGCGGAGAGGTGTTTGATGTCATTATCAGCAGTTTCTTGCTTCAGAAACCAACACTGACTGATACCGAAATAGGTGACGTCGTCAGGTATACCAATGCCTTGTTAAGAGAAGGAGGCGTGCATATTCATGCGGCAGCCCATAAGATGCCTCTTAAACACTTTCGTTCGCAGGGAATTACCCTCGTAACGGATATATCTGGCAAATCCCAGATTTATCTTTATTATCATCTTGTCGTTGGCACGAAACATTCTAAGAAGATTTTTTCATCAGTGATAGTTCAGGAGGCACAAAATTCTGATATGGCTTTAGAAATGAGCGAGAATAGCAGCCTGCCTGCCAGCGATGCAGGCAGCCCTCTTGAAGAAAATGAACCCGTCCCCTTTTCTTCGGCTATGCCGATAGCGGAAGCCGCAAAGAATAATTTTACTCCAGAGATTGATCGTGATATCCGCGGTATAGAAATTAAAAAGGCTTTTCGCCTTTTGCCAGGCAATAAAAAAGAAGAAGTAAGCCTTGATTCCATAATAGTCAATAAAGACGCGGCATTAGGCAATATTCTCTGGGGATGTATTAATATTATGTCGCGATTAAACGCCCATTCATTAAAATATATCATCAATAATTTGAATACCATCGTTATAGATAGAATCAGAGGGATGTTTGTGTGGTGGCTAAAGCGCCTGCTGGATACCCGGGATTTATTCCTAGTGGTAAAGGCATCGGAAGGGGAGCGTAAAGGAGGTTCAGTGGTCGTGCGGCCTACGCTTCCCCACGGAGTAAGGCTCGGATTTGGCGAAAGGCGCATAGATATGGTTTTAAACCCCTTAGAAATGGAAGAGGGCATCTGTGATTCCTCTAAGAACTTGACGCGCGCGTCTTTCATGCTTATGCCGGTAAAAAAAGGGAAGGAGCATGCTATTCCCTTCTTGAGCGATGATTATTTCTGGGGGATACAAGTGGGTAAAAAATATAAGAAAATAGATTTAGATATGATTTTTGAGAAATCTTTTGACAAGGGTAAGGGGTGTCTTGATATTAAACTTATGGTGAAACTTATTCGTCAGGAGTTTAAGCAGAAATACAATAAAGAGCCTGGTGAAATTAAGATAGAGATGCTTGCGAGAAAGAGGCTTCAGGGTTTATTTGAGGCGTTGTGCGCAGAAGGTTTTTATATAAAAGACAAAGATTTCGAACGTGCCTTAGAAAATACAAGAAAAAGCCCCGGACGGCATGAAAATGGCAGCTTTATCTTAAAACAAAATGACGACTGGTCAGGAAGAATAGAGCAGTCTTTAGGAGATGGCGCTGACATAAGCATTGGCTCGGGAGGGGCGTCAGAGGCGCTGAATAAGGCTTTTATCGTGAGAAAATACGGCGGTAAGTTTAGAGGCATCCTTGTGGCTACAGAATACCTTGCGCAAGGTGAAGCGATACATTATTTTGAGCATGTCTGGAACTTTTCTCCCAGAGAACTGGCCAACTTTAAAAGGTTTAAAAGAAACCCCTATCAGGTTTTTAACGAAAAGAGCCTCATAAGAGGCAATACTGAGGAAGGCGTTCTGGTAATCGGCCTTATACGTGATGACCCTTACGTAGGAGGCGGAATTAAAGGGGTTAGTATAGATGAGAATACAGGTATCGTTACTTTAAATTTATTATGGCTTGGCCCAGGCAGAGATATCCTGAATTTCGAGGTAGAGCTTATAACTAGTATCCCTGCTTACAAAAAAGAGTTTGAAGCGGCAAAAAGCGAAACGGACACAATAGAGCCACTTTATACCTTAGCCTTTGCCTACGCTGAATTTGGCCTTTGGGATAAGGCAAGGAAAGCAATAAAGCAGGTGCTAACATTATCTGAAAAATATGAAACGGGGCTAAAACAGGCGGAAAGAAAGATTGCCAGTAAATATATCTTCGGGAATGAACAGTTTGGCTTAGGCAATCCTGATAAAGCTAATCAGGCCGCGATTAACCTATTTAAACAGGCTAATGAAATTGTAGAGCAAAACTCAATAGATGATGTTTTTCGCATCAAGCGTATGCTGCGCAGGATTTATCTTGACCACATGTATCGGATTATAAAAGAAGCGGAGGCAAATTTAAAGAGGGGCAGGGAAGGCAGGAATGAGGCAAGGAAATTGTATGGAGCAGCACTTGAGTTATGGCAAAAGGTATTCGCATACGGCGGCTATGAAATAGGGCTTATGGAGGCCTGGAATGAGCTTAAGCTATGGGAAGTAAAGGCGCGCTATGAAGAAACTATGCGGCAGGCGTGGTTCAGGGAAGAAAAGGAAGCAAGCCTTGCGCAGAAGTTGAAAGCGGCGTACGAAGCATTGATGGCCTTTAGGGATACTGAATTGGTCAAGGCCTATGAACAACGGCAGCAAGCGCATGGGGGAGATATTTTCTCATGCGTGGCGCTGGCTGCCGTTTTAAAAGATTTATCTCCTTCAAGGCGTAGAGGAGCAATAGAGGCATATATGCAATTGCGGGATATGATTAATGATAAGCATACGGATGCCGCGGGGCTTTTAACAAGATATGAAAAATACGGATTAAGCCGAAATTTAGCAGAGGCGATTATCGGCAAGCGGGATACAATGGATACTCAAAAGATAAAGTCGGTTATTGAACTTTTTGAGATACCTGAACCAAAAGACACTGAGCGCATCACGGATTTCTTAAGCAGGCTGATTCCCACGCGTAAAATCCTGGAGGAGAAAAAAGATATTTTGTATCTGTTAGAGCGGGATGAATTGTTCCCTCAGACTGAAACGCAGGAACAGCTTTTGTATATTAGGGTAGAAGAGGCAATGAAGCTGGCAGTAAGCAAAAAAGACTTAGAGGTTGAAAAGCTTTGGGTAGAAATCCAGAAAATCTATCGCTTTCTTGCCGAGGTAAAAAAATATAATGCCAAAAAACTTCTGGCAATGGGCCATCCTGAAGGGGCAAAGGGTGAATATATAAAGGCATTAGGATATTCCAATGCTATGATTGACAGGTTTGAAGGGATAGCTCCGTACAATTCTCAACTTGATATCATTGATACGTATAAGGAAATGGCTGAAAAGTTTCATGCCATCGAATTTTGCGAAGAGGGTATAAAAGCGTGCGAGGTTTTAATCAACGATGCAGAGGCAAAGAAAAGGTTTAGGCAGGTGGTAGAGCATGGTGGCCATAAAAAGGTTGCCGAAGATAAAAAGCGCGCTCTCCTAGCATTATGGAAATCTTTGGCTGTGAATAGCCGCGGGAAAGAAGGGGCAGCAATGAGCTCGCCTTATCCATCAAAAAATACCGGATCAAGCCCCATAAATAACCCTATGCAAGGAAAAAGTAAACGGGTAGCTATTAGTGAGGAATCATTTTATAAGTATACCTTTAGCCCTGTGATGGATAATACCGTTGATATAACCTCAGTCGCGCGTAATTTAGCCCGGATTAAGCAAGAGTTAAGCAGGCAGGGCTATGGTAATATCCATGCGCCTAATGTTATTAAAGGTTTACGAAACCTTCCCGGCATAGATGAAAAGTGGCTGGCGGTTAAGGTGAAGATTGAGCACCATACCGAAGGGCTCTTTGAGTATCAGATAGACAAGCCGGATTATGAATCGCTCTTTAGCGTCTATCAAATTTTCTATCCGGTTGATGAGATACGGTGGAGCATTGAGGATAAAATTCTCGATTTATTAACCCATCGCCTTGATTATCATACGCCAACCTTTGATCAGATTAAGATTCTTAATAAGCTCTTTTTTGAATATTTAAACGCGGCAATGGTTGAGGAGCTTTTGCCTTACGTGAGGATATACAGAAACGGGGAATCGCTCAAAGATTTTGAGATTGATTTAGGCAATCTCCAGATTCTCACCAAGAATACCTTTGTTACGGATAATGAGGGTAAAGAGAAAGCGGAATATTTTGAGGCACAGCATACAAAGCTTCAGGAACTGCTCTTTGGGCTGTTGAAGCAAAAAGATAAGAATCCCACCGTAAGGATAAACGCGGTAATCGTCATACTGCGGCTAGTGCTGATAGAAGAGGAGTGCCAGGAAGCTTTCAAGCAGCTCCTGAGTGTATATCCTGATAAAGGCGCGATTATGCAAATTCTTAGGTATTTTGCCAGGGAATACCCCAATAAAACGTTTCTCACCGGAGATGCCAAACAACGCTTTTTGCGTAACATTATTTGGGCCGTGAATTATCTGGGCATTGATAACGGCAAGCCAAAAGGCAGTTCAGCGGTTAACAGGGTAGAGTATATAAAGGAAAGTACCGATAGTAGAGTGGCTGCTCATAAAAAAGATAGCCGGCAGAGCAGCCCTGTGAATGAAGTTGCCAATGAGCAGTTATTAGAAATCCTTCCCGATTACGCGAAAAGATTGGTGAACGAACTGCGTGCGAGATTCAATAGCATTGAGCCCTCTTTATACGCGGCATTTCGCGCTGATGAGGAGCATGGGCTATTGCATGGATTAGAAACAGTTAAAAAATCATTGGAAATTGCCGAAAAGGAATATATTTATGCTGAAACCGGCCCTGATTTTTATGTTATTATTGCCAGCGGCCTGCTTCACGACGCGGATACCCGCAACCGCCCCACACACCATAGTGATTCAGCGAAATTGGCAGTGAAAATACTAAAAGCAATAGGTTGGTATAGATGGAGGATAGCGCAGGTTGCCGGCGCGATATACGCTCATCGGGGAATAAGCGCGTATGAGGGCCTAAGGCGGGCAACCCCAAAATCTATCGAGGCCAAGATTATCCATGACGCGGATACGCTTTTGGCGGTTGAAAATTTTGAGCGTATTGCTGAGTACGGAAGAGGCAAAAGAGAATTTTATAATCAACAGTTGGATATCACAAAGAGGTTGGCACATCTAAAAGGATGTATTAAAGAAGGCTTCAATGAAGTGGACAGCATAAGTTATTTAACGCATCATCTCATTCATTCCACAAGCCCCGATACCTATTATACTCATACCGTAAAGGCTATGGTAAGTAAGGGCGAGCTTTTCTTAAAGGCGAAAAATGAGCTTAAGCGGCTTATTGAATCGGAAAGCATCCCGATTGACGATAAGAAAAGTATTTGGGATATGATTAAACAATTAACCTTTATGTATCATAGCGAGAATATGCAAAAGGTAGAGGCAGAAGAATGGCTGGATGATGAGACAGTATGGGTGAGTTATTATGCTATAAGTAATGTTCTCTGCAAGGGTGGGATGATTGTTAGTTCAGCGATAGCCTTTCAGTTAATTGAGAAAGCAGTGGCATGTGGGAAAATGATTATGCTTACTGCCTATGACGCCAAAACCGCCCGGGCGCTTGAAGAGGCTGGAATACACTGGATTCTGGTGGGTGATTCGGTGGCAATGGTGGTGCATGGTTTTGATACTACCCGCTTTGCCACAATGGAGATGATGGAGCGGCATGTGCGGCAGGTGAGAGAGGGCGTAAGAAATAAGGATACTATAGTTATCGGCGATATGACCTGGCTGTCGTATGAGACGGAAGAAGAAGCGGTAGAAAATGCCCGGAGGCTGATACGCGCGGGGGCAACCGTCGTAAAGGTGGAAGGTGGCAGAGAAAAGGCGCATATAGTGCGGGCTATTGTCAACGCGGGTATCGCGGTAATGGGGCATTTAGGCTATACGCCGCAGACCGGAAAGTTGAGAGTATATGGAAAGAATGAAAAAGAACAACAAAGGCTGTTTAATGATGCCTTAAGCTTACAAGCGGCAGGGGCATTTGCCATTGTCTTAGAAATGGTCTATAGCGAAGTGGCAAAGGCGCTTACCGAGATGCTGGAGGTGCCAACTGTCGGCATTGGCGCAGGCAAGGATACAAGAGGCCAGGTATTAGTTATCAATGATATTTTAGGAATCTCAAAATTCATCTCAGGCAAAAAGCCGCGTTTTGTCAAGAAATTTATTGAAAAAGGAGAAAACCACTCTAATCCAGAAGTTATTACAGCAGTTGCCAGAAGATATAAGGAAGCGGTAATAAGCGGAGAATATCCTGCCCTGGATAATTATTTCAGCCTTGCCGTAAGGAAGAATCTAAGTTCTCCTGTAGAAAAAACTTCCTGCAGCCCGGTATTTTCTTCCGATGAAATGGAGTATTGCTACAATATTAGTGTTGGGTTGGATGAGCAGGTGAAGAAGGAAGAAGATATGCTTAAGGCAAAGAGCCTGCGGCAGGAAGCAATCAAGGCCTATAAAATAATCCTTAAAGCGCTTAAATCACAGCCAACAAGCCAGCTCTATATACAAGCGCTTATCAATACAGCTGTTGATTATTTCTATCTTGGGAAATATACGATAGCCATCCGTATGGCTGAAAAGGCGCTAACGCACGCGAAAAAGGTTTCTAAAGGAGATAGAGCTATCCTATTAATCTTAGCAGGCTTTTATCAGGACCGGTTAGCAGAAAAACAGGGGACAAGGGCGGATATAGAAAAAATAAAAGGATATGTGAAAGACGCCTTAAAGTTTGCTCCTTCACCACAGGAAAAAGTGCAATGCTATTATATTTTAGGCAATAGCGCTTATTACGATGGCGATTTTCCTCTTGCCAAGAAATATATTAAGGAAGCTTTGGCGATAGATAGGTCTTATATCTTCGCGCTTTTCCTGCACTGCAGGCTGTTGTTAGAGGAAGGAAATAAGGAAGAGGCAAGGAAAATCTTGGATGGCTTAAAAGGCCTGATTGCCAGGTACCAGGGGATATCTTCAGACAGGAAAAAATTGGAGAACAATTTTTATTTATTAGAAGGTAAGTTTTCAGTATTAAATAGAGATTCTCAGGAAGCGCTTAAGGTGCTAAGCGAAGGGATAGAAGCGATAGGTTCTCCTAAAGATAGCGATGATACATCAGTGTTAGCTGAAATGCGCTATGAAAGAGGATTGGTGAGGGCGTCTTTTCAGGATGTGCGGCAGGCAAGAGAGGATTTTGAAAAAGCTATAGAGTTGTATCTTGGTAAAGAGGCTAGCCAGGCAATGCTCTCAGGCGGCGCGCTCCCCGATTCGGTGAAATGGTATATTGAAAATCGGATGTTTGCACCTGATAGTTCGCTTCTTATGAGCGCGTTTATGCGTTTATCAAATAGTGAGTATTTGGACAATAAGTGTAGAGAGGCGCGAGGGCTGCTTGAGAGCGCTTGGTTTTTGTCTGTCAATGACGGCCAAAGGTTTGAAATATTATGGCAATCAATAACCATGGCCCAACAGTCAGGGAATAAAGCTGAGCTTAATCAGTTTATCAGTAACGTAGAGTCTTTAAAATTAACGGATGAGCAGAAAAAGCAGGTTGAAAGGTTAAAAATAAGTTTAGAAGGATTGCCCGATTTACTCAAGAAAATAATTGAGCTCATTGATGCCCTCAAGAAAGCAGCCGGGAGCATAAAAAAGCCGCTTAAGGTAAGTTTTGTGGAAGCAGTTAATGTTATAGAGCAAAACGTTGGCAATTATTCTAAGGAGGAATTGCCGCGAATAAAAGATGCCTTCAAGGAACTCGCGCAGGGTGAGCCTCATAATGAAGCCTTGCGTAATAAGATGAAAAAGTATGTAGATAAAGATATGGTAGTGCGGATAGATTCCCTTATGAGCAGGATTTTAGAAAAAGTTGGCATGGAAGAAAAACAGCCGGACGCAAAGCAAGAAGCGTCTGTTAGGCTCGGCAAGCAAGCAAAAGAAGAAGGGAAGCCGCCTCAGATTGTTCAGCCAGAAGCTGTTGCTGCTACGCAAAAGATGCCGGAAATGTCCCTGCCTGTGGAGAGTAAAGCCTCCATAGAAACAGTAAAACCGCAGGAAACCGATGTCAGGGCGCATAAGGAAAACCTCTTGAAGGAATTAGTAAGAAAAGGTGTGCTAAGAGAAGAAAATACGCCAGAAGCTGAGGCGGCGAGGGATTTAATTAACCTCTATGCCAAAAAGGGAATGCTCAATGAGATAGTAGAAGGATATTGGTCCTTGCTTGCTATAGTGGAGCAGCCAAACCAAGTATGCAATTTTATGCTCAAAGGGAAGCTTTACCGCTTTAAGAATGTGCGGATGATGATAGAGGGAAATCTGCCACGCATGGGAGTTAGCTGCTATAGCAACGGTAAATATGAAAAGCGGCGGATGCCTTTAGACGAGCTTTATAAAAAAGCGCGGCATACTTTTAAATTCGGAAATCTATTTTTGGGTAAGCCCATGGATAAAAACCGCCATGGAGAGCTGCACTCGCATTATTGGATGCGTGAAGGCGGGGGGGACGAAATTTTTATCATAAAACAAAACCCGTTCCTGCTAATTCCTTATTACGCTGAAAAACAGTCGCGCAAGAGTTTTTCCAAGTATGCCTTGGCAAAGATTATTTCTGGAATATCTTTTAGCCAGGCACAGAATGTTATTAAGCAAATCAATGAGGCGCTCTATGGGTATAAACAGACGCATCGCAGGCAAGATAAGTGTGTTATTTTGTTCAATCCCAAGGAAAAAGATATTGTTATCGTTAATTCAAACGGCCTTGTGGTAGGCCGCATTTTCATTGAGGAGTCAGGGGCTTCTTACCCTGACGAAAGGTTTCCAAAAGATATGAAAGTAGAAGAAGGATTGGTTGATGTTACTGATATTATTTATGAGTCTCGCAGGGAAGAAAGCGCTAAACCGCAGGCTGACGATGGACAGCCAAGACACGAAGAGGCTCCAACAGCAGTGACGAAGAGAGAAGTTCCCGCGCAGGAAGGATTGCCTTCCGAAGGAAAAACGAGCGGCTTAAAGAGGCGCCACAAAAAGCAAAAAAGTGAAGGGACACAGGAGGAAGTTGAAAATAATAACATAGAAAGGAAGAAAAAAGAAGAAATTAGGGAAGAATCTATGCTTCTTGAATATAAAGAAGAACAAGAAGTAAAAGATGAATACAGTGTTTTTATGCGCCATTTGGGATTACAAGCAGGGGATATGATACAGGATATTTTAGTACATATCCGTAATGAGCTTGCGGCAGGTAATCGTGTTTTCTATGGCAGTGACGAAAGCAGCCATCCCTGGATGTATGCAATTGCCGAAGGCGCCTTGTATCAACATGACCCAACAGTTGAGGATTTTCCGGAAGTTGCCGTGGAATTTTACTTTCAGCAGGAAAAGTGGCTGCAAGAGTATACGCGATATCTTGTGGAAATCATTGTCAATAAAGAGAATGAATTGTCACTTGTGTTTCCTCAAAGCTCAAGCCCTATTGATGCGCTAAAATTGAGGACGGAGGCGCAAAGAGTATCTGATCAAGGGAGTTCTTATTTGGCAAAACTCCTGCGAGGTGAGGGGACGCGTGACGATATCACGAAGGCAATCAGCAGTTTTCAGCAGGCGCTTAAAATTGCCGAGCGAAACAAGTTTGAAGATATCGCCGTTATTTGTAATAATAGCTTGGGATTGCTTTTATTGCAAGAGGGACAGGCTGAAAAAGCCTTGAAACATCTTTTAAGGATAGATAGGCAAAAGCTGAAGGAAATGTTTTTAGAGGGAGCGGGAGAGGAGGCAGCCTTGGATGTTGAGTTTAATCTTATTTCAATGCTTGGGTTAGCATATTTTGGGCTTAAAAATACTTCGGAAGCAGGAAAATATGCGCGGGAATTAAGGGATAAAGTTGACGGCATGCCGGATAAATTTATCGGTATCCTTAATCTTTTTGAGGGAAAGCTGGCAAGAGCCAAAGGAGACTTTACCCTGGCAATGGGATTCATTGACGAGAGTATCGGGTGGTTAGAGAAGGTAGAAGATGAAAATGTGTTACCTACTATTGCCGATAGTTTGTATGAAATGGGTATATGCCTGTTACAAAGTAAAGATGCTATGAATGCAGAGGAATTCTTCTGGGATAGTATTCGTGCGTCGCTAAATTCGGATAGGGAAAAGAATCTGCTGTTAGAAGAGATTGGAAATCTCGCGAGAAAAACGCTTATTTTTAAAGGCGATAGGTTATTTTTAAGGAATATCCTGGATAGCCTTGTAGAGGTATTAAAGGAAAAGGGGGAATTTGATAGTGTTGAAGCATTGTATAAGGCACAGGTTAAGCTAAGCGAATGGGAGGAAATGGCAGAGAGCCTGCTCAAATTAGCGCAATTTTATAAAGAGAAAAATGCATGGGATGAGTTAATAGCACTTTACGAAAAAGAATTATCCGGCGCGGTTAAGTGTAAGGAGTTAATTACAATGAAGGTGGAGGCCCTTCTAAGGAGAGGTAAAGCAGAAGATATCGTTACCGCGTTTCTTAATGACCTGAATACTAAGCCAACAGTAAGCCTGCAAAAAAGGACGGAGTTTGTATTCCTTTTGGATGTCCTTCTTCAAGAAGATAGTACGCGTTATCCTCTTACGCAGCTTGAAGAATGGCTTGCCTTGATAGGCCAAAGTGAAGAGCTAAAACATAAGAAATATAAGGAAGAAAATGAGCTTATAGAGCGGATTAAAGCCAGGATTGCCAAGCTGCGTTCTTTTCAAGAATCCTTGTCCGCGCTTAGGCTTATTTTAAAGTCAGATATCACGAATATCTCCAGAGAACTTAAGAATGGGATATTAAGCGTTTTTATGCCTAGGGAAGAGCCTTTAGGGAGGCTGAAGAGAATAAGGGAAGAGTTAGAAAATCTCTCTACTTTCTTTGAGGAAAACATGAATCTAGAGGAAAAAGCGATGGTTAAAGATAGGCTCTGGACTATAGATATGACTTTAAATGAAAATTCGCGCAAGGTTAAAGAAATAGAGGGTGTGTTAGCAAGCTTGTATCTTAGCGGGGCGCGTGGTTTGGCGATAAGAAGGGTATGGAGGCGGCAAGGGGTAAACCTTATCATACGCAATAAGGCTGGCAGTTCAGAGCCTATTGCCGATACGGTAGCTTTATTTGAAGGGGTATTCAGTAATATTAAGGCGCAACGCTCCTTGAGCATTAAAAAGCTTGGTTTAGGTGAGGAGGAATTATTGGATACTATTGAATGCGTGGGAAGAAGAGGTGTGGAAGTTCCTTCTCAAGGTGAAAATAACGCCTTGAAGAAATATTACCTGTATCCTGTTACCCTGCAGACTGGAGAGCAGAATATTATTATCGTGGGAATTGATGGCGCAGGCCATGTGGAATACTTTGATATGCGATATGCCGCTGAGTTTTTAAAGACAATCCTTTCTTTGCTCTCGGGAGTTTCTCTCAATGAGGTAGCGGATATCGCGAAAAATATGCTTGTAGGAATAAGGTCAAAAGAATCAGCTCTCTGGCAGATAGCCTGTTATGGCACAGAAGGCGCAAAATATTTTCTGCTCATAGATGTGAGAGCTCATCAAGCCTATCGCTATACCATTGCCGGTAGGTGGGTTAAGTTAGAGGATGATTTTTCGCTTGAAAAATTCCTTGAGGCTCAGGAAGGCCAGTTGATTACGTCTGTATTCAGGCTTTCTATTGAAAAACAAAGAGAAGGAGGCTCCAAGGCGGTTATTGTCAGTTTTCCCTCTGGCCCAAGCAGCCCACGTTATAGCAGCTCGCCTATAGATGAACAGGCGCAGCGGCTAAAAGAAGGCGTAAGAACAGTTGATGATTCTGAGAAAAAGAAAGAATTCAGGCTTAAGGAAGTTGCCTGCTATGGCCGGATACTGGCGCATCCCAAGGCCTCCACTGTAGAATTTCCGAAAGAATTGTTACCGGCGGTGCGCGGCGCCTACAGGGATGGCGGCATATTTAAAGAAGAGTCATTCCCGACCGTAGAGGAGGAGCTTTCTTTGCCTCGGGATGCACTTATGCATTTAGAAGATGTTACGGAGATTATCGCTATTTCCCGCAGCGCGCCAAAAAATAATATAAGCTCTGTCATAACAAAAGAAATATCAGAATGGGAAAATAGGATACTCATTGTTTTTAAAGGAAAAAGATATGAGGCAAGCAGGAGCATCCTAAGACATATAATAAATAAACATACTAAAAAAGAATTGAAGGCGATAGAGCAGAAATTCACTATGATTGCTAACGCTTTATCTGCTATTCCGAAAAGATTATTGGTGCAAAATGAAAAGCAAAGAGCGGTAGTAATGGTTAGCCTGATAGGGGCATTGGATAGTGTAAGTGAAAAAAATACCTTAGGGCGCTTCCCCAGCTTAAAAAAGATGATTTTACCGTCAAAGGCACTGAATGCGATTTTCGCTTACTTCTTAGAGAAAGACATTGCCCTGCTGCGCAAGGGGCCTATTGCCTGGGAGGATTTCGCGGAATTTAGGCAAAAAGAAAAACTTAAGGTATTGAGGCAGCTATTCCCCCGCGGCTTTAATGGCTATGCGAGAAAACACGGTATCAAGACTACTCCTTTCGAGGGTTTTCATTATCGTTTCCGGAAGATTTTGACAAAATCCGTGTATGGCATGGTTTACCGCTCAATGGTAGAAAAAAACAGCCGTATAAAACCCGATAGCCATCGCTATGGAGAAGTAAGCGATATCATCTTAGAGCGGCTCAACCATCGCGGCCTGAATACGCAAGCCCCATCAAGCCCATTATTAGAGGTGATACGAGAAGGCAGCGGCAAACAGCTTTCTTTGCCTTCAATGTTACGCGATAGCGATATGTATGATGTAATCTTATTCAGTGTGCAAGAATATCTGGGAGAGCAGGCCGTAGTGAGGGAAAAATATATTGCCGAGTATGGTATGTCGCAAGGCGTTGAAGAAAATGTTTCTTCAGCAATTGAGAAAGAAGATGTGAACAAGGAATTTGACAGCGCGCTCGTGAAATTGAAAGAAGGGAATCTGGATGAGCAATTAAAGGCTTTTGAGGCCCTATGTGGGCTAATAACAAAATGCAGATCGTTAGCGGCCAGGGTAAATGTTCAAAAAATCATTAACCTGATAAGCGAAGAAAATGTTGGAGTAATGTGTTATGCCTTGCAAATTATCCCAATCTTCTTTCAGGAAAATGAGCTGTTGGTAAGAAGGAAAAGGTATTTGAGGAAAGTTTTTAATAAGATAAAGCCAAAGTTAGCACACGCTAACCCTTGGATCAGGGTGGAAGCCGTGGATGCGGCTGTTTCATTGATATCTTTAGACGCGTCTCAATTTGCCAAAGCGGATATCCACAATGTTTTCGAAATAGCGCAAGAGATGCTTTATTTCAAAAGTAAGCTTGAAATACCGTATGCCCTGAAGGCGCTGGCGATACTTATGCGGATAGAGCCTTCGTTTGTCAGCGATGATTTAATAGAAAAGGTTATCCGTGTAATTAAAGAGGATTTTGGCATATCTGTTTTCAACGAGGAAATGCTTGTTAAGGCATTGGTATTAGTGTTGAGGCAGCCTTATTTTAACAGCCTTTGCCCGGCTTCGCAGGGGCTGCTATTTTTCTTTATCTACGAGAAACTGTCGCAGGGAGCAGAACTCTTGGAGGTGAATATTGCTCATTTAGTAAGAGTCTTACGATGGCAGGATTCGCTCAATAGTGACTATGGCTTATTCCACGCGCATCTGTATCATGTGGTAAAGGAAGAGGATGAGTACAAAAAGAATGAGTTATCCTATATTTTTCAGCTTCTTGCCTTTATAGGCAGCAGCCACGAAAACAAGGCGCACGCGCACCTGCCCCAGGCTATGGTTTTAGAATTATTATCTTTATCAGGGAATTGGGTGGCGCTTCTTAGATTGTTCGCGCAGTTTCATAGCGTGGGGATACTCTCTCCTGTGCGAGATGATTATCAAAGCGTTTCGTATCATTTGTCTACCCAGGATAAGGAAATATTAGATACTCCCGCCTTTCTTATCTTAAGCAGTATATTCCTTGATTGTATTAAATTCTCGTCATTAGAAAGTAACGCTTATATTGCTCCCGAAACCTACGCCACGATCCCTCTGCGGTATCTTAACAGCGGTAAAAAAATGCTGGCGCAGGATACGCAAATGCTGTATCAGAAAGATATTTTCAGGAAAGCGCTTCTTTGGTTTGTCTTTAGCCGGAATGATAAAAGATCAATCCCTGTTCAGAATAAGATTATGGATATGTTCTCAAATTGGTTGATTGCGATAGGATTGCCGTCGTCTTTTGATGATTTTGCGCGGCTGCAAAATATAAGAGATAAGACAATAAAAGACAAACTTTTAAGTGATCTCTTGCATAAAATAGCAGAAAGAATAATCCTTGAAGCGGCGAAGGAACGGCTTAGGCAATTAGAAGGGTATTCTCCAGAAAGCTATGAGGAAGAAACAATAAGGCAGGCGCGAATACAAGAAGTAAAACAGTATTTTGATAAGAATGCGCCAAATTATAAAGCATTGGCTAAGGTCTTGGATGGTTATCGCTTGAGAAGAGCAAGTATGATAGTGTCGGGGGCAGCAGGGTATTCATTTGGTGAATTAAACAACCAGCAACACAGAAAGATCCTTTATGTCTTACAAAATATGCCGCTTAGCAATAAGGTAAGAGAGTTAAGCAATGCGTTAGATGAGATTCTTGACGAAATCAAGGTGCTTTTGTATCCTGAGCCTTTAATGAGAAAAATCATTGGAATTATCGCTAATCCTGATACCCGTTTAGCGGAAATCCCTGAGATTATTGATAACAAGCTTATCTATACTCTTTATTTTGAAGGTAATACCAGAGAGTATAAAGAAGTAGCGCATCTTATCGAGAACATTGGCGGGGAAAAGGCAAGAAAGGCATTAGAGAAGTTCAGGAAACCAGAAGGAAGTTCAGCAATAGTAAGGGCAGTTTCTGTAGAAATTAAGGATACGTCAAAGAAACTATTGAGTGCAGGTTATCAAATTATTGTGCCGGAAATATTAAAAGGATTGTCGGTTCAACTAAGAGATTGGTGGGGAAATCCTGTTTCCTTTTATATCGCAGGCAGCCAGGCACGGTATATGCTTTTTAAGGTAAATACCGGGCTTGTGTATAGTGAAGAGCTTGATATTGTGTTAGAGGAGCACGTTGATAGTAAATATATTCGGAATGAGATTCATATATTTCTTAGGCGTAATGGTTTCATAGGAAAGATTGATTTTATTAGTATGAAAGCCTTTGAAATGGTACAAGGTACTTCTTTTAGTATACAGAGAATATTGGTTAAGTTTTACAAGGGTGAGATATCATTGGCTGTTTTTGATGAGCAGGATTATCAGGATTTGGTAAGCGGCACATTACGATATTTGGGTAAGGCGATGGATTGGAGGCCTGCAGGAAGAGGCCTTGAGCTTATGCAATATTTTAGTCTCCTGCCTGACGAAAGGACACAGTATTTATTAGACAATAGCTTGGTGAGCAGAGCATCACATTACCGAGAAATTATAGAGTCTATAAGAGCCATAAGAGCTAAAATATCTAAACCCAGTAGAGGCAATGATAGTTTGGCGGTGACTTCCTCATCTATAGAGTATGGGGTTTTAGATATTAATAGAGAAAAACTTGAGGATATGGTCATTCAGGGATATACGAGATTATCAGGGCTCCCTTGCGCAAAAGCCCGGGAAAGTATACGTAAGCTTTGTAATATTATTAATGAAAACAGAGAAAAAGAATCTATTGTTAGGCAGATAGAGTTATTCGAGAGCCCTCAGTATAAGGTATTTCAAATCCAGGAGCCTTTTGGGGTGAATGTCTATGTGGTAATTTACCGGAATAAGAATGGCAAAACACAGGCAATTTTAGTTGATACCGGCCCCGGGTTTTATTTTGAAAAACTCAAAGTGCAGCTAAGAGATGAATTGGGTGTCGCACTTAATGATATTGAGTCTGTTATTATTACTCATGGGCATCCTGATCACATAGGGGCGCTTGGCTATTTTCTTCGGGAAAATCCCTCGATTAAGGTTGTTGCCCATCCGCAATGGCCAAAGGTTGCCGCGAATATCTTCCCCAATGACACAGCGAATAAAAAGTATTACGATACTTTGACACGCTATTATCGTTTGATTATGGAAAACGCGTATTTAGAGAATATACGCGCTGTGCCACTTAGCTTTAGGCATGAGCAAAGCTATAAGATAGGAAGTATGGTTTTTAGGAAAATGATGGATATCCCTATATTCAACAGTTCACTTATAATCCTGACTTCTCCTGCCTGCGGCCCTCCGGCGCGCCACAGTATAGATTCTCTCTCTATCTACGAACCTCAAAACCGCATTTTATTTATCGGTGATACCTACATTGAACGCGCCTTCCTTAA
>MHGF01000021.1 GCA_001805445.1 Omnitrophica WOR_2 bacterium GWF2_43_52
AGAAACTGCTGGTCGCTTACCCACTTGCGCCGCTTTACCACCTCATCATGCATCATGGCAATATGCGCGGCTGGCCCGCCAAAACCGATGATCCCCAGCCGCAGGAACAACCGGGCAAGCTCTTTTAATCTTTGAGGATATGACGATTGGGTAATCATGACAATTTCTAGACGCTTTACCTAACCTTATCGCGCTGAGTTAGTTACAAAACAATTACTTTCTATATTTCTTTCGGAGAATTGTTTTACAACCCAATGCCGGGCAATAAGTTACATAAAGCGTCTTTATGACTTTCCCCATATTTTTTCAAAATAATCAAATACACTAATAAACTTAAACTATGAATATATGCAACCTATTGTTATATAAGTAGTTACAAAATACTCAACACTAAAAAGCTATTTATTAGAAAGGCCTTCCTAATAAAGCCTCCCTACCAAACTTTCTTGTGGCAGGCTTTCGGTACGCCATTCTCTTTTTACTCATTCCGATTTTTTCAAACAACTGCTATTTGACCATTTTTAAAAAGTTCAGAGTCTTTGAACGTATCTAAACCAGACATTTCAATCATTCTCTCTCTACACATCACACACGTCACACACACAAATATCTTGACTTTGGTAAAATCATAAGATATACTTTAAGTAGGCTTTACCAAGTAAAGCCGTCGGCTTTTCTGAGGGGTTGTTGGCCCGAAACTAACAGCCCCTTTTCATTTTATCAACTCCCTCAACTCCGCGTCTGTGATCGGCACGCATTTTCTCCTCTGCTTTTCATACATCTTAGTATGGTCCCTGCCAAAATCAAAGAAACTACCGATTTGAAGTTTTCCTGTCCCGACACGATTGCGTAAATACATAACACAATCAAGGTCAACACAAAAAACAGCAATAGTACCCCTGTCTATTTCATGCGTTATTTCGACCTCGATTTCTTCTCGCAGCATAGCTTTTATAAAATGCATCTTTTTCGCCCGGCGGACACTGAATTTACCCTTTTTCTCTGATTCATCTGCCGGCTCAAAGAAAATATGCCCAAACGACTTTTCATCAAATACCACGGGTATATTGCGTAATAAGTAAGGTTCTCCTTTTACAAAAATATTGATATATTCCTGACGGTATTCTTCTTCGGAATCAAGAATAATAAGTTCAACGCTTTTGCGCATCTTTTCCCTTCCAGAAGAAAATGTTAAACTTTTCCTCCGACAATGGAGTGCTGTATAGAAAACTACGGCGGCCAAGCTTATCTTTAAGGTATCTTACAATCTCCGCCTTAACGGAATCTCTCCCCATCCCATTGGCGGAATATGCTATAAGGCCTGTAACATAATCAACTATCTGCAGGAATATATTTTCGTGGGAATGATACGCCTGCAGGTGCGCGATTGCGCATCTTTCCCGATGCAAAAGAATGTAGCTTTCCAGATACGAATGTAACGCGCGCGCGCGGTTTTTATCTCTCGTTGGCTTCTTATCAAGAATGATATAGTAGCGGTTAAAGTCAAAAAGTTTTTGCCGTAACATAAAATAGTAGAATTTAAAAAAGGCTAACTCCGTATCATCCTTGTGATACGTCAAATAATCCAACTTGCTTTTGTCAACAATGATGCATCGGTATTGCATATCTATGGATGACAAAAAATAATCAAGAATAGCTTTATAGAAACCTGTAAAACGGTCACTGGTCTTTACCCATTTTAACTCACGCTGGAAAGAATGCCTCTCAAAGATTTGCTGAATATGGCTCGCCAATTCATTTTTTTTCTGCCGGGGAATAATAAGAGCGCCTATAACCATTCTCGCGGCATCTCGATTTTCAATACGCGATTCATCGCAATAAATATTATATGCTCTTTTCATATCGTTCATTGCTTACCTGATTCTTTGGACAATCAAAGACACATTACTTATTTCGCCTTTTTCTATCCGGCTTCTGTGAAGCCCCTGAATAAATTAGTATTGGTCCCCCCCCGAACTCTCCGTTAATTCAAGCGATCTTCAGCGAGAAACCAAGCGTGTTTAACACCCGCATTATGGTTGAAAGGCGGGGATCCGCGCGTTCGGAGAGCGCCCGGTACAAGTTTTCTCTATTAAGCCCGGTTTCTTTTGAAAGCTGGCTAAACCCGCCATGCACTTGCGCGGCAACCGAGAGCGCCGAAAGAAACGCTTTTTCATCGCCGTCCTTTTGATACTCTTCCAGGGCGACGCGCAGATAACTCTTTAATTCCGCGGGGTGCTTCCTATAATGCTCAATCTGAACATCATCAAATGTCCTAAATTTTCTTTTGCTCATAATAATCCCTCCAATATTCCGATGCCTTCTTTATATCTTTATCTTGAGAGCTTTTGTCTCCTCCGGCGAGCAACACTACTAATGCTTCCCCATCATCGCCGCAATAAATCCTGTATCCACTACCGAAATCAAGGCGCAACTCAATAATGCCATGAAAACGCTTATGGTCTCCGTAATTGCCCTGTTTAACCCTGTCTATGCGCGCTTCAATGCGATGCCGTATGATTTTATCGCGCAAAGAAAATAACCAGTCAACAAACGGCTCTTTATTATCTTTGGTTTTATAAACTATGATTGTCTTGTTTATCATCCGATACAAGTGTAGCATATAAGCTACAGATAGTCAAGAGGCAACTTATAATTACCACATAGGTCTTGTCAAAAAATAGAACCGTCCCTTTTCCTCCTTCTTTCGGAGAATTATTTTAAAACCCAATGCCGGGCAATAAGCTACATAAAGCGTCTTTTGACTTAAGGAATATCACCATTGTTAATAGGGATATCAACGAAATCAAGCTCGCATTGACTTTTACCCAGCTTATAAATCTGTGAGAGTGTTTGCTTTTTCATTCTGCCAGATACCCATGCTAAATAATTTTGTCTCGCTTATCCAAGTTATGCCTTGCACACATTAGCTGAATATTTTCTGCTTTTAATGATGTGCCGCCCTTTGAGAATGGGATAATATGATCAAAGTGCAAGTTGTTTGCCGAATTGCATACAACACATCGTCCCTTATCGCGCTCCCATACCGTCAATTTAACCTTTGTAGGTATTACTCGCGTATGATCCAAATCGTCCTTATTAGCAGGTCCGCGATCTGCCTCTGATCGATCGGTAATTTTTAATTTGAATTTACATACCTTTCGTTTTCCAGCAGTTTCCTGCCAAGCATCAATCAATTCGAAGATTCCAGAATACGTCCAAATACCATTACGTATTTTCTCATAAACTTTAACGAGCTCTGGAATGCCGTTACTTTTCTTATATCCTTCAGCCGCCTTGAAAACCTTGCCATTTTCGGTTAATGACCCTGAGGGAGTAAGCATTGGTTGATCAATTTGTTTTGGATTTTGCTTCAACCCTTGATATCTAGGAACATCGTGACCTTCATAGATCAAAACATTGCCGTCATCCTCAACCCTATCAGCGTATGGGGCATTTTTTCTTAAGCTCATTAAAATGACACTTAGCCCACCCTTTAACCGAAAATTCATGCCGCGTTGAAGGTTCACGCCTTCGTGCTGGCACATTGTTAAATAAGGAACTATTTCACCAGGTTTTAACATCATACCTAACCCATTATTTTAATACTGCTACAAATTCTGCGATCACCACGTTGGTCGGTGGTCAGACATCAACAATAGAAATTAACTTCTAAAGTTGAGGTTTGACCCCGTCAATACTTAGAGAATCAAGACTCCTAAAGCCGATTATACACCCTAAAGGGTATATTAGATACTCTCGAATGTCCTTTTTACCGCCTTTGTCCAGCCCGCGTAAAGGGCCGCGCTCTTGCTTTTTGGCATCCGGGGGAGGAACTTGCGGCCTATGCTCCAACATTCGCGGATTTCATCCGTGTCTTTCCAATAACCGACTGCCAGGCCGGCCAGATAGGCGGCGCCTAAAGAAGTGGTTTCAATCACCTTGGGGCGGATAACATTAATGCCTAAAATATCGGCCTGGAATTGACAGAGGAAATTATTGGCCGAGGCCCCTCCATCAACCTTTAGATCCTTGATCTTTAATCCCGTGTCTTTCTCCATCGCCGCCAGCACATCCTTGGCCTGATAGCACATCGCCTCTAAAGCCGCTCTTGCTAAATGATTCTTGGTTGTGCCTCGGGTAATTCCAAATATCGCGCCCCGGGCATCGGGGTCCCAGTAAGGCGCGCCTAAACCCACAAATGCCGGGACAAAGTAAACCCCGGCATTGTCTTTTGCGGCAATTGCCATCTTTTCCGATTCTGAGGCTTTGGCTAATAGCTTTAATCCGTCGCGCAGCCACTGAATCGCGGCTCCGGCAATAAATACCGCTCCTTCAAGGACATATATCGGCGCTCCTTTAATTCCGCAGCCCAAGGTGGTAATCAAGCCGTATTTTGAACTGACGCGTTTTTTCCCGGTGTTAAGCAGAATAAAACAGCCTGTCCCATACGTATTTTTGATAGTGCCCGGCTCGAAACAGGTTTGGCCAAATAACGCGGCCTGTTGATCTCCGGCAATACCCGTGATGGGAATCCCTGCGGCTAAATCTCCAATCTTTATGGTTTCTCCAAAAGCCCCTGAAGAATTTCTAACCCGCGGCAATAGTGCCCGCGGAATTTTGAATTTCTTCAGGATATCTTCATCCCATTGTAATTTTTCAATGTTAAAAAGCATTGTCCGGGAGGCGTTGGTATAGTCTGTGGCATGCGCCTTCCCGCTGGTTAATTTCCATAAAATCCAGGTATCCGTTGTCCCAAACAGGAGCTTTTCGCTTTTGGCTTTTGCTAAAGCCCCTCTGACATTCTGTAGAAGCCATTCTATTTTTGTAGCTGAGAAATAAGCGTCAATAGGCAATCCCGTCCTTTTCCTAAAGAATTCCGCCTCTGCCTTTATTTTTTTAAGCTGATTGCAGCGTTCTGCTGTCCGGCGGCACTGCCAGACAATGGCGTTATGAATGGGTTTTCCTGTTTCCTTATCCCAGATAATCGTAGTTTCGCGTTGATTGGTAATACCGATAGCGGCTATCGAACGTACGGGAACTTTCTTCAATACTCTCTGCAGAGAGCTATTAACACTATGCCAAATCTCCTCCGGATTATGCTCAACCCATCCGGGCTTTGGAAAATACTGCCTGAATTCCTGATAGGCGCTGGCAATCACCTTCGCGCTTTTATCATACACGACCGCCCTGCTTCCGGTAGTGCCCTGGTCTATGGCTAAAATATATTTCATTTAGAAACCCCCAAAAATTGTCTTGTAATAATTTGATGTCGTTTGTATAGCATTAAAAAGGATGTGAAATAAAATGTAACTTACTACCAGGATAACGGCACTCACCATACATTTCGTTGTTTTACTAAACTTTGGATTTAGCCAGATTAAAGGCAGGATAAACGGGCCAACACAACAAAAAGCAAGAAGTAAAAGCGAGGTCTTAAAATACCACTTCTCTTTAGGTTTTTTATCCAGGAATTCTCCGCAGTGCTTACACTTGAGAGCTTCATCCTGAATTTCTTCCGCGCAATAAGGGCATTTTTTCATTTGCTCAACCTTTCTCTTTCTTACGAGGCTTAGCCTCGTAACGAGGCTAAGCCTCGGATTAGAGCTTTTGCTCAACCCACTCTAAAATATCCTCAAAAACTTTTTCTCTTCCTTTATCAATAGAAAGGGCATGATGCATATCCGGATAATTGAGTATTTTTTTATCCTCAATTTTCAGGTTATTAAAGATTTTATACGTGGTTAAAGAATCCACCACCATATCCTCTCCCGCGGTTAAAACCAATGATGGAGTAGCAATTTTATCTTTTGCAAACCCTGCTTTAATCTGTGCCTTTAAGATATTCCAATAAAGCCTGGCCGTAGCTATATGCTTATCAAGCGGGTCAGTATCAATTATTTTCTGATAATCCGCATCCCAAGTGCACATTTGAGGCGTAATCGGCACGGGAAATTGTTTTTTGGGATTGACCAGCAATGCGCACCATATTGAAAGATATTGCCAAAAGCCAAAGCGCAGTTTGCTGGCAAAGGAAGGGCTGATACAAACCAAGCCGCTAAAAAGCTGCGGCGCTAAAGCGGCGTAGAGAAAACAAATTAACGCCCCCATACTTTCACCAAGGAGAAAAACTTTCTTATCTTGATTTTCCTGCTTGATTATGTCATACAAAAAACGGATATCCTGAAAGTAGATATCAAAAGTGTCAATATGGCCCCTCTCACCTTGCGCCTGGCCAAAGCCTTTAAGCTCAAGGCCATACGATGAGATATTGTTTCTCTGAAAAAAATCCCCTAAAAATTCCCAACGCGCGGTATGCGCGCCCAAGCCGTGCACCAATAATAACACCGCCTTTGGCTCCTCGGCCTGCCAGCGGCGGTAGAGTATTCCCGTTTTTTCATCTTGTATAATATTTTCCATACCTTAACGTTTTATCCGCCGTATCTCACATCACCAATTTTTTATTTTTAGTTGCCGCGATTTAGGAATATGAAGTAACTGTCCTAATCGCTTTATATGCCGCATCTAAGAGCTGTTTTAATTCTTCTTGGCTGATTGATAATGGCGGCATAAGGACAATCACGTTGCCCAAAGGGCGCAATATTACCCCGTATTCCCGCGCCTTTTGGCAAACCCTGATGCCGACTTTTTCTTCCCAGCCATACTGCTCCTTGGTGCGCTTATCCTTTACCAGCTCAATTCCCACCATAAACCCTTTTTGGCGGATGTCGCCGACATGTTTCAATTCCATAAATCCTTCCAATCCTTTCTTTAAGAACTGAATCTTTGGCTTTAGTTTCTCCAGCGTCTTTTCCTTTTTAAACAGCTCTAAATTAGCACGCGCGGCGGCACAGGCTAAAGGATTTCCCGTATAGGTATGTCCGTGAAAAAAAGTCTTTTGGCCTTTGTATTCTCCTAGAAAGCCATCAAATATATTTTGGGTAGTTAACGTCGCGGCTAAAGGCAGATAACCGCCGGTAATACCTTTAGCTACGCATAAAATATCCGGAGTTACCCCCTCTAAATCCGAGGCAAACATACTTCCCGTCCTGCCCATTCCCACTGCTACCTCATCGGCAATCAGCAACACATTGTATTTCTTACAGAGTTCACTCATCTCTTTGTAGATTCCGTCAGGCCAGACTAGCATTCCGCTGGCTGCCTGCACCAGCGGCTCAACAATCAGGGCGGCGATGGAAGAATGATCGCACTCTAAAATTTCCTTCAAGCCTCCCAGACATTCACGGCCGCAAAGCGGATAAATCTTTTTTTTAGGACAGCGGTAACAATATGGGGAATCTATGGCATAGCTATCAAAAAGAAGCCCTTTATAGGCCTTGTGAAATAAATCTATCCCTCCCACACTTACAGAACCCACAGTATCGCCGTGATACGCGTTTTCTAAATGGATAAATTTTGTTTTGGCCGTGTTACGATGCTGCCAATATTGATATGCCATTTTAAGCGCGATTTCCACCGCGGTTGAGCCATTATCGGAATAGAAAACCTTAGCTAAGCCTTTGGGCGCGATTTTAATAATTTCTCTGGCTAATTCTATTGAAGGGATATTCCCTAACCCAAGTAACGTTGAATGCGCTACTTTGCTCAATTGCCTGGCTACTGATATATCTATCTCTTTTTTACGATGGCCATGGACATTCACCCAGAGGCTTGAGACACCATCTAAATACCATCTGCCGTCACTATCTTTTAAATAGCTCCCCTTTGCCTCTTCAATAATTAAAGGCTCACCCTCTAACCAATCTTTCATCTGGGTAAAGGGATGCCAGACATATTTCTTATCTTCTACCACTAACTTTTTCGTAGGCGATTTTTCTTCTTGTAACAACGCATCAAGATCAATATTCTCTTCCACCTTTTTCACTAACGTCCGCAACCCCTTTTTTGATTGCACATCCTTTACATAAGGCAAAACCCCTAACAAAGGCACCTCTAAGAATTCTTTAAGTATATCCGGGTTAGTCTTTTCCGCAATGTCTTTACCAGTATACCCGTTAATAATCACCCCTTTTACTTTTAATCCGTAATCAAAAGCGTATCTTTGAGTAAGCAAGGTATGGTTCAATGTCCCTAAACCCGCCCGAGCTACAATCAACGCCGGAATATCCAAATCCCGGATTAAATCCGCGACTACATAGCTTTCCATAAGAGGGACAAGCAGGCCTCCCGCGCCTTCCACAATTAAGAACTCATGCCTTTTCTTTAATTCGTTGTATGCGAAAAAAATCTTTTCTAAATCAATCTTTGCCTTTGCCCTTTTAAAAGCAACATAGGGAGCAAGCGGCGCTTTCGCGTAATAAGGATTAACCAATTTTTTGTCATCCTTAATCCCTAAAACCTTAACCGCAAAGTCCGTGTCATTGCCGGAGCATTGAAACGGCTTCATATATCCGGCATCGATACCTTTTTTCTTTAAGGCCAACCCGATAGCGCAGGAAATAATGGTTTTTCCTACCCCTGTATCTGTCGCGGTGATGAATATTGATTTTCCCATCTCTTAATGAAAAACCCTATTCCAAACCCGCATTGGAAATTCTATTCCAATGCGGGTTTGGAATACATGTTCCGTACTTCTACTCTTACTTTCGTGCCTTCACCTGAATCACCTCAAAACTGGCATAGACCTTGCCGTTATTTCGGTAATTGCAGGAATACGCGTGATTTGCCTCAGCCAGCCTTTTAGGCGTAAAAAAAGGTTGATACGCGTTAATCCGGTTGGCGCCAATATATTTAAGCCAGCTTAAAATATCTACTAAATTATCAAAATGCTTCGAGAAATCCCTGACGCTAAAACTTACGCACGCAAAACCCGCCGCCTCCAATGCCCCTCTTACCGCCTCAGGCCGCGGCAGAAAACTCTCCCGTATTCCAAAACACTCCCGTAATTCCTTTAGTGTCTGCGCCCCGAAGCAATTGAAAATAAAATCTCCTCTTGGGGTAAGGACTCTCTGCGCCTCGCAAAACGCCTCCTCTAAACCTGATACCCATTGATACGCGGCATTGGATAAAACCAAATCAAACGCGCTGTTCCTGAATGGCAACGATACAGCATCCGCGGATACGGCATTGGTAATTTTCTTCTTAGCGCGCGTTGCCATTTCAAAGCTTATATCAAAACCATAAAGCCTTGAGCGCGGAAGAAATCTTTTTAATTCTCCAAGCAGCCATCCGCTGCCGCAGCCAACATCTAAGACAGAACGAGCGCTATACCCGCCTCCCACCACCTCCTCAAGCAATTCTTCGGCTAATGTAGCTTGAATATCCGCGTATTTCTCATAATGAACAGCGGCGCGGGAAAAATTATCTCGTATTATCTTAGTAGAAATCATTGCCTGTCAACGTCTGGCACTAAAATGGCTTTTAGTGCCTGGCATTAGCTTGATAAAATTATCTATCGCCGCGTTAAAGCCATCGGCCTTATCAATAAACGGCATATGGCCGCAGTCAAACACCTTTAACTCTGAGCCTTTAATCTTCTTATGCATATATTCTGATGCTTCTGGAACGCATATGGCATCCTTTGCCCCGGCGATAATGAGCGTGGGAAAATGTATCCGCGCGATAAAATCGCGGTAATCGCAATTCTTAAGCATATATAAACCTTGCGCTAAAGTATCAAAAGCTATATTTTTTATTTTGAGGCTGTTTAGGGCGTTTTTTCCGATATCTGTAAGCATGCCTTTATAAAAATCTTCAACTGTTTTCCGGGGATCGCGCTTACAATCCCGAATCATTTTGGCAAGGTGTGTTTCCGTCGGCCCTTTTCCTAAATATCCGTCGTCACAAAACTTTGCCGTTGAATTTACCGCGATTACTCCCTTGGGCAAATAGCGAAATACCACCTCATAACGAGACGGGGACTCGCTAGTGATATTTTTAAGCCACTCCAAGAATGAGAGCCATCCCAAAGACCAGCCGATAAGGATAAAATCCTTCTTACCTTTAATGGAATCATTTACTATGCCCGCGGCTTCTTGTATATCCTTGGCCCGGCTGATATCGGGCAGGATCACTTCATAGTGCTTGCCAAAATACTCCCTTTGCCTCTGCCAAATCTCCGGTGCGCTGGCCCAGCCATGGATAAAAACTAACGTTTTACAATTAGGGACAGACACTAATTCCCCCAGTTAAGTTTAAGGAATTAGTGTCTGTCCCTAATTCCTTAAACTTAGCTAACGTAAACTCTAAATCTTTTTTCGTATGCGTTGCCATAACCGTTATGCGCAGACGGCATAATCCTTCGGAAACCGTCGGTGGACGAATCCCTTGCACAAATATCCCTTCGGTAAAAAGCCTGCGGCTAAATTCCATAGTCAGCTTCGGCTCTTTGGTTAACACCGGAATAATCGCGGTATCTTTTGAATCCAAGGTATCAAAGCCCATATCCTTGAGGCCCCGGCGCAGAAAGTTTGCATTTTCCTTAAGCCTCTGCCTGAGAGCGCCATCTTTTTCAATTATTTCTATCACCTTTAAGGCGCTGGCACACAGGGCCGCGGGCAGGCTGGTGCTAAAAATAAAAGAACGCGAGCGGTTAACCAAATAGTCGATCAATTCCCCGCTTCCGCAAACAAACCCTCCCAAGCCGCCTAAAGCCTTACTCAATGTCCCCATCTGGATTATCCGTTCATTTGCCTTGATTCCAAAATGCTCTAAAGCCCCCCTGCCGTTCTTTCCCAACACACCAGTTGCATGCGCCTCATCTATCATAAGAAGGCAGTCGTATTTCTCGGCTAAACGCAAAAGCTCAGGTATCGGCGCAATATCCCCATCCATGCTAAAGACGCTGTCAGTAATAATTAATTTCTTCTGACGAGGGACGCGGGACGACCCCGCCGCTGCCGGGGCAGGCGGACGATTTAACAACTTATCTAACGCCTCTATATCTTTATGCGGATACCTGACGAGCTCAGCACGGCTCAAGATAATCCCATCAATGATTGAGGCGTGATTCAAACGGTCGGAGAAAACAATATCTCCTCTTCCTACTATACTTGAAATAATTCCCAAATTCGCGCTATAGCCGCTTGTATAGACTAAGGCGGCCTCCTGTTTCTTAAAACGGGCTAATTTCTTCTCTAATTCCCTATGCAGTACGGTGCTCCCTGAAACCAGCCTTGAGGCGCCGCTAGCTATGCCAAACTTCTTTATCGCGGAAATCGCCGCTTTCTCTAATCGCCTATCATTGGCTAAACCTAAATAGTTATTAGAACAAAGGTTCAAAACTTTCTTACCATCAAGGGTAATGTATCTATCGTTGGCGGAGGCAATAAAACGCATTTTGCGCTGTAAGCCTTTTGCTTTCAGCGCAGCTATTTCTTCTTTAAAATTAACCATAGGATTAATTCGTGGATAGGCCTAAGTCTTGAATCATTTGCAGGTCGGCAGGGGGAGGATTACCCTTAGTGGTAAGATAATCGCCGATAATAATTGAGTCGGCTCCGGCTAAGAATAAAAACGGTTGAAGGCTTCTTAGATTTGCTTCGCGGCCGCCGCAGACTTTTATTTCTTGTTTTGGGAAGATAAAACGTAAAAGAGCGGTAATTTTTAAGAATTCTAAAGGCGATGAGGGAGGCTGGCTGCCTAACCTTGTACCAGGGACAGGATTTAAGAAATTAACCGGAATACATTCCGGGCTAAAGGCTTTTAAGGCAAAGGCAAGCTCTAATCGCTGGCTCCAGCTCTCACCCATCCCGAATATCCCCCCGCAGCAAAGCTCTAAGCCTGCCTTCTTCACGTTTTCGATAGTTTTTATTCTATCCGCGTAGGTGTGGGTCGTGCATACTTGAGGATATAAGCTTTGAGCCGTCTCTAAATTATGATTATAACGAAAAAGCCCTGCTTCTTTTAAGGCCTTTGCCTCATCAAAACTCAATTCTCCAAGCGACGCATCCACATTAAGTTTTAGTTTCTTCCTGATTTTAGAGATAGTTTTACAAATTCTCAAGAAATCATTCTTATCCTGTATACGCCTGCCGCTGGTAACAATGCAGAAATATCCCGCCCCCGCTCCTTGCGCCTGCGCGGCCTTTTTCAGGACCTCTTTTTCTTCTAATAAAGGATATACCTTAACCTTCGTTTTATTCCAGCTGGACTGGGCGCAAAAAGCGCAGTTTTCCGAACAGGCCCCGCTTCGGGCGTTAGTAATAGCGCAAAGCTCAACCTTCTTGCCGCGGAACTTCTTACGAATTGTATAGGCAGCATTAAAAAGAGAATAGAGACCATCTTCTTTCACCTCTTTTAACTTATGAGCCTGCTCCCAAGTAATATCGTTACATTTAATTACTTTATCCCTGATTTTATTTATAAGATTAACCGATTTCATAAATCCGCGCCAATTTTATTCGCGTCCATTCACATTTTCTTTATTCGTGTAAATTTGGCTCTTCATTCGTGGGAATTCGTGTTTATTTCTTTTCATACAACGGCGACATCTGCCGCAGCTTGTCCACTATCCCCGGCAGCACTTCTGACACATAATCAATATCGCTCTTCTTTGTCCATCGCCCTAAAGCAAACCTTAAAGAGCCGTGCGCGGTTTCATGGCTTCTGCCGATAGCTAACAATACATGGGACGGTTCAAGAGAGCTTGAGGTACACGCAGAACCGCTTGAGGCGGCAATTCCCAGCATATCCAAATTCAATAACATTGATTCGCCCTCAATATATTCAAAGGACATATTCACATTATTCGGAAGCCGCTGTATTGAGTGCCCGTTAAGATAGCTTTTCTCTATTTTGCTTAAAAGATTCTTGATTAGAGTATCCCTCAAGCTGCTTTCCATAAGGGATTCCTCTTTCATTCTTTCTTTGCAAAGCTCAATCGCCTTGGCTAACCCAACAATCCCAGGAACATTTGAGGTTGACGCCCGCCTGCCTTTCTCCTGCTCTCCGCCGTGCAAAAGGCGGTTTATGCGCGTGCCTTTGCGGATGTAGAGCGCGCCTACCCCTTTGGGGCCGTAAAATTTATGCGCGGATAAACTCAACAAATCCACATTCAGCTCATTGACGTTCGTCGGGATATGGCCGACGGTCTGGACCGCATCAGTATGAAAAGGGATGGCTTTTTCCTTAGCGATTTTCCCAATCTCGGCTATCGGCTGGATAGTGCCGATTTCATTATTCGCATGCATAATCGTAATAAGAATAGTCTTATCGGTAATCGCTTTTTTTACATCGCCAGGGTCAACGATGCCGTTTTTATCCACCTTTACATAGCTTACTGAACAACCGTGCTTTTCCAAAGCCTTGCAAGGTTCGCTTATGGCGTGATGCTCAATCTGGCTGGTAATGATGTGATTGCCCTTATGCGCCATAGCCCCTGCCACTCCAAAGATGGTAAAATTATTAGACTCTGTGCCCCCGGACGTAAACACAATTTCTTCAGGTTTGGCCCCTAAGAAATCCGCTAATACCTGGCGGGCATCCTCCAAGCCTTTTTTTGCCTCCTGGCCAAAGGAATGAATGCTTGAAGGATTGCCGAATTTCTCAGTAAAATACGGCCTCATTGCCTCAACCACCCGCGAGTCACAGGGCGTGGTAGCAGCATAGTCTAAATAGATACGTTCCATAATGTAAAAGCCTCCTTTTTCTGTTCAATCTCAAATCGTAAATCTTAAATCTTAAATTTATGTTTTATTCCCTCATTCATGCTTCCGCTGCGATACCCTTCCAAATCCAAAGTAACATATGTATAACCCAGTTTTCTTAGACGATGGACGAGAGACGATTGACGAAGCCTGCCTGCCGGCGAGGCAGGGACGAGATTAGGCATATCTTTAGTATCTACTTCTATACGCGCAAGCTTTGTCTTGTCTGGCAATTGATAATGCCTGACTCTCACCATTTTAAAACCTAACGAACGAATATACTCTTCCGCCTTTTCAATACGGTTCAAATCTTCAACGGTAATTTCCTGGCCATAGGCAAAACGCGAAGCAAGGCAGGCTGCCTGCGGCGCATTCCAGGTTTTGAGGCCGAATTCTTTGGAAAGCGCGCGGATATCTTTTTTGGCCATGCCCGCCTCAGCAAGAGGGGAATGAACGCCGCATTCTTTCTTTGCCTCTTGCCCCGGGCGGTAATCTTTTAAGTCGTCCGCATTGGTCGCGTCAAGGACATACGCAATGCCCTCGGTACGCGCAATCTTCTGCAATCGAGAGAAAAGCTCGCTTTTACAATAGTAACAGCGGTTTTCCGGATTTGCCTTAAACCGAGGATCATCAACCTCATTGGTATCGATGACTCGATGGGCTACACCAAGCCCCTCGGCAATCTCCTTCGCGGCCTTTAACTCCTTCTGAGTATACGTGGGAGAAACCGCGGTTATTGCCAAAACATTCTCGCTTCCTAAAAAGCATACCGCGCTTTTAAGCAGAAAGCTCGAGTCCACCCCTCCGGAATAAGCTATCAGAACCCGCCGGTAAGCTGCTACTATATCCTTTAACTTATTAAGTTTTCTTTTCAGGAGATCCGCCGCCACAGCCGCATCCACCGCCTTTATTCTTAATCAAAAACGCTACAATAATTAAAATCACAACTAAAAGCACTATAGTTTTTAGCATCACTACCTCCTCTTATCCCGCATAGGGTATCGCGCGATTATCACTCCTATCAAAATCTCCGCGCTCGAATCTCTGTGGGAAATAGTACCCCGCTCACGTAAAAGCACTATTTGACCTTTCGTAAAATAACGCCACCTATATTAGCAATGATAAGGCTCATGACCAGAAAATCATACTCTGGGATAAAAGCCAGGCTTATAAAGCCAAAGAGCGCGATGAGTGCCCCGTATAAAACCTTGCTTCTTAAAGAGACAGGCGATGTTTTCGGCTCAAGGCTCATAAAAAAAACAAAAAAGAAATTGAGAATACCTGTATTCGCAAAGAGCGGCTGATGCTTTATCAGGCTATACAAAACTGAAAAAATGAGCGTTGAGCATATGACACTGGCCACAAGGCTTATCTTCCTAATCCTATAAGCAAAGAATAACCCAAAAATAATGATGACGGTAACATTGGTTACCAGCCACCAGGTAAGCGGCACTTTAAAGATCACATTAGCTGCCAAAAGCCCAAAAGCCGCGGGATTAAAAATATGCCTTCCGGAATACCTGATAAGGTGCTTAGAAAGAACAGCCGCCAGCGGCGCTATATAAAACCATTGTGTCGGGGCCATTACCGAAGAAATAATTAACCCGGAAACGAGCGCGCTCAAAGGAAAGATTCGCTTTTTGTCCCTTAACGCGATAATAACAAAATCTGCGATGCAACTGATAAAACAAATAGGAACAAGATGCCGTATGACGATAAGGCCTTCGGCCTTAAGGGTTAAAAGCGCCATTGCTATAATCGCAAAAACCACATACCAGCGTATATCTACTTTTAAGGGACGCTTAAACATAGTTAATCGTTGATTACATTAATCCTGAGAAAACGCTCTTTTTTCTCCCATGCCTCAAGATACTTCTTAGGGTCTTGTTTAAAGATTTCAACACAGGCCTGTGAATCGAAATCATAGGTTTTCCCTTCGTACGTATACGAAATAAGCTTTTCCGGCTCTTCTTTACGCGTCGTATACAAACGCTTAAAATCAACCGGGCAGATTTTATTGTGTACGCGCTCCGCCTGCGCCTTGGTTTCTGTTTTCTTGTCTCGTGAAGGCTTTTTATCCTGCGCTTCCTGTGTCTGGTTTTTATAATACTGCGCCCACACACCACGAGCACCAATAACAGAAAACGTTATTACTATTACCGCGGCATACCACCTATACTGTTTCATCGTAACCTCATAGCTATATCAACCAATGTCTTTACCAGGAAATACCGCAAAAACATAATTATCAAAAAAGCGATAATAGGAGAAATATCAAACCCGAATCTAAAATCAATAGGCAGGCGCTTCCTGATCGGGGCCAATACCGGTTCAGTAACCTTCTGCAGAAATTGCACAATGGGATTCAGGGGATCGGGATTTACCCAACTGATGAGCGCGCGGATAATAATCAACCAGTAAAACGCGGTCAAAACCATGTCAATAATCCTTGCTGCTGTGTCTAAAAGATTGGCTAATGCGAACATCGCTAACGCTCCTTCTCTTGGCAATAGTTTATCGCCCTGATAGGATAGGGCAGCACTATGCCTTCTTTTTGGTAACGGCTGTGAAGCTTTTTGATAAACTCATGTTTAATATAATACTGGTCAGCAAATTCTTTTACCCTTACGATAACGCTCAAATTGATGCTGGACTCACCAAAACTATGATACCGTATAAACGGTTCAAAAGAGGCAACCCCTCCGGCAACAGTCTGCATTACTTCCTTAGCCACTTCACTCGTTACTTTTTCCACCTTTTCCAAATTGCTATTATAATGGACACCTACCTCTATCGTGACCGAAAGCTCTTTATCGGGAAGATAGTAATTGGCCACTATCGCCTGAGTCAGCTTGGCATTCGGAACGATAACCATAGTATTATCCAGCATCCTTATTTTGGTAAAACGCCAGGTGATATCCGTAACATAGCCTTGTACTTCTGGGTCAAGTTTGATGTAGTCTCCTACCCGAATGTGCTTGGAAACCGTAATCTGCAAGCCGGCAAAAAGATTAGAAAGGGTATCCTGTAATGCTAAAGCAACCGCCAGGCCTCCTACGCCTAAAGCGGTAAGGATAGGAGCAATTGATATCCCGAGGCTGCTTAAAAGAATAAGCCCGCCACAGGTAAAAATAGCGATTTTAGTGACATTGTAGGTAAGCGACGTTATAGCCAGCGATGATTCTTTATTTTTTGAATAGAGTTTTATAAGTTTGCCGCTAATATCGGCAATAACCAAGGTAACGGAACTAACGCTTATTACCAGGATAAGCTTATTAAAAAAGCTACTAATATCATCAGGTAGATGCGATACTTTGAGGGCAAGAAAAATACTAAGCATGAGCCACCAAAGCACTAGCGGAAATTTCAAAGAACAAAGGATCTCGTCGTCTACCTTTGTCTGAGTAACCTTTGTCCACTCTGTAAAGGCTTTAAACACTAGTTTCTTCGCCACAAAACCAAAGGCAAAAAATACCGCAAAGCTAATAAGAGGACTGGCTATTTCTTCAAATATCATAACGGTTATCCTTACGCCTAAATCCTTTGGGTCTTGACCAGAATATTTCTAATAACAGTATTAAGAGGTAACGCGGCGAGGTCTTCCAAAGACATATCTGCCACGAGCGACCAATTCTTATCGTTGACAGTCCCGGGGAAATTGATACGCATATTCCAGGAATCATATTCAAATAAACAATCAACCGCGAGCCAGTCTTGCAAAAGTTGAATACTGAATATGGCCGCGGTGTTGTTGACTTTTTCTAAGGCCAGGCGTATCAAATCATGAGAACATTTTTCGCCGAATTTGCATCCCATCTGCAAATAGTCCCAAAACTTCTTTTTTTCATCGTATGACTCTTTATATAAGTTCACGATATCCCTAGCCTGATCATAGCCGCGGCCAAGCACCCGAAGCAACAGGTCACTACTGTTTATCTTATGCCTCCAGCGCAGCCTTCCATGGAAAGAATTATTCAGGTCAAACAGTTCAGCCTTAACTGCCTCAAAGAAAATGTCCGCTTCCCGGCATTTCCTTTTAAACAACTCCTCATCTATTGTCCCTGCCTCGAATTCCCACCACGCGCACAGTATGCTGCTATCATGGGTTGAGACAGTGGCAATTGCATTTTTACGGTAATCCGGGGGGGTTTTAAAATCATAGGATGTTTGCCAGTATTTTGTCCAGCGTTGAACCTCTATGCCGGGAATACCGAATTCCTCTAAAACCCTGTTTGAACATTCAGGAACTACTCCTAAATCTTCAGCGCAGGGAAGCATCGTACTGGCAGCTGCCATCAACGATAGGATTCTCCTGCCCTGAGACTCCCAAAGATTTTGATCCATAGGCTCAAATTTTCCGTTTAAACCGGCTGTTTCCTTAGGCTCAGAAACAGAGATAGTCCAGACCCTAAACATCCCAACAACATGGTCTATACGGAAAGCATCATAAAAATTATTCGCGTACTTAAGCCTTTCCTTTATATACTCATACCCTGAAAGAGCAATGGCATTCCAGTTATAAACCGGCATACCCCAGCGCTGGCCATTGGCAAAATACATATCCGGCGGCGCTCCGGAACAAAGATCTAATTTAAAATAATCCTGATGGCTCCAGACATCCGCGCTATCGCGGGAAACCAGAAAGGGTAAATCGCCCAGGAGAAGGACTCCTTTACTTGTCGCGTAATTCTTTACTGTTCTAAACTGCTTACATACCTGCCATTGCAGCCACATATGGAATTCTATCGCTTCCGTGTTATTTTTCTTAAAAGCCTCAAGCACTTCTTTATCTCTATATTTTAATCCCGTCTTCCAATATTCCCAGGAACTATTATTAGCGCTTTCTTTTATCACCTTATAGACAGCGTAATCTTCAAGCCAGAATTTATTGTCTGCCATATACTTATTAAACGCGGCACTCGCGCCCTTTTGCCCTGTCTTAAATATTTTCCTCAGAAGCGTTAGTTTTGCCTGCTTAATTTTATAATTAACCCTGTTTGCCCCGCAGGGAAACTGCTCGCGTAAAACCTGAATTTCATTTTTAAAGGGCTCGAGAGTAACGTTATAAAGATTTTCCAGTGATAGATACATTGGTTCAAGGGCAAAGGTACTCTCGGCATCATACGGCGTAAAATTAAATCCCACATCATTCATGGGCAGAAGCTGAATAATACTCATCCCGACCAGATTACACCAATCTACTAAAAGCGTTAAATCTATCAACTCGCCCACACCTATACTCTGTGCCGAATACAAGGAAAAAAGAGGCGCCGCGACCCCGGCGCGCCTTTTAGTACCGATACGTTCCCACTGTTTTTTGCATAGTGTTGATAAGAATTGGGCATAGTCTGTCATATTAATATCCTATAAAGTTTTCCGTGATAATATCCGCTTCTGACACGCTTAAATCTTTGTGCACTAAACCAAACATTCCTTCTACCATCTGGGGAGGGCCGCAAAGGAAAAATTTTCTTTCACGATAATCAGGGATTTCCTCCTTAATCATCGCTTCATCAATCCTGCCTGCCCTGCACCCTGGCAGTGTTTGCGCGCAATGAGTTAAGGTATAGATAATTTTCAGGTTCTTATTTTCCTTTTGCATGAGAGAAAAATCATGTTTAAAAATGAGATATTCTTCGCTACGGCTTGAATGCAATAACACTAAGCTGCTGGACAATTTTTTGTCGGTTGCGTATTTAAAGATGCTGCGAACAGGGGTTATCCCGATACCGCCGCTTAAAAATGCCGCTTTGGGGCATTCTTCTTCAAAAGTAAAGTTCCCCATAGGCATACGGATAGAATACGTTCTGCCTATTTCCAGGCGGTTGAGCGCCTTTGAAAAGTCGCTCTCGCTTAATTTCTTGGTAAATTCCACATAGCCTTTTTCTGTCGGAGCATTGGACATTGAAAATGCCTTAGTAACCTTTTGCCTATTGATATCTAGCGTCAACGCTAAATACTGCCCCGGCTTAAAAGCAACATCTTCTGTTAACTCAAAACGAAAAGTTTTGACATCGCAGCAGTGGGTGATAATTTCAATGAGCTCTAATTTAAAATCAGCCATGACGCAATTAAAGAAACTCCTTTAAAATTGTCTTCACCTTATGAGCACTGGATTCTTGCTCAACCAATGGCTTATCCTTGATTAAGCCGCAAGCCTCCTCATACGAAGGCCTGCCGTTTCTATAGATAATGCCTATCGGGATTTTATCGCCCCATTCAAGTGATTTTTCAAATGCCTTTACCTTATCGCTAGGCTCATACTCCGGGCCTAGTTTGTATGCCCTCTGCTTATACCAGGCAAAATTGTTTTTCTTGTTAAAAGTAACACACCACTGCAGGGTATCAATAAGCGAAAAGCCCTTATGTTGTATCCCCTCCTGTATCATCAAGGAAAGATGCTCTTTATCCCCGGCAAAACTCCTGGCAACAAAACCCGCCTCAAGGGCTATGGCTAAGGTCAAAGGATGCACCGGAGCATCAATCACCCCGTGCGTCTGCACCTTAGTCACATACCCCACATCGCTGGTGGGAGATGCCTGGCCTTTAGTAAGGGCGTATACTTGATTATTATGCACAATAACGGTTATGTCAATATTTCTTCGAATCGCGTGGATAAAATGATTTCCGCCCTCGCCATAGATATCGCCGTCACCGGAGGTAACAATCACCACTAATTTATGATTAGCTATTTTTATGCCGGTTGCCGCGGGGATGGCCCTGCCATGCAAACCGTTAAAAACATTGCCATAAAGATAGTGCGGCAATTTCGCGGCCTGGCCGATGCCTGAAACCAAAACGATATTATGCGCGTCAAGATTCAGCTTTACCAGCGCGTCCTTCACCGCGTCCAAGATGCCAAAATTCCCGCATCCCGAACACCAGGCGGTTTCAAATTTTCCAAAAGTATTAAGGTCAACCATTTTCTTTATAGGAATAAAGCACAGTTCTATTCTTCCTCGTATACTATGTGTAAGCAGCCTTGTTACATGCGGGAATTAGGTGATTAGGGAATCGGGATTTGGGGATTGGGATATCAGGATATGGGGAACAAAATCCCTGTTTTCCCCCTAATCCCCCAACCTCCTAATCTCCAAATCCTAATTTCCTAATACCCTGATATCCCTGCCTACGGCAGGCAGGCGCTTTTAACATATCGCTACCTCACTTCTTTAATTTTTTATATTCTCTGACTATCTCTTGAGCGGTAAAGGCCAAACCGTTAAATTTATTGATTCTATTTTCCATTATTCTTCCGGTAGTAGCGGTAATTAAATGCGCGAATTGCCCACGGTAATTATTCTCCACCACACAGACAAATTTCGCCTTCTCTAAAAAATCGAAATGTTCCTTAGGTAAAGGCCAGACTTCGTTAAAATGCACTAAAGCGGCCTTTTCTTCCTTAGCATTTAAAATATCAACTGCCTCTTTCAGCGCGCCATAGGTTGAGCCCCAGCCAACTAAGATATCTTCGGCATTCTCCGGCCCGTATCGAAGCGGCGGGCTTATTTCCTTTACTAAAGCAATATTCTTCCGATTCCTCTTTTTCACCATTTCCGGCCTTACATGCTCCACATCCTCAGTAATATGGCCTTCCTCGTCGTGTTCATCGCTGTCAACCACCACTAAACCATAAGGATTTCCCGGCAACGCCCTTGGCGAAATCCCGGACTCTGTGATCTGATACCTTTTATAGCCTTGTAGCTTTTGTAATTCATCATTTCCTATAAGGTGCCTTTCAACTTTTACCTGCTCGGTGTCAAAGGTATCTATGGTTAAAAGCGAATCCGCCAGGAATTGGTCGCTTAAGATGATGACAGGTATTTGATATTTATCCACGAGGTTAAATGCCTTTACTGTCAGATAAAAGGCATCTTCTATGGTCCGCGGGGCAAGGACAGCCCGGGGGAATTCCCCATGGCCGGTAAAAATAACATATTCCAAGTCTTCTTGCGCGGTCCTTGTCGGTAAGCCCGTAGCAGGCCCTGGCCTTTGCGCGTCCACAATGACAAGAGGCGTCTCGGTCATCCCTGAGAGGCTTAAACCTTCAACCATAAGGGCGAATCCGCCTCCGCTTGAGGCAGTCATCGCCCGTATCCCTGCATAAGAGGCACCTAAGGCAATATTAATTGAAGCAATTTCATCCTCAGACTGTTCTACGACAATCCCAAACTCCTTATCTTTTGAGGCCAAGTAAGTCATTATTCCGGTTGAGGGGCTCATAGGATAAGCTGAAATAAATTTACACCCGGCAGCTAACGCGCCCAGGGCGACTGCCTCACTGCCTCCTATAAGCATTTTTTTATTGCCGTGCAAGTCTCCTAAGGCAGGAAGCTTATTCCCCTGGATTTTTCTATACGTTGCATTATATCCGGCTTGAGCTACCTTAATGTTTACCTCGGCCACTTCTTTACTCTTATCAGAGAAACTCTCGCGAAGCAAATCAAAAAGCACAGTGATATCATATTCCAATAATCCCAGTACCGCCGCTACCGCGACGGTATTAGCCATAAGTTTATTCCCCCCATTTTCCTTAGCTATTTTTTCAAGAGGCACATCAAGGCGTAAGCCTTGAGTTACTTCAAGTGTGGTGATAGTAGAATCAAAAATGGTAATCGCGTTTTGAGCAAGTTCCTGGATATGGCAGGCGCTTTCTTTATCAAAGGCAATCAATATATCCGTAGCGCCGGCAGGAGCAAAAACCTTTTCATATGAAACCCTTACCTGAAAGTAATTATGCCCGCCCCTTATCCTTGACTGAAGCACCTGATTGGCAAAGACATTAAGCCCTTTTCGGGAAAATGCCTTGGAGAGCAATTGCCCTATAGTCTGCAAGCCTTGGCCTGCTTCACCGGCTATAGTTATAGTAATATCAATTATCTCCATGAATATTTTTCTCTCCTAATTTAAGCTATTATTATACCACATTAAAATGAGCTTCCGCAAATAAAAAGAGGCTGCTATCATACTCTCAGATAACAGCCTCTTTTTTCTATTTACTCTCGTATGAATCTATGTAAAAACTACTTCCGATTTCCTCCTCCACCGCCTCCGCGATGGCCTCCGCCGCTTCCCCCACCATGATGAGACTTCCCGTTGCCCTGATGGCCACCTACGGATGGCCCTGGGCCGCTTCTATGCTGCCCGCCTTGGCCTTTTCCTGCGCCAATTCCCGCGCCATGGTCTCTGACTCCCTGATCCTGCCCACGATGCTGCTTGCGGTCACCGAGATCTTCTCTTCGGTCTTGCCTGTTTTCCAGGCGATCCCCTTTATCTTCACGGCGATCGCGAAAATCTTCGCGGCGGTCAAAGCGGTTTTCCTTTCTGTCTCCTATATCCTCTCTTCTGTCGCGCACGCCTTCCTTTCGGTCACGAACATCTTCGCGGCGGTCCCTCACATCTTCCTGGCGATCAAGCTTATCTTCCATCTTATCTTTCAATCCGCCATCGTGCTGTCTGTCCCACACATCTTCTCTCTTATCGCGGATATCTTCCCGCCTATCTTTCACATCTTCTCTTCGGTCACGAATATCCTCGCGCTTATCCATTACGTCTTCACGGTGATCGCGGATATCTTCCCTGCGATCCTTAAAATCCTCCCTGCGGTCTAATTTATCTTCTAAATGATCCTTTTTATCCTCACGGCGGTCATACATATCCTCTTTCTTATCCTTTACCTCAGGAGGTAAAGGAGGTAATCCTCCTTCTTCACGGGCGCTCTGAAAATCCTGTTTAAATTCATCCCGCATCCCTTTTAACTCTTGAAAATCCTGTTGCTTCTGGGCAATATTCTCCTGATGCACCGCATGAAGCTGGTCCCTCAGGCTTTTGGCAGTTTCAAAGTCTCCGGAAGCTTTTGCTTCTTCAATCTGCCTGAGTAAATCCTTTTCTTCTTCTCTTGCCGCCTGGGCATTCTCACGGATATCCTGTTTCTGTTCATAAAGCGCGTCTTTATCGGATGAAAGCTCCTGCTTCCAATCAGTCCCTTGGCTTTCTCCGGTGCTCACTTCTGAATCTCCGCCTGCCTCTGCCCCAGAAGATACTTCTTCCTGAGCATAAACACCACCTGTTAATACCGTAAGAAAACATACACTCATCACCCCGCTTAACCACACCATCTTCTTTACTACCATTGTAGTCCTCCTTCCATGTGTTTTTTGATACCAAGCTACTTCATGTCTATAAAAATTACTGCTCGGCAGCACAAGCATTACTCAAGATATCTACTACTTGCACCATCATTTCATCAGAATAGCCGCTGCCATGAATCACAAACGCCTTTTCGGCAAAGCGTTCAACCGCGATTCCCCGAGGCTGCGCTTCCTTCTTCTCTTTACCCCCTCTCAGCGTCATTTTTATACACGTACTCCCTGACATATACCGCCCTTCTTTGACAGCAGTTTTCAACCGGCGAAAGCATAATTGTGCCTTTGTAAAGGCGGTTTGGCCTTTCTATGGCAAAAAGCATAATCCCGCCCTTAGCATAAAGGCTCTGCAGCTTTTGCTTATTATTCGTTGGGATATTCATCTTACGGCCTTGGCTCATTTAAGTTAGTCGTATTCCTCTGCTCTTGATTCATCTTGGTTATGGCTTCCTGTATCTTAGCTTTAAGCTCTTCATTATCCTTAATTCCTGTGGCGTTAATCTTAGTTTTGGCTAAGAGCTCTGCCATATCCTGCAGTATCTGGGAGCGGGAGATATACTTGCCGCTTGAGAACATCACATCCTTCTCCAGCTTATCCAGGAAATCAAGCTCTTCCCTGGTCAAGAAGGTTACGACCCTATGCGTCATTGGTTT
>MHGF01000022.1 GCA_001805445.1 Omnitrophica WOR_2 bacterium GWF2_43_52
ACCGATCCAAAACCAACAAAACACTCTTTTGCGATTGCGCAGGGCCCGTGAACAATACAGCCATGAGATAAGGAAGTATTTTGACCTATGATTACAGAACTGTTTCCTAAAGCGTGGATAACGACCCTGTCCTGGATGTTGCAATTATCGCTAATTGAGATCGAGCTTTCCGGCTCATCGGCCCGGATAACCGCTCCAGGGGCGACAAATACATTCTTGCCGATTTTAACCTTTCCAATAATCACGGCTGAAGGGTCTATATAAGCTGTTTTATCTATCTTGGGATAATCACCCTGAGGATTAGGCCTTATCCTGTCCTCCGTATCACAAATTCTTACTCTCACGCCCCTCCCCGGTCGGTAAACCTTATAGAATCTTCTATGTCTTCGCAAGGCCTACTGTTATTTAATTGTTCTGCCAAAGCCTCATATTCCTCTAAAATTTCCTGAGGCAGGCGCCCGGAAAACTGTCTTAAGAATTTTTCAATATCCCGCAGTTCCTCCTGCCATTCTTCAGGGTTGACCTCAAAGAGTTTATCCAATTGCCGCTCCGGGATATCTAACCCCGACAAATCCAAATCTTTACTATGGGGAATCAATCCTATTGAGGTCTTTTGAGCCTCAACCTGGTTATTTACCCTGTCCAGTATCCACTTTAATACCCGTATATTCTCGCCAAAACCCGGCCAGATAAACCTGCCGTTTTCATCCGCCCTGAACCAGTTGACGGAATAAATCTTTGGCGGATGTTTTAACTTCTTGCCGATATTCAGCCAATGCCGGAAATAATCTCCCATATTATAACCGCAAAAAGGCAGCATTGCCATTGGGTCCCTTCTCAAAACCCCCTCCTTATGAATGGCCGCGGCAGTAGTTTCCGAGCCGATCCTCGCGCCCAGGAATACGCCGTGCTGCCAGTTAAATGCCTCAGTAACCAAAGGAATCAGTTGAGTTCTGCGCCCGCCCAGGATTATCGCCGAAATCGGCACGCCTTTAGGATTATCAAATTCCTTGGAAAGCGTGGGCGAATTGTATATAGATACGGTAAAACGGGCATTGGGATGCGCGGCCTTTAAACCTGAAGAACTATCCCAAGATTGCCCTTGCCAATCTAATACATTCTTAGGCACTGCTCCGTCAAGCCCTTCCCACCAAGGCTCATTGGTATCCTTATCCAGGGCGGTATTAGTAAAAAGTGTGGGGAAAAAATTGTCGGCTTTTAACGCCCGCAGCATATTGGGGTTAGTCTTCAGGGAAGTTCCCGGAGCTACGCCAAATAATCCCGCTTCCGGATTAATCGCCCAGAGCCTTCCGTCCGGGCCAACATTAAGCCAAGAAATATCGTCTCCTAAAGTCCATACCTTATATCCGGGCAACGCTGACTCAAGCATGGCAAGGTTAGTTTTCCCACAGGCAGAAGGTAATGCCGCGGTAACATAGGTTACATTTCCTTTTGGATCCTCGATGCCCAGAATTACCATATGCTCGGCAAGCCAGCCTTCCTGAAAACCCAGCCAAGAAGCAATTCTTAAAGAAAAACACTTCTTGCCTAATAAGGCATTCCCTCCATAACCAGAGCCGATGCTCCAGACAAAATGTTCATCGGGGAAATGCATAATAAAACGTTTATTGGGGTTCAGGTCGCCTATGGAATGTAGCCCCTTGACAAAATCATCAGACTTTCCTATTTTATCTATTACTTTTTTGCTCATCCGGGTCATTACGCGCATACTTATGGCTACATAGGAAATATCAGTAAGCTGAACACAGGCTTTGGCATAAGGCGAATCCGGATGCCCCATCATATAAGGCAGGACATACATAGTCCTTCCGCGCATGCAGCCAGCAGATAATGCGCGCATTTTTTCTTTCGCCTCTTCAGGAGCCATCCAGTTATTGTTCGGCCCCGCGATTTCCTTATCAGGATGACAGACGTACGTCAAGTGTTCGGTGCGGGCCACATCGCTGTGATGGCTGCGGTGCAAATAGGCATTCGGCCAGTTTTCCTGATTGAGCTTGTGAAAAATAGCCTGCCCGTTAATCTTCTCTTCCTTCGTCCCTATTTCAATCAGCCTGCGGGCCTCTTCTTCTGAACCGTCGCACCAATAAATCTTATCCGGACAGGTAAGCCTTGCCTGTTCCTCAACCCATTTCTCAAGCGCGGTAGTCATATGCTCTCCTCCTTATGTTTTTTAAGTTAATGCCCAATAAAAAAGCCAACATCTTTTTTCGTCTTTTCACCTAAATGAAAAAACGGAAATCTGATGTTGGCTTACTTTATAGCAGCCCCCTTTAATTCAAGGGCGTCTACTGAAGTCTTCCAATCATTACTCAATAGATACTACACTAAAATCCTGCTTTTGCAAGAGTTTAGTCTTTGAATCTAATTTCCAAATCCTGCTCCAGGATAAAAATGATTACCCGTTCTCCGGTCCGTGTGCTGATATCGGTATGCAGACTCCTTACCTGGCAGCCAGTGATATTGACCACAATATTCTCCAATAAATGCCTGGCCGCGTCCAACAGGCTGACCCTGGTCTTTTTAATCAAATCCGCGCCTTCGGCGGTCTTGGCCAGCTGTTCTTCAGCCGGCGTAAGCACCCCCTTCAGGCGAACCAAAACCATATCCTTGATGATATAGGTCCGGGTTTCCGTAGGGCCCCGGCCCATATAATCCTTTTCAAACTTTATTATCGCCTCGCTTACCTGGGCCTCAACCTGTCCTTTAGTCATAGCGCTCATTTTATCAGCCTCACGTAAATGCTTGAGGCAAGTTCTTTGTCCACGGCAAACTGGGCCTGGCCCAATTGCAGGACGTAGGAGGGGAATTTTTGCAGGAGGCTTATGGACATTCCGGGAAGTACGCCGATACTCATCAGCTTTTGCATCTGGGAGTTATCTTTTGCGTGGAGATAGGCAACTTCGCCTTTGTCTTTTACTTCTAACTCCGAAAGGGTTGAGACGAATTTCATTGAGCCTTTTTTTCTTTTTTCCTGACAGCACCTGCCCGGTGGGATAGGCTTACCGTGCGGGCAGACCTTAGGATGGCCTAAAATAGTGCAGACGTTATCTTCCAAGCCTTCATGGAGCAGGTGTTCAAGTTTACAGCTTGCTTCATTTACTCCTCGCGTCTTTAAATCCAGGACATCGACCATTAAGCGTTCAGCCAAACGATGCCTGCGCAGCGCTGCCTGAGCCTCAGCCTTTCCTCTATCCAAAAGATGGATATGATCCGCATCGCGGCGGATAAAGCCTAATTTCACCAGTTCTTCAATCGCAGGGCTATCCCTAAAAATACCTAACTCCATAGGCTTTTTTCCCTGTTCTTCAAGTTGTATGGCCAGAGCTTCTAAGATTTCTTCCGCGTGTTCTGAAAGCATCGTCTACTCCTCTGCTAAAAACAACATTTCGTGTACGGTTTACCGCTAACCGTCCACCGTTGACGGTAAACGGTACACGGTTAACGGTACACGCAGCAATCATACTTTTTTTCTGCTCTGCGTAACCTTTAACTTATATTCTATAGACTTATATTCAAAGAAATCAAGATAAAATTCACCAGATAGCCGATACTAAAAGAAAAAAACAGGATAAACACTGACATGGCAATTCCCATTTTTATACCCCGTTCTTTGACATTCATCAACAATTGCGCAATACAGGGTAAGAACAAAGTCAGGGTAATGCAGGAAACAACCATCTGATTCCCGGAAAGCAAACCTACTTTCTTCAAATCATAGAGCCCTGCAGCCCCGTAGTCCCGCCGGAAAAAACCGAAAAGAAAGGCAACTGCCGCCTGATCAGGCAAACCTAAAGCCCTGATGGGGTGTTCCAAAATTCTTACCAAGATAGTAAATAATCCGGTAATCTGGCCTATCCAAATCAATAAGCTGGCAAAGATGAATAAAGGAAGTATTTCCTTGAAATACCAGCTCAGGCGGGTCCAGGTCTTACGCAAGACATTGGATAATTGCGGAAAGCGTAAAGGCGGTATCTCCATATAAAACGTAGGCAATTCTCCTGGCATAATCTTGGCTGCCAGAAATCCGACAATAAGAAAAACAAAGATAATTACTCCCAACCATACCACCAGCCCTAAAGGGTTTCCTTCCAAAAGGGCGAAAATCACTCCCATTTGCGCCGAACAAGGAATAGCTAACGCCAAAAGAAGGGTGGCAATAATGCGCTCGCGTTTTGTCGGTAGGGTTCTGGTTACCATCGTTGCCATAGTATCACAGCCAAAGCCTAACACTAGGGGGATAACCGCGCGCCCGGAAAGGCCAATTCTTTTAAAAAGCTGGTCAACCAACATGGCAAGCCGCGGCAGGTACCCGGTATCCTCAACAATGGCAAAGGCAAAAAAGAAAGTAGCCACTATGGGTAAAATGATAGCAAAGGCATACCGCACGCCAAGAGTAATAATGCCATATTCCCCAACTAACAAATCCTGCAGTACCTTAAAAGGTATTGCCGAATTAACAAGATTGGTTACCCAGGGGTTAACGTAACTGATAAATACCTTATCTTCCAGAAAATCTACCAGGGTCCCCGCGCCAAAGGTGCCCACGAATTTATAGAGCCCGTAGTAAAGAACAAATAAAAGAATCGGCGCCCCCGTAAGAGGATTCATCATAATCCGGCTTAAACGCTCTTGCAGGCTAATAATAGGGTTTTTCACATAAGTCATTACCCTTTGAGCGATTAAGGTTGCCTCTTCCTGACGGCGCAGGTTGATAATGTAATTGAGCGGTTGGGAATAATGCTTCTTTGCCTCCTGGATAATATGTTCTATTAAGGGAAAATTCTGCGCGTCTTTTGTTTTCACGGTTTCTAAAATTTCCGCGTCCTCCTGCAAAAGTAAAAGAGCAAGCGCGCGTTTGGAAATTTTGTATTCCGAATACGCCAAGGATTCCACAATCTTTGATATGTATACCTCCAAAGTATCGCTATAACCGATACTTTGCCTGGGCCCGGCATTAAAACTCTTAGGATGTATTCCTGACATTATCAGTATCCTTCAATTCGTGAAACATTTTATTATGATTCGTGTTTTTGACCTTTGATATATCGCTCTATTGTTCCTCTCAACACATCAATGCCTTTACCGGTAGTAGATATTGTTTCAACTACCGGCATGTTTAATTCTTTTGCAAGGTGCTCTGAATTAATAGATATGCCTACCTTCTTTGCCTCGTCCATAATGTTTAATACCAAGATTACCGGCAGCCCCGATTCAAGAAGCTGCAAGGTCATCGTGAGCATACGCTCTAAATTTCGGGCGTCAACGACGTGGATAATCACCGCGGGGTTTTCTTCCAAAAGAATAGACCGTCCTACTTTTTCCTCTTCGGTAATAGAAAACAACGAATACATCCCCGGCGTATCTACTACCTCAAATTCTTCTTCACCTATTTTCACCTTCCCGCGATATACTTCAACCGTCGTTCCCGGATAATTTGAGACCACGGCATAGCTTCCGGTAAGGCAATTAAACAACACGGATTTCCCGACATTAGGAGAACCAACAATAGCAATTTTACGCATGGGGGGGATGTTTTCTTAAATCTTCTATTATTTTCAACGCCTTTTTCACCGCAACGGTTGCCGCCTTTGAAGAAATCGTCGCGTGAGTAACCGCGTCAATATCCTCACCCACGATTAAAGGCTCATCAATGGTTTTTCCCAGAAATTGCCGCATAAATGTTCTTTCCCTGATTTCAAAACCGTGCGGCTCGCGGTATTCTAATACGTACACATCTAAAACCTTTCCCGCGGTATCTATTCCTACTAAAAAAGTTATCGGCTCCTTAAGCCCTTTTTCGTTAAGTACCACTGCCCAGCCGAGGAGTTTTCTTCCTTTTAAAACCCTAAAAACATCAACCTTCTGATTATCGACTGTATGTGTTTCTACCGTATACTTCTGATACTTGGGGAATGTTTGCTTTATCGCTTCCTCTGGACTAATAAAAACCTGCGCGAAGCCACGCGCGCACAAAAGTAATGAAAAAACTACTACAACACCTGCGAGGCCTTGCTTCATTGTTTTTTCCTAAATTCTTCAACTATCTGTAATGATTTCTTCACCGCGGAGCTTGCCGCGCGCGAAGAAATCGTTGCCTGGGTAACCGCGTCTATATCTTTACCTATCTTTATAGGGTCTTGCAAGGCTTTTCCCTTAAACTGCCTCAGGAATGATTTTCGCTTTATTTCAGAGCCGAACATATCGCGGTACTCTAAGACATACACATCCAAAACATTTCCCTGGACATCTATACCAACCAAAAAGGTGACGGGCTTAATTTTACCCATCTCATCAAGCGCCACGGCCCAGCCGATTACCTTTCCTTCTTTCGTAACGGTAGATACCTCAATTGGCTGGCCATTAAAAACCATTGTTTCGATTGTATCCTTATCAAATGAAGAAAAAATATTCTTGAGCGCTTCTTCTTTTGAGATATACACCTCAGCCTGCGCCATCCGGCACAATAGCATGATGAGCGAAAAGGAAATGAGAAAGAACTTTCGCATAGTATTAGTATAATTAGGGACAGACACTAATTATACTATAATAATTAGTGTCTGTTCCTAATTCTAAGTGTTAGAACCCTATTGCCATTGAGGCTATGACACCGTCTTTATCGCCTCGCTCTAACGCTTCGTTGTTAGCGGAATTACGTTGATATTCTAATTTAAAGACCCATGATTCTATAGGACGGTAATTCAATCCTAGGGTATAGCGTTTTTCTTTATTACTGCCGATACCGGTATCGCCGTCATCAGCAATATCCACCCAATCATACCTGCCGGCTAAGGTAAATTGCGGGTCCTCAAAACCCCTGCCTAAGAAAGTATTATTCAAAAACTTTGGCCAGAAATGATACCTAGGTTCTATATAGAATCCGCGCATATACTTGGGAGCGGAAACCTCATCCCCTGCGGCACTGTCATTATCGTGGTCAACCAATGCGCCATCTTCAAAATCCCAGTACGCGAAATCGCCGACTAATTCAAATGGGCCGCGTTTAAAGTTCACGTCTGCGCCGATACCCAAGAGATCGTCGTTACCGTTTCGCGTCGCGGAGCCCGCGCGGCCGTACTTGCCGCTATAGGCGCTTACGCCGAATTCAAGGTTTCTGTTTAATCCTAACCCCAGGCGGCCAACCAAAGCCTTATTATTGTTTTCATCCGCTTCTATTGCCCCTTTGGCGTTACGCAGGCCGATATTATCTGAGATATCTTCATCCAAGCCATTCACAATATAGCCTTCATAATTCAGGTAAGAATCAGGCAGCACCTTTAGCCCTAATGATTCTCCTATATTAAATTCTCCAAACGCGCCAAAACCAGCCTCCATCCATGTTGCCGCGGTTAAACGCCGTGAGACAATCGGCCTTTCGGTCAAATCCTGGATGTCTGAATCATGCAGAAGGTTGAATTTTCCAAAAGGGACTAACACTATACCGCCCTTTAGATTTATCATATCATTGATAAGATAGCTTGCCCATGCCTGTTCAACCTTTGCCTCTCCCACATCTGAGGCATGAGGGCCGCCATGCTCAATCTCATATTCGCTGTAAAAAAGCAGCCTTTCATGCGGCTGGGCGCCTATATTAAGGATAAACCGCGCCTGGTCAAAAGTAGAATTTGAGTTTTCAAAATTCTCAAACTCAATATCCGCGTAGCCTCCCACACTCACATTGCCAAAGCCTGAGGGATTCTTAATCAACAAGCCTCCCTTGCCAAAAGGCCCCTGGTAGCGGCCGACATAATCAAGGCTTATAGTCTTGTCTTCTATTTTTTTCTCCAACTTCTCCTCAGAAACTGCCTGCTTATTGCCTATTTCCTCTATTTTCTGCTGAAGTGTCGCAATCTTTGATTCATAATCTTCGCGCAACTTCCGCATCTCAAGTTTCAAATCCTCTATCTCATCCGCATATACTACTCCCTGTAAAGGAAATGAAACGCCAAAACTACATATAAGCAAACTTATTAAAAGCTTCTTTACCATCACACAACCCTCCTGCCTAATTAGTCCTTGCCTCCAAGCTTGTGGTCAGCAGGATATATCTGTTATCCTTACACAGCCTCTTCTTTTTTCAAGGAGTCAGCAATTTTATCCAAACGAATTTTCTCATGCTTCTCTACCGCTACAATGCGGGCATCTTGGATCTTAATGACAATCTCGCCAAACTTTAATCCTTGCGCGAGATTAATTATATTCTTTAGTGTATGCTCACTTATGCCCATCGCGTTCTTTCTCTTGGCATTTCTGACAGTAACCAAAAATATCCATCTTGTGCCTTACCGGAGTAAAATTCTGCTTTTTGGCCAGCCTTTCCTGCAATTCCTCAATTTCCGGGTCAAAAACTTCTAAAAATTTCCCGCACTCAAGGCAAATCAGATGGTCGTGGTGCTTATGTCCATACTCATGCTCTAAACGGGAAATCTTGTCCCCTAAATCAACCTCTCTTGCTAGGCCTGCCCCCTGAATAAGCTTTAATGTCCTATATACCGTGGCATACCCAATTTCAGGGTTTTGGCGGCGGACCATCTGATATAACTCATCACAGCTTACATGCTTTTCCGTATTCAAAAATGATTGCAATATCTTTAAACGCTGATGAGTAATTTTCTGATTGGCCTTTTTTAGAGAATCTTTAAATACCTCTATTTCCTTTTGCATAGGTTATTTTATCCGCGTCATCCGCAAGATATTATTATTCGCGGGAACCGCGACATCTGTGCTTCTGAAATTGAAAATCATTTTCAATTATACCCTGTTTCTAAAAACTGTCAAGGTTTTTCTGAAAGAATTTTTTTGCATAACAAAAAGGGCGGTTTTCGCTTTTCCCGACAATATCGGGAAAAACGAGAACCGTCCATTTTCTTTTATTCGCGCGCGCTTTTAATTCGCGTAAATTCGCGTCTTAATTCATCGAATACCTTGTTTCCCCCTGCGCTACATACAGCCCCGTATCTGCGATAAGCAATACCGCGCGGAAGTCTTCACTGGTCTCTAAGTTTTCTTCTTCTTTTAAGCGGCAGATAGTAGCCAAAAGCGAAAGTAACAACTCTTGCGTCTCTTCATTAGCCTCACCCTTCTGATGCATTGCCGCAAGCAGGCGCTTTATCCTGTCGCTTGAGGGGTCAAGCCTTGCATCTACTAATCTTCCTATATCTGCCAATTCCTGATGAATATCTATACTCTCTAATTCGCTCTTAGACAAAAGCGGCAGGCGTAAATCAAGCCCCTGAAAGCTTCCCATTGGCTGGGTGAGGTACTCAATCTTACGAAAATCAATACCACCGACTACGTTTCCAGCTTCTTGGTTTTTGCTATCAAGAACTGTTTCTATTGAGGAAGACGCACTATCGATTCCATATTGTAAAATCTTTAATTCAAGATATTCAGAAATATCTGCTGCTGCCAAGTCACCAGCTATGGTCAGATTGTGACGAAACCTTGTCACATATTCAGATATTGAAAAGTTTTTCTCAAAACTGCTTACAATTTTTTTTAATTCAGCTTTCTTTGGAGTCTCTACATCCCTATCAGCAACCTCTTTCATTTCTTTAACATATGCATCCCAAGACGGATACATTTTACCTCCAAGGTACTGTAAACTGATAGCATTGAGCCTTTCCATCTTACGAACAAAAATAGCTTTCATCTCTCTTATTATTTCTTCATTATTACTCAACGGGTTACCATATTTACACTTTCCCATTAACTCTATTAAAGCGCTGATTATCTCCGATTTAAACACCTCACTGCTTTTCTTTGACTGTGCAAGTTCATAAGCTATTGTGCTCGTCACTATCAACATGCGCTCTAAAAGAACTTCTAAGGTGCCAGATTGTAACGTATTTGTACGTATATCGTCAGGGACTAAATATAAAATTTCGCTATAGTCTTTAAAGATGTTTTCTAATTCAGTTTTTGCTTCGATTAAGGTCAGCGGCGAAGAGCCGGAATCATCAACGCCTCCTCCGGCATCACTATCATAATGCCTATCTTCTGGACCACTATCAGTAGTTGGGCCACTGTCAGTAGAATAAGTTGTGCTACCAGTGGATTCAGTATCGTCTGTTATGCTGTTTTCTCCTTCTTTCCCGTTCTCTGAAGAATCATGCAATCCTCTCTCAATATCTCTCTCAGAGACTGACGTGGCGTAAGAATGCCAATCTTGATAGGATAATTGATGCTTCATTTCCTGAAATTCAACAGCTTCAGCACGATGCTCTTCCCCGCTATCAAGCAATGCAAGATATATAATATAGCATAATAATAAAACATCGTCGTCTCGATTAGGGACTCTTTTCACTCCATCTTCCCGGGTGCGTTTTATAAATTCTTTCTTTAAACGAGGGTTAGCTTTAATCATTTCTATTTTTTCATCACTATTAATAAACTCCACAACTTTTCTTTTATTTTCTTCTAAGATGCGGCTATCGAATTCTTTTTTTGCCTTATCCAACGCATCTTCAGCTAAACGAAAAGCATCTAAGATATTTGGGTATTTATTTCTTAAAACATGATAAAAATCATCCTCTAAGAAATCCTGAATAAAATTTTTAAACCAGCTTCGCCTCGCTTTTTCAAAGTCATGCCATTTTCTATACAACGAATCCTTTATTTCTTTAGCTTTTCCTAGTAATTCATACTCGTTATTTATGTTTTTAAAAATATCATCTGTGCTTTTTAACTTTACCTCATCAGGAAGAAAATTATTAAAACTCATCAATATGGTCACAATCTTTTCTTTATCTTCTGTAAGCGCCGAAGAGGCGTCGGATTAATTCATAACGCCTAATTCCAAAGCGGCTGCTTTAGATAAAGCTTTGAACTTATCAACTAATACTTGTGCCGCATTCTTAAGAACCGTATCTTTAATTGCGTTTACATCTCTCACTAAACGAGTTATCCCGCTATTCAAGGTGTCTAAATATTTTTCTTCGTCTATTTTAAAATCGGCATAATAAGGATACTTCTTATCTATATCTTTCCACTCCGATTGGTCTTTAAAGCTTGGGTTGCGGTTTAATAAATCAAACTGTGCTCGAACCTGCTTTCTTGCCTCTACCTGTGTTAGCGGCGAAGAGCCAGCAGATGTTTTTTTAAGCATCTCGTAAATTTCCTCAAGCCTTAAAACAATATTTTCTTTATGTTGCAGACCGCGAAAATAAGCAAGTGCTTCCTTTATTCTCCCCAATAATTCTTTATTTTCTAAACCTGCAAACCCAACAAGATAAGATCTAAGCTTTTCAAAATCTTCCCAAGAAATATTCTTATCATCAAGCATATCTAAAATTGCACGCCTTGCATCATAATCGGCTTGTATACTAAGCATAACTTCCTGTAGTGTAGGTTCTGGCGGGACACGATGTATCAAATCATGGGAAAAAGCCCCAAGCACATAGCTAACAAACCCAATAGCGATTAGATCTAATATTTGCATTGATTTACCTTTGAATAGTGGACTTCCGGCCTTAAAACCGCCTTTAATTAAAGGCTCAGATTTCCCGGTCATATCTGTCCCCCCGCTCATATAGCTTCTGACTGACTGTCCGTAGAGGCCGGGTACTGTTTCTTTGAGATTATACTCGCCTTGCTCAAAAGACTTCTTGTATTCATTAAAGTAAGTAGTCGTGTTCCATTGTTCTTTTGAAGTAAGATTGGTAAGGTTATGTGAATCAATAAGTTTACTATAGGGGTTAGCTGGTTTGCCGGTAAGCGGGTTAACCGGCTCACTGGTTGACCCGTTCACTGGTTCACCAAATCTATCCTTAAACCATCGTGAGAGAATAAGCGAAAAGTAGACCTGCCGTAAAGAGGCATAGCGCTTGGCGGTATTTACCTCTTTGGTGAGTTTCGGTAAAATAAGCTCCCGGATAAGTTGGGTAGAATATTGATTAAGCTCTTTTAGCCTTAGATCTTTGAAACTATAATTTATTATCGTCCCTCGTCTTTCGTCCTTCGTCTCTCGTAAATAATCCTCCTCCAGCATCACCTTCAGGTTCGCCTTATACACATACGCGCTTGCGGAAAGCGAAGCCGAACCGGAATCTTCGCTCTCCCTGATAATTACCTCACCCGGCACAATCCAAGGCCGGGTTATGGTGGGAATAGTGATATTTTCTGTTCCAAAGAGCTCACCTGCTCTCTTATATAGCTTATCCCAATAGCTCTTTCCTTCGGGTGTTTGAGGTGAGGTAAAATTGGCGGTATCTTTCTTAAGCTGCAGGTCTGCCTCAAGGAGTATTTTTCCTATATCTGTCCTTTCAAGCTCAGGGTCAATGATCTGGCTTTCGGCATCCGGCCTCAAGTTTACCCAAAACTTGTCATTGGGCAGAGATATTCCTATAAGAAAATAATTAAGCAGTTCTTTAGCTTTATCCTGCAATTCCTCATCCTTTATATCCTTGAGGTCACCTTTATCTAAAAGAAGGTTAAAATTATCGGCAAGGCTGTCGTAGGAGAAATAGCGCAGGTGGAGGGGGCGGAATTTATCTGTACTCATTAACGGCATCTGGGTTAAATACTGCCCAATATTCAACTCTGCTATGCCTTGGGCAAAAACCGGCTGGGTAAATATCATACTTAGGGATAAAAACAGGGAAATGATTTTCTTGAACATCTTTTAATCCTCCTAAACTACCAATAACCTACCAAATTCAACCTCGTAGGTTGATTTTGGTTATCAAAAACAAAAAGCCAGACTGACCATTTTCTGAGTCTGTCTGGCTTAAATTTTACTCGCCGCTTGCAGAGCGCCTCCACACTCTACAAGCTTGAACAGTTATATTGTTTTATAAAGACTATATTAAGTATACAATAAAAAAAGATTTTGTCAAGCTATTTTGGTTAAAAGAAACATGAGAAAAATCCCAAATAAGAAGAAAGCTAAAGATAGGCCGGATCTTTTGGCATCTGTTTCCTTATGAATCTCGGGGACAAGGTCAGCGCTGGCTATATAGAGAAAACCTCCCGCGGTAAACGCAAGCAGTATATGAGAAAAACCTTCAATTGTATGAGAAATAAAATAGCCTAAGAGCGCTCCTCCAAAAGCAGTTAAAGCTGAGAGAAAATTATAAAAAAGCGCTTTTGCCTTGCTGAATCCTCCATACACCAATACCCCGAAATCCCCAAGCTCCTGAGGGATTTCATGGATAATCACAAGCAAGGTGGTAAAAAAACCTACCTGCGTGGAAACGGAAAAACTTCCCGCTATGACCAAGCCGTCAATAAAATTATGCAGGCTGTCGCCGGCTATGTTAAGATAGGTAAAGGCGTGCTTATGGCAGACGCCGTCATGGCAGTGGCGCCAAAAAAGGTATTTTTCCAGGAAAAAAAATAAAACAAAACCGCCCAATACAAAGATAAAAACAGCCTGCGTGCCGCCTTTTTCTATTGCCTCAGGGATAAGGTGGAGGAAAGCCCCACCCATCAGCGCGCCCGCGGAAAAGGCAACAAGCAAGAAAAGAATCGCGTTAAGAAACTTTTCCTTCATTGCCAAGGTCAAGACTCCGATAAGCGAAATAACGCTCACCGCAAATGTGCTTAATAAAATAAGTAAGAGTTGCATACTTTTAACACGAATTAACACGAATTACACACAAATGTACACGAATATAATTAAATAATTCGTGCCTGTTCGTGTTTGATTTGTGTGAATTCGTGTAAATTTTATTACCCTAGATTCGGTTTTCTGCCTTTATTAGCCTTCTTTGAACGCCAATTAAGTTTACCCCTTCTTTTACGCTTACTCATTGTGAGGACCGCTCCTTTCATGCAATAATTAATTTCTGGTATAATTCTTGCCGTATTATAGCTTAGGCTTGCGAGAAAATCAACAACTATTGACAATAAGGAATCTTATGATTATAATATAATTAGAAATTTAAAGGTATACTAGAGTTTTATACTAAGAAAGGAGCGATATTCGATGAAAAAGGCTGTAGTTCTAACCATAATGATGCTTATGCCTCTTGCCATTATTAGTTGCACCACTACTCAAAAAGGAGCGGCAGTAGGCGGATTAGGCGGGGCTGCCTTAGGTGGAATAATTGGCCATCAATCAGGACATGGCGGTGAAGGCGCGGCAATTGGAGCAGCGGTTGGCGCGATCTCAGGGGCGTTAGTCGGCGAGCAGATGGATAAAAAATTCTGCCCCGTATGCGGCGCTGAATACACCTCAGGGGTTACATACTGCTCAAAAGACGGCACAGAGCTAAAGTTAAAGCAAAAATAATTCTTTAAAGAAACTTCTTAAAGAAGTTTCTTTAAAGAAGCCAGGTTTTTTATTATTTTAAAAGGCCTGGCTTTTTTTATTTCCGAAACCGTGCTTGAGCCGGTTGTTACCGCGATTGCCTTTACCTTTGCATTGCGCGCGGTTTGAATATCAACGGTCATATCGCCGACAAAAAGCGTTTCTGAGTTTTTTGCTTTTAGCCTTTTCATAATGGTAATGATAATTTCCGGATCAGGTTTTCCCCGCGGGAGCTTGTCCGCGCATAAAATATAATCAAAAAACTCCTTGATTTTTAACTGCTTGACAATGATATTGGTAAATGCCGCAGGACGGTTAGAGGCAATAGCGATCTTAAAGCCATGGCGTTTTAAATAGTGTAATAACCGCTTCGCGAAAGGAAGGAGCTTGGAATATTTTTTCAAGGAATCCCGATGGTGGCTGCGGTAAATCCTCAAGGCTTTCGTTATATCCTTTTCTTTGATAAACGCTGATACAAGCCTTGTATCTCCCCAGCCTACCGCCCTGCATATACGCCAAGGCTCTGCCTGAGGATACCCTAACGTTTGAAGCGTAAAATTCATGCTTCTGACAATTGCTTCATAGGCATTAACCAAAGTGCCGTCAAGGTCAAAAATAACCACTCGTACACCGCGGGAATCCCGAACATTGCTGTTTTTCATAGAGTCATACTACCAATAAAAAACCCTTGGCATCTAAGAAGTTTTGCTTCATAGAATGCCAAGGGTAAAACTATTGCGCTTTTTCTTCCGGGATTATCCCCATGAGCGGATCATCACTCATACCGGGAGTTTCAGGCATTGCTTCTATATTCTCGATAGAAATATTTCTTGCGATGTTCTGGCCATTGTTGAGCGCGTAATCAATACTCGCGGTATCGCCTATCTTAATTCCGCTTATATCCTTTACGCCTTCAAATTTTGTCTCCGCGTCTGTTATCAGGAGAAGCTCTTTTTCTTCATCAGTTTGATAGTCCATATAAATAACGGTTAACTTTGCTGCCTGCGAATCTATCTCCTTTACCTCACCCCAAACCCAGGAAATTTCATCCGTTGCGGGCATACTCTCCGTTACCGCCTCTTCTACCGCTCTCGGCTCATGCTGGCAGAATCCTGCTCCCGCTAAAGAAAGTAACCCGATTATCGTTAATGCGTACACCTTGGTTTTCATATTTATCCAGCCTCCTCTCTTTCTATAGAAGTACTATAAACAAATCTTATCTTATTGTCAAGGACAATCAGGAATTCCCCTTTAGCCGGCATCCGGTTTGAGGATGCCCCCGGATATGATAAGCTTCATCCCATCTTCAATAGACATATCCATGAATTTTACATCCCGCTTAGCCACAAATACTAAAAACCCGCTCCATGGCCCCGGAGTTGTGCCTATAAGCACGTGAATAAGTTCTTCTCCTATTTTATCCTGTGCCTCTTTAAAACCCGTATTGGTCATAAAACCAAGCGACCAAATACCTTTTGAAGGATATTCTATCAAAACGACTTTCTTAAAAGCCGCCTGATCCTTGGAAAAGAGAAAGCCGACAATCTGTTTTGCCGAAGGATAAATCTGGCGTATTCCCGGAAGTTTGAGAAACCAGCCCTCAAAGGCATGCAAAACTTTTTTACCTAAGAAATGAGAAGCGAAAAATCCTGCTACCAAAACCAGGGTAATCCCTAAGACAATGCCTATCCCGGGGATAAAAAAACCGAACGTTTGTTCAAGATAGTTGTTGATAAACCCGCCGAAAATACCATCAATAAACTTAAAGATAAACGTGATAAGGTATACGGTAATAAAAAGGGGTAGAATCAACAGTAAGCCCGCGACAAAATAACGGCGTAATTTTATCATCATCTTTGTCTCCTCAGAATATATCGGTAACGGCACCCAAAAACTTGCCTGAGAAATCAGGAATGGTTACTTATAGATAAAAACTATGCCCTTCTCCTTTACCGGAATATATGAGAAAAGCATAGGGGCATACCTTTAAGGCCCACAAGAAATTAAAAAAATACCCTGCCCTTATCTTCTGTAAGCATTACTCTCACAAATAATAAAGGCAGGGTAAACAGCACGGTTAAAAACCCCTTGCTATTCTTTAGCTATAGCTAAAGCAATGACACCTGCTAAAATAAGGAATGGGCCTGCGCATCCTTTAATTAAGGTCCAGATTTCCCATCTCCATCTCACAACCAAATATGCCCCTAAAACCAAAAGAACAAGGCCTAATACGACTTTCAGGACTGTTTTGAATATTTTGTCCGTATCTGTCTTTTCTGCTTCTTTTGTTTCCTTCACCTCTTCTGCCATTTTTCCACCTCCTTAATTTCGTTGTTTCGCGGTTACGTTGAATTATAATAAGAAAACAACTGCTCCCCCACCCTTCAGCTATAGTAGTTATCACTGAAAAAGCGTCTTTTAAACACGAATTCCCACGAATTACACACTAATCATCACGAATACAGCGACGAAGTAATTCGTGTGTATTTGTGTGTAATTTGTGCCTATTCGTGTAAAATAAAGGTTTTTCAGCGGTAACTATAGTATATAGCTGAAGGCAACACAGGGACTTTTAATGTGGCCTGCTTTTCCATCTTCGGTGTATCCATCCCCATTCCTGAGGATACTTTTGTATGTATGACTCAATGATTGATGTAATCCTTTGTATGATAGCGTGTATTGTTTCATCATTGGTATCTTTTTTCTCAATACTTACTTCCGGTTCTATCATTAGTGTATGTGTATCAGACGGCTGGCGTACAATAAACATAGGAAGTATCGGAGCCTGAGTTCTTAACGCGAGGATAGCCGGCCCTGTCGCGGTTGCTGCCTGCCTACCAAAGAAATCCACGAATACCCCGGCTGTACCGAAATTTTGGTCTAATTGGATAAAAAGCACCTCATTATTGCGTAGCGCCCTCAAAGAATTATCCACACACGCTTGGCGGGGCGTGCTATGAATAGAATGTATTCCCATCATAGCCCTGCGCTTCTCCAGAAAATCTTCCACCTTATCGTCTCGCATCTTGCGCAAAATCACGCTTACCTTATAGCCTTCCTGTCTTAATTTGGTAAGCGCTAAAGGGAAATTTCCGAAATGCGCGCTTACGGCAATGGCACCATTCCCCTTTAACAGGGCTTGATCAAGATAGCATTTCCCTTCAATGGCCACCATTCCCTTTGCTCTTTGCGGGGCTTCAAGAATCGAAAGTAATTCAACACCGCTTTTTGCCATATTCTGGAAGCAATTTCGCGCGATGGTTACCTTTGCTTGCTTTGTTAAACGATTCTCAAAAGCAACCTCCAAACTCTCTAAAGCGATGTGCCGCTGTTTTACTGCTATCCCATAAGCCATTGTGGCTATTGTCTGGGCAAAACCATAAAGCCATTTCCTGGGTAAACACCCAACTATCAAAGAACAAAGATATAATGATTCCCTGGCAAGCAAACGATTAAAACGCTTCCCAGCATCCTTTAAAGCCATATAAGCTCCTACTAGTATAACAAATTTGTTCTTCTAAGCAAGTATTTTTTATCGCTTGTAGCCAAGTTTGCGCAGCAACCCCTTACGCCAGCGCACATCTTCTTCTTTTTCCAGCCCTTTCGGCCCTGCGCCGTCAATAACACCCATAATCCCCCTGCCTAAGGCTGTCTGGGCTACAATCACCTCAAGAGGATTCGCGGTCGCGCAATAAACAGTACAGACCTCCGCAATCATCTTTACACCATTAAGGATATTGATAGGATACCCCTGGCGTACTACTACTACAAAACAATGGCCGCAGGCAAGTTCCAAACAATTCTGCTCGGCCAAGGCTTTAAGTTCATCATCATTGCCATCGCTGCGCACAAGGCAAGCGCCTGAAGCCTCGGAAAATGCCACGCCAAACTTGATTGCCGGGCTTGATTGCGCGATCGTTTCATACATATCTTCAACTGTCTTAATAAAATGAGCCTGGCCAATAATAATATTGGCGTCATCGGGCTTCTTCATAGAAATTACTTTGAGCTCTACCATTGTCCCTTACCTCTTTTCTTGCCATCATTGCTCCCCGGTTCTACATGTACCACGACGTCAGAAACCCCGTTTATCGCCGTTTTTATTTTCTCCTCAATCCTATCACATAACTTGTCTGCCTGCGTAACAGTCATATCCTTATGCACCAGGACGTGTAAATCTATATGGATATCGTCAGTTCTTCCCCGCGTCCTGATATCGTGGCATTCAAGCACCCCGTCGATAGCAGTGACGAGCGCCTCAATACTTTTTATCTCTACCATCGCGGTATCACATAAGACTTTTGAGCTGGAAAATACGATACTCCATGCCGCGTAAGCAATGAATAATGCCACAATCAATGAACATACAGGGTCTAACAGAGGGTAGCCGATTTTTACCCCAATGAGCGCGCCTATCACTGTCAAGGAAGTCAAGATATCCGAACGAGTATGAAGAGAATCTGCTACCAGAAAATCACTTTTTAATCTTTTGCCCATCCGGGATTCATATATCATGACACCGATATTGATGCCCATGGTAACAATCATCACCGCAAAGCTCCAGAACGTAACCTCGGGCACGATGGGATGACGGAAACGTTCTAGCGTATCATGAATAATATAAAAAGCAATAATACTTAAGATGAAGGCAATCACTATCGCGGCGAAAGTCTCATATTTCTTATGGCCGTAGGGATGATCCTCATCCTTAGGGCGCAGGCTGATGCTGACGCCGATAAGCCCAATGATATTTGAGGCCCCGTCAGAGAAAGAATGATACCCGTCACTTACCATCCCTGCACTTTTGGCGGTATAGCCGAAAACAACTTTTACAAGGGCAACAAACCAATTAAGCGCGAGCACCGCGATAAGGATATGTTTCACCTGCCTGCACTGTGCCATATTATTCTAGGAAATCCATGGGATCAAGCAATTCCCCCTTGTTCCAGATTTCAAAATGTACATGCGGAATAACTCCATAGTGATTGGCGTTACCGGTTTTCCCAACTTCACCGACTATCTGGCCTTGGCGCAAAAGCTGGTTTTTCTTTACGCTTATTTTAGAAAGATGCCCGTACACCGTTACATACCCTTGGCCATGAAGTAAGCTGACATAATTACCCATCCCGCGGCTAAAACGGGCCTCTTGTACCTTCGCCTTCCTTACCGCGTAGACCGGAACACCCAGAGGAGCCTGCAAATCTATGCCGTTATGCTTACGGCTGCCGTTGCCGCGGCGTGCCTGAAAATCTCCCTCTCCCCAGCTATCATGACGAATGATAATCCTATCCTGCGTATAGTTAATAGGGCAACGAAAAAAAACCTTATCCAAATAATAAAGCTCGCCTGCCACATACAGGGGAAAAATGATTAAAAATATAAGTAAAATAAGATTGAGTATCCGTTGACGCATTTCGCTGAAAAACAAAAAAGCGATGGAGCCCACCCGGGCTAAAGCCCGGGATCCTTTTCTTCTTGCCCCTTCGGGGCGGAATCCCGACCGACTCTTGTCTGTCCCGGCCGAAACGTCGGGACTCCATCCGCGCCCCTGAAGGCCGCGGTTTTGAAGCGTCGGGATAAATTAACCGATAGTTCACATTGGAATTGGTAGAAATTAATAGATATTTATGGAAATTGATTGCCTTTCTGTAACCTCTTTATATATAGCCGAACAATTAATTTCTATGAATCTCCACAAATTTCTATTAATTTCAACAAAGTTCCAGTTTCTTTTCACTCATTTCTTGAAGATTATACCACAAAACCCTGCTAACGCACAACAGGCGAGGATAAAGATATCGCCCAGTCCGGTATAAAGGCTTCCTGTTGCGCGTAAAAAGACATCCTGGAATTTTATTCCCGGAATAAAAATTTCTTTTCCGTTTTCTGAAACACGTGCCGTAATTTTACCAGTACCATCAATAAAACAGGATACTCCGGTATTCGCCGCGCGCACCAAAGGAACCCTATTTTCAACCGCCCTAAACACCGAAGCGCTCAAATGCTGGAAAGGAGCGGATGTTTTCTGAAACCACGCGTCATTGGTGATAGTGACCAAAAATGCTGCTCCTTTCTTTACAAAGTTACGCGCCAATTCAGGAATAGTATCTTCAAAACAGATGAGAACGGAAAATATCGCAGATCCTTGATTCTTGATTCTTGATGCTTGATTCGCATTATTCGTTGGCAATGAAAATAAAACATACTCCCTCCCGGAAGTAAAATCTCCAATAGGAACTATGGTTTCCAAGAATTTTAAGGAATTCTTTAAGGGAATATATTCTCCGAAAGGCACAAGGTGAAGCTTATCATAACGGCCCGAAAGCTTGCCTTCTTTATTTATCAATAACGCGCTATTAAAATATTCCTCATTTTCTTTTACGACGGTACCAAACAATACAGGTATATTTGTTTTCTCCGCTAACGAAAAAATATGTTCTGCTATCCATCTATCGTGCGTATCTCCATAAAATCCGGGGCTTGAAGCCTCCGGCCAGATAATAAGATCGGGATTTTCTAAGGCCGCTTTTTGTGTCAAGTGGGTATACCTCTCCAAAATGAGCGGCTGCGAACCCAAAGCCCATTTCAACTCTTGAGGAATATTACCCTGGATGAGGGAAAGCTTCACAACGAAGGGCGAAGGGCGAAGGGCGAAGGACGAAAGATACTGTAATTTTAAAAAACCATATAGTAGATAAATAAATAAAGTTATAATTGTAAAACATATATATCTTTTACTGATGGCCTTGTGCCCGCCACATTGCTTTGGCGGGCATCCGCCAATGCTTTGTGGCGGATGACTTGGTGACTTGGTGACCACGAAATTATATATCGTTACATTCACCATCATTATCACAAACGATACCCCATATACTCCAAAGATATCGGCTATCTGAATTATGGGCAGATTAAGATATTGCGAATACCCCAAGAGCGCCCAGCCAAAGCCGGTCAACACATGCGAACGCACGTATTCAAGAATAACCCAGACGGAAGGAATAAGAAATAAGACGATGGACGATGCCTGCCTGCCTGTCGGCAAGGCAGGGACGAGGGACGAAATGATAATGCCGAAGAATCCGAAATATACAGCCAGATAGGCAATAAGGAGAATTTGGCCAAGCAGGGTAACGTGGATGAGCCAGTAAATAGTTATTGACCAAAAGATTATTCCGCAAAGATAAGATAAAAGAAAGGATTGGAGGCGGCTTTTATTCCGCAAGGCGAGAAATAAGGGAACAAAACCAAACCAGGCAAGAATCCAAAGCCTGCCATCACAAAAAGGCAGGGCTGATACTATCCCCGATAAGATACTAAGAACTATACTCTTATATTTTTTGACTGGTGACGTGGTGACGTGGTGACGTGGTGACCTATTTATTTCCCGCAGCACTTTTTATACTTTTTTCCGCTGCCACAGGGACAGGGATCATTTCTACCGGCTTCAGAATGTGATGCCGCGGAAGAGCCAGCTGCGCGGGAAGCAGGCGCGGAGGAAGAAGGCTCATATGAGGAACGCCTGACAGGCTCGCCTCGCGGCGAAGCCGAGGGCTCGCCTGTTGCTTGTTCCTTTGGTTTTTCAAATTGCTCCACTTCGCGATGCACAAATTCCCGGGCAACTGAAGAAAATACCCCTTTTATTTCTTTTACCTGTTTTTCTACCTGCAGTTTAAAAATAGTATCCACACTATCGGCTTTAATAGAATTAATCATCTGGGTAAACATATCGTAGGCCGCGTGCTGATACTCAACTAAAGGGTCGCGCTGGCCGTAGGCGCGTAAGCTTATACCTTCGCGCAAGGTATCCATGGCATAAAGATGATCCTTCCATTTAGTGTCTATTACCTGCAGTACTACCATCCGCTCTATATGGCGGATCATCGTAGTGCCTGCCGCTTCTTCTTTTTGCGCGTACACCTGGGCAAGCCTCTGGCAAAGCTCATCAATACTATCATTATAGCCTTTATCAAACACGCTTTCTTCAACCACGAGAGATAAATTCATCTTAAGCCATGCCTGATAGCCGGGGATATCCCATTCCCGAGGCGAGCTTTCTTTCGGGATATACTGCTGTGAACCTATCTCAATAACCTCTCGCGCCATATCTAAAATAAGTTCTTTTATATCCTGTCCCTCCAAGACCATCTGGCGCTGCTGATAAATGATTTCGCGCTGTTTATTCATGACATTATCATATTCCAGAAGCTGCTTGCGTATCTCAAAATTGTGCTGCTCAACCCGCTTTTGCGCTATTTCAATGGATTTACTTACCCACGGATGCTCAATCACCTGGCCATACTCAAGCTTCAGAAACTCCATCATTTTAATCAGCCTATCTGAACCAAAAAGACGCATCAGATCATCTTCGAGCGAAACATAAAAACGCGATGAGCCAGGGTCACCCTGGCGGCCAGAGCGGCCGCGCAGCTGATTATCAATGCGCCGGGCCTCGTGGCGCTCGGTGCCAATCACATGCAAACCCCCGACATCCACAACTTTCTTATGTTCTGCCTCGAATTCCTTTTTATGCGTATCCATCAAAGCCGTATATTCGGCTTGGTAATGTTCCTCATGGGGGTGAATTCCTTTTTGTTTCAAAATACTCTTTACGATAAACTCGACGTTTCCCCCTAACACTATATCTGTGCCGCGGCCTGCCATATTAGTAGCAATGGTGATAGATTGATACCTGCCTGCCTGGGCAACAATACTTGCTTCCATTTCATGATACTTAGCATTAAGTACCTGATGGATTATCCCTTTTCTCTTGAGCATAGCCGAGACTAATTCTGATTTCTGTATAGAAACCGTTCCTACAAGCACCGGCCTTCCTTGCTGATAACATTCCGCGATTTCTTCAACCACTGCCTCAAATTTCTCCTTCACGGATTTATAGACTCTATCGGGAAAATTCTGGCGAAGGAGCTGACAGTTCGTAGGGATAGAAACCACATCGAGAGAATAAATCTCTTTGAATTCCGAGGCTTCCGTGCTTGCTGTCCCGGTCATCCCGGATAATTTCTCGTACATCCTGAAATAATTCTGAAAGGTAATGGTAGCCAGCGTCTGGTTCTCCCGTTCAATCTTTAACCCCTCTTTTGCCTCGACTGCCTGATGCAGGCCGTCTGACCAGCGCCTTCCCGGCATAAGCCTTCCGGTAAATTCATCAACAATAAGCACCTGTCCGTCTTTAATAACATAATTCACGTCCAGATGATACAGATTGTGCGCCTTCAGGCCCTGCAAGAGGTGATGGCGATACTCCATGGTTTCTATTTCGTGGAGATTGTTGATGCTTAACAATTGGCAGGCTTTAAGCTCGCCTTCGTCGGTAAGGCTGGCGGTGTGCGATTTCTCATCAATAATATAATCGTAGCCCTTTGCCAGGTCTATGCCTTTATATTTTGCCTCTATCTCATCCTTTTCCAAGATTTTTTTTCCGTTCAGTTTTGGGATAATTTTATCAATCTGATAATACTTATCGGTAGATTCCTCGGAAGGCCCTGAAATAATGAGCGGGGTTCGGGCCTCATCAACCAGAATGGAATCAACCTCATCCACAATGGCATAGTAAAACGGCCGTTGCACCATATCTTCTCTGGAAACCACCATATTATCGCGCAGATAATCAAAACCGAATTCGTTGTTGGTTCCGTAGGTGATATCACAGCTATAGGCGGCCCTGCGCTCATCAGGAGGTATATCATGCTGAATAACGCCTACCGTCAAACCTAAAAATTCATATATCGGCCCCATCCATTCCCGGTCGCGCCGCGCTAAATAATCATTGACGGTAATGACGTGCACGCCTTTTCCCAAAAGGGCATTAAGGTACGCTGGCAGGGTAGCAACCAAGGTTTTTCCCTCCCCGGTTGCCATTTCCGAAATTTTCCCCTCGTGCAATACCATGCCGCCAATAAGCTGGACGTCAAAATGGCGCATAGTGACAGTGCGCAAAGCGGCCTCGCGCACACAAGCAAAGGCTTCCGGTAAAATATCCGCAAATAACTCATTGCGTAAAGCTTTCAACCTTGCCTTAAGCTTATCCTTCTCAGCATTAGAGGTGGACTCTTTAATCCGAGCTTCTAAATCCAGGAAATCCTGCTCAAAAGCTTTAGCTTTTTGGGCAAGGGTATCTTTAAACTCTGCCGTTTTCGCTCTGAGCTGGCTATCCGAGAACGCCTGTATCGCGAGTTCTAAGCTATTTATCTTCTCAACCAGCGGTCGAAGCCTCTTAACCTCCCGCTCATTCTGAGAGCCGATTAGTTTTTGGGTAATCAATTTAAACATAGGAACACGAATAGGCACGAATCGCACACAAATCCACACAAATTGTCCCCGCAATAATTCGCGGGAATTCGTGTGTAATGTGTGTTAATTCGTGTTGCTTACTCAATATTTTACCTTCTGCATTTTTAAATATGCCTCTATAAACTCTTCCAATTTTCCGTCCATGACCGCGTGCACATTGCCGGTTTCATAGTCAGTGCGATGGTCCTTCACCATACTATAGGGATGCATCACGTACGAACGCACCTGGCTTCCCCATTCAATCCTCTGTTTCTGGGAATACTGGGCCTGCAGTTTCTCCTCCTGCTTGCGCCGCTGGTCTTCATAGAGGCGCGCCTTCAGAATTTTAAGGGCAGTCTGCTTATTCTGAAACTGCGAGCGTTCATTCTGGCACTGCGCTACGACACCTGTGGGAATATGGGTAATCCTTACTGCGGAATCTGTGGTATTTACCGACTGCCCTCCGGGGCCGCTGGAGCGATAGACGTCAATCCTCAAGTCTTTTTCTTCAACCTTGATATCTATTTCATCTGAAATCTGGGGCACCACATCCACGGAAGCAAACGAGGTATGCCTGCGCTTATTGGCATCAAACGGCGATATGCGCACCAGCCGATGCACGCCAGACTCTGCCTTCAGATACCCGTACGCGTAGGCTCCTTCAATAAGCAACGTTACATTTTTTATCCCCGCTTCTTCTCCTTCAAGCATATCAATAGTTTTAACTTTATAGCCTTTGCCTTCGGCGAAGCGGCAATACATGCGCATAAGCATCTGTGCCCAATCGCAGGATTCAGTGCCGCCTGCCCCCGCGTTGATGGACAAAATCGCGCCGAGAGCGTCAAATTCACCGCTTAGCAAAAGCTTAAACTCTAAGGAGTCAATCCCTTTTACAATACTCTCTAAGTCCTTTTGTAAATCTGAAATTAATGACGCGTCTTTACTAGTGGCTAACTCGGCTAAGTCCTGTAAGTCTTTGAGTTTACCCTGAATCTCATGAAACGGCTGTACCTTGGCTCTAAGAAGTTTTAGTTCCGCGATAATCTTGGTTGACTTTTGGCTATCCTGCCAGAAATCAGACGCTGTCATCAGGGTATTCAATTCATTGATACGCGTTTCTACGGCAGGCGCGTCAAAGATACCCCCTTAGCTCGTTAAGCCTTTTGTTTAACTGTGCCAATGCCGCTTTAATTTCTTCTATCACTAAAAACTCCTATAATATGTTTTATAAGCTAAGTTAATTGTGGTTATCAGAAAATCAGGGTATCAGGATTTGGGTATCGGGATATCAGGTTTGTTTTTAACCCCCTACCTTCCGATTCCCTGATCCCCAAATCCCAATCTCCTGATAACCTACTATCCGCTTTTAACATAACACTACCCCACTATCTTTTAATCCCCTTTATCATCAACTCAAACTCATCCTTATTATCGCTGAATTGCTTTGCCTCTTCCACCGTAACCTTTCCTTCTTTAACTAACTTGGCAAGCGATTGATTAAAGCTCTGCATGCCGAATATTCCGCCGTCTTCCAAATAGCGGGGAATCTCCCATACCTTGCGCTCACGAATGAGGCGGGCAATGGTAGGAGTAAGCACCATAGACTCATACGCGGGCTCCCGGCCGGAGCCTTCTTTTAAAGGAATCAGCCTCAAAGAAATAACACCCTTTAATAATCCTGAAAGCTGTATCGCTATCTGTTCATGCTGATAAGGCGGGAAAAAGTTGATAATGCGTTCAACGGTTTGCGCCGCGTTAATAGTATGCAGGGTGCTTAACACCAACACCCCTGTCTCGGCAGCAGTCAAGGCCGCGGCCATAGTTTCATGGTCACGGATATTCCCGACATAAATCACATCGGGGCTTTGCAGGGTAAACGCCCGAAGCGCGATGCCATAACTATAAACATCGGGGCCGAGTTCACGCTGATTAATAACCGATAATTGGTCGGTAAAGGTAAATTCTATCGGCTCTTCTACCGTAAGGATATGTTTTTTTGTATGCACATTGATATGTTCAATCATTGAGGCAATGGCAGTCGACTTACCTGAACCCATCGAGCCTGTTAAAAGCACCAAGCCTCTCTTTTCTGTAGCTAATTTCTCAAAAACCTCATTGGGCAGGTTTAGTTCCTTGAAAGACTTTATATATTGATTCACCTGGCGCACTACGATAGAGGCGGTATTGCGCTGCATAAAGATACTGACGCGAAAACGCTGTTTTTTATCTTCAAGGAACATGCCATAATCGATATCTTTGTGTTCCCGAAACGCGGCCCGCTGGCTTTCCGAGGTTATCTGCTCAAGAGCCTGAAGGACATCTTCCACGCTCAAGTCATTTTCTGAAACAGGGACAATCTGTCCGTCAATGCGCATATGCACAGGGCCGCCGGCACGGTAAAAAAGGTCCGAGGCGTTCCTGTCACTCATTGTTCTCAGATAATCTTTAATTGTCATATACCCTCTCTTTGTAACCGCAGAAACGCAGAATATTTGTAAAATGCCTTGTTTGCAAAAAACGCAGAAAGCTGCTCTATGGCTTTTGCACACATCGTTTTTCCTTAGCGGCTCTGCGAAAGCTACTATTTTTATTAATTACTTTGCGCGTCTGCGGTTACTATACCTCTTTTTTACGGTTTAGGCAAAATATATTTTTGTAACCGCAGAAGCGCAGAATGCTTGTTACGTAGCTTGTTTGCAGAAAACGCGGAAAAATTGCTTCATGGCTTTTGCATACATCATTTCTCTTTAGTTACTCTGCGTAATCCGCGGTTCTTTAGCCGTTTCTCAAACTCAATCAGCTGCTTCTTTATCTCTTGCCCTTGCGAATACTGGCCTATCTCGCCGTTAGACTTCACCACCCGATGACAGGGAATAATAAAAGGATAGGGATTTTTCCTTAAGGCGCTTCCTACCGCCCTTATCGCTTTTGGCGCGCCTATACGCTTGGCAATCCAACGATATGTTCTTAGCTCCCCAAAAGGAATTTTTAAGGTGGCTTCAAAAACCCTCAGCTGGAAATCCGTCAAGCGAAATCCGCCTCTGGCGTTTTGATTTTGCTTGATCCTGAGCGCGGCCGGAGGATTTCCAATTTTCTGATTACGTTTCCGGATTTTCGGCTTTTTCATCACGAAAACATTCTTTTCTTTCTTAACAAACGATGGTACTTTAAAGCAAATCTATGAGATTCATCACGAATATGCTGAATCAAACGAAGCGCGGCCGAATCTCTTCTTAGTTTTATTGGTTGAGGCGCCGCCAGGGTATACATCACTTCTTCTTTCTTTGCCAAACTAATGATCGGTATAGTAAGACCTACAGTGTCTAATTCCTTTTTCGCTGCCGACAACTGTCCTTTGCCGCCGTCAACGACAATTAAATCCGGGAAAGGCCCCTGTTCCGCTTTTAGCCGATTATACCGCCGATAAATAGCTTCTGCCATCATTCTGTAATCATCGCTCTGTGTAACCATCTTAATCCTGAACCTGCGGTAATTATCCTTATCGGCTACACCATTGTAAAAAGATACCATTGAAGCGGTTGCCTGTCTACCTAAAATAGTGGAGACATCAAAAGCCTCTATCCTGCGCGGCATAACAGACAGCCCCAAAACTTCTCTTACCTCACTCAGCGCTGCATCCGCGTTATATAAGGATGGCCTCAACGTGCTTAAAGCAATCATCTTATCCCGTAACTGAGCTGCCTCTTCAAACTTATGCTCCCTGGCTTTTAACTCCATTTCCTGAGCAAGCGCTTTGCTTAACTCATCGCTCTTGCCTTCTAGAATCAGGCTGATGTGCTTTATGGTTTTCGCGTAGCCTGCCTTACTGATTTTCCCAATACAAGGAGCGGGCGAAAGTTTTATGCGATAATAAATACAGGCTTTTTTGGGAAGCACCTTACAGGAACGGTAAGGGAAACTGCGGCGGATAATCTTTAACGCCTCTTTCAATAAGCCAGCGCTGATATAGGGGCCGAAATAGGCAGCTCCATTATCCTCGCGTTTACGGGTCACATAAATCGCGGGAAATTCCTCATTGGTAATTTTGACGAAGGGAAAGCTCTTATCATCCCGAAGCGAAACGTTATATTTTGGCTTATATTCTTTGATAAGGCTTGCCTCTAAAAAAAGCGCCATGCTTTCGCTTGGGCAAAGCCGGTATTCTATATCCGTAACATTGCTCATCAGCCGCGTGGTCTTTGCCGAAAGCTCGCGCGCTAAATAACTGCTCACGCGTTTTCGAAGCGAAAGTGCCTTACCGATATAGATAATCGCGCCCAAGGCATCTTTCATCACATACACCCCTGGAGAATCCGGCATTGCGGCGATTTTTGATTTGAGCGTAGTGCTAGTATTCATTGAGTACTGTAACCATTCTATCTGCTTTTACTCCGAGCAAATTTTTGTAGGAATTAAATAGTTCGATCCCGCCTCATCCATTTCCATAACTGCCCTATCTCGTTGACCCGGAATATAAAGCAAAAAATAACATAAGAGGCTAACCCTGAGATAATAGAGAAACTTAAGCTTACTACTTTATGGAAAGCCGCGGTTTTTACAGAAACAAAATAACACACGGCACCCATACATACGCTTGCGATAAGAATCCTGGCGAAAGAATCCGCAATCTCATTCACCTTAAGGCCGCCGAGCCGTTTTTTCAAAATCACAAAAAGAATCAAAAATGTGTTAATGCCCGAGAGAGAGGTCGCTAACGCGATGCCACCTATTTTAAACGGTACTATAAGCAGGGCATTGAGTATCACGTTGCTGACCAGCGCCACTAATGCCGCTTTAGTCGGCGTCACCGTATCTTTGAGGGCAAAGAACGCGGACTGCAAAACCTTGGTTGCCCCATAGCTCGACAAGCCAATGCTATAGAAGAATAAGGCTGATGAGGTTTGCTGTATTGAGTAGGCATCAAACCTTTTTCCGCCGAAAAGGGCCGCGATAATTGGCGTAGACAGCGCCATAAAGGCTGCTGAGGCAGGCAGCATCACGAAAAATACACAGCGCAGGCCCCAGGAAAGCGTATGCCTTAATGTATCGTGAGTATCTTCCAATACCTGCGTGGAAAACGCCGGCAGTATCGCCTGTGAAAGGGCATTGCTGAAAATCCCTAAAGGAAATTGGATTAACCTATAGGAAAAATACAATACCGCCACCCCCCCTTCTCCTACTATCCGCGCCAATGAGCCGAATATGGAGTCCACAAAATTATTTAATTGATAAATACTTGAGCTTACCACACGCGGCGCCATAAGCCTGCCTACCGCGCCTGCCCCGGGATGCTTAAATCGCTTAAACAATGTAAGCCGGAATCCCTTTTTATATAAAACCGGGATTTGCACTGCCAACTGCAAGAACCCTCCGATCAAAACGCCTGATGCCAAGCCCGCTGTCCTCTCGCCAAATAAAAGGGCACAGATAATAATTGCAATGTTCATCAGGCACGGCGCGAAGGCGGAAATAGAAAAGTGCTTTAAGGTGTTAAGGATTCCCATCGCGTACGCGGCCAAACCGGCCAGAAGGATATAAGGGAAAAGCAATCGCGTCAACCGTATGGTAGTTTCTAACTTTTCCGGTGAGGCAATAAACCCAGGGGCGATAAGCCGCACAATAACCGGCGCAAAGGCGATTCCCAGGATAGTGAGAGACATAAGGATAACCAGCATACTATTGAGCAAGCAGTTTACCAGCTCCCAGAATTCTTCTTTTGTGTGTTTGGCATTATATTCGCTCAATACCGGTACAAAGGCGGCGTTGGCAGCGCCTTCTCCCACTAAATCCCGCAGGAGATTAGGAATCTTAAAAGCAATGACAAATGCCTGGGCATAAAGGTATACGCCAAACATTCGGGCTATCACCACATCCCTGATAAACCCCAGGATACGCGAGCATAGCGTAAAAAGGCCGATTATAGAGGCTGATCTGGCTATGGTTCGATTAGACTCACCATCAGCCCTAAGCGGCTTGTGGTGAGCGAAGTCGAACCAAGTCGAATGGGCTATATCTTTATTGGTTGACATCTTCAAGAAGATATGTTATATATAATATGTTTTTAAGTTTAGGAACTGAGTTTGTTTAATGTTTAATTATAAGTGTTGGATTTTCTATTTTAATTCATACCTTATAACTTCTCATTTATAATTTTCAATCTACAATTTACTTAACCGGAGGATGTAATGGCTCAACGTAGACGTCAATCGCTCAAAGCACAGCGTAAAGACAAAAAAAGACACACCAAAAATGTTCAGATTAAAACCGCGATAAAGAAATCCCTCAAAGAATTGCAGGCAGCCTTAACCAGTAAAAATAGCGACGCGGCTAAAAAATGCCTTCGAGCAGTTACGTCCAAGCTTGCCAAAGCCGCCAAAAAGGATATTATTCACAAGAATGCCGCCCAGCGTAAAATTTCCCGCTTAAGTAAACGCGTCGTAACCCTCACTGCTTCATAAAGAACCAGAATTAACGGCAGAGTTTAACGACTAACATTTCTAAAGCAAATTCCGGCTTGAGCTTGCCGGTTTTGAGATTGACATCTGTTTCTAATAGGAAGTTTACTTTTTTTCTTTTATCTTCAAGAGTACTGCTCTGTTTCACCAGTTGATAGCGCAGCCCGCCAAGGATCCGCTCCGCTTTTTCTCCCGCCTTAAATAAATCTGCTAAAAGAACTAATGCCGAGTCAGCATTCTTTTTCTCTATTGCCCGCGCTAAGCTAAAGGCATTAACGCTCCCTGCCGTTTTAAAATGCGCCACTTCGGTAATTTTCAGCATGTGGCTTAAGAATATATTTCTTTCCTCCGGCATGCGCCCCACATCAAAAACAATAGTACTCTTTTCCGCCTGTGCCTTGAGATGGTTAACGCAATATTCCTGAAGCGCGCTTTTTAACTTAAGCATATCCTTAATCACCAAGAGCCGGTTTTTTGCCCTGACAGGAATACGGCCGAGCGCCTGCGTCAATAAAGGCAAAGTTAATTCTTTAGCCGAAAAAACATCGTAGTTAAAAGGCTCTAATTCCGGGGGGAATAATTGTTTCTTCAAAGACTGGATTTTTTCTTGTTTGGCGAGTTCGTCTTCACCGATAAGGAGGTACATCATCTCAAGCTACTCTGGAGGCAATAGTAGTGTCTGCTGGAAGGAGAAATAAAACCTTTACTACCAATTTTCAACCGTGCGTTCAATCACTCGGCGTGCCAGGTCACTAATAGCATCATCCAGGGCGGTTGCTTCGGTTTTGGCCTGAGCGCCGCTGGTAAAATAGGTGGCATCCCCCACAAAATTCGGTTCATCCCACACCGGATTTTCTTGGCCTTGCTTAGAGAGTGTCAGATGCATAATCAGGCTGATACGATATTCCGCGACATCCTCCTGATTATTCTCATAACGAAGCGCGTCCCGCTGATAATCAATAAGCTCACCTTTTAAGATTAAATCCGCGGCTTCCTTATCCGCGATACGTAATCCGCCGTCAGACATAAAGCGGTTTATGACCGCGGTACGCAGATCATTCTCCATAAGAGGATGATACGTTCTATACCTTTGAGAGAGGCTCGTGGCATTTTCGGAAAGGATATCAACCTTATTGGCAAAGGGTTCGACATAGATTGTCTTCTCTACGCCTCGATATAAGGAATGGGTCGTATACCCGCAACCGAAAAGAGTAGAAAGTAGTAAGTAGTAAGTAGTAAGTAAGGAAAGTTTTGCCTTCATTTTTTCTCCAATTCTTTTAATTTCTCCCGCGCCTGGGTAGCGCTTGCGCAATAGGAACAATTAGCCACTATTTCCCGATAATAAATACGGGCAGAGTCGTATTGTTTCTGTTTCTCATAGAATTCCGCTATTTTAAGGTTGCCCTCCGCCTCTTTTTCTTTCAGGCTGTCAATCTGGCTCTTGGCCTCTTCCTGCAGTGCTTCGTCAGGGTGTGATTTCACAAACTCCTCAAACTTTCGTTTTGCTTCCTGGGTCAATTCCTGGTCATATTCTGCTTTCGGGGCAATTCTATTAGCGCAATCGGCTACCTGAAACTTCGCGGGAGAAGACCACTCGTCTTCCGGATACGTAGTCACCACCTTTTCAAACTCATCCCGTGCCTCCTGATAACGGTTGAGATTCTTTAAGGTCATCCCCAAAAGATACTGGGCATGAGCGGCATGCTTTCCGTAAGGGGAATTCTCGACTACTTTCCGGAATATCTCAATAGAAGGGTTCTCAACCGGAAGTTCTAACCCCAGGGCCTTACGCTTCTCACCTGACATAAATGCCTGCCCTATCGTAAGTTGACGCTCTATAATTTCATCTATCCGGGCGCTAAATGGATATTTATCAATGACTTTTTGATATGCCTTATACGCCTCGAAAGGTTTACGCGTAGCTTCAAAGGTTAACCCCAGGTAAAATTGCGCCTCAGAAGCCTCGTAAGCCTTAGGATAATACTTGATAAGTTTCTTGCATTCCTCAATGGCTTCCTGATATTTTGTTCTATCATAAAACTCCTGAATAAGCTTTAATTGCTCTTTGGGAGTGGGCTTAACGCTTTGTTTCGGATTTTTCCACTGGCTTGTCTTCGGGCTCCAGATCCAAAAACCATAACTTGGCCTCACCAACAACGAAAAAACGCTCAACCAGATAAGGGTAAAAATCACTTTTTTCATAGCCTTACTCTATCATATCATAGATACTTTGTCAACGCGGCAAAGCCGGGGCCGCTCTTAGTATTCATTAACAAGCTAGGCTCACGCGACAACGACTGGCTAAAGGGTAGGCTAAACCTTCGGCAAGGTAAAACTGAATTTGGCCCCCTGTCCCAGTTCACTTTCAACCCACATTCTGCCATTATGCAGCTCGACTATTTCTTTAGCAATAGAAAGGCCTAATCCCGTACCTCGTTCACCTGGAGATGCCGCGCGGCTGAATTGCTCAAACTTACTAAAAAGTTTAGGAATATTTTCTTTGGCAATCCCTATTCCTGTATCCGTTACCGCGCACTCAACGGTATCAATTTTATCAATAATGGAGATTTCAATGGAACCCCGCGGGGTAAATTTGAAGGCATTGCCTACCAAATTCGTAAAAACCTGAATAATCCTGTCCCTGTCTAAGGCAATCTCTATCTTCTCTTTGGAAAAGTTCTCTTTAAGCACTATATGAGTATCCTGTGTTTTAAAATGAAAGATTGCAACCACCCCTCGGGCAACACTCACGATATCCGTGATTTCTTTTTTTATTTTAAGCTTCCCTGCCTCAATCTTTGAAATATCCAGAAGGTTATCGATAATCCGCGAAAGCCTGTCAATATGCTCCAAGGCTAATACCAAAACCTCTTTCTGTGTAGTGCTTATCCCTCCGTGTAAACCTTCAAAAACCTGGGAAACGCCTTCTTTAATTACCGCCATGGGCGTACGCAGTTCGTGCGATACGACAGAAACAAACTCATCCTTGAGGCGTTCGATTTCCTTACGCTGGGCGATATCCTCTTTTACCGCCACATAATGGGTAATCATGCCTTCGCTATTACGGATAGCGGAAATAGAACTAAATTCCCAGTACAATTCACCGTTTTTCTTTTTATTGCGCAGCTCTCCCCGCCATTCCTTGCCGGCAGTAATGGTTCCCCACAACTGCTTATAGACATCGGCAGAAACCTCCCCAGATTTTAGTATCTTGATATTCTCGCCTACAGCTTCGTCAAAAGTATATCCGGTTAATTGCGTGAATTTTGGATTCACGTATTCAATTTTTCCCGCGGTATCGGTTATTACGATACCGCTAGGAGCCTGCTCTATAGCCCTCTGCAGCCTGCGGATTTCTTCTTCCTGCTGTTTGCGTTTGATAAACTGCCCTATCTGGCTTCCGACAGAATCAAACATATGCAAAAGCTCAGCATCAGGCTTACGCAGCTCGTGGCTGAAAAACTCAAAGACGCCGATAACTTCGCGTTCAATGCGGATAGGAAACCCGAATGCCCCATGAAGGCCTGCCTTGCCCGCAACCTCAACACGGGGGAAATTACTATCTTTGGTTACATCTTCAATCCATCCGGGCGTATTATTCATCCATACCCGCCCCGGGAGCCCCACATGCGCGGGAAAACTGATCGTAAAACAGGCATTGATGAAATCATCCGCTTCAAGCTCAGGGACATGCCATAGTTCCGCGCAATTCAATTGATCGCTGATTTGATTAACCGTCCAGATTGCCCCCAAGTCCCAGCCCAGCGTTTCACAGACAATCTGAAGAATTTTAGAATTCGCCTCATGCAGTGTCATCGATGTTGACAAAAGCATCGCGACGGCATATTGCACGTCGGAACGCTGTTCCATGCGCTTACGCCTTGAGATATCTTCTTCCAGCTCGGCATTGGCGTTTTTCAGATTGGCATAGGACTGCCTCAATTTATTGCCTATCGTATTAAACGCGCTGGCTACTTCCGCTAACTCATCTCTATTCTTGACCACAATATCACTGCCCATACTCTCCATAGACATTGTATCTGCCACAGTATTAAGCAGAGATACAGTATTTTTGACGGATAGATAAAAAGCAATAATAAAATAGCTCACTATAGCCAACATAATGCAGGCGAGAAGTTCAACAAAGTATTTCTTCCGGTTAAACCTCCTGATGCGCTCCTCTAGCAATCTATCAAGTGCCGGGCCAATTGCCTCGCAAAGCTTGAAATTCTCTTCGCTGGCGTTGGCCACAAGAGAATAATAATCGGCCAGAGATATCTCAATGGCCTCTTTGTTTAACACCTGGGTATCCAGGAGCTGTAAAAAAAGCTCTGAAGCCGAATTATTCTCTTGCAGGGATATTCCCAATCGTGGCTTAAGTCCGGCATTATTGGTAAAAGCAGTTTCCATTCCCTTATTCATCAACTGCAAGGTAGTTTTTGTTGTGGCGCTTAACCCAAACAAAAGAGACCTCTCCGCAGGAGATTCAATTTTCTTTCTGGCTACCGCGGATAAAGCAAAAATTCCCGCCTGATTTAAAGATTCGCTGATAAGCGGAATTTTATTCACCAGCGCGTCCATCAGATAATAACTATCCAAATCAGGATCTAGGATAAGATTAGAGCTATCCCCCGCTTTGGTAATAAGTGAAAGGATGAGCGAATGAAAGAGAGTATACTCATCATACTTTTTCGATGACACATCATCCCAGGATTTAGCTTTTAACTGTTGCCAGCGGGCTTTTATCTCTAGCCAGTCTTTGGTAACATCCAACATATCGCCAAGCCTTATGCTAGCCTCATCAATGATGGTAAAGGCATTGGTAATTTCTTCTTCTTTGGCGCTTATCCTTTCCTTAAAATAGATATCGCCATTATGATACATCGCCAGCATGCCTTTATACTGCTGAACATGGTTTAAAAGCCTTTCAAGCGGCAGAATATATTCAACCCCTTTTCTTTCTTTTTGGGCAAAGCTGGCCTTAAGATTGACCTCTGTAATCAAAAGATACATCACGACCCCAAGGGGAAGAACAAAAATCAAGCCGATGAGAAGGAATTTCTGCAGGTATTTGAGGGTATTGAGCAGCGTAATGGCTGGGGAAAAAATAGTTTTCATAATTATTACGTTAGACTATACCATTGCTTCTTTTCTGTCAAGCGAATCCTTAGAGAGTATTGAAAAAATACTTTTTTACACGAATTCTCACGAATTCAATGCCGAATTACCACAAATTGCCGGCGAGACACATTCGTGTAAATGTAACAAAAATTCGTGCTTAACTTAATCTTTCGGCAACCTCCTTAAAATCCCCCAGTAGTTACCACTTTTTCAGTGGTAACTATTTATCGCGGTAAATAAAAATAAGCGCCAGGAATACTGCTTAACCAGTGCGTAATCTTCAATAAAAACCCAAGCGAATAATTCGTAGTAGCGGCAATCGGTGCCGCGATGGCAGGGAAAATGAGCGCGGACAAGCCAAGGCTAAAGCCCAAAACGATAATCAGGCTTGTATAAGGAACGATGATCAGGTTAGCCAACACGGTTATCGGGCTTACAATCCTAAAATAGTAGGCTATGGCCCCGGCAGTCACAAACCATGCCGCCAAAGAAACAGAAAAACAGTTGATACTCCATTTCTTTACCTGCATCGCTGTTTTTGTAAGGCGGTTTACGGCGGAAGGCCTTTCGGGCACAGGATTGCCGCGCGCGCCTAAAAAACTTTCAATACGCCCTGACAATAACACTATCCCCAAAACACTCACAAAAGAAAGCTGAAACCCGATGTCAAAGAGCTGTAAGGGATTAGCGCCTAAAATAATAAGCGCTGCCAAACCAAGGCTATTGGTAATCTGAGATTCTCTTTCCATTAAATAACCGCTGAGCACAATAATTGCCATAATCGTTGCCCGCACCACTGAGGCACTTGCTCCCACCGCATACATATGCATAATCAAAAGAGGTATGGTAAGATAATAACGCGGTTTTCGCTTTATTCCTAAAGCCTTCAAAATAATTAAAACAACAAACGCAACGATTCCCACGTTAAAACCGCTTATGGCAATAATATGGCTTGTGCCTGTTCGCACAAAAGCGTCTCGGATAGCGTGAGGAAAATTCTGGCGTTCCCCCAGGATGATTCCCGAAAGGATACGGCTGTTTTCAGGCCAAAGGTAGGCTTCAAATATACTTTTAAATGTATGTTTTGCCTTAAGGGCAAACGCCTTTACTCTATTGCTTTGCGCCTTTTGTAAAAAAACAATCCCATCTTCTTTGGTAACACTCAAGATATAGGCTATCCCCTGGTTTTTAAGATACTCCCGATACGAAAAGCTTTTCCCGCCAAAATTAAACGGCCTATACAGCCTTCCCTCTAAAATCAAGCTATCCCCATAAGCAAATTTTTCTTTTTTAAACACATTGACGACGATGTATCCTTTCATTTCATAGTCTCTGCCTGCGACGATAAGTTTTTTACTGTTGAGAATAAAACTTACTTTGCGAGCGCTATAGGCAGGATCATTTTCAATGATTCCCTCTATGTGAACAGGCAGCGAGTGTTGTAGATTTAAAGAGGCGTTGTGCCGGTAATGCGGGAAAAGATAATTATTACAATGTAAGGCGCCTAACCCAAAACAAAACACTAAAAAAATAAAGGAAAAGAGGGCGTCTTTCTCCTTACTCCATACTGCAATCACCAAAGAAAGGGCGCACCAAATAAACCATACAAAAAATGGGATAGCGCTAGCGTAAGCTATCACTATCCCAAGGATAAAAAATACCGCTACAGCGGTAAGAATGGGAATTTGGTTTAAATGAGCGGTAATTTTATTCAACAATAATGCTGTCTTTTAAAAGTTCAAATTTCCTGTTTCCTATGCCCTTGACTTTTTTAATATCCTCTATTGTCTTAAATCCTCCGCTGGTCACGCGGTACTCAATAATCCTTGAGGCTAATTCAGGGCCGATTCCGGGGAGGGAAATCAATTCATCCGGAGAAGCATTTCCAAGATTGATTTTTTTACTACTGCTTTCTTGTGAAGAGATATCGGAAAAATAATTTTTAAAGCGGGGGTTGTGCTTAGCAATATAAGAAATACTGATGCCTAGAAACACAACAGAAGAAACAAAAAGCAAGACTATTTTTTCCTGGCGCGTGAGGTTAACCATGCGGCTACAACTGCTTTGTTCGATACCCTTTTTTCTCTAAAAGCCTCAGGATGCCTTTATCGCCTAGCATATGCCCTGAGCCCACGACAACAAAATACGTCCCTTGTGTTTTTAGAAAACCATCTATTTTGGAAGCCATTGTAAGGTTACGCTCATAAAAAAGCTTTTCGTATATCGGCAGAAAGCGAGGATGTTCCGCCAAGCCTTTAAAGGCCATCTGCTCCATTGCTTTGGCATTGCCGGAAACCCACGATGCGTATAAGGCATCCACCCTTTTTTCAAGATTATCCAAATCCGTAAGGGTAGATACCAAAAATAGGTCTTGATGGGCATCCGAAAAGTTATTAAATAGCGTAACCTGAAAATCAATACTCTCAAGCTCCATGATTTTTTTGTCTTTGGCTTTCTTGAGAAAATGAATGTCAATGCCTGCTTCAGTATCAAAACCCCGCAGTTTCAATTCTATGGCTGAAAGTGTCATTGCTACAAACCACGGTTTAAATATCTCAAACTGGCTGATATCAAGCCCTAAGGCAGCACATCTGGTTTTTACCAACGCGTAACTTTCGGCTGATACGTGGTTTTTAAACGTATCGCCTGCCTGGTATACTGAGGTGGATAAGGTGAGCATTTGCATGTGGGAAAGTTTACCGGCATCGGTAATATCAGCCTCTACAACAAGGGTATCGGCGGCACGAAAGGCATCTTCAATTTTCTGCGGCAGAGGGTACCATCCCGGCTTGGCGGCATGAATAGAGCCGAGTAAATATACGTTACTGCCTGCGGAAGATTTAATTTCCCATAAGAAACAGGTAGCTGATTGAGAAGAACTTCCGAGGGAAAGTGTTGAGGCTGAAGCATTACCCTGCCTTACGGCGGGTGAGGTTTTAGCAACAACAGCTTGAGGGGCTTCGGATATTCTGCTTATTTCATCTTTATCATAGGTTAAGGTAACACCTTGAAAGTTAACCTTGATAGTGGTATCAGTCTTTTCTACGATTTTTCCTTCAACTTTAGTGCCGGATTTCAGGTAAATCGTATCCGCGAAAACAGAAGCCGGCAAGAGTACTATTCCAAGAAGAAAGAGTATTTTTCTAATCATTGTACCAGAGGCTATACTACGATACTGACCAATTTTGAGGGGACGACAATGATATTTTTAACCTGTTTTCCCTGAAGCCAGGGAATAAGCTTTTCGTCACTGAGCACACGCTTTTTAAGCTTTTCTTCATCGATATCCGAAGCCACCTCTATTTTAAAACGCACCTTGCCGTTTACCTGGACTACCATCGTTACCATCGCTTCAACCAATAAAGTAGGGTCATGCAGAGGCCATTGGCTTTTAAAAATGCTTTCCTCGTTGCCTAAAATCTGCCAAAGCTCTTCCGCAAAATGCGGCATAAAAGGGCTTAACATAAGGACAAGCTTTGAAAAAACCTCCTTATCCGCGCCCAACTGATAGATGGCATTCACTAACTCCATAAGGCTGGCGATCGCGGTATTGAATTTGAAAGCAGCGACGTCATCTGAAACTTTTTTTATAGTCTTATGTAAGATACGTATAAGGTGAGGCTCCGGCGTATCTTTCAAATTCTCCTGGATGCGCCAGACGCGGTTTAAAAATTTAAACGCCCCTTCAATCCCGCGGTCATCCCACTCAAGCTCGGTTTCCGGTGGCGCGGCAAAAAGAATAAACAACCGTAAGGAGTCCGCGCCGTATTTTTGAATGATTGAGTCAGGGTCAACGATATTGCCTTTTGACTTTGACATTACTTCGCCATCTTTTAACACCATGCCTTGGGTAAGCAGGCATCGAAATGGCTCATCGTGGCCGCTGCAATTATCGGCTGCGGATGGAAAATCTACCATTCCTAAATCCCTAAAAAACTTGGTAAAAAAACGGGAATAAAGCAGATGCAAAATCGCATGCTCAATCCCTCCGATATATTGGTCAACCGGCATCCAATAGCGAGCTTCCTGCGTATTAAATGGGGCAGAATCATCTTTTGGTGAGCAAAATCGTAAGAAATACCATGAAGAATCAAAAAAAGTAGCCATAGTATCGGTTTCCCGACGGGCAGGAGCATCGCATTGTGGGCAGGCCACATTCACAAATGACTCAACCTTTCCTAAGGGGCTGCCGCCTTCTCCGGTAAACGGGGCGTCCGCCGGTAACACAACCGGCAAATCTTTATACGGCACGCCAACCACGCCGCAAGCCTTGCAATAAATCATAGGAATGGGTGTGCCCCAATAGCGCTGGCGCGAAATCAACCAATCCCGCAGGCGCCAATGAGTTACAATTTTGCCCATCCCTTTATCCTGCATCCACTGGGCAATTTTTGTTTTGGCTTCTTGATTCGGCAAGCCGTTAAACTCACCTGAATTAACCTGCAGGCCATCACCCGCATAGGCTCCAGTCATCTCATCTGGTGACTTGGTGACTTGGTGACTTGGTGACTTTATCACAATTCGCATCGGCAGATGATGTTCCTTGGCAAAAAGAAAATCCCGCTGATCATGAGTCGGCACCGCCATAATTGCCCCTGTGCCGTATTCCATCAATACATAATCCGCAATCCAGATGGGGATAACCTCATTATTCACCGGATTAACGCAGAATGTGCCGGTAAAAAGCCCTTCTTTCTTAACATCTTCCTTAACCCTGGCTATTTTACTTTCCTTGGATACCTTATCGATAAAGTCCAGAACGTCCTTCTCCTGAGGTTTCCCCTTAATCAACTCCTTGACCAAAGGATGTTCCGGCGCAAGGACCACATAGGTTGCCCCAAAAATCGTATCTGCCCGCGTGGTAAAAACCGTAATGACGGTATCATTTTCTTTTAAACGAAAATATATTTCTACCCCCTGGCTTTTTCCTATCCAATTCTTCTGCATAGCGATAACCCGCTCAGGCCAGTGTTGCAGCCGGTTTAAGTCATCCAAAAGACGCTCTTTATAGTCGGTAATTTTTAGAAACCACTGTTCCAGCTCTTTTTGCTGGACAGGGTTATGACAGCGCCAGCATTCTCCGTCAATAACCTCTTCATTGGCCAAGGTCGTCTGGCACGAAGGGCACCAGTTGACGCTTGAGGCCTTTTGGTAGGCAAGGCCGCGCTCATACATCTTCAGGAATATCCACTGATTCCACCTGTAGTAAGTACTATCGCAGGTTGAGAGCTCCCTCTCCCAATCATAGGAAAAACCCATTTTCTCTAATTCTATCTTCATCCAGTCAATACACTTATGGGTCCAGCTATCGGGCTTGGTATTATTTTTGATGGCGGCATTTTCCGCCGGCTGGCCAAAGGCGTCAAAACCCATAGGATGCAGCACCGAATAACCCTCAAGCCATTTATAGCGGCTATAGACATCGCCAATGGTATAGTTACGCACGTGGCCCATATGGATTTTCCCGGACGGATAAGGAAACATCTCCAGGCAATAGAACTTTTTCTTTTCCGGAGCGTGCGAGGCCTTAAAAATCTGCTTCTCCTGCCAATAGCACTGCCACTTCTCTTCTATTTCTTTAAATGAATAGCTCATCTATTGTTACTATATCCGCGCGGGAATAAGTGAAATCATCGTGCGTATCCCCCGCAGTACTTTCTCCATTTCGCAAGGCTTGGTTAAATAATGGTCTGCTTCCATGTTATAACACTTCTCGAGAGACGCCAACTCATCCTGTGCGCTCATAATCATTACCGGACGCCACTTATCCTTATGCTTTTCCCGTATTTCCTTGAGCACCTCAAAACCGTTAAGCTTAGGCATCATTAAATCCAGGAGAATAACATCGGGATTAGTTTCTGTGAGCTTTTCTAACGCTTCCTGGCCGTCATAGGCAACGACCGGCTCATAGCCTTCCCTGGTTAAACGATTCTTAAGCACCTCTATGATATCCTTATCATCATCAACCACTAATATTTTATACGCCATCGTTTTTATCGTGTAGTGCTCCGTGACAAAAAGTTATGTCACCGTCGAGTACACCGTGACATTAATTCTTGCAAAATAACCAAACATCAATTTCCAATAACCAAATAATAACCAATGTGCCAATTATCAAACGATTTGGTTATTGGTGATTGATACTCAATCATTTTAGTCACAGCGCACTAGTGGTGCCGATTAGTTTTTTGACCACTGCCAAATTCTGTTTATCCGCGGACTCGGAATCTTTCGGTGTCTCCAGGATAAAAGCAACGTCTTTGAGGCGCCTGTCATGTAAGAGCCGCCGAAAACCTGCTAAACCGATTTTTCCTTTACCAATATGTTCATGCCTGTCACGGTGGCTGGATAAAATATCCTTCGTATCGTTTAAATGAATGAGCTTAAGCCGCTCAAAACCAACGATGGTATCTAACTGGCGCATGGTTTCTTTATAGCCATCTTCAGAAGCTAAATCATAGCCTGCGGCATAGGCGTGGCAGGTATCTAAACATATTCCTACCCTCTGTTTTTGCTCTAAACCATCAATAATCCGGCGGCTATGCTCAAAACAATACCCTAACCAAGAGCCTGATCCGGAAGTATTTTCCAAAAGAAGCTTGACCGGTGATTTTTTTGTCCTCTTTAAAATCATATTGAGTGCCGAAGTAATCCTTTTAATACCTAAATCCTCCCCGCTTTTTTTATGGCTGCCCATATGGGTTACGATATACTCTACGCCCAAGGCCTCGGCCTCTTTAATGTCTTCAATATAAGCCTTAACCGAATCCCTGTATAATACCGCAAAAGGCGAGGCAAGGTTTATAAGATACGGCACATGCATAAACACGGGCGCAATATTACTTTCTGTCCTACGTTTTCTAAACTCCTCGATATCCTCAAGGCTTAAGCGCGCTTTACGCCACTGGCGGGGATCACGGGAGAATATCTGCATTGTAGTAACCCCAAGCGCCTTTGCCCTATCAATCGCCTCATAAATATGCCCCGCCACTGAAACATGAACACCTATACGCATTGTTAAATTTTAGCACACTCAGAAGCTAATTGCCAATAAAAAAGGGCAGGTCTACCCCGCCCAAAACGCAGACAAAAATGTTTTATCGTTGTGTCCCTTCCTTTATGTGATACGCAACTTTATTCTTCTTACAAAACTTAATAACTGCCTGAGCTGAACTGTTGTAGAATTCCTTAGTATATTTAAATTCAGAAGATTTAACGCTATAGTTAAGCCGGCCAAATATAATTTTGTTTACAAATGATACTGCCTCTAAGATCTCCCTCAAATCCTGCTTAATTAAATTTGGCGTTGGGTATGGTTCCATGCTCACCCAAGTTTTGAATCCTCTACTACTCAGGTTCTTTAAGGTTTTAACTCTGTCCTTAAAAGGAGCGGAATTCGGCTCAAATTCCTTCCTGAAATCTTCGCTCAAGGATACCAAAGTAATGCCATATTCATTATTCGTACTTTGCCCGTTTCTGTCCGCTAATTCTTTGGGATAGGTACCCTTAGTTAGCACTGTGCAACGAATACTATTTTGATTAAGCCTATCAATAATTTTAAGGCTTAATTCGCCTACTTCCGGTTGATTATACATGAATGGATCCGTAGAAAAACACATGTGGACATATTTTATTTTTTCTTTATAGCGAGGGATCTCCTTGTCTAGAAGCTCTAATGCATTAGAAACAATCTTAGGCCGGCACCAATCTTCATAGGTTTTGACTATACCACATCTTTTTTTCATCATATAAGCGTAGCAGGGATATTTACAGCCATGAGAACAACCCTCTACATGGTTTAAGCAAAAGTCGGCATATTCAACGCCGCTTTGATAAAGTAAAGTTTTACGCTCTATCTGATTCATCTTTAAATTGAATTATATCGTTTTCTTCTATGGCTTTTCTCTGGCGCCCCTTAGGCGTGAATGGAGGAATTCTTCGAATTTTGATTTTATTCTTTGCTTCTAAACATTTTAAGGTATCCCTGAATTGACTCTCTAAGTAAACAGTCGAATCGATATTATCCTCAAGCAACGATTTAAATGATACTTCTTTGCCGAGATATTTTTTAAATAATAACTCTATTATCTCACTTTGTTTTATATCCGCAAGTTCAAATAATTCTAGCTGACCAGAGCGGAATCCGCGATATTCCACTCGTCCGAGATTGTATTTAGCAAAAGACGATTTCATAATAGAACAGCCCATATAATAATTAGATAAATGAAAAAGATAATAATAAGTTTTGCGTTTCTCAGGAAATTCAAGTTTATAATAATACACAAATTTAGAAAATGTCTTTAGCTGTTCCCTGTAGTGCTCGATAATTCCTTTCTCTCTTGCCTGCCCTTTCAATGTTTTGAATATCTGCCAACCGTTTCCACCAAATAAATCATTGTAAACATTCTCAACTCTTGGTGCAGATAAAAACTGATTTATTCGCGTAAACATAAAATTCAACAATATCTCTGATTTCTCAACGCTCATAATCTTTTTTAAAGTTTCCATCTTTATTTTGAATCCAAATGGATCTATAAAAACGAATGTTGGCGCAATATTCTTTACCGTACTAATAACATTATTTATGGTTTCATCAAAATCTTTGTCCACCATAAATGGCTTTATTTTAATCTTCGAATAATCCAGAATTTTCTGTATATTCTCCAAGTGTTCTTTGCTTTCATCAACAATAATAACATTTATATCTCGAGAGTTTTTTAAAGCTATCCTCTCAATAGCCTGACAGACTAATACCGGTGAACCATAAAAAAGCTTTCCTTCTTTATCTTTATATCCCCCAATCCCACCAAAACCATCGATAAAATTAAGTTTATTATATTTCCCGACAATTTTTATCCATTTATCAATATAATCAGCAAAAACAGAGTGCTTGGTTTTAGTCTGTTCTTCGTACTCCCAGGTTTTAAATGGCAATTCACCCATAATTATACTTTTGTTAAAACTGTTTAAATTTATATTTACGAGTTAACAGTTTAACTTTTGCTTGTAAATCAGAATCAGACCCGCAAGCTGAAGCTTTTTTTATATTATAAGCTTCTGCTAGGGGTTGAAAAATATTCTCGGTTAAGTCGTATATCTTTTTATGTAATCCTTCGCAATACTCAAAAATATCACATTCCATCAAGAGATCATCAAAATATGATTTGAGATTGTCTTCTTTTGACTTTCCATACGTAATACCTTGCTGAAAATAGTATGGCCATTGCCGGGAAAGAAAATGGTAGAATTTCTCATCGTTATCGTGGAAAAGAAATCCGCTATGATACCTAAAATGAGCCATTTTATCCCTATAAAGTTTAAATAGCTCAAACCACTCATTATTGCTATCATCGAGTATTTCCATTTTAATAAGATTGTTTATATCATCCTGATATTTTTCATCAGCTGAAACAATGGTTTTTTTACCCGAAGCAGCTGACGTTTTTAAGCCATCCTTGACTTTCTTTACAATCTCGGCAAAACTCGCTCTGCCGAAATTACCCCATGATAAAACAGCGCTTATGACTTCAGCGGTAGAATCTAAAATTGAATACATATTGATTAATAAAAGCTGAAGGCACCTGTTGAAGTGCTTAGGCGCTGAGGGATCAAAAGGCTCATTTTTTAGTTTCTTTATGGGGTTATAGGTATCAGCGTCATATTTTTTCATCAAATCAAACAACTCATGGTAATCCTCAAAAGAGGATTTTATTAAATCGACACTTGCGCCAAGATGAGAAAACATTATTCTTTGGTCATCAGCCAAGAACTTCGGGCATTTATCAAAAGAAAAATAGTCTGCCTCAACATAAAATTTAAACAAAGGTTCAGGAATAACCTTGCTATTACGTGCCACTATCCATGAATCTTCGGGACATGTTCTGGCTAATAGTGCTGATACAACAACATCTGCGGTTAAGCAATCTTTAAATTTCATTATTCTAATCTTTCAATAATTATTTCTTAGACCAAGCGCCAATGTCATGTGCAGTCAACTGGATTTAATCAATTTAAACCAGCATATTACGCTACGAACTGCGAATTATTTAGAGAAAATGCCATGGTCAACAAGCAATGGTGTTATAGAAGCGTCAACTAAACATCCGACAATTGCGCCCTTGCCTTCTTCAAATAGTTTTCGCGCCTCAATATTGTAATTTTCTCGAAGCTTTTTTAAGTCGGAGACATTTTCATTCCTTTTTAAATCAGTTTCGAGTTTAGCCATAAAATTAACAAGGTTATCGTAATTTAAACCTAATAAAAGCGTATTTCCTAAAATAAAATCTTTAACTTCTATATGTTTCGCCGTTGCCGCAATCCATTCTTTTTGCGAAATATGATTTGCCCCTACGGCAAAGAGGGCACAAATATACCCCTCTGCGAGGGTTGCCTTTAGTGAATATATTGAACTTTTCTCTAAGTCATTTTCATCTAACAGTTTTTCTAATGCTAATATCCGCGCGTAGCTCTCTTCGTACTTCTTTTCATTCGCTATTTTAGAAATATCTTGTGTTTCTTTAAGAGCATACTTCATGATTTTTTCCTTATCGATATTATTCTTTGCAGTATCGCCATTTTCGCGAATTGGAGGAAATACTTTCTCCGTGAAATCTACTATCTCTAATTTCCACCATAAATGATTTTTATGGTCGCCGAACTTACGGTAACGCTTACTCGGATAGTAATAGTCGTGGTCTGAAGGCGATATAGATTTACTATGAAATTGCTCCAAATTCTTAAAATCAGTTATGTTCAATCGAAATAAAATCGCGTCCAACGGAATTTCCCGAGTTATAAGTGAGCTTATCTCGTCATATCTTCCTCGATTTAAATGTATTATCAATTCATTCGTTCTAAATAAATATGAGCAGGCCAGGGATTCCGTTAAAAACGGAACTCCTTCTAAAGCTTTTTGTTCTTCGTCAGAATAAAGGTCTGAAAAACAAAATTCATAGAAAGTCAGAGGATTTAGATAATTCCCATTCGCATCTTCTATTTCAAAATAATCATTGAATTTTTCATCTTCATACGTCCAGATTTTTGCTCGACAGTAGTTATTCGCGTATAATTCCATTTTATATGTAACACTGAATTTCTTTTTAGATATTTTCTCTACCGCTGAATCATCGTAGCTAGTTTTATTTTTAATCGTCTTTAGATAAAATGCTGGAAGTGGGGTAAGAGAAATGCTAACAATCTGATCTATCCCAGTAGGATTTACTATTTTTTCTATTAATGGACATTTGCAATGTAAACACGCTTTAATATTATCATCATATGATTTGTTGCATTTAGGACACTGTTTCATGGTTACCTCCTCACATCTCTTTAGTTAACTTAAAAAACAAAAACCTCCGCCACTACTGGCGAAGGTTTTAATTATTTTTACGTGGCAGTTCCCCCTTCAAACATACCACTTTACTTATACTTAATCGTTGTCTTACATATAGCATAAATTTACCGCCGAGTCAAACAATTTTTGCCAAGTCATCAAGCGAAATGCCTAAAGATTTTGCTATGCCAACCATAGTGGAAAAAGTAGGATTTTTTGACTCCCCAGATTCAATCTTCACAATCGTGTTAAAAGATACATCTGCCAAGCAAGCCAGTTTTTCTTGAGATAAACCTTTTTTTAGCCTTAATTCTCTAATTTTCTTAGCTGACATTCTCTGACTTTATATACTTTTACATATAAACTTTTATTAATAGCGTTTGCCCTATAGCGAATTTAATATACCACATTTTGAGCTTATTTTCCAATCAAAATCGGCAGCAAGATGGGCATCAAGAAGCATTGATTTTTGCTTACTTGTATTAAATAAAGCCTAACTTTATTTAATAAACACGCTATGAAATTATCCCGGACTATAAAATTTTTGCACGAAAACAGCTCTTTTTTACGTCTTATATAGTAGGAGTATAGTGGTAAAAACTATAACCATTTATGCCAAAAAACGCACTATATGAGGAGGGGAATAAATGTTCAAAAAATATTCAAAGCGGATAAAACAAAGAATACGCAATTTAAGAAGCCGAGGCTGGTCATTGGGAGAAATTGGTTTAAAAACGGGCATACCTAAGAATACCCTGTCTGAATGGGTCAGAGATATTCAGCTTTCTAAGGCTCAAGAAAAACGAATAAAAGAAAAGGAAATAGCATCAGCGGCCATTGGAAGAGATATAGCCAGAAAAATATTGCGTGAAAAAATTGATAAATGGAAGGAAAAAATACGAGAAAAGGTAAAACATTTTGGCAAATCAGCTTTACTAAATCAAGAAATGGGAAAACTTGTATGTGGATTATTATATCTGTGCGAAGGCTCTAAGTATCCTTCTACCAGATGTTTGATTTTCGGTAACTCCGATCCTAGAATAATCAAGGCGTTCCTTAATTTATTAAGGAACTATTTCCGTATTCGAGAGGACAAGTTACGCTGCAGAATCACTCCTCGTTGGGACCAAAACATTAATAAGTTGCAGATTTTCTGGTCAAATATTACTAAGATTCCTATTGAACAATTCTACCACACAATACCTGACAAGCGTACCAAAGGCAAGACTACTGGAAAGGAAGATTATCAAGGAGTTTGCGTTATATATTATTGCGATACCTCATTACAATTTGAGTTACAATCAATCGGTGAAGCAGTAATTAAAGGTGTAGGGGGGAAATCGAAAAGTTAGTGGAGCTGGAGGGGATCGAACCCTCTGCCTCTTCCATGCCATGGAAGCGCTCTCCCAGGTGAGCTACAGCCCCATAAAAGCAGATTTAAGAACTAAGAATTAAGATCTAAAAAAAACTATTTTTAAAACGACAAGTTAATTATTCTTGCTTTAAATACTCCGATAGCTTCTCCCAAGTGCGGCTGCCCATGACTCCATCTGCATTTAATCCATTTGCTTCCTGGAATTTTCTGATTGCTTCTTTGGTCGCGGAACCGATTTGCCCGTCTGCCTCACCTTTATAAAATCCGGCATTCTTTAGCGCGGTTTGAATCTCGGTGGCTACCGGCATCTTAAAGACTACTTTTTGCTTTTTCGTGGCATCGGTCAAGGCCTCTGACAACGCATTCACCTTGTCTTTTAAGGCGCTATTCTCCTTTTGCAGGCGCTCAACTTGCCCTTCAAGCGAATTTATTTTACCCTGATACTCCAGCGTGGCGCATCCTGATGCCCCAAAAATTAAAAATAACCCTAAAAATATAGTTCTACCCATTTGGCTTTTCTCCTTTTTTAGAAGAGTAATTATACCCCAGCTTTCTTTGTTTGACAAATATTATTTTAGGTGCTATATTTTACTCATTCTTCCTTTGCTGGAGTGGTGGAATGGCATACACGCCAGTCTCAAAAACTGGTGGGGTCACACCCGTGTGGGTTCAACTCCCACCTCCAGCATTTATTATTTTTGGGTTCTCCCGTCCCTCTTGTTAGCTTGCGCGGCGGGATCCCGCTACGCGGGAAACTCCCTTCCCCGGCACCATATCTTCCTCCTATCTCATAATCTCCTGAAAATTTTTGCACGAAAACCGCCTCTTACTCCGTCTTATATTGTAGGAGGCGAAGATATGGCTGATTTAATATCTACAGAAATAATAACTGCAAATATTTTAGTTATAAGAGGTAAAAGGGTTATGCTAGATAGTGATTTAGCTGTGCTTTATGGCGTAAAGACCGGAAGATTAAACGAACAGGTAAGTAGAAACATTAAAAGGTTTCCGGAAGACTTTATGTTTCTGCTTACCAAAGAAGAGGCTTTAAGCTTGAAATCGCATTTTGCGACTTCAAGCTGGGGCGGCGTAAGAAAACTCCCTCGCGCCTTTACCCAAGAAGGTGTCGCTATGCTCTCAGGTGTGTTAAGCAGCGAACGCGCAATTATGGTCAATATACAGATTATGCGCGCCTTTACTCATCTAAGGCGCATGCTTCTAACCAATAAGGACCTCAAACGAAGAATTGAAGAAATGGAAGAGAAATACGATAAGCAGTTTGCGATAGTATTTCAAGCTTTAAAACAATTATTGGAACCTGCGCCGACAAAACCAAAATCGCAGATTGGGTTTCGTATGTATAATGATTCTGAAAAAAGTTAAATTCTAATGGCGAGGGTGGTATAATATTATATATTCAATCATTCTTAGAACAAAGTTAATAACTCAAAAAAGGAGACAGAAACCATGTTCATTAAAGGCATGACTTTAACAAGTACTGTGCTATTAGCTTGGGGGTTTTATTATATTATCCTTAGAAAGGCTTATGATAAACAAAGCAGGTCAAGAAATAATTGGATTATAGGATTAATTTTTATGTTAAGTTCTAAATTATACGACATCATCATGTATAAAATTCATCATGGCATCAAAGATGAAATCAACTCAACCGATACTGCATTTTTTATAATATCTATTTTTGTTTCGATAGCAACCATAGCAAAGATATTAAATAAAATAGAAAAAATAAAAAAACTGGATTCGAAGGACGAAAATATTAGTTGACGCTTTTCAATCGAAAGTTATTAAATGGCACACATAACACATGTTCCTTTAAATTTTGAAGAAGCTTGGGATTTAGCTGACTTGGAGGGCAGGAAACATGATTTGGAGTGGGTGAAAGAAGTCAGTCAAAAATATCTACAATGTTTTGACAAAATTAGCGATTTTATTATTCATGATGTTTTCTGTTCTGCAATAATTGTGAGATATGGACGCGCTCATAACAAAGGGCGTAAGAAAATTATGCCAGCCGAATGTTTCAAAGGCTTAACGCAAGAAGAAAAAGATAAGCATAATTTTTTTATGAACTTGCGAAATAAACATTACGCGCATTCTGCGAATAACTACGAATATAATATCCCCAAAGCATGGATTAGAAACATAGATTCTCCTGGCCCAGAGTTTGATCAGGTAGGTGTAGTACATGAACGTATTGTCGGATTAAGTATCCAAGAAATACGGGATATTATGTCTTTGGTAGAAAAATTATTACCGAACCTAGAAAACAAGATTAAAGAAACAAAAAATACGGTAACAGAGATTGCAAAACGGATTTCGATTAGCGAATTGATAAAAAATAAATTTCCAGAAATACTTACGACAAAGGAATCCGCCGGACAACCAAGAAAACGAAAACTTTAAGTTGGAAAACAATGAGTATCCGGAGGCTAAAAGAAAATGGATATAAGAAAAATTAAAAGAAGGCAGTGGTTGATTGTGATTCTTTTGGGTATCCCGACTTTTATACTAGGAAGATTCTTTCTGAAATATTACAGTAATTTATTGACTATAGTCGTACTTCTTGTATGGCTGGGTACCCTTCGACTTATACTCCTTTTAGTTGAGAAAATTCAGAGAAAACCTATTAAGCAGATTCAAAAGAAAATAGACGCTTATGAGAAAATAACAAAAGAAGAATTTGAATTTTGGCAGAAGAATTACAATGGTCTTACAAATTATGGCACTTATGAAAATTATTTAAGAATCTGTGACTTGCCTCCAGACAAGCGAGATCCTTTCAGAGGGGTAGATTTTTCGAAAATATTTAAAACAAATAAAAATGAACATTAATAAAATTATATTCTGATAAGAGTTATTAAAGTTTTAGCTATAAAGATAGAAGAAACATAAATTTTCATCTCCGAAACAAATTTTTTTGTTGGCTCTCAAACCATCTCCACAAAAGGCTCGGCATGCCGCACCGCCGAGTTTTTTTTGTTGCTGATTGCGGCATAGCGGACGAGCATAGGTAGTTTTTAGGGGACTAGAGCGAGGACGCTGGGGTTGGCGGCGCCGCCGCCAGCCCCAAGCCTAGCCGAACACGCACGGCATTAGCTGGAAGCCTACCGCCGAGGCAGGCGCCGAGTGAGTCCCGCTCCCAAGCGGGGCGAACGGTGCAAGGGAGATGCGGAAGCGCGCCCAAGCTCGCGGGACATTATTTCATTGACGAGGAATTGTGATTGTAATAATCTTGGAGTGAATAGTTTATTTGACAAATTGCCTTTTGGGGCATTCCTCATAGGAAGAGCACTATCTTGTTCCTTTTCCTAAGATTCCCTCTAAAAAATTTTGCACGAAAATAGCTTCCTTTTACGTCTTATATAGTAGGGGCAATATTTTAACCCTAATTTGGCCAATTAGATGCCAAAGTAAACCTTGATGCGCCATTTTGGCACATCAAATCGGGCGTTGGAAGGAGGAATACACTATGTCTAAGGCTATCACCGCGGAAATCATCGCTGCAGAAATTCTAGAATTTAGAGGAAAAAAGGTAATGCTGGATCGTGATTTAGCAACACTTTATGGAGTTACTCCTAAAGTTTTGAATCAAGCAGTAAAAAGAAATATCAAACGTTTTCCTGAGGATTTTATGTTTCAGCTCTCTTGGGAAGAAACAGATTCTTTAAGGTCACAATTTGTGACCTTAAAGAATACAAGACTCGAAGCCTCCAAAAGAGGCAAACATATTAAATATCTCCCCTATGTTTTTACAGAACACGGTGTAGCTATGCTCTCCAGCGTTTTAAACAGCGAAAGAGCCATACAAGTGAACATCCAAATTATGAGGGCTTTTACTAAATTAAGAGAAATGCTGCTAACTCATAAAGACTTAGCAGAAAAGATTGAGACCCTTGAGAAGAAATACGCCGAACATGATCAGGCTATTAAGGCAATATTTGAAGCAATTAAACAGCTCCTTGAGCCGCCGCTAGCAAAACCAAAGCCACAGATTGGATTCCGCTCTTATAAAGAGCCTACAGAAGAAGTAAAATATGCCTAATTCGATCTCAACAGAAGTAATAACCAGTAAAATCTTTATGTTAAGAGGTAAAAAGGTAATATTGGATAGAGATTTAGCCCTGCTTTATGGTGCAACAACTAAACGGCTAAATGAACGGGTAAGAAGAAATGAAAAACGGTTTCCTGAGGATTTCATGTTTCAATTAACAAAACCCGAGAAAATCGAACTGGTCGCAATTTGCGGCCGGTTCGATTCTATGAAACATTCAACTGTTTTACCCTATGCCTTTACCGTATGTTTCGGCTTACTGGAGGAGAGCGTGATTTTTTGAGGTCGCATTCTGCGACTTCAAGCCGGGGATACGTTAGATAGGCTTTTGCTAAAAACTTACCCTATCCCCTATTTTTATTTCATTCTTCTTCGCAAAGCCGGCGTTTACTTCTAAGACATACAACGCCTTATCGCCAGGCGTGAGGCTTTCGCAGGTTTGGTTACAGGTAGGGACATCGGTTTTTATATCCACGATCCGCTTATCTTTATCAATCCAGATGATATCCAAGGGGAAACGCATATTTTTCATCCAAAAGCTGTAGCGCGCTTCTTTTTCAAAAACAAAAAGCATCCCCTTGCTTTCGGGCAAGCCTTCCCGGTACATTAAGCCTCTCTGCCTCAAGGCATCAATATCCGCGATTTCCGCCTCTACGCAGACATCGTTAAGGCAAACCCGCGTAATCGGCTCTTGGGCACAAAGGACAGTGCAAAAAATCAGCCAAGAGATAAAAGTTATTGTTTTTACTCGCATATCAAACCTGTGAAAAATGAATGGGTTATGTTATAATAAGTATACTACAAAATTTTTGGGAATAAAATGAGAACTTTTTACGTCTAATATGGTGAAAGGGCAATAATGGACGAAGATTTAGAACTTATCAATAAGTTCAAAAGCGGACATTTGGAGGGTTTTGAGATGCTGGTGAAAAAATATCACACAAGGGTTATCACTATTGCCAATTCCTTCGTTGGCAATACCAGCGATGCCGAAGATATCGCCCAGGAAACGTTTCTTAAAATATACCATACTCTGGAAAGCTTTAAGGCCCAGGCAAAATTCTCCAGCTGGCTTTATAGAATTACCGTCAATACTGCCTATGACCATTTACGAAAAAATAAACACAAGCCTCTATCGCTTGATGAGATTGACTACTCTGCTATAAGCGACAATAAAAACCGCGAAGACCTGGTAGCCAAAGAAGCGATGCAAGAAGCCTTGAATAAAATCCCCTTTGATTTTAGAAGCGCGCTTACTTTGAAAGAAATTGAAGGCCTCTCCTATCAAGAAATTGCCGAGGCCTTAAAAATAACTATCGGCACGGTAGAATCGCGCATTTTCAGGGCGCGCCAAATACTTAAAAAACTGCTTACGCACAAGGAGCCAGACAAAAGATGAACTGCGCACACTCAAGACGTATAAGCCGCTACGCGGATAACGAACTCCCTCAAAAAGAAAAAGAGTTTTTAGACAAGCACATATTCACCTGCCCTCCCTGCCTGCACGAGCTAAAGGCCATTACTTCAATAAAAGAACGCATCCTTAAAAATAAAGTTGATACGAATGCCGGATTCTTCTGGCAGACGCTTAAAAAGCGCATCGATACAGAAGCACGCGCTGTATCAACGAAAGAAATGTTTTCCTTGGACTTCGGTAGTTGGGCAAAGCGGCTGATTCCCGTTCCGATTTTTGCAAGCCTTCTCGTGCTTGCGTTCTTAACTATAAACTCTAGAAACTCAAATTTAATTGATGCATACCTATTTACCAATCAAGACAGCAGTGTTTTAGAGCTGATGGATAATGCCGGTAGCCAATCAGAGATAAATATACTGCTGTATAACCAAACCTCTTTCTTACGCTCGCAATCGATATGCTAAAGCGCAGAGAAAAGGATAAAAGGAGGTCACAATGAAAAAAACAGCTATCTACGCGGTAACACTCACTGTTATTTCTCTTGGGGCAGGAGCGGTGATAGGCGTGGCGGTTGACCACCAGCTCATAAAGAAACGCCTGCAGCGTTTGCACCATGACAAAATAGCAAAATTTCAACAGGCCAGACAAGGAGGGCCAAAGGAACTATTTGAAAAGATATCTAGTGCTTTGCGCCTTGATGATAAGCAAAAAGAAGTTGTTAAACAAATTTTAGAAAAGACGCGTAACGACATTGCCGAAATCGGCAAAGAAGCACATGAGAAGATGCTTACGGTGCGTAACGAAAGTAATGACAGGATGCGGGAAATCCTTAATCCCCAGCAGCAGCAACAATTTCAGAAGATGTTATCCGACTTGGAAGAAAAAGGACAAAAGGCGCGCCGCTTCTTACAAAGGCGCTTAAGCCCGCAGCCTCCCGCGCCGGGAGAGGCTCCCGAGGCAGATGAGCATCTTCCTCCTCCCCCGCCACCTGGAGCGCCTGAAGATTTTCCTGAACCACCGGAAAATTTCTGATTAAAGAGAACTTCACCTTATAGCAAAAGAGGAGAGGCGCCTTTCTAATGAGTTGCCTCTCCTCTTTTTATCCTTAACTGCCCACAGGCTCCTTCTATATCCTGGCCGCGGGATTTCCGCAGCGTCACCACAAGCCCTGCCCGTATCAAAGCGTGGCTGAATTTTTCGGTCTCGCCTTTATCCGGGGCCTTATAAGGCAATTCCTTTACCGGATTATAGATGAGTAAATTAACCTTGGCATTCCAGCCTTTTAAAAGCCTGATAATATCTTGAGCGGCTTCTTGCGAACAATTAATTCCTTTAAGTAAAGCATATTCAAAAGTAACCTGACGATTGGTATCTACAGCGTATTTTTTACAGGCTGCGATTAATTCATTAAGCGGATATTTCTTATTAACAGGCATGAGGCGGCTTCTCGTGAGGCTATCGGCGGAGTGCAAAGATACCGAAAGCTCTATTTGTAAACCCTCAGAAGCCAAGCGCTTAATTCCCGGAATAATTCCTGATGTAGAAACCGTTATCCTGCGCGCGCCAATACCGAAACCTTCCTTGCTATTAATAATTCGTATTGCCTTAAGAACATTATCATAATTATCGAGAGGCTCTCCCGTACCCATAAATACAACATGCGTAACCCTCCCCGCACCCCCGCGGTGCGTGTGGGTTATTGCCAAAAGCTGTGCCAGGATTTCCCAGGCCTTTAAATTCCTCTTGAAACCCAACAATCCGCTCGCGCAGAAATCGCAGGCATATTTACAACCAACCTGCGATGAAAGACACACAGTATTTCTGCCTCGAGCAGGTATTACTACCGACTCAACTGAACTCCCATCTTCTAAACGAAAAAGGAATTTTCTTGTTCCATCCCTTGATTCCTGCAAAGTAATTAATGCTATCGCCCTATGGGCGAATGTTTCCGTGAGCCGGCTTCGTAGGGACGCGGAAAGATTGGTCATTGCATCAAAGGAACACGCTCCCCTCTGGTATAACCAAGAAAATATCTGTTTGGCATGATATAACGGCTCATGCCAGTCTTTCAAAACAGATTCTACTTCTTGCAGGGAGCAATTTTTTATATCGGTCATTGCCGTAGTATAGTTTTTACTATCTCGCGCGCCTTAATGGCCTCAACATTGCCACGCACCTCTTGCATCCGCGGAGTAAGGCTCACAACAACCAGAAACCTCATGATTGATGAAATAAAAAAAAGAAATAATAAGCGGTATCCAAAGAGTTCAGGGACATGCGTTGCTAAATATCCGCCAATCAACGCCCCCGCGCTGCTGGCCAATCCGTTAATGACGTTAAAATAAGAAAAGCATCGCGTGCGTTTTGCCGCGCTGACGCTGTCAAAAATAAAATTAGTAACACACAGGTTAAAACCGCTCCAGGCAAATCCGCCTAAAATCTGGACAAACACTAAGAAAACAGGATGACGGTAAATAATCCACGGCAAGGGAAGGCTGGCAATAAAACACGCGGTAAATTTCAAGACACGGATATTCCCCACCCTGTCCGCGAGCCTGCCCCAGCGCTCTATCAACAAAAGGGAAGTAATGGGAACGGTAACCATCACGAGCGTATACGTGATATAGCTTAGTTTCATATCCCGGAGCATAAAGACGGCAAAAAACGGCGCGGCGATATTAACGCAAAAATTTAGCCCCGCGGCAAAGAAAACAAATTGGGCGAAATTACTTTCTTTCGCGCGTTTTAAAAAAGCTAAAAAGCTAAAGTAGCTTTCATGGCTATGCCTGAAGGTAGGCTCATACATCTTCATCAGAAAATAGCAGCAACTCACGCGCGCTACCAATGCGAAAATAAGAATGATAAGGAATCCCGCGAGTATGTTATGCTTAAAAAGCTGTAGAATCACTCCCGCGGAAAGCGATGAAACAACAACCATAAACCCCAGTGCCCTGTTACGCCAGCCAAAATAAGCCCCTCGCTTAGACGCGGGGATATACTCGCTCATAAGCGAAAGCCATGGCCCTAAGCTTACCGCGCCAAAACCAGTAAAGATGACCACTAAAACAATCAGCATCACCGCGGGATTGTTCTTGATACAATACGGAATAAACATAATAGGAAGTAAGGTCAACGCCTGAAAAAACACAGAACTTAGAATAATTTTTTTACGGCTGGCGAGGCGTTCGGTAAAATCCGCGCTCTTTAACTGGATTAACGCGGAACAAAGATTGGGCAGAGAACTTAAAAGGCCAATTTGCTTAACAGAAGCTTTGAGCATAAGCGCATAGGGAATGATGTAATCTTGCGTAAAACCAATCATTATGGAAGCGCCTATACCATCCCAATATGAAACACGCAGGCTCTTTCTAATTTTGTTATCTTTAGACATCTTATAAATAAAGAAATAACCAATCCCAAAATCTCAAGAACCAAATAAATCCCACTATCCAATGACCATAGTATCAAACTGTTTGGTAATTGATAAATTGATTATTGGATATTATCTGGTTATTGCCTGCCTCTGGCAGGGATCTTGGTTATTGGTTATTTTCCTCTGCCTGTTTAGGGCTGAATAATAATTTTGATGGATTCCTTTGACTCAACCATAAGCCGAAAACCATCCCCTATGTTCGCTAAAGGGAACCGATGGGTAATTAACGGATTCACTTCAATTTTCTTAGCCCGAAGCAACTCTAAGGCCTGCGCGTTATCCGACGGGCTTGAGCCGTATGAATGGAGTATCTTTATGTTATTACGCCAAAAATCATTTACCGGGATATTAAAGGTTACCCCAGGAGAGGTAGGCGCGAAACAAAGAATAGCCCCCGCGCGCTCTACGGTATTGAGCGCCTGGTTAAAAACAGACTGAGCGCTCGCGCAGATAATCACGATATCCGCTAAACGGTTTTCATTTACCCCGCGCAAGGAAGTAACGATATCCTCTTTCGCGTTAAAGACGAAATCCGCGCCTAATTCTTTGGCTTTCCTTAAGCGGAATTCGTTGATATCGGTCATAATAACTCTTCCTGCGCCGGAAGCCTTGGCTAATAAAAGGTGCAGTAACCCCGAAATGCCACTGCCTAAAACAAGCACAGTATCCGTTGTCTTAACCTGAACTGCTCTCTGGGCGCGCAACACGCAGGCAAGCGGCTCTATAAACGTTCCCTGTTCGAATGAAACCTCATCGGGCAAAAGCAAGCTGCCGCGTTCTACATTAATCGCGGGCACCCGGATATATTCCGCGAAACCACCGGGAAAATAGTTTGTTGTATGCAGCATCTGGCAGGCAGTATGATTACCGGCTACACAATAGCGGCAGCTATTACAAGGAACATGATGGGCTACAAACACCCTATCGCCGACTTTATACTTCTTAAGCCCCTGGCCTATTTCAGTAATTTCACCGGTTGCTTCATGGCCTAAGACTAAGGGCGCCTTTTTAATCCGATACCATTCCATAACATCGGAGCCACAAATCCCGCTTGCCTTCACTTTAAACAGGAATTCCCCGGCCTCGATTTTTGGCTTGGGCATTTCTTCAAGGCGCACATCATTGTTGCTATAATACATTCCTACCCGCATCTTCATCTCTTTCTTACCATTGGAAAAGAAAACTAAAACATTCTTAATGATATTCTACATTCTTAATCTCGTTGAATACCTCAAGCGCTTTCTTTACATTGGCATCCTTATGCACTATCGCCTGCAAGGCCTTAGCCATAGCTACCGGGTACTTACTCTGCCACACATTCCTTCCTAAATTAATGCCAATCGCTCCTTTTTGCATTCCATCATAAACAAATTCCAAGACCTCTTTTTCTGTTTCGCATTGAGGGCCGCCGGCAATCACTACAGGAACAGGACAGCCTGCGACAACCTTATCAAAATCCTTATCACACCAATAGGTTTTCACAATCCGCGCTCCTAATTCCGCGCAGATGCGGCAGGCTAAACCCAAATACCGCGCGTCGCGCTTCTCCAATTCCTTGCCTACCGCGGTAACAGACATTACAGGAATCCCGTACGCTTCACATTCATTAACTAATTTTGAAAGATTCATAAGCGTCTGATGTTCATACTCGCTTCCTACAAAAACAGAAATCCCTACAGCCGAAGCATTAAGACGGATAATCTCTTCTATAGAAGTAGTCAGGCCCTCATGAGCTAAATCTTTTCCAACCATACTCGTTCCGCCTGAAACCCGTAAAATAATCGGTTTGGTATTTGACGGATCTATCGCCGAACGCAAAACTCCCCGGCTGACAAATAAAGCGTCATAATAAGGCAAAAGCGGCCTGATAGTTTCCCCGGGCTTTTCCAGACATCTGGTCGGCCCCTGAAAATATCCATGGTCAATAGGCATAAAAAAACATTTCCCGTCTGACGGAATTACCTGAGCTAAACGATTCTTCATTCCCCAGTCCATGTTATAACCTCCTTATAAAATTTGGTTACTATTAGTTACTAAGCGAATTACAAAAATAGCTTATTTGTTACAAACAGTTACTATCCGTTACTTAAGAAACGTATAATCAAAACGTAACTATTAGTAACCGTTAGTAACTATCCATGATATTTTCCCGGCTTTAGTAACTGTTTGTAACTCCTATGTTAAAATCCATACCAATAATTCACCAGCGGCTTGGCGCCTTTGGTCTGATCAATAATTATATTTTTCTGCCTTGTGTATTCCAGAAATCCTTCCCTGCCCAGCTCCTTGCCAAAGCCGCTTTGCTTAAAACCGCCATAAGGAGCCTCGTTGTAAAACATCCCGTAGGTATTGATCCAGCAGGCCCCGGCATTGATCCGGGAGGCCAACTTTTGAGCCAAGGCCGTATCCTCTGACCAGATAGCGCAGGCCAAGGCAAAATCTGTGGCATTGGCTAATTGGATGGCCTCATCCCTATCTGAAAATTTACTCACGCAGGCCACCGGCCCAAAGACCTCTTCCTTAAAAATAGCCATGTGGGGCATAACATCAGTCAATACCGTTGGCTCAAAAAAGAAACCGTTTCGCAGTTCTGGATTATCCGGAATTTTCCCGCCGCAAAGCAGTTTTGCGCCCTCACTCTTTGCCTTTTCCACATATTCAATTACTTTTCTACGCTGGGCATCACTCATCAAAGGCCCCATCTGGGTTTCATAATTCAGTCCGTCACCTAATTTAATCTTTTTTGCCTTCTCCACAAACTCGGTAATAAATTTATCATATATATCATCTTCAACAAAAATCCTCGACAATGCCGTGCACATCTGCCCTTGGTTAAGAAAAATAGAACACAGAGAGCCGTTTACCGCCAACTCTAAGTCTGCATCTTTCAAAACTATCCCCGCGGACTTACCGCCCAGTTCCATAATTAGCTTTTTGACATTCCTGGAGGAATAGCCGATAATCTTTTTTCCCACTTCCGGGCTTCCGGTAAAAGAAATTATATCCACCCTTTTATCCGCGCAGAGCTGTTCACCGGCAACATCACCGCTGGCATTGATGATATTAACCACTCCCTTCGGTAAACCAGCTTCCTGAATAATCTTAGCTAATTCTAAAACACTCAAAGGGGTTAAGCTAGAAGGCTTTAAGATAACGGTGTTTCCCGCGGCTAAAGCTTGGGCTAATTTCCAAGAGGCAATTAAAAGCGGATAGTTCCAAGGGACAATCAAGACCGCTACACCTAAAGGCTCGCGTACCAACTGGCTTCTGGCATTCTCTAATTCCTTTGTTTCTTCTTTCAAAAACTCTTCTAAATGATTAGCAAAGTATTCAAAGGTCTTAGCGCTGGAGGGCACATCCATAAAGGTAGATTCCTTGATTGGCTTACCGGTATTCAAAGTCTCTAAGCGCGCCAATTCACCGGCCTTATCAAGAATGCCTTGTGAGATTTTTAAGAGAAAATCCTTACGCTCGACTAAAGCAATCTCCCTCCAGGATCCCGAATCAAAAGCCGCGCGCGCCGAAGTTACCGCGGCTTCAATATCGCCTTTTGAGGCCAGTGCCGCCTCAGCAATAATTTCACCGTTTGCGGGATTGGTTATCTTCTGTTTGTTTGAAGAATCTTTGAATTCGCCGTTAATGTATAAAGGATAATAGGAATCCATTTTCGGACTTTAAAAAGGGTAAAAATACTTTAATTTTCCCTTGACTATACCATACTAAGTATGGTATATAAATAAGTGAGCGGTAAGACCGCTGCGGGTTGTTCCAAGTGTTCCCTTCCGTATGGTTGGCCATAGCTTGGACACTTCAAGCCTGCAGGGCGCGCTCATTTTCATTTTATGGCAGATATACGCTGTCATACCTGACCTTTTCTTTCCAAAACACATTAAACCACTCCATATCGCGTTTTTCGTATTTCCTAAAGATTCCCCAACAGAATATATCCACCGCCTGTAATCCTAAACTCTCATGCGATAAATAATGATAAATATCAACAGGAATCTTAGGATCAATCCTCCCTTTCAACTCCCTCATAATGTAAGAATTGAATTCTGCTATTTCCGGCCTTGCCTTGCTTTTATCCACAACTAAATATATCCTTGAGTGCGCCGCTTCAAGAGGAATTTTGTCCATAGCGAGCCGTACAACATAATTGTAAACCCGCTCTTTATCTTTCGTAAGGTGGGCATAAAGCCGTTTTTTATTCAAAGTGAGCGAATAAATGTCAAACTCTATACCCTTACACTGGCTATAAAAATACTTCAATACTCCGAGAGAGGTCTTTGAGCCTTTTAATTCCATCATATCCGATTTTTTATTGAGCTTACGTTTTATCGTGTTTTTGACGGAATTGATTAACGAGCGGTTTGCCGCGGATCCCATTAACGCAAGAATAGTAACGGTAAAAAAATTGGAGGGTTTCTTGTTCACAAAATCAAACCCCAAATCACCGCTTTCATCAAGATACAAATAAAGCACTTTTACCCTACCTTTTGCGCAACCACGCTTTCAAATCCGGAGGTATTTATACTGCCTTAACGCGGACCATGTGATGAAACTTCCTCAGCACGCTCAATTAAGAAGACTTAATTTTTCGCGAAATGCTTTTCTTCCGCGGGCACTCATCTTTTCTCAATTAATTCTTCCAATTTAACTATAATCTCATCTAATTTGTCTTTAATGCTATCCCCAAAAGAACTGCCGTCTAAAGAACTTAGATCTTCCTTTATGGAACTCACATCGCTCTCAAGCGAACTTAAATCATTCAACTTTGCGTCTACCGAACTTAAATGGCTCTCAATATCTAATAAATCTGTTCTATCACTCTCGAGCGACTTTAAATTGCTTAATTTTGCGTCTATTGAACTTAAATGGCGTTCAATGTTAGATAAATCTGTTCTATCCAATGAACTGATTAACTTGTACGAAATTGAGCTTACATCACTTTCAATTGAACTTAAACACATTTTAAACCAAACCAGAAAAATAATAAGTAAAACAAAACATATATACACTACCATTCCTTGCCCTCCTTTTCGGATATATTCACGATTAGGGCAATAACTTTCATTGCCATTAAGCGCGGGTGGCAAGGTTGTGTTTGAGTAGGGCGTACGGAAATTTTTGCAGCTTGGCCGCCGAGCGACAGCGAGGCGTGCAAAAATTTACGCCGAGTGAGGCTTACCGCAGGAGTAAGCCGAACGTCCCTGCGAAAACATAACCTTGACAGGACCCGCGTCACTTTATCCTCACCTGTTTAAACAGCTCAAACAAACGGCTAAAAGGCACATACCAGCGGGAAAGTTTACCCATCTCTCCCTTTAATTTCATCTTCCCCTGCATCACCGCCACAAAGGGGTCAAGTTTGCCTAAGAATACCAACTGCCAAACATCGGTGGGTGCGCTAATCACAAAGGGCGCGTTATTATCGGCGTCTAGCTTCGTTATCTTTCCCTTCTCAAAAGTAAATTTAAAATCCTTGGCATGGCCATCCAAGGTAATCGCAAGCTGCAAAGTCAAATCCAGCTCCCCGCCTTTTTTAGCAATCAATTCATCTTTATTCACCAAATCCACAATCGCCTGGATATGCTCTTTAGAAAACATCACATACGCATTATCTTGGCTCAAGTTTTCCTTAAGTGCTTTATCCAAATCATCCAAAATCTCTTTTTTAAATAATCGGGCAACTGCCGCCACCTTTACCGCCTCCTCTAAGGTTTCAATCATATACAGGCAATCGCTGAATTTATCGGCCACCGAAACTACGCCATGGTTCTTGGCTATCACCAAATTGCTGGCCTTTAAAGCATCGATGATTAACTCTGGCCTGGTAATAGCTGGAGTATCTTGCTCTACCACAGGAATAGTTCCCAAATAAAGCTTACTCTCAAAAGTTAAGGTTTTTAATTCCGAGCACACCGCGAAATAGGCGTTAATAAGACTAGGGTGGCAATGGATAATGGTTTTATGCGGGAAATTCTCATAGACCAAACGGTGCAGAGGAAATTCGGTAGTCAGGAGCTTATTCTTTAAATCTTCTTCGCTCTTTAAGTCAATTTTGATAATATCATCGGAAGTTAAACTCCCCAAACTTGTGCCGGTTGCGGTAACCAAGATATTATTTTCATCAAGCCTCGCGCTTAAATTCCCAGAACGCCCCACCACAAGGCGTAAATCATATAATTTCCTCCCGATAGTGATAATATCATCCCGTAACGATTTTTCTTTTCCAAATATCATCGCACAAATCCGTAATCTCAATGCCAGGCACTTTCCGTTATAACGGAATCCCGCCTAAGGCGGGAAAAAGGCGTTTTAGTGCCAGACGTTGAACTTCATCTTGCAATCCTAAGATGAAAGTGTTGGGTAATTAAATTGCTGGGAGTTATATCAAAAGCCGGATAAAAGCCCTTTACCCCGTATGGCGCAAGGCGTATGCCTTGATATTCCAACAGTTCTTTGTCCGGACGGATTTCAACCTTAATATCTTTTCCAGTTTTGGCGCTTGAGGCGGGCGGACAAAGAACGTAAAAAGGTATCTTAAAATGTTGCGCTACAAGGGCAATCTGGTAAGTGCCGATTTTATTGGCGATATCGCCATTCTGCGCTAATTGATCAGCGCCAACTATTACCTTCGTAATTTTCCCCTGGCTCATAATACTGGCTACCATCCCATCTGTCATTATGGTAACCGGAAAACCGGCTAAATTTAACTCCCACGCGGTTAAACGGCTGCCTTGCAGATAGGGCCTAGTTTCGGTAACAAAAAACTCAATGTGTTTACCTTGGCTACGGCAAAACTCAGCAATCAAGGCAAGTTCACCACTAACATTACAATGGGTAAGAATAATATCTTTATCTTGAATAATTTCTGCTACTTCCTGCGCACGCTGAATACGCTTTTCTTTAAGAACCTCAAGAAATCCGTTAATCTTTCTTTCGACATCACCGGTCTTTGCCCAACCCAAAACCATATCGGTTAAAAATTTAAACGGCAAAGTAGGGCGAGTGGCATTAATAACTCTAGCTACTTTTTCAAAAAGCGGCTGTATATTCTTCTTATCTTTATTCTGTTTTAATACTAACAAAAATATACAAAACACCAAAAGCACCTGTCCAAAAGCCCGGGTCTTCATATCTTTGATAGCCTTTGCCGCCTCCTGATACGTCTTTGCCTTTACATACGCAAGCTTTTGCGGTAGAAGAGTTTCATCAAGGATAAAAAGCGTGTTGCCTTTAAGTTGTATCGGCCAAAAAAGTGGTGAGAATTTCATATTCGTTTTTATATTCCCTCTAACCTCTTCACTGTTTCAAGGGCAATCTCAATTAACTTACTTTCCGCCATATAATAGAGCGGATTCATAAAGCCCATTTCACCGGTAATCACATTATCGCTTACCGCCAGAATTGAGCCGGCCTTTACATTGTAGGTCTGGGCAATAGTTAACAATGTCGAGGAAACCATATCCACGGCAATCGCCCCCTCTTTGCGCTTTGCTTCAACAAGTTCCCTGGTTTCTCTTAAGAGCGCGTCGGTAGTCCAGACACAGCCGCGGTGCACCGTTACTCCTAAATCCTTGGCTGCCTTCTCCAAAGTATCACTGATCTTTTTATCAGCTACGGTCTCAAAATCTTTATCCACATAATACGGAGTAACCCCATCACCGCGGATTATCTTATCCGCCACCACCAAATCACCGACTTTTATCTTTTCATCCATTGCCCCGCAGGTGCCGATACGGATGATATTTGATATCTGGGCATTGCACATTACCTCAGTAGTAATTGAGGTATCGGTAGAAAACCTGCCGCCGTTTATCGCGGTAACCTTAATTCCGCTATAAGTTCCGGTATACATCGTATATTCCATAAAGGAAAAATTCCGCACTGGGCTTTCTATCTTTTTAATCAGGACATCAAGCCTGTCTTTTGGCCCGGGGACTATCGCGTATTTACCCACATCCTGCGGCCTTAACTGTACCATTTCGGTTAAATCTTTTCCTGTTAGGTGAACCTCTTTTTGCATTTGCATCTCTTTTTCTCCTCAATGAGCACTTGACTTATGGAGTCCGAAGGACGAACATAAGTCAATGTGCGAATTGATCCCGCCGAGTGTGGGAAAATTATCCGCGGGATAGCCCTTCTTGTACCAATTTAAGGAGAGGGTTTATCGAAGAGAATTTTCCCACATCTTACGAGGCGGGATGTTTAATGACAATATGCCTTACGGAACGAGCGAAGAGAGTGAACGTAAGTCACTGCGCGAATTAACTCCGCCGAGCCCCAGCCTCTGGCGGGGTGTTGGCGAGACGGAGTAATCATTCTCTCTCTTTATTAAACTGTTAGCTGTAAATCAATTATATTCTCCAAATTCTTACCTAAAATCTTTTCCTTTTGCTCTTTGTCAATATCCAATTCTTTAATTACCTGAATCGAACCAAGGACATCTTTATTTGCCGGATAATCCGAACCCCATAATAAATGTTCAGCTCCAAATGTATCCAGAGCCATTTTCAAGATATTCTTTGATTTCACCGCGCTGGTATCGCAGTAAATATTCTTAAAAATATCAGAGGGGAATTTCCCTAAGTCCTTCACGATATTTCTCATCCGTAACATCGTATACACGGTGTCAAACCTGTCTTTTAAAAATGGCAGCACCCCTCCAAAATGGGCAAAGACAAATTTTAAGGAAGGGAAATTGGTAAAAATACCGGACATCATCATCTTAGAAACGCACATGGTCATATCAAAGACATATTCAATGACTGGGGTAAGCAATGGGTCATTGACTCTTTCAAACCCGATAGGGTTAATCGTCTGGGTATGCACAAAAAGGGGAATCTTTTCTGCCTGTGCTTCTTCATATAAGGGATAAAACCTCCTATCATCAAGATACACACCGTTATAGCTTGAGGCAAGCGAAATACCCTGTAAGCCCAATTCCTTACGGCAACGTTTAAACTCATACAACATTTTCTCTTTACTCTGGACAGGGATAATCCCTAAACCGATAAATTTATGCGGGTATTTACGAATAACCTTGGACAAACCATCATTATAGAGTTTACAGGCTTTTTCCTCATCGCTTAATTTAATATGGGCATCAGTAGTAGGATAATGTAATATTGCTTTCTCAACCACAGCCTCATCCATCCCCTTTAACTGAGCCTCTATATCAGCCCAGCTTGGATTATAAAAAGAGGCAACCTTCAAAATATCCTCCGGCAAATAATGGCTATGCGCGTCGATGATTTTCATTGTTTAATACTACGAATTTACGCGAATTTATGCCTGCTTAGCAAGCAGGCTCATCAAATTGACACGAATATTCGTGTTAATTCGGCTCTTGATTCGCGGGAATTCGTGTTATAAAATCTGTTATTTTTTCCCTTAAAATATCTTCCGATTCAAAAAAATTGCTATTATGAGCGCCGCGAATCTCTAAGAATTCTTTTGGTGTCGCCGCTTCATCATAAAGCTTCCTGCCCAAACGAAAAGGCACAATCTCGTCATTACTGCTATGGATTATTAACTTTGGAATTCCTATAGTTTTAATCTTCTGTACCGAATCAAACCTGCTGGCAAATACCCAATGCGGCAGGAACGGATAGAGAAACTTTATCATATCCTTTGCAGAAGTAAAAGAACTATCAATAATAAGCGCGGCCATTCTCTTCTTTACTGCTCCATCAATGATAACCGCTCCTCCGAGGGATTCTCCATAACCAATTATATTCTCTGGCGCTATCCCGCGAGAAATTAAATACTCATACGCCGCCGCTATATCAAGGTAAAAACCTTTTTCTGAAGGCCTTCCCTGGCTCCTTCCATAGCCACGATAATCAAAGATAAATACATTACAGCCAAGCTTACTAAAAAACTTTAATTTCTCAATCCTATGGCTGATATTGCCGGCATTCCCGTGGGCAAAAAGGACGGTATATTTCGCGGCCGGCCCAACAATAAGCCATCCGTTAAGTGTAGTGCCGTCAGAACTCCGCACGTTGACATCCGTATAAGGCATCCCAAGGTCATCAGGCTTACCGGCAATCTCTTTTTCCGGATAAAAAAGGCTTCGTTTCTCGATAAAACGTAAATAAAGAACAAATGCTACAATTGTTACGAGCGCTAAAAACGCGTGAGCTGATAATCGCGAAGCCATCAGTTTAAGTATGCGTTTGTTTTTCTTCTAAGATTCTTTTTATCATCTCTTCGTGATAAGCTGCCTTGATTTTTGTTAGCCCTTCCTGTCCGGCATCTTTTACAATTGCCTTTTCTATGGCATTAAGCTTTACGTCTAAAAAGATAAATTCAGGGTCAATTTTTTTGCCTTTATATTTTAACTGCAGACAGGCTTTTTCTTTTTCGACAATATACGACCTAAATTCATTAACTAATTTCTCTAAAGGCTTTTTCTCCTGTGGCATATAGGAACCTTTGAGTTCTTTTTCCATCTCTTTTAAAATAAACTCATCAATCTCTAGTTGAGTGAATTTGCGTTCATAGCGGTCAAAGGCTTCTTTGGTAGTCTTATAAAGCCATGTCAAATAACGAATTCTTAGATTCTTCTCGTCTTTTTTATCCACTCCCCCCTCCATTTATAATTTACTAATGTTGCGCATGCTAGCGCGGGCGGCGAGGTTGTGTTTGAGCAGGGCGTACGGAAATTTTTGCAGCTTGGCCGCCGAGCGGTAAGCGAGGCGTGCAAAAATTTACGCCGAGTGAGGCTTGCCGCAGGAGCGAGCCGAACGTCCCTGCGAAAACATAACCTTGACAGGACCCGCGCCCTATTTCCCGGGGTGTTCCTGCTTAAACGGTATCACCGGAGCAGTCCAGGGAGTCTGTTGATTTATCACTGCGATCTCCAGAGGACAAACATTTGCCGGAACCGTCAACGCGAACTTAACTGCGTTCTCAATCGCCTCAGTACTCATAAGGCGCGAGGTATTGGCGGTAATATCCTTAAGTTTTCCGGTTAAGTCCGTATCGGTTACTCCCGGCAAAATAGAAGTTACCTTAATCCCATGGTCACGCATCTCCCAGAATAACCCCTTACAAAATGCGCGCAGGCCTACTTTCAGAGAACTGTATACCACAAAATTTCTAGGAACAGGGTCACACAAGGTTGAGCCTGAAACCATATTGATGATTGCACCTGCTTTATTTTTTATCATATCATTTATCACTAAGCGAATCAAACGCACATAACCTAAATAATTGGTAAAAGCCAATTTCTCAAAATCCTCAATAGGTTGCTTCTCAAAAGGCGACTGGCTTGATACCCCCGCATTATTAATAAGAATATCTGTCGTACCAAATTTCTCTTTGGTTTTATTAACTAAATTCTCTAAATCGGCTAATTGCGTTACATCGCAGCCTATCGGGAGAACGTCAACCTTATATTTTTTGCGAATTTCATCCGCCGTTTCCTTAAGCGGGCCTTCTCCACGGGCGGCGAGTGCCAGATTAATCCCTAAACTTGCGGCGGTACAGGCCAAGGCCTTGCCAATTCCCCTGCTGGCCCCGGTCACAATCGCGGTTTTTCCTTTTAAGTCGGACATCTTAAACCTCCCATAAATTACAGGTCAACAGCCGATGGTCTATAGACTATGGACCATTGACTATCGGCCTTTATCTATTTTCTCGTAGAATCTTATTTGACGCAATCGCTAAAATTAAAATAATTACCCCTAACCCCAAGAAGCTTAAACCAAAACTCTGCTGCATAAAAATCCCGGCTACGCCTACGCCCAATCCCCCGCTGGCAAAACGTACCGCGCTGTTTAGGCTGGCTAATTCCGGGCGCAATTTATCCGGAAAATCTGTCAACACGGTGGAAACCGCGTTATGGTTCATTGTCCAGGCAATGCCAAAGATAAAAAGAACTATCGCTAAATAAACGAAAGAAAACGGCTTAATTAAAAGAAACGTTGCAAGCGATAATCCTGCCAATCCCAAAGTCGCGGCAAACCCCATTCCTTTTTTATCAGTAACCCAGCCGCCAAAAGGCTGGCCGAATATTCCGCTAAAAACTACCAAGCTTAAAAGCAGGCTCACCTGCGCTTGTGTATACTGTAAAGAAGAAAAATATACGCCTAACCAATTATATATACCGTGATAAGCCAGGCTTAAAATCAGGATATAGATAAATATCCTTACTATGCGGCGCTCTTTAATTATATGTAAATAATTTACCTCATAATCATATTCTACTTTTGATTTAAAGTCAAAGAACAGAAAAACCAATACCGCGTTTACCAGCGCGAAAACCGCCGGTAGTATAAAAAGCATCCGCCAGGGTAAAACCGCGCTTAAAATAACGCCGGCAAACGCGGCAATAAAGGTAGCGCTGAAAAAAGCACCCACCATCCGCCCCCGGATTTCCTTAGGCGCAAGCTCACCCGTGAGAATCAACGCTATAGGCGTTGTGGCGCTGGCGGCGATTCCGGCAAAGATTCGGCTTGAAAAAAGGCCAAGGGCCGAAGTGCTTAAACCTCCGATTAAACTTGCCAAAGCAAATACCAAAAGGCAAACCGTTTTAATTGCCTTGACTGAATGCCTTTTTACCAGAGGGGCATAGATAAGCGCCGCCAGGCCATAAGGAATCATATATAATGAAATTACCCTGGCAATCTCAAAGCTGCTTCTATGCAAATCTCCGGCGATTGCCGGAATTACCGCGGCAACACAGGCGGTATTAAAGGATACGACTGCCCCCTCAAGCCATAAAAGAGCAAAAATTACCTTGGAATTAGGGACAGACACTAATTTATTTTTAACCATACTATTGGTGTCTGTCCCTAATTCCTTCAATTACTTCCTTAAATATCTTTAAATTATCTTGAGAATGTTTATTGATAAAACCCTCAACCTGCTCATCATTAAACTTCGCCTTCCCATCCATCTCAAAGTGTTGGATCCAGGTCATTTCTGTACCTTCAGGCTTTGGGGTATAGAGCCAGATAATCTTCATATACTTAAACGGAAACTTCGGCTCTTCTCTTTCTGAATAGGTAAAATATTTTTCTTTAAAAAGCAGCCGCCATGACTGCCAGGATTTTCCCTCATCGTCAGTCAGGCGAAAAGTAATCTTATTATCTTCTTTCTTAACTATCTCGGCCTTTTGGTATTCGCTCCCAAATAACTCCGTCCAGCGCGGGATGTCGTTAGAGATATCAAAGATTAACTCATACGGCGCGTTGATAATTATTGAGTTACAAGTGTGTCCCATTAGTTCCTCCCTTCGGTCGGAAAAGATAACAGAGTACAGAGTACAGAAAAAAATAACACTATTACAAACTATCTGCCGGACAAGCTCAACAGAATCACCAAATTCTCATCAACGCTCAAGGATTAAATCAATCCTGCGCTTTAGATCAGGGAGTTTATGTTGGATAACATCCCAAACAATCTCCCAGTTTACGCCAAAATAGAAATGAATAATCTTATCCCTCATTCCCGCGATCTTTTTCCATTCAACTTCAGCATGCTTCTTCTTAAATTCGCCGGGAATATTCTTTGCTGCCTCTCCGATAATCTCCGGATTTCTAATTATCGCATCTTGAATCATAGAATTTTTCAATAGTCCTTGAAAAGAAACGCCTTTTGTGTAATTGTCTATTCGTTTTATAGACTCTAAAATATCATAAAGGAATTCCTCTGTTCTCCTCTTAGACATAGATTAAACTCCTCTTAATTTCCTCGGCTACTTGCTTTATCCTTATGCTTTTTACTCCACAAGGAGTCAAAATGTCTACCTTCCTTTTAAACAAATTTTCCAGATAATCCACCAAATCAATATAATTATCAAAAGATGGTTTTTTAAACTCTACTACCAGGTCTATATCACTCTTCTTGGTCTCGGTTCCTCTGGCAAAAGAACCAAATACCCCCACCTTCTTAACCCCATACTTCTTTAAGACATCCCAATGCACTCTTAGCAGCTTCAGTATTTTCTTGTCCGCAAGATTGACTGTTTTCATATTTTATCTCCCCGACAAGCTCAACAGAATCGCCAAGTCCTCATCCGCACTCAATGAATGCGGCGCGTTTTTGGGCATAAAGATAAATACTCCCGGCTTCATTTTAATCTTCTTGCGCCTTAAAATAAAAGTTCCTGTTCCCTTTAAAACGGTTACCGCTGCCTCGCGGGTTGAGGTATGCTCGGACATATCACTGCCCTTAGCCATGCAAAAAAGCGTATGGTTTGAAATATTTGTCTTTACCAAAACCTTGCTGAAAATCCCCTCTCTGGGGAACTCCATCATTTTTTCCAAATCCTGAATTACAGATTTCACCATCGGTAACCTCTCATTGTAAGAATGCGACTACCCTACTCCAGGCCGCACCTGTGCCTTTTATCTTTACCGGAAAACACTGAACTTTAAAGCCGCTATCGGGAAGCTTCTCTAAATTAGCAAGCCTCTCTATATGGATAAATTCTCTTTTCCTTCCGTAAAAATGCGATGGATATAAAGGCTTTTTCTCTTCTAAAAACTCCTTAAGCATAAATTTATACGGCCGGTCAATGCCCATGGTGTCCACGCCGAAGATTTTTATTTCTCTGTTCAGCAGATAATCTATCGCCGAGATATTCACTCCCGGATATTCAGAAAAATACTTAGGCCCGCCGTAAAGTTTATCCGCGCCCGTATGCAAAAGCACGATGTCTTGGGGCTTTAAGGTATATTTTATCTTCTTTAGGGCATCTTCTATATCCTGGGCAGTGATTGTTTCATTAGGTTTCTTATGGGTAAGCGTAAGCTTAACTCCGTCGCAATAACACCATTCCAGGGGAATTTCCTCGGCAGTCTTAGACGGCCTGCCCTCTGATTTTGAACCGTAATGAAAAGAGTAATCTAAGTGGGTGCCGACATGCACCGGGGAATGTACCACTTCAAGAGAAAGAAATTCCTCATCCGGCACATCATCTTTCTTAAGGATACGCTTACCCAAAAGATATTGAATCTTGCCCTTAAAGGTTTTTCCCATAATGACACGGTTGAATTTCTCCACCCCGTCCTTATGAGAAACCCTCTCAATCTCCACATGGTGGACCTCAAAGGCCTTCTCGTCTATCGGCAGACTCAAGTCAATTATTCTCATATTAATCTTCTAAACCATCTACGCACCGCGGGGGTGCGTTATTGGTTATCATTCTAGTATTTGTTGTTTTATTGCCGCCAAATCTCTTTGATATCCAATCATATCATTGACAAACTTTTTATATTGGTCCACAGCTATGTTTATCACATTTTCATACCTACAAATACGATTAGTAACTTCCAAGATATATTCTTTATAAGAAGAATATATCCAAGACTCGGGAATATCTGTTAGATATGCCGTAACGGGGTTCAAATGAATGTATCTTGTAAGGTGGAGCAACTGTTCGTCCGTTTTAATCAAGACATTCTTAAATCGTCCTTCCCATAACGGCCCTTTTCGCTTATGTTTTATGTTAAAATATTTCGTGTAGCTATTAAAAATATTATTCATAAAAAGTGATATGCCATTATCTTTTAATTGCTTTAAAATAAAATGGGTATGGGTAGGCATAATACAATAAGATACGATATCTACCAGTTTATCTTGCTTATTCTTTAAACAATCACTCAGATACTCATCAATTGTATGTTTATTGGCATCTTTCGTTCTAAGAAAGTCTGAAAGCCTTAAGGAATGTCCTTCACATTGATAATATCTAATTGCTACAATTATCCTTAAATATTCTGATTCATTATTAAATATCTTAAATCCCGCGATACTTTTATTAAAAACATGATAAAACTCTCCTATCGCTAATGGTTCTTTTCTATACATTGTAAACAAACCATACGCACCGCGGGGGTGCGGAGAAAGGTTATACCCTCGCTGCCGCTACTAGCTTTGACTGTATCGTCTTTTCAATCTCATTTACCGAGCAAAATTTGGTTATTTCTTTAGGGCTGAGTTTCACCCCAAAAACCTTTTCCAGGACAATCACAAACTCCACCATCTCGGTAGAATCCACTCCGATTCCATCACAGAGCTTCATATCATCCCTCACTTCATTCGGTTTTAATTTTAGAAGATTTATCAGCGTTTCTCTTATCTTATCTTTCACTTCCATTTCTTCCTCCGCTTCATAACGGGCAGGCACAAGGCCTGCCCCTACATTGTCCATACTCTATATATGATGTTCCCCTTTCGTTGCCCCGGCTTCCCACTTTCCGACCCCTGCCATAACATCCTGGAAACAGAGTTTGGCGAGCATATCAAAGTTACTTTCCATGATCCTATTGATTCTCCCAGGCTTAGAAAAAAACTCCCGCATGCACCATGCCCCCAGCCTGCCCAATTCTTCTATTGAAAGATGATCCGTAGGCATAACCGGATGCAGGAAATCCCAATCGCGGAAATCTATCTTCGCCGGATTAATCCAATTTTTCTTCATGCCGATTCTCCACATCGGAGAATTCGGAGCCGGAGTCACATAGCCGATCCAAAGGATATCCGGATCAACCTCGTCGGTAAACTCGTATCTTTGCTTGATGATTTTCTCATCGTCATAATCAAAACCCATCATAATATCCGCAACCACCGCGATATCATTGCGCCGTAAGATATCAATGGTCTTTTTGATCTGGTCAATGGTAATGCCTTTGGCAATTTTCTTTAATTCCTCGGGCGTAGTAACCTCAATGCCAAAGACCCCGATAAAAAGCCCGGCCTTTTTCATTAAAGGAAGGATGGATTCACAGTTAACCCAGTCAACGGCCCTGCCTAAAGAAACCCATTTGATAGGGATATTTCTTTCTAACTTTAGCTCGCAGAATTCCTTTACCCGTTCGGGATTGACATTAAAATTATCATCCTGAAGGACGACCACTTTAACCCCGTATTGTTTATGCAGCATCTCCAATTCTTCAATAACCCTTTTTGGGCTTTTGGCGCGCCATTTAAGAAAATCACTCGGGGAGCGCGGGTCATACTGATCCCACTCATAGCAAAAGGTACACGCTGAAGGGCAGCCGCGGGATGAGACCATATCCACAAAGGGCTTCCAATGGGTATGCCCCACATATTTATCCATCGGGAATAAATCATAAGCCGGAAGAGGTAAAGAATCCAAATCCTGCTGTAAGGCTTTATAAGGGCCCATCACAATTTCCCCATTTATTCTGGAAGTAACTCCTCCCACATTTTTTAAATCTTTCTTTTTTTCTATCGCTTCTAATAAATCATAAAAACACTCTTCCTCACCCATTACCACAAAGTCCGCCGCGGGATTAGCCGCAAGGCTTTCAGTCGGCATTGCCGAATACCACAGGCCGCCGAAGATTATTTTTACCTTAGGGAGCGCCTGCTTTATTTTCTTGGCTGCCTCGTTAAAATACCAGACTACCGCGTAGCCGCCGTAGGAATGAAGCTGTTCGCCCAAAACCACGATATCCGGATTTTTCTCTTTCACTTGGGCGGTCATTTCATCCATAGACAATTCAAAAGCTTTACAATCCAATACCGCAACATCCTTATACCCCTTTTCCCTGACATACGCCGCCCAATGGGTATACAACTGATTCGGTGCCACATGTTTTCCATGCGTTGCCCAAGCGCCCACTTTAGGCATGACAAATAAAATTTTCATTCTTTATCCTCCGTCTTTAGGGACGGTTCTTTATTGGTAGTAATTCTATAGAAAGAACCGTCCCTGAATAGTTGTTAAAATGATTGAAAAACAATGTCTCCTTTTGCCTTGCTTAAACCGTGCGCCTCTTCATCAATCTCAACGCCAGCGAAATCATCCTGTTTATCAGGGCCAAAACTATACACAATCCAGCCATTCTCCTTTTTCACATATTTTAATGGCTTAAAATTGTCAAATGGATCTTCAGGGATTTTCTCAAGATAGGCAGGGACTAATTCTTGTAAATTCTCCAGCATCTTACCTTTTTCTATTTCGTAGCATCTTACGGCGACAGCCGCAATCAAAAGGTTTAGCCTGCTCACTGAGTTATAATAATAAACTATCTGTCGGTTATAACCAGGCATTGGCATTTGCACAAAAAGCCTAGAAATCGTCTTGGCAATGGTTGAGGAAAACATCCATTGAAATAATTTATTCTTAAGAAGATACGGCTGTGTAAAAACGAACCACGAGAATGGTGTAAACTTTAATACGCCTGATTGCTCATACCGTTTATTGAAGGCATTATAATTATTTTCTCGAAAAGCTGCGACGAGATAGGGATACCATTCATTATCTGATTTATTATATTCTTTATAAATTGCCTGCCGAACCTTTTTGATAAGTTTTATTGGTTTGTCTTTAGCAGATTCTTTTCCCTTGTCAGGAGTAACAGCTTTTCCCGAGGCCTCTTGTTCCCTTTCGTTTTGTCCAAAATATTCCGAAAGAAAATCCGGAGAATCAAGCAGTCTTATTATAGTATTTCTATGAGCCGTTCTTTCTTCTTCAAAAGCGTTTTCCAGGGTAATTCTCAATTTATCGCTTTTTAGAGAAAGGAGCATACTAAGTATCGATTGGAAATCTTCGATATTGACGTTTTCATTTTGTTCAAGGTACCTGTCTATGGCAGAATATAATGGCGTTTCCGTAACCCAAACCGTTGCTTTTGTGAGCAGGATAAATGCTTTTTGTTGCTCTAAATGTCTGACATAACGCGTAAGCGCAAGATAATTTTCTAAAGCCAAATCGGGCTTATGTTCTTCTTCATACAATTTAGCTTCTAACATCATTAACTTTGCTATACGCAATTCTTTTAAATGGGAAGGCCCCATTGCAATTAAATCTTTTACCGGCGGCTTACCAAAAGTAAAGTCACAATAGGTGATCTCAGTTGCCTTCTTAAATCCCTCTATCGCTTCTTTGTTTTGGGCGAGAATAGCTTTTAATCCCTCATTACCCTCTTTCCAGCCATCCTTGATTACCTTATTTATCTCATCATGAGGAAAAGATGAAATATCGGAAAATAAAGATGACGCTTGTTGATACATCGTAGCGGCATTTTCTTCAGCATAGCTTGAAGCAATAAATAATATGCTAGATAGAAAGATAAAAAAACAAGTACATCTTAACCTATTTTTGCTTGGCATTTACTATTCTTTCTCCACTACCAGCGCTGAGTTTATTCCTCCTCTGCCGCGGGAAATCACCAGAGCCTTATTTATCTTATGCTCTTTGGCTTCTTTTTTGATATAGTTTAGGCCGTTATTTGCCGGCTCATCCAAGTTTATGGTTGGGGGAACTAAATTATGCTCCATGCTCAGAATTGTGGTAATCATATCTACCGCCCCTGATGCGCCCAACAAATTACCGAACATTGACTTAGGGCAGCTGGTGGGAAGAGTCTTTGCCTTAGCGCCAAAGACCTGCTTTATAGCACTCACTTCGCCCAAATCCCAATCATCGCAAGCCATACCGTCTAAACTAATATAATCTATTTTTTCCGGAGAAACCTTGGCATCATCCAAAGCCATTTGAATTGCCCGGGCTAATTCCTTACCGTCAGTCGCCGGATTAATCCTGTCTTTTGCGTCGCAGGTTGTGCCATATCCGGAAATCACCGCCTGGATATTTGCCTTACGAGCCTTGGCGCGTTCAATATTTTCTAGCGTTACAATCCCCGCGCCTTCGCCAATCACACAACCGTCGCGTTTTTTGTCAAATGGCCGATACGCGCTTTGGGGATTATCATTATTTTTGGATAAACAGCCGTAGGTATTACAACACAAAAGGGCGTAGGGAGTAACCGGCGCTTCCATTCCTCCGGCAAGAATCAAATTCAACTTATCCTTACCCAAAGTCTTACTGGCATAACCTAAAGCCATCAAAGAGCTGGCCCGGTCAGAAACTACGGTTTTACTAAAACCCTTGATACCGTAATAAATGGAAACCTGGCCTTGGGGAGCCGCGGGAAACCAAGCGCTGGCCATATACGGTGAAACCCCTGAGCGTCCTTCCAAATATAAATCCCGCAATTCCGTTTCCGCGTAAAGCCAGCCGCCAATGGCATTGCCTAAAAATATCCCCACCAAATTGGGGTCTTCTTTTTGAATGTCAAGGCCGGCATCCTGCAGGCTCATTTCCGAGGCAATCAATGCCATATGCGAAAAGGCATCCATCTTTTTTAAGAGGCGCTCGGAGACATGCGTATAAGCATCCAAATCATCAATCTGCCCGGCAATGTGCGACGAATAATCCTTGGCGTCAAAACGGGTGATAGGCTTAATGAAACTTCTTCCTGCCTTAATATTCGCCCAGAACTGGCGCTTGCCGATGCCGCTGGGGGCAACAATCCCAATTCCTGTAACTGCTATTTTACGCATTCCCTCTCCATTAAAAAATAATGCTTCGTGTGCCGTGTACCGCTCACCGTGTACCGTTACGGTGAACGGTACACGGTAAACGCAACAATCATTCCATTCTTTTTAACACTAGTGATGAATGTATCCCGGAAAAACCGCTTGAGGTTTTGATAATCATATTTACCTTTTTCTGCCGGGCAGTATTAGGGATATAATCCAGGTCGCATAATGGATCTTTTTCTTCCTGATTTATCGTAGGAGGTAAAATGTTCTTCTGAAAAATCATGGCGCAGACACTTAGCTCAACGGCATTGGCTGCCGCCAAAGGATGCCCAATCATAGACTTAAGCGAACTCATCGGCAGTTTATACGCATAATCCCCAAAGACCATTTTGTAAGCGCTGGTTTCAAAAATATCGTTCATCCGGGTGGATGAGCCGTGGGCGCTGATATAATCTATATCCCGCGGCTTTACCGCGGCATCCTTAAGGGCTAAATTGATACAACTTGCCATTGCCGTGCCGTCTGCGGGAAGGTCAGTCATATGAAAGGCGTTGCAACTGGTGCCAAATCCGATGACTTCACAATAAATATGGGCGTTTCGTTTAAGCGCATGATTTAATTCCTCTAAAATTAAAATCCCCGCGCCTTCGGAAAGCACAAACCCATCGCGTTTTTTATCAAACGGCCGCGATGCCTTTTCCGGAAAATCGTTACGCACGGACAATACATTCACCACATCAAACGCCCCAAAGGTAATCGGCGTAAGGGGCGCTTCGGCAGCTCCGGCTATCATAATATCCGCTTCTCCATCCTGAATCGTCTCTAAGCAAAAACCTAAAGAATCCGTGCCGGCGGTGCATCCGGTTGAAATGGTATTACAAAGGCCATTCAACCCATATCGGGCGGAAAGCTCAATTGACGGAGTATTAAACATCGCGGCATCATAGAGGTCAGGGCGGACTAATTTTGGATTGATGGGATTTTTGCCGTTATCGGTAACTAAAGAAAACTCCTCCTCCATATATTTTGTCCCGCAGATAGCATTGGCTAATGACACACCTACTCTTTCTGTATCTTCTTTACTAAAATCCAAACCGCTATCTTTAATAGCCATATCCCCTGCCACTACCCCAAACTGCACATATCTATCCATGCGCACCGCCTCATCATGGGTAAGCCCAAGTTTAAACGGGTCAAAATCCCTCACCTCAGCGGCAATCCGGGTATTAAACACCGAAACATCAAAATCATCCACCAGCCTCACCGCAGATTTTCCGTTAATCATGGCATTATAGACATTATCTTTACCAATGCCGTTAGGCGAAATCACGCCGATTCCTGTTATCACTACGCGTCTTTTTTGCATAATTTATTTTTTCTCCTAACAACCACAGGGCGGTGGGACTTTATTTTTAGAAACCACATCTTTATTTTCCGCTTCGCCTGTCCGCGTCACTTTAAATACTATATGGCCGCCGTCTGGACAAGTTACCGTATCTATAGAATCGGGGTCCTTCATAAAGAAAAACTTAGCCCCGAAATTAAGGGCAAATAATGCCGGAAACATCGTATGGAATGCCGCGCCGCAAAAATTAGGAATAGTCTCTAAACCTTTGGTTTCCCATTTCTGGCCTAAAACATACTTATAGGCGCAATGGCCCTCAGATTTAACGACTTCAACAGCCATCTTTTTTGGTTTTGGGCCTTTCCAATTTTGGTCTTTAGGTATAAACTCAACCTTACCATCCTTATCCAAAACCTCGGCCTTAAATTCTAACTTTCCTCCGTCAGGACAAGTGGTCAATAACGAGCGCTGGTTTTCCATAAAAGGAAACCGCGCCCCAAAGCTTAAGGCATAGATTACAGGAAAAAGCACCTGGGCTAGGCCTAAACAAAAGTGCTCCGGAGGATGGGTAAAATCTTCTAAAATTAATACATCCCCCAATTTATAGTTATGATAACAGTGCCCCCCGACCTTATTGACCGTAAGTTTTAATTTTGGAAACGGCGTCTCTACCATCTATAAATCCTCCCTGAGAAACCAATTCAACCTACGAGGTTGAATTGGTTATAATCCTTTTGTTTTTTCTATGAGCTCTTTTACATCTAAAAAGCGCTTACTTTTCTCTACCGTATGCACAAGCTCAACTAATTTTCCATTGAGTTTGGCGCAGATACTGTGCTCTTTTGCCAAAGCTACAAACGCGCCATTAATATAATCAATTTCCGAAAGGCGATTTCTTTTAATGCTCTGAAGTATTGAGCCATACAAAGGCTCTTTGCTTAAATTCATCATAATACCGGAAAATATCTTCGCCGACTCATCCAAGGGCAATGCCGCTAATTTTTCCAGGCGTTCCAAAGGGAAATCCGGCAAAGAAACAAGCTTTATTCCTACCTTTGTAATAATAGCCAGCCCCTCTTGCCAAATACGCATACTCAGCTTGCAAAGCTCTGAATTGCTAAAAGTTTCTTGCATGCTTTTACCAATAAGCGCGGGCAAACAATTATTGGCATTGACAAAAACCTTAAGCCACTTCATTCCTGCAATATCATCAGTTGTAATAACAGGAAAAATTTTATTTAAAAAAACGGCAATTTCTTCTGCCTTTGTATCATTCTTCATAAACGGCCTGCCGATAATCCATTTCCCCTCAAAATTATGCACGATTTTATTTAAGCCTAAATAGGTTGAGCCAAACATCACGATGCTTGAGATAATCTTTTCTTCAGAAAAATATTTGGCTAAAATTTTATCCGCCTGTATGCCGTTTTGAGTGGTTAAAATTATCGTATTCTTTAAATACGCTAAATTTTCTTTTATAACCTTTTCAATATCCTGTGTCTTTACGGTAAGAATGGCAAGATCAACTTTTTTCCCTAATTTTGGGACAATATCAATTTTTATTTTCAAGTCGCCGCGCGTGCCGGAGATTTCGAAGCCGTTTTTGCTGATAGCCTCAACTGCCTCCTTGCGGCCGACTAAAAAAACATCCTCCCCTCTATGCTTAAGGTAGCCCGCAACCAAACCACCAATTGCCCCTGGGCCTATGACTGCTATTTTCATAGTTCGCTTCGCTCACTCACGAATTACCACGAATTTTTATCGAATTTACACAAATTAAATCTATATTTTATTCGTGGCCTTTCGGCTTCTTATTCGTGTGAATTCGTGTTTCTCGGAAAGCCATACTTCCTATAATCAAACCCTACATCTTCCAAAAGGCGAATCATCAGGCTATAAAAAGGTTTAGGTACATCGCTAAAAAGCGCGGCAATAACATCTTGTTCTTCAACCTGGCGTACGGCGCGCGCTTTTGCATTTTCCTGAGCCTTAAGCGTTACCGCTTCTTCGGCAATACGCCGGTGAAACACCGGCATCTTAGCAACCATTAACTTAAATTTTTCTTGTGTCTTTATATTCCACTCCATAATTTGCTCACTCCGCTCGCAAATAGTCGATAGCCTATAGTCGATTGTCCGCAGTAAGATCTATAGCTTATCGATTATTAACTGTCGACCGCTTTCAGCTTTTCCTTTTGTATCTTCCCACTTGGGGTCTTGGGTAAGGTATCTCTGATTTCTACATTATGGGGAACCTTAAAATGCGCTAAATGCTCCCGGCAAAAAGAGCGGATATCTTCGGTGGTTGCCTCAACACCTTGCTTAAAGACCACAAACGCTTTGACGATTTCACCCCGCAGTTTATCCGGTATACCCACTACCGCCGCTTCTTGCACTGACGGGTGTTTTAAAAGCACGTTTTCCACTTCAAAAGAGTAAACAATCTCACCGGAAACTTTAATCATATCCTTTTTACGGCCTACTATATAAAGGAAACCTTCCTCATCAAATCTTCCTAAATCACCAGTGTGAAACCAGCCGTTTTTAATTACCTCTGAGGTAGTTTCTGGGTCCTTATAGTAGCCTTCCATCACCACCCAGCCTTTAATAATAATCTCCCCTACCTCACCTTTCGGTAATTCCGTATCATCGTCAGCGGCTATTTTTACCTCAACCCATGGCGCTGGCTTTCCTATACTTTCAATTTTTTTTGAACCAAGAGGAATGACGGTGTTCGGCGGGCAGGTCTCAGTAAGCCCCCAGCCGTTTAAAAGATGCGCCTTAGGACAATACTGCTGGAATCGCCTCAAGGAATGAGGATCGCTCGGCGCCCCAAACACCACCACCCAGCGTAAGCTGGATAAATCAAAACTCTCAAACTCCTTTAAGTTTAAAATGGCATAATACATTGAAGGCACTAAATGAAAACAGGTGACTTTATATTTCTGGATATTCCTTAAGAATTCTAAAGGTTGAAAACGCTCCATCAATACAAGAGTAATTCCGTAGCAAATACAATTCTGGATATAAACAAGCCCGCCTGAATGGGACAAAGGAAGCGCGGAAAGTTTTACATCCTTATCCGTTAAATCCACAAAATACTCCATAGCCTTTGGCGAACCGTCAAGATGCTTATAATTAAGCGAAATTCCTTTGGGCGAGCCGGTTGTGCCGGAAGTATACATAATAAGCGCGGGGTCTGTATCTTCTACTTTTATATCGGTAGGAAACGGCCTTGCAGAGGCTACCATATCCGTAAAAGAGCGAAAGCCGCTCTTCTGCGGCTCTAAAACAATTACATGGGCTAAGCTGGAGGCTCGGTTTTTCAGGCTTTCAAGTGAAAGCCGCTCTTTTTCCTTAGCAATTAAAGCCTTGGCTTCACAATGGCTTAAACAGCTCGCCAGTTCATCCTCGGTAAGCATGTAATCCAGAGGAACAATGGTAGCGCCTATAGAAAATAGGGCCAAATAGCTATAGATATATTCAGGGCAATTAGGTAAGTAAATGGCAACCTTGTCTGATTTCTTTATGCCTAAGCTAAGCAGACCATTGGCGAGCTTAAAGACATTATCATAGAGCTCTAAGAAGCTAATCGGCTTGTCTCTTCCCGATAAATCGGGATCCCGACTCTTTTGTCGGGAAAAGATTATGGCCGGCTTGGAATGGAATTTCTTGGTAGTATCAATTAAGACTTGGGCGACATTCATTTGATGTACTCACTAACAATGGGATCCCACAGTTAAAGGCGGATAATCGCTACGAAGCCCTCCCGTCGTTTGCATGTTCAGGGCGAAGCAGGATAGTAAAATTTTACTATTTAACTTTTCTTAATTATAAGAGGCATAAAACCTATTGTCAATAATTATTTTGCGAAGGTTTCTATGATGAGGTAATTGCTGGAAAATGGATCTGGATTCCCCGGTTAAGCCGAAGAATAACAGAATACCCAAATTTACTGTTACCGGTTACAATTAAGGCGGGATTATGATCTACGGATGTGGGGTTATGGCAGCGACACTTATTTGATTCTTTCGCGGCCCATAATACCAAAATATACGATACGCGCCAGGAGTAGAAGCTTGAGCATATGCCTCAAAAACTTTTTCTCCATGCGGCCCTTTAAGGCTTGTGAATTCATGCGTATTTAAACTCGGATGGCGAAGGTTGTGCTGCATCAGGGCTAGAGTTTTTTTGACTGCCTTCTCAATCTTCCTGCGAGAACGATCGTTTTCAAGCGCGGTTAACTGTTCTTGCGCCGTATCCGTAAGAACAATTTCATTCATTATCTTGCAAATGTTTAGACATATCCGGTAATTTATGCTTGGGTTTTTCGCTTAAACCACGCTTAACGCTGGATAAGGCCGCGGCATTCTTATAAAGCCACGCTTCATGTTCTGGAACAGCCACCATAGGCTCAAGGACAATCTTGCCGGCGATTATTTCAGCATTATAAAGAGTAACCTTTAATTTTCCTGCCTTTATAATTTTACCTAATGGAATACGTTTGCGTTCATCTAACGACAATAACATGGGGAACTCCTCCTTTTTCGCTCGCTCCATCTAAAGTATACAATATTGTATCAATGTTGTCAAGTGGGTATTGTTACAGATATAGTTTTTATACTTTATCCGATTCCAGGGCAATAAGCAATCCCTTTAGGGAGGGTTCGGTGGCAGGCAATTTTTCATCCTCTTCCTCGCGCCGAAGGATATCGGCAAGCATAGCGCGAACCTGGTCTATTCTCTCTTCAGAGAGCGGACTGGCCACAGCTGCTGCCGTGTATTCGCCAATGCGCTGGACAGACGGCCGGATCCCGGCGTTAAAGACAGCTTGAATTTGAGACCATTCTTTATCCAAATCCGACTTAGGGGTTATAGACAGCGGCCTAGAGACTAAAGACTGGAGACTTTGAATTTGCTGGGTTTGGATAGGTAGGGCGGCAAAATCGATGCCACCCTTGTCATCGCTGACTGATGAGGAGCTTGTTGAATCCAAACTAATCTTATATACACCACCTTCATCAGAATAAATAATCACGGTTGATTCATTAATTACTTCTATCTTTTCTGGAATAATTGACAAACATGGCCAAACATTCAGGCTATTACTCGCAAAACGAATTGGCTTACCAACATAGGCAGAGGTCATAGGATCCCATAATTCTCCTTTGAGCTTTGTATTCGGCCTTACTCCTTTTAATTCTTCTTTCTTCCAAAAAGTATTATTTTCGTCACTTCCACCGACTAATTCTAACGTGACTTTTGCATCCTCTTTAAATTTCTCGAAAACTTCTTCCTTAGATACGTTTCCTTTCTCTGGTTCCAACAAATAATTATATTGCTTACCAAAAAACAGCACGTTTCCTAAATGCTTAGCCACCTCGGCGAACCTGCCTAAAGAAGGCTTACAGGCACGTGCAGAATTAAAAAGATATTCTGCCCCTGCCACTGCTACTGCCTCTTTGGGTGTAGTTTTCCAATATTGCGTATATCTTTTCAAGGCAACATTTGCATCTTGATATTTAGAATCGTTCTTCAATTCTTCATAACTATCTTCGCCCACGTAACACACCAGCCTTCCGCCATCTTCTCGATACACCCAATCTCCGTAATTAAAATCGCGAATCTCAGTATAATTCCCTTTTAACTCTCTTTTCAGCTCATCTAATGTCTTCAACTTGCCATTATGAAACGCGCCGTAAAACCCAGCTTTGCGGGTAATCTCAATCCACGCATCAAAAGACACTATCGGATTGCTATTCTTATCGCTTGAAAGTGATATTTTATGCATAATCTCATGCCAAAATGTTTTGGCCAAGTCTATGAAATTATTCTCATTCCGGACACCATTGATAAATATCGTATGGACTGTTTTTTGGCCAACCCACCCCCCAGCATTAACATCCAGCTCCGCAAAATCTATTTTTATGGGTATTTTTATCTTTCCCAGCAAATCTTTCGGAAACGATCCTAATATCTTTCTTACGTCTCCAAAACGTGATGGTGCCACATAAGAGAGAAATTCTATGTTTAATCCTTCCCTTATATCTCGCACTAACAAGAGATAACCCTCAAGGTCTTTTATGGTTTGCGAGTTATCAATTTTTCTCATACTGCCTAATTCAGACAATATCCTGCTTAACTTCTGAGAATCAATCCGACCGGACGTCTCAAATAGACCCTGTTCATTCTCTATATATAAATGCACCAGTTCTACCACATATTCATTAAATTCCGACCCTTTACTTTTAAGTATTTTCCCTAACAACTCTTTAGGGGACATCTTCTTTATAGCCACTGCTTCCAAAAAATAAGTTTCCTTTATATGTTTAAGGAAAGACACATAATCTCTTAGACCAACCAACGCTACCAGCCTTTTCCTTTCCTTTCTTATTTCAGCTTCCGGCAATTCTGTATTTATCTGAACAATTACGTTATTTAACACATCCAGATTTATCTCATCGCTTTCCTTATTATCCTTCTGCTTAAGATACTTAGCGATGTATTCTTTTATACCGTCATTCAGCCTTCCGGCACCTATATTCTTTTTTATAATCCATTTCACAAAATCTTCAAGAGATAACTCCCTTAATTTTTCTGGTGAAGCTGCATATTTATCAAAATCGTGCTTTTCAAAACCTGCATTTCCCACCGCCGAGCTGGCGGAGGAACCATCTATAGGCAAATTAATAATTTGTTTCCTTTCTACAGCTGAACTTACAGATAATAATTTACCTATTCCCCTATTATCTCTAACATTAGACAAATTAATCGCGCTTGTTTCATTAGGCATAGTAAATGTTTCTTCTGTCATTACGTTAGTTAATGTAGCTGGCTTATAGTTATACTCAGCCATTACAAATTCTTCTCCGTCATGCCAATCTATAAAAATCTTAGTCCCTTCATAACCCTCAGGCATATCACCAGTAAAACCAATCCAGAGATCTCTTTTTGTTTTTAGATTCTGGGCATAAAGAACATTCTCACCAGGGTCATATAGATATTTAAAATTCTCTTTATCCTTATCTTCACACACTTTCAGCTTGAAGGTGGCATGGGTTATAGGGTTAGTAACTTCTATTGTTCCATCGGCTCGCAATTCACTAAGTAGCCCCTGCCGCATTCTTAGTAAATGCTGCTCTCGCTCCTTCACTGTTTTTTCTTCTCCACCGGTGTCCTCAGAATAAAACGAGCAACCTCGAAAAATAGTGCGAAAAGGAGTTATATCTATGCCAGCCTCTATAAATTCTTTTTTCAACTCTGCTATAAACTGTGTGAGAAGAAAAGGAGAATTTCTATACCTTGAAAAATATTCCTGCCGATGGTCTTTTCGAGCCGCGTCTGTAGAAGGATAGATAATGTCCCACAACAACTTCGTCTGAGGCTTAGTCGAATGATCGTTATCCTTAATTTCAAGGCTGTCATGAATTATTCTAAACAAAAATCTTTGTAATTCTGAAACCTTCAAGTCACTTGAAAGTAATCGGTCGCTATTAATGTCTTCTATCACTTTCTTAATATCACTCATTGTAATTGTGTTACCCCATTCCAGCTTTACGTCTGCGGAATCCTCTACCGCCGAGCTGGCGGGGGCAGGAGCACCTGTAGATTCATCTTGAAGCGGCACACCCCATAAATTAAGCACCTTTTCTATATCTCGAATATATTCTTCACCAATCTCTTTTTTAGGATCGAGTTTAATCCGATCCTTTATTTTCTCTATTTGATCCCTCCAAGCCTTTATACGTGTTTCTAACTCGCCTATTTCAGAAGCAAATTTAAGTTCTTCTTCTAATATTCTCGGATGGGCATGTTGAAAAAAAAAGTTAAAGTCAGAATCAATAGCCCCTCTTTCTACAAATTTTTGCTCAAGTAATTCATGTAAAAATACAGATTTTGTAGGAGAAATGCCTAATTCCTGACAAAACGCATGATAAGCCGCGGGAGAATAATATATGCCCTCCTTCTGGACAGACGGATGAAACATCCATACAATGGATGGTATGGATTCTGGGGCCATATATCTTGTAGCTTTTTCAATTTCATCCCATACTTTGCCTGCGCCACCCGCTAATTCCCTAACTCTTTTGATCAATTCCGCAGATGCCCTATCCAACATAAACATCGTAATTCCTATTTTTACCTTAAAAACTCCAATTTCTTCTATAAATTTTTCAAGAGTCATTTTCCTAATTTTATCCTTGGAACCTATTTTGTTTTCAAGATATTCTGCGGTATCCTTCACCGCAGAATCTATTACATTGGAATCGGGTTTAGCCTTAGGCTGATTATGAGCGCTGGCCATCTCCATTTGACTCACTACCTCTGCGATATTACGACTCTTTAAAGCACCCCAGATGTTTTTAGCGTCCAAATTATCTTTACTACCGTTTGCCAAAGTTACCAGAGACAGCTCCTTAGGCTCTGGATTCCGTCCAAAAAAGCTCATCAAAGAAGAAGAAGCTACTTTTTCTTTTTCACTTATTTCTTCCACCGCCGAGCTAGGCACATTATTATATGATTTTTCGCTATTGATACTATTTGTTCGATTTAAACCAACCCTTCTTACCATATCGTCTTCGGTAGGTAACCTTTTTCCATGAACCCAAAGGGTAAGTCCTGGGTTCTTCTCTGTTATCTCCTTTAGTGCCGACTGATAATCCGGAACAAACATTTTGGCTGTCCAGCCTTCATAACCATATCCGCCAAAATAATCCAGATTAGTTACTTCTACTTTTTCTGAACTCTTTTTTACAAATATCAATTTTTTAGAATACTCGGCAAAAACTTTCTCTGCCTGATCCCTGAGAAATTCAGGGACTAAAATATAGTCTATATCTTCAAAACTGACTTCCTGAACACTCCAAGCTAAAGCACCACTTTTACCCGTAAGCAAGCCTATATCTTTCTTCTTAATAGTGTCAAATTGAGAGACAAAGAGAACAGAATGCATAACCCGCTCCTCCATCATTTCAGATAGAAGGCCATATCCATGAAGCAAACGTAAATCTTCCCCGTATCTTTCTGTAACAACTGGTAATACCGCATTGCCGTCGCGTCCATTATATAATGCGTCATAGGAAGTATTCATAAATCCATTTCTTATTCCTTCTTTAGCCAATTCCTCTACATCTTCCAAAGATAATCCGGGGAGTCTATAGCTCTTATATATTTCCCCTGTTTGCTTAATGATTACATTCCATGTCGTGCCATCATCTCCTTTCTCTAATGACAATGTAGGATTGATTATGACCCCATAAACTATAGGTGCTGGCGTTCGCGAGGATAGCGACGTATCAACACGCAAACCTCCTCTTTTAATTTGCTCAAGTTGATAAACAATCTCGTCTCCGACCCGTTTCGAAATAAAAAATCCTAATTGCCTGCCTAATGCCTTTGGAGATGACAACATACTCAAATCTACAGATAGAAGATAACTCAAAGATTGACCGCTGTGCCCGGTAACAGGATTGAATCTATCCATAATTATTCTATTTACCCTATATTCCCAATTATTAGCTGGAGATGTAAATTGAGAAACCGCCTTATCAATAAATATTGCCAGATTTTCTTTTCCTGCCCACTGAGCATAATCTTTAAAAAGCTCTTCTAAATAGCTTAATCCTGCCACATCATTATTTTCTGTCCGCATAAATCTAACAACATCCTCTCCAGAGGTGCCAATACCAGCTGCCTTTCCTATGATTGTTGCTACACCATATTTGTTCAACGCTTCTGCAAATATTTTATAAGACTGCTCAATAATTGAAGATGAAGCTCTATCAGTTGCAAAGGACTCTATTAAAAATTTAGTTCTCGGAGGACTAATTGTCTTAGCAGGAATCTTAGAGATTGCGCTGCTAACTTGTTCCGTTCCAAACATCATCCCCCCGCTCATATACTTGCGGATACTCTGGCCCATAGGAGTATATATCGGCTCAGTGAGGTTGTATTCGCCATCTTGGAATGATTTCTGGTATTGCTGGAAGTAATCTTGCTTGTCATACAGTTCTTTAGAAACCAAATTAGTCAAAGCCCCGGAATCTATGAGCTTGAAGTAATCATTGGCTTTTTCTGTCCTCTGTTCCCTGTTCTCTGTCATCTGCGAGCGAAAGCGAGCTTTAAACCACTGCGCCAAGATGAGCGAATAATACACCTGCCGAAGAGAAGCGTATCTCTTTGAGGTATTCACCTGATAGGTAAGCTTAGGGATTACCAATTCTCTGATAAGCTGGGTAGAATATTCATTGAGCTCCTTTAGCCTTGGATCTTTGAAACTATAATTTATTATCGTCCCTCGTCCTTCATCCTTCATCCCTCGTAAATAATCCTCCTCCAGCATCACTTTTAGGGTTGCTTTGTATATGTACGCATTATCAGGGGCTTCTCTGATGATTATCTCATTGGGCACTATCCAGGGGCGGGTTAAGGTGGGTATGGTAATATTCTCCGTTCCAAATAATTCTTCTGCTTTCTTATAGAGTTTATCCCAGTAAACTTTTCCTTCAGGGTCTTGGGGTGAAGTAAAGTTTGCGGTGTCCTTCTTTAGCTGGACATCTGCTTCTAAGAATATCCTGCCGATATCAGTCATTGCTACGTCATCATCTATGATGTTATCCGGTGAATCCGGCCTTAGGTTTACCCAGAATTTATCATTAGGCAGGCTTAAGCCGATAAAGAAGTATTTCAATAGCTCTTTGGTAGCATTATTGAGCTCATTAGCTGGTGAGCTGGTTAGCTCATTAGCTAAATGGTTATCAAATTTAGTATCTCCTTTGTCTAACAATAGCTGAAAGTCATTGCTTTGGCTATCGTAGGAGATGTACCTTAGATGTAAGGGACGGAATTTGTCTTGGGGGATAACCGCATTACGGGCTTGGTTAAAGTAACCAGAAATATCCAGAGTCTGGGCTACTTGGGCAAAGCTGGTTTGCTCAAAGATAAGGCAGAAACAAAAGAAAAAATGGGCTATGCGCCCGCCACACTGCCTTGGCGGGCGTCCGCCTATGCTTTGTGGTGGACGTTGTGCGTTATGAGTCATGTCGAATACGATAGGCAATGCCAGGCATAAACAAGTATCATTTTTACTTGACTATGCCTGGCATTGTGCGGGGCTATTAGCTACCTAAAATATACTATATTTTAAGCCCAAAACAAGGCTAAAACAGGGGGTTTGGGAAAGCGCTTTCTGCAACCGCAGATTACGCGGATTTTGAAAAAAACAAGTCCGCGGATTGCGCAGATTGAAAGGGACGGTTGTTCCTATATATAGTTTGTGAAATCTTTCATAATTTTTTCTTGACAGTCAATCTGCCTACATGCTAAGATTATTGAGTTTTTAACAGGAGTAAAACAACCTATGTTATTAAATAGTTACAGCTATGCCCTACTTTTTTTGGCCGCGGGCACAGTCTTTGTCTTGGCCGCGTTTGTCACCTCATGGATTTTAAGGCCAAGCAAGCCAACCAAAGAAAAAATTACCCCCTACGAATGCGGGGAATTTACTACAGGGACAAGCTTTGTCCAATACAATGTCCGCTACTATATTTTCGCCCTGATTTTCGTGGTTTTCGATGTGGAAGTGGCATTTTTACTCCCCTGGGCGGTTATTTTTAAAGACTGCGGGGCATGGGCATTCTTAGAGGCCGCGGTATTTATCTTTATCTTATTGGTAGGGCTGTTTTACGCTTTAAAGAAGAAGGCATTAGAATGGGTCTAATACAAAAACTGCCTCTATTTACCGAAAAGATTCCCGGAGGCCAAATCATTCTCTCCGCCACAGACTTTATCCTCAACTGGGCAAAGGAATCAAGTCTCTGGCCGATGTCATTCGGGCTTGCCTGCTGCGCGATTGAGATGATGGCAGCCGGAGCTTCCCGTTATGACTTAGACCGTTTTGGCGCCGGCGTCTTCCGCGCTACTCCCCGCCAGTGCGACCTGATGATTGTTGCCGGCACGGTAAACCAGAAGATGTCTAAACGGCTTCGCCTTCTTTATGACCAGATGCCTGAGCCCAAGTATGTCCTGGCAATGGGCAGCTGCGCGATTTCCGGCGGCCCTTATTATTATGATAGCTATAACGTAGTAAAAGGCGTGGATCAGGTGGTCCCCGTGGATATCCATGTTCCCGGGTGCCCTCCCCGGCCCGAAGCGCTCCTCTTTGGCATTATGAAACTCCAGGAAAAAATCAAAAAATCAAGCCTTAAAGACGAAATTACCAAAAAATAGCATGGCTGACGCAATAGCAACTTTAAAAACTAAATTTCCCGCGATTACCGAAGAGGCAAATACCCAATGCCTTATTCTTGAAAGCAAAGATATCAAAAATGCCTGCCGCTTCCTCAAAGAAAACTTAAGCTTTGAACAATTAGCCTGTATATCCGCTATAGATTATAAGGACAAATTTGCCATAGCGTATAACCTCTATTCTTACACAACTAGAGAAAAAATCACTCTCAAGGTATTCTTGGATAAAAATAACCCCTCTGTAGAAAGCATCACTCCCCTATGGAGCGCGGCGAATTGGCATGAACGGGAGGCCTTTGATATGATGGGAATTACCTTTACCGGGCACCCGGATTTACGGCGCATACTCTTGCCCGACGACTGGCAGGGATACCCTTTAAGAAAAGAGTATACCAATGAAAACTTTGTCCGCATGCCTTCTATTTAGTTAGTGCTGAAAAACTAATTTCCACACAAATTAACACGAATAGATTTGTGGGAATTCGATAAAAATTCGTGGGAATTCGTGTTATCAAATACCTTTTTTAGTGGAAACTATTTAAAACACTCTATGGACCTTCAAATACACACTGAAAATTTAGGCACACAAAATAAACCTCAAGCCGCTTTTGAAACAGAAGACTTTGAAGTCAGCTTTGGCCCGCAGCATCCCTCAACCCACGGGGTTTTACGCCTGCAATTAACCCTTGACGGTGAAGTCGTGATTGGCTGTGTACCCCATATAGGCTACCTCCACAGGGACTTTGAAAAAATCTGCGAAAACAGGACCTATACCCAAATTATTCCCTACACCGACCGCCTTGATTATCTGGGGGCAATGAACAATAACTTTGGTTATTGCATGGCGATAGAAAAATTAATGGGCCTCGCGATTCCTGAGCGCGCGGACTATATCCGGGTGATTATCGCGGAATTAAACCGCATTGCCAGCCATCTTTTGGCTGTCGGGACATTCGTTCAGGATTTAGGCGCGTTTGGCACTCCCCTGCTTTATTGCTTTCGCGAAAGAGAAAAAATCCTGGATATCTTTGAAAGCACCTGCGGCAGCCGACTTACCTATAATTATTACCGCATAGGAGGGGTATCCGCGGACATCCCCGCTGATTTTCAAAAAAAGGTAAAAGAATTTATAGATTATTTTAAGCCAAAACTCAAAGAGTATGAAGACCTAATGCCTCTTAATGCTATACTTCTGGTGCGCACCAAGGGTATCGGAATACTCAGCAAGGAAAAAGCGCTTGCCTATGCTGTAACCGGCCCTAACTTGCGGGCAAGCGGAGTCAAATTTGACTTACGAAAGGAAGAGCCTTATTCTATCTATCCCCGTTTTGAATTTGACATTCCCGTAATAACTACCGGGGACACCTGGGATAGGCTCAGAATAAGAATGGATGAACTCTACCAGTCTCTGAGGATTATTGAACAGGCTATAGATAACATCCCGCAGGGAGAACATATTGCCAAGGTGCCAAAAATCTTAAAACCTCCGGCAGGTGAAATTTACTTCAGGTCAGAAAGCCCGCGCGGTGAGTTAGGATTTTATGTAATCAGTGACGGCTCAACTAAGCCTTACCGGCTAAAATGCCGGGCGCCGTCTTTCTGTAATCTGGCGGTGATTTCGGATTTAGTCAAAGGAGTAAAAGTAGCTGATGTCATTGCCATTCTGGGAAGCCTGGATGTAGTATTAGGCGAGATTGATCGATAACCGTAACAACCTACGAGGTTGAAATTTTCAACCTCGTAGGTTGTTATATGGACGTATAACATAAAATGATGGATTTACCGTTTATTCTAAATTTTCTTCTGATGTGCGCTAAGGCCGCGGGGCTGCTTGGTTTTGTCAGCATATCGGTCATGTTTCTTATCTGGTGGGAACGTAAAATAAGCGCGCACATCCAATCCCGCTTAGGGCCAATGATTGTCGGCTGGCATGGCGCTCTTCAAACTATCGCTGATACCCTAAAGCTGCTTCTTAAAGAAAACATCGTCTGTAGAGAAGCGGATAAACTCACTTTCTGGCTCGCGCCGCTGGTTGTCTTTGTGGCAAGCTTTCTTCCTTTTGTGGCTATCCCTTTTAGCAAAAATCTGATTGCGCAAGACTTACCTTTAGGGTTGCTCTATATTTTAGCGGTAAGCAGTGTCGGTGTCATCGGCATTTTTATGGCCGGATGGGGCTCCGGCAATAAATATTCTCTGCTTGGAGGGATGCGCACCGCGGCCCAAATCATCAGCTATGAAATCCCGCTTGTGCTTTCCATCCTTCCTATTGTGATGATGACCGGCTCTCTGAGCATGAATACAATTATCGGAGCCCAGAAAAATGTATGGTTTATCTGTTACCAACCCATCGCGTTTTTGATATATTTTATATCGGCGATTGCCGAGGTGAACCGCGCGCCTTTTGATATTGCCGAGGCCGAGTCGGAATTAGTCGCCGGATTTCATACGGAATATAGCGGAATGAAGTTTTCCATGTTCTTCTTGGCCGAATATACCAATATGTTTGTAGTGTCGGTTATCGCCACCACCCTCTTTTTAGGAGGATGGCAAGGGCCATTATTACCGGGAATCGCCTGGTTTTTATTAAAAGTTTACTTCCTGATTTTTGTGATGATGTGGATACGCTGGACATTCCCGCGGCTGCGCGTAGACCAGCTGATGGATTTCGCTTGGAAATTCCTTATGCCTTTGGCATTTTTGAATATATTGGTTACCGCGCTGGTAATGGCGCTCATAAAATAACGATGAAAGAATTTTTTGAGTATACGGCAAGTTTAATCAAAGGCTTAGGCGTAACGCTTAAATATCTCTGCAGGCCCGCGGTTACTTTGCAATACCCCAAACAAAGATGGACCCCGCCTGAACGCTACAGGGGGAGGGTCGCGCTTCGCCCTAAAAAATGCATCTCCTGCCAGATGTGCGCGCGGGCGTGCCCTAACAATTGTTTAGAAGTTAAATTTAACGTAGGCGACGATAAAAAAAGGAAACTTACCGAATTTGTGTATCATATAGACACCTGTTTATTCTGCGGGCTTTGCGCTGAACCCTGCCCGACGTCCGCGATATTTATGAACCATGATTACGAGCTCGCGGTTTGTGACCGTAAGGATTTGATTGTAGACTTGGTAAAGGTTGATAGTTATGTGGAGTAATTATATCGCAACAAGCCTTTTTTATGGCATTGCCGGGGTTATCGTTATCTTTTCAATTCTGAGCGTTACCCTGAAAAATATATTCTACAGCGCTTTGTCGTTGATCGTGGCTTTACTGGGAATTGCCGCGATATATATTTACTTAAACGCCGAATTTTTAGCGTTAATACAAATCTTGATTTATATCGGGGCAATTATGACCCTGATTATCTTCGGCATCATGCTTACGCTTAAGATTTCGGATAAAACCCTGCAACAACATAATAAACAGCAAGGCCTTTCTTTCCTGGTTTCCGGAGCCCTTGCCGCGATACTGATTTTAATTTTTATCCGCTTCAAGACTACGGAGGCTGTTTCTCTCAAGGCTGTTTCGCTTGCGGATATCGGCAAAGAGCTCTTAACCACCTACGCCCTGCCGTTTGAGGTAATTTCTATTATATTACTTGCGGCACTGATTGGGGCGGTAGTAATTAGCAGTAAGGATATGTAATGCCAGGCATACTACTTGTGTATGCCTGGCATTAAGAAAATTATAAGATGATACCTTTACACCATTATTTAATTTTATCGGCACTGCTTTTTTGTATCGGGCTTTACGGCGTCTTTACCAGAAGAAGCGCCATCGGCATCCTTCTGTCTCTTGAAATCATGCTCAATGCCGCGAATATTAACTTTGTGGCATTCTCTAAATTTGTAACACCGGATAACCCTATTGGGCAGATTTTTGTCATTTTTACCATCGGCGTCTCTGCCGCTGCCGCGGTAGTGGGCCTGGCAATTATCGTAGCGATATACCGTAACTATAAAACAATTTTTGTTGATGAAATAAACATAATGAAATGGTAAACGCCGCCTATTCTCTCGCCCTGCTTCCTGTTGTGGGTTTTATAGTAAATATCTTCTTTGGCAGTAAGCTCAAACTCAAGGGAGCGTTATTTTCTATTGCCTGCATTGCCGGCTCCTTTCTTTGTGCCTGCCTTTTGCTACGGCATGTTATCGCCGGAAATAGTATCGAACAAAGCGCCACGTGGTTTACCTGCGGAAAATACTCTTTTAGCGCAGGTCTTGTCATTGACCAGCTCACGGCAATAATGCTTATTGTCGTCACCCTGGTAAGCCTGCTGGTACAGATTTATTCCATAGGGTATTTGCACGGGGAAAAGAATTCAACCCGCTTTTTTGCCTTTATATCGCTATTTACCTTTTCCATGCTGGGGCTGGTTTTGGCAGACAATTTAATATTGGTCTACGTCTTCTGGGAATTAGTAGGGCTTTGCTCATACCTGCTTATCAGCTATTGGTATAATAAACCATCCGCCGCTCTTGCCGGGAAAAAGGCTTTTATTACCAATAGAATAGGCGACGCGGGCTTCTTCTTGGGTATCGCGACCCTGTTTTATTATTTAGGCACAGCCAATTTCCGTGAAATCGCCGAAAAGCTGCATCACGGCGGCTTTGACCCCCATATCATAACCATTGCCGGCATACTCTTATTTTGCGGGGCAATCGGAAAATCAGCGCAATTTCCTTTACACGTATGGCTTCCTGATGCCATGGAAGGGCCTACTCCGGCAAGCGCGCTTATTCACGCGGCGACCATGGTTGCCGCCGGGGTGTATCTTACCGTGCGAAGTTATAGTGTTTTTTCCGCCGGGAATTTTTCCCTGCAGTTTGTTTCATATATAGGGATCATTACCTCGCTCTTAGCCGCCTCAATTGCCCTTGTGCAAAATGATATCAAGAAAATTCTGGCCTACTCTACTATCAGCCAGTTAGGCTTAATGATGGTGGCATTAGGAGTTGGCGGGTATACCGCGGGGGTATTTCATTTAATGACCCATGCTTTTTTTAAGGCGCTTTTGTTTTTATGCGCGGGCGCGGTAATTCATAATACCGGCGTCCAGGATATCCGTCAGATGGGCGGGCTATTCGGGAAAATGAAAATTACCGCCAGCACCTGTTTCATTGCCTGCCTTGCGATTGCGGGAGTGCCTCCTTTTAGCGGATTCTGGAGCAAGGATGAAATCCTGCTGGCTGCGTTTAATCATAACAAGGTACTCTACGGGTTATCCTCACTGGTTGCCTTTATGACCGCCTTTTATATGTTTCGGCTTTATATCCTGACCTTTACAGGCAAACCCCGCGACCCCCATCTTCATCCCCATGAATCGCCGAAAGTAATGACCTGGCCATTGATAATTCTTGCGTCATTAAGCGCGGTAAGCGGCCTTATCGGCTCACCGCTTACGAATCACTGGTTTTCGCATTTTATTTATTTTCATCCCGAGCATCATATTGAAGTTAATTATTTGGTGATGTATTCATCTATCGCGGTGGGATTGTTGGGTATAGCCATGGCCTGGCTATTTTATAAAGCCTGCCCGAACATCCCCAAAGCCTTGGCGGAAAATTATAAACCGATATACAATTTACTTCTTAACAAATACTATATTGATGAAATTTATGATACAGTTATTGTCCGGCCGTTTTTGGCTTTGACACGGTTTTCCTTCTCCTTTGACTCCAAGATAATCGACGGCTCGGTCAATGGGACAGCAACGGTTACTATCTGGATAAGCACTATAAAGGCCTGGATCGATAAATATATTGTTGACGGCTTAGTAAACCTGACGGCATCTATGGTAGGCGCTATAGGGATAGTCTTAAGACGCCTGCAGAGCGGTTTTATCCAGAATTATATTCTTTTGATTTTCACCAGTGTCATAATTATTGTTTTATTGAAATTGATTTAATTACACACGAATTAACACGAATCAAAGGCCGAATTAGCACGAATAAAAACCGTAGTTTTTCCCACACACAGGGAAATTCGTGTGTAATTTGTTTAAATTCGTGTTTACAGGAGGGAAATTATGTTTGGTTTACCACTTTTAAGTTTAATAATATTCTTGCCGGTACTAGGCATATTGATTTTATTCTTTATTCCTAAAGCGCAAACCTCAACCATCCGGGGTGTAAGTGTCGCCACCACGCTGGTTACCTTTTTGCTTTCTCTTCTTATTTTGGCTCATTTTAATACCGCTCAACCGGGCTTTCAATTAGAAGAGAAATTAAGCTGGATACCGCAGGTGAATATCAATTACCATGTAGGTGTTGACGGGCTAAGTTATTCAATGATATTCCTCACTGCCCTATTATGCTTCTTGGCCTGCTTTGCCTCATTCTCCATCAAAGATAGAATCAAGGAATATTTCATATTCTATCTTATGCTTGAAGTAGGGATGATAGGGACATTTTTGGCGTTAGACTTATTCCTCTTCTATGTCTTCTGGGAAATTACCCTGGTCCCTATGTATTTCTTAATTGGCATCTGGGGGGGTTCACGCAAAGAATACGCGGCAATCAAATTCTTCCTTTACACTCTTGCGGGAAGCGTCTTCATGCTCCTCGGTATCCTGGCACTATATTTTAACTCTGCTCCTCATACCTTTAGCATTGTTGAGCTTATCGCCCAAAACAGCCTTTTCCCGCGATTATTTCAAAACATTATTTTTGCCGCGCTCTTTTTTGGTTTTGCCATTAAGGTACCGGTTTTCCCGTTTCACACCTGGCTTCCCGATGCCCACGTAGAAGCCCCCACACCCGCAAGCGTCTTGCTTGCCGGTGTTTTATTAAAGATGGGCGGATACGGGTTTTTCAGGATAAGCTATCCCATACTCCCAGAGGCGGCAAAATTCTTTGCCCCGGCCATAGCGCTTTTAGCGCTTATCGGTATTGTCTACGGGGCTTTTGTGGCGATGGCACAAACTGATTTTAAGAAAATGGTCGCCTATTCCAGCGTCAGCCATATGGGTTTTGTGATGCTGGGATTGGCGTCTTTAAACCCAATCGGTTTTAGCGGAGCGTATTTGCAGATGTTCAATCACGGTATTATCACGGGGGCAATGTTCTTATTAGTCGGGGTATTATATGACCGGGCGCATACCCGCGACTTAAATGCCTTTGGGGGTCTGCGCGAAGTTGTACCTGTTTTCTCAGGCATGCTCATCTTTTTTTCCCTGGCTTCTTTGGGGCTTCCCGGCTTAAGCGGTTTTGTGAGCGAATTCCTGTCGTTACTCGGCGGCTTTAAGGCATTTCGCCTCTTTACCATTATCTCGGTTACGGGTATTATCGTAACCGCGGGCTATATTCTTTTTATGATTCAGCGCATCCTCTTAGGGCCGCTTAATCCCAAATGGAAATCGCTTGCTGAAATTAACACGCGGGAAATCTTAACCCTTGTGCCTTTACTTATTCTAACCTTGGCGTTAGGGGTGTATCCTAAATTGATACTGGATATACTTAATCCCGGGTTAAACCTGATCTTAAAAGCTATCGGGGTGGCGAATTGAATGTAGCGCCTTTTATAGCTGATATAAAATATATCCTTCCGGAAATAATCTTAACTATTGCCGCGCTGGTAATACTTATCTTTAGCGTGCTGATTAAAAATAAGCGCGCGCTTGCCTATTTCTCCCTGGCTTCCCTTGGCATTACTTTATTGTATGTAAGCAAAACACCCGTTATTACGACAAGCTTATTTTCGGGGATGTTAGTAAACGACTCCTTTGCCGCTTTTTTTAAGATAATTTCTATCATCATTGCCTTAGCGGTAATCCTGATTTCCCTAGAGTATAAGGAAATTTCACCCAACTATCGGGGAGAATTCTACTGTTTTATCCTCTTAGCCACGACCGCTATTATGTTTATGGGGGCAGCCTCAAATTTACTGATGATATATCTGGGAGTTGAGTTTTTAAGCCTTATTTCATACATTATCGCCGCCTACTGGAGGGGCAATGTAAAATCAAGCGAAAGCGGGCTGAAATACTTTCTTATCGGCACAGCCTGCTCTATTACCATGCTCTATGGCATCTCGCTTCTCTACGGCTTAACCGGAAGCTTAGATTTAGAGCAAATCAATGCTATCCTTTATGGCAACACCTCGCAGCCGGCCGCGATTTCTATCATCATTCTGACTATCCTTATCGGCCTTGGGTTTAAGATTGCCATGGTGCCGGTGCATTTCTGGTGCCCGGATGTCTATGAAGGAGCGCCCACTCCGGTAACCGCCTTCTTTTCCGTAGGCCCCAAAATCGCGGGGTTCGCGGTATTATTACGGTTTCTCCTGACAGGAAGCATATTCTTCTATGAACACTGGGCGCATCTTTTGGGGATACTTGCCATTATCACGATGGTTGTGGGAAATCTTACCGCGCTTTCCCAAACTAATATCAAAAGGCTTTTAGCCTATTCTTCCATTGCCCATGCCGGATATGCCTTAATAGGTTTGGTAATTGGCACACACATAGGGCAGGTAAGCCTTTTTGTGTATTTACTTACCTACACAGTGATGAACTTAGGCGCCTTCGCGGTAGTTATCGCGGTTTCTAATAAAATAAAGAGCGATGAAATAAAAGATTATGCCGGGCTTTCTTTACATTCGCCATATTTAGCCGCGGCTCTTGCGGTTTTTTTGCTTTCTTTGGCAGGCATTCCGCCTCTGGCGGGATTTATCGGGAAGTTTTATATCTTTAGCGCAGCAATTGAGGAAGGATTTATCACTCTGGCAATTGCCGCGGTAATCAACAGCGTCATAGCCGCCTATTATTATTTTATCGTCATAAAAACAATGTATCTGGAAAAACCGCAGGCAAAGATAGAAATCAAACCAGCCCCATCTCTTAATTTTGCCTTAATTATCGCCCTTATTCTTACCCTCGCCATCGGCATTTACCCACAACCCATCTTAGATTTTGTAATCCACACCTCAAGCATATTCATTCCATAAATAGTCGATAGTCAATAGTCTATAGCCGATAGCACAAGGCAACAAAGTAGCGCCTTTCAACAATCAGTTATGAGGGTTCACTACTATTCGGCTTAAGGCAAGCTGTACTTCTTGGGCAGGATTATCTGACTCAAGCGCGATAAGGATTTGTTTTAAGGCGGGCTCGGTGGGAATAAACTTTTGCTCCTGCGCGCGTAAAATTTCGGCGATATGGGTAATGACAACTTCTATCTGCTCACTGCTTACCGCTGACGATTGGCTTGCCGTATAGGCCATATCGCGTATGCGCGCGGTTGCGGGGATAAAATCATTCTTGAGCATCACTTCAATCTGCCGGCACTCCTCGTCAAAATTAATATTCAGGCTTATGGGCGCAGAACCAAACATAGAAAGTTGATTCCCTAGAGCTGGCTGCGCGGTTATAGGCAATGCGCGTAAGTCTATACCTCCCACATCATGAACTTTTTCATTAAGGGGCGAGGAATTCGCTATTGCGGCGATACCGCCATGATCTGCTAAATATGTTAAAAGCCCTTTATAATTTGTAAACTTATTTTCTTTAACAATTCTCGCAATATTTTCTATGGGCAAAGCTTCTAAAATGCTAAAGAGTGTTTGCCTCGTGCCGCCAATTTCCTTTAACAAAGGAATAATCGTATCCGGATTCTTCGCGCGGGCAAACATATCCAGGAAATTCTCAGGGATATTATGAATATTTTGTTTTGGTTTTTTTAAATAATTAGACACTATTTCTCTGATTGTTTTGCTCTCCACTTCACTCATTTCATCTACAATTCTCTTTATCTCTTCCCTTGATTTATCATCAACGGTCATGTCAGGGAATTCCAACATCAAGCGTACACACCTAAATATAGTATCTAACTTTAATAAACGATTTGTTCCATGGCGCGACACGGCAGGAATAAGGCTAAGGCGTTTTTGTATAATATCTTCGGCATAATCTCCTCCCGCGCTACTTGTAACTACCCAACCGCTCGTATCCTTATGAACGATAAGCCTGTTAAGGGAAAAATCACGCAAAATATCTACTTTGGCATATAGTTCATCTTCGTAAAGGAATAATTCTTCAGAATCAGGGTCCTTACCAAGGTTAAGGACATGCAAAGGGGTATCTTTAAATTTTATCCTTGTCATATCCTCTATAAAATAAATAATCTCACTTACCGATCGCACTTTGCTCTTATCATAACCCCTAATAACAATATCAATATCTGCCGCTCTCAAAGACGGCTTTATCCCTGTAACCATTTTCCGCGCTATCCCTCCCGCAAACCCAAAGTATACTCCTTTTTTTTCTAACTCGTTTGTAATATATAAGATATCCTCGTCCACGGCTATATTAATTCCTCGGTTTTCTTTTCTTTCTGAATCTTCCAGCCGTGCAAGTTGAAATGATTTTCCATCTACCTCCACCACCGAGCTGGCAGCTGATATTGAAACACATCCTCCTACATAACTTTGCTCTGGCCGTGTATGAAAGCCATATTTTTTTAATTGAGCTATATCGCCATCTGGCAAATGCCCTATGAATTCCTTTGACTGATAACCTCCTAAAATAATCTTGTCAATTCTAATGTTACGATCTTTAATCATGTTTAATATAAGGCCAACGCTGGTCAAGTTAGTTACCGGCCCATAATCACCAGGCCAAGTTCCGATGTTGCTTATTAAGACAATGCTATCTTTTATCTCAGGGATTTTTGGCATAAGTGTATCTTTATTCGTCAAATCTCCGGCAATACACCAAAAATGCACACCTTCCCTAAACTTGTTAGCCTCAAAATGTTGCCTTGCTTTGTTCAAAGAGGCTTCATCATTATCTATAAGTATGGCCTGGGAAGCCCCCAGCTTAAGCGCCGTCAAAGCAAGCAGTCCGTCTCCGGATCCGGAATCAATAACACACTTTCCTGCGATATTGCTATTCAGCATTAAAAGTATAGTCGCAGAAGTGAAAAGCTTCATCCTGCCGCCTTTTTCCTCCGATTCACCAATCGTGGAGTCAGATAAATCCGATACAACAATAGCTCTTTCTTTCAAGGCAGCGCGTAACTCCAAATCTTTCTCTAAATCCTCATACACTTCCTTGTCTATAAAAAACAAACCTCCGATCTTAACCAAATCATATCCTTGATGATTATCTTTGACTCTTACCAATAAAGTTGCCTGCTCTATTCCATTGTAAGTTACACTATCATCAATTTCCCTTTGAGCATGAATGTAATACTTTCTCTCCCCGCCAACCCCTTTAATTGCTTTCAATTCTTTCTCTATGCGCTGCCAAAGCTGTTTTTCTAAATTCGTAAGATACTTTATCGGGTAAGCATATGCGTCATTCATTATTTCTGGCATATCTTTTTTTGCTGGTATCATTGTAGTCACAGCCGAACTACTCATAAATCCTTCTATTCCTCCGCTCAGATACCTACGAATATTTTGGCCATAAGGGGTATAGACTGGTTCTGTAATATTATATTCGCCATCTTGGAATGATTTCTGGTATTGTTTAAAGTATTCTTCTTTATCATAAGGCTCTTTTGAAGTGAGGTTAGTCAAGTCTCTTGAATCAATAAGCTTACTATAGGGGTTATCCGGTTTACCGGTAAGCGAGTTAACCGGTTTACTGGCTAACCCGTTCACCGGCACACTAAATTTATTCTTAAACCACTGCGCCAATATAAGCGAGTAATACACTTGCCTAAGAGAAGCATATCTCTTTGAGGTATTCACCTGATAGGTGAGCTTAGGGATTATCAATTCTCTGATAAGCTGGGTTGAGTATTCATTGAGCTCCTTTAGCCTGGGGTCTTTGAAATTGTATTGCTGCTGGCTGACAGCTGAAAGCTGAAAGCTTTTCAGATAGTCTTCTTCAAGCATCACTTTTAGCGTTGCCTTGTAGATATAAGCATTATCTGGGGATTCCCTGATGATGATTTCATTGGGCACGATCCAAGGACGGGTTAAGGTAGGTATAGTAATATTCTCTGAACCAAATAATTCCCCCGCCTTCTTATAGAGCTTATCCCAATATTGTTTGCCTTCTGGGGTCTGGGGTGAAGTAAAGTTCGCGGTATCCTTCTTTAGCTGGACATCCGCCTCTAAGAATATCCTGCCAATATCAGTCATTGCCAAGTCATCATCTATGATGTTATTTGGCGAATCCGGCCTTAGGTTGACCCAGAATTTATCATTAGGCAGGCTTAAGCCTATGAAGAAATACCTGAGTAAATTTTGAGTCTCACCTTCAAGGGCTTTTTCTTGTTTCTCTGGTGACGTGGTGACCTGGTGACGGGGTGACTCTTTTAAGAAATCCCCTTTATCTACAAGAAGCTTAAAATCATTGCTTTGGCTATCGTAGGAGATGTATCTTAAGTGCAGTGGACGAAATTTATCTTGGGGAATAACCGCGTTACGGGCTTGGTTAAAGTAACTGGAGATATCCAGCGTCCGGGCTACTTGGGCAAAGACTGGCTGTTCAAAGATAAGGCAAAAACAAAGGAAAAAATGGGCTATGCGCCCGCCACACTGCTTTGGCGGGCGTCTGCCTATGCTTTGTGGCGGACGTTGTGCGTTATGAGTCATATTGAATATGATAGGCAATGCCAGGCATAGTCAAGTGAAAATGACACTTGTTTATGCCTGGCATTGTGCGGGGCTATTAGCTACCTAAAATATACTACATTTTAAGTCCAAAACAAGGCTAAAACAGGGGGTTCGGGAAAGCGCTTTCTAATGAGGCCACAACTTATGGAGCGCAAGCGAACATAAGTTGTCTGGCCGAATTATCCCGCCGAGTGAGGCCAAAATTATCGAAGACCTTTCCTTAAGCGGACAGGAAAGTCTACCCTTCTGGGTTAGAGAATTTTGCCTCGGCTTACCTGTATGCCAAACAAGCAGGCAGGCGAGGTGGGAAATACACGCGAATGGACGCGAATAAAGGGGAAGAATATTTGCGCGAATTTACGCGAATTGACCAAGAAAACAGATGCGCAAGTTTATGCGGATTTTGAGAAAAAAAGTTCGCAGATTATGCAAAGAGCATTAGAATGGTTCTTCAGAGCAGCACTTTCTTTGAAAGAACCATTTCTGCGAATTGAAAAATATTGATAGTTTAGCAATAATATCAAAACTTTAATGCTTCCTTCCAAAGGCAAGGCTAGCGCCTACCTGATAGGCAGGGAAGCACGAAGTGACATTCGTTCGATTGTCAGGTATTTGTAACACAGAACACTACTTTTTATCTTTATTAAATGCCATATATAAAACCGGCACAAGGATTAAGGTGATAAAGGTCGAGAAGCTTAATCCGCCGAGCATGCTTACCCCTAAGGGCCTCCACAATTCCGAGCCCTCCCCCCTGCTTATTGCTAACGGAAGCATCCCAAATAAAGTCGTAATAGTGGTCATCAATACCGGACGAAGCCTGTTTACCCCGCCGGTAACAATGGCCTCAAAGATAGGAAGGCCTTTTTTACGCAGAAGATTCGTATAGTCAACCAGCACGATAGCGTTATTAACCACGATACCGCCTAGCATCACTAATCCTAAGAATGCCAGGATGCTTAAATGTACCCCTGATACTAAAAGGCTAAAGGCTACACCGGTAAAAGCAAAGGGCACGGAAAACATAACAATAAAGGGGTCAACCAGCGACTCAAACTGGGAAGCCATTACCATATACACAAGGATTCCTCCCAGCATAAAAAGTAAGATTAAATCCTTAAATGCCTTTGCCTGCTCTTCAACATCGCTTCCTAAGTTAATCACTACATCCCTGGGAATATCCATATCCGCAAGTATTCCCCGAATGTCTTTAGTAATGTCTCCCAATGAACGCTTAAAGGTATTCGCCTCAACCTTAATAATCCTCTGCTGATTCTGCCTTTCAATATCAATAGGCCCTACCCCTTGGCTTATATATGCCACATTATTAAGCCGGATTATCTTTCCTGAATGAGAGGTAAGCGGAATGTTTTCTATATCAGGGATACTTGCGCGGTCATCATCTTTGAGGCGCAAGAATATATCATATTCATCCCCTCCTTGGCGAAACTTGCTTGCGGTTTTACCGGAAAAATACGTCTGCAAGGAATCAGTAATACCTGCCATACTCAGTCCTAAGGAAGAAGCCTTTTGCCTATCTACTACCACCTTAAGCTCCGGCCTGCCTAATTCCCGGGAAATTGTTATATCCGAAAGGCCTTGTACCTGGGATATTTCGGATTGAAGCTTATAGGCAAGCGCGTCGGTATCCTTGAAGTCATGGCCTAAGATTTCTATGGAAACAGGCTTACCGCCGCCGAAGATAATCCGCGAGAAAGGGCTACCTCCTTGAATATTTACTTTTTTTACCCCTAAGAGCGCTTTAATCTTTGGGCGTATACCTTGAGCAATCTCTTTAGATGAACGCGCGCGCGTATCCAGTTTCGCTAACTTAATCGCCATATTAATAACATGTGAGCCCATCTTTGAGCCAAAGGCCGCGCCAAAGCGTGCCGCGCCCGAATACCCGTAGCGGCTGGATACCGCCACTGCCTCTGGAACATTTTTGCTGATAATATTTTCTATCTCTAGCACTGCCTTGGCGGTTTCTTCGTAGCGGGTTCCCACCGGAAGCTCAATCATCAGGCTTAAATCTCCGGTATCTTCTTCAGGAATAAATTCTGTGCCTATCTTGGGGACGATGAGGATACTGGCGATAAAAACAGCCAGGGCAGCCGTAAAGGTCATCTTTTTATGCCCTAATGCCCAGGCTAACGTTTTGGAATACCTTTGCTCTACAAAGGTAAAAAAACCGCCGCTTGTTTCATAAAACCTCTGATAGAAGGTTTTGTTTTTATTTTTTATATTTTCTTCCGGAAGATGAGTAAGTAATTTTGAGCAAAGCATAGGGCTTAAGGTTAAAGCCGTAAAAAGCGAGGCAAGTAAAGTTACCGTGACAAGTATTGCCAACTGTTTAAACATAATTCCCGTGACGCCTGTAAGAAACGCCATAGGCAAAAATACTACCACCGTAGTAAGGGTCGACGCGGAAATGGCAAGGCCGACCTCTGATGTTCCGTTAATAGCCGCATCCCTAGGATTTTCTCTTTTCTCCCTGTGGCGGTACACATTATCGGTAACCACAATGGCATTATCCACGACCATGCCAATGGCAATCGCTAAACTTGAGAGCGACATAATGTTAATGGTATAACCCAGAAAATACATCACAATAAAAGCTATGATGAGAGAAAAAGGAATGGTTAAGGCGATGATAAGGCTTGGGCGAAGTTGGCGCAAAAAGAAAAACACTACCAGGACGACAAACAACCCGCCCCAATATACGGTTTTGCTCAAGTCGCGGATTGACTGCAGGATGTGTTCGGAATTATCAATAAGAAATGAAAATTTGATATCCGAGGGAAGCCTCCCCTCCAAGCCATTGATTGCTTTTTTTACCTGGCCTGCTACCTCAACCGTATTTGCCCCGGAGCGCTTTTGCACCATAAGCGTTACCCCAGGCCTGCCATTACTGCGCACGCCCATGGTCTGCTCTTTAAACGAATCCTCAACAAGCGCGATATCTTTTATATACACCATCTTTTCGCCGTCCTGAGCAATCACGATATCCTTAATTTCATCGGCTGAAATAAATTCTCCCGGAACCCGCAAGGTATAATCAAGATATCCTGTTTTTAAGTTTCCGGCAGGAAGGCTTACGTTTTCATTTTTGATTCTTTGCGCGACTTCCTGGACAGAAAGGCGGTATGCCTCTAAGCGGCCGCGGTCAAGCCTTACATTAATCTGGCGCTCAAAGCCCCCGTATATCTGCACTGCCCCTACCCCGGGAATCCTTTTGAGGTAATCGCCTACCTGCTTATCAACCAGATGATAGAGCTGCTGATAATTTTCCTGGGCACAATTGACCCCGATAAATAAAATTGGAATCATGGATGTGTTAAACTTAAAGACTATCGGGGTTTCAATCTCTTCCGGCAGGCTTCTCTTGGCAAACTCAAGCCTGTCGCGCACATCATTAGATGCCTCATCAAGGTTTACCCCCCACTTAAAGCGGCAGCTTACCATAGAAAGCCCCTCCATCGAACGGGAGGTAAGCTTATCAAGGTTAGAAACAATAGCCAAATTATTCTCTATAACTTCGGTTATCTTCGCCTCAACATCTTCCGCTGAAGCCCCTTCATAAACCGTTAATACTGAAATAACCGGCGGCTCAATCTCGGGCATAAGGTCTATTGACAGCTTGCCTAGCGACACAAGCCCAATGACCAATACCGCAAAGAAAATCATGATATTGGTAACCGGAAATTTTACTCCAAATTCTGGTAACCGCATATTATCCTCGTTTCGCTCGGGAGTTTACAGTTAACAGTGAACAGCACATGAAAAAACTATCTTCTTTTAACAAATGTTTCAGCTGTTATTTTACTCCGCTACATTCACCTGCGCGCCGTCTTTTAACCCCTGCTGGCCAAAGACAAGTATCCTTTGATTTTCCTCTAAACCTTCAAGAATTTCAATTTTATTGTCCTGCCGTATCCCCAGCCTTACCCTTACTTTCTTAGCAATAGAATCTTCTGCCACATACACAAAATCACTGTTATCTTCTTTGACCAAGGCATCCGCGGGGATAACCAAAACGTTAGCGTGTTTTCCGGCGAAAATCCTGATTCGGGCGAACATCCCTGACTTTAGGCGATGTTGGGGATTGGAAATAACAATTTCTATAGGAAGTGTCCTGGTAAGAGTATCAACCACCTCGCTTACTTTTGAAATTTCTCCGCTGAATTCTTCATTCGGGTAGGCATCAACAAGAAGAAAAGCCTTAAACCCTTTGGCAATAAAAGGAATATCCTGTTCCCGTATGGCTAATCTTACAATCATCTCATCCATATTCAGCACTATAGCTACAGCTGTTGGTTTTGCCGTGTTCGCTGCCATCACATCAGCTCCTTTATCAAGCAAAGTCATGCCTACCCTGCCGGCTATTGGCGCCTCTACCTTGGCTAATTCATACTTTAACCCGGTCTCATCCCTGTCTATCAAGGCAATTACCTGTCCCTTTTCCACCGGCTCGCCTTCTATTGCCGCGTAGCTCGACAACTTGCCGCCAACTTTAGAGAAAATAAACACCTCATCTTTAGCTTTTATATTCCCCACGTACGAAAGGATAAAATCCAAGTCCTCTCTTTTTACCCTATCTGACTTAACGGTTGTCTTCTCGTGGCTTCGCTTTTGCGCAAGGACAACTTTATCCGTAGGTTTTTTGGAAAGAAACAACCTTTTCACAAAACCTATACCGATAATATGTAAAACAATAATTAAAAAAACTATGCTTTTCTTTCTTTTCATCGTGCCCCCATCGCGCTATCCAGTTCTGCCTTTGCCATCAGGCAATCATAGAGCGCTTGCGTATGATTAAACCCAGAAACTAAAAGCGCTAAGCTGGCGTCTTTCATATCGAGCTGGCTTGCTATGCCATCGTTATACCGCGCTTCCAGGATACGCGCGTTATCCGCGTATACCTCACTATCTTTCTTGCTCGCGGCGAGTTTCGCTATCGCTGTTTTTAAAGATACATACGCTTCTTTTACCTGAAACGCAATATCCATAATAAGCTTATCTTTCAAAATTGCATCTTGCTTCAAGGCACTTACTGCCTGCTCAACCTTTGCCTTCGTAAGCCATCCGTCAAAAATAGGCCAGCTCATTGTAAGCCCCAGCGTATTATAATCCTGCCATCCTTTACCGGGAGAAAAGGTCAACGAGGTAGTGGAACGGCTGGCATAATCAAAAGACGCGTAAATACTCGGCCGGTTATCCGCCCTGGCTATTGCGACGGCCTTGGTATCAACTGCCTGCTGCGCCTCATACTGCTTAATTTCCGGCCGCTGCCGTAACGCGCTAAGTATAGCCTCATCTATGGCTATCTGGCGCTCTGAATATTCAAAATTGTACACTATGTCAAACTCGGTATCAACCTGAAGATAGAGAATATTCTTTAATACCACTAAGGCATTCTCCTTCTGATTAAGCGCTTCCTCGCTCAGGCTTTCATAGACGGCAAGGCTTGACTCAAAACGCAGCACCTCCGACTCAGAGGCTTGCCCTTTTTCATAGCGCGCCCGGACAGCCGCGCAATGTTCTTGAGTATTCTCAAGAATTTCGCTATTTACCCGCGCCAATTCCTTGGCAAGCGATAAGGCGTAAAAAGCCTTCTTTACCTTTGTCACTGTATCCAAAACCGCCTTTTCTAAAATCGCCTCTTGAAGTTCACTTTTATGTCCGGCCTGCTTTAAGGTATTGACAGTTTTACCTCCTTGGTAAAGGTACTGTTTTACCCCTGTTGAAAAAGAATAGCTAAGAATATCTTTCTTATAAAGCCCGCGCGTATCGGTAGCGGTACTGCCTAAGGTTACTTCCGGGAAATACCCGCTTCTTGCCTCATCAATTTCAAGCGCCGCCTGACGCAGCTTCTCTTGATTCCAGAGGATATCGCAATTATCTCTCAAAGCAATCGCGATTGCTTCATCTAACGTAAAAACAATATTTTTTATCTCGGCTCTTGCAGGGCAGGCCGCGCTCAAAAGGAAAAAAAATATGTAGAGTACGTTAGATAGCCTCATGCTAATTCTTGTTTTCCTTAAGATGCCGGTGAATCTTGGTAAGTATGTCGCGATAGGTATTCCTGTCATAGGCGCTCAGATGCCCAAACATGCTAATAATGGCTTTATGCCGGGCTTGATTATGCTTTGCTATCACTTTTCTTCCGCCTGCGGTAATGCTGATATTCACCACGCGCCTGTCACCGGCGCTGCTGCCGCGCACCACAAAACCATTCTTTACCAGCCTGTCCACAATACCCGTTGTGGCCGCCGTGCTTACTGAAAGGTGTTTTGCCAGTTCTCCCATGCGCATTGAGGTTTTATCCTTTAACACATCAAGGACAAAAACCTGCGGCAGCGATATACGGCCTTCAACGACCTCTTTCGCCTGCTGTTTCAAAAACTTACGCATGATATCCGACAACAGTATTGAAACGTCGTCAGCAAAATTGACAAGCGCGTCGCCAGGAATAATTAACCTCCATAATATTTAAGTATCTTAAATATTTACTAAATAAAGTTTATCACACTTCTCCCGAATTTCAAGAAAAGAATCTGTTAGGGCCTTACGATGAGGCGGTTTAAAAAGGCAATTTCCGCTTCAAGTAATTCCTGATTATGCGCGACTATTACGGATAAATTTGGCGGGGCGCCTTTAGAAAGCGTGGCTTTAAGTTTTTCTAAGCCTTTTTTGAGGCGGGTGAGCAATTTCAGCCTCACTTTCAGGTAGCGCTCTCTTTGTTCTGGAGGGATATAGTTAAGAAAATAGAGCGATACATCAATGCTGAAATACGGCCGCTCAATAGTGAGTAAATTTTTAAGCAAAAGCTTCTTAAATGCTTCCTTGCCCTTCGGAGTAATCTTATAGGTATAGCGGATAGGCCTCTTGCCTTCTTTATCAACAGCCTGGGTAACCAAGCCGCCTTTTAACATCTTTTTAAGAGGATAATAAATAGAGTCGGTTTTTATACCGGTAAAGGTAGCGGTAATTTCCTGAAGGAGTTTTTTTAACTGGTAGCCGTGTTTTGGCCCGTCTTGGAGAAGGCCTAGGAAGAATAATTCCTGCTCTTTCATTTCTTAAACGCGAATTTACGCTGATTTTTTCTTGCCTGCCGTATAGGCAAGCGCGAATATCCGCGAATTTTTATTCGCGTCTATTCGAGTTTTAGGCGAAGACGCCGATTTTTCTGAATTTCTGATAACGTTGGGCGAGTAGTATATCAACAGGAATTTGTTTTAACTCATCAAGGTGTTTCTTGATTGTCTTTTTAAGGCTTTGGGCGGTTTTCTGCGCGTCGCGATGCGCGCCTCCCTGAGGCTCATTCACAATATCATCAATAATCCCTAACTCTAAGAGTTCCTGAGCGGTTAATTTTAAGGCGCTTGCCGCCTCGTTGGCCTTGGCAGAATCTTTCCAGAGAATAGCCGCGCAGCCTTCGGGAGAAATTACTGAATAATAAGCATTTTCCATCACGCATACCCTGTCTCCTATGCCAATACCAAGCGCGCCTCCTGAGCCGCCTTCCCCAATAACTACCACGACTATCGGCACTCCTATCAGGACCATCTCGCGCAGGTTTAAGGCAATAGCCTGGGCCTGGCCCCTTTCTTCCGCGCCTATCCCCGGGTATGCCCCGGGAGTATCAATCAAGGTAACTATAGGAACATTGAATTTTTGGGCAAGCTGCATAAGGCGAAGCGCTTTACGGTAGCCTTCGGGATGGGCGCAGCCGAAATTACGCTTAAGGTTTTCTTTGGTATCCCTGCCTTTTTGATGGCCCAGCACCAAAATCTTCTGGCCATCGAGTTTAGCCAGCCCGGAAACCATTGCTTTATCGTCGCTAAAAAGCCTGTCACCGTGCAATTCGCAAAAATCAGTTAGCATTAAGTCGATATAATCAAGGGTATACGGGCGCCGGGGATGGCGGGCAATCTTGACGCGCTGCCAAGCTGTAAGGTTTTGGTAAATCTCATTCTTCTTTTTTTCCAATTCCTGCTCAAGGCGCTTGATTACCTCTTTATCTTTGGTAATGTGCCGTAATTCCTCAATCTTGCGCTCTAATTCCAGTATTGGCCGCTCGAAATCTAATCCAATCATTTTAAAACACGAATAGACACAAATTATACACGAATACGCGCGAATATCCGCATAAAATATAATTTGCTGCTATTCCTATGAATTTAGAGATATCAATCAACAATAATAACCTCTGTGCCTACGGGAAGCAGGCTATAGAGTTCCTCTACTTCTGCGTTATGCATCCGCACGCAGCCGGCAGTCGCTTGTTTTCCAATACTTCCGGGGTCGGTAGTGCCGTGGATACCATAGCTTGCGATATCGAAACCAAGCCAGCGTGTCCCTAAAATATTTTCCGGGCTATCAGCAGGAACAACCGCTCCTGCTTTATACCAGGTAGGATTTACCAATTTTGTGGTTATTTTAAAATTACCCACTGGAGTTGAATTGCTGGTTCCGGTTGCTACATTATATATTTTCACAATCTCATCGTTTGATTTCAGGACCAGAATATTCTGTGATTTATCAACAAACACGCTGAACTTAGCCGTCCATATTTTAAGCTTTTGGCCCGGGGTGATTCGGTCAGAGGTAAGATTATTGCTTCTTTTAATGAGTTCTACGGTGGTAGTAAATTGCTTGGCAATTTTGACAAGAGAATCTAACGGCTGAACATCATACGATTGGCTTACACCGGTAACAATAAGCGGAGAGAGGATAATTTTCAGGTTCACTTCATCAAGTCTTTTCTGCCACGCGTTTACGTCTTTATGCCCGGGGAAATCATTGATTAATTTTGTATACGCTGCCTTGATGGCCACAAGATCCCCTTTTTGCTCCATGGCTTGAGCTTCTTTGAGAAGGCTTTGCACTGACGTGTGTGCTGCAACAGGAGAATTACCTGTCGATGAAACACGGGGCCTAAAAATAAAAAAGGCTCCGGCTATCCCTACGGCTAAGAAAAATATCACAATAAGCACAATTCTGTTTCTCACCAAACCCTCCTTAGGTTATCTGCTTAAGATAACCGCAATTAATGCGCCAATGATTGAGCCAATAAGCACCTGAATGGGCGTGTGTCCGAGCAGCTCCTTGAGCTTGTTCTCTTTGATTTTTCCCTGCCAAGAAATATCTTCCATAATTTTATTGAGAATTTCCGCCTGCCTTCCTGCTGAACGGCGTACTCCCTGGGCATCAAACATCGTAACCATCGCAAATACGAATGCCAAGGCAAATAATGGCGATGAAAAACCTACTTCCAGGCCGCTGGAAAGGGCAAGCGCTGTTGCCCCCGCGGCATGTGATGAAGGCATGCCTCCGGTGCCGATAAACCAACGGAAATCGAATTTCTTCTGCTGCATTACCCCCAGCGTTACCTTAATTGTCTGGGTAAATACCCAGGCAACAATGGTAACCGCGAGAATATGATTATTCAGAAAATAACGGGCTAAAAATTCTTTCATTTGAGCGGAGTCACCTCTATTGTAACGCGCGTATTTACGGTAGAAGCGCCATCTTTAATTAAATAGCCTAAGTTACCATTCAAACTATCGTCTTGTGTTAGGGGCATTACTCTCCATCTCGCAGATGATTGCCGCATTTTTACTTTTTGCTCCCTTATTGCTTTTTTTAATTCTGTTAAAGAATGAAACCGCGCGTTCAGCTGCGCGTTCTCCTGCTCAAGAAGCATGTTTTTTTCGATTAATACCTGATGTCCATCTTTTAATTGGGCATTTTCCTTTCGCCAATGTTTAATCTCTCTGATAAGCGAAAAAATGTGTTTCTGCTTTTTATGATTATAGTCCTTGAGCTCCTGCGCCCTGGCTCGAACGAGCTTCAGCCTTTCTAAGGTGGGAGACTGCCCCTGATTTTCTGCACTGCCTGCTGCCCATTCACTGGCAAGCTGTCCTTCCAATAGCGCAATCTCCTTATCTACCTCTTGTAATTGAGCTTCCAGCCTATTTTCTTCATGAGACACATTTACATATCTCAAACCCAGGAAAACCGTTATCCCTAAAAGCACAGTAAACAATAAGACTACCGCGTTCTTTGGCATCTTTAGATCCCCTAACTTTTAAAATATAGATTTTCTTGCTTTCTGACAGCGCTTATGTTATTGTAAAAATACTATTATATTCGCGTTTTGCTATTTGTGCAAGGTTTTTTTGGAGAGGCAGATGCTTTCTAAAGTCTTAAGCTATGGGTTATTAGGTATTGAAGCCTATTGTGTAGAAATAGAAGTTGATGTCCGGCAAGGGCTTCCAGCTGTTAACTTTGTAGGGCTTGCGGACCAGTCAACGAAAGAAAGTAAAGACAGGATTAAATGCGCGATACAGAATAGCGGCTTTCAATACCCCGCAGAAAGAATTACCGTTAACCTTGCGCCTGCTGATATCCCCAAAAGCGGCCCTGCCTTTGACCTTCCGATAGCCTTAGGGTTACTGGCAAGCGCTTCGCATATTAGCAAAAAAACGCTCCAGGATTTTGTGTTTCTCGGAGAGCTTGCATTAAATGGCGATATCCGGCCAATCAAAGGAAGCCTGCCTATTGCTATGGCAATGCGAGACACAAAAACTACCCCTAAAAGGCTTATTCTTCCCCTGGGCAACGCGGCTGAAGCAGGAATAATCGAACAAATAGACGCCTATGGAGTTACAAGCCTCAAAGAAGTTATCCACTTTTTATCTGAACAAACCGCGCTTTCACCTACAAAAATCAATCTTCTCCAATCAATGCAAGGCATACACTACCCTTTTGACTTTCAGGAGGTAAAAGGGCAGAATTTAGCTAAGAGGGCATTAGAAGTAGCTGTTTCCGGCGCGCACAATGTGCTGATGATTGGCCCTCCCGGAAGCGGGAAGACGATGCTTGCCAAACGAATTCCCAGTATTTTACCGGACATTACCTTGGAAGAAGCCCTGGAAACCACTCAAATACACTCAAGCTTAGGAGCAGTATCCCCGCGGCGAGGCCTGGTTACTCAACGGCCCTTTTTTGCGCCACACCATACTATCTCGGATATAGCAATGGTCGGAGGAAGCCAATTGCCGCAACCCGGAGAAATCAGCCTTGCTCATAACGGAGTCTTATTCTTAGATGAACTTCCCGAGTTTAAGCGTAATGTGCTTGAGGCGCTTAGGCAACCCCTTGAGGAAGGAAAAATAAAAATTTCACGAATCCAAAAAACCTTAAGCTTTCCGGCTAAGTTTATGCTGGTTGCGGCGATGAATCCCTGCCCCTGCGGTTATTATACCGACCCCACAAAACAGTGCCGCTGTAATTCCACAAAAATAGAACGCTATCTCTCCAAAATCTCAGGGCCCCTTTTGGATAGAATAGATATTCACATTGAGGTCCCGGCGATAAAATATAAAGAGCTTACTTCCTGCGACAGCCCTGAACCGTCAGTAACGATACAAACGCGGGCCAAAAATGCCCGCGCCATACAATTGCAGCGTTTTTCCGCCAAAGGCGGATCCGCCTGCGGCGAAAAGGCCGAAGGGATATTTGCCAACGCGCAGATGAGCCATGCTCATATTAAAAAATACTGTACCGTTTCCTGCGATGGGCAGGCCCTGCTTAAGGCCGCGATTGAGGAATTAGGGTTCTCGGCACGGGCTTACGATAAAATCTTACGCGTCTCGCGCACTATTGCCGATTTAGCTGAATCTGAAACGATTGAAGCGGAACATATTTCAGAAGCAATACAATACAGAAGTTTAGACAGGCAGCTCTTTAGTTAAAGGTTAAACACGAATTCCCACTAATTTTTATCGAATTAACACGAATCAATTCACGGAAATTCATGTTTTAAACGGGATTTTTTAGTGTACACATTAACACCTAAGAGAAAGGAGAAAAAACAGAATGATACTCACCAATATCGAATCCGTTCCAGGTAAGAAAATCATCGAACATTACGGCTTAGTCTGCGGGAGCACCATACGGGCAAAAAACGCGTTTAAAGATTTAGGCGCGGGCTTCAAAAACATCTTTGGCGGGGAGTTAAAAAGTTATACCGCGTTAATGGAAGAATCGCGCGGCCAGGCCATAGAACGCATGATGCAGCAGGCGCAGGCGCTTGGGGCCAACGCGATTATCAATGTGCGTTTTTCCACCTCAAACATCGCGCAGGGAGCGGCTGAATTATACGTCTACGGCACCGCGATCAAAACAGAATAGGAGGCGCGCTATGTTTGATTTGATTTCTTTTATTATTTTGGTTGGCCTGGGCTATTTCATAGGTACACAGATAGAAAAAAAGCACTACGCGTCGCTGAAACGCCGCGAAGCGCTTTACTTACAGCTTCCCGCGGTTACCGCCAAAAACATGCTTGAAGAGAGGCCGATTGAAAAGGCCAGCCTCATTTCAGGGAGTGCCGCGATCTCCACCGATTATTTTAAAACACTGCTTTCCGGGCTGAGGAATTTCTTAGGCGGAGAAATATCAGCTCACGAAACCATCCTTGACCGGGCGCGAAGAGAGGCCATCGTGCGCCTTAAGGAAAAAGCGGCCGATGCGGATATTATTTTAAATCTGCGTATTGAAACTTCCACCGTAAGCCTCATGGGCGGGGCCGAGGTTTTAGCCTATGGCACGGCGATATATTATAAAAAATGAAGTTTACGCCCAAAACGATTGAGGAAAATGTCAATGTTTCGCCAACCTCTCCGGTTAAGGATTTCTTTGAGTTAATCCTTAAAATACTGGGTATATTTTTAGCCTTGTATATCCTGCTTGGCTTCGCGGTTGATTATATCGCCCCCCGCATCTCGGAAAAAACAGAAGCTCAATTTGGCGCTTTATTTAACAGTATCTACGAAGAACAAAAACTCCCGGACTCCGAGAAAACAGTTCAATCTATTGTAGATAAATTATTATCGCACAATCCTTCGCTGCCAAGATTCACGTATCAAACACACCTTATTGAATCAAAAAAAATCAACGCGCAGGCCTTCCCCGGAGGGCATATTATCATCTATACCGGCTTATTAAAGGAAATGCGTTCTGAAAATGAGTTGGCGATGGTCATTGCCCATGAGTTAGGCCATTTTGCCCATCGAGACCACTTGCGCGGCTTAGGCAGGGGCCTGGTATTCCTGGTATTTTCCACCTTTCTCTCCGGAGCCGATAGTTCCGTAAGCAGGTTCATTGCCAATTCAATGACCAATGCCGAAATGAGATTTTCTCAAACGCAGGAAAGCGCCGCGGACTCCTTCGCGCTGGAATTATTGAATAAAACCTACAGCCATGCCGCGGGGGCAACGGATTTCTTCGAGAAAATGTCGCTAAAGTATCCGGCGCCGCGTTTTTTCTATATCTTCGCGACCCACCCGTATCCTCAACGCCGCATTGAAGCGCTCAAAAATACTATCAAAGAAAAACACTACTTAATAAAAGAAAAAATCCCCCTGTCGCTGCCGCACCAAGATGTTCACTGAGAAAAAAGGGGTCACACCTATTTTTCCGCTTTTCTCTTCGTTATCTGGTGAAAACTATATTGTGAAGAAAAAGTGAACAAAAATAGGGGTGACCCCTTTTTTCTTTATTTTATTCTTTCTTGCCTAAAGGCTTAACATTAATTACCGTGTGTTTTTTATCGGTTTTGTAGGTCCCTCTTTTGCGGGTAAAATATACCGTACCATCGCAAACAGCAGACAGGCTGCCTTTACCGGCAACATTAAGGCCGGCTTTCCATTTATTGCCTTCACGGGTTAGAATCGCGCCCTTTTTCACTACCTGGCCACCAACAACCTTCAACCCTTTGGTTTCAGGATAATGCTTATGCGTTACTCCGCCAACTCCTATCATACGTAAACACCCCTTTCTTTACATAACTTTGTTACAGCTGCTGCCATAACAAGATGACCCTGTTTAAAAATACAAAAAATCCTAAAATCCCCGCAAAGAGCACCGCCACCAAGACTACTCCCGCGGCTACGTCTTTAATAAGCTTGATTTTCGGATGGAACTCTTCGGTAATCAAATTGCTCAAATCTTCAATGAGCGTATTGATGACTTCCGCGAGAAAAACAACCATAATCGCTACGCTTAAAACGAATATTTCTAATTTTGATATCCCCAGATAAAAACCGCATACCATCGCGAAGATAAAGGAAAGAAATATCAAGCGGGCATTACGGTGATTGGTGAGAATATGGTATATCCCCCGCAGAGCATTCTGGATACTCTCAAGTAAAGTATCGCTACTCCAAGAGCGGATTTCTTTTTTCGTACCCATAGCCCTAATCCTTCATCAATGACAAGGCCTCTGAACGGGTTTTAACGTTTTCCTTAAAAATACCCCGCACCGCGGAAGTCACTGTGCGTGTCCCCGGTTTTTGGACTCCGCGCATGGACATGCAAAGATGCTCTGCTTCTATAACTACCATTACGCCCAAAGGCTTGAGTTTTTCCATGATAATCTCGGCAATCTGTGTCGTCAAACGCTCCTGGACCTGTGGGCGGCGCGCCAAGGTATCGACGACCCGGGCAATCTTACTTAAGCCGGTAACTCTGCCATGTTTAGGAATATAGGCAACGTTGGCTTTGCCGATAAAAGGAATAAGATGATGTTCGCAAATGGAATATAACGGGATGCCTTTGAGCAGAATGATTTCCTCATGCTTTTGGTCTAAAATAACCTCAAGCTCTTTTGCCGGATCCTTCTGCGTGCCGGAGAAAATTTCTTCATACATTTCGGCTACCCGCCGAGGAGTTTCCACTAAGTCTCTGCGCTTAGGATTCTCTCCGATAGCTTCCAAAATATCCCGAATCGCCTTTTCTATCTTTTTTTTGTCCATTCTCTATCTCTCGGCGAAATTTAACAACCGCCTCTCTTACTTACCGACGCAAAACTCACCAAATATTTTATCTAAAATATCTTCTTCAATGATTTCGCCAGTTATATGCGCCAAATGATTACTACAGATTTTTAAATCTTCGGCGATAAACTCAATAGATGCCTCTCTGGCTAAAGAATCTTTTGCCTGTTGTAAGGCTTTACGCGCCTCTTTAAGCGCCTGGATATGGCGCGCGTTAGTAATAATGATTTCCTCCGAAGCCTCTAGGTTACCCTGCCACACCGTTTGAAAAATACTCTCTTCAAGCGCCATAAGCCCTTTTTGTTTTCGGGTTGAAATTTTCACGCTACGAGAAAAAGAGCGCTGTATCTGGCCTTCTTCTATTCGTATCTTAAGATCGCACTTATTCAATACCGCGATCACGCTCTTGTGGCTGGCTTTTTTGATTAAGGCTCTATCTTCTTGCGTAAGCCTGCGGCTTGCGTCAAAAACCAAAAGTACCAGATTCGCCTTTTCAAAATAGCTCTGGGTGCGTTTAAGCGCTTCCTTTTCTATGAAATCCCGCGGCTCTATTATACCTGCAGTATCGGCAATCTTCAAGGGAATTCCCTGTAAATCCAGAATTTCCTCAATAGCATCCCGGGTGGTTCCGGCAACAGGGCTTACTATTGCCCGCTCCTCCCGCAATAAGGCATTCAGAAGCGACGACTTTCCTACGTTTGCCTTGCCCACAATGACAACGCGTATTCCTTCGCGTAAAATTTTCCCGTGAGAAGCTGAATGCAGCAATGCCTGTATCAAGCCGGATACTACGTCTATCGACTGGGCAATCTTTTCTCTCTGGACAGGCGTTATTTCCTCTTCAGAAAAATCGATATTTGCCTCAAGCAGCGCAAGGACTTCCAAAAGCTTTGCTTTTAGCTTATTGATTTCCTGCGACAATGCTCCTTTAAGCTGCCGTATGCCGCTCTCTAAGCCGCGGGTAGTCTTGGCATTAATAACATCCAAAACAGCCTCTGCCTTACTTAAATCAATCCTGCCGTTTAAAAATGCCCTTTTGGTAAATTCTCCGGGTAATGCCAAACGCGCGCCAGCTGAAAGCACTACGTCTAAAATTTCCCGTAGCACTACAATCCCGTTATGGCAGCTGATTTCTACAATATCTTCCTTGGTGTAACTTCGCGGAGCGCGCATCACGGTCAAAAGCACTTCGTCAATTACATTGGTCGATAGTCTATGGTCAATAGCCGATGGTTTTTTCTGATGGCGTGGCGACATGCCTGCCCCGACTGAAACGTCGGGGATGCTCTGGTGACTTTTCACAATCCATCCATAATGCACCGTATAGGTTTTGTACCCTGAGGGTTTGCCTCCATCCTTAGAAACAAATATTTTATCCGCGATTGGCAAAACATCCTGGCCGCTTAGACGGATTATTCCTATGCCGCCCTGGCCTATGGGTGTAGAAATTGCGGCAATGGTATCATTCATAGTTTTAAACATATTCTCTTTGTTAATAGCGGTTACCAACGGTTAAAAGCAGTTAATAACAGTTACTGTTGTAACCGATTGTAACCAATAGTAACTGCTCTTAACTGTTTGTAACTGCCTTTAATATTATCTTTCTGGCTTCTCCCACTACAAATAATGAACCGGTAATCAAAATTAAGTCTTTGGAGCCGGCGAGGTATTTGGCAAGGACAATTGCTTTCTTTACATCAGACGTTACTTCTAACGGTTTGCCTATATATTTTTTAATGCTTTCAGGCTCTTCTGCCCTAGGATTCCAGGCTTTAGTCAGAATGACCTTATCCGCGATATCCTCAAGCATCGCACAGACACCCTCTATATCTTTATCAGAAGAAATCCCTAAAACTAAAATCAGCTTTTGATACGTATAATATTTCTTTAATGCTTCCTTGAGCGTAAACGCTGAAGCCGTGTTTTGCGCTCCATCAAGAATTATCGTCGGCTTTCTCCCCGCTATTTCAAGCCTGCCCGGCCAAGAGGCGCTCATTAAACCTCTTTTTATTACGTGGGGACTCAGGCGCTTATCCTCAAGCGCCTCTGCCATACCGATAGCCAAAGAAGCATTATCCAATTGATGTTCACCAAGCAGTTTTATTTTCAGGCCCGTATACTTTCTCTTCAGCCCTCTGACCTCAAAGCTCTGCCACTCACCCTTGATTCTTCCTAAACGCCAGACAATATCTTTACCTACTTCATATAACCTTGCCTTTTCTTTAAGGCAACGTTTTTTTATAACTGCCCGTGCCTCTTTCTTCTGCGCCGCACTTATGACAATGAGGGAATTGCCGTATCTATCGTCCTTCGTCCCTCGTCCCTCGTCCCTCTTAATAATCCCCGCCTTCTCTTTCGCTATTTTTGCGAGGCTCTTGCCTAAAAGATCCATATGGTCATAGCTTATCGGGGTAATCCCGCAGACTAAAGGGTCTACCACATTAGTAGCGTCAAGCCTCCCGCCTAACCCTGTTTCTAAAACCGCGTAATCCACTCGTTGTTCCTTAAAATACATAAACGCAAGCGCCGTATACACCTCAAAAAAAGTCAAATCCCCATATTTACTTACGCGCTGATATTTCTCAATTAACGGCTTTACTCTTTCTACAAGATGTGTTATCTCTTTCTTGCTTATCATCCCCTCAAACTCGTCCTTCGTCTTTCGTCTTTCGTCCTTCGTCTTTCGTAATACGCGAATTCTCTCCCTTACATCCATTAAATGCGGCGAGGTATATAATCCCACGCTATAGCCGGCTTCTCTTAAAATAGAGGCAATAAAAATACATACTGAGCCTTTCCCCTTAGTGCCGGCAATATGCAGGCATTGTAAGGCCTCTTGCGGATTACCGATAAGTTCCAAAAAATCCTGAATTCTTTCTAACTTAAAGGATTTTCTATAAGAATACGTATTTTTATTCTCATAGTTAATGAACGAATTAAGATAGGCGAGTGCCTCTGTATAAGTCATAGGAAGGAAACGTACGATACGTTAAAGCTATTTCCGTATTGAGATAATCCCTATGCCCCTCTGTTTAATGTTTGAAGTGCCTTAGCCCGGTAAATACCATAGAGATCTTATGCTGATCAGCGGTTTTGATAATCTGTTCGTCAGCAATTGAACCGCCGGGCTGGATTATCGCGGCAATCCGGTATTTTGCCGCTAACTGTACCGCGTCTTCTTTGGGAAAAAACGCGTCTGAGGCAAGGACTGATCCTGCGGTATGAATATCTGCTTTTCTGGTTGCGATAAATACTGAATCTACCCGAGACATCTGCCCCGCGCCGATGCCAACGGTTTTTTTCCCTTTGGCTAAAATAATCGCGTTAGACTTGGTATGCTTGGCCACTTTCCAGGCAAAAATCAGGGATTCCATTTCTTTGGCAGTGGGTTTTTGCTTGGTCACCACTTTGAGATTTTTTTCATCCAAGGTAAGCGCATCTTCATCTTGCACCAAGAGGCCGCCTGAAATCCGCTTGAAATCCAGCTGTAGTAAGTTTTCCCGCAATGAAGGCAACTCTAAAAGCCGCACATTTTTCTTTTCCTTTAATACGCTCAGCGCCTCTAAACTGAACCTGGGAGAAACAACACATTCCAGAAAACCACTTTTTGCAATTAATTTTGATAAGGATAAATCTATTTCCCTGTTTACAGCGACAATCCCGCCGAAAGCTGAAAGTTTATCGCACGCCCATGCCTGACGGTACGCCTTAAGCACATCGTCGTTTTCTGCCACACCGCAGGGATTATTATGTTTGATAAAAACTGCCGCCGGTAAACTAAATTCCTTGACGATATTAACCGCGGCATTTAAATCTAAAATATTGTTAAAAGAAAGCTCCTTGCCCCAAAGCTGTTTCATTGCCGCGAGGCCCTTTGTTTCATTTCCATCGCGGTAAAACGCGGCTTTCTGGTGCGGATTTTCGCCGTAACGTAAATCCTGGATCTTGACAAAATTGAGGCCTACACAATGGGGAAACCCGTGTGTAGTGCTATCTTTTTCTAAAATATGCGCCTTTAGGTAACGATGTATAGCCGCGTCATAATGGCTGGTTTCCTTAAACACCTCTATACCTAATTCTTGAAGCGTTTTTTCAGAAAGGCTACCCTTGTTTTCTTTTAATTCGGTTACAATTGAGGAATAACGGCTCGTAGTACAGACGACGGCAACAGACCGGTGATTCTTGGCCGCTGAACGCAGCATACTTGGGCCGCCGATATCAATATTTTCAATTACTTCCTCTATTGAAACACCCGGCTTCTGGGTTGTTTTTTCAAAAGGATACAAATTTACCACCACCATATCAATAAGCCCGATCTTATGCTCTTTCAAGCTTTCCATATGCTTAGGGTTATCCCGAAGCGCAAGCAAACCTCCATGAATCTTTGGATGCAGCGTCTTTACTCTTCCGTCGAGCATTTCGGGAAATCCTGTGTAATCAGAGACCTCTATCACCGGTATTTTCGCCTCCCGCAATGCCTTGGCGGTTCCGCCGGTAGATAAAATCTCAACCCCTAAAGTATGCAACTCTAACGCAAAATCCACAATTCCGGCTTTATCCGAAACACTAATCAACGCGCGTTTAATTTTTACCATTTTCACCCTCTCATAGTTATTGAATGACGCAAGCTCAACAATTCTTTTAGAGCGAGCTTAAGGAGCGCAGGAGCTGTTTATGAGGCCGCAGCGAAAAGCAGGGGGACACGGAAACTGACCGAGCCCGCCGAAGGCGGGGCGAGGGAATTTCCGAGGGGGCTCCGCCCGCTTTGAGCAAGGCCGAATGCTCCGAGCACCGCGCGAGCGAAAAATAATTGTTGAGCTTTTATTCCCACGACCAATTTTACGTCCTCACATTCAGCGTATCTCCATCCTTCATCACATATTCTCTACCCTCAAGATGCATATACTGTTTTGCCTGGGCTAAACCTCCTGCCTTCACCACATCCTCATAACCGATAATCTCAGCCTTAATAAACTTCTGCTGGATAGCCGAATGAATCGCTCCGGCCGCGTCATAAGCGGTCGCGCCTTTTTTTATGGGCCAGGCCTTAAGTTCCTTGTCTTTTGCCCCGGTAATAAAGCAAATCATCCCAAAGGCGTAAAAACTTTCAAACATTATATCCTGTGCCGGTTTATTTTCATTTTTATCCACAAAAAGTGTCGGCTTTATGCTTACCAGGTTATAATTAAGCAGTAATTTCCTTTCCTCTTCGCTAAAGTTTTCTTCTATCAGGCATTTATTCTTGTCTAAAATATCTTTGAGGCGCAGAATAAAGCTTTTATCTTCCCCCTCTTTGAGGCGCTCAAGACGGTTTTCTACCATCTCTATATCCTGAATAATCAAATCTAATTTCGCCTCTTTTTCGCAAATAATCCCATCAGCATCCTTAACCCTTGAGCCGTCAAAATATTCATTAGTGATATACGTGGTCTTGGAAGGTTTGATCAGGGGCTCCAGGATATCCAAACGCCCATCAACCATGTTTTTCTTACCTAACGGAAACTCGGACAATCCAATAACAGATATTTTCATTCTTTCCTTTCTTCGTAATGAAATAGCACATCGATACTTATGTTTCTACTCAAATAACGCACTCGATCCTGTTGTCGCACACACTGGACTTTTCCATAATTTTGACAGGCACTATCATGGGAGTGTATTTTACCACAAAAGAGAGGCTTTGGAACTCAAATTTTCTTATATTGACGCTCCGAGATTACGGTGGTATAAATAAAACAACGTAGCAGCCACAATAATAAAAAACGAATTCGTGTATTCATGGTTAGCAGAATGAAAAAAAGGTTAGCCGCACTACTTCTTTGTCTTGCTATTCTTTCTCCTCTTGCTTGTAAAAAAGCTACTAAAACTGATTTTGATAATAAAAATAACGCGCATTTTCAATCGGAATACAAAAATTACAAAGGATTTACTATCCCCACCGAATGGATTGACAGGCAACCTTCATCTAAAGAGAAGTCTCTACAGATATACGAAGGAGACTCATTTGATAAAGCAATAGATCTTCTGGGAATACCCTTTCAAGATTCAGGAAAAGATAAAAACATTTGGCATTACAGATTAGACGACGGGACTTATGTACAGCTCATCGGAACAGAAAAGATAGAAAAAATAGTAAGATTCACCGACAAAGATATTAAATAAAACCTGCTTTTGTATTGAGCCCCATCTTAAATTTATTTTTGTAAATAGGGACACGCCCCAATTTTTAACGATGTAATGCACTTAAAGTTGGGAGGTGCCCCTATTTTTTTGTTTTGGCTTCCTTGACAAAGATTAAGAAGATAAGCGAGATAATGGTAAGGGTAAGAGATAGATAGAAAGGGCTTACGATGCTCACTTTATCCCAGAGCAGGCCGGCGATAAGCGAAGCGGGCAGGGCAGAGAGGCCTATCACCATCTGAAATGCCCCTAAACTGCTTGCCTTATAATCTTGTGGGGCAAGTTCGGAAACAAAGGTCTTTTGCACCGGCTCCAAAGCTGCCTTGTGCAGGCCGTATAACACAAATACCAGGACAATCGCGGTATGCGCCTTAGAAAAGATAGCAATCAAGCACACCGCTATCCATAAACTATAGGCAACCACTAATACCGCTTTTCTTCCTATGCGGTCGGAAAGCCTGCCAAAAGGAAGAGAAAATATCGCCGCAAAAATGGTAAATAGTAAATACAACACCGGCACCGCGGCTATACTAAATCCGCATTTTTTGGCATAGATAAGCAAAAACGAATAACTAAAAGAGCCAAGGGCAAAGATGGCGTTTAAGAAAAGAAATAGCCTAAAATTCCTATCCAGATGTTTTACGGTAAGGCCTTTATAAATCTTTGTATCAGAAACCTTTTGTTCTTTGATAAAGAGAAAAATTATAAGTGCTCCGATAAGAGATGGAATTGCCGCCAGAAGAAACAGCTTTCTATATCCTAAGATATTTAAAAATACAATGCTCACGACAATCCCGCAGACCGCGCCAAAATTATCCATTGCCCGCAGTAAACCAAAATTGTAGCCCCTGTTTTCTTTAGTGGAAATATCGGCAACAATGGCGTCTCGGGGGGCACTGCGTATTTTTCCTGCCCTATCTAAAATCCTAAAAGGTATCAAATGCTGCCATATGCCTGATATGCTATAGCCTATCCTTGAAGCTCCGCCGCACAAATATCCTATCCAGACAAAAACCTTTCTTTTGCGTATCCTGTCTGAAACATAGCCGGAAGCTGCCTGCGATAGAGATACTAAGGCCTCCCCCAAGCCGTCCAAAAGCCCCAAGACCGCCATATTCGCCCCTAATACCGAAGTAACAAACATCGGCCAGATAGGATAAATAATATCTGAACCTAAATCATTCAAGAATGAGGCTAAGGCGAAAATCCTGACCGTTTTTTTTGTTTCTTTAGGCTCCATACTCATAATAAAAAATGGGCTAGAGTTATCCCTGCTTTTCTAGCCCATTTTCTGTTATATACGTTATTATTCGATATACGTATAAATCTTCCCGCGGTAGTTGCGTAAGACATACTTTCCTTTTGCCTGAGAAAGCATATAATTCGGGCTTACGGGGATTTTTCCACCGCCGCCGGGGCCGTCAATGACAAAAGTAGGAACGGCATACCCTGAGGTATGGCCCCTGAGCTTTTCTATAATGTTTATTCCTGTAGCCACAGGCGTCCTAAAATGCGCGGTGCCTTTTACAGGATCACACTGGTAAATATAATACGGCCGCACCCTGATTTCTAAAAGCTCGTGCATTAACCGTTTCATAATATACGGTTTGTCGTTAATACCTTTTAAAAGCACAGTCTGGCTGCCCATAGGGAAACCGTTATCTGCCAACATATCACAGGCAAGCTTTGTGCGCTTATTGATTTCTTTAGGATGATTGAAATGGATGCTCAGCCAAATAGGCGAATATTTCTTAAGCATTCTGACAAAATCCTCGGTTATTCTCTGGGGCAGGCTTACCGGAATGCGCGTTCCGATACGCAACAACTCCACATGAGAAATAGCACGAAGATTCTTCAGGATTTCCTCCAGGTTCTCATCCTCAAGCATAAAGGGGTCGCCGCCTGAAATAAGCACATCGCGTATTTTGCGGTTTGCCTTGATATACTCAAATGCTTGATCAAACTTGGAAGGAGCGGCAACTGCCGATTTATCGCCAACAAGCCTGCGCCGCGTGCAATGGCGGCAATATGCCGCGCAGCTTTCGGTAGCCAAAAACAATACCCTGTCCGGATAACGGTGCACAAGCCCGGGGACAGGAGAATCCCTGTCCTCCGCGCAAGGGTCAGACATCTCATGCGGGCTATTCTGAAATTCAAGGCCTAAGGAGACAAATTGCCTGCGGATGGGGCAATTAGGGTCATTAGGGTCCATCAACGTTGCCAAATGCGGAGTGATAGCAAGCCCAAGCTTCCCGCTTGATTTCTTAATTCCCAGCTCTTCCTCTTTTGTTAAATTGATTACCTTGGCAAGCGCCTCCTTGGTGCGGATTCTGTTACGCATCTGCCAATGCCAATCTTCCCAGTCCAAAGGATTCACGTCTTTAAAAAGCTCAATATCATGATAATCAACACCCGTGCGCCTGGTAACATGGTTATTTGATAAAAAGGGCAATGCCAACTGGTATTTAAGTTTTTCAGCTACAAGTGTATTATTCAGTGTACACCTCCTTGTATAATATATGTAATTAACTATGTTACATGCGGGGATTAGGTGATTAGGGGATCGGGATTTGAGGATTGGGATATCAGGATATTGGGAACAAAATCCCGGTCTTTCCCCTAATTCCCCAGTCTCCTAATCTCCTCCCGCCCACGGCGGGATCCCGCTTCATCCAAGACTATAGCGGGAAAACCCTAATTTCCTAATACCCTGGTGTCCCTGCCTGCGGCAGGCAGGCGCACCCCCCCTTTAGTGCACTAATAATTCTTAGAAACTAATTTCATAGTGCACTAGTATTTGCGTAACCGTTATGGCGTAGTTTTACGTAATATGCCTCGTTGTTCGGCGTAGTCAACCGAACAGACATCTTTTTTCAACCCATATCTTTCTAACGCGCCATGCAATACTGTTTTAATCAAATCTGGGTATCCCATGCCTGCTGCGCGGCTCATCACCGGAAAATTCGATTCTTTCGGGTCAAGGCCGGGCAGAGGATTCACTTCTAAGACATACGGAATATTATCATGGCTTAACCGGATATCGGTCCGGGATATATCATAGCATCCCAGAGCCTTGTGGGCGCGCAGCGCCACTTCTTTTATTGTATCCGTAGTTTCTTCAGACAGCCTCGCGGGGCAATAAAAATGCGGGACACATCCCATTTCCTTATTTCCCTGAAATTCCTTCATCTTCCAGGAATAAAAAAACTCCCCACTGGCATGGCAATTAGAAAAATCGACCTCTAATATAGGCAGCGCGATTGCTTTCGCGTTACCTAATACCCCCACCGTTATTTCTTTTCCTTCAATAAATTCCTCAACCAATGCCTCATGCTTGTACGTTTCTAATGTCCGTTCTATTTGCCTGCGAAGATCTTCTTTGGTATAAACAACGCTTGAAACGCTGATACCTTTTCCCGAACCTTCACAGTTTGGCTTAACGATTAAAGGGAATTTGAGCTTGGGGTTGAGGGATGTATGTAAAGAATCAAATATCTGAAAACGCGGGGTAGGTATATTTTCCGCCATAAAGACCCGTTTTGCCATGGCTTTATCTAACGCTAATGCGAGCGCGAAAGGGCCTGAACCTGTATACGGAATTCTAAAAAAATCAAGCAGCGCGGGGACCTCGGATTCCCTGAATTTAGAATCAGAGCCCTCGGCAATATTAAAGACAAAGTCTACAGAATTATTTTGAAAAAAGGAGAGGAGCTGTTTAGGGTTATTCGCTTCAACTAAAACAACTTCATGGCCCAGGTTTTTTATGGCCGCGGCAATACTTAAGACCGTCTCCTCGGAATCAAATTCCGAATAATAATCGGGAGGCTTATCAGAGGCCTTATCTTTCTTTTTTATACTACAGGTAAGGGCTATCTTCATTTAGTTCATACCGTAGCGCGAAAACGCGGCATCAATGATACGCTTAATCATTTCCGCGTACGGCACCTTGAGGTAATTGGCAATACACATAAAGACATCTTCCCCGGACAAGCTCGGTAGAGGATTAATCTCCAAGACATACGGCTCATTATCCGCGGTTACCCGGAAATCGACTCTTCCGAAATCGCGGCAGTCAATTGCCTTATAGGTGCGTAAAGCCAAGCTTTTAAGTTTACGTTCTAAAGATTTATCTATCGCGGGAGAACAGACGTACTCCAGGCGGTTAGAATGGATTCTGGTAAACGTATAGAATTTATCACCCAGTTTTAATTTTCCGTCAATCTTTATCTGTACCGGAGGCAACACTTCAGGATTATGATTGCCTATTATGGCTACGGTGTACTCGGTGCCCGGGATAAATTCTTCAATGATCGCTGCCTGGCGATAGGTTTTGACGATATAGGCTATTTGTCTTTCGAGCGCGTCAACAGTTTTGACACGCGATTTTTCGCTCAAACCTTTTGAAGAACCTTCATAGCGCGGTTTAACGATTAAAGGGAATTTCATCTTTTTCATCTTGGCGACAGTGTCGCTAACGCTCTCTGTTTCAAAAAATCTTGGTGTAGGAATCCCTTCCGCTGCAAGAATCCGCTTTGTTATCGCCTTATCCAAACTGATTCCAAGCGTCAGGGCATCAGAACCAACACAAGGAATACCTTTCATTTCGAGAATTAGCGGCACCTGAGATTCCCTGTTCCTGCCGGCTTTACCTTCGGCAATATTAAAAACTATATCGACGTTCAGATGGCCTATTTTCTTCAGAAGATTATCGACATTACCGATTTTTACTACCGTATAGCCCAGCGATTCTATTGTCTGGGCAATCAGATTAACAGTAAGAGGATGATCGAATTCGGCATTGGCATCCGGAGGATCGCTATCTTTTAATTTATACTCTGTCCTTAAATCGTAGGTTAAGCCGATTTTTCTCTTCATATAGATTTAGTGCTCCGTGACATAACTTTCTGCTAATTTATGATGTAGTAGTGCATCAACAAAAAAGAGACACAGTGTACTCCTTTGTGTCTCTTTGCGTTATCTCATTTTTGATTGCGAAATCCCGTCCTCCCTAAAAAACTCTTTTTTTTACGCATCTACATATTGTGTTACTATCATTTTTTTAGCACAACATATTCGTATTGTCAAGAAAAAAATCACTCTTTCGAAGAGCTTTTTTATTCATTGTCGGGCCAGGAGCTGTTTCCTGATGCTCTTTTTAAAAGAATCTCGCGCAGAGCAGTCTACTACCACAGCTAGGCCTGCGACAAAAAATACGTTAAATTAAAAAGTTCCGTTGACAAATCCACGTTGCGCAATTTCACAGCCGCAGGCGCTGCCAAAGTTATCGGAGCAAAATTCAGTATCGCTTTTATACCGCACTGTGTCAATTGTTCCATAACCGCTTGCGCCGCGTTAACCGGCGTCGCGATAATAGCTATTTCTATAGTAAGGGATTTCACTATTTTTTTCATGTCTTCTAAAGGATAAATCGTTACTCCGCCCTTTTTCTTATCGAATTTCTTGGGGTCGACATCAAAACAAGCAACGATAGTAAGGTTTTGCTCTTTGAAACCTTTGTAGGTTAAAAGCGCCGAACCAAGGTTACCCGCGCCGCAGACACAGACATTCCAGCTTTTATTTAACCCTAATATCTGGCTAAGCTTATTTTTCAAGCTATCAATGGAATATCCGACTCCGCGCCTGCCAAACTGCCCGAAATACCAGAGGTCTCGGCGCAATTGATCTGAACTAATGGTTAGTTCCCGGGCTAAATCCTGCGACGATATCGTGGTAGTAGTCCTCGTCTTAGACAATTCCTGCAAGGTGCGTAAATATAAGGCCAAACGGCTTATAGTATCCTTAGATGGCTTTTTCATACGTCAATAGCTTGATAAACAACACTGATTACAAAAAATTTCCGCGCTCATCGGTGTTTCACAACCCCTCTGCGCGGGCAATATTTTCTAATAGCACACACACTGCATAATGGCGATACGGGTTTGCATACATTTTGTCCCCAGGTAACTAAGAGTTTATTATATTCTATCCAATGCCTTTTTGGCAATCTATTTCTCAAACACATCTCTGTTTTTTCCGGAGTCTTAGTCCTGCAAAAACCTAAACGGTTGGTTATCCTATGCACATGGGTATCGACACATATCCCCAATTTCCCAAAGCCTTCGGTCATGACTAAATTAGCGGTTTTTCTCCCTACCCCTTTCAAACGTAAAAGCCCTTCTAAGGTATCCGGCACTGCTGAAGAAAATTGTCCTGTCAATACCTTACAGATATCCTTAATCCTTTTTGCTTTGGTATGGTAAAAACCGACGGGATAGATCGCCTTTTCTATCTGCCTTTTTGTAAGCCTCAGTATCTGAGAAGGAGTTTTTGCCAATGCAAAGAGGCGGCGGGACGCATCTTGCGTCGTTTTGTCTTTTGTGCGTAAACTCAAAATACACGATATAAGCACAAAAAATGCTCCGCGATATTCTTTGGATATTTGGCTTACTGAGGGAAGGTTAAAATGAAAGGTTTCCCTTTCTAAAATACCGATAATCGCATCAAGCTTTTTTTCTTCTTTCACTGCTTGCTGCCCAATGGCCCTGATTGAGATTTCAATTCCTGGGCTATCTTCTGAAGCCGCGCCATCCGTTCCGGGCTTGAAGGATGGCTGCTAAAAAAATTGCGTGTCATGCTTTCCGGAATCTCAATGGCAAAACGCTCCCATACGCTCACTCCGGCATCACTATCGAATCCTGCCGCAAAGGCATACTTCAAACCGAAATAATCTGCTTCACGTTCAAAATCCTGGGAAAACCGGGCATTGAAAGCCGAAGAAACCGCGCGCGTTACCGCATCTGCCGAACCCGGAGAAACCTTATTCGCGCCAATGCCCGCGGCAATACCGGTAATCATTGAGATTAAACCAATGCCCGATTCTTTCACATGATGGCCCCTGGCAATATGCGCAAGCTCATGGCCTAAGACTACCGCGATTTCATCGTCGTTTTTCGCGAAGCGCATCAATCCGTACGTAACGACAATAAGGTTAGGGCTTGCTCCGGCATTTACTTCCTGCTCATCAACCATACGAAAGGAAACATCAAGCGGTTTAGCGCCTAAACGAAATACGCTCTTTTTCTCAGAACCTCCCCCTAGAAGCGAAAGCTCAACCTGTTGATTATCCGCCTTATGATTAAACACATAAGCAACATCCGGTAATCCATGTATCGGCAGCCCATCTATACTTTTAATCACATCCCCCGCGATAATCCCGCTTTGTTGCGCGGGGCTATGATCCACAACCCCTACAACAACGACACCCCTGTCTTCTGTTATCTGGTAGAGCCTTTGTAGATGAGGATCAATTTCTGAAAGGAGTAATCCGGAAAAAACAAAACTGCCTTTTTTATCTTCATCCGGCAGTTTCATAAGCAGGCGGTATCCGATATTATTTACTTTGGTCAAAGAGTCAATCTGGTATTTAACCGCCTTGACTTTTAACTCATCGCTGGCTGCTTGAATTTCTTCTTGAGAAACAGGAGGGCCTACCACCGCGCAGCCGCACAAGGCAATGGACAATAGACACAAAAGACTAAGCAGTGAAAAATATTTATTTCTTTTGAGAAATAGCATTAATGCCTAAGCGCTTGAATTCCTGGCTTAGATGAATAGTATCTTTAAACTGGATTGAGCGAATGCCGTAACCGCTGGCTGCCTCAATTAAATCCTGCCGGTCATCAACATACACAATACTCCCCTTGCCTATTCCTGCCTTTTTGATTGCCAGTTCATAAATTTCCTTTGCGGGTTTAACAAACCCTGTCATAAACGACGCGATGATATTCTCAATTCCGAATAAATTTATTGCCGAAGGAAACGCGCTTACAATATATTCATAGTGCAGGCGATTGATATTTGAAAGCATGATTAAACGGATATGTGACGGCAGCGAAGCTATCAATTCCTCCGTTTCTGGTTTGGCAAAGAATATCTCATTCCAGATGGGCAAAAACTCCTTATAGCTAAGGCGTAACCCGAGCAGTACTTTTATTTTTTTAAAAAATACCACGGGGCCCATCTTTCCTTCCTCAAAAGACCGGGTAAGCTTAGAGTCAAAGAATAAATCATAAATCTCCCGCACGGTCATGTCCGTATGCTTAACGATTTTTTTAACGGCGATACGATGGTCAAAGCCGATAAGGACGTTGCCTAAATCAAAAATAATTGCTTTTATAGCAGTTTTTTTATTGTTCACGATATTCTTTAATAATAAACCCTGAGGTCGTCACATAAACGCCAAAGGTTTTATTCTCGCCAAAGGCGTACGCCCCGTTTCCATAGACCGCTTCAACGAAAGGGAAGAATTGCTGATACTTATGTAAAAAAAGCCAGAACCAATCCGTGCCTCCGTTAACCGTATACATTGTCTGGCCGGCCTGCACCTGCTGCTGGGCATAAACAGAGCGCCCTGAAACACGAGTAATTTTATACAGTGTCTTAAGCCCCATGACATTCAGCGCGGGTTTCCATTTCAGGATATCTCCATCAACCATCCATTGATTGCCCTTTAACAAGTACGTTTCCTCGCCCTGGAGGCTGCCCTTTTTTGCTTGTCGCAGCGTTACTACCATATCGTAGAGCTGCCCATGTTTCTTTTCAACCTTAACCGTCGCAGCCAATTGCTCGCTGGTAAAGGCGGTATAGCTATTGAGGGTAAGGCAAAAAACAGTACTCCCTGCACTTAACCCAAGGAGTGCCACAGCCAATAGCTTTACCTTGATTTTCCGGGATACAACCAAGAGCGTTATTCCTAAAACAAAAAGGAGGATAGCGATAATACTCAACGTAACCATTCTTAAAGATTATCTCCCTGCCGACGCCGAAGAAAACATTCGTTAATTATGCGTTCTTTCCTCTTTGTCTTTTGGTTTCTTAAAGAGGTCTAAAAACATGTCTTCGTATTCCTTATAGACATTCCATTGATCAAGTTCTTTTTTAAGTTCGGAGGCCTTGGCGATATTTTGTTTTACTTCCTGAAAGAGTTTTTCTATTTTTTCCATCGCGGATTTAGGCAGTTTCGTTTGAAGGCTGAGTGATTTTTTAATCTTCTCAATCTCTTCCTCTCCTATCGGGCCCGGAGCTCCATGCTGCGTTTCAGGATTTTGAATAAATTCAATCAGCTTTTCTATCTCCTGCTCCACCACCTTTGCTTGCTCAGCCAAAGCGCTTGTATCAACATTAATTTTCAGTATCTGCGTTAGCTTCGTAAGCAAAGAAAGCGAAGATTTTGGATTTTCTATCTGGATGGTAAAAAGAGGGATTTCACCTAAGAGGCATATCCCTTCAAATCCCGACTCCTTGGCAATACCCAGCAACAAACCATTAAGGCCGCTGACCTGGCCCGCGGCAAGCAGCTTAAGGCCAATCTTAAGGGCTTCTAATTCCTCAATTATTTTTTTGTGTGTTACCGAGAACCATACCTCAGGCGTTGTTGCATGATCTATTGCCTGCGGCATTGCCGCGAAGGTAAGTATTCTTTTTACCCCCAATTCCTTGCCTAAGGACAAGATTCTCTTGCAATAATCATAGGCATGCTCTAAAAGCGGCTGGGCATCGCTAATAAAAAGAATGATATCGTTGGCGGCGTTCTTATTCTTATAAAAATAAAATTTTCCCGCCCCTGACTTCGGAAGCTGAATTATAGTATTCTGAATCCAGATACCGGTAGGGGGAAATAACTCCGGAGCCTCAAGGCTCGCGAATTCCTCCATCTTCAATTTATCCCTTAAGTAAACCCCAAGCTTAAAAGCAACCTCACCCATCCCGGGCCACACACATATCATAATGGTTTTTTTCAATCGCGGTTTTTTCGTTAGTGAAAGATATATTTTCATTGTTCTACAATTCTCCTTTAAAGTGAAGATTCCCCGTGATAAATCACGGGGCTTCTTTTCTGTATGGTTCCGACGCTCTTCGGAGTAAAAATGTCCGTTAACGTAGATTTATCAGGATTGCCAGTGGCTCTTTGTCACCAGCGTTTCTTTGAGTATCGTTTCTGCCATGGTTAAACCCGAATCGTGCATTAGAAATGGATGAAGATAGCTAAGATCTTGGAGATAGAAGAGTTACAAAAATACGAAGCGTATTTAAAAATACGGTGAGTACTTTTGTAACTTCTTATAGCCCAAGAGATTAGCCATATTCGCCATTATCTAATGCACAATTTGGGTTAAAGCCCCTTTCTTAAAAATTCCTCAAGCGCCTTTGCCCCAAGATAGAGATTATCCACACGCGCGTACTCATCGTTAGCGTGAGCGCATCCATACGAGCCGAATCCGGTGGCAACCGCGGGAATATTCTTTTCTTTAAAAAAGGTGATGACGGTTGCTCCTTCTGAACCTTTCAGCGCAGCACGCGGCTTGTAGGTGTGCCATGTTTTTAGCAACGCCTTTACCAAAGGCGACTGGCTATCAATTTCGTAGGGATTCTGTATGCCATCAATCTGCAATTTGAAGTTTTTTGCTCTTCTGGCTATAAGCTTTTTAAAAACGGCCAAAAGCTTCTGCGCGGACATTCCCGGCAAATACCGCACATCTACTTCAATGTCACACCAGTCTGCCACCATATTCACCTTATCTCCACCGTGAATAGTGCCTATATTCAGCGTTGGCGGATGTAAAAGAGGATGCCTTGTAAAACGAAAGGTTACCTTTCGTAAATCCTGAATAATATCATTAGCGATGGTAATCGCGTTGATTCCTCTCCAAGGATACGCGCCGTGGGCTTTTTTTCCAAATACCGAAATCTTGAAATGAAGCAACCCTTTCTGGACAACCACAATATCAAATTCATCCGCGTCTAAAATAAGCGCGTAATCGGCCCTTATAATATTCTTTTTAAGCAAAGGAATCAGCCCTAAATTCGAGCCTGCCTCTTCATCCGCGGTTGCCGCAAACAGAATAGTGTTATTGAGTAATGCTTTTTCTTCGCTTAAGCTCTGCAAAACCTCCATTGCGACGGCGAGATTACACTTACAATCCGTTACGCCCCGGCCGTAGATTTTACCATTTTTAATACGCCCTGCAAAAGGCGGGAATTTCCACCCTAACCCTACGGGCACAGTATCTAAGTGAGGGCTTATCAGGATTGTCTTGGCGGAAGAAGCGTGGGCTTTTATCAAAGCCACGACATTCGTCCGGTTTTGGGCAAATTCATAGAGCTTGCTTGATACCCCAAAGCTCTTCAGATAGCCTCGAACAAATGCCGCAATCTCAGCCTCATTCCCCGGAGGATTTTCCGAATTAATCTGAACAAGTTTTTGAGTTAAGGCAAGTAATCTTTTTTTATGGATCATTGTAATGTCCGCGCGTCAAGCAATTGCTGCTGGTACAACCGGCACGGGAAAAACTCGCGGCATACCTTTACGAAAGCAATTTTTCTCTGACTTCTTGCGGAATTTTTATCGGCTGAATATCTTTACTGACGCAAACTAAAATTGTGCTTGCGGTAGCAATAGTCTGGGTGGTTTTTTTATTTTTTACTACATAATCAAAAACAAGGCTGGCCGAGGATATTTTTGCAATCCTTGTCTCTATAGTCAGTACATCCGCGTAAAACGCGGGAGCTTTGTAGTCAATATCCTGATGCGCTACCACAAAAAAGAAGCCTTTAGAAATACATTCTTTGACATAAATATTCCTTGCCTCTAAGTATTCAGTGCGCGCGCGCTCGAAATACCGTAAATAATTAGCATAATACACCACTCCGCCGCAATCTGTATCTTCGTAATAAATACGGATATCCATATATAAATAGTGTAATACAATCTACCGATATTGCAAGCAAAAGGGAAAGACAAAAAACGTTTCTTACGTTTCTCTTTTTCTCTTCAGGAATGTTCCCGTTCAGGAAAAAGAATTTTATCAATCGCTGCCAACAATTCTTTTTTATTTACCGGCTTTGCCAATACTCTATGGCTTCCGGCAACGCTGCCAGCTCCCTGTTTCTTCGTTAACGCTTCTTCCTGCTTATTAATCATTCCCGTTAAGAAGATAATAGGGATGTGCTTTGTGGACTCGCCTTCCGAAAGGATTGTAGCAACCCCTGTACCGCTGATATCCGGGATAAGAATATCAAGGATAATCAGATCAGGGGAAGATTTCCTGGCTGCCTCAATAGCTTCCTGGCCGCTTTCTGCGGTAACGACATCAAAATGGGCCCGCCGTAAAATATTCCCTAAATACACCAAGACGTCTTTCTCATCATCAACGAGCAATATTTTCTTGGGCTTGTTATTAAGCATGTTTTTCTCCTCCTAAAACAATCTTTTTCACGCTTAACTATTAACCTCGTCCTCAGGCGTCTTTGGGAAACCCTATAGCTGCTATCACGACCTCACCCATATAGCGGCCTGCCTTTGGATTTTTAAATCCTGCTTTTAGATAGCCGAAGGCTAGCGTTTTTGCTGCCTTTATCGCGGCACCTAAGGGCTCTCCGCTATCCGCATCCAAACCACTGGGGATATCTACTGCCAGTATCGGCACATCTTGAGCATTAATCTTCTCAAACAGCCTTAGATAAAAATCTTCCAAAACTCCTTTTATGCCAATGCCAAAGATAGCGTCAATAATTAAATCGGGTTGAACCAGAGTATCAAAAATTGTTTCTATATCTTCTAAAGTAGTAATAGTTTCTGGCATACGCGCTAACGCTCTAAGAGCCTGATAATTGGCTTGAGTATGCGCGCTCATCTGTTTAGGCTTTCCCACTAAAAAAACCTTAACCTGATAACCGCTTTTCAAAAGATATCTCGCTGTCACCAGGCCATCGCCGCCATTATTGCCATAGCCGGCAAAGACGACAATGCTTCCCTTGCCTGCCATAGAGAGTGCTTCTTCAGCAACTGCCTTACCGGCATTCTCCATTAACGTAGCCACGGAAATCCCGTTTTTAACCGCGGCCTCTTCCATCTGCCGCATTTGCGCTACAGTAACGCGGGTTAAATCCTTCATCTTTAATCTTACACCTTGAGCGGCGTAAATGGCTTATTCTATCATCAAACCACTAAGCGGTTTTCGGCAGCCTTCGGCAATATCTTCATCAGAATACCCAAGAGCTATCACTGCCATAATCTCTAAATCCTCATCAAACTTTAAGTATTTCGCGAGCTTTTCTTTTTGGTTAATAATCTCTCCCATCCAGCAGGTTGCTATCCCCGTAGTATGGGCAGTAAGCAATATATTTTCAATACAGGCGCCTATTGCCATCAAATCTTTATCACGGTTGTAACTATCTGCGTTATCCATACACACGATTAAAACGACAGGGGCATTTCTTATAGTATCAGCGTATTCAGGTTTAGTAAATTTACCTAAGCCGTCTTTTTTGCCCTTTTCTTTAATAACGAGAAACCGCCAAGGCTGATTATTCAATCCCGATGGCGCCCACCTGCCGGATTCTAATATTTTCTCAATCTCTGTATCCTTAGGCATATCCTTTTTATACTCTCTGATAGACCGCCTTTTCCTGATGATGTCTAAAATGTCCATATATCACCCATAAAAAATAATGTTTCGTTTACCGTTAACGGTGTACCGTTTACCGTATCGGTACACGGTAAACGGCGCACGGTACACGTAACAATCATTCTACTCCTTACATGATAATCCCCATCTGCCTAAGGAGTTGCTCATCCTGCTTCCAGTTTTCTTTTACTTTAACAGTAAGCTCTAAATACACCTTTTTTTCTAATTGCTTTTCCATATCCTGGCGGGCGAGGCTTCCGGTGTCCTTTAAGGTTTTTCCCTTATCTCCAATAACAATTCCCTTTTGCGAGTCTCTCTCCACAAAAATAACTGCCCTGATATAGGTTAATTTGTCCGAGCGCTCCACCACATCTTCCACTAATACCGCGATTGAATGCGGCACCTCCTGACGCATACAGCTAAAAAGCTTCTCACGGACAATATCAGCAAAAAGAAGCCGCTCGGGAAAATCTGAAATTATATCTTCAGGATAAAGCAGCGGCCCTTCGGGTAAATACGAAAAGAGTACCTCTAAAAGTTGGTCTATGTTCGTCCCCGTTAAGGCTGAGACAGGGACAATCGTTAAGGTGCCCGCGAGCTCGGTAATAGGCCTACCTTTACACTCTTCCCAAAGCCTGATGTATTCAGGAATAAACTTACCGCCTAAATCTATCTTATTGAACGCAACCACGACAGGAGGCTTGTACCGACAGAGCTCGCGCACCACTAATCTTTCTTCTTCGCCAACCCTTTCCGAGGAATCTACCAGATGCACAATGGCATCGGCTCCCCGCGCGGAATCCTCTGCCATACTATTCATATATTTTCCCAAGCGGTGCCTGGGTTTATGTATCCCCGGGGTATCCATAAAGATAATTTGTCCGCGTTTTTCGTTTAAAATACCCCGTACGATATTACGGGTTGTCTGAGGGACACAGGAAACAATGGCCACCTTTTGCTTTAAAATATAATTCAAAAGAGTAGACTTACCGGTATTTGTCCTACCCACAATCGACACCATTCCACAACGTTTCTCATCCATAGTATTTTTCTACCTTTTTATTTCATATTTTTCTATGCGCTACCCGCTAAACGCTATACGCTTTCTAACGTATTATACTCTTTTTCCCTTTGCCTGCTATCAAAATTTGCGTTATAATCTGTCTATGAGATATGACTTATTTGAACGATTCGCCCAATCCGCCAAGCGCCACGCTGACATTGTTGCCTGCCAGATAAAAGAAGATAACGCCTACATTACCTATACCTATGGCCAGCTCTATGAGATCTCTCTAAAAACGGCTTCCTTTCTAAGCCATGAAGGCATCACCAAACATGACCGCGTGGCACTCCTTTTAGAAAACACCCCTTTCTGGCCTGCTGTATACTTTGGTATTTTGGCACTCGGGGCAACCGCTGTACCTATAGACCCCAAACTCACCCCTTATGAAGTCAATAATATCCTGCGAGACTCGCAGGCAAAGATACTTTTTACCACTAACGAACTTTATTTGCCTTTAAAAGAATTTCTTAAAAATATCCTGAGTTTTAGAAAAGCCGCGCTTGCTCCTTTCTCAGAAATCACTCAAGCAAAGCCCGCGGCGCACATCAATACTGAGGATAAAGCGGATTTCATCGCCTCGCTGCTCTATACCTCCGGCACCACCGCTTCACCTAAAGGGGTTATGCTTACCCATAAAAATTTTTGTTCAAACTTTGATAGCATCTCGCACCTAAACATAATAATTGCCAAAGACACCGTTGTCTCGCTTTTACCCCTGCATCACTCCTATCCCTTCATGGTTACCATTATTCTTCCTCTGCTTCTCGGAGCAAAGATAACGTTCTTAAACAGCCTAAAATCAGAGGACTTATTACAGTGCCTCCAGGAAACGAAAGCCACTATTTTAGTAGGTGTCCCGCAGTTATATCATTTACTCCATAAGGCAATCTTTGAAAAGATTAAAAACGCGCGCTTTCTCCTTGGTATTTTAACCGTTACCGCTATCCCCCGAAAACTTTTTCATCTGAATGTCAATAAACTGCTTCTTAGGAAAGCGCATGAAAAATTCGGACAAGCCTTGCGTTTTTTTCTCTCCGGCGGCGCGCGCCTTGACCCTACCGTAGCCTCCGAACTTAGCTTACTCGGCTTTACTCTCTTAGAAGGCTATGGCCTGACCGAAACTTCGCCTGTTGTTACTTTTAACCCCCCGAGGCGCATTAAATTCGGCTCCGTAGGCATTCCTGTCCCCGGGGTAGAAATAAAAATCAATAATCCTAACGCCGAACATATTGGCGAGGTTTTAATCAAAGGGCCTAATGTCATGAAAGGCTATTATAAGAAACCGAAAGAAACCGACGAGGTGCTTAAAGACGGCTGGTTTTATTCCGGGGATTTAGGCTATCGTGACCATAACGGCTACCTCTTTCTTACGGGGCGCTCAAAAGAAGTCATCGTGCTCTCAAGCGGAAAAAATATTTACCCAGAAGAAATCGAGACACACTATCTCAAAAGCCCTTATATAAAGGAAATCTGCGTCTTAGAAACAGTAACCAACGGCCTTTCTTCACTCCATGCGATAGTCGTACCGAATACCGATTATTTCCGCAAAACGAAAGAAGTAAATATCCAAGGCAAGGTGCGCTGGCTTTTGGAGAATCTTTCCAAGGAACTCCCCTCCTATAAACGGATTATGGGTTTTACTATTGCCAAAGAGGAATTATCTAAAACCCGTTTAGGAAAGCTAAAACGCTACGAAATAAAAGCCGGCTACCTACACGCAGCCGCGAAAGAACCCGCGGAGAGCCTAAAACCAAAAGAAACCATTACCCTCCTAACACCGCTTGAAAGCCAGATTATTGATTTCCTTTCGCGGGAACTAAAAATGAAGGTTGGCATAAACGACCATTTAGAATTGGATTTAGGCATTGACTCCCTTAACCGCGTAGCTCTGGCTATAGGTTTAGAGAAAATGTTTGCCGTCAGCTTATCGGAAACAGACGTAGCTGAAGTTTTTACAGTACAAGAGCTCATTGCCAAAATAAGCCAACACTTAGCGCAAGGTGATGGAAAAACTTCCTCAGCCATTGGCCAGCCTACGTGGAGCCAGATAATGCAACCAACACCCAAACAGGAAATTATAGATAAGATCGACCTTTTCCCAAAAAGAATAGACACCCTTCTTACCTTTTTTATCCTTAACGCCCTGCTTTTATTCCTGCGAATATTCTGGCTTCTTAAAGTAGAAGGCAGAAACTATCTGCCCAAAAATAAACCTTTCATCATCTGTCCTAACCACGCAAGCTTCTTAGACGGCTTTGCTATCGCCGCGAGCGTCGGAGTACGCCATAAACTTAATCTTTTCTTCTTGGGTTATAGCGGCTATTTCCAACATCCCATAGTCCGTTGGGCTGTAAAGTTTGCCCGGCTCATCGCGATTGACCCAGCGATAAATCTTACCGATGCCATGCAGGCAGCCAGCTATGTCTTACGGAATAACAAATCACTCTGCATCTTCCCTGAAGGCGTACGCTCTATTGATGAAACGGTCAAAGACTTTAAGAAAGGCGTGGGCATCCTGATCCAGGAAACAAACTGCACCGTTGTCCCTTGCTATATTCAGGGTTCTCACCAGGCCTGGAGCCGGGGGAAAAACCTGCCAAGGCCATATCCTCTAAAAGTTATCTTCGGGGCCCCCTGCACCAAAGAAGAATTAAAAAACGCGGGCTTACCATACGAACCACACGATGACTATGAGGCTATTACGTTTGGGCTTAGAGATAAGGTGATTGCGTTATCCCGCGTCAATAATGGCAAAACATAGCTCTCGTATGATATGCAAACAGAAGACCCCATAGAAGATAGCGATTTCTTTTGCTATGATTTACCTTCAAAACCGCTTCGTAGTGTAGGAAAGATCTTGGTCAGCGGTGCCTCCGGCTATATTGGAGGCAGGCTGGTGCCGGAACTTTTGCACCGAGGGTATCAGGTAAGAGCTATTGTTCGCGGCGAACCATCAATCTATAAAACACTCTGGCCTGATGCCGAAGTTGTAAAAGCGGATGCCTTGCGTCAAGAAGATATCCGTACCGCGCTTTCCGGTATTCATACCGCGTATTACTTAATCCATTCCCTGCACCTTGGCCCAAAAGAGTTTAAAAAAGCGGATATACAAAGCGCCCGTAATTTCCGGGATGCGGCTCACAAAGAAGGCGTACAGCGAATCATTTACTTAGGCGGCCTTGGGGATGTACGCAGCGACCTTTCTTCGCATTTACGCAGCCGCATGGAAGTTGCCGAAGAGCTCACCAAAGGCAGCGTACCGGTAACAATCCTCAGGGCCGCGGTTATCATCGGTTCAGGGAGCGCCTCATATGAAATTATTCAGGATCTGGTAAGGAAACTCCCCATCATCATAATTCCCGCCTGGGCAAAAAATAAATGCCAGCCTATCGGCGTACGTGATGTCATCAAGTATCTTGTCGGCGCCTTAGAAACCTCTCAAACAAAAGGCACATCATTTGATATCGGAGGAAAAGATATCCTTACCTATGAGGCAATGCTTAAAACCTTTGCTCATCTCCTTCAAAAAAATACGCTTTTCTTTGATTTCCCTTTTATCCCTCTCAAATGGTACGCCTATTTCGCCAGTTTACTTACCCCCGTGCCTCATTCGATCAGCCGCTGCCTGATGGAAGGGCTGAAAAATGAGGTTATCTGTTATGATAATTCCATTAAGGATTATTTACCCTTTGAGCCTCTTTCCTATAGAGAACAAATCGTGCGCGCCCTCTCCCGAGAAGAGCAGGATAGGGTCTCAACCCGCTGGTCTGATGCCTATCATCCCTATTATGAATTTGCCTTAAAACTGTACGAAGTTAAAAATCCGCTAACCTATAGAGTATGCTACTCTCTTCTTACGGAAAAAGAGGCGGATAAACTCTTCCGTTCTTTCTGCAGGATCGGCGGAAGAAGGGGATGGTTTTACTATAATTGGCTTTGGCGTTTACGAGGCACTATCGACAGGATCCTTTTAGGCGTGGGGAGCATTAGAGGCAGAAAAAGCTACTCCCATCTAAAGATAAATGATGTTGTTGATTTCTTTCGGGTAGAAGACATCCAGGAAAACAAGCGACTGCTCTTACGCGCCGAAATGAAAATACCGGGCCGGGCATGGCTTGAGTTTACGATTAAAGAAGAAGGCGCAAAGAGAAGGCTTCTGGTCATTGCATACTACAATACACAAACTCTGTGGGGAAAAATATATTGGTATGCGTGCCTGCCTTTTCATCACTTCATCTTTCAAAGACTTTTAACTGAGATAGAAAAAAGGGGTTAACCAAGCTCTACCACAAGATGCGCTTCGCCTTTAGGCAATGCGTCTTTTTTAATGCTCCAAGCTCCCGCCTGAAGAGGAATCCGTTTGCCTTCTAAAAACACCTCTTTGATACGATACACCTTCTTTTTGGTTTTCGCTTGATAGCTAACCCAGACGATAGTCTCATTCCACGTAAACTTAGTTTTTATACTGTGATTAAAGAAATTCCCCGCGGTAAGCTTTGGCTCTAAATGGATCGCCCCGAGCGAAAACTTTATTCCCAACACCTCTTCTAATATCGTATAAATATACCAGCTGGCAGAGCCGGTCAAATAAAGATACATGCCTTTTCCTTCATTATTAAAATACTCCGGGATAACCGGATACATTCTTCCATGGCTCGATGTCGCCATGACATACAGTGAAGTGATGGCTTCAAAGCCTTCGTTTACTAAACCTCTTTGATATAAAGCATTCGCCAGCATTATCACCATATGGCTGAAGAACGCGCCATTTTCTTTATCGCCATAAGAAAAGCCAAATGCCCTTCCTAAATCCAGGTTATGATACGCGTTAAAATTAGTATTCAGGCGGAAACCTCCCAATTTCTTATCTTGAAGGTATTTCTTTATGGAACTCCATACCTTTCGTGCCTGTTCTTGGCTAGCCACGCCGCTCATTATGGCAAACACCTGTGAAGGAAGCAGCATCCTGACAGCCTCGCCTTCTGTTTTTCCTTCTACGCGCCTGCCCTGATTATCGTAATATCCGTTAAAAAAACCTTCCTCAAGCCACTCTTTTTCTCTTAACCACGTGCTTAAATGCCCCGCCTTAGCCTCCAGATCATCAATCACATCGTCTATAGCTATCTCTTTTTTATGTCCGCTTATATTTTTTACACTGGTAAGATATTCATCTAACCTATGATGTTTATACGCGTAATCATCATACTGAGCCGCGTTGGCCTTGGCATCCAAAAGATGCGCCAATTCCTCTACAATCGTTATTGTCTCGGCCTTTTCCTTAAGCTTATGTAAAAATACGCAGATATCCTTAAGGTTATGGGCATACATAAAACTAAAGGTCACGCTTTCCCCATGGTCAGGCGCCATATCCAGGCCGTCATTCCAATCGGCATTCTCTAAGCGAATGATATTATGCCTGCCCACATTAAAAAACTGTACTAAATTCTGGACTAAGATATGTTCTACGATACTTCCCTTATAGGCTTTTTTCTCATTGGTATGCAGGATATAGCTCTCGTGCGCGAAATCACGGTTGATCTCTTTTGCCCTTCTTAACTGATGGTCTTGAAAATACACATCTTCTTCCAAAAGGATATCAAAATCTCCGGTCTTATTCAGATATAACCGCAGCGTCAAATATGGCCAGATGCCGTGGTCCATCCACACCCGGCTGATACGGTTTCTATCCGAGAGAAACTCTCCGTCCTTGGTAATAATGGTGGCGTTAGAGCCGTCAATACGCACGCCTTTGAAATTATTCAGGATAAAACTCTTGGCTCTTTCAGGTTCGGTTAAAAGAAGCGTAAGCGCGTCCTGCCAGAGGTCGCGCCAGCCCCGGCCTCCTTTACCGTAATCAAAATGAGGCAGAAAAGAACAACCGAAAAGTTTTCGTAAAGTAGGCTGTAATTTTACCCAGAGGAGCCAATTATTGAAATTCTTATTGCCAAAATCGAACTCTACACTGGCAAGATATCCCTGCCAATATTTTTTGGTTTCGGAAAAACTATCTTCTATTTTTAATAGAGAGTTAAACTTTGTAAATACCTGCCTGATATTTTTCTCATTATCTTCTATTCCCATAATGAAGGAATAGGTTACTGTTTCGTTTTTTTTCAAAATCTTTTCCTTAAACCTTAGGGCGGCGCAGGCTTCTTTGCCGTCAAATTCCGGAAGTTTTTTTACCGCCGGCCGTTTATCTTTTACAATAGCGCCTGGATTAATGCAATCGCCTTCACCGTAAAAAAAGTCCAACGTGGGGAATTGCCCTATGGGCGCAACCGCGTCATTCTCAAATCCTAAAACAAAATAAATAACCTCGTTGGCTTTATGGCCTTTTTCGTCAAAGACCATCGTCGGCTTAAGCAGAATACCGTATTTTTCCAAATATACACGGTTTAGCAGTGAAGTTACGTGGCGGTGGTCTCGCAAGCTCTTTTCCGAGCGGCCATACAGAGGAATAAAGGACGTAGGGGTGATCTTTATTTCTTTAGTGCTTCTATTCCTCAGGCGTATTCGCATTACTTCAACGGCGCTATCATGAGGAATAAAATTAAGCACCTCTATCTCTAAAGATTTTGTTTTCTTGATAAGCTTCTGGTATAAAAACCCCGCCTCTAAGGTATCTTCATAAGGAAACGACAGCCTGATTGTTTCGGCATTCGTCTTAATAAAGAAATCCCTGCGGGCAAGCAAATTACTGCGTAAATCCTCGATACTTGCCGGCACAGTGAGAAAATGTTCGTTATCGCGTTTGATATCGCCTGCCAAATGGGGGCTGATTGCGCTTAAAAGGCTCCCGTCTTTATTGGCAAGGGGGAAATAAAGATTATATTTATGGGGGTCTTTTACCGTAAACATCCCCTTGGTATCTATAAAACGGTAAATCATTTTTTAAAAAACTCCTTTTTTATAAGAGTTCACTTGAAACGCTATCGCAGAATAAAAATCCTTTTTTTGTAAGTGAAACTCCTTTTATTGTACCGTCAATTCTTGTATAGTCAATGAGTTCCTTCTCCCTTAAACTAGCTATGGGCTCATGTTCAAGCACTAGAAAATCAAACCCCGTCTTCTTTTTAAACCACGCAAAATCTATCCCCTTTTTTGTTCTGATCTTTACTGCGGCGGTTTCTTTGGCTCTTCTGTCGTTAGAAAGCTTTTCTTGAAATTGAATAATATCTTCTCCGCTTCGAACTCGCTTAATATACTCGAGGGTGTCGGTAATATTCTCTTTTCTTATTCCCTCGCTATATGAAACCGCTGAAATGCCCAATCCTCTATATGGGCTATTTTCCCAATAATTCAGGTTATGCCTGCAGGAAAAACCTTCTTTTGCAAAGTTAGAAATCTCATAGTGCTTAAAACCATTGTCCTCTAAATAATCAATGGCGTGTTCATACATCTCGGCAATAGTTTCGTTTTCTAAGGGCTGGATTTGCCCTTTTTCTTTCCGCATACATAAAGGCGTATTTTTTTCATAGGTTAAGCTATACGTTGAAATATGCTGAACCGGCAGGCTTACTGCTTTCTTTAACTCTTCTTCCCAATCTTCGATAGTTTCATCCCAGGCTCCAAACATTAAATCAATGCTTATATTTTTAAATCCTCTTTTGGAGGCTTTTGTAACTGCCTCATACGCGGTTTGAGCGTTATGGATTCTGCCTAATTTTTTTAGCGTATCGTCATTAAAAGATTGAACCCCTATACTGAGGCGATTCACGCCGGTATTTAACAATATATCTATCGCCTTTTCGTTTAGGCTTTCGGGATTGGCTTCTACAGTAAATTCAGTATCCGCGAAGACAAGCTTCTTAAGGCTTTTGAGCAATTGAACCAATAGATTATTCCCTAACACCGTTGGTGTGCCACCGCCAATATAAATGGTAGAAAAAGACTCCTGCAGGCCGTTTATCTGGCTGCAGAGGACATTAACATAATCCGCAGCCAAACTTTCATTATAAGTAACACTGCAAAAATCGCAATAAAGGCACTTTTTACGGCAGAAGGGAATGTGGATATAAAGTGATGGTACCACTGGTAATATTTCCTTAAATCTTTAGGGTGCGAGCGGTCGCGCGTTTTATTATCTTGACTTTGCTCATTGCTTTAGCTACAGCGCTTTGTATAGTTTCTTGCATATCTAAAAGCGCCTTATCTTGCCGCTGGCAAGATATGCTGTATGTCATTATATATAAAGTACAAAAGCAAGTAAATAATTTATTGGGATTAGAAAGTAATAGATAATAAAATAAAAAATGCTATAATATCGCTATGCTTGCAGAAATAGATAAAAAAATAATAGAGGATATATCAAGGAAATATCATGCCAAATGCGTGTTTCTTTTTGGCTCCAGCATAGATGATACACGCGAAAGCCGTGACATTGATATCGCAGTTGAAGGCATTGAGCCTAAGGTTTTCTTTAAATACTATGGCGATCTTATGCTTAAACTTTCAAAACCTGTAGATGTCATAGACCTGTCGGAAACGTCCAAATTCACTCAATTGATACGGAAAGAAGGAAAGTTGCTTTATGGCTGATTATACATTGCGTATTGAAGCTGAATATGAAGCCATCGAAAAAACGCTTTCTTCTCTCCCCTGCAAATCCTTATCAGAATTGTCAAAATTAGAACTCGCTGGCGTTGCTACTTTAATCCATAACTTTTATAACGGGATTGAAAACATACTCAAGCAAGTATTTCAGGCAAAGCATCTTAAAATTCCTGCTGGAGCATCCTGGCACCAAAATCTATTACTTGCCGCAACAAAAGAAAATATAATTTCTGAACAGCTTGCTGACCAATTTAAAGAATATCTTGCCTTCCGGCATTTTTTCACCCATGGCTATGCCTTAGACCTTAACTACCTCAGAATCGAACCCCTTATCATAAATATCGCAAAGTCATTCAAAGATTTTAAAACAGAAATAAATAAAATACCTATTTAAGCGCGGCCGGACATACGTTTTTATCGGTGAACCGGCAAATATGCCAGGCCATTGTGTGGTCACTGAGCATCCTTCCTGCCGCGTATTCCGCGGGTGTAGGAAAAATTCACATAGCGTCAGAAAAGAAGTAAAAAGGTTACTGCTGAGAATTTATTAAAAAATCATTTTTAAAAAAGTCTAATGTCTAATCGCACGTATGTTTGTCTAGACTGCAGGACATCGCGTCGCGCCGTATCCGCCTATGGCCAGCAGCATGATCTGCGTTGCTCATCCTGCAAACACGGTCTTACAGAATTGCCATGGAAGCGAAGAATTCCGGTAAAAGACGATGATAAAGGATGGCGGGACCTGCGGATTTACTTGCTACACCTTAACAAAAGAGTAGCTCCGCCTCCAATTAAGCAATAATCTTTACTACTTCCCTTATCGGCTGGCCTTTATAGATGCCTGATTTTCTTGCGGAACTGGTGCAGGAATGAACCGAAGTTTTTAATGCCTCCTCAATAGTGGAGATTCCGGTGATTTTTACTGCTACATCCTTAAACCTCTCTGCAGCCTTCATATTGAGATAGCCGCACATCACATACCCGCAGGTTCCTCTTAACAAGATAAGATTTTTGCTCTGAAGCTTGACTACAATAGCCTCAATGTTTTTTTTACCGGCTTTTATCTTTTTATGCGTTATCATAGCTACTGCTGAAAACACAAATTAACACAAATAAAAAGCCGAATTTACACGAATTAATTCGTGTAAATTTGATAAACCTGCCGGCTCAACAAGAAAAGATTCGTGTGAATTCGTGTTTAAAAGATACTTTTTCATAGATTAATTTCTGCCTCTATCTTTTTGATAAGACTCTCCGCGTCTTTAATCAGCGCGCTCGAACCAAACTTTGAGGTTTCCAACTCCCGCTTTACCGCTTTAAGACCCCCTAAAAACCTTTTTAATACCGAAAGCCTCTTGGCTGCATGCGCCTCTTCAGGATCTAATTCTTTTCGCTGCCTAATAAGCGCGGTTAGGTCTTTTTTTACTTCACGCGCGTCTTTGCCTTTTTCAAAGATTTCTTTTTTTATTTGCTGGTAATCGCTTTTATCCAAGTCTTTCTTATTTTTCGCCTGGCGCAAGACATCAATAGATTCATAACTAGGTACAAGCGCCGTATCGGTTGAGTCTGCATAATCGTTTTTTAAATACTCCGGCTCTTCCTTTTCTAAAAAGTAGTATGACCTCAAGAGTTTCATTGCGGTTTGCTTACGTATCCCTATCTCTTTTGTTGTATACGCGTCAAGGCTGCTATAGCCCCATTCCTTATACAATTTATCTCTCGATACTGTATAAAGGGCGCGTCCAAGCTCTATCCAGGAAGTTTTAAAATCCTTGGCATTTTGCAGGATATGCTGGCGCAATGACCCCTCATCCATATCCTTAATTCTCTGTTCAAGGCTTTCTATGGATTTTGTTTTATAGCCGCTCATGTATCTTACCTTTCACAATAATCCCCTTAACGTCTGGCACCAAATGCCATTTTGGTGTCAGGCACTAAAATGCTGTTTGGTGCCTGACACCTTTTTCAACTGATGATCCTTAATAAGTTCAACCCTGTCTTAGGATCAATGTCCTTTGTGGCTTTGATGCCTTTCAATTCAAAGACAATTGCCTCAATCACCAAAAATACCTTGGAGTCCTTGCGCACACAGCCGGTTAAGGTCTTACTCTTTTTTCCCATTGCCGTATGCACGTGAATCTGCGGGCCTTTTTTATTGGTAAAAAGCGTGCCAATACCCATTGCTTCCCAGGCATCTTTAAAAGCCACCCAATTAGGCTCCGGAGGAATAACCGGCCTCTTAGGGCCGGTAACCAAGTCCCCTTTTTTCAACGCGCCCAAAAATACAAAAGTAGCCGCCTTAATACGTTCTTTTCTGGCTAATGCCTCAAGCTCTCTGATGATAATATCATCGTCTTCAAACTTAAGCAAGAATACCCTGCCTATACTTCCTTTTGTGTAGCGCATAATGTACCCTAAAAAAGCTCAACTGCTTATCCCGACGCTTCGGTTGGGACAGAAAAGAATCGGTCGGGATTCCGCCCCAAAGAGGCAGAACAAAAAGTAACCCCATGCTTCAGCTCTGGCGGGCTTCATTGTTTTGCTTCGTTTTCCTGGACGAACTTTTTTATCTCATCAAGATTTTCCATGATAAGCTTTGCCTTGCTTACTCCGAATGAAAACGGATACTTATCAGTTTCGTTTCTCTTAAGGACAATTATTGGCTTACCATTATACTCACTTCGTTCAATCATATTTCCTCCTCAATGAGCGCTTGACTTATGGAGCGAATGAAATGAGCGAACATAAGTCAATGCGCGAATTGACCCCGACGAATATGGGGAAATTATCGATAGAGAATTTCACCATGTCCTATGAGTCGGGGTGAGCCCGCCAATCTTTGTGGCGGGCGAATTGATCCCGCCGAATGCTCTAAAATTGTCGAAACGAGAATTTTAGAGCATCTTATGAGGCGGGATATTCATAGCTTCTTCCTTTTATTGCTCCTTTCTAAAACGCTTGGCTAAAACCTACCCAATAATGACGCTTAGACTTTGGCTGGTTTATTGCTTGGGCGGCGTCAAGGCGCAGAATAAAACGCTCTAAAAATGAGCCCACGGTAAAATGCAGCCGTAACCCCACGCCTATATCCTTTTTAAAACTTCGGCCTTCAAAACTTGCAAACCAGCTTTTTCCTATATCAAAAAACCCTACCCCTTGAATCTTCTCCAAAGAAATCATATTATCCAATACTCTTATATCCAAGTTATCTATAATATCCTGTCGGCATTCTATGTTAAGGAGTGCCGCCTGCGAGCCGTTTATAGTTTTATATCCATAGCCGCGTAAACCTTTTTCCCCTCCCAATTGGAATAAACCCTTATCCGATGGATACCCAAAGCCGAATTTTACCCTTGCCGCGATAATCTGCTGGGGATTAAAATTAAAATAGCGGGTAAGCTCAGGGCTGAGACGCCAAAATGAGGTATCCCCTCCCAAGAAATGCCCCGCGTTTTCTAAGGTTGAAATAAATTTCCAGCCGGTAAGTGGGTCAGGGTAGGGGCCGTATCTGCCTAATTTTAAATTTATCCCCACAATCGCCTCATCTGCCTTTCGATAGTAAAGATTACGGATATCCTCTAAACCTCCTGAAGACAAAGCGCTTTTAGCGTCTCTATCCCTTAAAAGATACATCGTGACATGGTCATTCTCATCCAGCAACCCATAGCTCACCGGCCACAGCTCTTTTCGTAAATACACTTTAAAGCCGCTCTGGTCATCATCACCTTCTCCATCGTGATAATCAAACGCCTCAACACCCCATTTCAAAAGCTTCCCTCCCAAATGCCTTTGTTCAAAGCCAACGGTATTCTTGACTCTTTCTTCATTAAAGTTATAGGTATTAGAAACATACGCAATACTATCCTGCGGTTTTTGTAATGACGATTTTAGCCCTAATTCCGAACCGCCTATCTGCGGCCCTAAAACTACGCTATAAGCGTCATCTCTTAAAAAGACAGGGATTTCGTATAGCGGAGAATATAAAGGAATTGGTTTGATAGCTACGGCGCGTTTCCAATTATTATTGGCTCGGTCTAAGTCTAGGACTCTTTTACGCGGATCAAGCCTCACCGCTCTTATGCGCGCGGAGGCATCAACAACAATTTCCTTTTCTTTCCCCCTGCCATCCCATTGATACATCCGCTTCTTCCCATCTTCAAATTCAACCTCAAGCTCTAAAGGCATGGCCATATCGTGGCTACCGCGGTTTTCTAAAAGTATCTTCCCGTCACGCACATCCTTAATCGCGTAATCGCATTTTTTAGCGTGGTTTAGCCATTCATCAAAAAACCAGCCTAAATCCGTGTGTGCTTCTTCCTGCGCCAATTTCCGGATATCTGCAACTGAAATATTCTTAAATTTATATTCGCTAAAATATCTCTGCCTAACTCTTTGGAACGCGTCTTGCCCTATCACATACTCAAGCATATCCCAAATCTTTGAGCCTTTGCCATAAGTAATGGAAAATATAGAACTTGGCTCCTGAAAACTGGAAAGTTCACCCAACACCGGGCTGTCCAAGCCATGCTTTGCCACAAAACTATAGCGGTCCAATTGCGCTCGGGTAAATGAGAAATTCGGAATAAGCCAATCACAATACCTTGGCAGCACCATAACCTTGGCATCATCACCATACTTATCCTCTAAATACTGTAAAATAAAATATGAATTCATCCCTTCATCAATAACCATTTCCTTGAATTCATCCGAGCCAACGATATTGTAGAACCATTGATGGCCGGTTTCGTGGGCAATGAGAAAATCAAAATAGCGAATCAAAAACTTCGGCAGGCGATACACCCGCGTATCAATGAGAATTAAATTTGAGGATTGCGTGCCGCCATACCCAAGATAGGCGGGGGCAATGTTAAACTCTGTATACGGATACGGAGCACATTTCTTAGTATAAAACTCCATTAAATCTTTTGCGGATTCAAGCGCTTTGTGGGCATAAAAAGTATCGTTTCCCAGATAATATGAATTTATTTTTATGCCATTATAGTCCACAGACTCTTTTCTATACTCCGGGCTTAAGGTCATGCCAAAATCACGTAAGGGCAGCTCAGACTCTATGGACAGTGTTTTTGTCCCATCATTATTCTGGCTTTCGGTTTTTAAAATTCCGCTATGAATAACCTCCTGCTCTCTTGGTACCGTGAGATTCACCGTATAATTGGCAGCCTCCGAGAAATACGGCTGATGATAAGGATAAAATGGATAATTATGCCAGCCGTCAGAATCAAAAACCGAAAGCATGGGATACCAACGCAGTAAGCTGACAATAGTCTTATGCCAGCCGAACCTGCCGTAGGCATGAGGAATAACCACTTTATAATCAAAAATAACGGTTATTGATTCGCCAGGAGAAATCTGTTTCTCTAAATCAACCTTCAGTATCGTATCGTCTTCTCCTTCTATTGCGAATGTAAGGTTTTTACCCTGCGAAGAAATGGCATTGACAATGAAATCCCCCGATTGGAATCCTTCAGGGAAGGGATTCACCTTAAAATAAGCCGCGTAGCGTAAGATAAAATTCTTCTCTTTTTTGGTGTATCTGCGGTGAGGGTAGATATGAAAATAGAGGGAATCTGTAGGCTTATCCGTAGCGTTGGTAAAAGTTACTTTTTGTTTTGCGGCTATGGTGTGCGTTTGAATATCAATACGCGCATCGATTTCATAACGGGGAGGCTCGTATGCCGTACAGTCCACAGACCATAGACCACTGACCACAGTTACAAGAAAAAACCATACACTACAGTTTTTTCTTCTTTGACCTGCCCGCCCTGAGCGGCTTGTAGTGACTGCGGTCGAACCAAGCCGAAGGGTGACGTGCAACTTTACGCCGTAGGCGCATCCGCCTACGGCGGAGTGGCTTGCGGCTATTTTCTTATCGGGCATACTTCGCATTGGGGGTTAGTTTTCTTACAAAAGTCTTTTCCTAAGCGCACAATTAGCGCGTGGTATTCATTATACAATTTTACCTCTTTTTTCAGATTTTGCATAAATATTTCCTGCATCTTGTGGTAATCCGCATCCTCGTCAAACAACTTCTTGCGGGAAAATATCCTTTTGGTATAGGCGTCTACCACAAATATAGGAAACCCTCCGGCATACAACAGTATGGAATCGGCTGTCTCCGGGCCAATACCTTTCACGCTTAAAATCTCCTGCCTCAATTCCTCTAAAGGCCGCTTGAACATCTTTTCTAATTTACCTTGGTAATGCTTAAATAAAAAATCAAGAAAAGTTTTTAATCTTTTGGCTTTGATATTAAAATACCCCGATGGCCGGATAAGCTTGGCTAATTTTTCTTGAGGCAGGGAATAAAGCTTTTCAGGTGTCAACACCTTGGCTTTTTTAAGGTTATCTATGGCCTTAGAAACATTCTGCCAGTTAGTATTCTGGGTGAGAATTGCTCCCACAATCACCTCACATTGCGTCTCCCCCGGCCACCAATGCTGGGGGCCAAAGTGGTGAAAGAGTTTTTGGTAAATATCCTCTACGTTGCTTTTTGTGCTCACTCCAACTCCAGAGGATTAAACCCGTAGTAGGCAAAAAGGGCGTAAATGGTCGCGGAAAGCGAGCCGGTATTTTTACCCTTGGGCGTCCTCCAGCCGTGGCCGGTATCTTCAAAATCGCTTGAAGCATAAGGGAGGCATCCCTCGCCCTGGCCGGTGCGCGAGGAACTTGCAATAATCATCTTGGTAAGCTCCTCCAGATATTCCTCTGCCTTTTCCTTATATAGTTTTTCCTTCGAGAAATTCATTGTGGAAGCAAAATAACGGCTTAATAATTTATACGAAAGTATCATCTGCGCTGTCCACTCGCAGGAAATTACTCCTCCCCGTGCCATATGCTGCTGTTTGGCAAAATCAAAGCCTTTCACTAAAATATTTTCGCCGCTTGGCCGCGTATACTGTAGGCTAACCCCACAGTTATCCTCGGCAAATTTCATAATCTCCTCCGGTTTCATGCCCATAGCAATAAGCTTCTGCGCGCCTATACTGGCAATAGACCAGGCATAGGTATCGGTTGCAATGGTAGCATCGCCTCTTCCGCGTTTGACGGGAACCGAGGGACTATCATAGGCATGCTTTTGCAACCATGAAAGAATGAACTCTGACGCTTTTCTGTATGCTGACTCTCGCGTTATTTTATAAAACATTGTAAAGAAGGAAACTCCATCGAGATTATGTTCCGTAGAATACCACGGGGTTTCAGGGCCTCCGCGAAGCCCGCCTTCCTTATCTTCTTTTTGCAATCGCAGCATCCAGGTAGCGATATCGCGCGCTATAGAAAGATACTTTTTGTCTCCGGATAACTGTGTATACTGTAAGGCAGCAATACCCAACCAAAGATTCGGGCCGCTATGCACGATAAATTCTGAAACATCACCGCTTGAAACATAATAACCGTTGTAGAAGCCGTTTTTATTGTGCGCCCGGCTTAAATAAAAATCAAGGATTTTACCAGCCAAATCATACTCCTTGCGGTAACTGAAAGCAATAACAGCCAATGCCTGGTCATAGGTAAACGCGATATCGCCTAATTCCCCGTCTCCTTCAAAGCTGGCAATTAAACCGGTGCGCGGGTTCTGATGAATCTTTACCCATTGATACATCTTCTCAAAATTCGCTTTTTCCAAGATTTCCTTTTTCTCCTTAATCTCTCCTAATTTTACAAGCGCGCCCTCTTCCTCTTTCAACAAGCCTCCTATCTTATCCTCAAGCCCTGTCTTACTTTGCTCAAGAGTTACTAACACTGCCTTTAATGCCTCGATTTCCCGTTCCCGCCTCTTCAGTTCTATGAGATTATCATTTTGCACCAGTTTCAATTCCTCTGTTTTTTGCTGCACTGCTTCTTCTTGCTGCTTGATCTTTTTATTTGCCTCCTCAAACTTTTCTTCAACGCTAAGCCTTTCTCGCTGGATACGCCCAAGTTCATCCCGGCTAAAACGCGCTTCTTTGGCCATGCCTACCATTTCTTCAATCAGTTTCCTGCTGGCCGCGGAAAGCTGTATATTTTTATAGGTGCTCGCGGCAAAGGCAAAGAATAAAATAATCACAGCCGCCATCACCATGCGCGGGGCAAGTGTCTTACTATAGGCAAAACGCATAATCCGTTTGACATCTTTTGCGTCTATCTGCTCATACTTTAGTCCTACTAAATACTGGCTTGCCTGGCTTTCCTCTTCTCTAAACCAGCTTACCTTGGCAGTGGCCTCAACTGCCGGCAAATGTATGGGAATATGGATTTTTAAATGAAGCTTGATGTCTTTATGGGCCTTAAGCATGGCTATCGTATCGTCATCCGCCCTTATCATTTCAAGGCATAGGCCGCCCTTACTGACATTACCGGTAAAACCGTGATGTTCAAGACAACCGGTAACTTTACCCTCTTTCCAAAACTGAAACTGGACGGGAAATACCGAGTCTAAACGGATAAAATCCCTTTTATCTTTGTTTGAACGGTTCTGTTTCATAGTTTCTCTTTCAGGGCTTGGGCAAGGCGAATCCTCTGTGCAATCGGCGGATGATCGTAGAGCATAATTTCTACAAACTTACTGGGATTCATATCTGCCAAATTTTTCGCGCTTAGCTTTTCCATCATCGAAATAAAAATATCTGGGGTTTTGGTTAGGCAAATACTATAGCTGTCTGCTTTTTCCTCCAGGCTCCGAACGAAGCCGTTTTGAAGAGGGAGCACCAAAAACCCTAAAACGAGCATAATGAGGGCAAATAACGGAAATCCGGCGATATCGAAGATTGCCTCATAGCCAAAAAATGAAAAGCTTCTTTTTAAGACGATATCGCTTAAGAAAAATAAAACCGTGGTAACCACAGCGCTAAACATAATTATTTTGACGGTATCCTTATTTTTGTAGTGGCCTAATTCATGCGCAACGATACTTATTATTTCATCATGCGATAGTTCGCCTAAAAGAGTATCGGCAAGAATCACCCTCCTATTTTTCCCGAAACCAACAACCGCGGCATTGAGTTTTTTTGTTTTCGATGAGAAATTAATCATCGATACGTCTTTAAGGGGGGTTTTTGTTTTTATAAATAACTCCTTGATTCTCTCCCTCAAAGCTTCGTCTTCAAGCGGAAGATATTTATAAAATAACGGAATAATGACACTCGGAGTAATCTTTGTCAGAATCACGGTCAAACAAAACCATCCGACTGCCGCGAATATCCACCAAGCCTGGGCAAATTTTTCCAAGAAAAGATATAAGCCCTCAATGACAATCACTCCAATAATAAGGGAAATAATGGCTTTTTTAAGGTTATCCTGGAGGTAATTGCTTAACGTCTGATTGGAAAGCTTAAAGCGGTGTTCTACAATGAAACCCTCGTAGAAATCAAAGGGAAATCCAGCGCAATATAAAATTACGGATAAGACAATGAAATACGCGCCGTTAAGAAGTACGCCCGCAGGAACAGTTACCGCAAGATGCGTTTTGAGCCAGATGGAAAAACCACTTAGCATAATCGTTATAAGAACCGCCAGAGAGAGAAACAGATTGATGATAAATAACCTGTTTTTTATACGGTGGTAGTGTTTAGCCTCGGGATGAGTCTCCATGCTTACCGATTACCTTTTAGCTCTTCAAGAAACTTCTGGAACCGGCTGTCTTTTCGCAGATTCCCAAGATCAGGGTCTTTACGTAGATACGCGAAATCATCATAGCCTAAGGTTACCGCTTTTTTGACCACCCGGAAAGCATCATCAATTAAACCTAAAAGCGAGTAACTACAGGCTAAGTTATAGTGTACGTCAGGGTCATCGTGGCGAAGCTCGCTTAAGCGTAAATCCAACTCCAATCCTTTTTTCAGATCGCCCTTTTTCGTATACACCTCCGCCAAGGCAACCAAGGCAGGAATAAAAGCAGGCCGTTTCTTAAGCAACCCTTCAAAAAAATTGATTTCAAAATCTAAATCTACGGTTTTAGTTTTCTGCTGGCCCATTATTTCTTCTCCAAAATAACATGCTCATCAGCCTGTATTGCTAAATCTTCAAGAAATTTCTTAAACTGGGAATACTCTTCCTTGGGAATCTGCTTTACGCTTGATACCTGCCTTTGCGTGACGGTCAGTGTTTTTCCTTTAACGCTATACATGAGAACGTATTCACCCCACTGATTCTTGATAGTGAATGTCTTCGGTAAATATTTAACCTTGATGGTCTTGGGTAAAACCATTTCAAAAACTGATTCCATAAGGCTCGGCGAACCTAATTCTAAAGGGTAAAGCCGGCTGTCTTTGGCGACAGAAGACGTATCCTGCTGGGCAAACTGCGGAAGTATCCTGGCATTGCCCGCCCGGGAAAGAAAGTTTCTTCCTTCAAAGGTATAGGTAAGCTTTATAGGTTTATCTAACGTATCCGCGTTTTCATACTCATACGCAAGTAAATTTCCCGATGTAACCATGGACTGAACTTTTTCTTTTAAACCCTGCTCAATGAGATTGGCAGGTGTATAGCGCAACCAAAAACGCTGCATCTGGTCAAATTCGCCTAACCCGCGCACTTGGCGCGAAGCGGTTATGGTTTCGTCGTCTTGTAAGGTTATCCTGGTTACATAGTTGATAAAATTTCCCTCCGGAGGAATCACCGGCGTAGAGACGATTGTATAGCCATCTTTTTTAAATACCACGACTTTTCTTTCCTGGTCATCGGCAGGCAAGTCGCCAAAAGAACATACTTCAGCCGTAATATCAAGGAATACAAGCTTCTTGTCCAGTTCAACCGCGGCAATACAATGATTAAAATTAACGGCGGGGAAATCTTCGCTGGTTACGGGAGTTCCATAGGTCCCTATCAACACAAGATGCCCGGGGATACCGGCTGCCTCAAGCATAGCCACGAAAAGCACCGCTTTATCTTTACAATCCCCATATTTATTTTTGAATATTTCCTGGGCCTGATGCGGCTGGTATCCGGCCTGGCCATATTCGATTCCCACATAGCGTATTTCCTGAACACAATAATTGTAGATTGCCCGAATCTTTTCTTCAGGCGTATTTTTTCCCTTGATAAGCTCATTGGCCTTTTCGATAATCGCGGAATCAAGGCTCATCCTGTCTTTGGCTAAATCCCACCACCAGCGATAAATCTCATCCCATGAGGTAAAAGTAGAGATAAGGAGTATGGGCGTGATTTCACTTACCGGCGGCATATTCGGTTCAAGCTCAATCTGCGGAATATCCCGGAATTCCCAGGCGTAGGCCTTTTCTCCTCGCTCATTGGAACGGCGGGGATCCAAAGTAAAGTTTAGCGTATTATAGCGAGGATTAAGAATTTTTATTTTTAATTCCCTTTCCTCGGGGATACGCAGGGTAAATCTGCCAAAAACAATAGGTTCATTTTCCTGTATCGTATACGCAGTGGTAAAATCTTTCTTGTTAATAAGCTGGCTTTGAGTAGACCTGACTTTATATTCTATAATTGCCCCTTCGGTAATTTCCGGCATAGAGATAATCCGCGCTCTGGCATTCGAATAAAGAGGAAAATTCATATACCTTGAAACATCGCGGATATCTTTTTCTCCCACCGATACTGCTTCGCCGTTTGGCTTAATGGTTTTCGCATCGGTTACCTCGACGGTCTCATAGGTTGAATCATAGCCAATGACTATCTCGGAAAAATCATTTTTTCCCCGATCATTTAGAATTTTTATGATGTAGCGCGCCTCCGAAATAAGGGTATTTTCTAACGTAAGCCGCAAGGTTTCATCGGCTAGGATAACCGCCGCCCCCGCCAAAGGATATTTTTCCTTGGTAGCCTCAATAATCGCATTTTTAAATTCAGGCTCCAGGCTGCTGAGATATTCAGTGCTCTGCCTTTCAATAGAGGCAAGGCGCTCTTTGGCCAGGGCAAGGTAGGGCGTATTCTTAATTTGTTTAAAAAGCGCCAGCGCCTGTTCATAAAGATTATGCTGTTGGCAGGTCAGTCCATAGTAATAAAGATACTCAGGGTCATCTATTTTCCCTAAGCGATCAAACATACTGAGTGCCCGGGTATACTCGCCTGATTTATAAAGGCATATCGCCAGTAATTGCTTCGCCTTTGGCTCCTGGGCATCGTTAAGCATACTCACAACATTCTGATAGTCGCCATGCTCTGCATACAGCTTAGCTAAGGCTAGACGAGCTCCTTCATTGCGCGGATTTTTCATTACTATTTTCTCATAACCCTTGACTGCTTTTTTATATAACAGAGCTGCGTGCAGGGCTAATGCTTTCGGCGAGCCGGGCTGTTCTGTGCAACCTGTCAGTAACGCTATGAGAAAAATTCCCGCGCAGGATACGCGCCAATAGTGTTTTAAACTATTTTTTGCCATATTTTGCTTTTACCTTTGCAAGCAGTTCTTTAAAGAGTATTTTAGGATTTCTGTCCAAGATAAGCGCGACCCCGAGAAAGATTAATACCATTCCAGGAACAAGCGGTAAGACCAATCCCACGATACCAATAAGAATAAGGATAACTGCGCTGCTTATCCTGAACACATGCTTAATCATTTACGTATACTATAGCGAAAGCCTTGCCTTTGGCAACTAATTTTATACCAGAGCCCGGTACCGCTGTAACAGGCGCTCGGTAATCTTTCCGGGGATTCCCTTAGCGATAGGCTTGTGCTCCAGGGAAACCAACGGCATAATTTCAACAAGCGAATTGGTAAGAAACGCCTCGTCGGCTTTCCGGATATCCTCCGGCTTAAGCTTGGTTTCAATTACCTTTATCTTTTCCTTACCGGCCAAACCTAACACTGTATCCCGGGTAATTCCGGGAAGGCATCCGCAGTCTAACGATGGGGTCAATAAACAATTATCTTTAACTAAAAATATATTCGCCCGGGAGGCCTCAGCCAGAAAACCCCGGGTATTTAAAAGTATGGCCTCATCGGCATTTTTCTTTTTTGCCTCCTGATAGGCCAGGAGCAAAGGTAAATAGTTCGCGGACTTAATTCCGGAAAGTACGGAGAATTCATTCTGGCGAAAACTGGAAACTATCGCCTTAAAGCCTTTACGGTAATCTTCTTTATTTAAAAAATTATAGTTTCTGGCAAAGACCACGGCCTCGGCCTTATCTTTCCCCTGCCAAGCCGTTATCCGTAAGTAAGCATCCTTAAGGTTATTTTCCTTCAAGGCCTGCTTAACCGCCTTTTTCAAAACCTCATATCCTGCGGCTAATTCCAAATTAAGGATAGGCAGGGCCTTAAACAGGCGCTCAAGGTGGCTGTCTAAACGAAAAACCCGCTCGTTATAAGCGCGCATCGTTTCAAAAACCCCCTGGCCGTATAAAAACCCGGCTGAAGTAATACTTACCTTCGCTTCTTCCTCTTTTACAAATTTCCCATTAAGCCAAATTTTCATCTTAAATTTCTGGGGTCACCCATTGAGATACCCGTCAAGAGAAAAAACACTCCTCCTGATAAAAATAAGACGGCCCCTTAAAATTATTATTTTATAAAACCATTAAA
>MHGF01000023.1 GCA_001805445.1 Omnitrophica WOR_2 bacterium GWF2_43_52
GGTTTTATAAAATAATAATTTTAAGGGGCCGTCTTATTTTTATCAGGAGGAGTGTTTTTTCTCTTGACGGGTATCTCAATGGGTGACCCCTATTGTTGTAATAATATCGCCAACGGGGAAGAATTTAGAGGGGGAGCAGGTTAAATTGACAAATTAACAACGTCCCTTAGCCCTGAAGGGCGTCCCCATTTATGGTAGTACAGAAAACTATAAAAAACGAATTCGTATATTAATTGTTAGCTATATGGCTGCTACGCTTCCAAAAGAGATTCCGGCGAGCCTGTTAGCGAACTCTATTCCTTTGGAGTGGGGTGAGGTCGCTTGGACTCGCGCCGACGCACTTCAGGTTGTCTCTGCACTCGACGGTAGTTCGGTTGCCATTCTCGGTGGGGATGTGCTGCAAAAGCGTGAGCGTCGATTTGAGCATGAGTCGTCGAGTTGGCACAGCGACAGACGCGAAGACGAGCTCTGGCTGGATTACGCATTACGCAATTGGAGTGAGACTATGGCTTACTTGAAGCGGTTTCCAGATCCAGAGGATGGATCCTTTGCTTATGTATTGGTTTTCAAATCGAGCAGCTAACCATTCACTGGAGCGAACAGCCGCCCCGCGGGCGGCTGTCACTCAGTTCAAACGTTAGAACTAATATAAAATTAGAAAAATAAATAAAACTATGCTATACTTAAATAGAGGTGAATAACGATGAGTGAAATTATATTTATCATTGAAAGTTCAGACGAAGGCGGCTACACCGCTAAGGCTCTAGGTTGCTCTATCTATACCGAAGGTGAAACTTTGGACGAGCTAAAAGAAAATATCAAAGATGCGGTAAAATGCCACTTTGACGAAAAGACCATCCCTCATATCGCGCGTCTCCACATGGTAAAAGACGAAGTAATGGCGATATGAAACTTCCCAGGGAAATCAGCGGAGAAGAACTCGCTAAACTTCTCAAAAAATACGACTACGCAATTACGCGACAAACCGGCAGTCATATACGGCTTACCACTGCTCTGCACGGCGAACACCACATCACTATCCCCGCGCACAAATACCTTAAAATCGGAACATTAAGCAGTATTTTAAGCGATATCGCTATCCATTTCAAAATAGATAAAAGTGATTTAATCAAAGAATTATTCTAACAACTTAATCCAGCGGATGTCGGTAAACTACGTCCGGCACCGCAGATTTCCACTGTTAGGTGGCCACTATGAATGAACTTGAAAGATTAAAGAACTGGTACGTTTCATGCTGCGATGGTCGGTGGGAACATGACCAAGGTATAACGCTGGAATCATGCGACAATCCGGGCTGGTGGTTGAAGATTAATTTAAAGGGAACCGGTCTGGAATCAAAGAAATTCTTAGAAATTTCTGATGGTATTGGCATTGGTGGGCATCCTGCAAAAGAATCTTGGTTACACTGCTTTATCAAAGACGATCGGTTTGATGGTTCTGGCGACCCTTCGAGACTCACGCAAATTATTTCCATCTTCTTGGATTGGGCGGGTGCGTAGCCACCTAACCAAGCATCGCAGCGGACGGCACTCCGTGCCGCCGCCGAATTTCATACGTTGGGCCTAAGGAAAAGCAAAGCACATGAAGCCACATATCACAGTCATCACTATCGGCGTCAACGACCTTGAAGCGGCACTTCGCTTCTATCGTGAGGGTTTGGGCTTTCCCACGGACGGCATCATTGGCAAAGAGTTTGAGCATGGGGCTGTTGTGTTCATTCAACTTCAGCCCGGCTTACGTCTGGCTTTGTGGCCTCGCAAGAGCATCGGGCATGACACTGGGCTTGTAGTAAGCTCAACCAGTCCCACCGAAATGACACTCGGCCATAACGTCACATCAAAAGCGGAAGTTGATGCTGTAATGGAAAAAGCAAGGGCAGCGGGTGCTGTCATCGTCAAGGCCGCGCATGAGACGTTCTGGGGCGGCTACTCGGGTTACTTCCAAGACCCAGATGGTCATCTCTGGGAGGTTGTCTGGAATCCGCAATGGTCAGAGTGAGCTTTGCCCAACAAGGCGCTCCAGCCGACGTGCCACTCGCTACGCTCGCAGCACGCGGCTGAGCTTCGGCGGTCAGAATAAAACAATATAAGAGAATGAGGGGACGTTGTTAACTTGTAAACTTATTGATATATTTTGGCAATTTGTACAATCAGGCCGTCTGTAATAATATCGCCAAAGGGGCAGAATTTAAGGAAGGGCAGGATAAATTGACAAATTAACAACGTCCCTTAGTTCTTGGACTTAGTTCTTGGAAAAGATTTTGTAATCACGAGTCGCTCTACGGTAAATTATTTAGTAATATGTCAATATAAACACCCAGAATAAAATTATTCCCATAAGTCGTATACTATGATAAAATTGTCATATGAAATACAAGGTAGAATTAAAACCTCGGGCAATTAAAGATTCCCGGCACATAGATAAGAAAATGGCACAAATTATTTTTTCAAAGATTGAGTCACTATCAAACAACCTACAGGGTGATGTTAAACGCTTAACAAATTTTACACCTGAATACCGCCTACGGGTTGGTGAAACTGAAGGTGACAAAATTATTATTTATAGAATACGGCACAGAAAAGAAGCCTATGATTAAGGAGGTTCTACAATGACTATCCACGCACAAATCCTAAAAAGAAACGGAAGAAAAGAATTTGCTATCCTGCCCTATGGTGAATTCCTAAAGGTTCAAGAAATACTAGATGACTATGAAGATTTAAGGGCCTTGCGGGCGGCAAAAGCAAAAGGAAGAAGTGATAAAACCGTTTCCATGGAAGAAGCGAATAAAATTCTTCATCTTAATTAATCCCCTAACAACTCACTCCAGCGGACTGCGCCAGCCGTCCGTTATCAAGGGCACAGCCGTTGATTTCTGCGTTATCCGGCCCGTAATGGCAACCATCATCAAATCAAATAACTGGTGACTTTTAAAATATGACTGAAAAAGAGATTTTGCTTACTTCAATACTTCATTGCTCAAGAAGCGCGCTGTATAGCGAAGATTGGACTTTAAATAATGAGCAGGAGAAAAGGCTGTTTGAGGCTCTATCTTTGCGCTCTCAAGGGATGCCTTTGCAGTATATTTTGGGCGAAGTGGAGTTTTTTGGGCTGGTGTTTAAGGTAGATAAAAGGGTTCTTATTCCTCGCCCGGAAACGGAATTGTTGGTGGAGGCTGTTATCCGAAGGATGAAGGATGACAGACGTCCGCCACAAAACGTTGGCGGACGCCCGCCAGAGCTGTGTGGCGGGCGACGGACGACGGACGACAGACGGCGAATATTGGATATTGGCACTGGCTCTGGATGCATTGCGGTGAGCGTGGCTAAGTCTTTACCGAGGGTTCGGATTGACGCGCTTGATGTTTCGCCTGAGGCCTTGGCTTTGGCCAAGGAAAACGCCGTTAAGAATTGCGTGGATGAAAGAATAAATTTTATTCAGAGTGATTTATTTTTTGTTTTTAATGAAAATAATGCTAATAATCGCTTAGGAAGGTATGATATAATCATATCAAATCCTCCTTATGTGTGTTCTCACGATATCGCGCAGTTGCAACCCGAGGTACGCTTTGAGCCACGTGTTGCTTTGGATGGAGGCAGTGATGGATTGGATTTTTATCGTAGGCTGATTGCGGAGTCCGCGCGATTTTTGAGAAAAGGCGGCCTGCTTTTTTTGGAAATAGGCTTTGGGCAAAGAAAAAGTATTGAGAAGATTATTGCCAGCCAGAGCGCGTTACGCCTTAGTGAAGTGATAAACGATTATAGCGCTATAGAAAGGGTTATGGTTTTAGGATATGGATAAATTAGTGATTGAAGGTGGAATAAGTTTAAAAGGTACTGTAACAGTCAGCGGCGCGAAAAATTCGGTGTTACCGCTTTTAGCCGCCTGCCTTTTGACTAATGAGCGCTGCCGCATCAAGAATGTCCCTAATTTAAGGGATGTGAATACCATGATAAAGATTTTGCGTTCTCTTGGGGCGCAGGCGGAATTTTCAAATGGGGAGGTAACGGTTGAGGCAAAATCATTAAAGAGCCATACTGCCGATTATAAATTAGTTTCTACCATGCGCGCGTCATTTTGCGTTCTTGGGCCTCTTTTAGGACGGTTACGGAAGGCAAAAGTATCGCTTCCCGGCGGATGCATTATCGGATTAAGGCCTGTTGATTTACATTTAAAAGGTATTATGGCGCTGGGGGCTAAGGTAGAGGTGCAGGGCGGTTATATCGTAGTTGAGGCAAAAGAACTCCGGGGCGCGTCTATGTATTTGGGCGGGGGGTTTGGCTCATCGGTTCTGGCAACTGATAATGTGATGATGGCAGCAGTATTGGCCAAAGGCAAGACAGTCATTGAATCCGCGGCTTGTGAACCGGAAGTGGTGGATTTGGCCAATTTTTTAAATAAAATGGGCGCTAAAATCAAAGGCCACGGCACCCCTTGCATTGAGATAGAAGGAGTAAGGCATTTGCATGGAACGGATTATCATGTTATCCCTGATCGTATTGAGGCAGGGACACTTGTCTTGGCCGCGGCGATTACTCAGGGCGATTGTGTCATTAAAGGAGCTTTTAAAGAACATTTAGGAGCATTGTTAGATAAACTTAATGAATCAGGAGTAAAGATTGAAGATGCCGACGGTGGCTTAAGAATAAAGCCGCGGAAGACCTTAAAGCCGGTTAATTTTACCACCTTGCCATATCCTGGATTTCCTACCGATATGCAGGCTCAGGTCATGTCATTAATGAGCGTTACTCCGGGTATCAGCGTGATTACCGAGAAGATTTATCCTGACAGGTTTATGCATGTGGCGGAGCTTCATCGTATGGGCGCCAATATTATGCGTGAAGGCCCGCACGCGATTATTTCAGGAAAGAAATCATTATCGGGAGCTCCGGTAATGGCTTCAGATTTACGCGCGTCGGCAGCGCTTGTTTTAGCCAGCCTTGTAGCCAAAGGGCGCAGCGAGGTTTCTCGTATCTACCATCTTGACCGCGGCTATGAAAACCTAGAGCTGAAATTTCAAAAGTTAGGGGCTCGGATTTGGAGGGAGAAAGAATGACCTCAACGGTTTTCTCGCTCAGGCCGATTTTGCTCCGCCGTAGGCGGAGCCGCCAAAGATCTTTCGAATTTTCGGCGGCTGCGGAACTCGCCCCGACGGCCTCGTCGGGGCTCACACATCCTCGCCGTCCCGATATTGTTCCGACTAGCGTCGGAACATCGGGATTCCCTCAAATCCGAAAGCTGCTTTGGCTAAAATCGACATTCGCTGCGAAAACCGTTAAGGCCATTCGTGGCGTTTTTGCAGGGGAGGGGTTGTAAAGAATATGATTTTAATGATTGATAACTATGATTCCTTTACCTATAACTTAGTCCAGTATCTGGGTGAGTTGGGTGAAAGCCTTAAGGTCTTTCGCAATGATAAGATTTCTATTGCGCAGATTAAAAGGCTCAAACCGAAAAGAATTGTGATATCTCCCGGGCCCGGAACGCCTAGTGACGCGGGGATATCGAAAGAGGTCATTCGTGAATTTTCCGGGAAGATTCCTATCTTAGGGGTATGTCTTGGCCATCAGTGTATCGGGGAAGTCTATGGGGGAAAGATTATCCAGGCCAAAAGGCTTATGCACGGGAAAACATCCAGCATTTATCATAACGCCAAAGGAATTTTTAAAGGTATTCCTAATCCATTTGAGGCAACGAGGTATCATTCGTTACTGGTAGAAAAGAAAACCTTCCCTGATGCCCTTGAAATAACCGCATGGACCAAGGAAAATGAAGTCATGGGTTTACAGCACACAAGGTACCCTTTGTATGGGGTTCAGTTTCATCCTGAGTCAATCTTGACGAAGGTGGGCAAAGATATCCTGAAGAACTTTTTGAAAATTAATTAAAGTAATCAAAACAGCGTTGTTTGGCAATAATCTGGTTTCCCTGCCGGCAGGCAGGTGTACTCTGTATTTTGTACTCTCCCAAGCGAGTGGAAAATGATTAAGGAAGCAATTGCTCAACTAGTCGAAAGAAAGAACCTCACGCGGAATCAGATGAAAGAGGCGGTAGAGGAGATAATGCGCGGCCAAACAAGCCCCGCGCAGATAGCCGCATTCTTAACGGCTTTACGCATGAAAGGCGAAACAGTCGATGAAATTACCGGCGCGGCTATTGCTATGAGGGAATTCGTTAAGAAGATAACCATTGATGAAGATGTGATACTCGATACCTGCGGCACAGGGGCAGACCGTATGCACACCTTTAATATTTCAACTGTCTCGGCCTTTGTGGCGGCAGGAAGCGGGGTAGTGGTTGCCAAACACGGTAATCGCGCTATATCCAGCCGCTCGGGAAGCGCTGATCTTTTAGAGGCTTTAGGGGTAAATATCAATATCGATGAACAAAAGGTTGAAGCATGCCTAAAGAAAATAGGCATAGGATTTCTTTTTGCCCAGACGTTACATCCGGCAATGAAAAATGTTGCCCCGGTACGCAAAGAATTGGGGATACGCACTATTTTTAATGTTCTTGGCCCATTGACAAATCCCGCGTTTGCCACACATCAGCTCTTGGGAGTATATGATCCTGCTCTTTTACGAGTCGTAGCAAAGGTTTTGGGTAATGTAGGGGTAAAACACGCGATGGTAGTACACGGCGATGACGGCCTTGATGAGATTACTACCACTACCTCAACCCATGTCTGCGAACTTAAAAAAGGAACGGTGCGTTGTTATACGATGAGTCCCGGTGATTTTAAAATTAAAAAGGCGCGCCTTAAGGATTTAGAAGGCGGTAACTCAGAGGACAACGCCCGGATTGCCGCAAGCATCTTGCAGGGAGAGAAGGGGGCCAAAAGGGATATTGTGCTTTTTAATTCCGGGTGCGCTATTTATGTGGCAGATAAGGCAAGGTCAATCAAAGAGGGAATTGAGCGCGCGAAAGAATCAATAGATTCCGGTAGGGCATTAAGAAAGTTAGAAGAGCTAAAAGAGATTACAAACAAGTAAAAAGATGGCTAACGATTTCTTAAAAGAAGTTTTATTAGAAAAGCAAAGGGTGATTAAAGAAGCAAAGCGGGTTTATCCTGAAGAAGAATTACGGATAAGGTTAGAAGAGCCGCGCATCTACCGTCCCTTTAAACAGGCAATAAGTACCCCCGGGAAATTACACATTATAGCTGAGATTAAAAAGGCATCGCCGTCTGAGGGGCTCTTGCGGGAGCATTTTGATCCTATTCAGATATCCCGCCTCTATCAAAACGCGGGAGCGAGCGCGGTATCAGTTCTTACGGAAGAAAAGTATTTCCAGGGAAAACTTGCCTATCTTAAGCAGGTCCGCAAGATTGTTGATATCCCTATTTTACGAAAAGATTTTATTTATGAACCGTATCAATTATATGAATCAAAATTTTTTGGCGCTGACGCGGTGCTTTTAATCGCTGAAATCCTGCAAGACGGAAAACTTTCTGAATTTCTCGCCTTAGCTAAAAGGTTAGAATTAGATTGTTTGGTTGAAGTAGGCAATGAAGAAGAATTGCGCTACGCCTTAGCCGAGGGCGCGGAGATTATCGGTATCAATAACCGAAACCTTCATACCTTGGAAGTAGATCCTAAAATAGCCGCTTCTTTAGTTGCGCATATTCCAAAGGACAAGGTTATTATCTCGGAGTCAGGAATAAAGACCCACCGTGAATATTTAGCCTATAGAAAGCTTAATGTGAACGCCCTTTTAATAGGCAGTGCCTTTATGAAGGCAGAAGATATTAAGCTGAAGATTAAAGAGCTAACCGAAGGCAAAGAGCCAAAGAAAGCCGCGGTTTTAAAAAAGAAGCCAGCAGCAAAAAAGCCTGTAAAAAGCAGCGCAAGCCCTGTGAGAAAACACAGAGTAAGCGGTAAGAAGAAAGAGGTTTCTAACGGTTCAGGTAAGAAGCAGCCGGCTGAGAAGAAAAGGAAATAAGGCGGTTTTGTCTAAAAAATGGTATCATTCCTATCACAGATTTGGGCATTACTATATTCCAAAAGATTAACCAGCGGCGTAAAGGCAGGATGTGGGTAATATATACTCTATGGATGAATATAGAGCCAAATGTAGCGTTGAGAAGCGGATTAAAACGCAAAAAGTACTTAAGACTTTAGATAAATGCCTGAGCCGGAGGATACCCCTTCGGCTTTTGAGTTATAGAGAGGGTTAATTTAATGGGTAAACTTACAACAGAAAACAGACAGTTTCCACGGATTAATGCCACATTTCCGATTCATATAACGCCAGAATTTTTAGGTAAGACTGTAGATTTAAGCGAGACCGGATTAAGACTTGTTTTTGATAAACCCCTCTTATTATCAAAAGCCCAAGCCAAAATTGAATTATCCCCGGAGGAATCGATAGATACAGAGTTTAAGGTGATTTGGAATAAGCATTTGGTCAGCGATGGTAAATTTACTTATGGAGCTTGTTTCGTAAGATTAAAAGAAAAAGATATAAATATTCTAGGAAGAGTATTGGAAAGATCAAAACTATTGGATGAGAGGTTTGTCAAAGTAACCGCGGAATTTAGAGATTATCTTACATCAATAAAAAACAAGTTTAACCACTTTGATGCCAAAGGACCAAGTGAAAAGGATGAGGTCAGTTTTATTGAATCTGAGAAAACGGGAATATTTAAGAGGTTAGATTTTTATTTTCATACGACATGGGAAATAGTTAAAGGTTTTGATAAGGATGCGTATAAATTGCATAAACGTTATTATCAAAAAAATCTTGATCCCCTTTTAATAGATCCAATAGAAATTAACAGGTATATACGTCAAAAGCCTTTAGGATATTCTGGAGATTTTGTAACAATGAATTATATATATGACTATCATAAAGGTAATTATTTGGGGGATTCTCCCTACGAAAAACTTATAAATAACTATACGTGCAACATACCATTCTCAGGTTCTAATATAACTAGAAAAGAATTCTTTAAAAAAAAGATTTTAGAGAAAATAAATCAGAAAGAAAACGTTAGGATTCTAAGTGTGGGGAGTGGCCCATCGCGTGAGTTATTGGAGTTATTAAAAGAGGGCAAGATTAGAAAAAAAGTAATGTTTCATTGTTTAGACTCTGACAGAAGGGCGAGCGAATATATTAGAAGCGAAATAAAATCTGAGTATAGCAATAAAGTGTCGATTGTAGGCATTAATTTCTTAAATTACAATATGGTTGATATCTTAAAGAATAGGAAGTTGACCAATGAGTTAATGAATCAAGATTTAATATATGCCGGCGGTATATTTGATTATTTAAAGGATCATGTTGCTTCTAGGCTTATAAAACAGTTATATCTATTATTGAACAAAGATAGTTTTTTGATTATTTGTAACGCTTCTTCCGAATTTTGTAGCCATAGAGCGTATTATGAAATGCTTGGGGAGTGGGTTATGCTGTATAGAACTAAAGAGGAAATTCTGGCTTTAACTAGGAGCCTCAGTAATGTGGCTGAAATAAAATTCGAGCATGTTTCGGAGGGTAATAATTATTTTTATCTGAGTATATTAAAATCATAGTCTGGAGATTTTTTTGAGATGACGCAGATAAATTTTGAGCAGCTTTTAGCTATATATTTATTTTTAGGTTTTTATGCTATTGAGAGATCTATATTTGCATTTACGGTTCCATATGCAATTAGAACTACGCGATTAGTATGGCTAACATTTATTCCATTTCTAACCTACATAGTCCTCTTTTTCGCTTCTGTGGTTGAATTTTCTTTAACGACCCATAAAACGTTGAATTATATTATTTCAATAGTAGGAGTCTTTGCTCTTGCATCCGGTATTCTTTTACGATATCAAGCTGTTAGAATATTTCGCATTAACGGACAAAAATGGATGAGCCATATAGATGCGGAAAATATAAGCGCCCTTATAACTAAAGGGCCATATAAATTTATACGGCATCCCTATTATTTAAGCGTCATGTTAGAGCTTTGCGGAATTGCGTTGTTCATCAATTCATTCAGGACAATTATTTTTATTTTCTTAATTCAAGCGCCTTTATTATGGCAGAGAATAGTAACAGAAGAATCAGAATTAATTAGAAAATTTGGGGAACAGTATCTTTTATATAAGAAACAGGTTCCTGCTATTTTATTGCTTTGGAGCAAAAAGAAATGAATCTCAGGCAGATATTTGATTTGATCCAGAAGACAGGCATATTACAACTTATAAAAATAAAGAAATTTCATGATAGTACGCTTACTTATGCTCGAAACTTTATGACAAGTTATTGTCTTTGTGCTTTATTTAATGTTGGATTTTTTGATGAATTATCAAAAAAGAAGACTGTAAATTTGGATATATTTTCTGCGAATAGAAATATCAACGATAAAATACTGACTGCTATTTGTGATTATCTTTTTGTTTTGCGGATCCTTAACAAAAGAGAAAGAAACTACATCTTGGGTGCAAAGGGCAAGAGTTTGCTGAAATTTAGTGTAGGAACTTTCGATTTTATTTATGCGTATGCGCCCTTATTTGAGAATTTGGACTCACTTTTAAGAAATGATAAGAAGTATAATGTTGATGTCTTTCGACGCAATAAATATGTCGCTAAGGCAACTGCAGAGGTCAGTCAATTTATCCCTATTCCAATAGTTAAGGATATAATTAGGAAGCGCAATTTTAAGTCGATTCTAGATATTGGGTGCGGAAGCGCAGAATTTTTGTTACAGATATGTGAAGACTCTAATTTGACGGGCTATGGTATTGATATTTCAAAAGAAGCTATTAGCTATGCAGAGGGCTTGATTAATGAAAAATCTTTAAACCACAGAGTGCATGTTAAAGCAGGGGATATCTTTGATATTGAGCAACTAAAAAGTACCTCAGAAAACATAGATGTGATTAGTAGCATGTTTGTTTTGCACGAGTTTTTGTCAAGAGGCCAGGATATAGTTATTGATTTATTAAAAAAAATAAAAAGAAGTTTTCCCAATAAATATTTAATTGTGTGTGAGCTTTCTAGGTTTGCTCCTTCCTTGCTTAGGAAGCATCCATCTTCTATTGCTGAACATCATTTATTCCATGCATTATCTGAGCAAGGGCTTTTAACAGTCGAAGAGTGGAGAGGTGTCTTTAAAAAAGCAGGATACAGTTTGATTGAAGAGAAAAGATATGATTTTGCCGGTCAGGCATATTTTGTGCTTACTTAATCTAAGAGGGGAAATTTATTAATGCTTTTAAATTATTTTACTATAAGCAGTTTAATAAATGCCTTGACTAGTCTTTGTCTTTGTTTCTTTATTCTTTCAAGAAACCCACGGTCGAGACTCAATAGAAGTTTTAGTTTTTTTTCCTTTGCTGTTGGGTTTTGGGCTATAAATCATTTCTTAGCATTTGCTATACTGAATAAGGCATCTGCTTTATTCTTCCATAGGGCTCTTATGGCGGGAGCCATTTTTATTCCCACGACTTTTTTCCATTTTGTTTGTATTTTCTTATGTATCTATGATAAGAAAAAATCACTAATTTTGTTAGGTTATATTGCGAGTTTTATTTTTCTTTTCTCTGATTTCACTCCGCTATTTATTACAGGGGTATCCAAGAAACTTTTTTTTGAGTATTTTGAAGATTTTGGTCCTATGTACCATCCTTTTTTAGCAATGTTTGCAAGTTTTACTTTATATAGCCATTATTTAATGTTTAAAGGGTTTAAATCAGAAACAGGTGTAAGAGCAAATCAAATTAAATATATTCTCATTGGTACCTTGATTGGATTCATGGGAGGTATTACAAACTTTTTTCTGGTATATAATATACCTATCCCGCCAGTCGGTAATTGTTTAGTTACAGTATACATAGTTATGGTAGCTATAGCTATTGTTAAATATCGTCTTCTCGATATCAATCTAGCCTTTACTCGTGTAGGTATTTTTATCTTTGTCTATGCATTTGTCTTGGGATTACCATTCTTATTGGGCTATAAATATGGTTTATGGAAATACGCTACATGGTTAATGCTGTTTTTAGCCACCCTCGGCCCGTTTATCTATACCCGTCTGCGCCGTCAAGTCGAGGCCCGCCTTTTGGCCGAAGACTTCAGGAAATACGGCATCCTCAAGCGCTTCGCGTCTGCCTTGGCAAGGATGAGGGATATCGGCCTTGAAAAACTCCTCAAGCTTATCATCTACCGCTTAGTGAAAACGATGGAGATCTCCTGCGGGGCGATATATCGAGCGATGAAGAGGCAAATGCCTGTATAGCGAAGGCCGCTCACGTTTTAAAAGGCAGAGAAGGCATAGCCGCGGTAGATTTACCGCAGGATAACGCGCTTATTCGCTTTATCACTACCCATCGTAAGGAGTTTCTCTTGGAGGACGTACAGCGGCTTGCCGCTGAAGTAAAGCCAAAGAATACCTATCCCGCAGATAACCCTACGGCGCATAATGGGATTAACTACCCCGAAGTTATCGCGCAGATGCGGCAGCTTAACGCGCGGTTGGTGATCCCGAGCTTTCTGGATAAGGAACTGCTGGGTTTTTTAGTCTTGGGGGAAAAGGCATCGGGCAGGCCATATTCTGAAGCAGATATTGAGGTATTATTGGCTCTTTCCGGGCAGGCGTCGCTGGCCATACTGAACGCGCTGTTTACGGTCAAATTAAGGGACAGGGAAAAGGAGCTCGCGGATGCCTCGCGGATAGTGGAAATCGGCAATCTCGCCTCATCTACAGGGCATCAACTGGGGAATGTCTTGAACAACATCATGACCGCAGGGGATACGATTTTAGACAACGATCCGATCATGGATACCCTTAAGAATAACCCCCAGGCCAAAGCCTCTTTTGAGAAAATCATCAATGTGATCATAACCAACGCCAGCGATGGGGACCAGATTATTGACGAGATCCGCAGCTACAGCCGCCAGGAAGGAGATAGGCAGTATACGCTGGTTGGCCTGAAGGAAGCCCTGGATAAGACGCTGAGGATGCTCTATATACAGATAAATAAATTCCAGAACATTGACATCAGTATCAACATCGCTGCTGATGTCCCTCCGGTATTCGCCAGCGCCATTGGCCTGCAGAATATATTTGTAAATATGTTTAACAATGCCTATGACAGCATCCAGGAAATGAAAGAATACATAAAATCTCATCCCGAACTGGGACTGAATAACTACAAAGGCCGGATTGCGGTAAGTATAACCTGTGCCAAAGGCAATGTTAACATTCATCTTGTTGATAACGGCATGGGCATGACTGTGGATATCGCCAAGAAGCTCTTTACGCCGCATTACACAACCAAAGCAAGCAGTGATAAACGCAAGGAAATCAAATTAAGCGGAGGCACTGGAATAGGGTTGTATACCATACGCTTTCTGGTCAAGGAATACGGCGGGACGGTTAAATTGGTAAAGACAGGGCATTTGGAGGGGGCGGAGTTTTTGATCCAGATACCAGTGCCGAAGAATGGGGAGAAAGAGGTTTAATATGGCAAAGATTTTAATTGTTGAAGATGAGGAATTGGCGTGCGAAGCTATTACGGCATTCTTGGAAAAGCGGGGTTATGAGACTGCCGTGGCCTTGACAGGCAAAGACGGCCTTGCTGCATATCCCAGAGAGAACCCGGATTTAGTGTTATTGGATTTAGGGCTGCCGGATATGGACGGCAGGGAGATTCTGAAGGAGATAAAAGAAAAGATGCCCAAGATCAAGGTTATGGTAATCAGCGCCTACAAAGAACAATCTACCCGCGATGAGCTGGCTAAACTGGGGGCGGATTATTTCTTGGGCAAGCCTTCTCCTCTGCCGAAACTGTATGAAGCAGTTCAGGAGATTCTTAAGCCATAAAACAGAGGTAACAGTTTAAAAGAGGCGAAGAAAAATGTCTGTACATACCAGCACAGAAAACGTTCTGAAGCCAATGGGCTTATTGCAGTTACTGCGGACAATCATTATAATGAAGAAGCGGAACCGGCAGCTCAAGACATTGAATATGGTATTAAGAAAGAGCATCTCAGGCCTTAACTTAAAAACTAATCTTACTGACTGCCTGAAGCGCATAGAGGGAATAGAAAAGATTATCAATGAGGTGAAGGTAATAGTAGGTCAATCAAAGGAAGAAAATAGAAATATATTCAAAGAGATAGGCAGAGAGACACAAAAAGCGGAGATTATCGCGCAATCGCAAAACGCGGATGCCTTAGAGTATCTTTCCGGAATGAAACGATTGATTAAAATCCTTCTGGAGTCAAAGACCCATGACGATTTCAGGGAAAAATTCGGAGAGTTTCTTAACTGGCTTGGGCTTGAGAATTCTTCAGTAACTGTGTGTGCCGAAGAAGAAGTAATCGGCCGGCAACAGTGGAAAACCTTTACTATTAAAAGCGCAAAATGCAGGACATTGGATGACATGCCGGCTGATGTAAGAAGACGGCATATAGGGCTAAAAGACATATTCGAAGGTGCCGGAGGGAAGTTTTTCTACAGGGTTATTCCATTTGAAGGGACAGAGATAATCCTCAAGCTACCTTTTGGAGAGCAAGCCGTAAAATAAGGATGAGAAAGGAGATAATTCCAGGCATAAACAAGTGGTATACGAGTTGTCTATGCCTGGCATTAACATAGGAGCTCACGTAATGCCGCAACAGAAAAAACTTTCACTAAGAGACATTTTCCATAACCTTGGCAATAAGCATTATGTCGCTCTTTTGGGCGCGGGGGTAACCAACGAAAGGCTGGAGGATATTCTTAATAGAGAAGGCTTGCCTTTGGAATGTAAGGATGCAATCAAGAAAGCCATGGCGGGCATAGAGAGGATAGAGCGGGCCAGCAAGGAAGCGGATATTCTTCTCAATGAGATTAAAAGAATAGTATATGAAAAGGTTAATCCCGATGAAATAAAAGTTGATGCCGCGGCCATTGAGAGTAAAATGCAGGAAGCGCCGCAGAATCAAATTAAGTTCTAACTATCCCTGTCGTAGGCAGGGCAAAAGATATAAAAGAAAGAATGATGATGATTTTCTCTGTAAAATTGCAGAGAATTAGAGTAAGATGGGTGTTGTTAGTGAGGCTACGGAGATGACTGTAAAGATCGCGGATCAAACGCGGGATTTCATGAAACGCCTGCGTGAGGCCACCAAGCATAAGGCAGGGTTTTAAAAGGGGATTTTTCAATGAAAACCAAGGTAAAAATTTGTGGGATAACGAATCTTGATGACGCTCTTATCGCCCAAAAGTCCGGGGCGGACGCGTTAGGTTTTGTCTTTTATCCTCAAAGCCCGCGTTATATCAGGCCGTCTGCGGCCAAAAAGATAATTTTTAAGCTTCCTAAGAAGATCAAGAAAATCGGTGTTTTTGTCAATCCTACCAGCAGAACAGTAAAGAGAATCGCTCAGCTTTGTACTTTGGATATCCTGCAGTTTCATGGCGATGAGCCGCCTAGGTTTTGCCAAAAGTTTAGAGGGTATAAGACCATAAAGGCATTCCGGATTAAGGATGCCGTAAGCCTTAGCCGCGTCGGCGATTATTCCACGGATTATTATTTATTTGATACTTTTAAGAAAAACTCTTTTGGGGGTACCGGTAAAAAATTCGCCTGGGGGTTACTTACTCGTTCGCGGATCAAGAAGCCTTTTTTTCTTTCTGGAGGATTAGATTCAGGAAATATCGTTTGCGCGGTTAAAACAGCGCGCCCGGATTGGGTGGATGTTTCAAGCGGGGTGGAATTATCCCCGGGTAAAAAAGATAAAGAACTGATACAAGAATTTATTGCCAGGGTAAAAACACTATGAAGGCGACACTTACTTTTTGCGGCGGGGTACGTACGGTTACCGGTTCTATGCATTTGCTTGAAGTTAACGGAGAAAAGGTCGTTATTGACTGCGGCTTGTTTCAAGGCCATCGTGAAGAATATTATAAAGTGAATTCGCAGTTCTGCTTTAATCCTTCTTTGGTTGATGCCTTAGTTGTTTCCCACAGCCATATTGACCACTGCGGAAACCTTCCTAATGTGGTAAGAAACGGCTTCCAGGGAAAGATTTTTGTGACTAAACCGACGAAAGACCTCCTGAAGCTTATGCTTTTAGACAGCGCGAAGATACAGGAGGAAGATATCAGGTTTGTGAATAAAATCAATGCCAGAAGGAACCTGCCGCTTCGCCAGCCGCTGTATACCATTGATGATGCTAGAAAATCGCTCAAGAAAATCCGGGCGTTTAGCTACAGGAAGAAGTTTAAGCTTACCGCGCATATTACGTGCGCGTTTTTTGACGCGGGGCATATCCTTGGTTCCTCAACGCCTGTTTTTGAAGTTTCCGGTGAGGATCAAACTATGAGAATAGCCTATGCGGTTGATTTGGGGCGTAAGGGTATTCCGCTCTTAGAAAATCCGGACATTGTGGAAAATGTTGATTATCTTGTCATTGAAAGTACTTATGGCGGTAGGCTCCATGAGCCGGTTGCCGATGCCAAAATGCAATTAGCTATGACTATCAACCGTACCCTTGAGCGGGGAGGTAAGGTGATCATTCCTGCCTTTGCCCTTGAGCGTACCCAAGAGGTTGTCTATTATTTAGGCTTGCTGATTAAAGAAAGAATGATTAAGAATGTCCCTATCTATGTCGATAGCCCGCTTGCCTGCGATATTACCGATGTCTTTGTGGAGAACAGCGATAGCCTTGATGAAGAAGCTCGCGGCTTGATACAGAAGAAAGCAGACCCTTTTGGCCTGCAGTCAATACACTATATCCGTAATAGCGAAGAATCGAAAAAACTCAATTTTGACAAGCAGCCAATGATTATCATATCTACTTCGGGCATGTGCGAATCCGGAAGAATCTTACACCACTTAAGAAATACTATAGAAGACCCCCGTACTACCATAGTAGTAGTCGGGTATATGGCAAAAAATACTTTAGGAAGGAGCATAGTTGAACGCCATAAACGAGTCAAGATTTTCGGCGAGAGTTTTGAATTAAAAGCCGAGGTTGAGGTAATGAACGCCTTTAGTGCCCATGCCGATAAAAACGAGCTGATAGACTATGCGCAAAATACAAAAGGCAGGCTCAAGAAGATTTTTATTGTGCATGGGGATATGGACCAGTCTGAGGCATTGGCTCTTAATTTAATAAATAACGGCTTTAAGGCATATATCCCCAAGAAGTTTGAAACGGTAGTATTGGATTAGAACTTCAACCCGCATAGTGTCCTATGTAATAAATTTAGCATTTCGTTTAAAATTGTGGTAGAAGAATGGCTTATAGGGAATCGTTCTCGTGTTTTGGTCTTTTTGCAAAGCCATTTTACCATGATTGGATGTGATTCCCCTTATTTTTTACCGGCTACGAGTAACGTTAGCATACTATGAAATTATCATTGGCGAAATATATAATTATTGCGACATTTTTAGTTTTACCTGTTTCATTAGTTGTTGTGTTTAGACCCGGAGAACATGATGCCGAGTCGCTCGATTCACTTAATGAAAAATTTATTTCTGCGTTGAGATATAAGACGCCGAGCTGGACTGCGGCACCGGCTGTGGCCGTATGGTGGGAGGCGAAGGCTGCAAAAGAGAAGGGCGACGTTGAATTATCAAAACAGAAACTCAAACAGGCGTTCGATTTAATAAATGAGTCATCGGCGCAGAAAGTCGGCTATGATGAAATATTGAGTTTTGCCGGCGCCGTGTCGCATCCTATCCAGAAGGGAAAACTGAAATCATCTATAGAGGGAGCATATACTGGAATATGGATTCCTCAAACAATATGCTCGCCTCTGAAATGCCCGAAAGGAAGTTTTGACCAAATAACTGATTCGCACAGCGCATTAATATTTGATGTCGCGCCGTGGTATTCGCACGCGGCCGCTTATGATTATGATTTAGGGTTCGTGATAGAGAAAGCACGATACCTCAGTTGGGACGACTTGTTCTCTTTTGAAAATTCAATAATCATAAGCCCCATTATGGCAAGGCAGATCTCAGGGAAAGAATTGCCGCTCGTATTGACCTTTAAACAGCACGCAGAGTTAACCGCTCAATACGGCAGCGTTTTGGCTTTGTCGTGGATTGCCGGTTATGTGCCTGACCAGCCGGACTGGCAGGGCGGGAGTGATTATCATCCAGAAAATATAAAAGATAAAGCGCCGAAGATAAAAGATGTCCTCGATGGGAAATGGGATAATTACCTCAGGAAAATTGCAAGAGAAATCAAGGATATCGATGCGCCGCTGTTAATGGAATTGACCCACGAATTCAATGCCCCTACCTTCAGCAATAATATCTGGTGGGTATTCGGCCAAGACGGAGACCGCTCGTGGTTGGAGGTATGCAATCCGCAGTACGGCCGGGCAGATTTTACAGGGCTCGATCCGGGCAAGATGTTGCAGGGAATAAAGGAGGGTAAGATAAAGGCTGATTGTAGAGAGCTGTATAATCAATATAAGAGCCCCTATATCCCAGATGAGGACGGAACCCTTCCCGACGGCATTGAGAGGATGCGCGATATGTGGATTCACGTAAAAGATATATTTGACGAAGAGGGAGTTGTGAACGTCTCCTGGTTTGAACATACAGGCGACATCACAGGCACAGGCCTCTTCAATAAAATAATGCCGTGGAATAAAATAGATTATTATTGGCCAGGGGAAGGATATATTGATTTCATCGGCACAAGCGTATATTATAGCGATGCGGAAGATACGAGCGATAAATTTAATTCGCCAAATGAGAATAAGACCTTTCATGCATCTGCCAATTTGGCCAAGGAAGTTGCGGCATCCAAATATTGGAAAGATACCCCTGTTTTATTGGTTGAGTTCGCCTATATGCAAAATGGGACTGAGGAGAAGAATATCGGAAAGATATTCGGCGAATATATCCCGCGCGATTTTAAAAATGTGAGGGGATTCACTTTTCTCGATTGGCCTCCTCAGTTCGGCACCGACGCAGAGATAGCGGCCTGGAAGAAATATGTCTCGGATAATCCGTATTACATTAAATATCCCGTGATTGATACCGATTGATGTTATGAAGATAAGCAGCTTATTTTCAACAAAAAAGCCCTTTTCCCGTCACTAGGAAAAAGGGCATAAAGAGAATGTTATATTCTTGAAAAAGGGCTTTTTTTGAGGTATACTTTAATTAGGAGGACAGTAAAGAGGCACAGAGCGAAACAAGAAGAGGTTTTATGCTGGTAAAGGTTGGTTTTTGGTGAAAGCCAAGGACTCAAGCAAAGCCTCAGGCCTAAAGCTGAGTTAAGGAAAAGCCGTAGCGTTAAGGATTTCCTCAAAAAGAAGAAAGTCCTTAAGGTTAATGAGGCATCTGATAGACAAGCCAAGGCTCGTGAGCTTTAAAAACGAAGAAGGTGATGGCAAAGCGCGCCTTTATCGGCAGTAATGAGAAAAGAGAAGAGCATCCGAGATTATTCGGGTGCTCTTTTGCTTTAGGTTACCGTTTTACCTATCAGACTGTGTTGTAATAGCAAAATGTGTGTCATTGCGAATCTCGCCTGCCGGCAGGCAGGCGGAGAAGCCAGCGGCCTTGCCCACGGCTTCGCCGTGAGGCGAGCCGCTAGGCAGGCAATCTTAATCCTAAGATTACTTCGTCGCTGTCGCTCCCCGTAATGACACAATGAGGCATTACTACCCTGCCCGCAAAGGTAAATAATAACATTGTGACACAGCCTGTATGCTATACTATAATGGTATGAAAAAGAGGATTGTGAGAAGAGCTGGCTTTTTCGCGATTATTTTTGCCTTAATGGTTTTGATTGGTTTTTTGGCCATGAAACCGTTCCTTATGTCTTTGGCTAAAGCAAAAATACGGGAGGTTTTTAGCGAAAGCTCTGTTGTTATCGGAGATTGCGAAGTTAGCTTTTCGCGGGGAGTAACGTTTTCCAGGATAGAAATTAAAAGAGGCCCGATATATGACGTTACTTTAAAAAGGCTCAACATTGAATATGCCATCTCAGAAATCCTGAAAGGCAAAATAGCAAGAGTTTCCCTGGAAGGCTTAGAAGCCTCACTTGATATGGGCAATAAGAACATCCAGGAATTTACGCGTTATTGTACCTTCCCGCAAGGCCAGCCATTTTTTATCATAGGGACAGTTGAAGTATCGGGCCTCAAGCTTAACCTAAAGAGTGCCAATGTAACCCTTGATGCAACTCTTTCTTTAGGAGTAAATGCCGAGCAGCCAGCCTTACGCTATCTTGATATAACGCTGGGACAATGTAAATCCGGAAATATTCGCCTAGAAGGTCTCAGGTTAAAGGTTGCAAGAGGCCAAACGTCAGGGCAGTTTTATGTGCGAGAGGCTATGTACGAGAAAATCAAAGTAACTACTATAACATCAAACATTGCCCTAACGGATACAAGATTGGTATTAGAGTCTTTGTCAGCGCAGATTTTAAACGGCACCATGCGGGCACAGGTAGTTCTGGAGTTAGATAAGGCGATGGCATATCGTATTGCTTTAGAGGTGCTGGATGTGGATTTGCAAAATTTGGCCAGAGACCTGAAGTTAACCGAAAAGTTCCTAATGACCGGAAAATTGAGCGGGCGCCTTAGGCTTGAAGGTGAAGGTTTAGCGATGAGTATTGTAGATGGTAAATTTCTAGTAGCGCAGCCGGGAGGCACGCTGATAATCAAGGATAAAAAAGTTATTGAGAATATCGCGCAAAGTTCCAAACTGCCCTATGAGATAGTAGTAGAAGGTTTTAAGAATTACCGCTATAATAACGGACAGCTATCATTAGCGTTACAAGGAAATGATATAGTAGTATCCGCTCTTTTTGAAGGAGAGGCAGGCAAACGCCGATTTGATATCAGGTGGCATAATTTTCAACAGGAAAAGGAGAACAATCAATGAGAATAATTTTCTTCATAGGAATAGTGTTAATGGCAAACGTAGGATGCGCAAGGATAAAGGTTGAGGCGCCTAAAGAGCCGATTAAGATGGATATATCGATGCGTCTGGATATTTATCAGCACGTAGCCAAGGATATCGATGATATTGAAAATATGATTTCAGGGCCACAAAAGCAGGCAAAGCCTAACAATAGCCAAAGCAGAATCAGTGATTATTTTATTACCAATGCCTATGCCCAGGAATCCTTAAGCCCTGAGGTTGAGGCGGCGGTATCACGAAGAAAACAAAGGCGCTCTGACTTAATAAGTTGGGAGCAAAAAGGGGTAATTGGCGAGAATAGTATAGGGTTGGTTGCGGTAAGAGTTTCCGATAGTGTGGATGCCGCGTTAAAAGAGCTGGTGAGCGCTGAAAATAGCGACCGTATGGTTATTTATCAGTCAGTTGCACAGAAAAACAACGCGTCTATCGCAGAAGTTCAAAAGCCATACGCCAAACGCCTTCAGGATGACGCGCCTGTTGGCACGCCTATTGAGGCATTGAATCAGGCAAACGGCTCCTACGAGTGGACAGTAAAGAAATAACCAAACCGTTTGTCAAGGCGCAGCCTTGGAAAGTTATTATACATTTTAAGGCTGCGCCTTGATTTTCGTAGTGCATCCGTCTTTTGTCAAGGCCCTCTCATGAGTTTTTTGGAATTAGTCAAGGCAAGAAGAAGCGTTCGAAAGTATGCTCGGAAGCCAATACCCCGGGAAGTTATAGACAAGTGCCTGGAAGCGGCGCGACTGGCGCCTTCAGCCTGCAATAGCCAGCCGTGGTATTTTATTGTGGTTGATGATGAGAAGCTTAAAAGCGAACTTACGGACAAGGCATTTGCCGGAATATATTCCATAAACTCCTTTGCTAAGAAGGCTCCGGTGATTGTGGCGGTGGTTACTGAACGCTCCAAATATATCGCCTGTGTAGGAGGGTATATTCGCGGCGTTGGGTATAGCCTTATTGACATTGGGATAGCCTGCGAGCATTTTATTCTGCAGGCGCAGGAAGAGGGTTTGGGAACATGCTGGTTAGGATGGTTTGATGAAAAGCAGGTAAAGAGAATATTAGGTATTCCCAAAGATAAAAAGGTTGATGTGATGATAAGTGCTGGGTATCCGGAAGGGCCGCCTGCGCGTGAAAAAACGCGAAAATCTTTGAATGAAATCCGTAGGTTTTGTTAAACCACTTGAACTTAGTGGGTTAAACCTCTTCTTTTTACGGGCCGATGATATTCCGGGCTAAAATAGACAAAATCACCGTTTCCAGTTTTTCAAAGTCACAGAGCTTATTAATATAATCGCAGGCCCCTGATTTTTTTGCCTCTTTTCTCAAATCCACGTCTTCCATAGCGCTTAACATCACCACTTTTATTGAACTGTCCATCTCTTTAATCTTCTTTAAAGTTGTCAAGCCGTTTGTTCCCGGCATACGTTCATCAAGAAGCACCAGTACCGGTTTCTCTTGTTTTATCTCTGATAATGCCTGATGGGCATTGGCGGCGCACCTTACGTTAAAACCCTTCATCCCCAGGAGGGCAGCCAATGTTTCTCTTGTCTCCTCGGTATCATCAACCACTAAAATACTACCCTTGTCCTTATAGTTGCTCATTTGTTCTGCCCTTTCTTTATCCCCATATAAAGTATACACAAATTATTTGACATTGCCAAGTATAAGATTTATAATTAGTTACTACAGTTCCGACGAAGCCGGGATCCCTGCAGGGCCGGGAAAAAAGTGGCAGCTCGCGGGGGATTTTAAAGAGTAACAGAGGCCCCGCTTATCAGGCGGGGTTTGGAATTAGTTATTGCTGAAAAACCCCTGTTTTTTCAGCGGTAACTAATTAAAAACTAATGGTTGAGCAGAAACTTATTGACACTCTTTGGATTCTCATTTGTTCTGTGCTGGTTTTTATCATGCAGCCCGGCTTTTCCTGCCTTGAGTCAGGCCTTACCCGCGCCAAGAACACCATTAATGTTGCCATAAAGAATCTCACCGACTTTGGGATATCCTCAATCTTGTTCTGGGCCTTAGGTTTCGGCTTGATGTTTGGCGAAAGCCGCGGCGGGCTTATCGGCACAAGTCATTTCTTCTTATCTCTTGACAGGCACAGCTGGTTTATCGCCTTTTTTCTTTTTGAATTGGTATTCTGCGGGACAGCTACTACAATTATTTCGGGCGCGGTCGCGGAACGGATGCGCTTCCGGGCTTACCTTGTAATTGCCGCGATAGTTTCCTGTTTAATCTATCCGGTCTTTGGCCATTGGGTATGGAACGGCCTTGAAAGTAACGCCTACAGCGGCTGGTTGGGAAAATTAGGGTTCCGGGATTTTGCCGGCTCAACGGTAGTGCATAGCCTTGCCGGATGGGTTTCCTTATCAGCATTGGTTCTTATCGGCCCTCGCGAAGGCAGGTTTACCAAAAACGCGCCGCCGCGAAAAATCTCCGGCCACGATATCCCGATCTCGGTTTTGGGGGTATTTTTGCTTTGGTTGGGATGGTTAGGTTTCAACGGCGGAAGCACCTTAGCGATGAACGATGCGGTTTCCCGTATTATCACCAATACCATCCTGGCAGGGGCCAGTGGAATGGTTACCACCCTGGCTATCGGCTGGAGCATAAAGAGGCTGCCTCATATAGAATTTGTAATAAACGGCTCGCTTGCCGGCTGTGTAGCTATTACTGCCTCCTGCTATTTTGTAGGCGCGGCCGCGAGTGTGGTAATCGGGGCCATTGGCGGCATAGCTATGCTTATTACTGAGGAGCTGTTAGAGCGCCTTCGTATTGATGACGCGGTAGGGGCCATACCCGTGCATTTAGGCGCGGGGGTTTGGGGGACCTTGGCAGTAGCGGTGTTTGGCAATCCCGCCCTTATCAATACCGGCCTTAGCCCGCTCCAACAATTATCCGCGCAAGGCTTAGGCATAGCGGTATGCGGGCTTTGGGCATTCGGGATAAGTTTCGTCGCGTTTTATATCCTTAATCGTTTCGTTCGCCTTAGAGTTAGCCCGGAAGAAGAATATTCCGGGCTCAATATCTCTGAACACGGCTCAAGCACAGAACTTCTGGATTTTTTCAGGGTAATGGAAAGGCAGATTGAGACAGGCGATTTAAGCTTACGAGCGCCTGTTGAGCCATTTACTGAGGTTGGCCAGATTGCCCAGCGTTACAACAGCCTCATAGAGGCATTGGAGAATGCCTCCCGGGAATTAAAAGACGCGTACTTGAAGCTGCGCCAGAGCCAAAGCCAGCTTATTCAATCCGCGAAGATGGCCGCGGTAGGACAGCTCTCAAGCGGCATCGCGCATGAAATAAACAATCCCTTAGCCGGGGCATTGAATACCCTGCAACTACTTAAAATGCAAGTAGAGCAGGCAAAAGATTTAAAGACTACTGACGTAAAAAAGCTGTTAAACACCGCTGAAGAATCCCTCTCGCGATGCAGGAAGATAACCACCTCTTTATTAAGTTTTTCCCGGGCATCAAAAGAATTGTTTCAACCCGTTTCTGTGAATGACGCGGTACAGAAAATTTTAGATATCATAGAATATGAGATACGGTTAGACAATATCGCTATCCAACCCCGGCTTCAGCCGGATTTGCCGTTGGTTATGGGGGATTCCCAGTTTCTTCAGCAGGTAATCTTTGACCTTGTTTCTAATGCCAGATGGGCGTTCTTGCATAGAACGCCGTCAGAAAATCAGGTAAGGGTAATCACGATAACCAGCAGTTACGATAGGCAAAACCAAAATGTTATTCTCACTGTTTCGGACACAGGCCCGGGCATTCCTGAAGAAAACCTCGCGAAAATATTTGAGCCATTTTTTACTACTAAGCCTGAGGGCGAGGGAACGGGCTTAGGGCTGTCCATTGTTGCCCATATTATTGAAGAGCATCAAGGAACAATTGAAGTACAAAGCCGGCTCAACCAAGGAACAACCTTTACGATATCCCTGCCTATAATTCCTTCGGGAAAACCAGGCGCTGTTTCTCCGTAATTACAATTATACGAGTGCACTATAAAGTTAGTTTTTATACGTTATAGACAATGCATTAAGTGGGGGTGCCCCGCCTGATAGGCTAAGCAGGCGGGTTTATTGTCAGTTATCAATTGCAAAGTTTTCTTTGTCTGTTATAATAGTAAAAAAATAAGAGGAGGAAGGTATGATGTCATTAGCGGGGTTACAATTCAGGATGTGGCTTTTGATTGCTGTATTATTCAGCATAATTTATGGGGTGGTGGTAACTGTAGGGTATTCTTTAGGGATAGTCAATTCTTGGGTATACCTTTTTCTTTCGCTTGCGATGCTTTTTATCCAATATATGATTGGCCCAAAGATTATTGAATGGAGTATGCGCGTTAAATATGTTACTAAGTCAGAACAGCCTCAGCTTTATGCTATGGTAAGTGAGTTAGCTGCCGCGTCAAAAATACCCATGCCGAAAGTCGGGATTGCGGATGCCGCGATTCCTAATGCCTTTGCCTTTGGCCGTTGGAAGGCTGACGGCAGGGTGTGCGTGACCAGGGGCATTATGAATTTACTCAGTGAGGATGAATTGCGAGCGGTCCTGGCCCATGAGGTATCGCACCTTAAGAATAAAGATGTGCTTACCATTACGCTTCTTTCGGTAATACCGCTTATTCTTTACCGGATTGCCATAAGCACGCTTTATTATGGAGGAGGCCGCAGGCGCGAAGAAGGCAATAACGCGGCATTGATTGGGATGGCGGCAATGCTCTTTTATTTTATCACTAACCTTTTAGTGCTTTATGCCTCAAGGATTAGGGAGTATTTTGCCGATAGGGGGGCGGTTTCTTTAGGGTGCGCGCCCAAGAATTTGGCGTCTGCTTTGTATAAATTAGTTTACGGCTCAGCACGGCTGGACAACGCGAGTTTAAAGGAAGTTGAAGGGCTTAAGGCATTTTTTGCCAATGACCCATCGCGGGCCTTAAATGAAATTAAGGAATTACGCCAGCTGGATTTGGATAAGTCAGGGACTCTTGACGCAAGCGAGTTAGCCGCCTTAAGCAGTAAAAAATTGAATATTGGTTTCGCTGAAAGGCTTTTAGAAATAATGAGCACGCATCCGAACATGTTGAAGCGAATTAAGCAATTATCCTCTTATAGCGCATACAAAGAAGATAAGAAACAAGCCCGCGGCTATGAAAGAATCAATCGTTCTTAATCGGTGATGGCGAAAGAGTAGTTTTAAAACGGATTAAGCAGTTAGCTACGTATAAATAGAGTGTTTGGGTGAGCGGGTTAGCCGGTGAGCGGGTTTACAAGTCAACCCGTACACCCGTTAACCCGCAAACTCGTTAACCGACATTGGATTTTTTATGACGCTTCCAGATAAAACAGGCCATTTTGACGGTTTTGGGGGTAAGTTCGTCCCCGAAGTGCTGATGTCCGCGCTTTCTGAGCTTGAGAAAGAATACCAGAAAGCGAAGAAGGATAAGGCATTTAGGAAAGAACTGGAGTATTACCTTTCCTGTTATTGTGGAAGGCCTACCTCGCTTTACCCTGCCCGTAATCTCACCAAGGCATTAGGAGAAAAGCTCAAAATTTATCTTAAGCGAGAAGACCTTTTGCATACCGGGGCGCACAAGATTAATAACACCATAGGCCAGGCTTTGCTTGCGATACGGATGAAGAAGCCCCGGGTGATTGCTGAGACAGGCGCGGGCCAGCATGGTGTGGCAACCGCAACTGTGGCAGCGCTTTTTGGCTTAGAGTGCGATATTTTTATGGGCGAGGAAGATATCGTGCGCCAGGAATTGAATGTCTTTCGGATGAAACTTCTGGGCGCGAGAGTTATTCCTGTTGCCTCGGGAAGCAGAACGTTAAAAGACGCGATGAATGAGGCAATACGCGATTGGGCGACCAATGTGCGTAATACGCATTACATTATAGGCTCAGTGGCCGGGCCGCATCCGTATCCTGTGATGGTGCGGGATTTTCAATCCATAATCGGTAAAGAGGCAAAACAACAGATTCTGGGAATGGAAGGGCGTCTGCCGGATTATCTGGTTGCCTGTGTGGGCGGCGGCAGCAACGCCATGGGGTTGTTTCATTCCTTCTTTAAAGATAGGCAAGTGCAATTTATCGGAGTGGAGGCAGCGGGCTTGGGATTGCATACTTCGCATTATGCGGCGACTTTAACCAAAGGAAGAGTGGGAGTGCTGCATGGCTCAAAAAGCAAGGTGCTTCAGGATAAAGACGGACAGATTGCCATAGCCCATTCTATTGCCGCGGGGCTTGATTATCCGGGTGTTGGCCCGGAACACAGTTATTATCAGAAAATAAAGCGCTCGCGCTACGTAAGCGTTACGGATACTCAGGCCTTGGAAGGCTTGAAGCTGCTTTCTGAAACAGAAGGCATTATCCCCGCGCTTGAAACAGCGCACGCGGTATATTATCTTAAAGAATTAGCCAAGAAGATAAAATCAAAGAAGGTTGCCATACTTTGCCTCTCTGGCAGAGGGGATAAGGATATCGGCATAATCAGACAGCATATTAAATTTGGATAAAAAACTTCGTTGTTACATTCTATCCACGAGTAGTTTTTTAATTTAGGTAACAAAAGACGGCGGAGGTTCTGTCAAGGTAATGTTTTCGCGGGGACGTTCGTCCGCCATAGGCGGACTCACTCGGCGTAAATTTTTGCGCTCCTCGCTGTCGCTCGGAGACCAAGCCGCAAAAATTTCCGTACGTGCTGCTCAAACATAACCTTGCCACCCCCGCTGGCAAGTGAAGTGTTGCGGATAGCAAGAATTTATGTCACGGAGCACTATCGCGCTGTAAACTTAATTAGTATTAATAGTTCGCAAGTTTGTTAGCTTAAGCGAATGCGCGTGTCAGCTGTTTAGCTGTTTGGCTCAGTAGCTGTTTAGTTAAATTGTTAATCAGCAAAAGAGCAAATGAGCTAAGCAGCTACTGTTAAAATATACTTTTACAGCGCAATGGTAATCTTCTTAAGGTAGTAATAATGAATAGAATTGATGCGAAATTTAAGGAGCTGAAGGCGCAAGGCAAAAAAGCCTTGATTGTCTATATCACCTGCGGTTATCCTGATATCGCGACAACGGAAAAATTAGTTCTTGAGTTAGAAAAAAGAGGCGTGGATATTATTGAATTGGGTGTGCCTTTTTCTGATCCATTGGCAGATGGCCCGATAATTCAGGAGGCATCAAGCTATGCCCTTAAAAAGAAGATTAACCTCAAGGATATATTTTTTTTGGTAAAGCGGTTAAGGCGGAAAAGCCAAATTCCTCTTTGCCTTATGGGCTACTACAACCCGATTTTTTCTTTTGGCCAGGATAGGTTTGTTGCCGAAGCGATTAACGCTGGAATTGATGGTGTGATTATTCCGGATTTACCTCCGGAGGAAGATGAGCGGCTTGTGTCTTTGGCCAAGAGGTCCGGGCTTAAGACTATCTTTTTCTTATCTCCTACAAGTTCGTCTGGGCGCGTAGCATATATCAGTAAAGTTTCAACAGGCTTTATTTACTATGTTTCTTTAACAGGAGTAACGGGAGCACGGCAGGCGTTGCCCGCGGATTTACAACAGAACATTAGAGCAATTAAACGCTGTACTACAAAACCGGTATGCGTTGGTTTTGGCATATCCAAGCCAGAGCATATTAAGGAAGTTTTCAAAGCCGCGGATGGCGTCATTGTGGGAAGCGCGGTGGTTAAAGTAATTAAAGAGAATATCGGTAAACAGGATTTAGTTCAAGGGGTTGGAAGGTTTGTAAAAAATTTGATGAGATGAGAAATTGTTAAATGGCCGCATTGCTAAACTGTTTGACACTAAGGCAATGACATAAAAACTATGTATGAAAAATCCACATTAGATAACGGTTTACGTTTAGTTACCCATAAGATGCCCGAACGCAATTCAGCGGCAATTGGTATTTGGGTTGGCGTTGGCGGCCGCTACGAACAAAAGGCAAATAAAGGCATCGCCCATTTGATAGAGCATCTTTCGTTTAAGGGCACAAAAAAATATTCAGCTAAAGAAATCAAAGAAAAGATTGAAGGCGTGGGCGGTTCCTTGAACGCCTTTACGTCTGAAGAGTTTACCTGTTATCTTACCAAGATTATCGCTAAGCATATAGGGCTGGCGATAGATATTTTATCTGATATGGTTTTAGAGCCGCTTTTCGCGCAAAAAGACCTTGAAAAAGAAAAATCAGTTATCCTGGAAGAAATCAAGATGTATCGCGACCTTCCTCAGGCATACGTGAATGAGCTTTTAGATGAGCTCCTTTGGCCGGAGCAGCCATTAGGGATGAACCTTGCCGGAACCATGGAATCCGTGAGTGCTTTGTCTCAAAGGCAGGTGGTTGATTTTCAAGAGTTGTTTTATCATCCTCGGAATATTGTGGTTTCAGTAAGCGGCGCTATTGAACATAAAAGAATATTTGAATATTTATCAGGGATATTTCTAAAGGCTAAGGCTAAAAATCCTATACCGTTTCAGAAGGCAGGGCAGGCCCGGAAGCAGCCCTGTACGACATTCTTTCATAAGCAAACTGAGCAAAGCCATTTAGCCATAGGTTATCATGGATATAAACGCACGCATCCGGACAGGCACGCCCTCGGGCTTTTGCATATTATCTTGGGCGCGAATATGTCCAGCCGTCTTTTTAATGAGGTGAGGGAGAAGAAAGGGCTTGCCTATGAGATTGGCACCCACCCCAGGTATTTCCAGGATACCGGGGCGTTTTATATTCACGCGGGGGTAGACAATAAAAAAGTAGCCGCGGCGCTTTCTACTATCTGTAAAGAAATGGATAAGATTACTAGAATCCCGGTGGCAAAACAGGAATTTATCCGCGCCAAGGAATATTATAGCGGCCAGCTTCTGATGAGCCTTGAGGATACCCTTGACCATATGGTATGGATGGGAGAGCAGGAGAGCGCTTTAGGAAAAATTAAAAGCGCGCGGGATATCCTCAAGGAAATACAGAAAGTAACTATTGATGACTTAACGAGGGTGGCAGAGGATATTTTTAAGCTCACCAATATAAATCTGGCACTCATTGGCCCTCAGGATTCATCGGAACAGGAAAGAATCAGGGGTTTATTGTCATGAGGCTCTTTAAAAATGAATCAAAATAATCTGCTCAAAACGCATAATAGCCACCAGCGCTATATCTTGAGGCCAAGTAGTTTTGCCTTGTTGCTGCCTGAATTAAGGGAACTCCTCCAAAGTAAGGAATTTTCTCCTCTAAAAGATGTCCTGAAGACAATCCATTCTATTGATTTAGCCGAAGGCTGGACGAAGCTTAATCCGCAGGAAAAAATCCTTATTTTCCGCCTTTTAAGCTCACGCAAGGCTGTCGAAATCTTTGAGGAATTACGCTTTGAAGAACAATCATATCTTTTGAGCAATCTGGATAACCAGGAGGTGGTTTCAGTAGTAAATGAAATGGTATCAGACCAGCGGGCGCAGCTTTTTAAGGATTTAAACCCCAAAACGGTGAAGAAACTTTTTTCGGTAATGAAGAAGGAAGAAGTTGATGATGTGCGTAAGCTCCTTACCTTTAAAGAAGGCCTTGCCGGAAGCATTATGACTACTGAATTTGTGGAGCTTAAGAAGGCGATGACTGCCCGCCAGGCAATCCTGCGTATTCAGGAGACTTGTAAGGCCGGACAGAATGCCAATATTTATTCTATCTATGTCACCGATGACGAGCATAAGCTTACCGGAGGCATCAGCCTGCAGGCGCTTATTACCGCTCCTTCAGATATGCTGGTAAAAGATATTATGTCAGATGTTGATGTTATCAAGATTGACTGCCACATGCCAAAAGAAGATGTGGCAAAGCAGTTTTCTAAATATGACTTGCTTGATGCTCCCGTCGTGGATGATAGTAATCAATTATTGGGGATTATTACTATTGATGATGTGGTGGATTTGATTAATAAAGAAGCGACAAAGGCATTATATGAATTTGGCAAGATGGAGGCAAAAGGCGGCGTTGAAATCCGTTATGCCAGCGCTACCGTTAAAGAATTGATACAGCGCAGGGTAGGATGGCTGATGCTGCTGCTTATGTTTGACTTTCTTACCGGGACGGTGCTAAAGAATTTTGAACATGCCTTGGGGTCGGTGGTGGCGCTGTCCTTTTTTATCCCGATGCTTTTAGATACCGGGGGCAATGCCGGGGCGCAAACGTCAATTACTATTATCAGAGGCTTAGCCACAGGGGATGTTACCATAAAAAATGTCTGGAAGATTGTCCGCCTTGAATTCTTAACCTCAATTTTTATGGGCTTTATTGTAGGGTTAGTGGCGTTTCTGCGCGCCTTCATGCTGCAGAAGGATTTGATGCTTGCTTTGACCGTAGGCACAACAATGACTACGGTTGTGCTCTTAGCGATTGGAACGGGTATATTCTTGCCGCTATTTTCCAAGAAAGTCGGCCTTGACCCGGCGGTATTAGCCGGCCCTATTACTACTAGTGTTGTTGATGTGGTAGGATTGCTTATTTATTTTAATATCGCGAGAACCTTTATTCCGGCATTGGGGCATTAATGCATATCCTCGTATCTATCCCTACTATAATAATCCTGGCTGTCTTGGCGTTGTTGTCATTTTTCTTCTCCGCCTCCGAAGCGTCGCTGATTGCCTTAAGCAAACTTAGGGCAAAGCACTTGGTAAATCAGGGAGTTAAGGGCTCGCAGACAGTATTCCGGTTGATTACGAAATTAGACAGGGTGATAGCGGCGATATTAATAGGCAATAATTTCGTTAATATTTTGATGTCAAGCCTGGCAACGGTTATCGCGGTAGGCATATTTGGGGCGAATTGGGGAGTGCTTATCGCCACGTTTAGCGTGACTTTATTCGTTTTAATTTTTTGCGAAATCAGCCCTAAGACTTTAGCTATCCGGTATTCGGAAAAAACCGCGCTTGTTACCGCGCCTTTCTTAGAGGCGTTCGTGAACGCCTTTAGTACCTTTATTACGTTGTTCATCGGCATAACCAATCTGTTTCTTAAGGCCTTTGGTATCAAGCCGGAGAAACGTTCTCCGCTTATCAGCGAAGAGGAATTAAAGCTGATGATTGAAATCGGAAAAGACGAAGGGGTTTTGTCCGATGAAGAGCGAAAGATGCTGCATCGGATCTTTGAGTTTGGCGATACCAAGGTTAATTCGGTAATGATTCCTAGGGAAAAAATGGTTGCCATCAGTAAATCCGCCAACAGCGAGGCATTGCTTGACTTATTAGTTGAAGAAGGCCATGCCAGAATCCCTGTGTATGAAGGTTCGCCCGATACAATTATCGGGATTATTTACGCGCGGGACCTGCTGTATCTTTGGCGTAACAAGGCGCTTGTGGTAGTGGAGGATTTGATTCATCCGGCGTATTATGTAGCTGCCTCTAAGCGGGTGAATGAGCTTTTACGCGAATTTCAATCAAAACGCCTGCAGATTGCGATTGTAAGGGATGAGCATAATAAGGCTTTAGGGCTGGTAACGCTTGAGGACCTGTTTGAGGAAATTGTGGGGGAGATAGAAGAAGAAACAATTGACAGGCAGAGGTGATTGTGTTAGTATTAACACTCGTTGATTTCAGGGTTGTGCAGAGAGATAACCTTATTATAAGGAGGGATACGTCATGGCTGAAAAGGGATATTGCGTAAAATGTAAGGCGTCGAAGGAAATGGTGGATGCGCAAGAAGTAACCATGAAAAACGGCCGTAAGGCAATGAAGGGTAAATGCCCTGATTGCTCAACCGGCATGTATAAGATTTTAGGCAAAAAATAAATTCGGACTATCTTTGTAAGATAATAATTGCTGCGTGTACCGTTACGGTAAACGGTACGCGGTGCGCGGTACACGAAACATAGTTTTACTATAGGAGCAATACCATAGATTCGTTTGAAAAAGTATATTTAGTTGCCCGCCTCGCGCAGGATAAGAAAGCAGAGGATATCAAGCTCCTGGATATGCGCGGGGTGAGCAACTTCTGTGATTTCTTCGTTCTCTTGACCGTATCCTCAAGCCGAAGGGCGCAGGCTGTTTCTGACAGTATAAAGGAAGAGCTGTTGAAGCAGCAGGTCAGGCATAAGGCAGAAGAGGGTACCCCTGAGTCAGGCTGGCTGCTGCTTGACCTATACGATGTCGTAGTGCATATCTTTGACGCCCAGGCGCGAGAGTTCTTTAACCTTGACAGGCTCTGGGCTGATGCCCCAAGTTTGGAATTTCCCCTAAAGAAACATGTCTCTAAACAAGGTAGAAAATCTTCTCACCGAACTCCTCGCCAGAAAACTCAATGAAACGTTCAATGCCCAAGAGCCATTATTTGGGCTTCAGGGACAGCTTTTAGAGTCTCCCAAGGATGAAGCCTTTGGTGATATTTCTACCTCGGTTGCCCTCAAATTAGCCGCTATCCTTAAGCGTTCCCCCCGGGACATCGCGAAAGAAATTGTCGCGTGGCTTTACAAAGAAATAGCGGTGTCCTCGCTAAAAACCTCCATTGAGAAAATCGATATCGCGGGAGCGGGATTTATTAATTTTTACCTGTCGAAAGAATATTTTTATTCTCTTCTGAAAGAGGCCATTAGCTCGGAGTCGCCTTTTATGGGGCAGGCTAAAAAAGACAGGCGGGTGCTTGTTGAGTTTGTAAGCGCTAACCCTACAGGCCCGCTTTCTGTCGCCCATGGACGCCAGGCGGCAGTGGGGGATGCGCTGTGTAATGTGCTTAAATATGCAGGCTATGAACTAACCCGGGAATATTATCTCAATGATGAGGGCAATCAAATCAATATCTTGGGTAAGTCTATCGCCTTGCGTTTACAGGAACTAAAAGGAGAAAGAATAGAATTCCCCGAGGATCACTACCAGGGGGAGTATATCATAGATTTGGCAAAAGAATTGTATCAGGCCAGGGACGAGGGACGAGGGACGAGGGACGAGGGACCATGGACGAGGGATGAGGAACGAGAGACGAGAGACGATGGACGAGAGACGATAGGCGAGAGACGATGGACGATAGACGATTGCCGCGACTATGGAGTAAAAAGAATCTTAGAAATAATTAAAAAGGAGCTTGAGGATTTCGGGGTTAGGTTTGATGCGTGGTATAGCCAGGCATCGTTACAGAAATCAGGCAAAATTGAGGAAACGCTTGCTTTGTTAAGGAGTAAAGGCTTTATTTATGACCAGGATTCGGCAGTATGGTTTGCATCAACAAAATTCGGAGACGATAAAGATCGCGTCGTTATTAAATCTGACGGCAGCTATACCTATTTAGCCCCTGATATCGCCTATCATCAGGATAAATTCAGGCGGGGTTTTGACTGGTTGGTTAATCTGTGGGGCCCTGACCATCACGGCTATATCGGGCGGATGAAGGCCGCGGTAGAGGCATTAGGAAGAGAGAAAGAGGCTTTGAATGTCGTTATTGTCCAGCTGGCAACGCTTTATAAAGATGGCAAGGTCGTTTCTATGTCAACCCGTAGAGGCGAGTACGTTACCTTGCGCCAGGTAATAGATGAGGTAGGAGTGGATGCGGGACGGTTTTTTTTCTTAATGCGCCGTACCGATAGCCACTTGGATTTTGATTTAGAGCTTGCCAAAAAACAAAGCTCTGAAAATCCCGTGTATTATATTCAATACGCCCACGCGCGCATTGCTAATATTTTAGCTCATGCCGGTATAGCGCCTGCTCAAATCAAAAACGCGGATATGTCGCTCTTAAAGGAAAAAGAGGAACTATCGTTACTTAAAGCAATTGCCCACTTTGAGAGCTGCCTGAAAATTGCCGAAATCCAGCTTGATCCTTATTGCGTCAGCACCTATCTGCAGGCTCTGGCAGAAAGTTTTCACCGCTTTTATGATCTTCATAGGGTATTAGTTGACGATGTCCCGCTTAAAACCGCGCGGCTGAGCCTTATTTTAGGCTGTAAAACTGTTATTGCCGCGGCCCTTAAACTCTTAGGAGTAAGCGCTCCGGAGAAGATGTAATGCCAAAGCTATGGAAGCTAAAACCCGCCGATATCCCCTTACAAAAAAAGCTTAGCCAGGAATTAGGCATTTCTCCAATCCTCGCCCAGGTATTGATTAACCGTAACATACGCTCGCAAGAATCCGCGCGGGAATTCTTGAATCCCCGTTTATCAGGCCTCCATGATACCAAGCTTCTTCCGGATATAGATAAGGCAAAAGAAAGAATTCTAAAAGCCTTTAAGAATAAGGAAAATATTTTGCTGTTTTCCGATTACGATGCTGACGGCTTGACGTCTTTGGCGGTTTTAAAGATTGCCTTCGGGAAATTGGGAATACCTCATGAGTACTACGTGCCTCATAGGCTTAAGGAAGGATATGGCTTAAGTGAACATTTGGTTACGTATGCCCATGAACACGGTTTTACTTTAATCATAACTCTTGACTGCGGGATAAGTAATAGCAAGGAGATAGAGGCTCTTAAAAGGCTGGCTATTGATACAATCGTTATTGATCATCATCAGCTTGACGCGGGAAAACTTCCTCCTGCCCACAGCGTGATTAATCCTAAACGCCAGGATTCCCGGTATCCTTATCAGGAGTTGGCAGGGGTAGGGCTTAGCTATAAGGTTGCCGTAAGCCTTCTTGATAGCTTAATGGAGGAAGAACTCGATTTGGTGTGTATAGGCACTATCGCGGATGTCGTGCCGCTGGTAGGGGAAAACCGTATTATTGTCAAAGAGGGCTTGAAAAAACTTGTTTCCACGAAGCGCCAAGGCCTGCAATCGTTAATAGAGGTCACCGGGCTCAAGAACAAGGCAATCACGGCCGAGCATGTAAGCTTTATTTTGGCTCCTCGCATCAATGCCTGCGGCAGGATTGGCCCATCAGATGCCGCGCTTGAACTGCTCTTGTGTGACAGCGATGACAAGGCAGGCCTTTTGGCGCGTGAATTACACGACAAGAATAAAGAGCGCCAGCGTATAGAAAGCCGGATTTTGCAAGAGGCATTACAGCAACTAGAGGCTGAAATTGATTTGGCCAACGAAAGGGTTATCATTGTGCATAATGATAACTGGCATCAGGGTGTCTTGGGGATTATTGCCTCAAAGATAAGCGATCGGTTTCACCGCCCGGCATTTGTGGTTTCGTTTTCTGATGGGCTGGGCAAAGGCTCGGGGCGTTCCATTGAGAACTTTCATCTCTTTGAAGGCTTGAGGGAATGCAGCCAGCATCTGGTGGGTTTCGGTGGCCATAAGCGCGCCTGCGGGATGAGTATCCTAAAAAAAGAAATTGAAAATTTCAGAAAAAGCATCAACAGGATCGCTTTCGAAAAATTGACCCCTCATGACCTTATGCCGAGTATCACCATTGATGCCCAGATGAGCTTATCCAGTCTTTCCCTGGATTTACTGCAGGAGCTTTCTTTGTTAGAGCCTTTTGGCAACGCCAATCCAAAGCCGATTTTCTCAAGCGCAAACCTTTCTGTAAAATCAAAACCCGCCCTCATGGGCAAAGATACCCTGAAATTTTGGGTGACTGACGGTAAACAGGCCTATCAGGCGATAGGCTTCGGCATGGGCCGTTATTTCGATTTAGTCAGCTGCTCCGAAACAATAAATCTCGCCTATAGAATTTCCCTTGATACCTGGAATGGAAATAACCAACTGCAGCTTGAGATAGAAGATATCCAGCAATGTCAATGCCAGGCATAGTCAGATGAAAGGTAACAGTTTAGTTTTTGGAAGTATCCGTCGGTGTCATTGCGAGCCCCGAAGGGGCGAAGCAATCTTATAAAAAGACTGCTTCGTCGCTGCCGCTCCTCGCAGTGACACGGATGCTTCTACGATGAAAGACATTTTGTTTATGCCTGGCATTGAATCAGGCTTTTTTGACTTTTCTGGATTTGATGCACTTAGTGCAGGCAAAGACAGAGGCGGCCTTTCCTTCAATAATGGCCTTTATTCGCTGCAGATTGGGCTTGATGAGCCGTAAGTTACGGCGGGAAATCTTGCTTCCTGTGCCGCCCTTAGCTTTATATTGTCCTTTACGGGACATTACCGCTCCCGCGACCGCTTTCTTACCGCAGTAATAACATATTTTACGCATGGGTATTATTTTATCATCCTTTCATAGTGTGCTAATCGTCATCATCTTTTTCCTTGCAGACTTTTAGACATGGGCCGGGGGTACACTCACTGTCCTCAATTTTACCATTTACGTTGGTATCGCAGTTGTTTGCTTTTTCCACCTTGCCTTTGGCCCCTGTAGTTTTTCCTTTAATGCCTCCTGGGGTAATGCCATTCTGATAGGTACCGCCGCTGCCGTCTTTATGCCGAAAATACGTACCCTCATCGAGAAGACTGTAAGAGCTGTCTTTCATTAACTTTACTTTCCCAGTAGTAGCGTTTCTAGTAAAAGTCAGATTTTCGTCGCTTGAGTCGGTGCGCAGTACGTAGGATGAAGGATCCGTTGAAGTATCAAGAGGGCATTTTAATGTCTTTGGGTTACTGCCATAGTAGCGTTGTGGGAGAGGGATGCCCCAGGCAGGTTTTATGCCAACATGGTTTCTTAAAAAAGCCAGGCAAGGATTTTCCCGCTGTGTGCCGGTTACTGTTTGATACGCGAGGTAGATTTGCTGTGGGGTAAGCTGGCTTAAGGTGGTTGGAAGGGTATCAGTTTCCATGGTGTAGATATCTACTGCTTTTTGCAGTACTTGAAGATTTAACAGGCATGCCTTGTCTTTAGAGGAACGGACAGTTTTTTCATAGCTTGCGATAGAAAGAGATACGACAACGGTCAGGATAATGATTGCTACCATTACCTCGATTAAGGTAAATGCTATCTTTTTCATGGGTTTGCCTCCTTTTTAGCTGTGGATTATCATTACAGAAGCTGTTGCCTTTGTCAAGAAAATTCTTGTAAAAGCTATCTCTCTGTGTTAGAGTTAAGCCGATGGCATACTCTAAAAAAGACGAGGAAACACTGACGGTTGTTTTTTTTCTGTTTGTGATTTTTCTTATCTATAACTTCATTTTTGGAGTATCAGGTTTTTTTAAAATCCCTACCATAGTAACCGACGATTTTTTTGTCCTGGAAACCCGGGCTAAAAAACCTCTCCCTCGGGAAATCAAAGATATTATTATTGTCGCGGTTGATAACGATACCCTAAAACAAGTGGGCCTGCAGTGGCCGTGGAAACGTTCTGTCTATGCTGACCTGGTTGCGAAGATTCATTCGGGCGGCCCTAAGGCGATTTTTCTGGATTTTGCCTTTATGGGAAAGGCTAATGACGAGTCTTCGGATATGATTTTTGCCGAGGCGCTTAAAAAAGCAGGCACGGTGATTTTGGCAGGCTATATTGATGAGCGAGGCGAATATGTGAAACCGCTTGAAATGCTTGCCGCTTTTTCCGCGGGTGTGGGGTTTGTCAATAAAAAGAATTTCAGGGCGCGCGACGCGCAGGAAGTCTTTCATAAGGATACTGTGTTTGAATATGGAGTGGAAGTAAAGATTTTAGCTCAGGCCCAAGGGATTCCCCGCTCAGCCATTCGTTACGACGCAAATAACATTGTGCTTTCTAAGAAAATAGCCATTCCGGTTAATGAGTATGGCGTGCTTCCCATCAATTACGCTGCCACGGTCTCAGACTTTACCACAGTTTCCGCGTATAAGGTTTTGGATTCCAGTATTGATAGGGAGGTATTTAAGGATAAAATAGTTATGGTTGGCATGACTGCGGATAGCGGACAGGATATTCACGATACCTTATTCGGTAAAATCCCCGGTATATACATTAACGCCAATACCCTGCTTATGTTTATTTCGGGCAATTTTGTAAACAGGCTGCCCTATGCCTTTGAGAATAAGGAGCTACTTTTGAGTATTATGGGAGGAAGATTTAAGGAGGCCTTGCCGGGCCTGTTGAACGTGCTTATTTTGCTTTTGTTTACCTTTGGTATCGGTATGTTCGCGTTTCGTTTTAAGGCGTTGTATTCGGCGTTCTTTGTTTCAGTGGTTTTATATGGAGTGTCTTTAGGATATGGAGCTTTGCAAATCCGCCATAATTTTCGCATGGATATTTTTAGCCTTTTTTTTCTTAGCGGCATCTCATTTATAGGGGTTGAGGCATATAAGTATATTAGTTTACTGATGCGTTCTGAAAAATTAAAAACCTCAGCGATTACCGAGCAGGCAACGGGTATTTTTACCCAACGCTACTTTCAGCTTTCTATGGAATCGGTTCTTATCAAAGGGGGAATACGGCAAAAAGGTTTTTTCTGTTTCATGAGTATTAATGAATTTTCTAAGATAACGGCATTATCTCCGCAGTCCGCCAGGGATATCATAAAAGCTCTCTCAGCCATACTGAAGGAATATTGCGGCAAAAAAATCATCCTTGCCCGTTATGGGGAGAGCGCGCTTGTTGTGTGTCTGTGGCATAACGACAGAAAAAAAGTGGAAAAGGCATTACGCTTAGCAGTAAAAGAAATTGTCGAGCGTGATTTCATTGTTGAAAATAATGCCCTGAGGCTTTCCGTCAAAATAGCGGCGGTGGCTTTTCCTCAGGAGCATATAAGGAGTTACGCGGATGTAGTATTGACTTCTGAATCTATGTTACAACGTATGGGCTCTGACGCGCAGGTTCCTGTTGCCGTTTTTGACCCGAAGAGAGATACCGTCGTCAGGGCTAACGCTTCTTGTGATGCCGCGAAAATACTTCCTAAGGAGGAATTAGAGTACATAAGCATGGATTTGGAGGCGCGTAATAAAGAGCTGGAAGAAGCGCTCCGGGAGTTAAAGAAGCAGCAGAAAAAGATTGAAGAGACGTATTTTGAAACTATGCATTCCCTGGTCAAGGCCCTTGAAGAAAAGGATCCTTATACCTCAGGCCATTCGGAAAGGGTGAGCAGGTATGCCCAGACGCTGGCGAAAGGGTTGTTATTACCCGAGAAGGAAATAGACGCGGTCCAAAAAGCGGCATACCTGCACGATATAGGAAAAATCGGCCTTCCGGATAGAGTGCTGCACAAGAAGGAACGGCTCAATGATGAAGAGTTCGAATATATTAAGCGCCATCAGGCAGATGGGGCGAGAATATTGGAAGGCCTGCCCTTTTATAAAGAAATCGTGCCGTATATCCTGTATCATCACGAGCGCTACGACGGTAAAGGTTATCCCCACGGTTTATCCGGGGATATGATTCCCCGGGGGGCCCAGATTATCAGCATTGCCGATGCCTATGACGCGATGACCACCGGACGAGGGTATAATAATCCGCTCACCGCGCAAGAGGCAATCGCGGAACTCAAAAAGTCGTTAGGCCAGCAGTTTCATCCACTCTACGCGGAAACCTTTATCAAGCTTCTGGAAGAGAAGAAGATTCACGCCTTTGATAAAGCCTAAGCTTTTTTATGCCGGTTTCCTTTTAAAAGGTATTTTTTCAGTACTCTCTAAGAATTCCCTTGACAATACTGTGCTATAGTGTATAAAGTAATACTAAGCATACTTAGTACATATTAGTACGGACCAAGCAGGATGGCAGGGGATGAAGGAAAAATTTTATTCGACAAAGGATGTGTTAAAGAGGGTTGCGATATCGCGCAATACCTTATTTTTGTGGTTTAAGCACCATAAAATCCCTGAGGCACGGCGCGACCGTAATGGCTACAGGATATTTACAAAAGAAGATATCAGCGCGATTTTGGCGTATAAGAATAAATTAGTGCTTCCAAAAAGGGCGTCATGGCAAAGATAAATTTGCTTCCTTCCGAAAGAACAAGTGAAAAGAAAAGCAGAGGGCCCGCATTGAGCGTGCGCACGGTGCTTTGGTTTTTGCTTGCCGCCAACATTATTGTTATCCTGGCATCTTTAGGGATAAGGGTTTTCGCGTGGCAGCGCTTAAAAGGCATGGGCATTATTGACAGTGAATATCAGCAGGCAAGCGCCGTAAGCAGAAAAATACAAACTATAAAGCAGGAACAAAATAAGCTGACACAGGAATTGGGGGCGTTAGAGAAACTCGCGCAAAGAAATGTTTTATGGAGCGAGGAATTATCCCGCCTGCCGCAGATTATGCCTGAGGAAGTATGGCTTACCAGTTTTTCTTTTAGGAGTAAATCCTTAAAAGGCCAAGAGGATAAGACCCTTTATTTAAAAGGCGGGCTCAGGCCGCCACCGGAAACAATACCTATGGTTGTATTGAGTAAGCTTATCAACCAGCTTAAAGAGGATCCGTTATTTTCCGCGGATTTTGATGCCCCCGTCTTAACGGAATCAAAGACCGAAAAAAGAGATATTACGGATATCATGACCTTCGCGATAGAGATGTCTTATAAACAGGACACCGGTAAATGAATAAAAAGCTTCTTGCCAGCCAACAGTCAATTTTTATAACAGTGATAATTTCCGCGGTGAGCCTGGTGGCAGTAGTGTATTTTGGCTTGTTTCCTTCTCTCGCGAATTTTCAGCAGATAGCCCAGCAGATAAAAGATAAAAAAACAGGGCTCATCGCGTTAAAAACACCGGCTGAAGAGTATGGGGCGCTGGAGGAAAAGGTAAAAACGCTGGGAGGGCGCAGAGAGGCCTTAAAAAATAAGCTTGTCTGGGAAAGCGATATCAGTAGTTTCTTAACGCGCATTATCCAGTTAGCTTCTGATTTAAAAATAGAGTTTGTTTCCCTAAGGCCGGAAGTAAAGTCATCGCCTTCAGAGAAAGTAAAAGGCCTGTCCGATGATTATATGTTGACAGAAGTCCCTATCGTGCTTATAATTAAAAGCAATTACGGGGATTTAATTCAATTCCTGGAACGGATAGAGCAATCAGACAAATTTATTGGCGTAGAGTCGTTTTCCATAGATACGCAGCCACTTGATATCTCTACCCACAGTATTAGAATGGATTTGAGCATATTTGCCAAGGAAAAGAGGTAGGGGGGCGGAATCAATGGGAAAGATACTTGCCGCTGTAACGATTGCCATGGCAGCCTATGGCATGTATGTAACCACGAGTGCCGCGGAACTTCGCGATCCATTTATATCCATTATGGATCTTGAGAAGAAACAAATTGTAGAACAAAAAACTATAGACTTATCCAATGTCGCTCTCAAGGGAATAATTTGGAATGATGCTTTAGCAGTCGCGGTTATTAACGAAGAATTGATAATGGCCGGAGATACCTGGCGGGATTTTAAGGTTGAGAAGATTGAAAAAGACAGTGTCCTATTAAGTATCGAAGGCAAAGAATATACACTTTCTCTTGGTGAGGGGGAGAGCCCCGACAAAACAGCGGCCTCGGTACCGCAAACCCATCAATTATCCCTGCCGGAAGAAGAGCCTTTCACGCAGGGGATCCCCCAGACTGAAGGAGGAAACGAGTGGAGATAAACGCTAGAAATAAACTGAAGGCAAAAAGCCTCAGGATTATTTTTTTCTTATCTGTTTTGCTTTGCATGGCTCCGCTATACGCGCAAGAAGTTCCTGCAACCGAGGAGCCCCAGCAGAAGGAGCAGGAAAGATTCCTTGTGGATTTTGATTTTCGTGATGCCGATATACGCGATGTGGCCAGGGCTTTTTCCCGTATCAGTAAAACCAACATCATTGTCAGCGATGACGTAAAAGCCAATGTTACCATGAAGGTCCAAACTATGGATTGGAAAGAGGCGCTGACGATGATCTTGGGCGCCTACAATATCACCCTGATGGAAAAAGACAGCTATATTATTATCACGACGGCAGAAAGGCGTAAGCAGGCCGAGGAAAGCGGTGAGCTGCAGACTCGTGTCGTAAGCCTTAATTTTGTTAATGTTGTTGATACCCAAAAGACTTTGCTTTCTATGTTAAGCAGCAGGGGTAGAATAGAAATAGACGCGCGGACAAACAGCCTGGTCATTACCGATATCCCCGAAAAAGCGGATAAAATTCACAATGTGGCTTTGGAATTGGACACAAAAACTCCGCAGGTAATGATTGAGGCCTTGATAGTGACCGTGAAACTTAATGATGACGAACAGTTTGGAATTGACTGGTTGCTCAAGCCTGTTGAAACAAATGAATGGAATTTCCGCCAGGATTTAGCATTGGATAGAACAACGGGTTTTCAGGCAGGCTGGGCTAAAACGGTTCTCCCTACATGGGCTGACCTTTCAACGCTCATTGAATACTGGAAGGAGCAGAAAAGGGTGAATATCCTTGCCAGCCCTCGGGTAATGACCTTGGATAATTTTACCGCTACCATAGACCTTACCGAACAAGTCCCCTATACCTCGCAAAGCCAGTCTACCAGCGGCAGCGGAGAAACGGTGCAGTCAACGCAATTTAAGGATATCCCGATCAGCCTTTATGTCAAACCTCATATCACCAAGGATAACTACATTTTTATGAATATCAAAACAGAGCAAAGTATTCATAGCGGCGATACCTCTGATTTTCAGCCTATTGTTGATTCACGCAAAGCGGAAACCAATGTCATGGTCAGAGACGGAGAAACCGTAGTTATCGGTGGCTTACGAAAGAAAGAGCATACGACGACCGTTGATAAGCTGCCCTTTATCAGCGATATTCCTTACGTAGGGAATTTATTTAAAAAAACTATAACCGCGGAGGTGGATACGGAACTTCTTATTTTTGTTACTCCGCGCATTGTTACTGAAGCAATGATGACCGAGCATGAGAAAGCGCAGTTGGCAGCCTCAAGCGTATTGAAAGAATATGACGAAAAAGGCCTCAACGAGAAAGGCAAGAGCCTAAAACAGAATAGGGTAAAGGAAATTCCAAAGCCTCAAGAGCAAATAAAAACAGCGGGGGATGTCCCGGGGTTATTTGGGCAGGGTGTTCCTTTTCCTTTGAGGCCGCCTTCAGAATTGAAATAGAAGGGAGAAAAATTTCTATGGCATGGTGGAAAAATGTTTTTACAGCTTTTGTTTGTGTAAGCGTACCTTTCTTGGCCTTAACGTTATGTAATGCCCAAGATGACGCAACTCTACAGGAAAGCGACGATACCTTGTCTATCTTTGAATCGCGAATCAACGCGCTTATTGAAGAAAATATAATGTTAAAGAAGAAGTTAAAGGATTTTGACAGCGGGCTTTCTTCTGTCCAGCGAGGGGCTTTTTCAGGCGCGGACACGAAGAGCCAAAAGTTGCAAGAAGAAAATCAATCCTTATCAGGGGAATTAGAGAAAAAAGACAAAGAAATTGTCGCGCTGCAAAAGCAGTTGGCAAACCTTAAAGAAAGCAATCAGGATGCTGAGCCAGCCTCAAAGAGCAAGCTGAAATCTTTAGAAGCAGAAGTGCAGTCTCTGCGCGCGCAACGAGATGAAAGCAGTAAAGAGAACGCCAGCCTCCGTGGCCAGCTGGAGAAGGCAAAAGATGAAATAGCGGTGGTTGCTGATTTACAAAGTAAACTTAAGTCTTTGGAAGATGCGGCGCAGTCACTGCGTACAGAGATAGAGGAAAGCAGCAAAGAGAAGAGCGAGCTCCGCGGCCAGATGGAGAAGGCAAAGGGTGAAATAGCCGCAGCCGCTAGTGTTTCTGAGGCGTTTAATAAGCTTCAAGAAGAAAACAAAGAATTGCGGGAAAATGTTGCCGCGTTGCAAGAGGCAAATAGCGCCCAGGCCTTAGAAAGGACCATGTTAGAAGCGATGTTACGCAGGCATCCTCAAGGCCTAAAGCCGCCGCAACCTGCGGGCCCGGATGAAGGTAATTTTGACGTGATGATACATACGAATTTAGGATTCGCTTATGCCATGAAGGAAAATATTGATGAGGCTGTCCGAGAATATCAGCAAGCGCTGAGCGCTAACCCTGAAGATAAGGATATCCATTATAATTTAGGATATCTTCTCAATAAGCAAAATAATTATTCAGAAGCAATTAAAGAGTATTCTCAAGCGCTTAAAGGCACGCCTCAGGATCAGGAAATATATTATAATGTCGCGCTTATCTACGCGCTTGGCCTTAAAGATGTAAAGACGGCTGAGGAATACCACCAGAAATTTTTGAGCCTTGCTTCTCCCGATTCCGGTTCTTCATCTCCCGTAGAGGAAGCCGGGAAGGCAAAATAAACAATGCAAGGTGAAAATCCTCTGAGAGCTATCTTTCATCAGCCTTCCTGCCGCAGCGGGTTAGATATAGGAAATTACAGCGTTAAGTTCGTTACCATCAAAAAAGCGCCTCTGCGCAAAAAAAGCCTTCTTTCTTTTTCTGCCGTAACACTTGCCAAGAATGCCTCAGGCCAGAATATACAAGACGCCATCGTACAGGCATCGCAGGGCATGCCTCCGGAGTCAAAAAAAATAAAATTGTCTATTTCTGGCCCAAATATCATTGCCCGGTATATCCTTTTGCCGGCGATGAAGGAGTCTGATTTAGCGAAAGCGCTAGAGTTCGAGTTGGAAAAATACATCCCCTATAAAAAGGAAGAGGCGATTATTAATTATTATATATTAACCCGCCTGCCTAATAACCAGATGGTCGTGTTGTTTGTTGCCGCGGAGCGTAAGGTTGTGCAGGAACGGATTGATTTGGTTAAAGGCGCTGGCTTGGAGCCGCAGCTTATTACTATCGATGCCCTTGCTTTATGCGAGATTTTTAAAGCTTTGGTCCCAAAATATAAAGGGGTGGCAGTTATTTTAGATATCGGATACCGCTTGACCAAGTTGGTAGTCTTAGAAAATAATATCCCCTTTTTCTCCCGGGATATAGAAATCGGAGAATATGACATTATTCAAATGATTGCCGACAGGATGAATATCTCCTATGTAACAGCAAAAGAACAGGCCTGCGGCGCAGATGAGCATAAGGTGAAGGAGTTAGCCGAGGCAGCAAAAACCGAGTTGCATACTTTATTGAATGAAATTTCGTTATCTTTTGAATATTGCGAAAGAAATCTGGAAAAAAAGGTGCAGCAAATCTTCTTATGCGGCGGAGGCTCAAGAATAAAAATCTTATCAGGCTTCTTAGAAGGAATTCCTGATGTTAAAATAAGCTTTCTTGACCTTGCGCAAGGATTTAGCGTAGTTTCAGCAGCCAGTTCTCAGGAAATTCATGATTCTGCCTCTTTTCTCTGTGTGGGGGCAGGCTTAGCGCTTAGTTAGTGAGCACTGAAAAGTGGTAACTAATTAGCGGACGTATCAAGCAACCGCGGCCTTAATTTTTAAGACAGTAACAAGAATATCTTCCTTTCTATCATTTTCTTCTTTTCCTATCCAAAAATGCAGCGCATTGTTTAACCACAGAATAGTCATTCTCTGTAAAATGAGGGATAATACCATTTGATTTTTATCTATTTTGGTGCTATATATATATTTGTTTTATCAGCCTGCAAGAAGCGAGCTTTAACGCTTCTTACGCGGTAAACTTTGGTTCATTCGTAAATAATGTGGAGCACTTAGCGTAACTGTTTGATAATAAAGGGGAATTGCTAAAATCACTAGCAATAGCGAAACTAATAGTTTTTGCAGCGAATGGTTCGACTACGCTCACCATTCGTACTGAGCAAAGTCGAAGTACGAATGATGATTTTAGGCAAAAAGTCCGAATAGTTTCGGGAATCCCGATGCTCTCTAAGTATCATCGGAGCAATATCGGGACGACGAGGATGTGTGAGCCCCGACGAGTCCGGCGGGGCGAGTTCCGCAGTCGCCGAAACTATGAGAGGCTTTTTGACGTGAAAAAATCGTCCTGAGCGAAAAAATTATTAGTTTTGCAAACCACTACATCCACAAAATTCACGAAAGAACCTAAACTTTTAACAGGATTATACTGTTAGCAATGGAACCTTCCGAGAATATACAAAGAGCCGCAGAAAAAGATATCCGTTTCGCCGAACCTACCTTTATTGACCCTTTGACGAGATTATATAACCAATACTATCTTTTCCAGTTTCTTCCAGAGGAGATTAAAAAAGCGAATTTAGGGAATTATTCCTTGGCAGTCTTTATGATTGACTTGGACGGTTTTAAATATGTCAATGATACCTATGGCCACCTCTGCGGGGATGATGTTTTAAAGCAGATGGCAGAGATCCTTAAAAAATCAGTGCGCCAGACCGATATGGTGATTCGCTACGCGGGCGATGAATTTACCATTCTTTTGCCGGGCGTTGATTTGGCGCGGGTTGAAAAGTTGTCTGGGCAGCTTATAGAAAATGTCGCGAAAAACCCTTTTAAGGGATTAGAGGGAGAAAGCCTGAATCTGACCATAAGCATGGGTTTTGCTATGTGCCCTGAAGATGGTACCGAGGTAGACAGGCTGATAGAATTGGCGGATAAGGCGCTCTACTTATCGAAACAGAGAGGGAAAAACCGTGTTTCTCAGGCAAAAGAAGTAACCCAGGAGAAAGTAAGTTCCCTTATCGCGTTGGATTCATTTCCTTGCCCCGCGTTTATCGATAGGCGCAAGGAAATAGACACGCTCGCAAATATCTTTGATACGAAAGTATCGCAGGATAATTCATTACAGATGGCATTGATTTCCGGTGACGCGGGAATCGGCAAGTCTCGGCTGCTGACAGAATTAAATAATTATGTCCATGATAAGGCGGTTGTCATTGGCTGCCATGCTTCTCTTACGCACAAGGGGAATCCTTATTTTCTCTTTGCCCAGGGGATCTCAAATTATATTCAGAAGATCGGCCCGCGTAATCCTCAGCTTGCTAATCTTCTCGCTAATGTCCCTATTGAAGAAGTCACAGAGCTCAGCCGAATCATCCCCTTATTAGCTCCTCTGGTTGGAAGTTCGCAGGAGGTATCAGGAGAGGATAAGAAAGCGCGATTTTTACTCTTTAAGGGATTGCTTGACTTTTTTATAGAGCTTACGCGCCATTCGGCGGTTGTATTTTCGTTTGATGACCTGCAATGGGCAGATAAGGCAAGTATCGAGCTGTTGCGCTACCTTTCCAAACAGGAAAAAAACAGGCGCATATTTATCGTATGCAGCCTTTCAGGGGATAGCTATGGAGAAGCAGTCAGGGATAATTATTTCAGGCCTTGGCAGGAAGAATTGAGCCTTATGGATAACGTTGCCGTAGTAAAGCTATCAACCCTTTCGTCAGAAGACGCGTCGAAAATGGTTGATGCTATTTTTCCCGGGACAGGCAGGGATGGGGAATTTTGTAAGTCATTGTACGCGGCCACAAAGGGAAACCCTTCTTTTATTGAAGAAGTGCTGAAGTCGCTTGTGGAGAATTCGGTGATTCTGTATCAGGATAACCGCTGGATGATAAAAAAAGAACTGTATAACCAGGGAACGTCATTTTCGCTGGAGGAGATTATCAAAAAACGCTTGAAAAGCCTGGATGAAGAGACCAAGGAGATGATTGTCCAGGCGGCAGTCATCGGGGAAGATTTTTCGCTTGATTTTTTAAGGAAGATCGATAATCGTGATGAAGGGTTTATGCTTGAGCTTTTAAACCGGGCAAAGAAAATGCGTTTGATAGATGAGACCGAACAAAAAGGCAAATACGGCTTTATCAATAAAAATATACAGCATATGCTCTATAACGAATTAAATGAAGAAGAGCGCGCACAGCTTCATCATAAGATTGCCAATGTTCTCGGCCAAGAGCATAAAGACAATTTATCCCAAGTGGCAGGAGAAATGGCATTCCATTATACCCAGGCGCCCGGACAGGAGAAATCGGATGAGTTTCGTAGGACGCTTCTGGAAAAAGCCTCGGAACTTTTCAGCCCGGTCGAGATTGTCGAATACCTCGATAACCTTTCAAAAAAAGCTCCTCTGGCAGAAGAAAAGGTGCTTCCCCTTACTGATGAAGCGCTTATTCATGAGGCAGTGAGGTTTGTTCGAATGCTTCAGAACGCCAGAAAGGTTTTTCATTTGTATCCTCCGGGAGCGATGAGAATCAACGCGGTGCAGGAGGCATTTGGCCTGGTAGAGCATATACTGAAAAGCACCGCGATGGTTGTGATAAGCCAGTCAGAAAGAAGGCTGCTTCTTAACGGAGAAGCAGTGATTATTAAAGAGGTTGATCAGGCAAGCGTTGAGAGTTTTTTGCAGCTTTTGTTGGAATATAATATCCAGTCACTATCCTTTAAGAACGGCATTATTCCCGAGGAATTGAATATTTTTCTCGATTACGCCAGTGCTCCTTCGGAAAAGATTAAGGAAAAAGGCGGCTGGGGGGCAATTTTCAATAAGGAAACCATGAAATCCCTCAAGGTTAATGACGCGCGTTTCGCGCAACCTGCGGGGCAGGAAAAAGAATCGGGAAAGAAAGATAAGCTCAAAGATATGATGCTCATGGAATTTTTCTTGGGTAAAGCAGGTATGGGAGGGATAGATAAAAAAACGGTTATTAGTACAATCGAGAACGAACCGCAGAGTTTTGCCCGCACGCTTCAGGAAGCAGCCAAAGAATCGCTCAAGGAGGGTAAGACCAAGGATGAGGCAAAGGCGGTTACCGAAAGCATTGAAAAGATACATTCGCAGATATTCGGTAAGCAGCTGCAAAAAGCCTCTGACCCTAAGGCATTGGCCCGGATTATTATAGAGCTTGAACCGGGATTAAGAACCCGGGTTATACGGCTTCATTTGAAGGAGCAATCTTTGAAGACACCCGATACAAAAGACGATATGCTGTACGTGCTTCCTGAGGCGATTATCGTTGAGGCGCTTATCGTGGAATATAAGGAGTCCCAGGGAAATCTTATTGTCGTTAAGGCTTGCTTTGACAAAGCCTTTGGCAATGACGCGGCAAGAAAACAGGCGGCATTAGCTTTATTAGAAGTATCGCTGGGTGAGCTTCAGGCGGAGAAAAGCGCCGCGCCTTTTATCGGCGGGCAGTTTCCCTGGGAGAATGTTTCACTTCCCGCGCGCCTGGAGACTCTTGCTAGCTTGCCGGATAACTATTACCCTGCTGAATTAGGAAAAATAAAATTATTATTGGAAGAGTTAACCTCGCATCAGAAGCCGGTGGAGTTGGAAAAATTTATATCGCACCTGCTTGCGAAAGTAGGCAAGTTTGACCCCTTGATCCGTAAGGACATTATTATGGCGCTCTCTGGCGTAGTGAAAACATCGTTATGTAACGATACTATTGACAGCCTTAAAATGCAGGATAGGTTAGGAATTATATGGAAACTTTTAAAGGCTGAATCACAGCCAAGAGAATTCCGTGTTTTACTGGATATCCTTCGGGATGCCTGCAGGGAACTTGCTTCTCATTTGCAATTACTGGGTGATGTGGTTCTTGAAAGAGACAAGCCTGAAGTGAAGAAATATGTCGCGTTTATACGCCAGCTTTGTTTTTCCCTTGGAGAGGCAATGCAAAAAGAAAAAAACAGTGATTCGGAAATATGCAAGCTTGCCGCCGGATTTATAAAAGATATAGTGTATGGCAGGCTTTTAGAGGTTTTCGCCTATGCTGTTGTCAGTGCTTCTGGAGAAGAAAGAGCGAAGGTAAAGATACTCTTTCCTTTTATTTACGAGAAACTAGCGGATGCTGTGATCGCTTTTCATGCCTCCAAGGATATAAAGTTTGGAGATTCGTTTTCAGAGTACGCGATAATCAAGGGAAGCGCTGATGTTTTGCTGGAACTTGGGGAGCCGGCATTGCATAGGCTAAAGCAGAAATTATCCCAGGCACGCGATGATATATCCGTATCACTCATTGAGTTAATCAAACACCTTAATAAAGAGGAATTAATAGAGCCGTTATCTTCACTGATTCACCACAAAAATCAGGTAATACGCTATAAGGTGATTGTAGCTTTAGCCGCTATCGGAACCCAGAAGGCGCACGAAGTGCTTGTTGGGGCGCTCAAGGGAGAGAAAGATAAAAGGATGCGGTCGTTACTTAAAGACGAAGTGCGTAAGTTAAAGGCGAAAAGATAAACAATGTCACCGCTCAGGCGTGTTAAGGCAAAAATCGGGGATTTGCTGCTACAGGATGGCCTCATTACCGAGGCGCAGCTGCAGGAGGCCATTTCTTTGCAGAAGACTAATGCTAAAGACAAGACCTTGGGGCAAATTTTGTTAGAATTCGGGTATGTCAAGAAAGATGATTTATATACCGTTTTGGCTGTTCAAAGCGGCTATCCTTATCTTGCTATTCATCATTGCGTTGTCAATCCCAAGGTCTTAGCGCTTTTACCGGAATCAGTAGTAAGAAAACATCAGGCGTTTCCTATTGATAAAATCCATGATATTTTTACCGTCGCCATGGTAAATCCTCTGGATAGGGCTGCTCTTGAGCAGATTGAAGATCTTGTTCAAAGCAGGGTGAGGGTTTTTTTAACAACGCCCGCGGATTTGGAAAAGGCGTTGAACCGCTACTATAGCGTAAAAACGTAGGGGGACGACATTTGTTTTTCGTCTCCTGCTTTATTATCATAACCTATAGATAAGCACATGCCGCCATCTGAAAAAAACGAAAAGCCGATACAAGAGCCAGCCATCCCCTCGGGTGTCATTGATGATAATCCTGTTGTGCTGGCGGTCAATAAGATTCTGGTTGAGGGAATAGAGAAAGGTTCAAGCGACATTTTGATCGAACCGTTAGATAATGAAGTGCAGGTGCGCTACCGGATTGACGGAATACTTCACAGGATGCATCTTTTTCCTAAAAGCTTTCAGGATGGAATCGTAGGCCGTATAAAGGTAATGTCCGGGCTGGATATCAGTGAGCACAGGCTTCCTCAGGACGGAAGGCTGAAAATGACGTATAGCTCTAAGGAGGTAGATTTACGGGTTTCTGTTCTGCCCGCGAGCCTGGGTGAAAAAGTAGTATTGAGAGTATTGGATAAATCAAGGACCGTGCTTGATATCAGTACCTTAGGATTTGACCAGCGCACGCTTGAGCTGTTAAAGGTTAATTTAGTTAAGCCGGTAGGCATGATTTTGGTTTGTGGAGCAACAGGTTCCGGAAAGACGACAACACTCTATTCCGCGGTACAATACATTGATTCTATCGATAAGAATATCGTTACCGTTGAAGACCCCGTAGAATACCAATTGTACGGGATCAATCAAGTAGCGGTCTCTGAAGATATAGGGCTGAATTTCGCCTCTGCCTTGCGCTCCATACTGCGCCAGGACCCCGATGTGGTGCTTGTGGGAGAAATAAGGGATTTTGAAGCTGCCGACATCGCTATTAAGGCATCGTTAACCGGCCACCTGCTTTTAAGCACGCTCCACACCATTTCCGCGACCGGGTCTACGGTGCGTTTGATGAATATGGGCATAGAGCCGTTTCTCATTGCCTCGTCGTGCCTTTTAGTGGTAGCGCAGGTTTTAGCGCGCCTCTTGTGCCCTAAGTGTAAAGAGCCCTATCATCCGTCAAAAGAAGTAGCGGATGTTCTTCGGGCTTCTCATCTTAGCCTGGATGAACAAACAGTGTTGTATCGGAAGAAAGGCTGCAACGAGTGCAATCATGCCGGGTTTAAAGGAAGGACGGTCGTTGCTGAAAGTTTAGAGATTACCGCTAGTATCAGAGATTTGATTATCGCGCGCGCGTCGGAACAAGATATCAGGAATGCCGCCTATAAAGAGGGGATGGTAAGTATCAGCGAGAATGGCTTTCAATTAGTATTGGAAGGGCTTACCACGATGGATGAGATTTTACGCGTAACCTCTCTTGAATGAGGTAAAACGTTACATCGCTATGGATACGAAGAATCAAAATAACTATTCCGGTGATAAAATAAAGGGGGATACTCCTTTGTCAGCCTCTGTCTCCTTGCGGCTTGAGGCTGATTCGCTGGAGGAACTGCAGCTAAAGAAAATACTTTCTTTTTGCGAAGACCTGGATATCCCGGTCATTAACCTAGCCAACTATAAAATTCCTCCTGAATTGCTGCGCTTAATTTCCGAAGATTTGGCAAGGACGTACAAAATTATTCCTGTGGCCAAATATGGGAATATGCTTACCGTCGCTACCGCGGATCCGTTTGATATTGTGGCTATAGATAATTTTAAGACGATAACAAAATTAGACATCCGTCTGGTCTTAAGCGCTCCCGCGCAGATAGCCAAGGCCTTAAATGACTACTATAGCGCGCTCAATTTAGAAAAGGCTATGGATGAGAATCAAGTCCTGGTAGAAGAAACGCTTAAGGTTGAGGCAGTTGCCAATGACGCGATAAATATTGAAGAGATCGCGGAATTAAGCCAGCAGGTACAGATAGTTGAGATGGTTAATAGTATTTTAACCGATGGCCTGAAGCAGCGTGCCTCAGATATCCACATTGAGCCCTATGCCCAGAAGTTCCGGATACGGTATCGTATCGATGGTATTTTACAGGAGAGAAAGCTTGCCATAGAGAAGCAGTATGAATACGCGGTGATTGCCCGGCTTAAGATCATGTCACAACTGGATATTACGCAGCGCAGGCTTCCTCAAGACGGAAGGATTTCGATTAAAGTAGCCGATAAAGAAATTGACCTTCGGGTATCGGTCTTGCCGCTGGCTACCGGTGAAAAGATAGTCATGAGAATCCTGGAAAAAGGCAATGTGCAGGTAAACCTGGAAAAATTAGGGTTTTCTGCTACCGCGCAAGAAGCGTTTAGAAGGGTTATTCACAGGCCTAACGGCATGATCCTCGTTACCGGCCCTACCGGAAGCGGAAAGTCTACCACACTCTACGCGATATTAAGCCTTTTAAATGTTCCGGAAAAAAACTTGATTACTGTCGAAGATCCTGTAGAATATCAAATGAAAGGGATAACGCAGGTTCATGTGCGTTCAGATATCGGTTTGACCTTTGCCAGCGTTTTAAGGGCGATTTTGAGGCAGACCCCTGATGTTGTTATGGTGGGTGAAATCCGCGATTTTGAAACCGTGGATATAGCAATTAAAGCAGCGCTCACCGGCCACCTTATCTTAAGCACCCTGCATACCAATGACGCCCCCAGCACCATTGTGCGCCTTATCAATATAGGGGTAGAGCCGTTTTTAATTGCCTCAACGGTTAATCTTATTGCCGCGCAGAGGCTTTGCCGTAAGATCTGCCAGCAATGCAAAGAATCCTATACCTTGCCTCCCATGAACCTGAAAGGATTACCCGCTGAATATAAGGATAAAAAAGCGATTTTTTTCCGGGGCAAGGGTTGTCCGCGGTGTAACAATACCGGTTATTACGGACGGGTGGCAATAATCGAGGCGCTGGTGATGGATGATGTTGTACGCCAGATGATTACGGATAAGGTGCCGATACCGAATATTGCCGAGTACGCCCGTAAGCATGGGATGAAGACCTTGCGGGAAGATGCCATCGATAAATGTTTGTTAGGCGAGATTTCTTTAGAGGAAGCTTTACGGGTAACCCCTGAAGGCTAAGCTCGTTACCACTGAGATACACGAATTCCCACGAATTGCACACTAATCATCACGAATACAGCGACGAAGTAATTCGTGTGTATTTGTGTGTAATTTGTGCCTATTCGTGCAAAATAAAGGTTTTTCAGCAGTAACTAAACTATTAGAGGGAAAATGTCACTTTTTAGCTATACGGCAACCGATTATAGCGGGCAGAAGATAACCGGAAGAATGGAGGCAAAAGACAGGGCTGTCCTTATCAATAATTTGAGGAAGAATCAGTTGGTTATCATCGCGATAAGGGAGCTCAAAGAATCGGAGGTCCGCGCGCTTAAGAAAAGCGGCAGGGTAAAGCTGGATGACTTGACGGTATGCTTCAGGCAGTTAGCCGCCTTGGTGAAAGCGGGCATTCCGCTGGTAAAAAGCTTGAATATCCTTTTTGCCCAGGCCGAGAGCCCTTTTTTGAAAGAAATTCTTTCCTCATTACTAGCTAAAATAGAATCCGGCACAAGCCTTTCCGAGGCAATGAGCAGTTATCCCCAGGTATTTTTATCTATGCATATCAATATGATTAGGGCAGGTGAAGTTAGCGGTGCGCTGGAAACGATTTTAGAGAGGCTTGCTCTTTACTTAGAGTCATCAAGTAAACTTAACCGCAAGGTGAAATCCGCGATGATGTATCCTGCCGTGGTTATCAGTGTCGCGCTTATGATTACCACGGGTATATTTATCTTCGTCATCCCTCAGTTCCAGGGCATGTTTGCCTCGTTAGGGGCAAATTTACCGCTTCCTACGCAGATTATGATTAACTTAAGCAATTTTCTTCGGCAGTACTTTGTTGCCCTTATTATTTGTGGTATACTTCTATGGGTAGCTTTACAAAAGGTTATGGCGAAGCCACAGGTTAGGGTAAGATGGGACAGGATAAAGCTGGATTTACCTGTGGCGGGAAAACTAATCCGTAAGATTGTCGTCGCCCGTTTCGCGCGGACAACCTCCACCTTGCTTAAAAGCGGAGTGACTATTCTTTCGGCCCTCGATATCGGCAGTAAGACCACGGAAAATAGGACTATTGAAATAACCTTGGCGAAAGTAATCAACAGAGTCAGTAAGGGAGAGAGAATTGGGGAGTCATTGGCAGAAAATAAGGTCTTTTCGCCCATGGTAGTCAGTCTTATCGCGGTAGGTGAGGAAACCGGAGACCTTGGCTCTATGCTGGATAAGATTGCCAGTTTTTATGAAGATGAGGTTGATACCGCCATTAGCGGGCTTACCTCTTTGCTTGAGCCGTTTATCATTGTCTTTTTAGGAGGCATGATCGGCACTATTGTGCTGTCGTTATTTTTGCCTATTTTTAAAATTACCCAATATGTGGGAAGGTAAGGAGATGAACACGATGATAGGAAAGCAGAATACGGTAAGAAGGCAAAAGGCTGTTACCCTTATTGAGCTTTTAATTTCGCTTTTTATCGGGGTTGTGGTAATTGGCGCCTTGCTGGGGTTGGTTAATTATACCTCCGAATTGCAGGAAACATCGCGCAATAAAATGATTGCCTTAAACGACGCCCGGCAGGTTATTGAGCAGATAAAATATGCTGCCGATACCAGTTTTGATAATGCGATCAGCCAGTACAGCGCTGCCGCGAATCAGACGTTTACTCCCGCGGGATTAGACGCTAGAGGAAGGATTATCTTAAATAACGTAGCCGGAGGCGGCGGTGACCTTTATGATGTGATGGTTCTTGTCTGCTGGAGGCAGCGAAGAAACAGGATAATCGGCGAGTGTGTAAATAGTGGCGGGGTGCTGCAATTTAGCGATTTGGATGGAGATGGAAACCTTGAATCGCCTTGCTCGCTCACTACAGCTATCAGGAGGACGAATTAACCTATGAAAAAAGGATACAGCCTTTTGGAAGTCTTAATCGTGGCAGGCTTGATTGTTGTGGTAACAGCTTTGCTATTGAATATGTCAAATACTTTTAATTTAAGCTGGGATGTCCAAAATGTCAAGATGGAATTAGACCAGCAGGCACGCCGCGGCATAGACGAGATGATAAGAGATTTATATGAGGCTACGTCTACTTCTGGTCAAACCACGGTTACTGCTAATAGCGTTAATTTCAGAGTCCCGGTAGTGGTTGATGACAATTTTCCTAATCCTCCGGATATTTATGACGCCAGCGGCAATATTTATTGGGGGGCAGACGGAGTAGTCGGCAATAATATTAGCTACCGCGTCAATTCAGGCCAGTTAGTAAGAGAAGTGATAAGCGGAACGAGTATAATCAGCAGCCGTGTCTACGCTAATAATGTTACAAACTTAGCTTTCACCCAGCAGCCTCCTAGCCCGCAGTTTCCCAGAGCTATAGCGATAAATATTACTTGCCAGAAGCCGGTGCGCAGGGGGTCTCTTACCCTGGCTAATTCCACTATGCAGTCACAGGTTACTCTGAGAAATTAACCCATGGCAACCTTGAAAAGTTACACACTCTATGATATACTATAAGTAGTAATTTAGAAAGAGACCTATTGTTAAAGGCAAATCCGCCGTAAGGCGGAGACGCAAAGCCAATGAGCCCGCCAACGATATGTGGCGAGGTAGTCAGGTTGCCAAAGGGTAATAAGTTTTAAGAATCCTGCAGGCATTCTGCGGGATTTTTTTATGGAGTATTCAATGCCAGGCATAAACAAAGGTTTTTTCATCTGACTATGCCTGGCATTGAAAAAGCTTTGACAAGGAGGATAAAAATGGATTCCTACAAAAATAAAAATAACAAAGGTGTGGCATTAATTATGGCTTTGGGGGTTTCCAGTGTTTTGCTTACCTTGAGTATGGCCTATGTGGGCGGGGCTATACAGGAGAGTAATCTCAGCCAGCGTTATCAGGATTCTATGACTGCGCTTTATGAGGCAGAGCGGGGGTTAGCCTATGCCTTCGGTGAGGCGCAAAATGCGGGGTATGACTGGTTTACCCATGATGTAGATAGCAATGATGCCAATAGGAATGGCGATACCACGGAATTCATAAGGCCAGCCAACTCTCCTGGAGTAACATTAGGAGATGTTAGGGATAATCAGGGAATAGTAATCAATAGTGCAGGTAATTACCAGATACCCTTAGGAGGGGCTTCTCTTATTCAGGTGCGCAGTTACACCAATCCTAATGATACAAACCAGATGTTTCTTATGGCTCAAGCTACCGTAGGCTCTGCCAGCCGTACCTTAAAGACCAAGATTATCCGCAGGCCGCTATTCAAATATTTTTATTACTATCCTGGGTGGAAATATTTTGAAGGCAGTGATTTTGACGGAGAAGGAATAGGCGGTGTCTATGTCAAAGATGGTATAACCTTACGCAATGTAAATTTTAAAAACATAACTGAATTAGCCACCGGTCCTAACGGATATATCGTAGCGGCAAGTGATCAATATACCTCTCCTAAAGGAGTAGATTGGTTCATAGGGGGGATTAACGGAAAAGCGCCTTTACCCTCTAAGTATGACAGCAGTGGGCAACTTGTTTGGGATGACGGATATAACGGCAATAACCCTTGGGGGCAGTGGAGGTGGCCGCCTCAGTACTCCTTTCCGTGGGACTGGAGGCGCGTCTATGACCATTTTTTTAATCCAGGAACGGTTAACAAGGTTACTCTCCCTACTAAGGATGATGCAGTGAATAATTTATGGCCAGAGTGGCAGTGGAATAAATATCCGCAGAGTGATAATTCCGAAGTACCGGTACAGTTTTGTAACCCTTGCGGGGAGCGCGATATTAACGGAGATGGAGTGAAGGATACAGTCTATGCCACTCCCCAGTATTGGGCGGCGTTTTCAGAAGCAAGATGCGGTGCGGGGAAAACAAATAACGAGTGCGGCCTCATTGACCCGGATTTCTGGAGGGATAAGATTTATGACCGCCAGACTCCGACCGAAATGGTAAGGTATCTTCATACCAAAAAGCAGGCAGGGGCATGGCAGGGGTGGGTTAATAGCGCTACCATTCCTTTAGGACAAGACCAGTATAACGAAGGCCAGCCTTTGTCTTCAGTGGTAAAAGAGGGACAAACCGGCGGCTATGATATTGAAATGCCTAAGATTGATCAAAACTATGCCGGGCTGGCGAAAAAGGACGGCCTCTATATCGGTGAGGATGGGGTGTATCTTAACGGAAGCCCGGACTCTTTGCCATCCTGCATAAGAGATAATGTAGAATTTTTTAATACGCTCCGTCCGCAGGATAGAAACGGGGATGGCACCCTTGACCCGGAAAATGTCTTAGAGATTAATATTGAGCAATGCCGGACGACAAGGGAGGTGCCGAATAACGGCATTATCTATGTTGCCCACAAGAATCTCCGGTTAACCAATGCCAAACAAATGCCGGATAATGGCCTGACAGTGGCCTCTCCTTATAATATCTATATAAAGGGTAATTATAACTATGATCCTTCCAATGACCCGGATACGAATGATCGCAACTGGCGCCCGTCTGCGGTTATCAGCAATAGTTATGTCTATATTCTTTCCGGCAACTTTACCGACCCTCAGGCTCTGCCTGATTACGTCGTTCCCCGTGAATATCCGTATGAAACAACCAGGATTGCTAGTAACATTGATTATAATAATGCAACCCAAAGAGCGACTTTGCAAAATAAGGTACAAACTTATTTTGGGTTACCTAATTTTACTATGGCAGGAGTGAACAGCAAAACTGGGCTGGAGAGTAAGATTCGCAGCCAGCATGCAAGCGAATGTAGCAATACCATGCCTAATATAGCCAGCCCTACTACGGTAAGAAGCGCTATTGTGTCTCCCAAAGATATGACTGGGGTAAGCTGGGATGAAAACAAGTTTTATCAGCTGGAGCGCTGGCCTACCAATCCGGTGCTAAGAGGCGCGTTTATTCTTTTGGGAGAAAGCTGGGTAAAGGATAACGAGGGTAATGATATACAGGATATCCCTATTTATGGTTATGACTGGCAAGGCGTTCCTATTAATACCCCCCGGAGTGTACGCAGAGGCACAGGCGGCAGTGCGACTATTGACAAGGGAGAGGATGTAATGTGGATCAATACGCCGGGCTCCAAGTTAAAATACGAATACTTGTTTGACACTGATACTATGCCTCCCGGGAATCTTGCCGGTGGCACGGAAGCCGGCTGGCAGGAGGTTAGCGATTTCAATCATTCCTAGAGCAAAAGCTCATTAAAGAAAGGATGGGTACTATGTCTTCCTACAAAAATAAAAATAATAAAGGCGTGGCATTGATTCTGGCGCTGGGGGTTTCCAGTGTTTTGCTTACCCTGGGCATGGCCTATGTGGGCGGAGCAATACAGGAGAGCAATCTCAGCCAGCGCTATCAGGATTCCATGGCTAGTTTATACGAGGCAGAGCGGGGAGTTCAGTATGCGGTACTTGAGGCCAGGAATTCCGGATGGCAGTTTTTAACCCATAATGTTAATCCTGATAGGACATTGGCTCGGCAAACCGGCCCGGCCCTTATCCCGATAATCATCAGTGACGCGCAAAGGACCGTTGGTTTCGAAGCTGACGGAGATTATAGTATTGTGAGCCCTGCCTCAAGGATAGAAGTAAGGACGTATATTGACGCTGTACTAGATCCGCAGGATATCTTTGTTTTAGCCCGCAGCACCTCTTTGGCTACGAGCACCCAGAAAATAATCAAACTGCGCGTAGGTGCCAACTCGCTGTATCAGTATCAAATGTTTACTCCGGGAAGCATGGAATTGCGCTCAATTGACGGCAGAGGTATAGGCATGATACATGCTAATGGAAATATCCAGTGGCAGACGAATGGAAATGCCCGAAATTTGGAGAGTGTTGACTGCGCTGGCTTTATGCGCTATAGTTACAGTTACCGTGTCCCTGCATACCTCTTAGACGGTTTAGACGGAATTATGGATGGGAACGCCCCCTTGCCAAATGGGTCTTCTACTTACAGGGAGTGGAACCTTAACGATTATAATACGTGGTATAGCGGCTTAACTGCTGCTCAACAAACTCAGGCTGTAGCTCCTCCTACAGTACCGTATAATACTCCCTCTAATGTCAATAATTTCCCCTGGCTAAAATTAAACTGGTGGTATAATAGCAACCAAAATTACAGCTGGCACCCGTCATGGGCTTCAATACAAGGTGATTTTGCCTCTGCTTCACTTCAGCAGAATTCCGGCGTATCGTATAACTGGAACGAAGCGGTGGATACTTCAAATTCAGGCGGGTTAAGCCCCCATTATAATTGGAGTTTTGGTTCAGTTGCCAGTTACCCTATATTCTATAATACACTGGGCAGTAATTTTGATACCTATAATGGCATCGGTAATTATGATTATACAAATTTTCGCAATCAAAGTGTCGATAACAGTAGAGTTGATTCATTATTTGGCTCCGGTATGCGTATCAATGGCGTTCAAATCCCCTTTAGGTTAACAGGAGGCGACTCCTACCAATTTGACCCCTTTTATAAAGATCCTGTGGTAGACGCTCCGCGTACTGTCAGGTACGCGAACACAGAACTACTGCCTAATAATTGGAGTACTTTTTCAAATGGGGCAACTATCCCGAATAATTTTATGGGAGATCCGCAGCCGCACGCGCTCGAGCCTTTAAGCGCGATACTCAAAGATAGAAATAACGGAGGCAAGTATATTGACCCGGTTCCTGTTGATTCGGCTTATTTTAGCTCTTTGGCGGCGACAGGCGGGATAGTGATTCGCTGCGATGGCACTATTACTAATCGCGCGGATATCCCCTTGGGAGTTATCAGTACTTCCAGTTTTATCAATCATATTCATCCTTCCCTGGTGGGTGGGGTTCCGCAGCCAGACCAGGTAGTCAATGTTGATATAGGAACACTCAAGAATTGGGCAGCGGCTAATAACTTTAACGGGGTAATCTATTTTGATGGAAGCTCTTGCAGCGGCAGCAGCGGCATCCGCCTGAAGAATGCTAAAGAACTACCCGACCAGACAGCCACTAACACCAGCGGCGGCCTTAGCGTTTATTCCACGCGCCAGGTATATCTGCAGGGCGATTTTAATTATGACAGCACCAGGAGTGATTCATATAACGAGGATATCTGGCAGCCGGGAAGTGTGATTGCCACCAGCAGGGTGTATTATCTTTCTGATGGTTTTAGTGACCCGCAAACCTTGCCCACGCTGGTGCATAATAGGAATTGGCCTCAGATTACTGATGCTCCTAGCGCATTAATGTATTGGACTAATAATGTGGGAAACATGCCTAATGAGGCAGCCCCTGAAGCAGGGAGCCAGAGTACCGTTACCTATCGCGCGTCTATTGTTTCTACAGATAGTTTATGGCAGGATAATATCCTTGAGCGCTGGAGAAACGGGCGAACCGGCCCGGATTATAGGCGCAGGATTATTGGCGCTCAGGTAGCGATAAATGGAACCAATAATGTTGTTTCTTCTTGGAATCGCGGGCGTTCCTGGGGAGGCCCCGCGCCTTTTCTTACCAGTTCTTATGATGGGGGCGCAACAACTTTTGAATATGACCCTATGTTATTACAGCGAACCCCCCCGGGTGATTTCCTAGCTGGTTTTGAGGCTTCATGGCAGGAGGTGTCTGACTTTGATAACGCGTGATAAAGATAATGCCAGGCATACACAAGCAGTGCTCTGTCAAATTATATTTTAACTGCAGCTCTTTAGCTGATTAGCTAATGAGCTAAACAGCCGATGAATTCATTAGCTTGAACTAACGAACCTGCGAACTATTAACAATTAAGTTAGTTACTGCTGAAAAACCTTTATTTTGCACGAATAGGCACAAATTACACACAAATACACACGAATTACTTCGCCGCTGTATTCGTGATGATTAGTGTGTAATTCGTGGGAATTCGTGTTTAAAAGACGTTTATTCAGTGATAACTAAGTTAACAACAAATAGTATACAAGTTGTCTATGCCTGGCATTTCCTAAGATATCCCCTTTTTGCACTAAAAACATCTTGACATTTTGACATTATGATGTTATGCTCCTATTGAAAAGTAAGGGAGGGATGACGTATGTTAACGAAACGTTCTACCGTATATTTTGATCCGGCTATCCACAGGGTTCTTAAGCTTATGGCTATTGAAACAGAACAGTCAATTTCTGATATTGTTAATGAGGCTATCCGTCATGAATTAGCTCAAGATCAGGAAGACCTTGCGGTATTCGCGAAAAGGGCAAAAGAGCCGAGCATGTCTTACGAGGCACTCTTAAAGAAATTAAAGGCCGATGGGAAGATATAGGCTCGAGATTAAGAAATCAGCTGTTAAGGAAATCGAACGCCTGCCTCGCAAGGATATGAAGGCAGTTCTTGGAAGAATAGAATCTCTTTCCGATAATCCTAGGCCGCGCGATTGCAAGAAATTATCAGCTCAAGAGAAGTATCGGGTTCGTTGCGGGAATTATCGAATACTTTATTCTATCGAGGATGATATTCTCATCGTTTTTGTCGTTAAGGTAGGGCATCGTAAAGATGTTTACCGGGGTAACTGACAGGAAAAATGGCGAAAAAAGAAAAAAAGGGGGGGGGGTAACACAAAAACATCCGCTTAATAAGCGGCGGTCAAAGAAAGTAAATAAATAGTATCGTTACCTTTCGCGCATTTCTTCGTAATCAAAAGAGCCGAGGACGCCCCTGTGAAGGAAGCCCGCCCATTTTAAACACGTGCCATAAGATTTTTCAGCGATAACCAAAATAATCCTCTAAAGTTCTTGACGATTATAAGGCGCTCGTGTATACTATCTTCTCAGGCATTTTCTGTAAAGAGAGTAGCGGGAGTTTGTTTGCCTTTGGCATAGGTGAGAAAAAACAATGTTTTTGGTAAAAGAAAACAATAGTAACAGTTTAGCTCCTGGAAGTGTCCGTCGGTGTCATTGCGAGCCCCGAAGGGGCGAAGCAATCCTATAAAGAGACTGCTTCGTCGCTGCCGCTCCTCGCAGTGACACGAATGTTTCCGAGGGCTGAACTATTACAAACAATAATGTTTTATAAGCGGAGGTGTTACGTTGGCAATTGAAAAGGTGAAAAAGGAAAGGTTGATTTCAGAGTATAAAGAGCATCCTCAGGATACAGGCTCAGCGGTAGTGCAGGTGGCATTGCTTACCGAGCGTATCAACCAGCTGGGGGAGCATTTTAAGACGCATAAAAAAGACCATCATTCCCGCCGGGGGCTTCTGACTATGGTAGGAAGAAGGCGCAAGCTCTTAAGCTACCTGAAGAAAGAAGACAATAAAAAATATCAAGAAACATTAGATAAACTTAGCTTGAGAAAATAAACCCTTCGATTTAAGGCTATTCCTTAGGCGGTGCCCGTTTTTTGCATCACAAGAGGTTAGAATGTGGCGCTATCGAAGCATACAAAGGTGGAAAAATGGAGTTAAAACAAGTTAGTATCAAATGCGGCAGGCAGGATGTTCTTATAGAAACAGGCAAAATCGCCAAGCAGGCAAACGGCGCGGTAGTGGTAAGCTGCGGAGGTACGGTAGTTTTAGTTACTGCCTGTATGTCAAAGCGGACCAAGGAATCATTAGGATTTTTTCCTTTAACGGTAGAGTATCAGGAGAAAACCTATGCCGCCGGAAGAATTCCCGGAGGGTTTTTTAAACGCGAAGGCAGGCCTTCGGAAAGCGAAATCCTCGCCGCCCGCCTTATTGACCGGCCTATCCGGCCGCTTTTTTCTAAAGGGATAACCAACGAGGTTCAGGTTATTGCCATAGTTTTATCCAGCGACGGCGAAAATGACCCCGATGTCTTGGCGGTAAACGGCGCGTCGGCGGCGTTATCCATTTCCGATATACCCTTTAACGGCCCCATAGGGGCAGTGAGGGTTGGTTATATTGACAATGGTTTTGTTATCAATCCGACCTATGCCGAAATAGCGAAAAGCTCTTTAGATTTGGTGGTTGCGGCCAACAAAAGCGGCGTGATGATGATTGAGAGTAAGCTTAAGGAAGTTCCCGAGGATCTGGTGCTTGAGGCACTACGCTTTGGTTTTACGAATATCCAGGGCATTATCCAGGCGCAGGATAATTTTGTAAAGCAGGTAGGCAAGGAAAAGGCGGTGCTTGAATATAAAAAGATTGATGAAAAGTTATATACTACAGTCGAGTCTTTGGCAAAAGACAGGCTTTCAGAGATATGCCTTTTATCCGGTAAAGAGCAGCGCGAAGAAGCAGTAAGCATATTGGCAAAGGAATTAGATGAGAAGCTTACCGGAGAAGACTATGAGAGCCAGGATATCCGCGCAGCCTTAGAAGAAGTTGAAAAGCGCAGTGTCAGGAACTATATTTTAGAAAAAGGGGTGCGCGTTGATAACCGCGGCCCTTATGATATCCGGCCCATTACCTGTGAAATCGGAGTGCTTCCCCGGACCCACGGCTCAGGATTGTTTACCCGAGGACAGACCCAGAGTTTGGCAGTTACCACCTTAGGCTCAAGCGCTGATGAGCAGTTGGTTGAGGCCTTGGAAGGTGAAACCTCCAAGAGTTTTATGCTTCACTATAGCTTTCCGCCTTTTTCAGTGGGTGAGACCGCGCCGCTTCGCGGCCCGGGCAGGCGTGAAATAGGCCACGGGGCATTGGCTGAGAAGGCGTTAGCGTTTGTGATGCCTTTAAAAGAGGAATTTCCTTATACGGTAAGGGTAGTTTCCGAGATATTAGAGTCCAACGGTTCCTCCAGCATGGCAACGGTCTGTGCCTCAACCTTATCCCTTATGGATGCCGGTGTGCCTATCAAAAAACCGGTTGCCGGTATTGCCATGGGATTAATTAAAGAAGGGCCTCGCAGTATTATCGTAACCGATATAAGCGGCATTGAAGACCACTTCGGCGATATGGATTTTAAGGTTGCCGGCACCAGGGACGGGATTACGGCAATACAATTGGACTTGAAGACTGCCGGTATAGACCTCGCGTTGATTGCCACTATCATTAGCGATGCCAAGAACGCGCGCTTGATAGTGCTGGATAAGATGCAGCAGGCAATTACCCGGCCGCGCGAGGAATTATCCGCCTTCGCGCCAAGGATTACCATTTTAAAAATCAGCACCGATAAAATCGGCGAGTTGATCGGGCCCGGAGGAAAAAATATCAAGAAAATCATCAGTACGACCGGGGCCTCTGTTGATATTGAGGATGATGGCTCGGTTTTCGTTGCTTCTAATGACTCTGTTGCCGCTCAAAAGGCAATCGATATGATCAAGGGCTTAACCGAGGCCCCGGAGGTAGGTAAAATCTATTCCGGTAAGATAAAGAGGATTATGGCCTTTGGAGCGTTTTGCGAGATTTTGCCTAATAAAGAAGGCTTGATACATGTTTCTGAATTGGCTGATAAGTTTGTCAAAAATGTTGAGGATGTCGTCAAGATCGGCGATGAGGTAAAGGTAAAAATCGTAGGTATTGACGAATTAGGCAGAGTCAACCTGAGTATAAAGCAGGTTGTTGAAACTAAAGCATAAATTCCGTTATATACCCTATTTCAACCTACGAGGTTGAAATAGGGGGTGACTTTTGGTACATCTTCAATGAATCCCCGCCATCTCAATGAAATCAAAGCAATTATCATCATCGCGGTAGGGCTGTTAGTTTTATTAGGACTACTTTCCTACACCCCTTACGATATTTCTTTTTTTAGTTATCCGGTAAATAGCCCCGCGCGGAATCTCATCCGTATTTTTGGCGCATGGATGTCCTTTGGCTTGTTTTTTATTTTTGGCTGGGTTAGCTATCTTCTGCCTATGGTTTGTTTTGCCTGGGCGGTTGCTAAATTTAAGGGAAAGTCTTTCTTTGATCCTTTCAAAATCCCGGGGCTCTTGCTCCTGGCGTTTTCTCTTAGCAGCCTCATGGGGCTTACCTCAAGAATACATGAGGCAGGTTTCGCCAGAGGTGGGATGCTTGGGTTTATGTTTTCAAGGTTCCTGGTTACGTATTTTGGCAGCGGCTCATGGGTTGTTCTGATAAGCCTTACGCTGCTGGCGTGTGTTTTAGTAATGGAATTCCTGGTTTCCCGTTTCATTCTTACGGCGGTTGAAGGATTAAAAGAAACGGTAAAATTTCCCGTAATCGGCTTTAAGCCTAAACAAAAGAAGGAAACGCTTATTATTTCAGAGTCTCCCCGGTATAACCTCAAGCAGCCTTCTCTCTTACAGCCTCGGCAGAAAGAAACAGCCGAGAATAAAAAGAGTGCCCTCGATAAGGAAGATGGCTTGGAGGCGGCGCAGGGTAACAGGATAGCTTTAAAAATAAAAGATTCCCCGAAAGAAATAAAGGCGGGGAAACCAAAGTCCGTAGAAATGAAAACCGGCACCTATATACTTCCTTCTTTGGATCTGTTGGAGTCTCCGGCTCTGGGCTCTGCCCGAAAATCGCTGGAAGAAGATTTAACCGGCAATGCCAAGATTCTTGAGGAGACCTTGCTTGATTTTAGCGTTTTGGTTAAGGTCACCAATATTGAACGCGGGCCGGTACTTACCCGATATGAGCTTGAACCGGCGCCGGGAGTAAAGGTGCAGAAGATCATCTCTTTGGGGGATGATATTGCCTTGGCAATGAAGGCCCCGTCGGTAAGGATTGTCGCGCCTATCCCGGGAAAAAGCCGGGTTGGTATCGAAGTCCCTAATACCTCAATAGGAGCGGTGTATCTTAAAGAAGTGCTTTCGAGCGCTGAGTTTCAAAACGCGGCGGGGAAGTTAACCTTAGCACTCGGTAAGGATATTACCGGAAGGGCGGCAGTTTCGGATTTGGGGGAAATGCCGCATCTTTTAATTGCCGGGACTACCGGCTCAGGAAAGACCGTCTGTGTTAATTCTTTAATCCTTTCCATACTTTTTCGCGCTACCCCGGAGGAAGTAAAGTTTATGATGGTTGACCCAAAAATGGTAGAGATGTCCGTCTATAACGGACTGCCGCATTTGATTTGTCCGGTCGTAACCGACGCCAAGAAGGTCTCTCATGCCCTTAGTTGGGTTGTGGCTGAAATGGAAAACAGGTATAAAATGCTGGCTAAAGTGGCGGCAAGGAATATTGAATCGTACAACCAAAAACAGCCGGATGAAAAACTTTCATATATTGTTGTCGTCATTGACGAGCTTGCTGACCTGATGGCAGTTGCCGCAAACCATATCGAGAACGCTATTACCCGCTTAGCCCAGCTTTCCCGGGCAGTAGGAATACATTTGATTTTGGCTACGCAGAGGCCTTCAGTCGATGTGATTACCGGCGTTATCAAGGCTAATTTTCCCGCCCGTATTTCTTTTAAGGTGGCATCAAAGGTAGATTCGCGTACCGTTTTGGATGCTAACGGCGCGGATAAGCTTTTAGGTAAAGGCGATATGCTCTTTATGCGTCCCGGTGAGGCAAAACTTATCCGCGCGCAGGCCTCATTTCTAAAAGACGCTGAAATTGAAAGGGTCGTCGCGTTTATCAAAGAACAGGCTGAGCCGGTATTTGAGGAGGCAATCCTAAAAGAGCAGTCCAGAGCCCAGAGCCTTCCTGAAAGAGAAAGGGACGAGTTGTTTGAAGAGGCAACCCGCCTGATAGTAGAAAGCAACCAGGCATCGGTTTCTATCCTTCAAAGGAGGCTTATGCTTGGGTATGCCCGTGCCGCGAGGCTTATTGACGCGATGGAACAGGAGGGAATTGTCGGCCCTTATCAAGGGAGCAAGCCGCGTAAGATTATGGTTGACCGGGAATCATGGCTTAAGGAACACGGCTATAGCCCTCTGGTTTCAAAAGAAACATTACAGGAATAGAGCCAATGAATAAGGCAGGAACCTACTTAAAAAATATCCGTGAAGAAAAGGGGTATTCTCTTTCCGAGGTAAGCAAGGCCACTAAAATCTCTCCGACGGTGCTTCGGGCGCTTGAGGAGGGGAGTTTTGAGAATATCGACCAGGTTTATTTAAAGAGTTTTGTGAAAATGTATTGCCGTTTCCTTGAGGTGAAGTGGGAGGGGTTCCTCAAAGAATACCCTCTCAATCCTCTCGAGCCAAAGCATACTGCCAAGCAGGCTGTTATCCAGAAAGAGAAAAAGGAGCAGATAAAAAGCGCGGCTAAAAAAACTTTTTCTTTTAGTGAGATTTTGGTAAAGCATAAGAAAATAATCCTTACTATCCTTTCGGCGGTTGCCCTCATACTTTTTCTTATGGTAACTATCAGGGGTTGCCGCGCCATCCTCAAAAACCTTCCCAAAAAGCAGCATTCAAACCTTGCGCAGAGCAAGAAGAAAACCCCTTCCCCTGCGGCTACGGCACCTAAACCACGGCAATCTTTGAAACCTCCCCAGCCAAAAGAGGAAGTTACGGCGAAACCGCTAAAATCATCCCCTGAAACCACCTCGACGGGCTCCAGCGCGACTCAACCGAAAGAATCAAAGCCTAAGGAAATTACTGTGGCAATCAGCGCTCATGAAGACAGTTTTCTTAAGATTAAGGTTGATGGCCAGGCGCTCTACCAGGGGATGCTGCGGAAGGGGAAAGCTGAAAGCTGGAGAGCAAAAGAAAAGATCGAGCTTTCGGTAGGCAATGCCGGAGGCATTGTGCTTGAGGCTAACGGCAAGATGTTCTCTCCTCTTGGCAGGCGCGGCCAATCAATTAAAAACATAGTGATTACGAGCGAGGGGCTTAAGATATTATAATCCCCAATTGTAAAATAACCAAACATCACTATCCAATAACCAAATAATAACCAATGTGCCAATGACCAAACGATGTGGTTATTGCATGGCTGCCGTTAGGCATGTATTTTTAATGATGCCTACTCCATAATCTTAGTCACACTGCACGAGTCAGGTTAGAAATGAAACAGGCAACCATCGGCATTATCAGCTTAGGCTGTCCGCGGAACCTCGTTGATTCGCAAAATTTGTTAGGATCCTTTCAGGCAAAAGGCTATAAAATCGTAGATATTCAAAAGGCAGATATAGGCCTGGTGAACACTTGTTCTTTTATTGAGGATGCTAAGAAGGAATCTATTGACGCGATACTGGATTTAGTCGCTTTAAAGAAAGAAGGCCGCCTGAAAAAGATTATTGTGGCAGGATGCCTTTCACAGCGCTATAAAGAAGCGCTTCTCCCTCAGCTTAAGGAAGTGGATGCCTTTATCGGCACACGCGGCCTTGGCAATGAAGCCGATAAGAGCTATAACCTTATACCTCGCCACATTGCGTATCTTAAAATATCTGAAGGCTGTAATCATCCCTGCACTTTTTGCGTGATTCCCAAGATTAAGGGGAAGCTGCAAAGCCGCGCCATGGAAGCGCTCTTTGAAGAAGCGCAAGGCCTAGAGGCTAAGGGAATTTCCGAGCTTAACATTATCGGGCAGGATATCAGCCACTACGGGCTGGATATTTATAAAAAAGCGCGCCTCTCTTTGCTCCTTCGCGGGATGTGCGCTTCTCTTAAGAAAATACACTGGATACGCCTTCTCTATCTGCATCCGAATCATGTTACAGATGGCCTCATTGATGTCATAGCCAACGAAGAAAAGATTTGTAAGTATGTTGATGTTCCTCTCCAGCATATCTCTAGCCGTGTTTTGAAGGCGATGAAGCGCCAAACGACTACGAAAAGGATACTGCACTTTTTGTCGCGGCTGCGGAAAAAAATCCCGGGAGTCGCGTTACGCACCTCTTTGATTGTGGGGTTTCCCGGAGAAACAGAAAAAGAGTTTAAGCAACTTCTTTCATTTGTAAAGGAACAAAAATTCGAGCGCTTGGGAGTTTTTAAATATTCAAGAGAAGAAGGAACTCCTGCCTATGAGTACGCGGGCCAAATCCCACAGCGCCTCAAAGCGGAGCGTTTTAAAGCGCTTATGCAGTTACAACAGCGTATATCCTTAGAGTTTAACCGTAAGCTTATCGGTAGAGAGTTTGAGGTATTAATTGATGGTAAAAGCTCGGGGGCAAGGTATTGTGGCAGGTTAGCTATTGACGCTCCGGAAGTTGACGGGGCTGTGTATGTCAGCGCGGACAGGGAATTAAAACCCGGTGAATTTGTCAGGGTGAAAATTACCGATGCTTACGAATACGATGTAGCCGGCAGGCATATTCCTTTAACGCAAGAACAGAAAAAGAGCGCATGAATCTTCCCAATAAACTTACTCTTCTGCGGATAGTGTTGACCTTTGTTTTTATGTTTTTCCTCTTTTCGCAGGGTTTAGGCGCTAAAGTTACGGCGTTATGCGTCTTTAGCCTAGCAGCCCTTACCGACCTTCTTGACGGAATGATTGCCAAATCCCGTAATTTGATAACCAATTTCGGCAAGATTATGGATCCTATCGCGGATAAGATCCTGGTTTTAGCCGCTTTTTTGAGCTTTATCCAGTTACAGCTTATTCCCGCCTGGATGGTAATCGTTATTATAGCGCGGGAATCGATAATTACTTCCTTGCGCCTTTTTGCCCTTTCTAAGGGGATAGTTATCGCGGCCTCAAAAGGCGGAAAACACAAGACCGTCTCTCAGATCGTGGCGATCTTCATTATTCTTCTTTCGCTTATTTTAAAAGAGGCAATGAAGCAATGCATGAGCTGGCAGCCGGATTACGACAGGGTTATTGCCGATGTCGGATATTGGGCGATGTTTTCCGCGGTTATCCTTACGCTTATTTCAGGGGTTTCGTATCTATGGAATAACCGCCACATTTTTCTGGGGGCAGCCCATGCGCAAAAATAATCTTACCGAAAGGGTTATTATTGTTGTAAGCAGTGTTTTTTATATCGGCTGCAGCCCATTTTTGGCCGGGACTATGGCATCCCTGGCCGCGTTTCTGGTTGATATACTGATTATCAAAGCTAATGTTATTTTACATCTGGGCATTGTTGGTTGTATTACTTTTATCGGCTTTTTAGTTTCAGGAAGGGCAGAGAAAGTATTCGGGCAGAAAGACGCGAGGGAGATTGTCATTGATGATTTTAACGGTGTCCTGGTGGGCTTACTTTTTCTTCCCTACAGCCTGAAAATCAGTATCCTTGGATTTATTATCTTTCGGATCATGGATGGGCTTAAACCCTATCCGATTTATAAGATGGAGAAGCTCAAAGGCAGTTGGGGTGTCATGGGGGATGACCTTGTTGCCGGGGTGTATACCAATATTGTTTTGCAGCTATTGCGCGCGCTTCTTGCCTGGCGATAGGCTGTTGGCGCTGCTTATGCAAAAACCGGGTTTAAAGAAGGAGGAAGGGCTTATGGAGCGTTACTATAGAATAATTATTACCTGTGGAGTTTTCACCTTAGGTTTACTCTCAGGCTGTGCTTCGGTAAAAGTTACTCGTACCGAGGTTACGAAAACAGTAGATTTAAGCGGCAGATGGAATGATACCGACTCACGTTTGGTTTCCGAGGAGATGATTAAAGACTGTCTGGCTCGGCCTTGGTTAGGGGAGTTTACTACAAAAGCCGGAAAAAGTCCGTATGTCATTGTGGGAACTGTGCTTAACAGAAGTTCAGAACATATCGACGCTCAACTTTTTATTAAGGACCTGGAGGCTGACTTGCTTAATTCCGGAAAGGTAAAATTTGTCGCTTCAAAAGAGCCTCGCCAAGAAATCCGGGAAGAAAGGGCTGATCAAACGCGATTTTCCTCAAAAGAAACCGCCAAGGCTTTTGGCAGGGAATCGGGGGCTGATTTTATGCTTCAGGGAACCATTAATTCGGTCACCGATGAGCTTAAGGGTAAGTCTTCCATTTTGTATCAGGTCAATCTTGAGTTGGTCAACTTAGAGACCAATGAAAAAGCCTGGATTGGCCAGAAGAAAATCAAGAAGATTGTTTCCCGAAGCGCGTTCGGCTTATAAGTAGCGCACTGTAAACTTAATTAGTAATAATAGTTCGTGAGTTTGTTAGCTTAAGCGAATGTGCGTATCAGCTGTTTAGCTTTTCAGCTCATTAGCTGTTTAGTTAGTTATCAATGAAAAAGCGTCTTTTAAACACGAATTCCCACGAATTACACACTAATCATCACGAATACAGCGACGAAGTAATTCGTGTGTATTTGTGTGTAATTTGTGCCTATTCGTGCAAAATAAATGTTTTTCAGCAGTAACTAGTTAAATTGTTAATCAGCTAAAGAGCAAATGAGCTAAGCAGCTACTGTTAAAAAATAATTTTACAGCGTACTATTGTATGGGGCGTTTGTTATCAGTTTTTTCCGGTAAGCGTTTATTCCTTTCTTTTTTTCTTTTCCTCTCCTCTTGTTCGACGGCCCTTAAAGACCAGTCGCAGGTCTCTCGCCTTTGCCTCCAGGATAACTACGTAAAGGCAAAAGCAATCCTTAACGATAATTCGCATCTTTATGGCAGGAAGAATACTTTATTGTATTTTCTGGATAAGGGGCTTATCCTGCATTTGTCGGGAGACTATAAAGAAAGTATCGCTGCCTTTGATAAGGCAAAGCGGACATTTGATGAGCTTTATACCCGATCACTAAGTGCTATGGCAGGAACATGGCTTGTGAATGAGTATAGCGCCAGCTATCATGGAGAAGATTTCGAACGGGTGATGATTAACATCTTTCAGGCATTGAATTATCTTATGGTAGGAGACTTGGATGAGGCCTTGGTTGAGGCGCGCCAGGTAGATAGCAAGCTTTCTGTAATCAATAGCCGTTATAAGCCGGGTGAAAAAAATGCCTATAAAGAAGATGCCTTTGCGCGGCTGTTTATGGGGATTATCTATGAGGCAAGCAATACGCCTGAGGATATGAATAATGCCTTTATTTCATATAGAAAAGCGCTTGAAACCTATGAGACTGATTATCGGAAAAATTACGATTTCAGCGCTCCTTCGCTGCTTAAGGAAAACCTGTTAGCAACCGCGGATTATATGGGGATAGAGGAAGCTAGGGAATACCGGAAAAAATATCAGGGTATTCCTTACTTGAGCTTAAAGGAAAAATCTCAAAAAGCCCAGGTGTACCTTATTCAGTATGAGGGTGTTTCGCCGACAAAAGAAGAAGGCTCATTGGTAATTCCTCTTCCTGACGGCTATCTGGTAAAAATGGCTTTTCCAAAATATCGGCGTATACCATCAAAGATAAAGTCCTCGTTTTTTAGCGCGCGCGATAGTTCTAACGGGGTTATTAAGGCGCAGGTAGAGACGGGAGAAGATATAAGCGCTCTGGCCATGCAGAATCTTGAGAGCCGTAAGGTACGAGTGATGGCTAAGGCAATTGCCGTAAGCAGCGCCAAATATCTGGTTGAGAGACAGCAGGAAGAGGCGATAAGGAAGAAATTCGGCGCAAAAGCGGCGGATAGTTTCAAAATCGCGAGCAGCGTTTTTAATGCCTTTTCGACGAAAGCCGATACGCGTTCATGGCAGACTTTACCGTCTGAAATACGCATCGCGCGGCTTTGTTTGAATGCGGGGGAATACAGTTTCTTTGTGGAGAATACCGATAGTGAAGGGGGTTTTTTGGAAAGCGTCACCTTAGGGAAGATAAAGGTTGCCCCGGGAGAGACGAAATTCTTTCTCATCAGGAGTTTGTAGGTTAGAACGTTACTTTTGGTTTTGCCGTGGGTGGTACCCAGGGATGCTCAGCTTAAATATGAGGAGATAATTATGAAGCAACAATGTGCGATACACATAAAAGAGAGTATAGTTTTTTTGGTTATGGCTATCGTGTTTTCTTCTTCTCTTTGGGCAGAGGAAGCTCACAATGAGGAGGTTCCCGTAGGCATGGAAATAATTATGGTGAAGCCTGGAATGAAGCAAATTGTCCCTAAGGGCACCAAGGTTTCCAAAAAGGGGGATTTGATAGTTTTGGAAGATAGTAATGAGTATTCCGCGAGAAGATTCGAAGAAATGGAAAACCGTTTCAAATCCCTTGAGGCTGAGCTGGATACCTTTAAGAAAGGCCTGGAAACCTGTTCTCTGAGTGTTAAGGATGCTCGCGAAACGATCATAACGGATTTGGAAGAAAGATTTTCCAAGATTGAATCCAGCCTTGAAACTAATAAGCAAGGATTAACCGGCCGGTTTGAAAAAAAAGAGCTTGACCAGGAGGCTTTACGGAAAAACGTTGATAAGCTTACCGTAAGGCAGGAAGAGCTTAAAGATGAAATTGAAAGGCTTAAAGATGTGGTAATTGAGGCCAGAGAAGCGATAGAAGAAGTAAAACAGAAGAAATAAAGCTTTTCTACAGCATGGATAATTATGCGTACAACATGTTCATTATGAATCAGTTATAACTTTAAGAATAAATAGCAGATGCCCCAGATTATGCTTAAGGGTAAGACCAGGTTTGGCAAGAAAATTATTGTAAACCTTTTGGGATGAATTTCGTCTAATTAAGTAGAGGAGAAGGGATGAGATTGTCGAAGCCCTGCTTTCTGAGCAGGTAGTGAAGCGCTTTGTATTCGTATAATAACAATAGAGTTACTATGAAAGGAGGCTGTTATGAAAAGAGATAGGGTAATAATGTTCATAATAGTGGTGGGCGTAGTGTTGTGTATTCCGTCTTCGAGCTTTGCTGAGGATAAAACGCCTCCGGGTATTTCTCAAAAGGAGGCTATTCCCGGAAAAGGCAAGCACAAAGGCTGGGAACAGGGAAAACATAAGGGCTGGGATAAGGAGAAATTGGAGAAACTAAAGGCAGAGGACCCTGAGAAGTTTAAGGAAGAGGCTGCAGAGCATCGAAAAGAGACAAAAGAAAGGATGGAATATCTTAAGGAGCATGACCCTGAGAAATATCAGGAAATCAAGCAAGCCAGGAGGCAAAAGCGCAAAGAAGAGCTCTTTAAGTTAAAAGAAGAGAATCCCGAAAAGTTTAAAGAGATTATGCAAAAACGCAAACAGGCGCTTGATGAGAAGCTTGAGAAGATGAAGACAGAAAACCCTGAGCAATATGCGCGCATTATGAAACACCGTGAAGAAATGCGGGAGCTCCAGAGATTAAAGAAGGAAGACCCTGAGAAATATAAGGAATACCTAAAACAGCATCCGCATTTACGTGAGCGTTTAGAGGATGCCAGGGATAAGCGTGAAGATACGCGGGATAAAAGAAAGGATAGCTTTGACCAAAAGCATACTAACTCTAAGGCTGATATGCTTGAAGATATAGAAGGCAAGAAAGAGAGTAAAAGGGATAAGAAGGAGGATGTCCGTGGCCGGAGAGAAGATTCCCGTGAGAGCAGCCATCCCTATAGCTTGGAAGGACGCGGGAGCAAGGGAAAATAGTCTTGATGGAGCCTGAATTAAGCCTTTCAGATGAATGGGTTTTGATTGCAAAAGTAAAAGAGGGCAGGCGCTCAAGTTTCGATACGCTGGTAAGCCTTTACCAGCACCGGGGCTTGAGCATTGCCTATACCATGGTGGGCAATGTTGAAGACGCCCAGGATGTTTTGCAGGAGGCATTTGTTAAGGTGTATATCAGTATCAATGATTTTAAAGGAAAGGCAAAGTTCGGCACATGGTTTTACCGGATTGTAGTCAATTGCGCCCTTGATTTTTTAAGGCGGCGAAAAAGAAGCGCGAAAGTTTTTATCGATATCATGGCTGATAAAGATGAGGGAGGAATTTTTCCGGAGGCCATTGATGTCAGCACTGAGCCTCGCCGAGTATCATCTTCGAGAGAGTTTGTCTATAAGCTTGATGAGTCTATAGCCACATTGTCAAGGATGCAAAGGTCTTGCTTTATTTTAAGGCATCAGAACAGATTGGCCATTCAGGAGATAGCAAAAGTGCTTAAGTGCAGCCCTTCAACCGTTAAGGTGCACCTGTTTCGGGCCGTGTGGCGTTTACGGAAACATTTGCTGCATTATTTTAGATAAATACCGGAGAGTAGGCAAGGGAATGCAGAGGTTAGAGTTATGGAGGCTTGTATGTTAGAATGTTTCCTTTTAAAAAGAAAACTTTATGATTGCCTGGATAATAGCCTTTCTGAAAAAGACCGGATGAGAATAAAAAAACATCTTGATGTGTGCCCTCATTGCCAAGAGCGGCTTACCCAGCTAAAAGTTATCCTTGATTATGCCTCTTCAAAGCATATCCCTAGTCCGAATAATCAATTTTGGTATACTTTTAATGCGGGGCTCGCCCGGAGGCTCGATACTATAGTATCCGAATCCGGCACCATGACGCAAAAGCCGAAGGTGTATCGAAAACCAGCATTGGTGAACGCGGTTTTGTGCGTATTTTTTCTCGCGATAGGGATTTTTCTGTTTAAATTTTCACACCCAACAGGGATGCCGTTAGGACGACAGGTTAATGTATTGGTTGAGGAGTTTACTTCTTCTGATGAGTTTAGTGAAGCATCGGAATTAAATCATGAAGATGATTATCTTGAAGAAATGGATTTACTTATGCAGTTAGAGTTGGCATAAGGAGTTAATCGGAACGCAGAAATCCTCTGATTTTATCCGGAGATGAATGCGAGACGATTACCCCGTGCTTTAGCATGGGGAGATTCATTCAAAAAGCTTTTTATATTCTTTGTAGTTTTCTTTTTCTAAGTCTTCCTTAGGGATGAAACGAAGGGCGGCAGAGTTCATACAGTAACGTAAGCCGGTAGGTTTTGGCCCATCAGAGAATACATGGCCAAGGTGGCTATTGGCATGCTTACTGCGGACTTCGGTTCTGACGGTAAATAAGCTTCGGTCTTGTTTTTCCACGATATTCCGGGGCTCAAGCGGTTTGGTAAAGCTTGGCCAGCCGGTGCCGGATTCAAACTTATCACGGGAAGAGAACAGCGGCTCTCCAGAAATAATATCCACGTAAATACCTTCCTTCTTGTTATTCCAGTATTCATTATCAAAAGGGCGCTCAGTGCCGTTTTCCTGGGTTATTTTGTATTGCAGGGGAGTTAGTTTCTTGCGGAGCGTATCTTTTTCCGATTTCTTGTATTTGTCGGGGCTCTCTTCCGCGGGTTTATTTTTTAGTTCATCACCCCATACTTTTTTCAAGAATTGGTCGCGGCCGGAATTAAAACGGTAAAACTTATATTTCAACGCGCTCTTTTTATAATAATCCTGATGATAGTCTTCGGCAGGATAAAAGATAGTGGCTTTGATAATTTCGGTGACAATGGGCTTGCCGAATCTTCCGGACTGGGCAAGGCTTTTTTTTGATTCTTCAGCCAAGCGTTTCTGCTGGTCGCTATGGTAAAAGATGATTGAACGGTATTGAGAGCCGCGGTCAACAAATTGGCCGCCGGCGTCAGTTGGGTCAATCTGCCGCCAGAAAACATCCAAGAGTTTTTGATAACTTATTGTAGAAGGGTCGTAGGTGATTTGTATGGCTTCGACGTGGCCTGTAGCTCCTGAGGAAACCTCTTTATACGTTGGATTTTCTTTATGTCCGCCGCTATAGCCTGAGATAACCTCTTGTACTCCATCTAATTTCTCAAAAGGCGCCTCCATGCACCAGAAGCATCCTCCGGTAAATGTGGCTTTCTCTAATTTTACCTGGGCAAATAGGTTGTTTTGTGCCATAAGCATAAGAAGCGGTAAAAGCAGGCCGCTGAGTATTCTGGTTGCCATATACCTCACATCCTTACCTAGCTCAAACTTTATATATCTGTTTATCATTATACTCCTCAAAAATAGAAAAACAATGAAGAAGTGATAGATTAACCATAACACTATTTAATTTGCATTTTACCTTGCTTAGAGTTAGAATTGATTTAACGGAAAGAAAATGCAGAAATGATAGACCGTAAAAAAATAGCCGTAGTCCACATTATCAAAAAGGAGCTTCATTTAAGTGATGATGAATATCGGGATATCCTTTTTAAGGCAGCAGGGGTACGGAGCGCAAAGGAACTTGATGAGCAAAAGTTTCGGAAGCTTATGCGCTATTTTGTGCGCAGCAAATATTATACGATAAATGACAACGGGCTTACCCTGCGCCAGAAGCTATACATCCAGTATTTGAGCCAGCAACTAGGATGGACGGACGAACATTGTACCAATTTTATCCGTAAATATTACCATAAGGATTGTCTAGGGCATCTTACCAGAAAAGAGGCGATAAAAGTAATAGAGTCTCTTAAACAAATATTGTTTCATCAGAGTAAAATCTAATTTTACGCCCCTGGGGACCTTTTACACCCCTGGGGTGTAAAAGGGGGGGGCTAGGAAGTAAAATTAAAATCCTTGATATACAGGGTAGGTGTGTAGACTGAGCCTAGGGCTTCTAAGTGGTCGGCAATAAGGGCGCGTTCCTTAGAGATATGCTTTATTCGCGAGAATGCCTCAAGAATTGATTCGGTAAAGCGCATATCTTTGATCGCGCTTTTTATTTTTCCATTTTTAATCAAAAACGTTCCGTCGCGGGTCATTCCGGTCATCAGTGCCTTATGGGTATTAAGGAAGCCGTTGATATAGTGAAAGCGGGTAATCAGAATCGCGCGCTTTGCGGAGCGCGTGATTTCATCCTGCGGTAATTTTCCCCCTTCCATGATTATATTGTAACCAAGCGGCCCGTCAACATCATCAGGGAAGTTAGCATGGCCATTGGATTTCATTTTTAAAAGCCCTGCGTAATAACTATCGCAGAGAGGCTTACCGGCAATGCCTTTTTTTATCAGGTATACTTTTTCCCGCTTTTGCCCCTCAAAATCAAAAGGAAGAATAAAAGTGTTTTTATCCGCCCCAGAATCATAGAGCGTTACCGAATCTCCGGTAATGCGTTTTCCCGCCTTGCCGTGTAAAAAGCTGGTTTCTTCGACTACTGACTTTGCGCCAAAGCCTATATAGTTGAGCCAATGGATAATATCGGCAACCGCCTGCGGTTCTAAAATGACATCGTAACGAGCGCTGGGAAGGTTTATTTTCTTAAGGCTAATGAGGCATTTTTCCATTGCGGTATCCGCGGCTTGTTTGGGATTGAGTTGGTTGATATCATAGCTTGTCCGCGCGGCATAGCCGCTTGCATCTAGTTGTGTAGCGATGAATTTTATCCCCGCGAAAGAATAATCCTGATACGCGAGCTTTCCTTGCGGAGAGATGACCGCGTACTGGGTGAGGCCATTGTAGAAATTACCGGAAAATTTTATTTTTAGGTTTTGTCCGTCGGTAAAAATCTTCTGTAAAATCTTTACCCGCGCGCGCGGGGAGAAATGCGCGGTCTCCGGGTAATAAACATTAGTTAAAGTATGAAGAGGCAAAAAGAAGGGGATATCTTTTTTGCCGTGCGTCCTTATCTTAAGCTGTGCTCTATGGAGGGCTTTTTTAAAAGTTTCATTCAGATTATGATCATCGAAGGAATTAGTTGAAGCGACGCCTAACCTGCCGTCAATGGCGACGCGGAAATAGATGAGCTGTTGTTCATCGCTCATATGCTGATGTACCTGGGAATTGGCAAAGCGGCTTACCTGTAAGCGCGTGCGAAAGAAAACAATGCCTATTTTATCCGCTTCTTTGGTTTTGATAAAAGGGAGTAATGTTTTTTTAAGTTGGTCAGGAGTAATCATCGTATGTATGGTACAGTGTTTGCATTATTTTTTCACGCCCACCGTAATCTTCTCAAACCTTGCCGGGCTTACCCCATGGCCTACATGCATTGCCTGCGCCGGTTCGCCTTTGCCGCATGAGGGGATACCCCATACGTACCAGGAATCCTTATTTGCTATTCCTGAGCAGTTATTCCAAAAGTACGGTGTGTTTGAATGGTATACGGGATTTTTATAGGCGCGGCCTAATTTTCCGTTTTTAATCTCCCAGGCTATTTCGGTGCCAAACTGAAAATTGAGGCGCAGATCATCAATGCTCCAGCTTTTATTGGTGCAGAGATAGAGCCCTTTCCTGGTATCGGCAAGCAACTCTTCGAGGCTTGGCTTTCCCGGCTCTAAGTTAATATTGGTCATGCGGACCAGGGGAATGTTGTTCCAGCTTTCAGCGCGCATGGTGGCGTTACTTTCTTTTTTAATCACAGGAGCAGTTTCCCTGGAGCTTAAGTAATTGGTAAAGATGCCGTGTTTTATGAGCTCTACGCGTTGGGCCTTTACGCCTTCATCGTCATAGGCAAAACTTCCTACGCCGCCGGCTAATGTCGCGTCGGCGCTGATGTTGACCAATGGTGAGCCATAACGGAATTTCCCGTATTTTTCTAAGGTCAAGAAACTGCCTCCCGCATAGCTTATCTCTGAACCAAGCACTCTATCAAGTTCAACCGGGTGGCCGCAGGATTCGTGAACCTGAAGCGCTGTTTGATAGCCATCGGTGATAATGGCCATTTCTCCTTCAGGGCAGGTGGGCGCGTCAAGGAGCATGATTGCCTCGTCGCGTACGCGCGGCGCGTTTTCGGGAAAATTGAGTTCTTTGATATATTCGTAGCCTGCCTGACGGATTTGCGAGTGATGCGAAATAGGATAAGAGCGCTTTTGCGTAGCCATCCCGCTGACGGCAACCGTTTCTAAAAACCCGCCGCTTTCAATAAAGGATTGTTCTATTTCTGAGCCTTCGGTATTGACAAAAAGCTTATCCGTGCGGTAAAAATCCAAGCTTGACTGGGCGAATTTAATCTTTGGCGATTGCAAAAGAATTTCGTTAGTGTAGAGCAGATACTGAAGTTTTGTTTCTAGCGAGACACTAAAAGGATCCACTTCGTAGTTTGAGGCATACCGCGCGTGGACAGCCGGGTAAGCGCCAAAGGTTACCTTTTCTTTATTTATGGCGCTTGAGGCGCGGGCAATGGTAAGCGCAAGCTTTATATTCTTTTCTATAGCCTTTTCTTCGAAAATGCTTCCGCAGGAAAATCCCCATGCGCCGTTATACAGCAAGCGTATCCCATAGCCTTCATCGATATGGTGGGAGAGATTCTCGACGCTTTGGTTGAATACGGAAATATTCTCATGCTGTCTTTTTACCCAGCGGATATCCGCGTATTCTACGCCTTTTGCCTGTAACGTGTGTATCATCGAACGTAATAAATGCTTATTCATAATAGTTACTATAACATCGCAGAGGTTACGCCGCAATAGATTTTGATATTTGTAAGAATATGTACTATAATAAATGTACCCACATGAAAACAATAATCAATTACTTAGGAGTAATTATATGCGTAATCGCAATCGCTTCTTGCTCTGTAAAAGAAGAGCTGGCAGTAGTTTCCTCCCAGGAAGCGTATAATGACGGCTTTGAGGTACTCCTGATAGATAACGATACAATGGATAGCTTTCATCTTAAGGATGCAGAAGAGACGGTTAAAAAAACATCCTCTGCTACTTTTTTGCTCCCTCAGGATACAATCGGCACCTTAGAGAAGAAATTAGAGATACAGGTAAAAGATACTCCGGAATCACGATATCCTTTCGTCAGTATTGATTTGGAGGTGATAGAGAATAAGAAACAAATTATAGATGTGTCATTCCATTATTCTAAAAGCACCTATCACTATTGTTATGAGGCACTTCCCAAAGAGATAAAGCCTTTATGGTCAAGCTATAGTGATTTAGCGCGGAATAAAAAAACCATCTATAAATGAGAAAGCATATCGTCTGGAAGCTTAATCATTATTTTAAATCCCTCAAGGAAAAAGAGATAACCCGGATTGCGGGGATTTTTAATCAGCAGATACAGCATCTGAATATCAGATATTTTAGTGATTCCGGCAAGCCGCGCGATATTCAGCTTGTTTTGCGGCCGTGGTTTATCAAGCCGCGGGAACTTGCCTTTTTTCACCGCCTTATTTACGCCTTCAAAGCCGCCCACCAGAGGCTTTGCGAATTGTATCTTCATAATAGGGCCATTCAGGAAATTATGCCCTTACGCCCTGATGAGAAAAAATGGTTTGATCTTATTAACAGGGATAAATTTCAAAAATATCAGGTTGTTTTCGGCAGATGGGACACGAATGTTTCTTTTGATGAAAGAGAGAGGATTACGGATGTAAAATTCCTGGAAACCAATACCGTGGGAATCGGCGGCATTCACTATATCCCGGTTGTTTCTGAGGCGATAAAAAAAATATTACAGATTACGTTTGAAAAGGACATCCATCCTTATCACCTGAAATTTCAGGCAGACCCCCGCCATCTTTTGGCGGAGGAAATAAAACGCCATGCCCGGCTCATCGGCCGTAGAAGCCTGAATGTGGCATTTTTGGAGAATCGCGATTATTTAGGCGGGACGGTTGAAATCCCGGAATTGACCAAGTATTTTCTTTCCTTAGGAATCCACGCGGTGTCCGTTGACCCCCGGGATTTGCATCTTAAGGCGGATGAAATATATTATCGGGATACAAATATAGATATGATTTACCGTGATTCAGAACTTCAGGAGCTCATCGATATTGAGAAAAAGGGCCACGCGATGGCGGTACTCAAGCAGGCATTCGTTAACAATCAGGTTATTTCATCCATTGCCGGAGAATTAGACCATAAGAGCAGTTTCGAAATATTTACTAACCCTGAGTTTGCCGCTTTCTTTAATAACGCGCAGAAGGCGCTATTTAAGAAATATCTCCCCTGGACGCGGATGATAAAAGAGAGAAAGACTGCAGACCCCAATAATCGCGCCGTCGATTTAATCCCTTACATCATAAAAAAAAAGGATTTTCTTACCATAAAACCAAGCCGTGCCTATGGCGGCCAAGGAGTGGTTATTGGTAAGTTAACGGAAAAAATAAAGTGGAGTGAGTATGTCCAGAAAGCGCTCCGTAAACCGGGGGAGTATGTGGCGCAGAGTTTTGTTAATATCCGTCAGGAAACCTTTCCTGTACTAAGCTCAGATAAAAAGATAGAATTCCAGAAATTCTATTCTGTCTCCGGTTTTGTCGTCAATCACCGCTCAACCGCGGTCTTAGGCAGGTTTTCCAAAGAAATGGTGGTGAATGTGGCCAGGAAAGGTGGGATTGTCCCGACCTTGGTACTATCGAAATAACCATTTAAAATCTTAGTGTTCTTCATTCGGGCTTAACGGAAATCTAAACGAGGCACTGTGTTCTGCCATGAAAATTATCTTTTCCCCTCAATGCTTAAAATATGAAAACCCTGGACATCCGGAAAGCCCCTTAAGAGTGAAGCTGGCGTATCAGTTCCTTAAGCAAAAAGGCCTGACATTTATAGAGCCAGCGCCTTGTAAAGAAGAAGATGTCTTAGCTGTTCATTCTCAAGGGCTTTTGGACGCAGTGCAAAGTGGGCAATTCTCTGATGCGGATACCCCAAATCTAAAGGGTATTTTTGAGCATGCTTCTTTAGCAGCCGGTAGCGCGATTCAGGCACAAGAGCGCGCGCTTAAGGGAGAGAATGCCTTTTCTTTAATGCGTCCTCCAGGGCATCACGCGGGCAAAGATACCTTAGGCGGTTTTTGTTACTTTAATAACATTGCTATCGCTATGAAAAAGGCGCTCAAAAAAGTGAAAAAAGGCGCGATACTGGATTTAGATTGCCATCATGGTAATGGCACGCAGGATATTTTTCTGGGAAATGAACGCGTCTTGTATGTTTCTTTGCATCAAAGCCCTTTATATCCCGGAACAGGGTTAGAATCAGAAGAAAATTGTTTGAATTATCCTCTTCCTGCGGGAACTGACGGAAAAAGATACCTTGCAACCTTAGCGCAGGCACTTAAAAATATTAAGGCTTTTGACCCGGAATTACTGGGTATTTCTCTAGGTTTTGATACCTATAGGGAAGACCCTTTAACGAATTTTGGCCTTGAGATTGCTGCGTATCGAGATATAGGAGCTTTGATAAAAGAATTATCTATTGCTGGCTTTGGCGTATTAGAGGGCGGCTATAGCCAAAGGCTCGGGGAGTGTATTCTTGAGTTTCTAAGCGGTTGGGAATAGGTTTTATGAGTGCTTACTATGGCTTTTTGTCAATTCATGAGAAGGAGTCTTTTTACTAAATTTTATCTTGTCAAAATGCCCTTCTGATAGTACTATATAATGTCTTATTCCCCGAAAAGTCTTTTGGGGCCCATAGCTGGAGTCGGTCAGAGCAGCTCCGACGCTCGCATTTCATGCTTGGTCGGAGCCCCGGCCTCCGGAAATTCTGCCGGAGCTTCGGGGGGTGACTCATAACACGAATAAATATTGTAAGATAAGGCATTTTCTTAAAAGATTATAAATGACGGAATAGTTAGAAACTTAGGGCCCATAGCTCAGTCGGTCAGAGCAGGTGACTCATAATCACTTGGTCGGAGGTTCGAGTCCTCCTGGGCCCAGTATAGCAGAACTAAGAGCTAAGAAATAAGAAAAAGGCTTGGAAAAATTAAGTCCTAGGGCTAAAAAGAAGTATTTTTAATTTATCTTAGTTCTTAACTCTGTAGTATTGGGGCGATTGGCTCAGTTGGTTAGAGCGTCACATTCACATTGTGGAGGTCACAGGTTCGAATCCTGTATCGCCCATAGTTTTCTTTATAGCTTATAGAAGGAGCCTTACAATTGCCTGAAATAGTTAATATCAAAGAGCAAATACGTACCCTTATTCAACTGCAGGAATTTGACGCGGAAATCTTTGCCTTAACCAGAAAAAAGGAGCAATTGCCTATTGAAATTATGAATCTGGAAAAGGCCTTTGAAGATAAGAAAGCCACATTACAGAGCCTTGAGGAGAAGGCCAAGACTTTAGCACTCAAGCGCAAGGAAAAAGAAATGGATTTAGCTTCCAAAGAGGAAAATATAAAAAAGTTGACTACTCAGCTTGCGACATTGAAAACCAATAAAGAATATCAGGTAATGCTGGCGCAAATTGCCGGACTTAGGACCGATAACTCAGTGCTCGAAGAAGAGATTCTCAAAGTTATGGAAGAGCAGGACGCGCGTAAGGAAGAGATTACGAAAGAAAAGGCGCGTCTTGCTGAAGAAGAGAAAATGTTTCAGGAAGAAAAGAAAAAGGTTGAAGCAAAGATAAAAGAAATAGAATTTTCTATACACGATTTGACTGCAAAACGCGGCCATCTCCTTGGAGGGGTAGAAAAGCGGATACTCCTAATCTATGAAAGAATTTTGAAAGCCCGGGAAGGCCTTGCCTTAGTACGGGTTAAAGATTTTTCCTGTCAAGGCTGCCATATGTCAGTAACTCCGCAAGTAGTTAATGAAATCAAAATGCAGGAAAAACTTATCGTCTGTGAATCATGCGCGCGGATATTGTATCTTGAAGAGGATATGTGAAACAGTTTGATATTTACATAGATGGCGCGGCAAAAGGTAACCCCGGCCCCGCTGGAATAGGGGTTATGATCTGTCACAATGGCGAAGTCATTAAGAATATTGCCAAGCATATCGGCAGCGCTACTAATAATGTTGCCGAGTATACCGCGCTTATCTACGCGCTTAAAGAGTCACGTGTCTTAGACGCAAGCAACATCAAGGTTTTTACCGATAGCGAACTCCTTTATAAGCAGATACGAGGCGAATATAAAGTACGGCATGAAAATCTGAAACCTTTGTTTGAACAAATACAAGATCTGCTTAAAGAATTCTCTTTTTTTGAAATTCGGCATATACGCCGTGAGAATAACCGCGGCGCGGATAAACTCGCGGATCAAGCAGCGAAAGAAATTAAGGTAGGTTAGAAAAGTGGCTGCTTCTCCAACGTAATGTTGGAGGGGAGGAAAGTCCGGGCTCCAAAGGGTAAGCGTATCCTGATAATCTCAGGACATCCTTGAAGCCCGAAATTTGCATAAAGAAAAAAGTTTTTAGGTTTTTAAAAAGATACGGGTTAACAAAACCGTTCTTCATGCAAAATTCGGGTAACAGGGGTTGGATTATCCCGATGATTTCCGACGATACGTCGGGGCTGTCGGGATCCCGACTGAAGCGTAAGCGAACGTCGGGAGAGCCACAGAGACGAGTCTGTAACCGCTGAAGCACTGAAGGATGTTTTATAGATAGGTCTATTGTTTAAAAGGTGATTCAGTGTTTCAGTGGTTGCAGGGTGAAACGCGGCAATCTCTACGCGGAGTAAGGCCAAATAGGTCCTGCCATAAGAGCGGCCCGCTTCTAGTCTTCAATCAAATGAAGGCAGGCAGGATGGGTAGGCTGCTAGAGTCCCCGCGGCAACGCAGGGACCAAGAGAAATAGCCACTACATACAGAACCCGGCTTACAAAAACCTACCTTAACACTGTGATCAATCCTGGATGCTTAAAACATGCAGCTTAAGAAAACGAGCGTGTGGAAAAGGCAGTAAAAGGTTTTCGTTGCTGCTTGTTGTGTTTTGAGCCTGTAGAGCTGTGTGTCGTCCCATAGGCTTGAGAAGTCAAGGGTTTCGATACAGGGCAGGTTCCCGTTTTGCCAGGGTTGCAGAAATCACCGACAGCTAAAGCTCTTAGGTTGAAAGTTATGACAAGAGGTACGTAGTATGTCTATAGCGCATTCCCATCATCACCACAGTGCTGAAAAACTCAATAAACTTAAGCTCGCCCTTATTTTAACCGCATTGGGGATGGTTTTTGAGTTTATCGGAGGCTTCCTTTCTAATAGTCTCGCGCTTTTGTCTGATGCCGGACACATGCTTACCCATCTTTTTGCCTTGGGGATGAGTTATTTTGCTATTGTCTTAGCGCAGCGGCCATCTACGAAAAAGCGAACGTATGGATTTTATCGCGCGGAAATCCTGGCGGCATTTATTAATGGTATTGTCTTGATTTTGATCTCACTCTATCTTGTTTATGAAGCGGTGTTACGTTTTATGTCTCCGGAGAAAATTAAGGTAGGAGAAATGCTTTTGGTGGCAGGGTTTGGCCTGGTGATTAACGGCATAAGTACTGTTTTGCTTGCCAAGGCAAGCCACCACGATTTGAATGTAAGAAGCGCCTTTTTACACGAAATAGGCGATATGATTTCAAGTATCGCGGTGGTGGGTGTAGGGATTATTATCTTTTATACCCAGAATTATATTCTTGACCCGCTCATTTCTCTTTTTATTTGCGTCTTAATCGTTATTTGGGCGGTAAAGCTTATTATTGAGTCAGGAAATATCTTGCTTGAGGCAACGCCTGCCCATCTTGATATTGAGGAGGTTATCGCGGTATTAAAGAATGAGGTCTCCGGGATACATGAGGTCAATCATGTGCACGCATGGACAATCGCGTCGTCAATGTACTCATTAACCGCGCATGTGGTAATTGAAGATTGTAAGCTCAGCAGTGCCAATGAGCTTTTAGAAAAAATAAATATTCTCCTGGAAGAACGTTTCAATATAGAACATACGAATATACAGTTTGATTGCCTTATCAAGAAGTAATGATACGCTTTTGATACGAGCGGGCTAAACAGTTATGAGAAGCTAATAGTGAAGTAAGGATTTTAAAGGCGGAAAAGGAGGGAGAAGAGAAATGAAAGCAGTTGTTGATTCCGAGGTGTGTATCGGTTGCGGCTTATGCGCGGATACCTGTCCCGGGGTATATCGCATGGAAAACGATAAGGCAGTTACTTCTGTGGACATCGTGCCAAAAGATCAGGAAGAATGCGCGAAAAAGGGGGCAGAGGAATGCCCTGTTGAGGCGATAAAAATAGTATAAGATACCGTAGAAATTTATTGAAATTGATAGAAATGGAAAGAAAAGAACAATACATTTCCATTAATTCCTATTCATTTCTATAAATTTCATTTGTATGTTAAAAGAAGCTCTCCTTTATAAGAAGCTCGCTGATAAAAAAGTTTCCTGTTTTCTCTGCGCCCATTATTGCGTTATTAGTGATGGCAATTTTGGCATATGCCAGATGCGGCAAAATAAAGAAGGGATTCTTTATACCCATGCCTATGGCAGTATAGTCGCGGCAAACATCGATCCCATTGAGAAAAAACCAATCTTTCATATGTTGCCGGGCTCGAAGTCATTTTCTATTGCCACAGTAGGTTGTAATTTCCAATGTGGTTTTTGCCAGAATTGGCAGATTTCCCAGAAAAAAGAGGCTGAAAAATTAGGGGTAGGTTCGCAGCCAATGAGCCCTGAGGAAATTGTGAAAGAGGCTTTGCGGGCAGCCTGCAAAAGTATTTCCTTTACGTATACCGAGCCAACCATCTTTTTTGAATACGCGCTTGAAACAGCTCAGCGTGCCAAGGAACAAGGCCTCTCTACGATCTTTGTCACCAACGGTTATATGACCAAGGATGCTTTGGCAATGATTGAGCCGTATTTAGACGCTGCCAATGTGGATTTGAAGTTTTTTCGCGATGAAAGCTATAGAAGGGTTTGCGGTGGCAGGCTCCAGCCGGTTTTAGACACGATTTCCCTGATGCGCGAAAAAAATATCTGGGTTGAGGTAACGACATTGCTTGTGCCGGGGGAAAATGATTCTTGCGATGAATTAAAAGGTATTGCCTCATTTTTAGCAGGAGTAGGGAAAGAAATTCCCTGGCATATCTCAAGATTTCATCCGGATTATAAAATGGCAGATAAGAATGCCACAGCTCTTGGCCTTTTACACGAGGCGTGTAAGATCGGTAAGGACGCGGGCCTACGATATGTCTATGTCGGCAATATCTTGGAAGAAGAGAAAACGTATTGTTATCAGTGCGGGCAGCCCCTTATATCCAGAAGAGGTTTTGAGGTCCTTGAATATAACCTCAAAAACGGCAGGTGCCCCGGATGTCATAGCGCGCTCGATGGGGTTGCGCTCTAGAATATGACGAAACTTAATCATATCGGTGTCGTTACGAATCATCCCAAGCGGTTGCTTGATTTTTATACCGGTGCTTTAGCATTTACCAGAAGCCAGGAAATCACTTTGTCAAAGGAGATTGTGCGAAGTATCTTTAATATCCGTAAGGAAGCCACAATGGTAAAGCTCGTAAAGGATAAGACATGCCTGGAAGTTTTTTGGTTTAAGGATTACAGGCTCAAACCGCGCGCAAAAGACACGCTGGGTTATAACCACTTTGGCATAGAAGAAGAAAAGAGAGAGCTGTTGTGTCAAAAGTTGCGCCGGGTGTTTCATATAAAGGTAACCAAGGTAAAGCGGGGCGGCCATTATAACTATTTTATCCGTGATCCCGATAAAAATATTATAGAAATTAAAGAGGCTCACATTTAAGTACCTATGGCACAACGTATACGAATAACACATGGCCTGCTGCGCATAGCCATGGCTCAAATCAATACCTGTGTAGGAGATTTTGAGGCCAATACCCAAAAGATAGCCAGGGCAATACATCAGGCAAGGGCTAAGGGTTGCGATAGTATTGTTTTCCCGGAATTAGCGGTATGCGGGTATCCTCCTGAGGATATGCTTTTTAAGCAAAGTTTTGTCAGGGAAAATATCAGGCAGCTCAAGCGGATACAAAAGGAGACTAAGGACATCCTCGCGGTTGTCGGTTTTGTGGATAAAAAAGGTAACCGTTTGTTTAACAGTGCCGCGGTTATTGCCAATCAGAAAATCGTCGGGATATATCATAAAGTTCATCTTCCCAATTATGGCGTTTTTGACGAAAAGCGCTATTTTTCAAGCGGTGAGCACTATGAGGTGTATGCCTTTCGTGGAAATTATTTCGCGGTAAATATCTGTGAGGATATCTGGATTAATGACGGAGTAATCGCGGCGCAGGCCAAGGCAGGAGCCGGTATTATTTTCACTATTAACGCTTCTCCGTATCATAGGGGGAAAATCAGCCTTCGCCAGAAAGTCTTGAAAGAGCAGGCAAAGAAAAATCAGGTGTTTATTGTGTATGTCAATCTGGTAGGAGGACAGGACGAATTGGTCTTTGACGGCCAAAGCATGCTTATATCGGATAAGGGAAAAGTGCTTTCGCTTGCGCCTGCCTTCCAAGAAGATTTGCACATTGTTGATATAGCGCTTTCGAAGCTTCCCTCTAAACAAACCCCGCGCAAGGGTTATGTGAAAACGATTACTATTCCTGAATCTTTGAAACCCGTCTTGGAACCTGTGGCTCAGGCAAAGCTTAAACCGCTTGAAGATGTCTTCCAAGCCCTTGTTGCAGGGACCCGGGATTATGTATTGAAAAATGGTTTTAAGAGAGTTGTTCTAGGCTTAAGCGGCGGCATTGATTCAAGCCTTGTCGCGGCGATTGCCGTTAAGGCATTGGGTAAGGAAAATGTTTCGGGGGTGTTATTGCCCTCACACTTTAATTCTCAGGCAAGTTATGATGACGCGATTTCAGTTGCTCAAAATTTGGGGATAGAGTATAACGTTATCCCCATTCAGGAGATTTTTGAGAATTACCTGAAAGTCCTGCGCCCTTATTTTGAAGGCAAGCCTTGGAATGTTGCCGAAGAGAACCTGCAGGCTCGTATCCGCGGGACTATCCTTATGGCGTTTTCCAATAAATTCGGCTGGATGGTTTTGACTACCGGAAACAAGAGCGAAATGGGAGTAGGATACGCGACGCTTTACGGGGATATGGCGGGGGGATTCGCGGTGATTAAGGATGTTCCTAAAACCCTTGTCTATAAGCTCTGTGAGTTTTATAATGTTATCTCAGGCAAAGAGGTTATCCCTGGCCGTGTTTTCAGCAAAGCGCCAACCGCTGAATTGAGGGAAAATCAGAAAGATTCAGACAGCCTGCCCGTGTATGAGGCGCTTGACCCTATTTTGAAATATTATATTGAAGATGATCTGCCGATTTCTAAGATTGTTGAAAAAGGTTTTAGCAAAAATGAGGTTGTAAGAACCGCGCAGATGGTAGATAGAAGCGAATACAAACGCAGGCAGTCTCCTCCGGGAGTTAAGATTACTCCCCGGGCATTTGGCAGGGACAGGAGAATGCCCATAACGAATAAGTTCCGGGAGGTGATGTAGGTGTTTAATCCGCTTGAAATCAAAAAGGGTTTATATTGGGTCGGGGCGATAGATTGGGATTTACGAAGTTTCCACGGATTTACTTACTCTACGCACACCGGAACTACCTATAATTCTTACCTCTTGGTTGATGATAAGATTGCCCTGATTGACGGTGTAAAGGATATTTTCTTCCCTGAATGGCGGGAGCGTATCAGGAAGGTCATCGACCCTGAAAAGATTGATTATTTTATCTGTAATCATGTTGAGCTTGACCACTCAGGAGCAATCCCGCAGATGATGAGGCTCTTGCCCAAGGCAAAGCTTGTGACGAATCAGAGAGGAAAAGACAATCTTTTGAAACATTTCTTTACCGAATGGGATTTCCAAATAGTAAAAACCGGCGACAGGCTTTGTTTAGGTAAAAAAACATTGCGTTTTATCGAGGCCCCGATGATCCATTGGCCGGATAGCATGTTTGATTATTTAGAAGAGGATGGGATATTATTCTCTAACGATGCCTTTGGCCAGCATTATGCCAGCAGCTATCGTTTTGACGATGAAGTGAGTTTTGACCTGATTATGGATGAGAACGCCAAGTATTATGCCAATATCCTTTGGCCGCTGAGCCCGGTAATCCTTAAGAAACTCGAGGAAATAAAGAGAATGAATGTGCCTCTCAATATGATTTTAACCAGCCACGGTTTGAGCTGGCGCAAGTATCAGGATAAGGCAATAGAGGCATATTGTAACTGGGCAAGCGGGGAAAGTGTTCCTAAAGTGATCATTGCCTATGATACTATGTATGCTTCAACCGAAAAGATAGCGCAGGCACTCTTAGAAGGGGTTATTTCAGGAGGCGTGGATGCCAAACTTTACCGCCTGCCTATCAGCGATATAGGGGATATCATCAAGAAATTCCTGGATGCCAAAGGGCTTTTGGTCGGTTCATCAACCGTAAATAACGATCTCTTGCCTTCAGTAGCAAAGTTTTTACATGAGCTTAAAGGCCTGCGCCCTCTGAATAAAATAGGGAGTTGTTTTGGTTCTTATGGCTGGGCAAAGGATATAGTGGTTAAGGCAATGGAAAATACTTTAAAAGAATCAGGAATACAGGTGGTGCCATCTTCTTTGAGTTTTAAATATGTGCCCAGTGAAAGTGAATTAAAGCAATGTTTTGAGTTTGGGAGGAAATTTGCCCTTGAGGTTAAAAAGAGCTAAAGAATCGCCTGTTCTGGAGGGAAAAAGGTTAACGAATCCCCAGTTCTGTTTTTAAAGGTACGGTAGCTGTGGCTATTCTAGAGTAACGTCGGAGAAGAGCGCTGACTTTTTAAAAAGGCCGTAGAGAAAGCGGCCTTTTTCTTTTTAGTTTGACACGAGCTAAGTTCTTGCATATAATATAGTTTCTATGGATATACAGGATATATATCACGACAGGATTAATAAGCTTAAGGCGTTGGAGCAAAAGGGGATAACGCCATATAGCCAGCCGAAGAAATTTGCTAACCTTTTGCACATTAATGATGTGCTTGCGTGGTTTAAAGAAGGTGCCCAGGCATTTGTCTGCGGCAGGCTTATGGCTAAACGCGAACATGGGAAGGTGATTTTCTTTGATATAAGAGACCAAAATGCCAAAATTCAGGTGTATATTAAAGAAGATGTTTTGGGCAAAGAGAATTTTGAATTGTTCAATGCCTTAGACATCGGCGATATACTGGCAGTTGAAGGGGAGCTTTTTAAAACCAGGACCAATGAGCCGACGATTAAAGCGGTGAGCCTAACGCTTTTAGCAAAATCCTTAAAACCGCTTCCTGAGAAATGGCACGGGCTTAAAGATGTCGAAATACGCTACCGCCAGAGGTATGTTGATTTGATTGCTAACCATGAGGTAAAAAATATCTTTGTGCAGCGCGCTAAGATTATTTCCGCTATCCGTAACTATCTTGACAAAAAAAACTATCTTGAAGTAGAAACTCCTATGATGCATCCTATCCCCGGCGGTGCCGCGGGAAGGCCGTTTAAAAGCCATCATAATGAATATGATATGGACTTATACTTAAGGATTGCCCCGGAGTTATACTTGAAAAAACTCTTGGTGGGAGGTTTTGAGAGGGTATATGAAATAAACCGGAGTTTCCGTAATGAAGGCGTTTCGACCCGCCATAACCCTGAATTTACCATGCTTGAAGTATATACCGCCTATGCCAACTGTGAAGGGATGATGTCGCTGGTTGAGGAGATAATGGTTGAAGCGGCTCTTGCCTCCTGCGGCAAGCTGCAGCTTGAATATCAGGGGAAAGTTATAGATTTATCGCCGCCATGGAAGAGGTTTTCCTTTGCCGATATCGTCAAGGAAAGATTTGGTATTGTCCCGGAAGATGCCGCGGAAGTGATGTTAGAAAAATTACAGGCCAAAGGCAGGGCCATCAATGAAAAGAAGCTTTCCCGGTCACAAGTAGTCAAGATAGTTGAGGACCTGCTTCAGGAAGGACAGGATTTCTCTCCGGCGTTCTGTACCGATTATTTCTCCATACTGTGCCCTTTAGCCAAGAATAAGCCGGATAATCCGCATATCTCAGAGCGTTTCGAATTGTTTATCGGCGGTATGGAAATTGCCAATGCCTATTCAGAATTAAACGATCCTCTCGAGCAGCGTAAGCGCTTTGAAGAAGAGATTGCCGAGGCAAAACAGGAAACAAGCCAGCAGAGGGTTATTGATGAAGATTTTGTCAATGCCTTGGAATACGGCATGCCCCCCGCGGGCGGCTTAGGAATTGGTATTGACCGTTTGGCAATGATTTTGACCAATCAGCCTTCTATACGCGATGTAATTTTATTTCCATTATTGAGGCCACAGGAAGATAAAAGCGGTAGTTAGAAGTTAGTCGTTAGTAGTTTGGAGAAGGAAGGAAGTAGAAGCCAGATGAAAGCAATCTTTTGGATAGCCTGGCGCTATCTCTGGGCGGGAAAGGGCAAGCGTTTTATATCTTTGATAAGCGTTATCTCTATTTTGGGAGTAGCTATCGGTGTTGCCGCGTTGATTGTCGTCTTGGCGGTAATGTCAGGTTTTGATAAGGATTTAAAGGAGAAAATAGTCGGTAATTATTCTCATATTGTCATTGATGGCGCGTCTGCCATAGGTGACTATATGATGCTTCTTGAAAAGATAAACGCGGTTAACCATGTTACGGCAAGTTCGCCCTTTATCCAGACCCAGGCACTGTTACAGACGCACGAGCTTACCCGGGGAATTGTCGTTCGCGGCATTGACTTGGGTTTAGAATCTAAAGTAACCGATCTAAAGAATTATTTGTCGGCTCAAAACTATGATTTAGAAGGCGGGGTTTTTATCGGAAAAGAATTGCGGTACCTTTTGGGGCTTGAGCTTAATGATGCTATTACCTTGATTAATCCAAAAGGAAAAAAGGCTGTCTTGGAGGTGAAAGGATTTTTTAATTCCGGGATGTATGATTATGATACCAATGTTATTTTTGTGGATTTAGCCAGGGCGCAGGGAATATTTGAGTTTGATAAAACAGTCAGCGGCATCAGCGTAAAAGTCGATAAGCTGTTTATGGCGGATAGAGTAAAACATGACCTTGAAAAAATGCTCGGGCCGTATTTCTATGTGCGTACCTGGACAGAACGCAATAAAAACTTCTTTGCCGCCCTGCAGCTGGAAAAAATCACCATGTTTATCATTTTAACCCTTATTGTATTAGTCGCGGCATTCAACATTATTAGCATGCTGGTGGTCATGGTTACCGAAAAGACAAAGGACATCGGAATCTTAAAAGCCGTTGGCATGAATGCCTCCAGGATACGGGCACTCTTTACTCTGGAGGGCCTGTTTATTGGCTGTTTCGGTATTCTTTTAGGAACTACCTTGGGAGTAAGCCTTTGTTTAATGCTTAAGAAATACCAATTCATAAAATTACCAGCGGATATTTATTATTTAGACAGGCTTCCGGTAAGCCTTGTCCTTTGGCCGGATGTAGGCATGGTACTTCTTGCGGCATTGTGCATCAGTTTGATTTCTACGATTTATCCGGCAAAGAAGGCGGCGGGCTTGAATCCTGTTGAGGCCTTGCGGTATGAGTGATGCTTGAGGCCCGCGATATCCATAAGTATTATTCAAACGGTAAGGAAAAGCTTTCTGTCTTAAAGGGCGTTACGCTTAAAATATCAGAGGGGGAAATCGCGGCCATTGTAGGGCCTTCAGGGGCGGGTAAATCCACGCTGCTGCATATTTTAGGCGGGTTGGATAAGCCAACTACGGGTGAGGTTTTTTTTGAGGGAAAATCCTTACGGCATGTATCCGAGTCATGGCTCTGCGGGATACGAAATAGCTCGATTGGTTTTGTGTTCCAATTTTATCATCTTTTGCCTGAATTTAGCGCCTTAGAAAATGTCATGCTTCCTGCGATTATCAGCCGCAGGCCTTCGCTTGAGCGGCATGCCCTGGAGCAGGCCGCGAGAATACTCTTAGCGGAAGTAGGCCTGCGCCACAGGGTTACCCATCTGCCGGCACAGCTTTCCGGAGGAGAGCAGCAAAGGGTGGCATTGGCGAGAGCGTTAATCAATGGCCCTAAGCTTCTTTTATGCGATGAACCTACAGGAAACCTTGACTCTGAGAATGGTAAACAGATTTGTCAATTGCTCAAGAACCTTAATAGTGAAAAGAAGGCTACGATAGTGATCGTTACGCATAACACAGAAGTCGCGAGCCTTGCGTCAAAGATATACAAGATAAAGGATGGGAAATTGGAGTGAATCGGGGAGATTCACTTTAGTGATGGCCAAGAGTAGGGGTGCAATGATGAAAGTGTATATCAATGGAAAGTTTTATGAAAAGGAAAACGCGAAGATTTCGGTCTTCGACCATGGATTTCTCTATGGTGACGGGGTTTTTGAAGGGATACGTTCGTACAAGCGTGTCGTTTTTAAGCTCAAAGAGCATATCGACAGGCTGTTTGAATCTGCCCAAAGTATTTGCCTTGAAATCCCCTTAACCAAGCCGCGGGTTATTAAGGCTGTGTGCGAAACTCTTCGGGTGAACACATTAGATAACGCCTATATCCGCCTTATTGTTTCCCGAGGGATAGGTGATTTGGGCCTTGACCCTCGAAAATGTAAGGGTAACGCGACGGTGGTGGTTATTACTGATAAAATTGCCCTTTATCCAGAGAGGCTCTATAAAGAAGGCTTGGCAATTATTACCGTGCCAACGATACGCAATCTTCCTGAGGCGCTTAATCCTCAGATCAAGTCTTTGAATTATCTGAATAATATTTTAGCTAAAATTGAGGCGATAAACTGCGGCTACGAAGAAGCGATTATGCTTGATTCTTTGGGGTATGTCGCCGAATGTACCGGAGATAATATCTTTATCGCTAAGCACAATGAACTCTATACCCCTCCCCAATGTATGGGGACTTTACGGGGGATTACCAGGGATACTATTCTGGAAATCGCTTCGAAAAAAGGCATCACGGTTCATGAGCATGTCATTACCCGTCACGAAGTCTATATTGCCGATGAATGTTTTCTTACTGGGACCGCTGCCGAGGTTATCCCTGTGGTGAAGGTTGACGGACGAAAAATCGGCAGCGGCAGGCCGGGGAGCCTGACATTAAAACTGATGCAAGAATTTCATAAGGTTACAAAGAAAGAAGGAGTCAAGTATTAAACGTGGGTAGCAATATGTTAAAAGCGGTGATTAGGAAATCAGGAGATTAGGATTTGGGAATTAGGATATCAGGGTATTGGGAACAAAATTTTATTCTTCTCCTAATCCCCCGGGACCCCAATCCCCAAATGCTGATTTCCCAATTCCCTAATTCCCGCATTTAACAGGGCTAATTCTGTATAGTATTATAAGTGAGGGGATATGTTATGTGATATATGCACAACCAATCAGGCAACGGTACATCTGACCGAGATAATCGATGAGCAGATGACGGAATTACACCTGTGCGAGGAGTGCGCCAAGAATAAATCTATGGATATGGAGCAGCAGTTTGGCCTGGCTGACCTTTTGGCAGGGCTTACCGATATAGGCAAAGCGCAGGTTGAAGGCAAGGAAGCTGTCAAGCTGAAATGTTTGGTGTGCGGGCTTACCTATGATGATTTCAGAAAAATAGGCCGCCTTGGCTGTAGTGAGTGCTACACGTCCTTTCGCAAATATTTGATACCGCTTCTTAAGCGTATTCATGGCTCAAATAAGCATTATGGGAAAACACCTTTGGTATTAACAAAACCGGTTAGGATGAAGTCCGATGCCGCGGAGCTAAAAGAAAATTTGGAGAAAGCAATCCAGGCGGAAGAATTCGAGGAGGCAGCAAGAATCCGCGATGCCCTCAAGGCATTGGAAAAGAAAGCGTCGGAGAATAAGTAATGCAATTAAACGATTTATTGAATCATACGAGTGAATGGCTTAAAGGGACTGGGCCTCATTCCGATATTGTTATGTCAAGCCGCGTGAGGTTAGCCCGCAATCTAGAGGGAAGGCTGTTTCCTCACTGGGCAAGCAAGGCTCAGGCGGAAGAGACGATGAACATTCTTAAGCAGGTTATTGAGCGCAATGATTACTTAAAGAAAACCACGTTCTTTAGGCTTGCTGATTTAGACAGCGTGGATAAGCAATTCCTTGTTGAGCGCCACTTAATGAGCAGAGAACATGCCTCAAAGCCTGATTCTAAGGCTATCGTGATGGAGGATGGAGAAATTATTTCCATCATGATTAATGAGGAGGATCATCTTCGGATGCAGGTAATGAAGTCGGGGTTTGATTTCCTGGAATCATGGGAGATTATGAATCAGATTGATGACTCTTTATCAAAAGAGCTCACGTATGCTTTTTCTTCAGAATTAGGCTATCTGACGGCATGTCCTACGAATACCGGTACAGGGATGCGTGGTTCAGTCATGTTGCATTTGCCGGCCTTAGTCATAGCGCGCACCATTGAAAAAGTCTTGGCTGCTATCTCCAAGCTTAGCTTTACAACCCGTGGGCTTTATGGAGAGGGGACTCAGGCAATCGGCAATTTCTTTCAGATATCAAATCAGGTGTCTTTGGGCCATAATGAAGATGAGATTATCAGCAATATCAACGGCCTTATCCGCCAGGTGATTGAACATGAAGAGCAGGCACGAGCTATCCTCATCAAGCAGCAAAAGGCATTCCTTGAAGATAGGGTATGGCGTGGCTACGGCATACTCAAGAACGCGGTTATCATTTCTTCGCAGGAAACTACTGAATTACTCTCTATGGTGAGGCTTGGCGCGGATCTGGATATCCTTAAAGATATTGATCGCAGGACTATCAATGAATTATTTATCTTAATTCAGCCTGCGCATTTACAAAAGTTGGAAGGTAAGAAATTAAACAGCCAGGAAAGAGACGAAAAGAGGGCCAGGATAATCAGGAGTAAGCTGGTGAAATAAGAAATACCTCGGAACTTTCGTAGAACTGTACGCTAAAACTACGCTTGACATAATAGGCGTGGCTGCGCGTCCAAACGAAGTGAGGCAGAGTAATATGTTAAAAGCGGATATCGGACAATCAGGTGATTGGGATTCGGGGAACTGGAGATCAGGGGATTAAGAGAAAAGGCACTATTTTGTTCCCAATATCCTGATATCCTAATCACCAAATCCTGATACCCCGATTACCTGATTCCCGTATTTAACATGATTATTTACATATAGTATACGAGTGAGGAGGAGAAATGTTTAATCGTTTTACTGAAAGGGCAAGAAAAGTAATTATTTTGGCGAAGGAGGAAGCCAGGCGTTTTAATCATGATTATATCGGAACAGAGCATATCCTTTTGGGGCTTATCCGTGAAGGTGAGGGAGTGGCGGCGGCGGTTTTAGAAAAGATGGGAGTAGATTTGCAGACAATCCGCTTGGAAGTGGAAAAAGTGGTCCAGCCCGGGCCAACCACGCAGATCCTTGGAGATATCCCTTTTACCCCGCGGGCGAAAAAAGCCCTTGAGCTGGCTGCGGAAGAGGCACGGGCCTTAGGCCACAACTATATCGGGACTGAACATATACTCTTAGGTATTATTCGAGAAGGTGAGTCTGTCGCTTCACAGGTATTGCTTAATTTAGGGCTCGATTTAGACAGGGTAAGAAATGAAGTTATGACGGTTTTAGGAGCGGCAACCCCGGGTTTTGGGCAGCAGCAGCCGGGGACAGCTCCAGCGAAAACTAAAACTCCCGCCCTGGATGCTTTTGGAAGAGATATTACCCAGTCAGCGCGTGAAGGAAAACTTGATCCTGTGATTAACCGTCAGAATGAAATTGAACGTATCATCCAGATACTTTCCCGGCGTACAAAGAATAATCCTGTGCTTTTAGGGGAAGCAGGCGTTGGAAAGACCTCGATAGTGGAAGGCCTTGCCCAGTTAATTATCAACGGTAATGTTCCCGAAATTTTAAGAAAAAAACGGTTGATCGTGCTTGATCTGGCGCTTATGATCGCAGGGACTAAATACCGCGGACAGTTTGAAGAACGCATCAAAGCCGTCATGGAGGAGATAAAGCGCTCGCAGGATGTTATTATTTTTATCGATGAATTGCATACCTTAGTCGGCGCGGGTGCTGCTGAAGGGGCAATCGACGCGTCTAATATCCTGAAGCCTTCGCTATCGCGCGGCGAGATACAATGTATCGGCGCGACGACGCTTGATGAATACCGAAAGTATATTGAAAAAGATGCCGCGCTTGAACGAAGGTTTCAGACGATTATGGTAGATCCTCCCAGCGTTGAGCAGACTGTTGAGATACTCAAAGGTTTACGCGATAAGTATGAGAGCCATCACAGGGTGAAGTATGCCGACGATGCTCTGGAGGCAGCGGCAAAGCTCTCAGACCGCTATATCTCTGGTAGGTTTTTACCGGATAAAGCCATAGATTTGATAGATGAGGCAGGTTCCCGTTCGCGCCTTGATGCCTTGGTTATGCCTCAGGAAATTAAGGAGTTGGAGCGAAAGGTAGAGGAATTGCGCAGGGACAAAGAGGCGCTCATTAAGTCTCAGGATTTTGAACGGGCGGCAGCTATTCGCGATCAGGAGCGTAATGCCCGTATAGACCTTGAGAAGGTAATGAAGGAATGGAATCAGAAAAGGGATGAAACGCGCTCTCAGGTCGACGCGGAAGCTATTTCAAAAATTGTTGCCCAATGGACAGGCATTCCCCTCTTTAGGTTAGAGGAAAAAGAGGGGGAAAAGCTTTTAAAGATAGAGGAAGAACTAAGTAAGCGCGTTATCAGCCAGGAAGAAGCGATTACGGCAATTGCCCACGCGGTACGACGTTCTCGCGCGGGAATTAAGGATCCCCGAAGGCCTATAGGTTCATTTATTTTCTTAGGGCCTACCGGAGTAGGAAAAACCCTTCTGGCGAGGGCGCTGGCGGAATTTATGTTTGGCGATGAAGACGCGCTTATCCAGTTGGATATGACTGAATATATGGAGAAGTTTAATGTTTCCCGCCTTATCGGTGCTCCTCCGGGATATGTGGGGTATGAAGAAGGCGGGCAGCTTACTGAAAAGGTAAGGCGCAGGCCCTATGCGGTAATTTTGCTGGATGAAATTGAGAAGGCGCATCCGGATGTTTTTAACTTATTGTTACAGGTGTTTGAGGATGGCCGCCTTACGGATAGTTTCGGCAGAAAAATAGATTTTCGTAATACCATTATGATTATGACTTCTAATGTGGGTGCCGAATTAATCCGTAAACAAGGTTCGTTAGGCTTTAAATCTCAGAAAGAAGAGCTTACCTATCAAGAAATGAAGGAGAAGCTCTTGGGCGAGGTTAAACACACCTTTAAGCCGGAGTTTTTAAACCGTATTGATGATATTATTGTTTTTAGGCCGCTTATTAAGGATGATTTGACGAAGATTGTGGATATTGAGTTAGGGTATTTGATTGAGCGTCTCAAAGAGCAAGGAATTACCTTAGAGCTTACTCAGGTAGCAAAGGAGTTTTTAATTGAAAAAGGCTTTGACCCGGTATTCGGCGCAAGGCCGTTAAAACGGATAATTCAGCGGTTTGTCGAGGATTCTCTGGCGCAGGATATTATCTCCAAGCGTTTTAAGGAAGGTTCTTATGTGAAGGCAGATAAAAAAGGCGATGCGCTGGTGTTTGAATAAAAACTTGCGCCTACGGCGCAAGCTCTCAGCGTGCGCTTACGGCGGCTTTCAGCTTAAATTTTTTATTGTTTTAAGCTATGGTATTATTTTTTTTCGGTGTAGCCTTTGCAGCGCTATCGAAAACAAGACATTCGACGCTACGGTTGATTTCTTGAAAAAAGATGTTTCCTTGAGCCTGAATTTGCAAGGGGGCCAAGTGGCCAAGGTTCAGGCAAAGATAGAAGCTGATACCTATGATATAAGCCTTAGCCTAAGGCATATGCGGTTTGGTAAAAGCGACCTTTCTACAGATTTCTATAGCAGTGGGGTGATTACAAAAGCAGAAAACGGGAGGATCGTAGCCGTCAAAGGAAAGGCCTGGACACAGGCGTCGCTGCTTAATTTTAAACCTCTTAAGGAATTTTTCGCGGCCTATGAGTTGACTCCTGAGATGCTTATTATCAATTCTCTTTCTTGGGCGGATTTTGTATTACAAGGAACGGTCAAGAGAAACCCTGATAACGCTGTAGTAAGGAGTGGCCGATTTTCTGATGCCGACCTTGATTTGTTTCTTGCTGTTAGTGGCATGGATTTAAAGGACATGGCAGGCTTATTAGGAGTGAGCCCGGAAGTGGTAGCGTTAGAGGGTAAGGCATATGGGCAGGTGAAAGTTTTCGGGCCTCATAATGCCGTAAGGATTGAAGCCAAGCTTACTGCTTTAGATGGTAAAGTTTCCGTAATCAAGTTTAAGAATGCCAAGATTGATGCTGAGGGATTCTGGCCGGTTTTGCGGTTTACTGACGCTCAGATTAATGATATCGGTGGCGTCGTGTATGAATTAAGAGGAAAGTTCAACCTGCGAGAGCTTTCTGAACTTAATTCCGCGGAACATGAAGTTACCGTTTATTGCGCCAATAACGCGGTGCGTTTTCAGGATTGGGTGATTAGGCGCGAACATACCATTAAAGGAGAAGATGTGGTTGAGGCGGAATATGATTTAGAAAAGAATCAATCGCTTAAAATGCGTATCAAAGACCAGGAAGAAATAGTGGGCTGGGAAAAAACGGTGAAATTCTGATGGTGACATTAATTCGCGGTATAGGTTCAAGAGTTGTCTATTATATTGATTATGTGGGGGCTATAGGAAAATTATTCTTTAACAGCCTTTACTGGACCTTTGTCCCTCCTTTAAAACGCGAAAGGATCCTGGTGCAGGCGCGTAATATCGGTTTGGAGAGCCTGCCTATTGTTTCTTTAGTCGCTTTTTTTATCGGTGTTATTCTCGCGCTTCAAACGGCATATCAGATGCAAAAGCTTTCAAGCGAAATATATATTGCTAACATTGTCGCCTTATCCATTGTCAGGGAATTAGGCCCTGTGATTACCAGCCTTATCGTTGCCGGCAGGTGCGGGGCCGCGGTCACCGCGGAGCTTGGAACAATGAAGGTTACGGAACAGATTGACGCGCTTGAAACCCTGGCAACCAATCCCGTAAAATATCTGGTGGTCCCCAGGTTTCTGGCTTTTACTTTTATGCTGCCGGTGCTTACCATTTATGCCAACCTTATAGGAATTTTAGGAGGATATCTTATTTGTGTCTATCGGCTGGGGATCCGATCGAGCATGTATGTTCAGTTAACCTTTGATGCCTTGAGTATAAAAGATTTGGCAACAGGACTCATCAAAACATTGGTTTTCGGGATGATCATTGCCATGGTTGGCTGCCTTGAGGGCATGCGCACTGAGGGGGGTGCTGAAGGCGTAGGTAAGGCAACCACACTTTCGGTAGTGACAAGTTTTATTCTTATTCTTGCCGCTGACTGTGTTTTTACCGCGATATTTTATTTTATCTTCCCGTAACCGCGGAGGCGCGGAATGATGGTAAAGAGAGGGTTTCATGACAGGCGTGGGGCGATTCAGCGTTTATCGTAAAATGGATATTGAGAAGTGATTCTGCGTAATCAGCGGTTGCAATGATTGAAATCAAGAATATTTATAAGAATTTTAATTCCAACAAGGTTTTGAATGGTGTAAACCTTACGATTACTAAGGGTGAAACTAAGGTCATTATCGGCCGTTCAGGCTGTGGGAAAAGCGTCTTGTTAAAGCATATTATGGGTATCTTGCGGCCCGAAAGCGGTATCATCAAAGTTGAAGGCAAAGATATCGAGCGCATGCCTTCAAAAGAGCTTAACGCTTTGCGAATGCGCATGGCATTGGTATTTCAGGGCGGAGCATTGTTTGATTCTTTAACGGTGGGGGAGAATGTGGGGTTTGCCTTGTATGAGTATTCAAAATTAAGCCATAAGGAGATTGAGGAACGGGTTGAAGAAGCGCTTTGTAATGTTGAGTTATGCGGGATACATAAGCTTATGCCTTCAGAGTTAAGCGGTGGAATGAAAAAACGCGTCGCGATCGCCAGGGCATTGTGTATGCAGCCGGAGGTTATTTTATATGATGAGCCGACAACAGGCGTCGATCCCATTACCGCAGGAAGCATCAATGAGCTGATCCGGGGTCTCCATGACAAATTTAAGGTTACCTCTATTGTGGTTACCCATGACATGAAGAGCGCGTACCGAATCGCTGATAAGATTGCCATGCTCTATCAGGGGAAAATTATCGCTGAGGGGACATCCCAGGAGATACAAGAAACGGATCATCCGGTGGTATATCAGTTTATTAACGGCCTGGCGCAGGGGCCGATTACCGAGACAATAATTTAATGAGGAAGTATAACCTTAGACGAAGAGGCAATCATCAGATGGTAAAAGGGAGGCATTTTCTATGACTAAAAAATCCCGCCTGGAATTAGCGGTAGGCATCTTTATTATTATTGGATTAGGTGTTTTGGTGTCGTTTGTATTTTTTATCAGTGACTTTCAGCTTATTAAAGCAGGGTATAAGTTTGACGTAGTTTTTGGTTTTGCCAATGGGATTAAAATCGGTGCCCCGGCGAGGCTTGCGGGTGTTGATGTAGGTGAGGTAAAGGATATTGTCATATTTCAGGATTCAGTTACCGGTAAGCCTAAGGCAAGAATACGTGTTTGGGTTCAAAAAGATACTCGTGTGCCCGCAGATTCACAAATATGGATTAATACCTTGGGTTTGTTAGGCGAGAAGTATCTGGAAATGATGCCGGGGAAGAATTATGAGCTGACAGTAAAAGAAAATGATACCCTGCAGGGTAAAGACCCTATTCCTATGGAAGAAATAACCGAAGAAACCAGGAAGCTGGTGCTTAAGATTGAAGAGACAGTCGATAACCTCAATGAGGTGCTGGGGCAGGTTAAGGCCGGGCAGGGTAATGTCGGAAAACTTGTCTATGATGAGATTGTTTATAAGAATATTATGGAATTAACGGAAGATTTGAAGCAACATCCTTGGAAATTATTCTGGAGGACCAAGGAAAAGCCGGAGAAAAAATAAAGTAGCGCGCTGTGAAAAAAATTACCGTGAAATGACTCAACGCCAATTTCCAATAACCAAGATACAAGATACAAACAAATCCCAATATTCAATAACCAATAATCAAACAGAAATTTTACCCTGGCTTTGCAATGTTTTTCCCGGGCCAAAGTATCTGGTTATTTGAATTTGGTGATTGGTTATTGGTGATTTACTCTCAAGTATTTATGTCGCTGAGTACTCTATAGCGTTAGGTTGTAGAATAATGGTAAAGACAAAAACTATTTTTAGTTGTCAAAGCTGCGGATATCAATCTGCTAAATGGCTTGGCAGATGCCCGGATTGTTCCACGTGGAGTTCGTTTGTTGAGGAAGCGTTTGTTGAATCTAAGGTATCCGCGCAGGCAGCCTACGCCTCAAGCAATAGTTCTCTTAACGCGGAACCTGTGTTATTAAAAGATGTGGGAAATAGTGATGACATCCATCTTAAGACACGAATTTCAGAGCTTGACAGAGTTTTAGGATCAGGAATCGTTAGGGGAGGGGTTATCCTTTTGGGCGGAGACCCCGGTATCGGGAAATCGACGCTCTCTTTACAGATTGCTCATCAATTGGCAATTTCAGGGGTAACAATACTCTATGTAGGCGCTGAGGAGTCTCTGCGGCAAACAAGCCTGCGCGCGCAAAGGTTGGGAGTCCTTGATTCAGCGCGGATTTACATTGTGAATCAGACCGATGTATCCCTTATTATGGAGTATATAAAAAAAATAAAGCCTGAGGTTGTGGTTATCGACTCTATTCAAGTAATTTTTAACCCTGATATTGCTTCAGGCCCTGGTTCGGTGGGGCAGGTGAGAGAATGCGCCCATCTTTTAACCCGGGTAGCCAAGACATGCGGTATTTCCATGCTTCTTATTGGGCATGTAACCAAGGAAGGGGCAATTGCCGGCCCCAGAGTTTTAGAGCATATCGTCGATACGGTGCTCTATTTTGAAGGCGAAAGAAATTCCTCTTACCGGATTTTAAGGGCAGTGAAAAATCGTTTTGGCTCAACGAATGAAATAGGGGTCTTTCAAATGGGTAAGCATGGGCTTGAAGAGGTCGAGAATCCTTCGGAATTTTTTCTTGCCGAAAGGCCTATGCGTACAGCGGGTTCAATCGTTTCTTCAGTGCTTGAGGGAAGCCGCCCGCTCCTGCTTGAAATCCAGGCTTTGGTTGCCAGAAGTTCTTTTGGGTATCCAACGCGGCGTGCTGAAGGCTTTGATTATAACCGCCTTAATTTGATTATTGCCGTTCTGGAGAAACGGCTGGGCCTGCATTTAGAAAACGAAGACATTTTTATCAATGCTGCCGGAGGAGTAAGGGTTGATGACCCTTCTTGCGATTTAGCGGTTGCGCTGGCGATAGCTTCTAGCTTTAAAGAAAAAGCCGCTAAAAAGGATATCGTGGTAATGGGAGAGGTTGGCCTTGCTTCGGAGGTCCGCAGTGTTACACAAGCAGCCCTGCGGATAAATGAAGCCGCAAAATTGGGGTTTCGGCAATGCATTATGCCGAAAAATAATGTAGATTCACACCCTGTGTCCGGCATTGAATTAATTCCGGTGAGCACTATTCAAGAAGCCTTAGAAGTAATGTTTGAATAACGGCTCTGTTAAGAGCTGTTATTATTTTTTTCTCAAGGTAGGCGTCAAACGCAAATAATGGGCACGATATATCAGTATTTTTACTTATTCATCAGGGAGGTTAGAAAATGACATTATTATTTATTCGTTTGCTTTTTATCTCCGGGGCCGCTTTAATCGGATATCAAACAACCGGCGGCGATCAAACCGGATTATGGGGGGCATTAGTAGGAGGTGTTACCGGTGTGATAATCATCTTTTTAGAGATTGGAATGCGCCGGGTATCTGTGCGAGGATTGTCAAGCGCCGTCTTTGGCCTTATTTTGGGGGTCATCATGTCCAAGCTGTTTTCCGATGTCCTCATCTTGCTTAAGGTAGAGCCTGAGGTGTTGTCTCTTGTGCGCACGACGATGACGCTTATTCTCTGTTATTTGTGCATGGTTATCGCGATGCGCGGGAGGGACGAATTTAACATCATTATCCCGTATGTCCGTTTAAGCAGGCAGAATCAGATTGAGTCGATGATTGTGATTGATACCAGCGCCATTATTGACGGTAGAATCGTGGATATATGCAAGACGAAATTTGTGGAAGGTAAAATGGTGGTTCCGCGTTTTGTATTAAAGGAGCTTCAGCAGATTGCGGATTCATCTGACCCCATCAAAAGGCAAAGGGGCCGGCGCGGCCTGGAAGTGCTCAATACTATCCAAAAAGATATCGGAATCCCGATAACGATACATGAGGATGATTTTCCCGATATTAAGGAGGTTGACGCGAAGTTGGTGAAATTAGCCAAGCTTTTAGAGGCAAAGATATTTACGGTCGATTTTAACCTTAACCGGGTAGCGGCCATCCAGGGTGTCGAAGTCCTGAATATCAATGAATTGGCCAATGCTATTAAACCAGTGGTATTCCCGGGAGAGGTGATGGAAATAAAACTGCTTAAAGACGGAAAAGAGCATAACCAGGCAGTAGGATATCTTGAGGATGGAACTATGGTTGTTGCTGAGGATGCCCGTAAGTTTATCGGGCAGACGGTCAAGGTAGCGGTGACGTCGGTATTACAAACCCAGGCCGGCAGAATGATCTTTACCAAGCTTGAAGGCAAATGATAGTAACGGCGATTGTTCCTGCGGCAGGCTTAGGATTACGGCTGCAATCCCGGACACCGAAGCCGCTTGTTCCCCTAGGCGCAAAGCCAATACTTATTCATACGCTGGAGGCCCTGTCCAAAGAGAGGCGCATACACCATATTCTCATTGCCGTAGCTAAAAAAAATTGGGATGGCTTTAAAGCTGTCTTGCGAAGCAATAAGATAGGAAACAGGGTAACCTTAGTGTTAGGCGGAAAAACCCGCAGGGAATCGGTTGAGCATTGCCTGAGCTTTGTGAGCCCTGAGAGCGATAGAGTGCTTATCCATGACGCGGTAAGGCCTTTTATCCCGGCCAGTTTACTTAAGGCGCTGCTGCAAAAAGCAGAAAAGAATCCCGCGGTTATCTGCGGCGTGCCGGTTAAGGCGACGATAAAGCAAGCCACCAGCCACGTGTCAGCCGTTACAAGAAACCTTACAGTCGCAAAGACGCTGCCAAGAGATAGATTATGGGAAATTCAAACTCCTCAAGTGTTTGAAAAAGATTTGCTGCGTAAGGCATACGCCCGATGTAAAGACAATGCTGTTACTGATGATGCCGCCTTGGTTGAAAAATTAGGGGTGAAGGTAAGGATTGTGCGGGGGGAATATTGTAACATTAAGATTACCACTCCTGAGGATTTAGTCTTCGCTAAGGCTATCATGGATGCCGGCTATGTTTAGGGTAGGTATTGGCTATGATATTCATCGATTAGTTGCAGGGAGAAAACTTATCTTGGGTGGTTTGTATATTCCCTTTAAAAAGGGTTTATATGCCCATTCAGACGGCGATGTGCTTTTACACGCGCTCTGTGACGCGCTTCTGGGAGCGGTGGGATTGGGCGATATCGGTATCCATTTCCCGAATACCGATACGCGGTATAAAAATATATCAAGCCTGAAATTATTGGAAGCGGTCAAGAGCAAAATATCAAAAGCAGGCTATACGGTAAGTAATGTTGATAGTGTGCTTATTGCCGATAGGCCGAAAATAGGGCCATACCGAAGTACTATAATTAGAAATATAAGTGTGGTGTTAAAAATAAAACCAGCGCAAGTAAATGTCAAGGCAACTACGAGCGAAGGCGTAGGCCCTGTCGGTTCAAAGGCTATTGCCAGTTACGCGGTGGCGTTATTAGAAAGAAAAAGGTAAAGCTTTCAGCCGTCAGCCTTCAGCTATCAGCAAAAAGCTGAAGACAGAGAGCAGAAAGCCGATAGCTAAATAAAATGGTGGAGATGTTGTTGTACTTATTAAGCGTATTGACGATAGCAATAGTCTTATATTCTTTCTTTGTCGCTCTTTTCTTTCGCGAAGAGATACAAGCGGCGATGACAAAAGACCCCGCGGGGCGTTCTTATGTGGAAGTATTGACGCTTTATCCTGGCTTACACTCAATTGTCATGCATCGCTTGGCGCATGCATTGCGCGCTCTTCCCATACCTTTCCTGCCGCGGTTTTTATCGCAGATGATGCGGTTTTTTACCGGTATTGAAATCCATCCGGGAGCGAAAATAGGCAGAGGGTTATTTATTGACCATGGGATGGGTGTCGTAATAGGCGAGACTGCGGTGGTGGGTGATAACGTCCTGCTTTATCAAGGGGTAACCCTCGGAGGAACAGGGAAGGAAAAAGGCAAGCGCCATCCTACGATAGGAAACAATGTAGTTATCGGCGCGGGAGCGCAGGTGTTGGGCAATATTGTGATTGGTGATAATTCCTATATCGGGGCAAACGCGGTGGTGGTTAAACCAATTCCTCCTCATTCAACGGTGGTTGGAGTACCGGGCAGGATTACCCAGCAGGACGGCAGGAAAATAGATTTTGATCTTGACCATGTCCATATCGTTGACCCGATTATGCAAACTATTGAAGCGCTGGAAAAGAGGATTGAGGCTCTAGAGAAGATTATTAAGAAACCAGAAAAGAGTGCCAAGGGCGAGGGACGAATGACGAGGGACGAGTAGAAGAAAATGACTATTGCTTTCGTCCTTCGTCTTTCGTTTCTCGTCCCTCGTTAAGCGTCTGGTTACTTTTACTATAATGCCCCTCCACATATACAATTCGCTTACTCGTAAAAAAGAACCTTTTGAACCTTTGAATCCTCCGGTTGTTACAATGTACACCTGCGGGGTAACGGTGTATGACGCCTGCCATATCGGCCATGCCAGAAGCCTGTATATCTTTGACATAATGAGAAGATATTTAGAATATCGCGGCTTCAAAGTTAATTTTGTGCGCAATATCACCGATATTGACGATAAAATCATCAACCGCGCCAATGAAACGAGCGTACGATGGGATGTAGTGGTTGAAAAATATATTGAGAGCTACTATAAAGACTTAGGCTCCTTAGGCATTAATCGAGGAATCTTAGACGCTCATGAAGAGCCCCGCGCTACCAGGAATATAGATGAAATAAAGCGCTATATACAAGGCTTAATTGATAAAGGGTATGGCTATGTGACGGATACGGGTGTGTATTTTAGCGTGCGCAAGTTTAAGGAATATGGAAAATTATCCGGCCAAAGCATTGAGCAGATGTTAACCGGGGTAAGAAAAGAAGCTGACGAGACAAAAAAGGACCCCTTAGATTTTGCCTTATGGAAAAAGTCCAAGCCCAATGAGCCTTCCTGGCCGAGCGCGTGGGGAGATGGCCGTCCAGGTTGGCATATTGAGTGTTCGGTAATGAGTACGAAATATCTTAATACCTCAACCCTTGATATCCACGCAGGGGGAAGGGATTTGATTTTTCCCCACCATGAAAATGAAATTGCTCAAAGTGAAGCGTATACCGGTAAGCCTTTGGCCAACTACTGGCTTCACCATGGACTGCTTACTATCAATGGCCAGAAAATGTCAAAGTCGTTAGGTAATTTTGTCACTATAAAGGACGCGCTAAGCCAATGCCCCGCGGACATATTAAAAATATTTTATTTGCAGGCGCATTATTCAAGCCCTATAGATTTTTCTTGGGAAAAGATAAAAGAAGTAAAGAAGGCCTATGAACGTATTACTATATTGATGGGGAAATTGGATAAGATGTTTGGTGCCAGAGAGGTAAGCCAGGTGATTTCTGGCGGTAGAGGCGATATACAGCAATTTAAAAATCAGTTCATTGAGTATATGGATGACGACTTTAATACTCCCAGAGCATTGTCAGTATTGTTTGATTTGGTAAATAAGGCCAATAAATTAATGGAAGAAGAAAACGATGAAAAGAACGTTTCCTTGGCCTCTAGTGTGGGTGTAATTAAGGAAATGGCTGCTATTTTTGGTTTGACTTTTATTAAGGCTCAACCTAAGGATATTACCGATAGCGAGGTTGACTCTAAAATAAATGAGCGTTTACTCTTGAGAAAGAATAGAAAATTTCAGGAAGCGGATATTGTACGAAAAGAATTAGAGGCGCAAGGCATAATTTTGGAAGATGCCAAAGAAGGGACTACGTGGCGAAGAAAGATTTAAAACGAGGCCTGTTAATTACTTTTGAAGGCGCTGAAGGAAGCGGTAAATCTACCCAGATTAAGCTTTTGGCGGATTACCTTACCCAGCGAAATTTCAAGGTTTTGGTCCTGCGCGAACCCGGTTCAACCACGTTCAGCGAAGGTATCAGGAAGATCCTTTTAGATAAAAAGAACCATTTTATCTGCGAAAAGGTGGAATTGTTGCTTTATTTGGCAGCACGGGCGCAATTGGTAAAAGAAAAGATTATTCCCGCGTTAAAAGAAAAAACCATAATCCTTTGCGACCGTTTCCAGGATTCAACGCTGGTATACCAAGGGTGCGGTTTAGGCCTGGATAAAAAGATGATTTCAATGATGGGAAAATTTGCGACAGGCGATATTGTCCCGGATTTGACTTTTCTTTTAGACATTGCTGCCAAAGAGGGCCTGCGCCGGGCGGGAGGCTCTAAGGACAGGATTCAGGGGCGTTCGCTTACCTATCATCGCAGGGTAAGAAACGGCTATCTTGCTTTGGCTAGAAAATATCCAAAGCGCATAAAAGTTATTCAGGCAAAAGATATAAGCAGGACCCATGATGAAATAAAGAAACTTCTTGAGGAATTCCTATGTCATTGAGAGAAGCTATCGGCCACGCGGCGCCAATAAGAATTTTACAGCATGCCTTAGAGCGAAGGCATTTCGGGGTTAGTTTTTTATTCTACGGGCCAGGCGGTGTAGGAAAGGCATTTGTTGCCCGGCAGTTTGCCAAAAGCCTCAACTGCGAAAAACAGAGTAACGATTGTTGTGATAGCTGCAGTTCCTGCCGTACATCAGATAAGGGTGAATATCCTGATTTGCACTGGTTTGATGTTGAAGGCGGCTCTGAAAATATCAAGATCGAACAGGTCCGCCGCATGCAAGAGGTAATGAGCCTCAGGCCTTTTGAAGGAAAAGTTAAGGTATGTATTATCGATAACTGCCAGCGTTTAACGGAAGAAGCCGCGAATTCTTTATTAAAGATACTGGAGGAGCCTTCCGCTGATTCGGTCATTATTCTTATGAGTACCGGCCTGAGGTTAGTGTTGCCGACAATTGCCTCGCGCTGCCAGAAGATACGGTTTTCGAATCTGAACAGGCAGCAGGCAGAGTGTATTTTAGAAGGAAAATATCATGTGAATCTGGAGCAACGCCGCTATCTTGCCTATTATTCAGACGGTAAGATTGGAGAAGCGCTTACCTTGAGCCAGAATGAATTTTTCACCCAAAGAGACGCCGTTTTCTCTATGCTTCTGCAAGGCCCCGAGAGGAGAGCGTCCTGGGAAGATATTTTTAAGGATAAACCTCAGTCACAGCAGGCGTTATCAATTTTAATGAGCTGGTTCAGGGATATTGTGTTTGTCAGGCTTCGCATGCCCAAAGAATATCTCATGAATCAGGATAAACAGCGGCAGATAACCCAGCAGGCCGCTTTATATTCTCCGGCCCAGCTATTTTCAATGCTGGATACTTTAGCCAAAGGTTTTGACTATCTTAAAAGTAATGTCAATCTTAAATTATTGGCAGATACTATTTCCGTGAGCCTCGTATGGAAAAATTAGCGCAGGTGAAATTAAGGGAAGCCGGACAGACGTTGTTATACCGGCTTTCGGAAGCCGCGGTAAAAATTGGCGATTATGTCATCGTGGAGGCTGACCGAGGGACAGATTACGGCCATATCATCGCCGATACCAATGAATGTGTTGACGCGAAAACGCAGGATGAGCCGGTAAGAAAGATTATCCGCCTTGCCTCAAGCGATGACCTTAAGCAGATTGACGAAAATAAACTTAAGGCCAAAGAGGATTTTGCCCAATGTTTCAAAAAGATTCAGGAACATAAGCTGGATATGAAACTTGTGGATTGCGAGTATTCCTTTGACCGGAGCAAAATCATCTTTTTTTTCACTGCTGATGGCAGGGTTGATTTTCGCGAATTAGTCAAGGATTTGGCAAAGATTTTTAAGGCGCGCATAGAATTACGGCAGATTGGGGTGCGCGATGAGGCTAAGCTCTTGGGTGGTTTTGGTGTCTGCGGAAGACGGCTTTGCTGTGCGACGTTCTTAAAAGATTTTGAGCCGGTAATGATTAAAATGGCTAAAGAGCAGGGGTTACCGTTAAATCCTCCTAAGATTTCCGGTACCTGCGGCAGGTTGATGTGCTGTCTTGCCTATGAGTATGGCGCCTATATGGAATTATCGAAGGGATTGCCGAAAGAAGGGGACAGTATTTCCCGAGGCGACGGCAAGGCAAAGGTTATCAGCGTGAATAAACTCAAGCGTTCTTGTTTGATCGAGTATGAAGACGGAAGGCAGATACGCTTGGATTATAGCCAGAACCATAGCTGTTGTCATCAGGCAAAGCCACACGATGAAAAATAAGTTTTATATTACTACTCCTTTATACTACGTGAATTCTCCCCCGCATATCGGCCATTCATATACCACTGTAGCCGCGGATACTCTGGCTCGCTTTCATCGAAACATGGGGGATGAGGTCTATTTTCTTACCGGAAGCGATGAGCATGGCCAGAAGATAGCGAAAGCCGCCGCTAGTGCCGGCCTTTCAGAAAAAGCCTTCACCGATAATATGGTTTCAATTTTTATCGGCCTTTGGAAATCATTAGATATTTCCTATGATGATTTTATCCGTACCACCGATAAGCGCCATAGCGCTGCTGTAGAGCTTGTGTTAACTATCTTGCACAAAAACAAAGACATTTATATGGATACGTATGAAGGCTGGTATTGTACTCCCTGTGAGACGTTTTGGACCGATATGCAGGTATCGCAGGATTGCTGCCCTGATTGCAGGCGCGCGCTTGAGAGGATACGGGAAGACAATTATTTCTTCAGGCTTTCTTACTACCAGCAATGGCTCATTGAGCATATCCAATCGCATCCCGATTTTATCCGGCCCGTATCGCGTTATAATGAAGTGCTCAGCTTTCTTACCACTAACACCCTTACGGACTTATGTATTTCAAGGCCTAAGAGCCGTTTGAAGTGGGGGATAGAAATACCTTTTAGCACCGGCCATGTGACCTATGTATGGTTTGATGCCCTGATTAACTATATTAGCGCGGTAGGCTTTGGTTATGATGAAGCGAAATTCAAGAAATATTGGCCTGCGGATTTACATTTAATCGGTAAGGACATTTTGCGTCAACACGCCATTTACTGGCCGATTATCCTTAAGGCGCTGGGCCTAAGCCTTCCTAAAATGATTTTTGCCCATGGCTGGTGGATGGTGGGGAAGGATAAAATGTCAAAATCTCGGGGGAATGTGATTGATCCTTTACGGCTGGTTGATGCTTATGGCGTTGATACCTACCGCTATTTCTTGCTCCGGGATGTGCCTTTTGGTTTAGACGGTACTTTTTCCAATGAGGCAATTATTAAGAGAAAAAATAGCGATTTGGCAAATGATTGGGGTAATCTTACGCACCGCACGGCTACGATGGTAGAGAAGTATTTTTCTGGAAAACTCCCCGAACAAGGGAGCATCAAGGAGAATCAGCTAAAGAGAGATAATGACAATTTAGAAGCGCAGCTTAGGAAGGCTCTTGAGGCGGTTGATTTTACTGCCGGATTAGATGCCCTGTGGCTGGTTATTTCGGAGGCCAATAAGTTTATTGAAGACACCAAACCCTGGAATCTGCTTAAAGAAAATAAGACAGAGGAACTCAACAGCTTTATAATGCTTTTAGTGAGCGTGATACGAAACGTTTCTCGTGCCTTAACCAATTTTATGCCTCAGAGCGCAAAGAGTATATCCGAGCAATTTGCGTCAAATATAATTAAGAAAGGTGTTCCCCTTTTCCCGCGTATTGAAGTGAAATAATAATATGCCTCGTATACTAGGTGTAAATAGTCATGTTAAATACAGGAATCAGGTAATCGGGGTATCAGGATTTGCCTGCCTGCCGGTAGGCAGGGTGATCAGGATATTGGGAACAAAATATCGGTTTTTCCCTAATCCCCGAGTCTTCCGATCTCTTCCCGCCCAAGGCGGGATCCCGCCTCATCAAAGACTATAGCGGGAAAATCCTAATTTCCTGATACCCTGATATCCCTGCCTGCGGCAGGCAGGCGTTTTTAACATGTTACTCCCGGATATGTTCATAGATACCCACGCGCATCTTGATTTTAGTGATTTTGATAATGACAGAGAAGATGTCCTGAAACGCGCCCAGGAAAAGGGAATAGAGCGCATAATAAATGTCAGTTCCAGTATCTCAGGATGCGCGCGCTCTCTGGAGTTAGCTCATCGCTATGAGAGTATTTATACATCAATAGGAGTCCATCCACACGATGTAAAAGAAATTGACGATAAGGCATTTAAACAGATTGAAAGCCTTGCCCATAGCGAGAAAGTGATCGCTATTGGTGAGGTGGGATTAGATTTTTACCGTAACCTTTCTCCCGAAGATATTCAAAGAAACTTCTTCCGGAAATTTATTGAACTAAGCGTTGCGTTAGGTTTGCCGCTTATAATTCACAGCCGCGCCGCGGAAGAAGAGACCCTCAAAATACTCAATGATTTCTCAGGCAAAATTCAGGGGGTAATACATTGTTTTTCAGGGAGCAAAAACTTTTTAGAAGAGTGTTTACATTTAGGATTGCACATTTCCGTTACCTGCAATATCACCTACAAGAAGTCAGGCAGCTTACGGGAATTGGTGCGATATATCCCTCCCGAGAGGCTTTTGTTAGAAACGGATTGCCCTTATCTGGCGCCTGAAGGGTTTCGAGGAAAGCGCAATGAACCGTCAAATGTGAGGCTTTTGGCTGAATGTATCGCGGAATTAAGAAAATGTAGCATAGAGGAGATCGCGGCACAGACAACCGAGAATGCCAAGAGATTATTTAAATTTTAAATGAAATCACAAGTTTCCATAGTTAAATGTGCCGCGTATAAACAGGAAGACCTCTTCCCGAAAGTTAAAGAAGCTATAGAGCTTATCGGGGGCATCACAAAGTTTCTTAAGCCGAATTCCAGGGTTTTGCTTAAGCCTAATCTTCTGATGGCTATAGAGCCCCAGCGGGCGATTACGACACATCCGGAGTTTGTACGCGCGGTGGTAAGGATCTTACGAGAAATTGGCTGCACAATGTATATAGGCGATGGGCCAAGCGTGTTTGGCGATAATATCGAGAATATTTATGAAGTTTACGAACGCACCGGCATAAAAAAAGTAGCAGATGAAGAAAAGGTAGAGCTCATTACCTTTGGTAAAAGATTTATGCATACTTATTTTCCTTTGACTGAGTGGGTCAAGGAATGCGATTATGTCGTTAACCTGCCGAAATTTAAGACCCATGATTATATGATTTTGACCGGCGCTGTGAAAAACCTCTTTGGCCTTATCCCCGGGACATTTAAACTTGAATGCCATAAGAATTTTTATCAGCATGAAAAATTCGCGAATATGCTTCTGGATGTGTATGAAGCGGTAAAACCGGCTCTTTCCATAGTTGACGGTATATCGGGAATAGAGGGTAACGGGCCGGCCACGTCAGGGACTAAGAGAGATTTTGGGCTCATTGTAGCAAGTTCTGACGCGGTTTCTCTTGATACGGTATTAGCCAGGATCATGAATACCCACCCAGACTATATATATACCAATAAAGAGGCCTCAAGAAGAGGAATAGGCACAGCCGATATAACTACTATCGAGATTCAAGGGCAAACACTCGCGGCATCTATTATTTCTGATTTCAAGCTTCCAGAGACTTCTCTGAGACAAACGATTAAAAACAAACTGCCGTCGTTCATCGTTACCTTCCTTAAGAAATATATTTATTTTCATCCTAACATTAATTCGGATCTCTGCCGTTTGTGTAACTCATGCGTTGAAAATTGCCCGCAAAGGACTATGAGCAATAAAGGCGGTAAAATCGTTATTGACTACGCACGGTGTATTTCTTGTTTTTGTTGTAAGGAATTCTGCCCCTATGCCGCGATAAAGACAAAAAAGAGCCTCTTAGCCAGGATGATGGGGATATAACTATTACACCGTTAAATTAGTTTTTATTAGTGTGACGGTGTAATAAAAGGGGTGTGGGGAAAAACTTTCCCCACGCTTGGGGGGTGCTCAGTGAGCGAAGCGAACGCCGAAGGGGGGCCTGCCCCCTTAGCGGAAGTGCGGAGTTAACTTCACTATACCCCTAAGAATTAAGTTAACGGAGCACTATGCCGATACCAACGATAGAGTGGAAGAATAATTGTGTCAGGATTATTGATCAGACCAAGCTTCCTTTAAAGCTGGAATATCTGGACTGCCACGATGCAAAAACTGTGTGGAAGGCGATTAAAGAGTTGAAGGTGCGGGGCGCTCCCGCGATTGGCATTGCCGGCGCTTTTGGAGTAATGGTAGGCGTGAATAAGGTAAGAACGGATAACGCTAACACCTTTAAAAAGAAATTGGATGAAGTGATACGATATTTAGCCTCAAGCAGGCCGACGGCGGTAAATCTTTCCTGGGCGCTGGAACGCATGCGCCAGGTAGCCTATCATCATGCCCAAGTAAGTGTTTCCCGCAAAAAAGAGTTACTTTTACAAGAGGCGCTCAAAATCCTGGAAGAAGATAAGGCGATTTGCCGTACGATGGCAGACTATGGCGCGTCATTGATTAATGACTTTGATACCTGCCTTACTATTTGTAACGCAGGGGCATTGGCAACCGCGGATTATGGCACGGCACTCGGTGTTTTTTACCGGGCAAAAGAGAAGGGAAAGACAGTTAAGGTATTTGCCTGCGAAACAAGGCCGCTTTTGCAGGGAGCGCGCCTTACCAGTTGGGAACTTAAAAAACATAATATCGAGGTAACGTTGATTGCGGATAATACTGCCGCTTACCTTATGCGTGAGGGTAAAATTAATAAGGTATTTGTCGGCGCGGATAGAATTGCCAAAAATGGCGATACGGCAAATAAAATAGGGACGTTTAACCTGGCCCTCATCAGCCATTACCATAAAGTGCCCTTGTATGTCGTTGCCCCGCGTTCGACGTTTGATTTTGGGGTATCATCAGGGAAGGATATTATCATTGAGCACAGGCACGATATCGAGGTTTTAGAATTACAGGCTCAACCAATAGCCCCCAAAGGGGTAAAGGTATATAACCCTGCGTTTGATGTAACAGGTAATGAATTCATTACCGCCTTTGTCACTGAAAAAGGGCTTATCTACCCGCCGTTTGCCAGTACTATTTCTCATGCCTTCACATAAAATTTCTGAATTAGATTTAATTAAACGAATCTCAAAAAAAGTAAAAGTTGATGCTTCGGTTGTCTGCGGTATAGGAGATGATACCGCGGTGTTGCGCGCTACGAAGGATAAATACCAGCTTTTTACCGCGGATATGCTCATTGAAGATGTGGATTTTACCCGGCGGGCGCATCCTGAAGATATCGGCCATAAGGCTCTGGCGTGTTCATTAAGCGATATTGCCGCAATGGGAGGGATGCCTTGTTACGCGCTTGTTTCCTTAGGGATGCCCAAAAAAGGCTCGGTCCGCTTTATCGATGGTTTTTATGCCGGTTTGCTGAGGTTAGCAAAGAAGTTTAAGGTTAGTGTCGTGGGGGGAGATTTAAGCTTATCTGAGAAAATAGTTATCAATATCTCGGTGATAGGAGAGGTGCGTAAAGAGGGGGTGGTTTTCCGTTCAGGGGCAAAGCCTCGGGATATCCTCTTTGTCAGCGGCCCTTTAGGGGGGTCATTTTACGGAAGGCATCTTACGTTTACGCCCCGCATCAAGGAGGCGCATTATTTGGTGAATAACTACAAGGTCAATGCCATGTTGGATATTTCTGATGGCTTGAGCCTTGATTTACGGCGTTTATGCTTGGCAAGCCAGGCAGGAGCCGTCGTGTATGAGGATTTAATTCCCGTATCAGCTGATGCAAAGTCGTTTGATGAGGCACTGCATATGGGGGAAGATTTTGAGCTGCTTTTTTCTATGCCTCTAGCAGAGGCCCGGCGTTTGATACAGGAAAAAGGCGTGTATTTTAAGGCTATAGGTGAAATCAGAGAGAAGCACTACGGGATAAAATTCATTACTAAAAAAGCGCAGGAAAAGGTGCTTGAGGCGAAGGGGTATCAGCACTTTTAGAGTAGAGAGTAGAGAGTAGAGAGTAGAAAGTAGTGAGTAGTAAGTAGTGAGTAGAGAGTAGAGAGTAGTGAGCGGGAGGCAAACAAAAAGAATAATGCGTATAACGTCTGCTTCTGTAAAGCAAACTAAAGAAATCGCTCGTGGCTTAGCAAAATATCTTACAGCTGGTGATGTCGTGGCGCTTATTGGCACTGTTGGCTCAGGAAAGACTATTTTTGTGAAGGGTTTAGCCTCAGGGTTGTCCTGCCGCAGGCAGAAAGTAACAAGCCCTACCTTTATCCTTATGCGCCAGTATCGGGGCCGCCATGAAGTCTACCACTTTGACCTCTACAGGCTTAAAGATATTCATCAATTAGAGCAGATTGGTTATGAAGAATATTTCTATGGCGATGGTATAACCGTTATTGAATGGGCTGATAGGATTAAGAAAGCATTGCCTCGCCAGTACCTTCGTATCGAATTTAAAATCAAGGATGACCGTACGCGGCTGCTAAAGTTTATCCCTAAAGGCAGGCATTATGCAGATAATCTCCGGAAGTTTCAAGGGAAGAAGGATACAGTTCCCCAAAAATATCCGTCCCACTCAAAATAAAGTCCGCAAGGCACTTTTCGACTCTTTAGGTGATTTTGTGAAAGGAGCTATGGTCTTGGAACTCTTTGCCGGTTCCGGCGCTGTAGGGATAGAAGCGTATTCTTATGGGGCAAAGGAAGTGAGCTTTGTAGAAAAGGATAGTAATTGCCTAAGGCTCATTGAATCAAACCTTAAGCTTTTAGGTATAGGAACATACTCCCTCTACAGGAAAGATTCCCTTGATTCTTTAGAGTTTTTGTCCAAGAAACAGCGCGCATTTGATATGGTATTCCTTGACCCTCCTTATCTGAAAGGCTTGGCAAAAAAGTCCTTGCGAGGCATAAGCCTTTGTGATATAGTAGCGCCTCAAGGTATCGTGGTATTAGAGCATCATAAAAAAGAAGAGCTGCCGCGCGAAGAAGGCAGCTTAATGCTTTTTAAGCAAAACAAGTACGGGGAAACCGTATTGTCGTTTTATAGAAATATGGGTTAGTGTGTAAGTTAGAAGAAAACTTAAACACTTTACACTTACACTCTTTAAACTCCGAACGGAGTGAGGAACATGTGCCAAAAAGCAATGTATCCCGGCTCATTTGATCCGGTAACCTATGGGCATATTGATATTATTCAAAGAGCCTCAAGGATATTTGAGACTGTTGTGGTTGGCGTAGCCTCTAATTCACAAAAGAAGCCTTTATTTTCGGTAAAAGAACGGGTAGAGATGCTCAAAAAGGCCACGGCGGATATGGACACAGTGGTTGTCGAGGCTTTTGACGGCTTAGTGGTGGATTATGCCCGAAAACATTCTATAGGGGTGATTATTAGAGGCTTGCGGATGGTTTCTGACTTTGAGTATGAATTTCAGCTGGCCTTGACTAACCGAAAACTTTCACATGACGTAGAAACAATCTTTCTGATGCCTTCCGAGCAATATTCATATATTTCATCAAAGCTTTTAAAAGAGGCTGCTTTATTAGGCGCGGATGTATCGGATTTTATGCCTAAAGATGTCCAGAAAAAGCTTAAAGAAAGGCTTAAAAGGTAAAGGAAGCCTGTGAATATCGATTTAAAACAGCTGCCGGAAGGTGAACCTCTGACACTTATTGAGTCTCTGACTCCTGAAGGATTAGATGTAGAAATTGCCGGAGTGCATCTTGTGTATCCTATTGAAATTAAGGCTCAGGTACTAAAACTGCAGGAAGTCCTTGATATCAAAGTTGCTTTGAAGGCCAAGGTGAGGCTTGAGTGTTCACGGTGTTTGGTGGAGATAGAGTCTCTCCTCCGTAAGGATTTCAGGATTGACTGCCCTATTAGTAAAGCAGATACTGCCGTTGATATTACCGAAGATATCCGTCAGGAACTTATCCTGGAATATCCCTTAAAGCCTTTATGTACCCCTGAGTGTAAGGGGCTTTGTGCTCAATGTGGAAAGAATTTAAACGAAGGAGATTGTAAGTGTGTAAGTGTGTAAGTAAGAATGTAACAACTTTACACTTCTAAACTTAACACTCCCAACGACTGAAAGGAGTGAGGCTATGCCATTACCAAAGAGGAGATTTTCAAGCGCACGCACGCGTAAAAAAAGAGCGCATAAGATATTTAAAATGGGAGAGCTCAGTGTCTGTCCCCAATGTAAACAGCCGAAACATTCACATCAGGTTTGTCCTGTCTGCGGCTATTATAAAGGCAGGCAAGTCCTTGAGATAAAGATTAAGGAAAAAAAGAAGAAACAAGGATAAATTGCTAAATTGTTATACTGTTACATTGTTTAGGCAAGATAACAGTGGAGCAATTTGACACTTTAACAATTGACGTATGAAGATAGCAGTTGATGCGATGGGTGGTGATTATGCCCCGAAAGTAGTCATTGAAGGAGCGGTTGCTGCGAGTAAGGAATATGGCTGTAGAATAGCGCTTGTGGGAATCCGCGAACGTATAGAGGAAGAACTACAGAAAATTGGCGGCTGCCCCGAGGCTATTGAAATCGTTCATGCCTCAGAAATTATTCAAATGAACGAGCCGGCGGCTTTAAGTATCCGTAAAAAACGGGATTCTTCTATTATCCGCGCGCTCGAGCTTATTAAGCAGCAAAAGGCGGATGCTTTCTTTAGCGCGGGCAATACCGGTGCCGGGGTTTGTGCCGCGACGCTCGGGTTAGGGATGCTTTCTGAAGTTGAGCGTCCGGGGATAGCCATTATTATGCCGACCGTAAAAAAAACGCCTACCCTTATTATTGATGCCGGAGCGAATATTGATGCTAAGCCTACCCATTTGCTTCAATACGCCGCGATGGCCCAGGCGTATTACCGCCATATTTTTAATTGTGATAACCCTTCCGTGGGGCTGCTTAATATCGGTGAAGAAGAGGCTAAAGGGACCGATTTTGTAAAAGAAACCTACCGTTTATTAGAATCCTCGCATTTGAATTTTCAAGGCAATGTCGAAGGTAAAGATGTTTTTAAAGGGAAAACCGAAATTGTCATTTGCGACGGGTTTGTGGGAAATGTAACCCTCAAAGTATCAGAGGGTGTCGCGGAAGCCTTTGGGGTATTGTTAAAGCGCGAATTAACCAGCAGTCTTATGGCTAAGATCGGTTCTTTATTTGTCTATCCCGCTCTTCGGCGTTTTAAGAAAAACTTTGATTATTCAGAATACGGTGGAGCGCCGCTTTTGGGAGTAAACGGAATAGTAATCATTGGCCATGGCCGTTCTAGCGCGAAGGCAATCAAAAACGCGATACGGGTTGCCATAAAAGAAGTAGAAAATAATGTTAACCAGAAGATGCTTGAATCGGTAAGAAAATTAACCTATAACGTATAATTCGTTTACCGTTACCTGTGTACCGTTTATTGTATAGGGTACATATACATGGTTGCAGAGATTGAAGAGAAAAGAATGAAACCAATAGGGATACTCGGTGTAGGAGAATATCTGCCAAAACGCGTATTGACCAACGCAGACTTAGAAAAAATGGTGGATACCTCTAATGAGTGGATTGTTACGCGTACCGGTATCAGAGAGCGCCGTCTGGCCGCGGATAACGAGGCATCCAGTGACATGGCAATTAAGGCAGCACAGGCAGCCCTCAGAGATGCCAAGCTGAAAGCGGAGTCAGTTGATTTAATCATTACCGCTACGATAAGCCCGGATATGCAATTCCCCTCGGTTTCCACCATCGTCCAGCAAGGGCTCAAGGCAAAGAAAGCTGTGTGTTTTGATATCTCCGCGGCCTGCGCGGGGTTTGTATATGCCTTAGTGACAGCTCAACAGTTTATTGCTTCGGGAACATATAAAAACGCGCTGATTATCGGCGTAGAGAAGCTTTCGCCGTTTGTAGATTGGAAAGACCGTAGTACTTGTGTGTTATTCGGTGATGGCGCGGGAGCAGCGGTTATCGCGCCGGTAAAGCGTAATGGAATACTTTCGACCTATTTAGGCAGTGACGGCAGTGGAGGAAATTTATTGATGCTTCCTGCCGGGGGCACGCGCCTTCCCCCCAGCCATGAAACTATAAATAAGGGTTTACATTTTGTGAAGATGCATGGCAACGAACTCTTTAAAATAGCGGTAAAACGTTTGGCAGAAGCCGCGAACAAAGCGTTAAAGCTGGCGGGATTAACCTGTAAAGACGTAGATTGTTTTATCCCTCACCAGGCTAATGAACGAATAATCTTGGCTGCCGCCAAACGCTTAGGTTTAGAGAGGGACAAAATTTTCATGAATATTGGTAAATATGGCAATATGTCTTCAGCTTCTACCGCAACCGCTCTTTGCGAGGCAGTGAAATCAGGAAGGGTTAAAAAAGGCGATATTGTAGTGCTTGATGTTTTTGGAGCGGGATTGGTATGGGGCGCTTGTGTTATTAAATGGTAGTGTAATGCTAAATGGTTACATTGTCAAATTGCTGCACTGTTGTTCGGTTTATAGCAATGTAACCATTTAACAATGTAACAATGAAACCTATCGCTTTATTGTTTCCAGGGCAAGGCAGCCAGTATGTGGGGATGGGAAAGGATCTTTATGAAGCTTTTCCAGAGAGTAAAGCTGTTTTTGATACCGCAGACAAGGTTTTGGGGTTCCCTCTTACCAAGCTTTGCTTGGAAGGCCCTCTTGAGGAACTCACCCGCACCAAAAATTGCCAGCCAGCCATTCTTACGGTGAGTATAGCTGCTTTAGAGGCTTTTAAATCCGGTATCCGGTATCCGGTATCCAGTATCCAGTACACCGCAGGCCTAAGCTTAGGTGAATATGCAGCTCTTGTGGCAAGCGGAGTTATTGATTTTGAGGAGGCGTTACGTTTAGTGAGTAAACGGGCTCAGTTAATGGAGGAAGAAACCCGCATATCCCCCGGAAAAATGGCCGCGGTATTAGGATTAGAAAGAAAAGTAGTAGAGGATATATGCGCTCAGGCTGGTGCCCAAATAGCCAACCTTAATTGTCCGGGGCAAATTGTTATTTCAGGAAAGACTGAAGCAGTGGAAAAGGCAAAGGCTTCACTTCTTGCCAGCGGCGCCAAACGAGTGATTGATTTAGAGGTTTCCGGAGCATTTCACTCTTCTTTGATGAAAGAAGCAGCGGCTAAATTTAAGGTTTTTTTGGATAGTTTTACCTTGAAAAAGGCCTCAATTCCTATAATAAGTAATGTCAGCGCAAGCCCTACCCAGGATGCTGCTGTCATCCGCGAGAATTTATTCAGGCAGATTTATAGCGCTGTTCTCTGGGAAGATACGGTGCGGTTTATGGCAGGAGAGGGGGTTAAGCTCTTGTATGAGATTGGGCCAGGAAGCGTTCTTAAGGGATTGATCAGAAAGATAGATGCAAGCCTGGAAGTGAAGAATATAGGAAACGCACAGGAAGTATATAAGTGTGTAAGAAGGAGTAAAATACATTGTTAAACTGCTAAACTGTTAAACTGCTTATAGCAATGTAGCAGTGTAGCAATTTAACAGTTGTAAGTGGACATTGACCTCAACCTCAACCTTTTTATTTAACAAAGGAGAAAGATGTGCCTTGAAGGGAATATACGTCTTAAAGATAAAGTAGCTTTAGTGACTGGTTCAGCACGAGGAATAGGCCGTGAGATTGCATTACTCTTTGCCAAGGAAGGCGCTCATATCGTCATTTGGGATGTGAATCCGGAAGCCGCAAGCCAAACGCAGAAAGATATAGAGGCCTTAGGGGTTAAAGCAATGAGCGCGAAAGTGGATGTGACCAATGCGCGGCAAGTAGAAGAAGAAATAAACAAAATTCTTGACAAATTTCAGAAGCTTGATATATTGGTAAACAATGCAGGCATCACCAAAGACGGCCTGTTGCTTCGAATGCCAGAGGCAGATTGGGATGCGGTCATAAATGTGAATCTCAAAGGCACATTTAACTGCACCAAGGTAGCCTCAAAAGCAATGTTGAAGCAGAAGTCAGGCAAGATGGTGAATATCGCATCGATCATTGGTATTATAGGGAATGCAGGTCAGGCCAATTACTCTGCCTCAAAAGCCGGAATTATCGCCTTAACCAAGACAACCGCTAAGGAATTAGCAAGCAGAGGGATATGTGTAAATGCGGTTGCTCCCGGTTTTATCCAGACAGAGATGACGGCAAAGCTTCCCCAAGAGATACAGGAAAAAATGCTTGCTCAGATACCTTTAGGCAGGTTTGGAAAGCCTGAAGATGTGGCAAGGCTGTGTCTATTCTTGGCATCAAGCGAGGCGGACTATATTACAGGCCAGACTATTATTATAGATGGCGGCATGGTGATGACATAACCGCGGAGGCTCGAGAGAGTAAATGGAACTGATAGATTCCGCGGAAACACAGAAAACTTAACCGCGAAGGCGCAGAAAACTTAACCGCGAAGGCGCAGAAAACTTAACCTATTAATTCAGCGCTTCAGTGGTTGCAGCGTTTCAGCGGTTGCAAGAGGAGGAAAATAATGGCTGTAGCAGATAAGGTAAAATCAATCATTGCGGAGCAATTAGGAGTGAAAATTGAAGAAGTTACTCCCGGAGCATCTTTTATTGATGATTTAGGAGCTGATTCTCTGGATACCGTCGAGTTGGTAATGGCTTTGGAAGAAGAATTTGGCATTGAAATACCTGATGAAGACGCGGAAAAGATGACCACCGTAGGAGATGCCGTTAAATATATCGAAGAAAAAGCAGGAGCAAGTAAGTAACTTGTCTATTATACAGTAATTATTACAATGCCCCGGTCATGTCGTGACCGGGGCAAATCATTTATCCCGACGCTTCGGTCGGGATTTTGCCCTGAGGGGGCAAGAAGAAAATGAACCTCGGGCTTTAGCCAGAGGGGGCATTGTAAGAACATACATTAGTTTACAAGAAAAGCCCATTTTAAACACTCATTACCACAAATTAAAAGCCGAATTCTCGCAGATTGATTCGTGTAAATTCGCTAAACCTGCCTACCGGTAGGCAGGAATTCGTGGCAATTCGTGTAAAATAAGATTTTAAAATGAAACGACGCGTCGTTGTTACTGGTTTAGGAATAATTTCTCCGGTAGGTAATGAGGTGGATACCTTCTGGCAGGCGTTACTCTCGGGTAAAAGCGGGATAGGGCCATTGACGACGTTTGATGCCAGTGCCTTTGATTCGCGTATTGCCGGTGAGGTCAAGGGTTTTGATTCGCTACAATACATAGAGCCAAAGGAAGCCAGGCGAATGGAGAAATTTGTCCAATACGCGGTCGCGGCAGCCAAGCAGGCAGCCTTTGATTCTCAGCTAGATTTGAGTAAAGAAGATACTACCCGTATCGGAGTTTTAATTGGTTCCGGGATTGGAAGCTTACGTATTATCGAGGAAGAGCATAAGATATATTTAGAAAAAGGCCCTTCACGGCTTTCGCCTTTTCTTATTCCGATGCTTATTGTCAATGAAGCCGCGGGCCATGTCTCGATTGCGTTGGGTTTGAAAGGCCCAAATTCTTGCGTAGCGACAGCATGCGCTTCAGGTTCACACGCTTTGGGTGACGCCTTTAGGGTGATTCAACACGGCGACGCCGATATCATGTTTGCCGGCGGCACCGAAAGCTGTATTACGGCTTTGGGTGTTGGAGGGTTTTGCGCGCTTAAGGCGTTGTCTAAAAGAAATAACGAGCCTCAGAGAGCCTCTCGGCCGTTTGATAAATTACGAGACGGCTTTGTGATGGCAGAAGGTGCCGGCTTAGTGGTTTTAGAATTTTTGGAGCATGCTCTAAAACGAAATGCGAAGATATACGCGGAGATGGTTGGCTATGGTATGTCCGCTGATGCCTATCATATGACAGCCCCTGATTCGACCGGTAGCGGCGCATCTCGGGCAATGCTTGCGGCATTAGCGGACGCTAATGTAAAGCCGCAAGAGATAGACTATATCAATGCCCATGGTACGTCAACGGCGTTAAATGATAAAATTGAGACCTTGGCAATCAAAAATGCCTTTGGCCAGCATGCCTATACCATAGCGGTTAATTCCACAAAGTCTATGACAGGCCATCTCTTAGGTGCGGCAGGAGGCTTAGAATTCGTAGTCTGTTGTCTTTCTATCCGCGATTCTATTGTGCATCCTACCATCAATCAGGAGGTTCCTGACCCCGACTGTGACCTTGATTATGTCCCTAATGTATCGCGTAAGATGAAAGTAAATATAGCGATGTCCAATTCATTAGGCTTTGGTGGCCATAATGCCACCCTCATCGTTAAGAGATTTAATGGTTAGCGTATAGTTTTTTGTTTTTCTAAACGCTCTACGCTAAACGCTAAAATTATTAATGCCATACACAATCACTGAAAAAATATTATTACAGCATACCCCAGGAAAAAAAGATATTCATCCGGGTGAGTTTATCTGGGCAAAAGTTGATTTGGCTTTAGCTAATGACATTACCGCGCCCTTAGCGATAGAGGAATTTAGGAAGTCAGGGGCAAAAAAAGTTTTCGATACCAGGAAGGTAGTGCTTGTGCCGGATCATTTTACTCCAGCGAAAGATTTAAGGAGTGCTAATCAGGCGAGAATGTTATATGATTTTGCCAAAGAGTATAAAATTAGAAATTACTTTGAAGTCGGACAAATGGGTATTGAACACGCGCTTCTTCCCGAGATGGGTTTTATTCAGCCTGGAGATTTGATTATAGGCGCGGATTCACATACCTGTACCTATGGCGCTTTGGGTGCTTTTTCAACGGGGATGGGCTCAACCGATATTGCCGCAAGCTGGATTACCGGGCATGCCTGGTTTCGTGTCCCCCAGACTATAAAATTTACCTATACAGGAAAACTTAAGAAGTGGGTAAGCGGCAAAGACCTGATTCTTTATACCATTGGCGATATAGGAGTAGACGGAGCTTTATATAAGGCAATGGAATTTTGCGGCCCTGTGATTGAGAAATTAGATATTGATGGCCGCCTTACGATGTCTAATATGGCAATCGAGGCTGGGGGGAAGGCCGGGATTATTGAGCCGGACGAAGTTACTTTTGAATATATCAAAGAGGCCACAAAGTCACAAGGTCACAAGGTCACCAGAAAAAGACCATCGGCTATAGACTATCGGCTATGGACTCATTTAAAAAGCGATAAAGATGCCCAGTACGCGGATATTAAGGAATACGATGTCTCTAAACTGGAGCCGCAGGTAGCTTGCCCTCATCTCCCCAGTAATGTTAGGCCAGTGGGCCAGCTTAAGAATGTTAGTGTTGATCAAGTGGTTATTGGCTCTTGCACTAACGGCAGGATTTCAGATTTAAGGGCCGCAGCCAAGGTCCTGAAGGGAAAATATGTGAAATCCTGTGTGCGTACGATTATTATTCCGGCAACCCAAACTATCTATAAGCAGGCAATGAGGGAAGGCTTGCTTGATATTTTTAGCAAGGCAGGCTGTGTTATTTCAACTCCTACCTGCGGGCCATGTTTGGGCGGCCACTGTGGTATCTTAGCAGAGGGAGAAGTGGCTCTTACTACTACAAACCGTAATTTTATCGGCAGGATGGGATCCCCTAAAAGCTTTGTCTATCTGGCAAATCCGGCGGTAGCAGCAGCTTCAGCAGTGGTGGGAAGGATTGCGCATCCTGATGAAGTAGTGAGTAGTAAGTAGATAGTAGTAAATATAAGGGAAGGTATGCTATTAAAAGGTAAGGTTCATATATTTGGCGATGATATAAATACTGACGATATCGTCGCGGCAAAGTATCTGGTGACTACCGACCCTGTGGAATTGGGCAAAAAGTGCATGGAGACGATTGCTCCGGATTTTGCTAAAAATGTTGCCAAAGGCGATATTATTGTTGGGGGAAAGAACTTTGGCTGCGGCTCAAGCAGGGAACACGCCCCTCTTGCGATTAAAGGTGTGGGAGTGTCTTGTGTGATTGCCAAATCCTTTGCCCGTATTTTCTACCGCAACGCCATAAATATCGGACTGCCTATTATTGAGATAGTCCAGGCTGGCCAGATAAATAACGGGGATGAATTAGAGATAGATTTGGTAAAGGGCAAGATTAAGAATATTACCCAGGGTAAAGTTTATAAGTCTGAAGGTTTTCCGGAGTTTATGCAGAAAATAGTGGAGGCCGGAGGGCTGATGCAGTGGATTGCAACCGCAAAGGCGCAGAATAATTTTAAAAAATAAATGTTTCCGCAGAGGCGCAGAGTAAATGGATTCCGAAGAAACACAGAAGAAGACTTATTGAATTTCCGCGTTTTAGCGGAGAGTAACTATCTTACTTCAGCGTTTCAGCGGTTGCAGAACCGCAAAGGCGCAAAATATCATTTACAGGAGAAACAATAAAAATGTATAAAATCGCAGTAATCCCCGGAGATGGGACAGGGCCGGAAGTAGTTAACGAAGGCCTCAAGGTTTTAGAGGCGGCAGGAAAAAAATATAAGTTTCAGTATGAAACTAAAACCTTTGATTTTGGGGGTGAGCGCTATCTAAAGACCGGTAAGACCTTAGAGGATAAAGATATAGAGGAGCTCAAGAAATACTCGGCAATTTTCTTAGGGGCAATCGGCCACCCCAAGGTTAAACCCGGGATTTTAGAAACCGGAGTGCTTCTTAAGTTACGATTTTCCTTAGACCAATACATAAATTTACGCCCGGTTAAGCTTTATAACGCTGATTATTGCCCCTTAAAGGATAAAAAACCTGAGGATATAGATTTTGTGGTAGTAAGGGAAAATTCCGAAGGCCTCTATAAGGGGATGGGAGAGTTTCAGAAAAAAGCCACCAAGGATGAGGTGGCGATACAGATTTCTTATAATACCCGTAAAGGGGTAGAACGCTGTATCCGTTATGCCTTTGAATATACCCGTAAGCGTAATAAAAGAAAAAAACTTACCCTTTGCGGAAAAACGAATGTTTTGACCTATGCCTGGGATTTATGGGAACGCACCTTTTATGAGGTTGCCAAAGAATATCCCGATATTACTACTGATTATGCCCACGTTGACGCAACTACGATGTGGTTTGTAAAGAATCCCGAGTGGTTTGATGTGATTGTGACCGATAATATGTTTGGCGATATTATCACCGATTTAGGGGCAATGATTCAAGGAGGCATGGGTATTGCCGCAGGAGGCAACATTAATCCTCAAGGAGTATCAATGTTTGAGCCTATCGGAGGTAGTGCCCCAAAATATACGGGGCAGAATGTGATTAATCCATTGGCCGCGATCTGCGCGGCAGGAATGATGCTTGAGGCTTTAGGGCAAGCACAAGCGGCAAAGGCCATTGAAGATGCGGTAATAAAGATTGTAGCCACTACATTAAAATCCCTTGCCGCCGGAAAGATGGGATATCCAACGAGCGAAGTGGGGGATATGGTTGCAGCGGGCTTAAAATGAAAATGGTAAAGGGAAAATGAGTAGAAAGAAAATAAGAGGAATAGCCTTTTTAATAGTCATGTTGTTGAACGTATGCGTAGCGTTTTTGTTTGCACAGGGCCCCCGTTTGGAGGAATTAGTTGATTCATCCTATACAATTATAGTGGGAACTGTAGAGAAAAAAGAAAGTGTAAAGAGTAAATCTCCCAGGACAATGGTTGATATTACTACTTCCGTTGTTTTGAGTGTCGAGGAATATTTAAAACGAGATATGAGAATCCAAGAAATTACTATTTCTTACTCTGGGGGAGAATGGGAGGGGGAGAGGTTGAATGTTGAAACAGAAGCCCGCTTTGTTCTGGGAGAGCGATGCCTTGTTTTCCTTAGTAAGGATAAGAGAAAAAGAAATGTATATCTTGTAACGGGTGGGGTAAACGGTAAGTATGCCATTGAAAACGGATGGGTTATTAATACGTCACGAATTTTTTATGGAGTGGATAAAATTCCATTAGACCAGCTAATAGCAAAAATCAAGGAATGTATAAGATGAAAAAGAAAGAGTATACTGTTGCAGTAGTTGGGGCTGGAGTAGTCGGTGAGGAAATGTTGAGGGTTCTTCATCAACGCAATTTTCCAATGGGAGAATTACGCGTGTTTGCGCGTTCAGCGCGTAATATCCAGGTTGATGGGCAGGCGTATTCGGTACAGCCGATTACTCCCGAAGGGTTTAAGGGGGTTGACATTGCCTTGTTTGCCGGAACTGAAGGTGAGAAGGGAGCAGCAGTAACGTATGCTCCTGAAGCAGTAAAAAGAGGGGTAATAGTTATTGATAACGGCGCAGACTTTCGTATGGATCCCCATGTTCCTTTGGTCGTGCCAGAAGTAAATGGTAAAGACGCAAGAAAAAATAAAGGTATTATTGCTAACCCTAATTGTTCAACTATTCAGATGGTAGTTGCTCTTTGGCCGATTTATAAGAAGGTGGGGATAAAGAGAATCATAGTAACCACTCTCCAGGCTTCATCTGGCGCCGGAAGAGGTGCGGTTGAGCAGCTCTTTAATGAAACAAAAGAAATTATGAACCAGCGAGATGCTGGATCCTTGATTCTGGATTCTGGTAAAAATCCAGTATCCAGAGCCATGCCCCAACAACTGGCTTTTAATATCTTTCCTCATATTGGGAGTTTTACCGAAGGTGATTATACTAATGAAGAGTGGAAGTTGGTGAAAGAAACCCATAAAATTATGCATGATGAGAAAATTAGGATTTCCGCGACTACGGTTAGGGTTCCGGTAAGGACTGGGCATTCGGAATCAGTTTATATTGAGACTAAAGAGCCGATTACACCGGATAAGGTGCGAGAGTTGCTTAAAAAGGCTCCGGGAGTGGTAGTTATTGATGACCCTAAAAAGAACCTCTATCCTATGCCTAAAGATGTTGAAGGTAAAGATGAAACATTCGTCGGCAGGATCCGCCAGGACTGTTTTGTCAAAAACGGCTTATGGCTGTGGGTAGTCGCGGATAACCTGCGTAAGGGCGCTGCTACCAATGCTGTGCAAATAGCGGAGGAATTAATAAAGCAGGGCTGATACATCGTTAATCTATAACAATTAATTTGACGGTGTAGTAAGGGATAGCCGATGCGTAATATTAAGCTCATCATTGAATATGATGGGACTGCGTATGCCGGATGGCAGATACAAAATAGGGCTCACCACGGGCTCACCACTTCAGAGCCTCACCAGAAGAAGACAATTCAGGAAGTATTAGAAAAAACTCTTCAGCAAATCCTTCAGGAAAAGGTTAAGGTAATCGGCTCCGGAAGGACTGATGCCGGAGTCCATGCTCTTGCCCAGGCAGCTAATTTTCATACCCACACCAGATTCTCTTTACAAAAAATCAAAAAAGCCCTCAATAGCCTTTTACCGAAAGATATAGGTATAAGGAATATCTTTCAGGCAGATATTGGTTTTAATAGCTGTTCTTCGGCAAGGTCTAAAATGTACCGGTATTGTATACTTCATTGTTCATTTTCTTCTCCATTCTTAGAGCGTTATGCCTGGGGTATTCCTTATGAGTTAGATATCCCATTGATGAAAAAAGAAGCACGGGTACTGCTGGGAAAGCACGATTTCAGCTCTTTTTGTGCCAGCGCTACAGGCGTAAAAAGTAGAATACGCACTATTAAAAGAATATCGGTAAAAAAAACTATCAGCTGTCAGTTATTGGCTGTCAGGCGCCCTTTATTAATAATTGAAATCGAGGCAGATGGGTTTTTATATACTATGGTGCGCACTATCGTAGGAACCCTTGTAGAAGTTGGAAGGGGAAAATTGCCGCGAGGGAGTTTAAGGAAAATACTTTTAGCTAAAGATAGGCGCCTTGCCGGCCGCACTGCTCCTGCGCATGGGTTATTTTTAGTGAGAGTTAAATACTAATGGAAGACAGAAACGGGCATTCCTGGGATTTTTATGGGGTACTTATCATAATCTCGTTTGCTGTGCTTCAGCTATTGCGGTCAAGTATTTTTCCACAGTTTATTGATGGGTATTATCATTTACAGACTGCTTGGGGATTTTGTAAGGCCGGCGGTTATAGCACCTGGGATTTCTGGCAATACGCCCCCGTGGGCAGGCCCCATATCTATCCGCCTGTATACCATCTGATTCTATCCATAGGGTTAAAATTGGGCGTTAATAAAATCGTTTTAGCGAAGTTTATGGAATTCATGATTCCTATAGTTTTTCTTTGTACTCTATGGCAGTTTATCAGGAAACACTATACTTCGCGTCTGGCTTGTTTTGTGATGGTATCGGCGCTAACGTCGTTTTCTTTTTATCTTTCGCTCTGTAATAATATCCCCGCGACACTAGCCTGTATTGCGGGATTGTTCGCTTTCGGACAGCTCTTTCAAGGCAGGCGCCTTAGGGCGGCCATCTTACTTGCCGTATGTTTTTATACCCACATAGGTGTCTCTTGGTTTTTTTTCGTAAGCACTGTGCTTTTAGGGCTGTTTACTCCGCGCTATAGGAGAATTGCTTTTACGGCTGCATTCGTTTCGTTCATCCTTGCTTTACCCCTGCTTGAAACACACCTGCGCATAGTGCATCAGGTGTCTTTGGAAGGAATAGGTGAGAAATATTTTTTGGAGTTTAAACTCGTAGAATACTTTTTGGCTTTTTTTGCTGTGGGTATTATGCTAAAACAGGCCTCTTACAGGCTCTTTCTTGTATTCTTTATCGCAAGTTTTGTTTTTTTGCCCTATCCTTATCGTTTCATCTCTGGCCAGGGGTATTTTGCTATACTTCTTTTGTCGGCGCTGGGATTAGACTTTTTGTATGAGAAAGCTAAAGCCAAAAGCCTTTTTTTTAGATGGGCGCATGCCGGTTTAGTAGCCTATTGCCTATTTTTTTCAGTAACGGTATTGATGGAGAAAAAACCTGATGGAGCCGGAAAGCTTAGCTATAAAGCTTATTGTGCTGATGCAACATTGCCTGACATGCTTTTCCCATCGCGAAATGAACGCATCACATCAGCTTCTGTATGGTTGCCTCGAGAGTATTTGCCCCTATCAAAACTAATTACCGAGCATTCTCAAGATAATGAGATTATTTATTCAAGTCTTCCTGTTGCCGGAATAGTTTTAGCCAGTATATCAGACAGGGCGTCTGCCAATGGTTTGCTCCCGGAAATTTCACCTCAAGGCGTTTTTTATCCCTTTTTGGCATCAAAATTAGTTATATTTCCCAAAGATAGTACTTTGCAAGAGGCCATGCGTTTTATTCACGGCTATCAGTTGAAAAAGGTTGGAGAAACGGATATGTTTAAGGTGTATGTGAATCCCTTAGCCACGGCAACAATGAAAGTAAGGAAAGCCGACGTGCCTTTTGTATGGCTTTTTGTTATTTTTTTATCCGGCGCGCTCTGCTTTTGGCAAGATAAGAGGATGGAGGAAGGATTAACAAAATTTTCTAATTTTCTATTGACAAGGTATGCGAAATAAGGTATACTTTCGTTTCTATGCAAAAGACATATTTAGCTAAAAAGGCAGATATAAAAAGAGCATGGTATGTGCTTGATGCCCAGGATAAGATCCTGGGGAGGCTCGCAGTGCATGCCGCCAGGATATTGCGCGGTAAGCATAAGCCTCAGTTTACTCCTCATGTTGACTGCGGAGACGGTGTTATTATTGTTAATGCCGCAAAAATAAGAGTTACCGGAAGGAAATTAAAGCAGAAGGTTTATCTTAGATATTCCGGCTATCCCGCAGGCTTAAGAAAAGTCATTCTTGAGGACATGTTAAAGAAAAGGCCTACCGAGGTAATGCGTTTAGCAGTTATGCGTATGTTGCCCCCAGGGCCTTTGGGCAGGGATATGTTAAAAAAGCTCAAAGTTTACGCCCAAGAGAAGCATCCCCATATTTCAACAAAACCAATCGTTTTTGAGGCTAAGTAAAACCTATGGAAAAAACACTTTCAGTATATAACGCGACAGGAAGAAGAAAAGAGGCCGTAGCCAGAGTGCGGCTTATCGCCGGTAAAGGGGACATTATCGTTAATAAGCGCCCTATCGAGAAATATTTTATCCGCGAAACAGACCGGCTTCTTATAAAACAGCCATTTCAGGCGACTAATACGGTAAATAAGTATGATTGTTTAGCTAATATTGGGGGGGGCGGGCTTTCCGGACAGGCCGGTGCGTTGCGTTTGGGGATTGCGCGGGCGTTATTAGTGGTGGATCCTGTGTATAGGCAGATTTTACGAAAAGGTAATTTCTTGACACGGGATTCCAGGATGAAAGAGCGTAAGAAATACGGACAAAAAGGCGCTCGTAAACGCTTCCAGTGGACAAAGAGGTAAAAGGCAGAACTAAGAGCAAAGAATTAAGAGTTAAGAGAATAAAAAATCCCGCTGAAGGTTAAGCGGGATTTTTTATTTACCCCGCCATTTTGCGATAACAGATATCTTTTTCTGAAAGGGCGGTGTTTCCGACGCAAAAACGTTGACCCCGTGAATAATTGTGTTATAATGAAAAATTAGAAGAGGGCTTATCGCTAGATAATTATTCCGGATTTTTCTCAAGCGCATGAATTAAGCAAGCGTAAGTGGTGCGGATCTTGGATTACACACAAGAGAACATATGGTAAAAGTTGGTATTATTGGCGCAAGGGGCTATACTGGTGAAGAGCTCATTGCTCTTTTGCTTAAGCATCCTCAGGTAAAGATACACTATCTTACCGCGCGCGTTGATACTCCTACGCCGATTTCGGAGATGTTCCCTTTTTATAAAAACAGGCTTGATGTCGTGTGTGATAATTTTGAGCCTTCTGCCGCGATAAAAGCTTGTGATATGGCATTTTTGGCTTTGCCTCATACAACATCAATGGAGGTCGCGCCTTTGCTCCTTAAGGGAGGGAAAAAGGTGATTGATTTGAGCGCGGATTACCGCATAGAAGATTATAAAATTTATGAGGCATGGTATAAAGCTAAACATAGCGATAGAGCTAACATCAAAAAGGCAGTGTATGGTTTGCCTGAAATTAACAAAATAAAAATTAAGAAGGCGGATTTTGTCGCTAATCCCGGGTGTTATCCTACCGCGGCAATTTTGTCGATTGCCCCGTTGTTGCGCACCAAAGGGTACGCGTTTGATACTATTATTATTGATACGAAAAGCGGCTATAGCGGCGCGGGGAGAAAATCAACTGATGACCCTTTTATGCGGGAAATAAAGGATAATTTTAAGGCCTATAAGGTTGACGCGCATCAGCATGCTCCGGAAATAACCCAGGAGCTATCCAAGATAGCCAAGAAAGAAATAAACGTTACCTTTGTGCCGCATTTATTGCCCATAGAGAGGGGAATTCTGGAAACAATATATATAGCCACAAGCCACAAGCCACAAGCCACAAGCCGGGAGATTGTAGATTTATACAGAGAATTCTATAAAAATGAGCCTTTTGTAAGGATCCGAAAAGAGGGTGAATTCCCTCAGCTGCGGGATGTGCAGTATACTAATTTTTGCGATATCGGCATAAAGGTAAGCGAAGACAAAAAGCTGTTGATTATTATTTCAGCCATTGATAACCTTGTAAAAGGCGCTTCAGGCCAGGCAGTGCAGAATATGAATCTGATGTGTGGTTTTAAGGAAACGGAAGGCTTGCTATGAAGCGGAGCCTGAATGCTATCTGCCTGCCAAAAGGTTTTAAGGCCCAGGCCTGTGGCTGCGGTTTGAAGAAAAATAAGCGCTTAGATCTGGCACTTATTTTTTCAGAGGTTCCCGCGGTTTCTTGTGGCATGTTTACCCGGAACACCTTTGCTGCTGCCCCGGTGATTGTCTCCAAAGGGCATTTGGGCACGGCTCAGGCGCAGGCAATTGTGGCCAATAGCGGTAATGCCAATTGTTATACCGGAAAACAAGGCTTGCAGGTCGCGCGAAAAACAGCGCGTCATTGTGCTAAACTCTTAGGTATTAAGGATACCTTAGTGCTTGTTGCCTCTACCGGTATTATTGGAAGACAGGTTGATTTTTCTAAGATACAAAGGGCGTTGCCTCTTTTGAGTAGTTCATTACAGAGAAAGGCAGGCCAGAAGGTGAGCCGTGCCATCATGACCACGGATACACAGCCTAAGGAGGCAGCAGCTTGTTTTAAGGTAGGGAAGGCTCTTGTGACCATTGGGGCGGTTGCTAAAGGCGCGGGAATGATTGCTCCCGATATGGCTACCATGCTCTGTTTTATTACTACCGACGCGGCGATACAGCATGCCGCGCTCAAAACAGCCTTACGTGAAGCGGTAGAGAATTCGTTTAACCTGATTACGGTTGACGGGTGCATGAGTACTAATGACAGCGTGCTGATTTTAGCCAATGGATTGGCAGAAAATAAAGTTATTACCAAACAAAACAAAGGCTATAGACACTTTAAGTCCGCATTAAAGAAAGTATGTTTAGCGCTTGCCAAGATGATTGTAGAGGATGCCGAAGGAGCAACGAAATTTATTACTATCGTAGTTTCCGGTGCCAAACATAACGCTGAGGCAAAAAAAGCAGCATTAGCAATAGCAAATTCCAATCTTTTTAAGACTGCGGTGTATGGAGGCGGCACCAATTGGGGAAGGATAATCGCGGCAATCGGCGCCTCAGGAATTACCGTAAAGAGCAAGGTAACGTTGTCATGCAGTTCGTTTAAGAAAAGGCATGTCATGGTGAAAGTAGATTTGGCCTGCGGGGCAGGGAAGGCTGTGGTATATACTTCGGATTTGACTCCGGAGTATGTTAAGATCAACGCAGAATACAATTAAAGCACGAATGACACGAATGAACTACCGAATTAACACGAATAATTCGTGGAATTCGATAATAATTCGTGAAAATTCGTGTTATGAGGAGCGATAGCGACGAATGGAAGAAGCGATAAGAAAAGCAGAGGTGTTAATTGAGGCATTACCGTATATCAAGGAATTTCACCGTAAAATTCTTGTCATAAAATACGGTGGAAGCATATTGGGAGAAGAGAAGATACGCCGCGGGGTGTTAGAGGATATCGTTTTCTTAAGCTATATGGGGCTCTGTCCGGTATTGGTTCACGGAGGAGGGCCGAATATCTCGGAGAGGATGAAATCCGCAGGGCTTAAGACCGAGTTTGTCAACGGTATGCGTGTTACTGATGAAAAAACATTGGCAATTGTTCAGGAAGAATTGGATAAGTTAAATCAGATGATTGTTAATGAAATACAGGAATTAGGCGGTAAAGCAGCGGGGTTTTCGGGTAAAGATAAAAACATTATCTTTGCTCGTAAGAAGTTGGAGGGCGGTATTGATTTGGGGTTAGTAGGTGAAGTGGATGCTATTGAGGCTAAACCCATACTTACCCAGACACGAGAGTATACTATATGCGTTATTTGCCCCATGGGAATGGGAAGGGACGGCAAAATGTATAATATCAATGCCGATGATGCCGCAAGCGCGATTGCCTCAGGCCTTCATGCTGAGAAACTCGTGGTTTTGACCAATGTCAAAGGTATTATGCGTTCGGTTAATGACCCCGGCTCTTTTCTTTCTACGTTGACTATTGATGAAGCGCGAGGTTTGATCGAGGAAAAGGTTGTGCAAGAAGGAATGATCCCCAAGGTAAAAGCCTGCATTTCGGCCTTAGAAGGCGGAGTCAATAAAACTCATATGATTGATGCCCGTATTCCCCATGGGCTTCTCTTGGAGGTTTTCACTAATGAAGGCGTGGGAACGGAAATCGTGAAATAATGGTAAATAACCAAACTCCAAGATACAATCATCAAACAATTACCAATAACCACTTTTCCAGTAATCGGACTATATGCTTGTTCAAGTGTTGGGAATTGTGATTTTTTTGGTTATTGTCTCTTGGTTATTGGTGATTATTGTATGAAGAAAACAGAGGTATTTCAAGCCTACCAAGATTTTATTATGCCGACGTATACCCGGCAGCCTTTGATTTTTGTTAAAGGCAAAGGAATGAAACTGGTAGATATAGGCGGCCGGCAGTATTTGGATTTTTTCCCGGGATGGGGAGTGAGTTCTCTCGGCCATTGCCATCCTGATGTGGTAAGCGCGGTGCGGGATCAGATTGATAAGTTAATTCATCTGCCGAATAATTATTTGTCAGTGCAGCAGGCAAAGTTAGCTAAGGAAATTATCTTTTGGTCTTTTGACGGAAAAGTCTTTTTCTCTAATTCCGGAGCTGAGGCAAATGAGGCAGCGGTGAAACTTGCCCGGGCATATGGCAGGGGCCGCTACGAAATCATTTCTTTCGCGAATTCTTTTCACGGCCGCACCCTGGCAGCGCTTACTATGACCGGGCAATCAAAATATCAAGAAGGGTTTCAACCGCTGCCCGAAGGATTTAAAACAGTTGCGTTTAATGATCTTAGTGCCGTAAGGAAAAGTATCTCAGAAAGGACTGTGGGAATAATTGTTGAGCTTATTCAGGGAGAGGGCGGAATTAATATCGCGGATAAAGATTTTGTTGTAGGCCTACGAGAACTATGCGATGAAAAAAAACTCCTCTTAATTATTGATGAGGTCCAAACAGGCATGGGCAGGACCGGTAAGATGTTTGCCTATGAACATTATGGCATTAGCCCTGATATACTTACTTTGGCAAAAGCATTAGGCGGTGGTTTACCGATTGGCGCGATGGTGGCAAAAAGGGAAATCGCGGATACGTTAACCGCGGGAAAGCATGCTACTACCTTTGGGGGAAGCCCTTTGGTGTGCAAAGCTGCATTAGCAGTATTTCGAGCAATTCAAAAAGAAAAACTTTTAGCCAACGCAGCAAACATGGGGAACTATCTAAAGGAGAAAGTATCGGCTTTAGCCAAAAAATATGATAGTATAGAGGAAGTACGAGGCATGGGTTTAATGATAGGCATTGCGTTAACGATTCCCGGGAAACCAATTGTTGAGGAGTGCGTAAAAGAAGGGTTACTTATTAATTGCACGCATGAGAAAGTGCTGCGTCTTATGCCGGCATTGCAGGTAACCCAGAAGCAGGTTGATAAGGCAGTGGGAATATTAGATAGGGCAATGCAAGAGGCCACCATGTCACAGGGGCATCCGCCACAAAGCATTGGCGGATGCCCGCCAAAGCAGTGTGGCGGGCACCAGGTCACCAGTTAAAAATGAAGAAAGATTTAATTTCGATAAAGGATTTAAGCGCCGAAGAAATAGAAGGCATTTTTGCGCTTACTGATGAGCTTAAAAAAGATAAATCCAAGTATGCCGAAAGCCTGAAAGGAAAAACGCTCGCGCTTATTTTTCAGAAGCCATCAAACCGCACGCGGGTATCGTTTGCCGTAGGAATGTTTCAGTTAGGCGGACTGGGCATCTATTTAGCTCCGGATGAAATAAATTTGGGGGTAAGAGAAACCATTCAAGATGTGGCAAGGACGCTTTCCCGCTATGTTGACGGGATAGTGTTGCGTACTTTTGAGCATAGGAATGTGGAAGAGTTGGCAAAATACGCGAGTATTCCGGTAATTAACGGGCTTTCTGACCTTTCTCATCCCTGCCAGGGGCTGGCGGATTTGTATACTATAAGGGAAAAGCTCGGAAGTTTTAAGGGGCTTACCTTGGCATATGTTGGCGATGGCAACAATGTTACTCATTCATTGCTTTACGGCTGTTCCAGGGCAGGGCTCAACATTACTATCGCGACTCCGGAAAAATTTGAGCCTGATGCGGGAGTTGTCAAACAGGCAAAAGCATTCGCTTCTTTATCCGGGGCAAAGATACAACTATGTTATAAAGCATCCGAAGCTTGTAAAAACGCGGATGTGATTTATACTGATGTCTGGACCAGTATGGGCCGGGAAAAAGAAGCCGCGAAACGAAGGAAGATATTTAGAAGTTTTCAAGTGAATAAAAAACTGCTATCATTAGCTAAAAAGCATTGCCTCATCATGCATTGCCTGCCAGCACATAGGGGAGAAGAGATAACCGATGAAGCGATTGATTCGCAGAATTCTGTTGTCTTTGACCAGGCGGAAAACAGGCTGCATGTGCAGAAGGCGATTCTCATAAAATTATTAAAAAATACATAGTTACCCCACACTTCCCTGCCTACCGGCAGGCAGGCGTGTGGGGAATAGATACTACAGGCGGGAGCCTGTAGAGGAGAAAATGAAATGAAGAAAGTAGTTTTGGCTTATTCGGGGGGGCTTGATACTTCTTGCGCGGTCCAGTGGCTTAAGGATAAAGGCTATGAGGTTATTTGTTTTATCGCCGATTTAGGACAGGGTGAGGACTTTGAAAAGATAGAAAAACGCGCGCTGGTAGGAGGCGCTTCCAAGGTTTATATCAAGGATTTACGCAAGGAGTTTGTTGATGATTTTATTTTCCCTTCGCTTAAAGCAAATGCCATATACGAAGGCAAGTATCTTTTAGCTACGGCGTTAGGCAGGCCGTTGATCGCCAAATATTTGGTTCAAGTAGCGCATAAGGAAAAGGCTTCCGCGATTGCCCACGGCTGTACCGGAAAAGGCAATGACCAGGTGCGCTTTGAGGTTACCGCAAAGATACTTGACCCTGCCTTGGAAATTATCGCGCCCGTGAGGATATGGGAGTTTAAGTCCCGGGAAGAAGAAATTGAATATGCCCTGGCCAAGAAGATACCGATTGATGTAACCAAGAAAAAGTCGTACAGTTTAGACAAGAATTTATGGGGGGTATCCATAGAATCAGGGGTTTTAGAGGACCCTTGGGTAGAGCCTCCTGAAGACTGTTATCAGTGGACTAATCCGCCAGAAGACGCGCCGAAAAAAGCCGTGTATGTGGAGATAGAATTTGAGAAAGGTATCCCCAAAAAAATAAACGGTAAAAGCTATGACGCGCTAACACTCATTGATATCCTTTGTAATTTAGGCTCAACCCACGGCATAGGAAGAAGCGATATGATTGAGAACAGGCTGGTAGGTATTAAGTCCAGAGAAATTTACGAGGCTCCTGCCGGGACTATTTTACATTACGCGCACAGAGAATTGGAGGCATTAGTGTTAGACCGTGAAACAGCGCATTATAAAGAAGGGGTATCCTTAAAATACGCGGAGCTTATTTATTACGGTTTATGGTATTCCAAGTTAAGGATTGCGCTGGATAAGTTTATTGAGGAAACGCAAAATAACGTAAGCGGCACCGTGAGGCTTAAGCTATATAAAGGGAGCTGCAATGTGGTGGGGCGAAAATCGCCGCATTCATTGTATCGGGAAGAATTAGCGACCTATTCGGCAAAAGACAGGTTTGACCAGAAGCTTTCCGAGGGGTTTATCCGGATATTCGGGATGCCTCATCAAAGATAGTCAATAGTCTATGGTCGATAGTCAATAGTAAAAGGGAAAAAATGGCGAAGAAATTGTGGGGTGGAAGATTTAGTAAGAAGACGAATCCTTTGGTGGAGGAGTTTACCAAGTCTATCCACTATGATTATAAACTTGCTGAATGCGATATTTTTGGTTCACTGGCCCACGTATACATATTGGAAAAATGCGGTTATTTAACCCCTGCTGAAAAAGGCAAACTTGAGGAAGGGCTTGATTCCATAAGGCAAAGATTAATAGAGGGTAAGGGTAAGTTCAGTATACATAACAAAGAAGAGGATATTCATACGTGGATTCAGAACGAACTATATAAGGAGGTTGGGGATTTGGTTCTTAAGCTCCATACCGCCCGTTCAAGAAACGATCAGGTTGTATTTGCGACAAAGCTATACTGTAAATATGCAATAGAAGATTTATGTGATGGCTGTATCAGTAAATTAGCAATTGCTCTTAATACTTTGGCGAAGCAGAATAAAGAGATTATTATCCCTGGTTTTACTCATTTACAGCATGCCCAGCCTGTACGTTTAAGGGATTATCTTTATGCCTATGAAGAAATGTTGAGAAGGGATTATCGCAGATTGCAGTATATTGCACAAAATATAATCATAACCTTAGGCGCTGGGGCGCTTGCCGGCACTCCTATTGGCGTAAATGAATATCGCTGGGGGGCGGAAGCTTTTTTGAAAGAAGTTAAGAATTGGAAAAAAGAATTTAATATTGAGGCAACCGTTAACTCAATTGATACGGTAAGCGACAGGGATTTTGTGATTGAGATTATCAGCGCTTTATCTATTCTGGCGATGCACTTATCTAGGCTAGCTGAGGATTTGATTATTTGGGCAACTAAGGAGTTTGATTTTATTGAGATAGACGATGCTTATTGCACCGGCAGTTCGCTTATGCCTCAAAAGAAGAATCCGGATGCCTTAGAGCTAATACGAGGATACGCCGGTAGGTTATACGGCAACCTGGTAAGTGTATTAACTATGATGAAAGGCTTGCCGCTTACCTATAACAGGGATATGCAGCTGGATAAGGAGCCTTTATTTAATTCATTTGAGATAGTCTGCAGTGAATTGAGGGTGTTAGAAGGCTTGATTAAGACGCTTAAATTTAATAAGAAAAAAATAGAAGAACACTTAAGGGATGAGTCTTTATATGCCACAGATTTAGTATATTATCTTGTGGATAAGAAAATCCCTTTTAAGGAAGCTCATACCATTATCGGGAAATTAATCAAATATTCTCTTGATAACGGAATAGAGATAAAAAATATCCCTGAAGATAAGCTCAAGGTTTTTTCGGATAAATTTGTCAAAAAGGAAATAGTTACATTATTCGATCCGCGTGTGTCGGTAGAATCAAAAAGATCTATTAACCGTAAGGCTAGAACGGCCTTGGAAAGAGCAAGGCAGGAATAAAATGATATTAAAATTAAGCCGAAATAATCCTAAGAAGGAACTGGATTTTGAGATTCAATATCTTTCTTCGCTTTCTGTCAAACAGCGATTTGAGATGATGCTGAAAAAATCGCGGGAAATGGTTGCATTGTTGGAGAAAAGTGGACACCGAAGGCCTTTTGAAATTATTAAAAGAACATAAAGTTGATTTCGTGGTTATCGGCGCGACAGCTTTTCCTGTCCATGGATACGCGCGTGCTACGTTGGATATTGATATTTTTGTAAGAGCAACTGAAGAGAACGCCGTTCGTACGTTAGCTGCCTTGAATGCTTTTGGGTATGATGTTACCGATGTAAAAAAAGAAGATTTGTTAAAAAAGAAAATACTTATCCGCCAATACGCGGTTGAAACGGATATTCATCCTTTCGTTACGGGGGTTACCTTTGAAGAAGTATGGAAAAATAAAGTTAAGGCTAAGTTAGGCGATACCTCTGCGTATTTTGCGTCTTTGAATGATCTTATAAGAATGAAGCGGGCTGCTGCCAGGCCGAAGGATATTGAAGACATTAAATATTTGAAAAAATTGAAGAAGAAATAGCCTGAAGTGGCGATGCCTGTGAAGGGAGGGGATTGATGTCAAATTTAAAGATTCTCTTTTTGCTTCTTTGTAATCTTTGGTTTTTTGCCTCTCTTTCTTTCGCGCAAACTACCGAGACCATTGAAATCAGCACTTATTACCCTGCGCCCTATGGTTCCTATAGCGAGCTGCAGTTGTATCCTAAGAGCACCCCTTCTCTCTGCGATGCCAATAGCCGGGGGACAATGTATTATGATGATTCAAGTAACCAGGTTATGGTGTGCAAAGATATAGGCGTTGGTTACTCGTGGTCAGTTATAGGGCAGGGAGGTTTTAGTAACTTCGCGATTTTTGATGTAGCAGGCACCTATAGTTTTTCCATCCCAACAGGAATAACTAAAATCATGCTTGAAGTCTGGGGCGCAGGAGGGGGGGGCGGGAGGAGGCGGTGTAGGTGATGGTTATTCTTGTACTGACTCTGCTGGTGGTTCGGGAGGTGCTGGTGGATATGGAAAAGATATTTTTGATGTAGTGGCAGGGAGCGTGTATAGTGTCGTAGTTGGCGGGGGGGGGATAGGTGGTATAATGGGAAGTTGTTCTGGTAGCAATGGAACTAATGGCGGAGCAAGTAGTTTTGGTAGCCTCATAAATGCTACAGGTGGAACGGCAGGAGGAGGAGGTGGCGTGGTGGGTAGTAATGGAACCAGTAGCGCAAGGATAAATAATAACAGATTGATGTATATGGTGGGCTGGAATTTTAGTGCGTCGGCATTGGCCGCAGCCGGTGGGAATGGAGGAGATGGACAAGTAATTGTTTGGTGGTAATAGAGAAAAAGCAGGGCCAAAGAAGAAAAATGAATAAAAAAAGATATATCGGCTTATTTATGTGTTTCATCGGGTTGATTATTATGGCGGCTATTGTTTTTGCCGAGCCAATTCCGGAAAATAAATTTTGCTTTGGCATTGAATACCTTATGCCGCAGCCTGGAGGTTTTAACGATATAATCAATGTGTATTCAGAAATCGGAGCCGTCTGGAGCAAGTTCAACGGGCCAGGGACCGGGTGGAATGATATTGAGCCCACGCCTCCTGTTAAAGGCAGGCATACCTATTCTTGGGATAAAGTTGATGAAATTGTTCTAACGGCCCAGAGGGCGGGGTTTAAGCGCCTTATTGTAGTCTTAAAATCAAATAGCAGATGGGGAGTAGGGAACATTAAGCCAAGCGGCCCTCTGGAAAGGCTCTCCGCCTCGCGCGGCACGGTGAGCGCGCTGCCTGACAGTGAACAAAATTTGAAACATTACCAGGATTATGTGTTTAATTTCGTGGAAAGATACGACGGCGACGGCCGCGGCGACCTCCCCGGGCTTCTTTATCCTATTCTGGATTACGAAATAGAAACAGAGGCCCAGCATGGAGTTTATTGGCATGGCACAGCCGATGACTACGTTATTCTGCTTAAGACCGCGTATGAAGCGGTTAAAAAAGCAGGCCCAAGGGCAAGGGTCATTCTTTCCGGTTTTGCTTTTTTTGATATTTTTGACGAAGGCTCGCGTAATGAAGAAGAGATTGCCCGGCTTATAGATGAGCTTTCCTCGCGCTATCCTCGCGGCGATATCCGGCATAAGTTTGGAGAGAAGTTCCGCGCCCAATTGGATTTTAACGCCCGCATCCTGAAAGAAAAAGATTATTTTGACGCGGTGGAATTCCACCTCTTAAGTTATTACAAAAGTATCCCCGGGATAGTTGCATGGATAAGGGGCCAGATGGCGAAAAATGGTTACGAAAAACCTATTTGGATGGGGGATGCCGGAGCGGTTATTGTCCCCTGCTCGGATAAAAGGGGGTTTCTCTCATCAAGATCAACGTATACCATATTTTCAAAAGCGCCTTATGAGAACGGAGATGCACTGTTTGAAATTTTAAGGGCCGTTCAGGATAAGCATGGTTTGAGGTATCAGGAAGTAAGGAGCTGGTTTGAAGCCGAGCAGGCCCGTATTTTAGTCAAGTCGCTGGTTTTGGCAATGGGGGAAGGCATTGAGGGCGGTAATTGGTGGACATGGAAGGATGTGCCGCAGTTATTAAAAAGCAACGGCACAGGCAGAAGCTGGGCCTTATGTGGGTTAATTGATGACGATAACCAGTCCAAACGGCCTGTTTTTCATAGTTATAAACTTCTGATTCAAAAACTTGGCGCCTTTTCTTCTGTTGAAAAGCTTGTTATTCGTCCGGATATTAACGCTTATAAATTTATTGTCAAGGGTAAGCCTGTATATGTGGCCTGGCATGATTCAGGGATTGCTCAATCGCCCGGCCAATCTAAAAGCATTCGCGTTGGCCTGCCTTTGATTATCGGTAAGGAAACCGCGCTTCTGACGCCTATTATTACCAGCCGAAGCCAAACCGTTTTTCAGGAAGATATGAATATTTCGCGAGACATAGTTTTAACAGAAACGCCGGTTTTTATAGAATAAAAGAAAACGAAAATAGCGAACTTTTTTGCGAGGCGGTAAAAAAGGGAAGAATATGGCAAACGCAAGCAGCCTTAAATTTCTGGCAAACGTAAATATTGAAAAGCCGGTCGTTGATTCTTTGTTAAAGAAAGGGTTTGATGTAAAGTGGGTTACGGATATTGATAAGAAGATGCCCGATACACGTGTATGCGAAATTGCAAATAGCGAGAATAGGATAATACTTACTAATGATAAAGATTTTGGCGAGATTGTATTCTTGCAGAAAAAAATAGTGCAAGGGATTGTCCTCTTGCGTATTAAAGGGCAGGATGCCATGGAAAAGGCGGGCCTTATTGAAAGGTTATTGGATAAATATCCCAGTAAGATTATCCGCCATTTTGTTGTGGTGACAAAAGAGAAATTTAGGTTTATCCCCTTGGAGGTGGCGTAAATGGAAGAAAAAAAAATACTGGAAAGGATAGAACGGAATCCTGATGTTATGTTTGGGAAGGCGGTAATTAAGGGAACGAGGTTGCCGGTAGAGCTGCTTTTGGAGAAATTAGCGTATGGCTATACAGAGCAAAGGCTTTTAGAAGAGTATCCTTTTATTACCGTTGACGATATCCACGCGGCGTTATTATATGCCTCAAGAATTCTATCCCTGGAAGAAGAGTTGTCAACAGCGTAAGGTGAGAATATGCACGATTTTAAATATAAAAATAGCGAACTTTTTTGCGAGGCGGTAAGAGTAGGCGACATCGCGAAAAAGGTGGCTACTCCGTTTTATCTCTATAGCTATAACACGCTTCTGGGGCATTTTCATAAGCTGCGGAAGGCATTTGGCTCCCTCAAGCCGCTTATCTGTTATTCAATGAAGGCGAACTCCAACCTGAGTATCTGCCGCGCCCTTACCAAGGCTGGTTCAGGCTTAGATATCGTCTCAGGCGGAGAGCTTTATAAGGCGCTTTTGGTCGGCTGCAGCCCTAAGAAAATAGTTTATGCTTCGGTAGGGAAAACCGAAGAAGAAATTCGCCAGGCCATAGCTAAACAGATACTTTTTTTTAATGTAGAGTCGTATCCTGAGCTTGAGTTGATTAACAAAGTAGCAAAAGATTTAAACGTGGCTGCTTCGGTTGCTTTGAGAATTAATCCTGATGTTGAGCCAAAGACGCATAGCTATATTACCACAGGAAAGCTTACTAATAAGTTTGGTATTGATTTTGATACGGCGTATACAATTCTTACGCATAGAAAAAAAATGAGGCATATTAATTTTAACGGCTTGCATATGCATATTGGTTCGCAGATAATTGACGCCCAACCGTATATTCAGGCAGTAAAAAAGTTACTTGGCTTTATCCAAAAGTTAAGGAAAGAGGCAATTCCTATAGAATACCTGAATATCGGAGGCGGATTAGGGATTATTTACAATAATGAAAAGCCGCAGACCGCGGATGAATTCGCGAAAAAAATAGTGCCTTTGCTAAAAAATACAGGCTTAAAGATAATTTTAGAGCCGGGAAGATTTATTGTAGGTAATGCCGGGATAGTGGTTACCAAAATACTCTATGTTAAGAAAACGCCGCTTAAAAATTTCGTCATTGTGGATGCGGGGATGAATGATTTGATTCGTCCTTCTCTTTACGGAGCGTATCATGATATTTTACCATTACGGCCATCGACTATTGACCATCGGCTATCGACTAAGTATGATGTTGTTGGCCCGATATGTGAATCCGGAGACTTTTTTGCCAAAGATAGAATCTTACCGAAAGTAAACGAAGGGGATTTCTTGGCAATTATGAGTACTGGGGCATACGGGTTTTCCATGGCTTCTAATTATAACTGCCGCTTAAGGCCAGCGGAAGTGATGATACGAGGGAATAAATCTTTCGTGGTGCGTAAACGCGATAGCTATCTGGATTTGGTGCGTAAAGACGTCATCCCTGAGTTTTTGAAATAACCCTTTTCCGCACCTCCGCGGTGTGGAAGGTTAATAAGATGAGAAAAATAGCTTTTGCCAAAGTCGTAGCATCGGGTAATGATTTTATAGTTATAGAGAGCAATACTATTTCGTCCGTCGTCCCTGCCTTGCCGGCTCGCCTCGCGGCGGAGCCGAGGGCAGGCAGGCATCGTCCCTCGTCCATCGTCAAAGCACTATGCGACCGCAAATTCGGTGTTGGCGCGGATGGGTTGCTTTTGCTTGAAAAATCAAAGATTGCAGATATACGGATGCGTATTTTAAATGCCGATGGTTCAGAAGCAGAAATGTGCGGGAATGGAGCCCGTTGCATAGCGCTTTATTATATCAGGGGACAGGGGACAGGGTGCAGGGGACAATTAAAGATAGAAACTAAGGCAGGGATAATTGAGGGGAAGGTTTCAGGCAATAGTATAAAGATTAAGCTTACTGACCCCAAAGACTATCAGCCCGGAGTTCCCATAAAGATACAAGAGAGAGAATTAAGGATCCATTCCATAAATACCGGAGTGCCGCACGCGGTTATTTTTGTGGAAGGGATTGAGGAAATTGATGTTTCTTCTATAGGAAGGGAAATCCGTTACTACGAGAGATTTGCTCCTGCAGGAACAAATGTTGATTTTGTAGAAGTTATCAGTAATGATACTATCAAGGTGCGTACCTATGAGCGTGGGGTTGAGGATGAAACCCTTGCTTGTGGAACCGGGGCGGTTGCTTCAGCAATAGTGTATGGCTATCAGCTCTCAGCTTTCAGCTCTCAGCAAGAGAAAATTAAAATAAATGTTGTTACTCAGGGTGGAGAGACCCTAAAAGTTTATTTTAAGAAAGAGGATAATGACGTAAAAGATGTGTGGCTTGAGGGAAAGGCGAAAATAGTTTATAAGGGAGAAATAGTAATTTAGCCAGTCGATAATTGCATTTAGAGGCCTGTTCTCTAAGTGCAAAAGGGGGGGAAGGTGTTATGTTTAAAGGTTCGATGGTGGCGATCGTTACGCCGTTTTTGAATGGCAAAGTGGATGAAAAGAAGCTCAAAAGCCTTGTCGAATTTCATATCAAAAATAAAACTTCGGCTCTTGTTCCTTGCGGGACGACAGGCGAATCCGCGACGTTATCCTGGGCTGAGCATGAGCGCGTGATTGAAGTGGTAATAGAGTCGGTTGAAAAGAGGGTGCCGGTGATTGCCGGGACCGGTTCAAACTCAACTGATGAGGCGGTAATGCTTACTAAGCAGGCGGCAAAATCCGGCGCTGACGCGACGTTGCATGTTGCCCCGTATTATAACCGCCCAACTCAAGCCGGCTTATATCTGCATTTTAAAGCAGTAAGCGAATGCGCGGATATTCCGGTGATTCTGTATAATATCGCCTCCCGCACGGGAGTCAATATTGAGCCTGAGACGATTGCCAGGTTAGCTCATGATTGTAAGAATATTGTTGGCGTTAAGGAGGCGTCTGGCTCTTTAGAACAGATGTCCAAGATAAAATCACTTTGCCCTGCGGATTTTTCCCTTATTTCCGGTGACGACGCGCTTACCTTACCGGTATTAGCCATAGGAGGAACCGGGGTTATTTCTGTCGTTGCAAACATAATCCCTCGCGATGTGGCGAATATGATTGAGGCTTTTGAAAAAGGGAATCTCAAGAAGGCCCAAGAACTGCATTATAAAATGTTGCCTTTAATTAAGGCGATGTTTATTGAAACTAATCCTATCCCGGTAAAGACGGCAATGGGGCTGCTTAAGATGTGCGATCCAGATGTGCGGCTTCCAATGTGCGAGATGTCGTTGGAAAATTTGGAAAAGTTGAAGAAGGCATTGAAGGAGTATGGATTATTGTAAGAATAACGAAGGGCCGATAGTCGATTGTCAATAGAAGAAAAGACCATAGGCTATCGGCTATAGACTATAGACCCATAAGTATTGATTTTTACCAGGAGTACTAGATGATTAAGCTTGGCGTATTGGGCGCGGGCGGCAGGATGGGCAGGCGGATAATTGAACTTGCTCTCAATGATAAAGAATTTGATGTAACTTTAGCTTTAGAGAATAAAGGTAGCACTTTAAGCGGCAAGAATATAGATAAAGTTAAGGTTTCTACTAATCCAGACGGCATATTTTTGGTTGACGTAGTAATAGATTTTACTCTTCCTGAGGCGAGTATGGATAATTTAAAGTATATGCTGCAGTATAAAAAACCTCTGGTGTTGGCCACCACAGGGTTTAAGGATGAGGAAGTCAATAAAATTAAGGAAGCAACAAACACTATCCCGATAGTCTTTGCACCCAATATGTCTATCGGCGTAAACCTGCTTTTTGATTTGGCGGGCGATATTGCTAAAAGATTAGGCCCTGCCTATGATATTGAAATCGTTGAGGCGCACCATAAAGCCAAAAAAGACGCTCCTTCCGGCACCGCCAAGCGCCTTGGCCAGGTGATTGCCAATGCTACAGGAAGGAACATTACGATTCACGCCATCCGCGCAGGAGATATCATCGGTGACCATACCATTTTCTATGTAGGAAATGGCGAACGTATTGAGATAAAGCACCAGGCTCATTCAAGGGATGTTTTTGCCATAGGCGCGCTAAGAGCGGCAAAATGGATTGTGAATAAGCCCGCGGGTTTATATTCAATGCAGGATGTTTTGAAAGGTTAGAGGCCATGAAAGTTGAATTTTCAGAGAGACTAAAGAATCTTCCTCCGTATTTATTTGTGGAAATTGATAAGGCTAAAAGAAATGCTCGTCAGGAAGGCCGAGATTTGATTGATTTGGGTATAGGTGACCCTGATCTGCCTACGCCTGGGCATATCATTGAAAAATTATGTGAGGCATCCAAAGACCCCAAAAATCACAAGTACGCCTTGGACCAGGGCATGCCGGAATTAAGAAAGGCAATCGCCGAATGGTATAAAAAGCGTTTCCAAGTAAGCCTAAATCCTGAAACTGAAATCCTGCCGCTTATCGGTTCAAAAGAAGGCATTGCCCATATGCCGCTGGCTTTTGTGAATAGCGGGGAGTATGTCTTAACCCCTAATCCTTCGTACCCGCCTTATCGCGGATCTACTATCCTCTCAGGCGGCCAAACGCAGGATATGCCTTTATTGGTTGAAAATAATTTCCTGCCTGATTTTAAGAAAATTCCCGCTGGCTTACTCGCGCGGGCGAAGCTTATGTTCTTGAATTATCCCAATAATCCTACAGGCGCTGTCGCGGACAAAATATTTTATCAGAAGGCAATAGATTTTGCTTCAAAACATACTATCATCATAGCCCATGATGCCGCGTATTCAGAAATGGCCTATGATGGTTATAGGCCGATGAGCTTCTTGGAAGTAGAAGGCGCGAAGGAAGTAGGGGTTGAGTTTCATTCGCTCTCTAAGACCTACAATATGACCGGCTGGCGTATTGGCTGGGTATGCGGTAACGCGGATATCGTCGCGGGTATCGCTAAGGTAAAGTCAAACATTGATTCTGGTATCTTTAGCGCGATTCAGGTTGCCGGCATTGAAGCCTTAACGGGTAATCAGGAACATATCCAGAATATGTGCGCACTATACCAGGAAAGAAGGGACGCTCTTTGTGAAGGGCTTAAGGCCTTAGGATGGAGGGTAGCCTCTCCCCGAGCTACTTTTTATCTGTGGGTTAAAGTGCCTCAAGGGAATGATTCTCGCGCATTTGCTTCATTGTTGCTTGAGAAATGCGATATTGTAGTTACTCCGGGAGTCGGTTTTGGCCAGTACGGTGAAGGATACATTCGTTTTGCCTTAACGGTCTCTAAGGAAAGGATTGCTGAGGCAGTTGAGCGGATAAAGAAACGCCTGTAAAATGATAACGTGTTATTTGGGCTTGGGTTCTAATCTAGGTGAAAGAGAAAAAAACATTACTACCGCGGTGCGTTTCTTAAATTCAGAAAAGGATATAAAGGTTATAAAAGCCTCCGGGTTGTATGAAACCAGGCCGCAAGGCTGCCCTCAGGGAACGCCGTTTTTTCTTAACGCGGCTATAAAAATAAATACCCGCCTTAAACCACGCTCACTCTTACGTACCTGTAAGCATATCGAGAGGCTTTTGGGCAGAAAAAAAACGCGAAAAAGATTTTCATCGAGGCCAATAGATTTGGATATACTATTCTATGGCCGCCAAAAAATAAACTTGCCGGATTTAAAGGTGCCACATCCGCGTTTAGGAGAGCGCGATTTCGTCATCAAACCGCTCAAGGAAATCGCGCCTGGCCTTATCCGCGCTTTATCCAGGCAAACAAAGATAGTAGCAGGCATTGTTCAGATGCGTAATTTTATTACAAAGGAAAAGGCAAAAGGGAAAACCATAGGTTTTGTGCCGACTATGGGATATCTGCACCAGGGGCATCTTTCCTTGATTAGGCAGGCAAAAAAAGACTGCGATATTTGTGTGGTAAGTATTTTTGTCAATCCTATGCAATTCGGGCCAAAAGAAGACTACGCGCACTACCCGCGCGACCTGGAACAGGATAGTATTTTGGCAAAGTCAGCAGGGTGCGATTGTATCTTTTATCCCGGCGTTAAAGAGATGTATCCTCAAGGTTATAATAGCTTTGTGACGGTTGAAAAACTTACCGAAAACCTCTGTGGCGCGTCGCGGCCCGGACATTTCAAGGGGGTAACAACAGTTGTAGCCAAATTATTTAATATTATCCAGCCTGATAGAGCCTATTTTGGGCAAAAGGATTATCAACAGGCATTGCTAGTAACGCGTATGGCTGAGGATTTAAATATGCCGCTATCAATAAAGGTTATGCCCATTGTCAGAGAAGCTGATGGCCTGGCGATGAGTTCGCGTAATGTGTATTTAAACAGCCGCCAGAGGCTTGACGCGGTGATCATATATCAGTCTTTACAAAAGGCAAGAGAAATGATTGCGCGAGGTGAAAGAAATTCGCGCGCGATAATTACGCGGCTTAAAAAAGAAATCCTGAAGAAAAAAAGCGCGACCATAGACTATATCGCAGTAGTTGATGCCAAAACCTTAGAGATAGTTAAGCGTATCAAAGGCAAAGTGCTTATTGGGCTAGCAGTATGGATTGGCAGGACCCGCTTGATAGATAATATAGTTATCAGATAGTATGGAGAAGCGAAAGATTGGGATTGTTGGCTGTGGGGCTATCGGAACAGCGATAGCCAAGGCACTTATCAAAGATTTGTCCGGGAGTGCGCGCTTAGCCGCGGTGTACGATACCGATATCAAAAAGGCCAGGCGCTTAGCGGGAGCGTTAGGCAAAAAGAATATTGTCGCCTCAAGCCTCGCGGCTTTGATAAAAGCGTCGGATTTTGTGGTAGAAGCGGCCTCAGCGAAAGTTTCCGCGGCTATTGCCAAGAAGGCCATCGAGCAAAAGCGCGACTGCATGATAATGAGCGTGGGAGGATTGTTAGGTAATCAGTCTATTGTCGCATTGGCACAAAAGCGAGGGAGTGCTCTCTATATACCTTCAGGGGCAATCGGAGGGATAGACTGTTTAAAGGCCCACCGGTTAGCAGGTATTAAAAAAGTAACACTTACTACCCGAAAACCGGCGCAGGCATTACGCAATGCCCCTTACGTACTGCAGAAAAAGATACCTTTAGAAAATATGAGAGAGGAGCGGGAGATCTTTAGAGGCAGCGCTAAGAAAGCAATTTCGGCATTTCCTCAAAATATTAATGTCGCCGCTACCTTAAGTTTAGCAGGGATCGGCAAAGAAAAGACTATGGTGAAGATTATTGCCTGTCCGGATGCGCATGCGAATATCCACGAAATAGAAATAGAATCCAAGGCGGGCAGGACTTTTATCCGCTGCGAGAATACTCCAAGTGCGGATAATCCTAAAACAAGTTATCTCGCAATTCTGTCGGCTCTCGCGACGTTAAAACAAATCTTTATGCCGGTCAAGATAGGAACGTAAAATAAAAGCGCTAGAATCCCGATAGGGGAGTAGTTTCGTTTTTGTGTTAACAAAAATAAAAATGAGAGGGGGTGAGCAGATATGGCAGAAAAGGTCGCAAAGGTTGGGATAAAGAGAAAGGATGGTTGCCTCTATTTCATTGATAAACAAGGTGATGTCTCCAGCGCGAAAATGGCCCGCGGAGGCAAAAAAGGAGGCAAGCAGGAAAAGGTAGCCAAGGTAGGTGTAAAGAAAGAAAAAGGTTACCTTTACTTCCTGGACAAGCAGGGGGATGTTTCCCGCGCTAAAATGGCCCAGGGTGGGAAGAAGAAAAAAAAGAAGAAATAAGTACGCTGTACTAACCCCACATTCTGTTATCGAAGCCTAGCGCTTCCGGTAACCGGATGTGGGGTTATTTGTAAAATTCTTGGCACTATAAGCGTAAGAGTATCCCATAGAAACAATATTTCAGTCATTCATTGATGAGAATTCTTGTTATTTTACCTACCTATAATGAGGCGTGTAATATTCGGGGTATCGCAGAGAGTATTATAGCCCTTAGAGAGAGTCCGGATATCCTGATAATCGATGATGATTCTACTGACGGCACTAAGGATATTGTGCGGGCTCTTGTTAGCCAATATGCAGAGAAGATTTTCTTGATGGAGCGCGCCGCGAAGCTAGGTTTAGGTTCTGCCTATATCGCGGGATTCAAATTTGCTCTAACGCGAGCGTACGATTATATTTTTGAAATGGATGCGGATTTATCCCATGATTCTACAGAAATACCAAATTTTATGAAGGCAATGGAGGGTGCAGATCTAGTTGTAGGTTCGCGCTATAGCGATGGCATACGTATTATGAACTGGCCGTTACGGAGGTTAGTCTTGAGTTATACAGCAAATGTCTATGCCCGCTGGATGTCGGGATTACATTTGACTGATTGCACCAGCGGATATAAATGTTTCTCGCGAAAGGCATTAGAGGTGCTGCCGATAGCTTCTATTGTTTCTAACGGTTATTCTTTTCAGATTGAAGTTAATTTTCTATGCTACCGATTAGGCCTGCGTATAAAGGAAATACCTATTGTCTTTACTGAGAGGAAATTTGGTTCTTCAAAAATGTCAAAAGCCATAGCGTCTGAAGCATTTTTTCTGGGATTTAGGTTGTTATTCCAGAGGATAAATATTTTCAGGCGATGAGACTCAATAACCCTGAAGTTAAGTCCGCGTGCGTTGTTTTTTTTCTTTCCTTTCTGGTGTATTTCATAACCCTTTGCCCTACCGTATATACCGGGGATTCGGGAGAACTTATTACTGCCGCGTATACGTTGGGCGTGCCTCATTCTCCGGGATATCCCCTTTATTGCCTTATAGGTAAGCTTTTTACCCTTATTCCTTTTGGAAGTGTCGCTGTGAGGATGAATGTGCTGTCGGCGTTTTTCGCCAGTCTGTCATCGGTAATGCTTTTTTGTATTGTGCTTCGGCTTGTGCGTTTTCTTAATCCGCGGACACAGCCTGTAATGAGGATTTTGCCGTCATTGGTGGCAAGCCTTACCTATGCGTATTCGGCCACATTCTGGTCCCAGGCAGTGATAGCCGAAGTGTATACGTTATGGATTTTTGTTTTGTTGTTATCGTTGTTTATACTGATTCTATGGGCAGAAAAGAACAATGACAGGCTGCTCTATTTATTTTCTTTTCTCTATGGCGCTGCCATTACGTCACATCAGCTTAGTTTATTTTTTGCTCCCGGGTTCCTTTTTCTTATTCTATCGCGCGAGCCAAAGATTTTTTTACGTAAAGGCATTCTTTTATATATGGCGCTTGCCTTTAGCGCGGGGCTTTGCCTTTATCTCTATATCCCCCTTAGCGCAATGAGTAATCCTGTAATAAACTGGAATAAAATACGTAATTTCAATGGTTTTGTTGATTATTTGGGGCGTAAGCAATACGGGGAATTTCGGCAGAATTTTAGCCTTCGGTATATTACGGGTATTCTGAGCCTTAATGTGAATAAAATCAAGCAGGGATTAACGCTCTTGGGAAATGAATTTAGCGTAACGTATCTTTTTTGCGTTTTTGGAATTATTCAATTGTTTCTAAAAACGAGGCGGTACACGGTATTTCTCTTACTGTGTTTTCTGTTTTCATTTGGGAGTATCGTTAATACTATTGATGGTAGCCCTCTGGGCATATACATAAGCAGGGTGTTTTTGTTAGGCGGCTACGCGATTATCGCTATTTTTATTGGTTTAGGGGTTTATTCTCTTGCGCATTTTTACGAAGCCAAGCGAAATAAAATGCTCTCTCTTGGGGTGATTGTCATGAGTGCGTTTTTTCCAGTTGTACCTTTATGTGTCAACTACCATCAAAATGACCAAAGCAAAAATTATATTGCCTATGATTTCGGGATAAATATGTTGCATACAATGGAGAAGAATGCGCTTTTGCTAGCCCAAGGTGATAATGCGGTTGCTATCTTGGCGTATCTGAAGCTGGTAGAAAACAGAAGGCCGGATATTACTGTCTATGACAATGTCGGAGGCGATGTTTTTAAAGAGACATTTTTTGATTTCTCTCTTTTGGCCCCTGCTGAGCGTGCAGCGTTTGTAGAAGAGTTGCTGAAGAAAACGGCACGGCCTCTGTATATAACCTTCGGCCATGAGCTTGTAAAGACACTAAAACAGCCGAAGGAGTTAGTGGGAATTGTGTATAAAGTCTTAAGGGATAAAGAAGTAACGCCTCAAGAGAGGAAAGAAAGATATTGGCGTGAGTATCGGATCAATGATATTTTCTACGGTTTTTTGGACAATAAAGATTATTTGATGCGCGAAATAATTTCTGTATATCATATGGCCTTAGGGACATCAGTGTTTGCTGAAGAGAGAGCTTTTGGTTTTGAGTTATTCCGTAAGGCCTCTGAGATATCGTATAATACTAAACTCGCTCAGGAACTCTTGGCGATGCATTATTCACTTGCGGGAATGCATGCCCAGGCAATTGAAGCCATAAAAAAGATTGTTATTACTCATCCTAACGATGCCCAGGCATACTATAATTTAGGGGTGGCCTATGCGAAAGCGGGCATGTATAAACAAGCCATTGCCGCGTGGGAGGATGTGGTAAAACTTGATCCCGGTTTTATCAATGTTAAAGAGTATATTATGAAAGCGCAAACCTATCTATCGGAAGGAAAGCCAATACACTAGTGCGCTGTGACATTAGATTCTGACATTGCGCTATCATGTTTGAATACAGGGCGCGGGTCCTGTCAAGGTTATGTTTTCGCGGGGACGTTTGGCCTGCTCCTGCGGCAGTCCTCACTCGGCGTAAATTTTCGCGCGCCTCGCGCTTACCGTTCGGCGCTCAAGCCGCGATAATTTCCGTACGCCTCACTCAAACATAACCTTGCCACCCCCGCAGGCAAGCTATACCAATAAGAATTAAGTTAACGGAGCACTAGTACACCGTTAAACTAATTGTTACAGGTAATGGTGTACTAAAGGGGGTGCGGGGGAGGCCGTCCCCCACGCTTGGGGGGTGCTCAGCGATCCGCCGTAGGCGGAGAGCGCCGAAGGGGGGCTTGCCCCCCTAGCGGAAGTGCGCCCTCAAACCACCGTATATTATCAATAATTAAGTTCACAGCTCACTAGACTATGTCAGATAAGGCAATTATCATTCGCGGGGCGAAGGTTCATAATCTTAAGAATATTGATATTAAGCTTCCTCGAAATAAACTTATTGTGGTAACCGGGTTATCCGGTTCTGGCAAGAGTTCGCTTGCTTTTGACACCCTGTACGCGGAAGGCCAGCGTCGTTATGTGGAGAGCCTTTCCAGCTACGCCCGCCAATTCTTGGAGCAGCTTCCCAAGCCTGATGTTGAGTATATTGAAGGTTTGTCTCCGGCAATTTCCATTGAACAGCGGACTGCCGGGGCCAGCCCCCGGTCGACCGTCGCCACACAGACAGAGCTCTATGATTATCTGAGGCTTTTATTCGCCCGTATAGGAATTGTCCATTGCTATAACTGTGGAGCGCCTATTAGCCGGCAGAGTTCTGACGAAATACTACGGGATATCGGGACAAAACTTCTTGGTAAAAAGATTGAAATTTTAGCCCCGCTTATCAGAGGCAAGAAAGGTGAGTACCGCGATATCCCCTCCCAGGTGCAAAAGGCTGGATTTGTCCGCGTGCGGGCCGATGGGACGATATATGAAGTAGAGCTTTTCCCTAAGCTCGATAAGTATAAGGTGCACACAATCGAAGCCGTGGTAGATCGGCTCATCGTAAAGAACGAAGATAAAAAACGTTTAACCGATTCCTTAGAGACCGCCTTGAAAATAGGTAAAGGTATTGTCGTCATTACGTGCGAAGGCACAGAGTATGTTTATAGCCAGGAGTATTCTTGTGTGAAATGCGGGATAAGTTATGCCGAGGTTCAGCCTCGGATGTTCTCTTTTAATTCTCCTTACGGAGCATGTCCTGCCTGTAATGGGTTAGGTTTTAAGTTTGAGTTTGATATTGATTTTATTATTCCGGATAAGGATAAGCCTCTTATTGATGCCCTTGAACCCTGGAGAAGGGGGGGCAGGGGGTATCTTCTCTATTACCGCAGCCTTTTGAGAGAGTTATGCGGGTTTTTGCGTATCGATAGCACGACGGTTTTTAGCAAGATTCCAAAAGACAAACAAAAAATCATTCTCTATGGAACTCCCGAAACGATCGGCTGGAGAAGATATGAGGGGCTTATTCCGCACTTAGAGCGTTTATTTAAAGAAACGGACTCGGATTATTTAAAAGAAGAGATTTCCCGCTTTATGTCGAATCAGCCGTGCCCTCAATGTAACGGTTCGCGTCTTAAAAAGGAAAGCCTAAGCGTAAAATTACAAGGATTTTCTATCGATAGTGTGGTGCGTATGTCAATTACGCGCGCATTGGAATTTTTTGAGAAGCTAAACCTAAACGCTAAGGAAATGCTCATTGCCCACCAGGTGCTTAAAGAAATAAGGCTGAAACTGAAATTTTGTATAGACGTAGGGTTAGGGTATTTAACCCTGGACAGATTGAGCTCAAGCCTTTCCGGAGGCGAGGCCCAGAGGATACGCCTGGCAACCCAGGTTGGCTCAGGGTTAGTTGGTGTTTTGTATATTCTGGATGAGCCGAGCATCGGATTGCATCGGCGCGACAATGATAAGCTCTTAGCTACCCTTAAGGCGTTAAGGGATTTGGGAAATACCCTGGTAGTCGTTGAACATGATGAGGAGACAATCCGTTTAAGCGATTGGGTTGTTGATTTAGGCCTCGGCGCAGGCAGAAACGGCGGGCAGGTTATTTTTAACGGCCCGACGAAGGAACTTTTGAAATGTAAGCAGTCTTTGACCGCGCAGTATTTAAACAAGAAGCTAACGATACGCCCCTTGGAAAAGCAACGGGAAACAAAAGGCAGGAATAGGTTAAAGCTTTTTGGTGCCGAGGAACATAATCTAAAAAATATTGATGTGGAGATACCCTTGGGCCTCTTTGTATGTGTTACCGGTGTATCCGGCTCAGGGAAATCCACCTTGATTTATGATATTTTATACCCTGCGCTTATGCAGAAGTTATACAAAAGCAAGATAAAGCCAGGGCGCTATAAACGGCTTGAGGGCTCTCACTTTATTGACAAAGTTATTGTGGTGGATCAATCTCCTATTGGCAGGACTCCGCGTTCAAATCCCGCCACCTACACCGGTGTGTATGGCCATATTCGTGATATCTTCACCCTGCTTCCCGAAGCAAAGGTGAGAGGCTATGAGCCGGGGAGGTTTTCTTTTAACGTAAAAGGCGGCCGTTGCGAGGCTTGCTGTGGCGATGGGATAAAGAAAATTGAAATGCATTTTCTGCCTGATGTCTATGTGCGTTGTGATGTTTGCGAGGGGAGGCGTTTTAATGAGCAGACCCTGGAGGTTAAGTACAAAGGTTACTCTATTGCCGAGGTGCTTGATATGACGGTTGAAGAGGCGCGGACATTATTTACCCCTATCCCAAAGATACGAAATATCCTTGATACTCTCTATGATGTCGGATTAGGGTATATTCAATTGGGCCAGTCCGCGACCACCCTTTCCGGAGGGGAAGCGCAGAGGGTGAAGCTTTCCTCCGAACTCAGTAAGCGCTCGACAGGGAGCACCTTGTATATCCTTGATGAACCGACGACGGGTTTGCATTTCGCCGATGTCGATAAGCTTTTATTGGTGCTCCATCGCCTTGTGGACCGCGGCAATACGGTGCTTGTGATTGAGCATAATCTTGATGTTATCAAGTGTTCTGATTATATCATCGATTTGGGGCCTGAGGGGGGCGATGGTGGAGGCAGGGTAGTTATCTGCGGAAGCCCTTCCGAAGTGGCGAACTACGAGGAATCATATACCGGAAATTATTTAAAAAAGGTACAAAATGTAAAAAAGGGGACGGGTTCATTTTTATAAGACAGAGGGAACGTAACAAAAATGAACCCGTCCCCTTTTTTTATCGCGTATGGGAAGAATGATTAATCACAAACGCTATTTTCTATTTTCTATCTTCTATTTTCTATTTTTCACGCTAGTCTCTGCCCAAGAAGCGTCAAAGGAAGAAAACGATGAGTTACATGTCGCCAAGGACGCTTTTCAAGAAGGGTTTTATGATACCAGCGCGAGGCTTTTTAACAGCTTTATCGCCAAATACCCCCAAAGCCCGCTGAACCATGAAGCGGGCTTTTACCTTGGGCAATGCTATTTTTACCGTAAGGAATACGACGCGGCGATACAGGCATTTCGCACGGTAGTGGAACAGAAGGCAGCGTTAACGTTGGCGGATAAACTTTATTTCTGGATTGCCGAGGCGTATTTTAAAAAGAACGATTTCCCAAAAGCCTATGAATATTATGACAGGCTCATGCTGGAGTATCCAAAATCTTCGTTTTATCCGCAGTCGCTCTATGCGATGGGCTGGTGTTTGTTTGAACAGGATAAATTTAAGGAGGCCAGAGAGCGCTTTACGGAATTTAAAAAAATATTCCCCAAGAACGCGCTCGCGGAGGAAGCAGATTTTAAGGCCATTGAATGCCTGTATAATGAAAAGGAATACGCGGCACTTAAGGGACATATCAGAAGCCTTCTTGGCGAGCGAGATTTTAAGGAGAAAGAGCCCCTCCTGCAGTTTTATTTAGGAGAAAGTTGTTTTTACCTGGAAGACTTTGGCTGTGCTATTGACCACTATTCCGAGGTATTGACTGGCAGCCGCGATACGCATTTGGTTGATTTAACGTATATGGGGCTTGGCTGGAGTTATTTGAAATCGCGCGAATATCAAAAGGCAAGAGAAATATTTCATACGCTGCAAGCGAAACCGTATGATGAAAAAATGAGGCTGGATGCTCTCTTAGGCGAGGCGATAACACTACAGATGGATTTAAAGCTTCCCCAGGCATTGGAATTGTATGGGACCATTATAAGCCAGAGTACGAATGCTTTAGCGCGTTTTGAGGCATCCCTGGGGAAAGCGGAGGTTCTGTATCAGTTGGAGAATTATGAGGGAGCAATCGCGTGCTATAAAGAAGCGGAAAGCCTCAGTAAGCCTGAGGGTGAGGATGCTTTTATGGAAAGGCTCCATTATGGCTTGGCGAAGGCGTATCTTAAAGCGGGGAAGCAAAATGACGCGTTGCAGGAATTTTTTTCTTTGGCAGAAAGCGCGAAGGATGAAAAGACAAAAGTTTCACGCTTAATCAAGGTAGCCGATGTCTTATCAGAAATAGGGAACCTGGAACGAGCAGTTCTTCTTTTAGAGGATATTCTTAAAAATCATCCTTCCTGTCAGTTGTGCGATTATGCGGAATACAGCTTGGGGCTTAATCTCCTCAGTTTGAAACGGTATGCTCAGGCCATAGCGCTATTAAAAACATTTTCCTCTCGTTATCCGGAATCATCGCTTCTTGAAGATACTGCTTTTTATTTAGGGAAAGCCTATTATGAGTTAGGGGAGTTTACCGATAGTGTTTTGTGTTTACACGAATTTATGAATAGCTATCCTTCAAGTAGTTATCGCGCGCAGGCAGGTATGCTTGAGGGATTAAGCCTTAAGTCTTTGGGGAGATTTCAAGAAGCCTATGATACTTTTAAGGCTATTCTCTCAACAGGGGCTGCTACGAGCCTTGTGGCTCAGGCGGAATTTGAGATGACGGAGTGTTTATATTTACTCGGCAGCAAGGATGAATTCTTGCGAAGGCTGGAACTTTTACGTTCAAAGTACCAGGATTCGGAAATAACCGGTTTTGTCTTATTGCGGCTTGCTGAATATTATGAGAGCCAGAAGCACTATGACAAAAGCAGGCGCTATCTCCTTGAGCTTATCAAGAATAAAGCGCCGGTTACTTTGTTAAACAACGCCTATTATATGTTAGGGTGTAATTATGAAAATGAAGATAAGCATAGGGAGGCAAAGGATTTTTTTCAGAAAATAGAAGAAAATAAAGCGGTGTTTTATGGCAAGATTGGCGATTTTTATAAATCACGGGGAAATTGTGACGAAGCCATTTTTTATTACCGCGCGAGCCTTCTTAAAGAAGGAGCCGATAAACCGCAGATTCAATGTATGATTGGGGAGTGTTTAGAGGAGTTGGGAAACCCGGATGAAGCACTTGATGCATACTCGGCTATCAGCGAAGATTCTGTTTTATTTGTGAAAGGTTTGCTGCGTCGCGCTAAAATATTGGAAAGTCAGGAGCATTGGCAGGGGGCGCTTGAGGAATATGAAAAGGTGGCCGCGCTCGGGGTCCAGGAGTCTAAATTCGCGTTAGAAAGAGTAGCGGCTATTAACGATGAGTTAACGCGGTAGAACTAATGCAGTGTTTGACAGTAGTTAAGAAAAGGTTGCCTTGATGGTATAATTTAGGTTCTTTCGTGAATTTTGTGGATATAGTGGTTTGCAAAACTAATAATTTTTTCGCTCAGGACGATTTTTTCACGTCAAAAAGCCTCTCATAGTTTCGGCGACTGCGGAACTCGCCCCGCCGGACTCGTCGGGGCTCACACATCCTCGTCGTCCCGATATTGCTCCGATGATACTTAGAGAGCATCGGGATTCCCGAAACTATTCGGACTTTTTGCCTAAAATCGTCATTCGCTGCAAAAACGATTAGTTTCGCTATTGCTAGTGATTTTAACAATTCCCCTTATTATCAAACAGTTACGCTAATTGTTCCACATTATTTACGAATGAACCATAATTTAGCTTGCTTAAATTCCGTAATATGATATATTTTAAGAAAAAGCACAAGAGCACTGTCCTGCTATGAATATCCTGCTGTATAAGCCGTGCTTAAATGAGCGAAAAGAGGATAGGTTAAGGGTGACAAATAGCTGATGATATTCTTGCAGGCTTTTTACCAGCAGGCGTAGTCAGCGAAAAGGAGGGGGAATGATTACCGAAATTGGTATTACCGCGGGAGATATTTGGCATTACCTAGACCAGCATGGCGAGGTAAGCTTTACTCAGCTGGTATCGGGGCTTGATAAGTCCAAGGATATTCTTTTTATGAGCTTAGGATGGTTAGCCAGGGAAGGCCATATTATCTTAAGCCCTGATGGCACTAATTATAAAATTTCCTTAAGGAGATAACCAGATGTATTATCATAACCGAAAAGGAATAATACTTGCGGTAACACTTGTTTTTGTAATGGTTATGACAATAATTGCGGGGATTTCTCTTGTTTTAATGACTCAACAGGCGCGTATTACCGAGTATCAGATAAAACGCATCAGGGCCTTTTATACCGCAGAAGCCGCGCTTAATTTTATGCTGCAACAATTTAGACAGCCGGGGTTCATTATGCCATCCGGTCTTTTTATCTGGACCGATACCACTGCTCCTGTTGCAATCCCTGTTATTAATAATCTCTTAGCAAACGTAACAATAGAAGCTGCTCCTGGGACGGGGCCGAAAAGTACCCGCAGGCTTACGGTATCTGTTGGCTATTAATGTAACGCTTAATTATTAAGTGTCTCCTCATAAAATTATTTTTCTTTTCAAAGCAGCACCCTCCAACTCATTTCATTCTAATCTCTTATATAAGATTCTCTAGAATATTTTGACAGTTACAAATTCGCCAGATATTATCTTTGAGCTTCTTATATGAATTTGCCAAATCGTTTAGATAGAGTGTGCTTTTTTAGTTACCTTATGTACAAGTAAATCTATTATAATATATTAGAAATTAATACATACTATTGTAAGCTTTAAATAACTATTGACAGAGTAAGTCTATTATGATATACAAATATCTTAGTGACTAAACTATGCTAAGTTTTGACTGTTTTAGGAGTGATTGTAATGGCACAATTAATGGATGTGGATGAATTAGCCCGTTACCTAAAGCTGCGCCGCCAAACAATATACAATTGGTTGCATGATAAGAAGATCTCCGGGATTAAGGTAGGAGGGGTGTGGCGTTTTGACCGTCGAGAAATCGATAATTGGCTTAAAAGTAAGCATCAGAAATCGTTATGCTAGGTAAAATACTATTAGTGTAAGGTGGTTAGATATGAAGATAGCTGCTATAGTAAGTAAACTATTTAAAATGAGCGGCAGGAAATTAGGAGTATATTCTTGCGGTGAACATATTAATTTGGTAGAAGTTGAAGGCAGACATATAGTTTCTCAAGTACGGTTGTCTTTTGCCGATATAAGCGATCAGGGTGTTCCTCCCCAGCAGAGAAAGGCAGAAGTTCTCAAAGAGGCTCTGTATAACAATAAAATAAGGGCCAAGAAAGTATTGTTAGGGCTATCAGGCCAGGAGCAATTTATCCGCAGCTTTCAGATGATTATGCTCAGTAAATCCGAACTCAATATGGGAGTACAGTTTGAGGTTAAAAAATACATTCCTTTTAGAACAGACGATTTAGCCTCTGATTATCAGTATCGTGAAAATAAAAAATTAGGGAAAATGGATGTGCTCTTTGTTGCCGTAACGAAAAACAGCATGGATACTCATTGTGCTTCTTTGAAGGAAGCAGGATTAGCGGTTTCGGCAGTCGAGCCTGCAAGCCTTGCTCTTTTAAGGATTCTGTCTTGTCTCCAGCAGATGGATACTACGATTGCCTTTGCGCTGGTTGTCGCGCACGGATTAGAAGCAGAAGTGACGATTATAGACCAAGGTTTTCCTATCTTTAGCCGTGAGATAAAGCTTCCCGCAGGTTCAGATTTAGATGAGTTATCGTTTAGGGGGCGCCTGGCAAACGAAATACGCGTTTCCTTGGATTACTATAGAAGACAGTTTACGGTACCTAATATCGAAAAAATACTCTTTTTGTCCAAGAACTTGCCTTTTCTGGAAGGGCTTATTACGGGTTTAAGCGAAGATTTATCAATAAAAGTAGAACCTGTCGTATTGGAAAAAGATAATGAAATAAACAGCCTGCAGGATTTAGATATGCTGAAAGCCTATGCGCTTGCCTTAAAAGATACGGTTGTTTTAAATTTAAGAATAAACCTCGCGAAAAAAAGGCATATTAAGGAAATTATCTCAGAGGCGCCTCCCAAACATGAAAAAGCTATTTCATTTGATATATATGCAGTGAGGACCCCCTTAGTGTTAATGGCAGTAGCGCTCGTCGCGGCATACCTTATGCCTCAAGTAACTATACAGGAATTTACTGCTAAATTAAAACAGCTGCAAAAAGAAGTGCGAGTTGTTTTTCCTGCCTCCTTAAAAGACTACAGCCTCGATGCGATTCAAAATGAGAAAACAGCATCTTCTGAAACCATTGCTGTCATCGAGAAGATGATGAAGAGCAGGTCCAAGATTGCTTCTCTATTAAATGTTTTTCCGTATGCGGTAAGTAATGGTTTATGGATTGAGGATATTACTGTTTCCTTCGCGAATAGCCGTCAATCTATAGTAATAAAAGGTGCGGTATTTTCAGAAGACAGCGATACAGCTCGAGAAATAATAAACGCTTTCTATAGAAAGTTAAAAAGCGTTCAAAATCTTACCAATATGAAGTTATTGCCGGTGAATAATATGTATAGAGAGAAAAATTTGGTGGCTGGTTTTGAGATTTCAGGTGAGATTAGTTGATGAATGATGCCCAGGGACCCTTAAACGATTTTATAAACAATATATTAAAAAGAAAAGAGCTGGTGGTTTCTCTTCTTATTCTTATAGTGGGTTCTTCTTTTGCCTGGAAACTTAATAAAGAACAGAATGGAAAAATCCGGCAATTTGAAAACGCCATGGCCCAAGAAGAACAGAAAATTGCCGTGGCTAAGGAAGTTGCAGGCTTGCATGAAAAGAAAACTCAAATGAGCGATCCCTATGATAAGAGCAATAATTCTTTAAATTTAGACTCTCTTAATCAACTTGCAACAGCTCATAAAGTAAAAGTTTTGCTCCTTGACCCTCTGGAACAACAGGATATGGGGGTTTATGTGGTTTCTTCTTTTGCGATGGAGCTGAAGGCTGATTACTTTAGCATAGCGAGCTTTATCAGTGCGGCAGAGTCTCAACCAGGAATCATCAGGATTGAGGAAATGTCCTTGAGGAAAGAAGAATCTCGGCCAATGCAAACCGATAAAAATCTTAAAAAAGATGTTTTGAAAGCGGTATTGAAGATAAGCGAGCTATCGCTGAAAAAATAATGAAACAGGAAAATACCCGTAGAAATTTTATTATTGTTTTTTTAGCGATATGCATCAGTTTTAGCATGCAACATGGAATTGTTTTTTCTCAGCACAATGATGCTGGCCAAGAGATGAGGGACCCTTTTCAAGACCAGCTCCCGGAAGATAAGCCGCCAGAAGAAAAAATACAGGAAGCGCCTGTGGAAGCGCCAAAGCCTCCTCCTGTGATTATCGTGGAAAGCCTGGTTTCCGGGGGCCCTGTGCCGCAGGCGATTATCAAGGGAAAAGTTTTACGTGTGGGCGATATCGTGGATGGCGCTCTTATTAAGAATATTACCAAGGACGGTGTCGAAATGCTGTTTGAGAAGCAGGAATTTTTTTCCCCCGCGCCGTCAAAGCTTCTAAAATCTACCCAAGGAGGTAAGAATGTCAAATAAGGCATATATCCAATTTTTAGGTATTTTTCTTTGCGCTCTGTTGGCTGCGTGTAGTTATCTTAGAGACAGCTATGCGCAAATGGAGGTAAGCGCGGAGGAATTATTGGCGGATAGGCCTGAGGTGGTGATCACCATGGATTTGCAGGATGCCTCTTTGAAGAATGTTTTAAAGATGCTCTCTGTGCAGTCAGGGATGAATTTTATAGCCTCTGAGGCTGTAGCTGAAAGAAAAATCACGCTTTATTTAGATAATGTGATGCTTAAGGATGCCCTGGACAAAATTTTTAAAATCAATAATCTTACCTATATTCTTGATGAAGAAAGCGGTATATTCGTGGTGAAGGATTGGGGGCAGCCCACATTAGAATTAGATACGAGGATATATTTTCTGAAGTATATCCGGGTGGGTAATTCGCGGCTTAACCAGGGGCTCGGGGGGGCTGGTACGAGCGGTTCAGGGGTTTCCGCTGGCCAAAGCCTCAACGGGCTTAAGGATGCTTTGGACAAGGTAATCAGCCAATACGGAAAGATTTCCGAGGATCCTTTTACTAACAGCATGATTATTACCGATATGCCGAGTAAATTTGGGCTCATTGAGCAGATTATCGCCAAGCTTGATGTTCCTATCCCTCAGATAATGATTGAAGTAGAGGTTTTGGATGTGGATAAGAATCAGGTCGATAAATTAGGCATCCAATGGCCTACCTCTCCACTTCAGCTTACCGTGCCTGGGAGTCGCGTAACGACGTTTCCTTGGGGCCCAGGTAAAGGTGTTTCAGGGGAGGGCTATACCATTGATCCTGAAGGCGGTACCTTTGGCGGGCCGGGTGAAGGTTGGGATATAGCAGCGTATAACGCAAAAAAGTTCGGCCCTTCGATCTTAACCCTGATAGGTTCAACCTTGACGCTTGATTTGTTAAAGTCGGCATCTGATACCAAATTCCTTGCCCGGCCAAAGCTTTTTGTGCTCAATAATGAGACCGCTGAATTGAAATTAAGTTCTAATGAAGCCATAGGCGCAATTACCACGACCCAAGGCCAAGGGTCATCTTCAACCTCTACTACTTCAGCGGAAAGAGCGGATACAGGGGTGACTTTAAAAGTTACCCCCCAGGTGGGCATGACTACCGGTGAAATTACCATGATTATACAGCCTACGATAAGAGAAGCGGTGAATGGCTTGCAGATCGGAAATCAAAGTACCAAAGATGTCGAGGAGCGCAGTATTAAATCTACCGTACGGGTAAAAGATGGGGAAACAGTGATTATCGGTGGATTGTTGCGTAATAAAAAAGCCATTGCCAAGACCAAAACCGCGTTCCTTGGCGATATCCCAATTGTCGGCGCGCTCTTTCGCCATAAAGATACTACGGGAACCAAGGATCGCGAAATACTGGTTTTTATCACACCAAAAATCATCAAGGATTCTTCTCTTAAGGGGATGAATACCTCAATGCCCAGCATGCTTCGTGAACGTCAGCAGGATGTTTTTGCAAGCGCAAACAGAAGCGAGATTATCGCGCAAGCACTGGGAGCGCATGACGTGGCAAGAAATATAGCGCAATAGGTGCGCTCTCTATACGCATACGCTTCATGAGTAAGGTAATAAAGAACCTGTCACGCTATCATTGAGTTGCATAAAATTTTTAAGCTTCCCTATCCAGAAGTAAGCATTTTTAAAAAATATCATGGCCTATCACGTTTATTATAAGCTTGGCGAAATGTTGATTAAGGAAGGCTTAATCACTCAGGATCAGCTTGATAAAGTAATCCTGGTACAAACAAGGGAAGGCGGCCGAATTGGTGAAATATTAATACGGTTGGATATCGTTAAGGAAGACGACTTGGCCTATGCCTTAGGCAAGCAATTAAATATTCCCTATATATCAAGTAAAAGCGGGCTGCTGCAGCCTGCGTATGACCAGAGGCTTGAAGAACTTATCCCGAAGGATTTCGCGTTAAAGAATATAGTCTTGCCCCTTTCGAAAAAATTAAATACTCTCACCTGCGCGCTTTTTGATCCTTTAGACCTTACCCTTTTAGATAATTTAAGGAAAATGACTAACTGTGAAATTATTACGGTTATTGGGACAAGGTCTGATATCCTGCAGGTTGCCGAAGGTTTTTATGGTAAATCTAATTTGCTTAAGAGCGCGGTAGACCAGAGTTATGGCCTGAAAGATATGGCGGTGGAATCCGAACAGTCAATGGATACCTCCTTAAGCCTGGATCGTATCGCGGCTATCGCGGAGGAAGCCCCTGTTATCAAGCTCGTGGAATTGATTATCCGCCAGGCAATAGATGAAAAAGCGTCGGATATCCATATAGAGCCTTATCGTAATAAGATCCGCCTGCGCTATAGAGTCGATGGAAAACTTTACGATATCCCTCCTCCGGCGCGGCATATGCATTTAGCTATTGTTTCTCGTATAAAAATACTGGCGCGTCTTGATATCGCGGAAAAGCGCCTTCCTCAAGATGGGGCTTTTAGCGTGCGCCTTGAAGACAGGGCTATAGACCTGCGCATTTCAATAATTCCTACCATCTACGGAGAAAAGGCGGTCATGAGGATCCTTGACCGTTCCAGGGTCCCTCTGGATTTCACGTCAATAGGGTTTGAGCAGAAGCAGTCGGAAGAATTTCGGAAAGCGGTAACGTCTCCTTTTGGATTGGTATTGTTGACCGGCCCGACAGGTTCCGGAAAAACGACAACGTTATACGCGGCCCTTAACGAGGTAAAGGATCCTACAAAAAATATTATTACTATTGAGGATCCGGTTGAATACCATTTGGATGGGATAAACCAGGTTCAGGCGAAACCGGAAATAGGCCTTACCTTTGCCTCAGCGTTACGTTCATTTTTGAGGCAGGATCCCGATGTCATTTTGGTAGGAGAGATACGGGATGTGGAAACAGCGGAGATATGCATTCGCTCAGCGCTTACGGGCCATTTGGTCCTTTCTACCCTCCATACCAATGACGCTCCCTCTGCGGTCACGAGGCTGATTGACATAGGGATAGAGCCGTATCTTCTTATGCCGTCGTTATTGATTGTAGTTGCCCAGCGTTTAGTGCGTAAGCTTTGTATGGAATGTAAAGAAGCCTATGAGCTTTCCAGGGAAGAAGCCCAGGAGTTCAAGATCAAAGCTGATTTAGTGTACAGGGCTAAGGGATGTTTACGGTGTAACAACGCCGGGTATAAAAACAGGATACCGATTATCGAGATGATGGTTATTGATAAAAAAATAAGGGAGTTGATTGGTAAGAGAGCTTCATTTCAGGAAATACGCAAGGTTGCCATAGAGGCAGGCATGGAGACGTTACTGCAAAACGGGATGAAGAAGGTGGAAAAAGGATTGACTTCTATCGAAGAAGTGTTATCGGTAATGGCGGGCATAGAGTAAGGGTGATTTTTATTACCTTAAGCTAAGGAGAGAGATATTGAATAAATTCAGCTTTACGGCAAGAGAGCCTTCGGGGAGAGTGGTTGTCGGAAGCGAAGAAGCGGAAAATGCCGATATCTTAGTTGCTCGTTTGCAATTGCGGGGCCTTATTATTACCGGTGTAAGAAAAGAGGGGGGGGGCAAAAGCGGCCTTTCGCCGCAAATCCATGCTTTCAAGAAGGTTAAATTCAGCCACTATGGCATCAAGGAAGACGATTTGATTATGTTCGGAAGGCAGTTAGCTACTGCTATAGGTTCAGGGGTGCCGCTTCTAAGAAGCATAGATGTCATTATGCAACAAGCAGGTTCAAAGAAATTTTACGACGTAATCCAGGCTATTAAGCGTGATGTGGAATCCGGCTTTAGCTTTCGCGACGCCCTTGCCAAAAACCCCGCTGTGTTTTCTAATCTTTGGGTAGGCATGGTTGAAACCGGGGAGGCCTCGGGGAACCTGCCTTTGGTATTAGATAAACTGGCGCACTATCTCGAAAGCCGTGCCGCGTTTAAAAGGAAAATCGTGTCAGCAGCGCTCTACCCGCTCGTCCTTATGTTCGTGGCTTTATTAGCGGTTGGTTTCTTTCTCGTCTTTATAGTCCCAAGGTTTAGCGTGATTTTTAAGGATTTAGCTATCACCCTTCCCAAACCTACCCAAATCCTGATTTTTGTAAGTGACATTATCAGAAAAAGAATTTGGTTTGTTTTTATAGGAATAGGTGGTATACTTTATGGTGTAAGGATGTCACTTAAGACGCGTGATGGCAAGCGCGCCTTTGATAATCTTAAATTGAGGCTTCCTTTACTGGGAGAATTTATCCGCCTGCGTGAAACAGAAAAATTCTGTTCCAGCATGAATACCCTCTTAGAGGCAGGGGTTCCCATCATTTATGCCCTGGAAATAATAGAGAGGGCATCGGATAATGTGATTATGGAAGCAGTGGTGAAAACTGTTAAGGAGGGGGTGCGCGAGGGAAAGCCACTGATGCAGCCAATGGAACAAACCGGTTTTTTCCCGGGCATGGTTACGCAGATGGTAAGCATAGGGGAAGAAATCGGTGAGTTGGATAAGATGTTTAAGAAAATCGCGGTTTTTTACGCGGAAATCCTTGAAACGCAAATTACGCGTATTGCCACTATGTTTGAGCCGGTAATGATACTGTTTATGGGATTGGTCATAGGAAGCATGGTTATTTCGATGTTCTTACCTATTTTCCAGATAGCAAATGTAAGCGGAGGAAAGTAACATTGTGTATAATGCTAAAATATGAAAGGGGGGAGGTGAATTCCTGAGTTTCAGTGTTGAGGTATAGTCATTGTTATAAGAGCATATCTATGATGGAGGAAAGGAGATCAAAATGAAAAACAGAGTTATAAAAAAAGGTTTTACGCTCATTGAACTTATTACCGTTGTAGTCATTATTGCCATATTGGCTGCTTTGGCATTGCCGCAGTATGCCAGGGTGATGGAAAAATCAAGAAGCGCTGAGGCCAGGGAAAGTATCGGCCACATTCGTAAAGCGGCATTAACCTATTATCAGGCTTTGGGGAATTTAAGTCTAGGTGCTTATTCAGCTCAGGTGACAAACGCAACAGGCATACCTGTTACTAATAATATTGGTACCACAGGCTGCACCAATCCCAGTTATTTCTTTAATTATTCAATAACTGGGAGTATCCCTACCACTACTACAATTAACGCTACGCGTTGTGTCATGAGTGGAAAGGGGCCCGGTGCGCCAACAGGTATGCTCTATGGTATCCAGCTTGTTACTGACTTGGGTGGCCAAACCGCAGATACTTGGACACAGCATGTTATTTATCAATAAGCAAGAGGGATAAGTTGTAAAAGCGTGGTTATGTTTTTCCTGCGGGTGAATAAAATTCACCCGCAGGATAGGTTTAATAGGTTTTTCCGTAAAAGGATTTTGTATGAGAACAAAGAGGGCGTTTACCCCGATAGAGAAAGCCACCGACGAAGCCGGTAGTGAAAATAAAGAAGCTGATGGTGGCATTAAATCTCCATCAGCGCATACCGTTAGAGAGCGTAGTTCTCTAATGGGGTTTACCTTATTAGAGATAATGATTACTGTGGTAATCGTTGGGGTTTTGGCTGCTCTTGCCATCCCTTCGTATTGGGGCGCGTTGGAACGTTCCCGTCAAAGAGAGGCAGTGGTTAATTTAGGCCTTCTCCTTGATTCCCAGAAACGGTATTATTTAGAGTACGACCCTGGTAGCTATACGACAGATTTTGCTGATTTGGATATGGATGATCCCACCCCTAACGCTAAATATTTTAGCTATACCTTAGGCGCTACTGCCGCAGCAGTAGCTACAGCTACTCGTTTAACCACAGAAAATGCAGTAAATGCTAATTATGGCGATTATAATATAACAGTAAACGAAACAGGCGTTATGATACTGTCTAACACTGCATCTAGGCAGCCGCCGGCCCCTTAATAAGTATATGTTAATAAATAAAAAGTGTAAGAGGAGTGGTATTATCGTGAAAAGCAATCTTATTGGTAACAATGAAAAAAGTGTAATTCCTTGCTTTTTAAAAGGCTTTACCTTAATTGAACTTCTGGTAGTGTTAATAATTATAGGGATATTGTCTTTTCTGGCAATTCCTAGTTTTGTGAGGACCAGGGAACGGGCATTAGATAAGGAGGCAAAGGTTACCTTGAAGCTAATTCAAGCGGCGGAGAAAATCTACAGGGTGAAAATAGGAGTGTATTATCCACCCTCCGGTACCGTTGATTTAAATGCTTTGAATGAGAACCTAACACTAAGCGTAGCTTCCGAAGCTTGGGATTTTAACATTACTTCTATAGGCGCCCCTGTAACAGATTTTAATGCGACGGCAAATAGAACAGCAAGAACGGGTTGGGAGCGGGTGTGGTGGATAAATGCCTCATTGGCCGATCCCCAATGCATTTCGACATGTTCAGGCACTTGTGTTTCCAATATATGCCCGCCTTAATCACATATGATAAAATTGAATCGCAAGGGCATAACATTGGTAGAAGTTGTCATATCGTTGCTCATTATTCTTATTGGGGCTTCAGGAATTTTTGCCAGCTTTATTGCCGCCCAGAACTATGTCATGAGGGCAAAACGCAGGATTGCCGCGGTAAATGTAGCCCGTCAGAAGTTTGAGGAACTCAAGCCTTTTGTAAGGCAGGATACTTGGGCTCAATCCACGAATGAACTTTATGCGGGTGTAGGATCAACGCAACCCTATATTTGCGGAACCGTGTGGTTTAATAGCACCTGGAATGGAACGCTTAATTATACCGTGACTAATCCTGATGATGCCTCTTTTCGTAATGTATCCATGACGCTTAACTGGACAGAGCCGGAGTAATGAAGCTGCGCAGGGGAAGGAAATCTTGAAAACAACGGCTTTTTACAAAGAATCTCAGTTAGAGAAAATATAGAAGGAAACGTAAGGGGTTTCTCTAAAAAAGGAAACCCTTTCGTTTTTTTCTCTGGCTCCTAAAGGCAAATGAAGGAAAAGCATATAAAACATAATCTTTCTTTACTAGAGAGGCACAGCCATGGCTCGGCATCATTCCTTGCTGGATTTACCTTGATGGAGCTGCTTGTTTCAATTACTCTTATAGGCATGATATTAGTGACTCTTACGGCAATAGATATCGCCTCGCGTAACTTCTTAAAAACCTCTGACTACGAAGCGAGGATACAAAATGAAATCAGCCCTATCGTGGGTATGATAGCAAAGAATATTACCACAGCATACGGGTTTACCCTTAGCCCTGGCTTAGTGTATCCTTTTTCATGCATAACGCCGCCTTGCCCTGAGATTGAAATAAGGCAATTAGATAATCCTTCAGCGCCATGGGTTCCGTCGTATGAGGATTATAGCGATGATGACTGGGTGGCGTATAGATACAATTCCGCGACCTATACCATTGCTATGGAGAATTGCCTAAATAATGGCGCAGGGCCTTTATTTAGGTGTAACAACAATTGGGGGCCCCAGCAAATTTTGGCAAGGAATATTACTGCTTGTAATTTTACTATCGCTCCGGATGCCTCAGGGGTTTTTATATCGGTGACCGCAATGCGTAATGCAACCGCCGGCGAAAGTGTTACCAATCCCGCGGTAGTCCTGAATACAACAGTTGCCGCGCGTGCCCAATCAATTCATTAAAGGAATTCATTATTCTTGTAAATCCCGCCTTTTTGTGTTAAATTTATAATCATAAAATTAGGTTCATTCGTAAATAATGTGGAGCAATCAGCGTAACTGTTTGATAATAAAAGGGAATTGTTAAAATCACTAGCAATAACGAAACTAATCGTTTTTGCAGCGAATGACGATTTTAGGCAAAAAGTCCGAATAGTTTCGGGAATCCCGATGCTCTTTAAGTATCATCGGAGCAATATCGGGACGACGAGGATGTGTGAGCCCCGACGAGTCCGGCGGGGCGAGTTCCGCAGTCGCCGAAACTATGAGAGGCTTTTGCCGTGAAAAAATCGTCCTGAGCGAAAAAATTATTAGTTTCGCAAACCACTATATCCACAAAATTCACGAAAGAACCGAAAATTATCTTCATGGGGCAGTAGCTCAGTTGGGAGAGCGTCGCATTCGCATTGCGAAGGCCGTGGGTTCGACTCCCATCTGCTCCACCAAGAGAGATAGGGTGCTGCTTCAAGGACAGGACGGAAGGTACCTTCCGTCGAAAAATTGAGGCGGCGCTCTTTTGTTTATAGTATAATATTTTATAATAAGAAACCGAGAGTTAACTTTTATGCAAAGTAAATTTATTAATAAAAATTATAATTTATTGGTGATTGTTACATTTATTTTTCTGGGAACCTTAATTTATTCCAATACTTTTTTTAGCTCATTCCAATTTGATGACAAGAATTCTATCATTAATAATTCTAGCATAAGGAATCTGGCTAATCTAAGCGCCATCTGGAATTTTTGGCCGAATCGATTCATTACCTATCTTTCGCTTGCTATAAACTATCATTTCCATAAGCTTAATGTTTTTGGTTACCATTTATTTAATCTCATTGTTCATTTATTATCGGCAGCTTTAGTCTGGCGGCTTTCTCTGTTAACTTTTGTGGCACCGCTCATAAAAAATGACGAAATTAGCAAACATGCCAAACTCCTTTCTTTCTTTATTGGTTTAATTTTCTTAGTGCACCCGATTCAGACTCAAGGAGTTACTTATATTATTCAAAGAGCAGCTTCTTTAGGCACGTTGTTCTATCTCTTTTCACTTGTTTTATATGTTAAATCGAGGCAGGTACAATATAATAGGAATAATTCGATTATTTGGATGTTCTATTTTGTCGGTTCGCTTATGCTTACAATCATGGCTTTTTTCTCAAAAGAGATGACCATTACTTTGCCATTCGCAATCTTATTATATGAATTCTGCTTCCTGAAGACAGGAAAAGATATAAATCGGAAGCAATTAGTATATTATTTTCTTGCCCTTTCCATTATACCTTTTATCATGTTCGTGACAAAGTCGGCAGATTTTATAGAAATGAGGCGAATATCTGAACCCATTGCAAATATTCCTCCTTGGCACTATCTATTGACTCAGTTTAGAGTAATAGTTACCTACATTCGGCTTCTATTTGCGCCTTTATATCAAAATGTGGATTATGATTACCCTATTGCAGACAATTTATTTGTTTTGCCTACTTTCGTAAGCCTTTTATTTTTAATCACAATTTTGATTGTAGTGATTCGTATATTTTGCAGATTCAGATTAATCTCATTTGGTATTTTTTGGTTTTTTGTGACAATTCTACCGGAATCAAGCATCGTTCCTATTAAAGATGTAATCTTTGAACATAGGCTTTATTTGCCAATGGTGGGTTTTAGCTTCTTTCTGGCAAGCAGTCTGTATTATTTCCTTGGAAGAAAAAGCTTAAAAATTATGATTCTGATATTAGTTCTATTAGTTAATTGGTATTCATCTTTAACCTATACCAGAAACTTTGATTGGAAGGACGAATTTAGTTTGTGGGATGATACGGTTAGGAAATCACCCCGGAAAGCAAGGCCGAATAATAATAGAGGCGTTACCAGAGCATCTATGGATAATTTTGATCAGGCTATTTCTGATTTTAATACTGCGATTCAAATCGATCCCAATTATTATGAAGCCTACGTCCATCGAGGAAATGCATATGCCTCAAAAGGAAATTTTGCAAAATCCTTTTCTGATTACGAAAAGCGGAGTCAATCAGCGATTTTGACACAAAAGGGCAGAGGAGTTGTTTCGAAAACCTTCCCCTGGAGCGCCTCTTGAGCCCCAATTTTTGC